>NZ_QPNC01000006.1 GCF_003386285.1 Nocardiopsis sp. FIRDI 009
AAGGCGTCTGCGTTTCCGCTTTGTTGTGTCTTTACTTTATCAGGTGTTCCGTGTCCCGCCAAACCGGCGGTTTCGGATCAACCGAACGGGGTAAAGCACCCGTCTGTCACTCCATCTGTCGCTCGTCCGTCTCGGCTGTTTCACCGGTGTGGAAAGCGACCCCCCGAGCCTACCGGGCTCCAGCGAGTGCTCGAACCACGATGGCGAGAGGAAGGTGTGTCACGGCCCGGTTCCGAGTCGACCTATGAGGGCCGCTCGCCGTCCCGCAGCGACTCTTTCGAGTATAGGGACGTGTTCCCTGAACGTCAAACCAGACCCCGGATCGGGTGGGAACCCGTGGATCCGGGGCCCTGTCGCCCCTGTCCGGGCGGCATCTTCAGGCCCCTGACGCGTCCGGTCCACACACCTGGACCGACTAACCGCGTCGGCTCTGTCACTGTCAACATGTTATCTGCCCAGGACATTCCTCATCGAAACCCTCATCCCGCCAACAACAGCCCGCTCTCCCTCGTCCGTGCGGTACTCCGCGCACACGTCGGGGCCGACGCCGCGGAGGACGTCGGCCCCGACCGGTACGGAGACGGCGCTGGTCACTCCCGGGTGAGGATGACTCCACCGATGTTGCGCTTGCCCTTGCGCAGCACGACGAACCGTTCCTGGAGGATGTCGGACGCACCGATCCGCGCCTCGACGTCCGTGACCTTCACGTTGTTCACGTACGCCCCGCCCTCCTGGATGGCGCGGCGGGCGGCGGACTTGCTGTTGGTCAGGCCGCTCTGCGCGAACAGCTCGGCGACGGTCGGCAGTTCCTCGACCGGCCCCGAGACCTCGGCCTTGGGCACCTCGGACAGCGCGGCGTCCAGGGTGCGGGCGTCCAGCTCCGCCAGGTCGGCACGGCCGAACAGGGCCAGGCTCGCGTCGATGACCTTGCGGCACTCCTCCTCGCCGTGCACGAGCGTGGTGAGCTCCCGCGCCAGGGCGCGTTGGGCGGCACGGGCTTGCGGCCGCTCCTCGGTCTGGCGCTCCAGGTCCTCGATCTCGCTCCTGCTGAGGAAGCTGAACACCTTGAGGTACCGGATGACGTCACGGTCGTCGGCGTTGAACCAGAACTGGTAGAAGGCGTACGGCGACGTCAGTTCGGGATCGAGCCAGACACTGCCCGACTCGGTCTTGCCGAACTTGGTGCCGTCGGCCTTGGTGAGCAGGTTGGTGGTCAGGGCGTGCGCCTGACCGTGCGGCTCGTTGCCGTCGATCCGGCGGATCAGGTCCAGACCCGCGGTGATGTTGCCCCACTGGTCCGAACCGCCGGTCTGGAGAACGCATCCGTAGCGCCGGTAGAGCTGGACGTAGTCGTAGGACTGGAGCAGCACGTAGCTGAACTCGGTGTAGCTCATCCCCTCGCCGTCGAGGCGGCTGCGGACGGTCTCGCGCGCGAGCATCTGGTTGATGCTGAAGTGCTTGCCGACGTCGCGCAGCAGTTCGATCGCGTTGATCTCGCCCAGCCAGTCGGCGTTGTTGGCGAGGATCGCGTCGGTCGGCCGCGGTTGCTCCCCCTCGGGGGTGAACCGGAGGAAGGCCGACAGCTGCGCCCCCAGGTTGTCGACCCAACCGCGCACGGTCTCGACCGAGTTCATCTGCCGCTCGGCGGTGGGCTTGGGGTCACCGATGAGCCCCGTGCCGCCGCCGACCAGGGCGATGGGACGGTGACCGGCCTGCTGGAAACGGGCCAGGGTGAGGATCTGGGTGAGGTGGCCGACGTGCAGGCTGCCCGCCGTCGGGTCGAATCCGCAATACAGGGTGATCGGACCATCGGCGAGCGCCTTGCGGAGTGCGTCAAGGTCGGTCGTCTGCGCGAGCAGGCCGCGCCACTGGAGTTCGTCGATGATGTCGGTCACTGTCGTCTCTCTGTCGCTAGGGCGGGCCCCGGGCCCGATCTGCCTGGAAGTGTAGGCCGGGTCATTGCGGACGATCACCCGGTTTTCCTCGTACCCCACGCTATCGGGCCCGCCGGACTGAGCATCCGTCACACACAACGCCGGGGGCCGCCGGGAAGAGTCCCCGGCGCCCTCCTCGGCGTCCGAGGCCCTTGACATACAAAAGCTAATAGTATTAGCTTTTGGGCTATAGGCCATAGCCAACTGGGGAGAGCCGACCGTGCACCACCTCCACCGTCCGCGGGGACGGATCGCCTACGACCTCTACGGCCCCGGAAACGACGGCACCCTCGTCGTCTGCGTCCCCGGGATGTTCGACCACCGCGCCTCCTTCCGATTCGTCGGCGCCGCCCTCGCCGACGCCGGACACCGGGTCGCCGTCATGGACCTGCGCGGCCACGGTGACAGCGACACCACGTTCGACCGGTACGACAACCGCGCGGCCGCCGAGGACGCGCTCGCCCTCATCGAGGAACTCGACGGGACCGGCGCCGTCGTGGTCGGCTGCTCGATGGGCGGGGCCGCGGCGACCATCGCCGCCGGGGAACGCCCCGAGCTGGTCGCCGGAATCGCCCTGCTGGGTCCGTTCCTGCGCAGCGCCACGCCGAACCTGTTCACCAGGGTCATGCTGCGGCTGCTGCTCCTGCGCCCCTGGGGGCCCAAGGCGCTGACGTCCTACTACGACAGCCTGCACACCGGCCGAAAGCCGGAGGGGCACGAGGAACAGAAGGCACGCGTCATGGCGATGCTGCGTCCCCCGGACCGCTTCCGAGCCGTGCGCTCCACCATCCACGCACCCCACGAAGAGGTCCTGGACGCGGACGGCCTCAGCGCGAGGGCCGTGGTGCTGGTCGGTGAGCAGGACCCGGACTGGCCCGACCCCGCGGCCGAGGCCGCGTGGGTGGCCTCGGTGGTCGGCGGATCCGTGCGGATGGTCCCCGAGTGCGGCCACTACCCGCAGTCCCAGCGCCCCGATCTCGTCGTACCCGCCCTCCTGGACCTGGTCGAGGAGGTGCGTGCCGGTGCCTAGGGCCGGACTGACCCCGCGGCTGGTGGCGGAGGAGGCGGCCCTGCTCATCGACGAGCAGGGGCTCGACGCCCTCTCCCTCGCCGCGGTCGCCAAACGGCTCGGGGTGGCGGTCCCGAGCCTGTACAAGCACGTCGACGGCCTGACGGGACTGCGACGCGAGATCGGCCTGCTCGCGGCGGCCGAACTCGGTGACCGGCTGCGCGTGTCCGCCACCGGACTCGCCGGGCCCGACGCGCTGCGCGCCGTGGCCGTGGCCTACCGCCGCTACGCGCACACCCACCCGGGACGGTACGCCGCGCTCCAACGGGCCCCCGCCGCGGACGACACCGAGGCCCAGCGGATCTACGCCGTTCCGGTGGAGGTGCTCACGGCCGTCCTGCGCGGGTTCGGGATCGACGGTGACCAGGCGGTGCACGCCGTCCGTACCCTGCGCAGCGCCCTGCACGGTTTCGTGGACCTGGAGAGCCGGGGCGGTTTCGGCCTGCCCGAGGACGTCGACGAGAGCTACGAACTCCTGGTGGAGGGGTCCGTGCGGGCCGTCCGGAGCTGGCCCGACACCGTCTCCGCGCGGTTCGGGGAGGAGAGGAACGGCGGAGGCCGCCCCGGAGGGGGACCCTGATGCCGGCCGGCCGCCTCGGCGTCACGGAGGTGGTCAGGGCCCGGCGCGTGGATCCCCACCAGCCCGGTACCGTTTCCGCGTACGTCAAGCTGGTGGAGCGCCCCGGAGCACCCCGCGTCCGGGGAACCCGGACCGCGTTGGAGTTCTCCGTGCCCAAGAAGATCCTCACCGGTGCCGCCGGTGCCCTCGTCGTCGTCGCGGTAGTCGCCCTGTACCAACTGGGGGTGATCGACCTCCCGACCCAGGGCTCGCCCCGACCCGACACCGGTGCCAGCGCTCCCCCCGCCGACGGAACGTCGGCGGGCGGATCCCCCGACGTGGAGGAGGCGCTCCGGTGGCTGGAGGAGTTGGACGTCGTGGCGGAGACCGACCCGCCCGGCTACGACCGTTCCCTGTTCCCGCACTGGAGTTCCGGCGTGCGGGACGGCTGCACCACCCGCCAGGTGGTCCTGCTGCGCGACGGTGAGGACGTGGAGGTCGACGACGACTGTCAGCCGGTGTCGGGTACCTGGTACAGCGTCTACGACGGCGAGACCCTCACCGAGGCCGGTGACCTCGACATCGACCACATGGTTCCGCTCAAGGAGGCGTGGCGTTCGGGCGCGAGCGAGTGGACGACCGCCGAGCGCGAACGCTTCGCCAACGACCTCGACGCCTCTCCCCAGCTGTGGGCGGTCAGCGCCTCCAGCAACCGGTCCAAGAGCGACGAGGACCCGGGTGACTGGCTGCCCCCGCTGGAGTCCTTCCACTGCGACTACGCGGTGTCCTGGATCGAGGTCAAGCACGTCTGGGAGCTGACCGTGGACCAGGACGAGGCGGAGTCCCTGCGCGAGGTGCTCGCCGGCTGCTGAACCTCCGCGTCGAACCGTCGCCACGGCTGCCGTCCGCCACCACGGACGGGCGGCCGTGGCCGACCGCTCAGCCGAGGGGACGCTGGCTGATCCCCCGAGCGGTCGCCAGCAGCTCCTCCTGGCCGAGGAGGCCGAAGGCGTCCCGGACCTCCACCGCGACCCCCGGTTCGGGGCACCAGAAGGCCTCGGTCTCCCCGTGCAGGGCCGGGACCCCCCGGTTGTCGAACGGGGTGAGCTCCCAGCCGTCCGGGGAGCGCTCGTGGTACTCGGCCAGGAACGCGCGGACCGCGTCCAGGTCCGAGAGCCGGTCCCCGCGCATCACGAGGACCTGGAGGACGACCCTGGCGCCTCCGCCCTCCAACGCCCTCTCCCACACACGGGTGGAGAAGGACACGTCGCCCCACTCGTAGTCGAACTCGTCGACCGACGTCTGATCGTCGACCTGAGCGGGCAGGTACCCGACGGTGAAACCGTCCACGTCTCCTCCAGGGTCGGCGGCGGCCGGAGCCGCGGTGAACACGAGTGCGATCAGGGCGGTGACCGCCGCCACGAGCCGTCCGAGCATGGTCATGGGCACCTCCGACGGTGGTTCCGGGCCCTTCCCGACTCCCCGTCCCCATCCATGATCGAAGCGCTCGGGGCACCTCACCAGGGTGCGCCCGAACCTGTGGACAACTCCGCTCCGACACGCCCCGGGCACCCCGGGCTCGCCTGCGGACGCCCCCGTGGAACCGCCCCCGTCAGCGTTCGGGGACGTGGTGGTCGGCGAGGAACTCGGCGATCGCCAGCGACGACGTGGCCGCGGGCGAGGGCGCGTTGCGCACGCACACCACCCGCCCGTGGGTGTCGACACGGAAGTCGTCGAGCAGCGTGCCGTCCCGGCCCAGCGCCTGCGCCCGGACCCCGGATCCGGCGGGACGCAGGTCGGCGGCGCTGATCTCGGGTACGAGCCGACGCGCCTGGCGGGCGAACACCGCGCGCGAGGAGGACACGAGGACCTCGCGGGCGCCCATCGGCCAGTGGCGGCGGGCCAGCTTCCAGAAGCCGGGCCAGGAGAGCGTCCGCGCGAGGTCGTCCGGGGCGAGGTCACGTGCCCGGTAGCCCTCGCGTGCCGCCGCGAGGATGGCGTTGGGACCGGCCATGACCTCACCGTGGACGTGCCGGGTCAGGTGCACCCCGAGGAACGGGTACCGCGGGTCGGGGACCGGGTAGACCAGCCCGCGCACGAGATGGCGGCGCTCGGGGACGAGTTCGTGGTAGTGGCCGCGGAACGGCACGACCCTGGGGTCGGCGCCCGCCCCCGCCATCCGCGCGAGTTCGTCGCCGTGCAGCCCACCGCAGACCACGAGGCGGTCGAAGCGGTGGATGCGCCGCTCGCCGTCGGGGTCGCCGGTGAGGACCTCGACGCCGTCGTGGTCCTGCCGCATGTCGATGACGGGGGTGTGCAGGAGCACGCGCCCACCGGAGCGGCGCACGTCGTCGGCGAGCTGCTCGGCGACGGCGACGAAGTCGGTGATCGCCGTGGTGGGCGAGTGCAGCGCCGCCACGCCCGCGGCGTGCGGCTCGACGTCGCGCAGCCCCCGGGGGCCGAGACGGACCACCCCGGGCACGCCGTTGTCCCTGGCCCGCCGCTCGATGTCCGCCAACCGCGCCGTGTCCTCGTCGTCGACCGCGACCAGGACCTTGCCGACCTCCCGGTAGGGCAGGCCGTGCTCCGCGCAGTACTCCCTGAGCAGGCCGACCCCGCGACGGCACAGGGTGGCCTTGAGCGACCCCGGCCGGTAGTACAGACCGGCGTGGACGACACCGCTGTTGTGGCCGGTCTGGTGCGCGGCGACCCGGTCCTCCTTCTCCAGGACCGTGACGCGGGCACCCGGCCTGTGCAGGGAGAGCCGCCGGGCGAGGGCCAGTCCGACGATTCCGGCGCCGACGACGCCGACGTGTTCGGTGCTGCGCATGGCGGAACGCTAGCAACACCGCCCGCGGGCGCCCCGGGCAGGGTCGGTCAGAGCGACTTCAGCCCCACCAGGACCGCGTGCAGGATGTCCTGGTGGGCCAGCGGGCGTGAGGGGCCACAGAGCTGGAGCGCCCCCTCGCCCACCATGTCGGCGACGATCTCCCGGACCTGGCCCACCGGCAACCGCACCTCCGCCGCCAGTTCGACCAGCGTCCGCGCGTGCCGGGCGTGCTCCAGGATGGCGCCGCGCTCGGGCCGCAGCCGTTCCCGCCGTCCGGGGGTCCGGGCGGCGACGACGTGCCCGAGCAGGTCGATCCCGCGCCCGCGCGCGGTACCGTGCGACCGCACCGCGTCGGGGTCACCCGCGTCGACCGCGAACGGGCGCAGGAACCTCTCCCTCCCGGCTCCGGCGCTGTCCAGGCCGAGCCACACGGTGTCGGGGGCCTCGGCCTCCGCTGCGGGCGGGACGGCGACCTCCGGAACCGGGACCGGACCGGTGTCGGGGTGGGGGAGGTGCCCGTGGCCGCCCCCGGCCTTCGATCCCTCAGCGCTCACCGTGGCCCCCGTGCGGCGGGTGGGGAGGCGGGATGACCTGGGGTCCGCTGGGGTGGGTGGGGTGGGGTGGGACCCCGCCCGGCGGAGCGGCGACCGGCGGCCCGCCGTGCCCGGGGTCGGTCACGGGCACCCCTCCCCCTTCCTCGGGGTGGCGTGTGGGGTCCGGTATCCGGCCGCCCGTCGGCACACCCGACGGTGGGGTCCCCCGCCCCGCGACCGGCGCCGCGTTCTCCAGCGGTTCGAGGAGGGTGTCCGGGATGAGCACGGTCGCCCGGGTCCCTCCGTAGGGGGACGGACGCAGCCAGACACGGACCCCGTGCCGTCCGGCGAGCCGGGCCACGACGAACAGTCCGAGGCGCGGGTCGTCGGGCAGGGCCATCACGTCGAACTCCGGGGGCTGGTTGAGCGTCCGCTCGGCGGCCGCGTACCCGTGCTCGGACATGCCCACCCCCCGGTCCTCGACCTCCACCGTCAGACCGTCCGCCACGGGTGCGCAGCCGACGTCCACGGGGGTTCCGGCCGGTGAGAACTGGGTGGCGTTCTCCACCAGCTCCGCCAGCAGGTGGACGATGTCCTCGACCGCCTGCCCCTGGAGGAGCGCCCGCGGCGCCGAGGTCAGCCGTACCCGTTCGAAGTCCTCCGTCTCGGCGATGGCCGCGCGCAGCACGTCCACGAGCGGACGCGGCTGGCGCCACCGGCGGGCCGACTGGCCACCCCCGAGGATGATGAGGTTGTCGGCGTAGCGGCGCGCCCGCGTGGCCAGGTGGTCCAGCCGGAACAGGCGGTGCAGTGCCTCCGGGTTCTGCTCGTGGTACTCGATCTCGTCCAACAGGCGCAGTTGGCGCTGGACCAGCGTCTGGTTGCGGAAGGCGACGCCGAGGAACGCCCGGTTGGCGCCGCGTCGGATCTCCGCCTGGCGGACCGCCGCCTCCACCGCGGCGACCTGGGCGCTGTCCAGGGCCTCGGCGACCTGCCCGATCTCGTCGTCCCCGCACTCGTCCAGCAGGGGCAGTTCCTCGTGGACGTCGACCCGGTGCCCCCGCTGGGCCCGGTCCAGGATGGCGGGCAGATCCTCGTCGCGGTCCAGGATCTGCTCCCGGAGCCGGGCCAGCCGGTCGGTGAGCCGGCGCGACGAACGGCTGACGACGGCGATCGCGGCGACGCCCGCGCCGAGGGTGGCCGCCCCGGCCGCCACGCCGAGCGAGACGCGCAGCAGCGCGGTGCTCCAGGCCAGGTCGACGGTGCGTTCGATCTGGGCGCGGGTCAGGCCGTCCAGGACCAGCGCGGCGGCGGCCGAGGAGGCGTCCCACTCGACGTCGGTGACGTCGATGCGGGTGTTCCATCCGGGGGGTGCGCCCTCGACCGCCTGGTCGCCCTCCCCCGTGGCGGATTCGGCGATCGGCGGCCGGGTGACCACGCGGCGGCTGACTCTCTCGGTCCGCGCCCAGGCGTCCTGGGCGACCATCGCCTCGTAGCGTTCCCTCACCGTGGGGTGCATGGCGGGTTCGGCGTTCTCCAGGGCGTCGCGGTAGGAGGCGGTCAGGTAGGTGAAGTGGGCGGTCTCCTCGTAGCTCATCTCCCCCGCGGCGATGACCCCGGCCAGGAGCGCGTCCGCCCGGGCGAAGGCGGACCGGGCGCCGAGCAGTTCCTGGGTGAGGATCGCGTCGGTCAGGTTCTCGCCGCCGTCGGTGGAGTGCAGGAGCGCGGTCGTGGCGTCCTGGAGGGCGTCGAGGACGTCGCCGTACCGGATCAGCGCCTCCCCTCGACCGGCGTTCCCCTCGTCGATGTCCGTGCGCAACTCGGTCACCGCCGTGGGCGCCTCCTCGAGCGGCGGTGGCGGGGCGCCCACCGCGGTGACCGCCCGGGTCAGGGACGCGTCGGTGCGCTCACGCTGGGCGTCGAGCTCCGCCCGCAGCGCGGCGTCGGCCGCCTCCCGCTCGCCGAGGCCGAGGTGCACGACGGTCAGCCGCCGCTCGGCCCGCAGTTCGTTGGCGGCGGCGGAGTAGGCGCGGGCCCCTTCCCTCGCCTGGGCGACCGCGCTCATCAGCTGGACCGCCTGGGCCGTCCCCACTGCGGCCACGACGAGCCAGAGCGCCAGGAAGCACAGGCTCGGGATCAGCACGATACGGGTGAGCTGCGCGCGGATCGTGGGCGCGCGGTCGCGGGTTCTACGCATGGCCCCCTCCAACCTGTGGATCCGCCGTGCTCCTTGGCGGGCGCTTCGACGGAGTGCGGTCGTTGCGAGGCTATCGGAGTTTCATTGCCCTACGCTGTCAAACAATCACGAATAGTTATCCTTCGAGGCGGAAACGGACTCCCTCGATGTGCTACGGAACCCGTGTTCACTTCGAAAACCCAGGTCACACCGGTACGCACGCGAAGGGGCCACCCGTGGAACGGATGGCCCCGTGTGTCCTCCCGTGGAACCCGGCGTGTCGCGACCTCGTGTCACGTCCCGGATCAGGACTCCGGGCGGTGCCGGGAACCCACCGGTGCGGGGAGCTCGTCGACGGTCGGCGGCTGCTCGACCCCCAGCGAGTTGAGGATCTCGGCGTAGCGCAGGGCGGCGATCTTGCCCAGCAGGCTGTCCGCCCCCAGCGGCGTACCCAGGCGCGCCCCGACGCGCTCGGCCAGCGCCTCCAGCTCCGCGCGGGGCAGCTCGGGGCCCAGGGCGCTCGGCGCGATCACCGGGCGCTGGCATCCGCCCTGGCGGAGCTGGGCGACGGTCTGTTCCACCGACTCCGCGCTGTCCAGGTCGGCGGGCAGGACGGTCAGTCCGAGACGGGCGGCGAGCAGGACCGCGCTCACCCCGGCCGCGCCCACCGCGCCCTCACCGCCGACCGCGCCGACGACGACGCCGTCGGCCATCGTCGTGTCCCGCGCCACCACGCTGATCAGGCGCATGCGGTCGGCCCGCACGAACCCGGCCTCGGCCAGCCGCAGGTGCAGGACCTCGGCCAGCATCGGGTGGGGGCCGAGCCCCTCGGTGACGCGCACGTTCGCGCCCGAGTCGGCCACGGCCGCGGAGATCGCCGCGGACGCGGCCTCGTGCGGGGCGGTGACCAGGGGCACCACGACACCGGCCAGCGGACGGTCCTCCCCTTCGTCCAGGCCGGTGAGCGCCTCGGCGAGCGTCTGTTCGTCACCCTCGGTGTGCCCGAAGCGGATCGTGACCTCGGGGCGGTAGGCGCGTACCAGATCGGCCATCCGGGCACCGATCGACCCGCCGTCGGCGTCCCTGGCCTGTTCGGCCGTTCCCGGGACCGCCATGACGAGCGCGGGCGTACCGAACCAGTTGTCGAAGGACAGCGGGTTGCGGTGTCGACCGGAACGACGCTTGGGGAGTTCGCGTGGAGGAAGTCGGTCTGAGTTTCGCATACCAGGATTCAGATAAGAGGCGGATGGGGCGATCGGGGCAGATCACGGCCAAGGTCACTGCCGCGACATTGTAGCGTTCAACACCGCATTCGAGGGTGTGTGTCCCGAACGTATACCGGACCGCCCCGTCGGCCCGGCGCGGGGGCGCCGGACCTCATCCGCTCAGGGCCGGACTCCGCACCCTGAGGACGTGCGTGATCAACTCGACGAGGACCTCCTTGCACGACGTGCGCACCCGGGCGTCGGCCATCAGGATCGGGACCCCCTCGCTGACGTCCAGCGCCTCGCGCACCTCCTCCACCCGGTAGTCCTCGGCGCCGTCGAAGCGGTTGACCGCCACGACGAACGGCACGCCGCGCCGTTCGAAGAAGTCGACGGCGTGGAAGCAGGTGTCGAGCCTGCGCGTGTCGGCGAGCACCACGGCGCCCAGCGCCCCCGCGGACAGCTCGTCCCACATGAACCAGAACCGGTCCTGGCCCGGTGTCCCGAACAGGTACAGCACGATGTCCGGGTTGATGGTGATGCGGCCGAAGTCCAGGGCGACCGTGGTCGTGGTCTTGTCCTCCACGCCTCCGGTGTCGTCCACCCCGCAACTGGCCTCGGTCATGAGTTCCTCGGTACTCAGCGGGGCGATCTCACTGACGGAGCCGACCAGGGTGGTCTTGCCCGCGCCGAACCCCCCGGCGACGATGATCTTGACTGCCTGCGGGATCGGCTCCTGCTGGGCCGCTTCCCGCGCCCCCGGCCGGGTCTCAGAGTCTGCGGATGCCATCGAGTACCGCCTGAAGTACTTTCTTCTCGGGAAGTTGGGTCACGGGCACGGAGGCCCGTGTGCGGACGTCTCCCTCGGCGACGAGGTCGCTCAGGAGCACCTTCACCACGGTCATGGGGATGTCGAGCCGGGCCGAGATCTCCGCGACCGAGATCGGCCGCCGACACAACCGCAGGATCTCCCGTTGCTCGGGTTCCAGGGGTCGCGCGTCCCGGCCGCGGACGGCGACCACGATGGTGATCATGTCCAGCCGCGGCCCGTGGTCGCGGGGGCGCGTGCGCCCCCGCGTCATCGTGTAGGGGCGGACCAGGGACCCCCCCGGCGCGTCACCCGCCAGGACGCCCGGGGAGGGCCCCTCGGAGGTCGGATGGGTCCTCCCCCGGTACCAGGGCTCGGAGCGGTCGCCGCCGGGTTCCAGGCCGGAGGCCCCGGTACCCGCCCCCTCCGCGGGTACGGGTCCCGGAAGGACGGCGTCGCGTTGTTCGCCCGATGTGTTCACGAACCTGTCCCTCCCATGGCGCTGAGCCCCGCGGACCGCCGCGGCGCGGCCGTGAGGAACTGCCCCACCCGCTTGACCCGCAGGTTCATCTCGTAGGCGACCAGACCGACGTCGGCGTCCTCGCTGGCCAGCACCGCCAGACAGGCCCCCGACCCCGCCGCGGTGACGAAGAGGTAGGAGTGCTCCATCTCGACCACGGTCTGGCGGACCTCTCCCCCGCCGAAGTGCCGTCCCGTCCCCCGCGCCAGGCTCTGGAACGCGGACGCGAGCGCCGACAGGTGCTCGGCGTCCTCGGGGGCCAACCCGCGGGACCGCCCCAGGGACAGCCCGTCAGCCGACAGCACGATCGCGTGGTCGGCGCCGACCACGCGATCCACCAGATCGTCCAACAACCAGTCCAGGTTGTCCGCGGCCTTGCTCTTGCCCACCATCTCAGTCGCTCTCTCCCGTGTGATCGTCGGTGTCCGCACCGACCTGACCGTCAATTCCGTGTTCGCTCCCGTCGACGTCCTCGGCCCGCCCACGGCGCGTACCCGCGCTGAAGGCGTTCATCATCCGGCGTGCCTGCTCCGGGCTCCGGCCCGCCGACCTCGGAGCGGGGCCCGTGCCCCGGTCCTCCCTGAGCTGCGGTGCGAGGTTGGCCTGCCGCCTGCGTCTGGGCAGGCCGGGCCGGTCGGAGCCGGCCCCCACGCGACCGTTGCCGTGGTCGGCGACCTCACCGGTACCGGCTCCGTCAGCGCCCGAGACCGCCAGGTCGGGAACCTGCCGGAGCACGGGCGAGCCGGTGCCGCGCGGGGACCGGGCCACGCTGGCGTCACCGTCGGAGTGCGGGGGGACCGGCCGCAGCAGGGGCCGCTGACGACCGGAGGCCCCGCCCGCGGTGGCGAGGAGGTCGTGTGTGTCCCCCCGATCCCGCCGCTCCGGCGCGGCGTTGACCCCCGCACGCGCGACGCCGCCGATCCGGGGCCGCTCGGTCCCCCCGGCCGAACCGGAGGTGATGAGCGCCGACGGGATGAGCACGACGGCGCGCGTGCCCCCGTAGGGGGACGAACGCAGCTGCACTCCGATGCCGTGTTTGTGCGCGAGGCGGGCGACGACGAACAGGCCCAGCCGGGCGTCGGTGCCCGGGCCCATGACGTCGAACTCGGGCGCCTCGCTGAGGGTGGTGTTGGCCTTGGCCAGGGCGTCCTCGGTCATGCCGAGTCCGCGGTCCTCGACCTCGACGGCGACCCCCTTGGGCACGGTCTCGGTGGCGATGGTGACCTCGGTGTGCGGCGGGGAGTAGGCGGTGGCGTTCTCGACCAGTTCGGCCAACAGGTGGATGACGTCGGCCACCGCGGCGCCGGCCAGCGACAGTTCGGGCACGGACGTCACCCGCACCCGCGCGTACTCCTCCGTCTCGGAGATGGCGCCGCGCAGGATGTCCACCAGGGGGATGGGATGGCGCCAGCGCCGACCGGGCTGCGCCCCGCCGAGGATGATGAGGTTCTCGGCGTGGCGACGCCCGCGGGTGGCCAGGTGGTCGAGCTGGAAGAGGCTCTCCAGCAGGTCGGGGTCCTCCTCCTCGCGTTCGACCCGGTCCAGGAGCTGGATCTGGCGCTGCACGAGCGACTGGTTGCGGTGGGCGATGCCGAGGAAGACCCGGTTGACGCCCGCCCGGAGGTCGGCCTGCTTGACGGCGGCGCTGACGGCGGTGCGCTGGGCGATGTTGAAGGCGTCGGCGACCTGGCCGACCTCGTCGTCGCCGTGGTCGAGCTGCTTCATCTCGGTGTCGAGGTCGACGGTCTCGCCCGCCTCCAGCCGCCGCACGATGCGGGGCAGGTCGGAGCGTGCGGTGCCGAGGGTGTCGGAACGCAGTTTGGCCAGGCGGTAGGTGAGCCGGCTGGCGGAGCGGGCGGCCACGCCGTAGGCCACGGTGCCCGCGAAGAGGGAGACGATGCCGCCGCCCAGGGCGAGGGTGAGCATCCAGGAGCTGGCCTCCTCCCCGGCGGCGACGACGGATCCGGTTCGGGCGCCGATGACGGCCTCGAGATCGTCGGTGACCCGGTCGGCCGCCGCGCGCCAGGCGTCGGTCCCGGGGGGCGGGGTGGTGTCGCGGGTCCGCTCCGCGGTCACCGGGTCGACGGTGACCGCGGGGTCGTGGTGGATGAGGGTGTCGGTGATGTCGAGGGCCTCGCGCCAGGCGTCGCTCTCGGCGAGGGCTCGCGCGGTGGGGGCGGCGGGGTCGGGGGCGGCCCGACCGGGACCGGTGGTGGTCACCCGGTGGCGGGCGTCGGCGGCGAGTTCGGCGACGCGCAGTTGGTCCGTGCGGGTGAGGCGGTCCCGGGCGAGGATCGCGCTGACGCGGGCGTCGGCGTGGCTGAAGCTCTCCAGGGCCCACATGAGATCGGTGGCGGCGGCGGCCTCGGCGGAGGCGGGTCCGTCGTCGAGGGCGCGCGCGATGCTGGCGTAGAGCCGGATGCCCTGGTGGACGGAGGAGGTGTAGCTCGCGATCGTGTCCTCGATCCCGCCGGGATCGGCGAGGTTGTCGGCGCGGGTCCGCTCGACCTCGTCCAACGAGGCGAAGAACGCGTCGGCGAGCTCGGGGACGCCCGGTTCGTCGCGTGCGCCGAGGCTGCCGCGCAGGTCCCGCACACGGTCGAGGGCCGCGTCCGTGGAGTCGGCGGCGTCGACGAGGGGGCGGCGTGTCCGCGGTCCGGGGTCCGCCAGGTACTCGACGCTGAGTCGGCGCTCCTCCTGGAGCCGGGCGAGCGCGTCGGCGAGTTCGATGCCGTCGCGGCCGTCGCCGACGGCCGCTCGGAGGGAGACCGCCTGGACGAGCGTGGCCGCGCTCAGGACGACGAACAGGACCAGGAAGGTGATGCTGGGGATCAGCACCATCCTGTTGAGCTGTGCTCTGATGCCGTGACCGGTGGTGCCCGGCTGTCCCATCGCACTCCTCCCCACCGACTGGTCGCGGGCGCCGATCGATGTGGCCCCTCCGCACCCGGTCGGACCGACCGTCCGAGGGTCCGTCGCGTGGCGGGCCGAGCCCGTGGAGGCACGCGCGATCCCGCTGTACGCGGGGAGTACAGGCAAGGCCACGTTTGGTGCCCGCAGACTCAGGACGCTATCGCACTCGGGGGTCCGCTGCCGGGGGAACGCGGAAATGGATACGCGGTGGTCGCCGGAGCGAGGACGACGGGCGGGCGGGTCCCTCCGGAGGGACCCGCCCGCCCGTGGCGCCGTGTGCCGCTACTCCGCGAGCGGGGCGGCGAGCCAGCCGTCCCGGTGCTCGGCGACCCCGGCGCGCAGACGCTCCAGCTGCTCGGCGACGCGGACCGGCGCCGTGCCGCCCCTGCCGGCGCGGGAGGCGAGGGAACCCTGGACGGTGAGGACCTCGCGCACCTTCGGCGTCAGGTGCTCGGAGACGGCCGCGAAGTCGTCGTCGGTCAGGTCGGGCAGGTCGATCCCGCGCTCCTCGCACACGCGCACGCAGGCCCCGGCGATCTCGTGCGCCTCGCGGAAGGGCACCCGCTCTCGGACCAGCCACTCGGCGATGTCGGTGGCCAGGGAGAATCCCTGGGGTGCCAGCTCCGCCATGCGGTCGGTGTGGAAGGTGAGGGTGGCGACCATGCCGGTCATCGCGGGCAGCAGCAGGTGGAGGCT
Organism: Nocardiopsis sp. FIRDI 009; assembly: GCF_003386285.1. Classification (GTDB taxonomy): domain Bacteria; phylum Actinomycetota; class Actinomycetes; order Streptosporangiales; family Streptosporangiaceae; genus Nocardiopsis. Next base: position 15,244 of record NZ_QPNC01000006.1, read on the forward strand.
GTCGACCGCGTCGAAGACCGGTTCCTTGTCCTCCTGGAGGTCCCGGTTGTAGGCGAGCGGGAGCCCCTTGAGGGTGGTGAGCAGGCCGGTGAGGTCGCCCACGAGCCGACCCGCCTTGCCCCGGGCCAGTTCCGCGACGTCCGGGTTCTTCTTCTGCGGCATGATCGACGAACCGGTGGAGAAGGCGTCGTCCAGGGTGACGAAGGAGAACTCCTTGGTCGCCCACAGGATGACCTCCTCCGACAGGCGGGACAGGTCCACCCCGATCATGGCCGTGACGAACGCGAACTCGGCCACGACGTCACGGGCGGCGGTCCCGTCGATCGAGTTCTCCGCCGAGGCGGGGAAGCCCAGTTCGGCGGCGACCGCCTCCGGGTCCAGTCCCAGCGACGACCCGGCCAGCGCACCCGAGCCGTAGGCGGACACGGCGGCCCGGCGGTCCCAGTCGCGCAGTCGTTCGACGTCGCGCAGCAGCGGCCAGGCGTGCGCCATCAGCTGGTGGCCGAGGAGCACGGGCTGGGCGTGCTGGAGGTGGGTGCGGCCGGGCATGGCGGCGTCGGGGTGCGCGGCGGCCTGGTCGGCCAGGGCGCGGACCACAGACAGGAGTTCGTCGGCGATGGAACGGGCCTCCTCGCGCAGGTACATGCGCACGAGGGTGGCGATCTGGTCGTTGCGGGAGCGTCCGGCGCGCAGCCGTCCGCCCAGCTCGGGGCCGACCCGCTCGATGAATCCGCGCTCCAGGGCGGTGTGCACGTCCTCGTCCTCGAAGACGGGGGTGAACGCGCCCGAGGCCACGTCGGCCTCCAGCCGGTCCAGCCCCTCGATCATCCGGTCGAGTTCGTCGGCGGTGAGCAGTCCGGCCCGGTGCAGCGCGCGGGCGTGCGCGCGGGACCCGGCGATGTCGTGGCGGGCGAGCCGCCAGTCGAAGTGGGTGCTCAGCGAGAGCCGGGCCAGCGCCTGGTCGGGGCCGCCCTCGAAGCGGCCGCCCCACAGACGCAGGGCCTCGGGCTGGCCGGTGCCTGGCGTCTCGGTGCCGGGCTGATCGGCCATGGTGGTCTCCTTCGGTGGAACGTGGACGTGGACGGGCGGGGGGTGGGCCCCAAGCTACTTCCTGGGGTGGCCGACCCGAGGGGGTTTCGTTCGGGTACCGGCCAGGGTTGTGCACGACGAGGCGAGCCGCGCGCGAGGAACGAGCGGCGGGCGCCGCCGAGGATGAGGAGTCCCCGGCCTTTCGGGCACCCGGACACGAGTCGAGGCGGAGCGGAAGCTCAAGGCACGCACGGCTCAGGGTCTGCGGTCGGCCAGGCGCAGCAGCGCCTCGGCCAGTTCCTCGCCGCCCTGGGGGTCGCGTGAGATCACCAGGATGGTGTCGTCCCCGGCGATGGTGCCCAGGATGGCGTGGAAGTCGGTGTGGTCGATCGCGGAGGCCAGGAACTGGGCGGCCCCCGGCGGGGTGCGGACGATGACCATGTTGGCGGAGGCCTCGGCCGACACCAGCAGGTCCTCGGCCAGGCGGGTCAGGCGGGCGCCGGACGCCTCCGACAGGTCGAGCGTGTCGGGGCGGGTGCGTTGCAGGCGTTCGCCGCCCTCCCCCGGCAACACGTAGGCGAGGTGGCCGTCGGCGGTGCGGAGCTTGACCGCGCCGAGTTCGTCCAGGTCCCTGGAGAGGGTGGCCTGGGTGACCTGGACCCCCGCGGCGGCCAGGCGCTTGGCCAGCTCCCCCTGGGACCGGATGTCCTCGCGGGTGAGGACGTCGGTGATCCGGGCGTGCCGGGCCGCCTTGGTCATGGGGGCGGTGCCGCCGTCGTTGGTCATCGTCGCTCGCCCCCGGCGTTGGCGTCGGAGTCCAGGAGGAAGGCGAGGAGGGCCTTCTGGGCGTGGCGGCGGTTCTCCGCCTCGTCCCACACCACGCTCTGGGGGCCGTCGATGACCTCGGCCGCGATCTCCTTGCCCCGGTAGGCGGGCAGGCAGTGCAGGACGATCGCCTCGGGGTGCGCGGCGGCCAGGAGGGCGGTGTCGACGGTGTAGGGGCCGAAGAGCGCCTCACGGTCGCCCGCCTCGTCCTCCTGGCCCATGGAGATCCAGGTGTCGGTGGCCAGGACGTCGGCGCCGTCGGCCGCCTCGCGGGGGTCGGTGGTGACGGTGACCGAGCCGCCCGTGCCCTCGGCGATCTCGGCGGCGCGGGCGAGGACGGCGGGGTCGGGGTGGTAGCCCTCGGGAGCTCCGACGCGCACGTGGAGTCCGGCCGTGGCACCGCCCAGCAGGTAGGAGTGGGCCATGTTGTTGGCGCCGTCGCCGAGGTAGGCGAGGGTGAGGCCGCTCAGGGTGCCCTTGTGCTCGCGGACGGTCTGGAGGTCGGCGAGGATCTGGCAGGGGTGGAACTCGTCGGTGAGGGAGTTGACCACCGGCACCGAGATGGAGCGGGCGAGGGTCTCCAGGTCGGCCTGGGCGAAGGTTCGCCAGACGACGGCCGCGACCTGACGTTCCAGGACGCGGGCGGTGTCCGCCAGGGGTTCGCCGCGACCCATCTGGGTGGTGGCGGTGTCCACGACCAGCGGAGTGCCGCCGAGGTCGGCGACGCCGACGCTGAAGGACAGCCGGGTCCGGGTGGAGGGCTTGTCGAAGAGGAGGGCGACGGTTCGCGGCCCGGCGAGCGGGCGGTGGTCGAAGCGGTCCTTCTTCATCGCGTCGGCGAGGTCGAGCACCCGGGCCTGTTCGGCCGGGGACAGGTCGTCGTCGCGCAGGAAGTGCCGGGTCATGACTGCTGCGTCTCCTTGGTGGCGGCGGCCTCGGCGGCGTCGAGGACGGTCGGCAGGGCCTCGATGAACACGCCGATCTGCTCGGGTGTGATGACGAGGGGCGGGGCGAGGCGGATGGTCTCGGGCCCCACGGCGTTGACGAGGAAGCCGCGGACGGCGGCCTGTTCCTGGACGTGTGCGGCGACGGGGGCGGTCAGGGTGAGGGCCCGCCAGAGTCCGCTGCCGCGCTGTCCCGCCAGGAGCGGGTGGCCGATCTCGTCGAGCTGCTCGGCGAGCAGCTCGCCCATGACGGCGGTGTGGGCGAGCAGGCCCTCGCCCTCGATGGTGTCGAGGACGGCGAGGGCGGCCGCGCACGCCACGGGGTTGCCGCCGAACGTGGAGCCGTGGTCGCCCTTGGCGAAGGCGTCGGCGTAGTCGCCGAAGCCGACGCAGGCGCCGATGGGCAACCCGCCGCCCAGGCCCTTGGCGAGGGTGAGCACGTCGGGACGCACATCCGCGTCCTGGTGGGCGAACCACCGGCCGGTGCGCCCGATGCCGCTCTGGATCTCGTCGAGGACGAAGGCGGCCCCGGTCGCGTCGCACACCGCGCGCACGCCCGCCAGGTAGCCCTCGGGCGCGGGGATGACCCCCGCCTCGCCCTGGGTGGGCTCGGTGAACACGGCGACGCAGCCCGGATCGACGGCCTCGGTGAGGGCGTCGATGTCGCCGTGGGGGACGAACCGCACGTCCATGCCGTAGGGGCCGAAGGGCTCGCGGATGGAGTCCTTGCCGGTGAGGGCGAGGGCGCCGGAGGTGCGGCCGTGGAAGCCGCGCGTGGCGGCGACGAAGTAGTGGCGGCCGGGGCCCGCGGCGCGCTTGACGAGTTTGAGGGCCGCCTCGTTGGCCTCGGTGCCGGAGTTGGCGAAGAAGACCTTGGCGTCGCCGCCGAGGAGGGTGACGAGCCGTTCGGCGAGCTCGACCTCGCGTTCGTGGACGAACAGGTTGCTCGTGTGGGCGAGCGTGGCCGCCTGGTGGGCCACGGCCTTGACGAGGGCGGGGTGCCCGTGGCCGAGGCTGGAGACCGCGATCCCGGCGATGAGGTCGAGGTACTGGCGTCCGTCGACGTCGTAGACCTCGCAGCCGCGCCCGAGGCTGAGGGCGATGGGCGGGACCCCGTAGGTGGGCATGAGCGCGGCGGAGAACCGCTCGCGCAGGTCGGCACCGCTGGTCACTGTGCGTCTCCTGTGCTGTGGGTGGTGGTGTCGGTGGGGCGCCAGGGGCGCGGGTGGTGGCCGTTCCCGGCGAGCAGGGCGGCTTCGAGTTCCTCGTCGGCGACCATGGTGCCCACGCCCTGGTCGGTGAAGACCTCCAGCAGCAGGGAGTGCGGGACCCGGCCGTCGATGATGTGCGCCTGGGGCACGCCGCCCTCGACGGCGTGCAGGCAGGCCTCCATCTTGGGCAGCATGCCGGACGCCAGGGTCGGCAGGAGGGAACGCAGCTCGTCGACGTTGAGACGGCTGATCAGCTCGGTGTTGTCGGGGTAGTCGGCGAAGAGGCCCTCGACGTCGGTGAGCATGATGAGTTTGCTGGCCCCCAGGGCGACGGCCAGGGCGGACGCGGCGGTGTCGGCGTTGACGTTGTAGACGCCCCCGTCGTCGGCCCGGGCGACGCTGGAGACCACCGGGATGCGGCCGTCGGCCAGGAGCGCGGCGACGGCTCCGGGGTCCACGGCGGTCACCTCACCGACCCGCCCGATGTCCACGGGCTCACCGTCGACGGTGACGGTCTTGCGCTCGGCGGTGAGAAGGTTGGCGTCCTCCCCGGACAGGCCGACGGCGAAGGGGCCGTGCTGGTTGACGAGGCCGACGATCTCGCGGTTGACCTGGCCGGTGAGGACCATGCGCACGATGTTCATGGCATCGTCGGTGGTCACGCGCAGCCCGGCGGTGAAGGTGGATTCCACCCCGGCGCGGTCGAGCTCGGCGCTGATCTGGGGGCCGCCGCCGTGGACGACGACGGGGCGCAGACCGGCGTAGTGGAGGAACACGATCGACTCGGCGAAGCGGACCCGCAGCTGCTCGCTGACCATGGCGTTGCCGCCGTACTTGACCACGACGGTGCGGCCGTGGAAGCGGGAGAGCCACGGCAGCGCCTCGATGAGGTTGGCGGCCTTGTCGATGGCGCGTGCCCGGTCGTCCACGGGTGCCGGGTCGGTCTCGGGGCTCGTGCCGTGTTGGGGTGGGCGGGAGATCATGTGGGGATTCCGTGGTCGGTGGCGGGGACGTCGTCACTCGTGGCGCCGGTGTCGGTGCCGACCTGGGCGGCCAGGTCGGCGCAGACCTCGGTGAGCAGCGCGGCGAAGGCGTCCTGGTCGGGGCGGACACCGCTGGCGCCGCTGGCCATGAGCAGAGCGGCGTCGTTGGTGGCGGTCAGCGGGGCGAAGGACGTCGACAGGGCCGGGACCAGCAGCTCCTGGCACTGTCGGGCGGTCAGCTCCGCGTCGGTGGTGAGCACGCACTGGACGGTGGAGACGGAGGGGTCGGGCCCCTTGGCCATCGCCCCGACGGTGTAGCCGTCGCCGCGCCGGAAGACGATCTTGGCGACGGTGTCGGTGGTGCGGATCGCGTCGGCGGCGGCCAGTCCCCCGCCGCGGCTCGCCTCGTCGAGGGCGGCGGTGACGCCGTCGCGCAGGACGTCCAGGGGCGGGCGCACGTCGGCGGGGCCGCTGGAGCACACCACGATCTCGGCGGCGGAGTCGGACAGGGCGTCGGCGGCGTGTTCGGCGACGGCGTGTACGTCCTGGAAGCCGAGGGGTCCGGTGCCGGCGTTGGCGCCGTCGGAGTTGAGCACGACGGCGCGCACCCGCCCGCCCGCGGCGACCTGCGCGGACCACAGGACCGGTGCGGCACGGTCGGTTCCGTCGGTGAAGACGGCCCCGGCCGCGCGGGAGGGGCCGTCGTTGACGACGACGGCGACGTCCCGTGCGCCGTCGGTGGACAGACCCGCGGCGACTCCCGCGGCGCGGAAGCCCCGGGGTGCGGTGACACTCACGGTGTGCCTTTCTGTTCTGTCTACGGGGCGACCGCGGTGAGCGGCAGACCGGTGGTCTCGGGCAGACCGAGGGCGAGGTTGGTGCTCTGGACGGCGCCGCCCGCGGTGCCCTTGGTGAGGTTGTCCAGGGCGGCGACGGCGACCAACCGGTTCGCGTCGGGGTCCACGGTGACCTGGACGAGCGTGGTGTTGGCCGCGAGGGTCATGGCGGTGCTGGGCCAGGTGCCCTCGGGAAGGAGGGCGGTGAAGGGCTCGTCGGCGTAGGCGGTCTCGTAGGCCGCGCGGACCCGCGCGGCGGTCACGCCGGGGCGCAGGGGGGCGGTGCAGGTGGCGAGGATGCCGCGCGGCAGGGGGGCGAGGACCGGGGTGAAGGACAGGCGGACGGGCTCGCCGGTCACGGAGGTCAGGTTCTGCACGATCTCGGGGTTGTGGCGGTGGGTGCCGCCGACCCCGTAGGGGCTCAGGGCGCCCATGATCTCGCTGCCGACGAGGTGCGGCTTGGGTGCCTTGCCCGCGCCCGAGGTGCCGGTGACGGCGACGACGGTCAGGTCGGGTTCGACGAGCTGTTCCGCCAGGCCGGGGAAGAGGGCGAGGGTGGCGACGGTGACGTGGCAGCCGGGCACGGCCACCCGCCGGGCTCCGGCGAGCCGCTCCCGCTGTCCGGGCAGTTCCGGGAGGCCGTAGGGCCAGGTGCCCGCGTGCGGGGTGCCGTAGAAGCGTTCCCAGGCGGCGGCGTCGTTCAGGCGGAAGTCGGCGCCGCAGTCGACGACCAGGACGTCGTCGCCCAACTGCTGGGCGATGTCGGCGGACTGGCCGTGCGGCAGGGCGAGGTAGACGACGTCGTGGCCGCGCAGTTCCGCCACGGTGGTGGGGGCCAGCACGCGGTCGGCGAGCGGGCGCAGGTGCGGCTGGTGTTCGATGAGGGGGGACCCGGCGTTGCCTCCGGCGGTGAGGGCGCCGATCTCGATCTCCGGGTGGCCGAGCAGCAGGCGCAGCAGCTCGCCTCCCGCGTATCCGCTGGCTCCGGCGATCGCGGCGGTGTATCCCATGGTGCTCCCCCATTCGAAGCTGACTGAACTATCATGCACGCCACTGCAAGTTTATGCAAACGTACACGAAAGAGGCCCGGCCGGTCCGGCCGGGCTCCCGCTTCGGGGTCAGCGACCGGCGATGCGGGTGGCCAGTCCGGCGAACCGGGAGGTGTGGGCTCGCTCCTCGGGGGTGCGGGACTCACGGCGGTCGGCCGTGCGGTACAGGCCGTAGATGACCTGCGTGCCCACCCAGCGCAGGGGTTCGGGCTCCCAGCCGCGGACCCGGTGGCCCACCCACGGCAGACGGGTGAGGTCGGTGCTCCGGCCCAGGACGAGATCGCGTAGGGTCCGCCCGGCGAGGTTGCTGGTGGCCACGCCGCTGCCCACGTAGCCGCCCGCCCAGCCCAGACCGGTCTCGGTGTCCAGGTCCACGGTCGGGCACCAGTCGCGCGGCACGCCCAGCACGCCGGACCAGGCGTGTTCGACCGGGACGTCGGCCACGTCGGGGAACATGCGGGTGAGCGCGCGCCAGAGCTCGGCGATCGCCTGCGGCTGGGTGGCTCCGTCCCGGTCCTGGGCGGAGCCGAAACGGTAGGGCACGCCCCGGCCGCCGATGGCGATGCGGTCGTCCGCGGTGCGCTGGGCGTAGACGTAGGAGTGCGCGGTGTCGCCCAGGACCTCGCGCCCGTTCCAGCCGATCTTCTCCCACAGGGCGGGGGCGATCGGCTCGGTGGCGATCATCGAGGAGTTCATCGGCAGCCACTCGCGGCGCTGGCCGCGCAGGGTGGAGGTGAACCCCTCGGTGGCGCGGATGACGTGGTCGGCGTACACGGTGCCGTGGTCGGTGACGGCGGCGGGGCGGTCGGCGTCGCGGCGGGGGCGGATCTCCTCCACGGAGGTGCCCTCGAAGATGTCCACGCCCAGGGACTCGACCACACGGGCCAGGCCCGTGACGAGTTTGGCGGGCTGGACGCGGGCGGCGTGCGGGGAGTAGGCGGAGGCGACGGCGCCGTGGACGGCCAGCCGGGGCTCGTGCTCGGGCTCCAGCACGTGGATATCGTCGGGCCAGTAGCCCCACTCCTGGAGGTACTCGATCTCCTCGACCAGGCGGTCGCGCTGGGCGGCGTTGGTGGCGACCAGGCGCATACCGCCCTTGACGATGTCGGCCTCGATCCCCTCGGTCTCGGCGACGGAGACGACCTCGTCGACGGTGGCCATCATCGCGCGTTGCAGGGCGATCATGGCGGCCTTGCCGTGTGACTGCGCGTAACGTTCGCGGGAGCCGGCGAACTCGGCCGACAGCCACCCTCCGTTACGCCCGGAGGCTCCGAATCCGGCGAACTCGCGCTCGACGATCGCGACCCTCAGGTCCGGTTGGGCCTTCTTGAGGTAGTAGGCGGTCCACAGCCCGGTGTAACCCGCTCCGACGACGCAGACGTCGTAGTCGGCGTCGCCGGGCAGCGCCGCCCTGCGATCGGGCAGCCCGGACTCGCGGAACCAGAACGAGACGGCGCCGTTGCAGAAGCGCGAGGATCGGGGAATCGGCCTCATCTGCGCGGCAGTGGTGAAAAGTCTCATCATTCCCCCCGGAACCTCATCGCCCACGGCCCACCCCGCGTGGAACCCCAGAACTCTCGCCAACCTACACGGGAACGGAGGCGCGTGGGATGTTTTCGACACGTTCGGGCGGATCGGTGTGGGAGCGTCGGAGGGAAACGACTACGCAGCGTCCAGGCCGGGCACCCCGTCAGCGGCACGCACTGTCACGAAGGGTACGCGCCAGCGAGGCCAGCTGTCGAACTCCGTCGGCGCCCAGCGGGTCCAGGACGTGCTCGCGGAGCCGTTCGACGTGCTTGACGCGGACCTGGTCGATGAAGGCCAGTCCGGCGTCGGTCAGAGTCGCGTACACGACCCGGCGGTCGGAGTCGCAGGCCGCCCGTTCCAGGTAGCCCTCGCGCTCCAGCCGGTCGGCGAGCTTGGTGAACCCGCCCGTGCTCAGGCTGACCTCGCGCGCGAGGCGGCTCATCGGCAGCCGGTGGCCGGGGGTGCGCTGGAGACGGATGAGCACCTCGAACCAGGGGCCCGCCATGTCCCTGCCGTCGGGCGTCACCCCGCCGAGCAGTTTGGGCTGGAGCGCGTTCATCGCCTCGTGGAGCAGCCCCCAGGCGGTGATGAGGTCGTCGTCGCTGGGGCTCGCGCCCGTCGCGCCGTCCGCCGTCCGTGCCGTCATGTCCCGCTCCCCCGTCGTCCGAGGGTGGGTCGCTCACGCTTCTCACCCTCAAGAAATATCTTCCCAGAAAATATTACTCGATGGCTGAGATCCGGGCCAGTGCGTTTCGGGCAGTGCGCCCGAAACACGACGAAACCCGTCGGACCGGGCATCCAGTGGGGGTCGGGGGTGGGGAGGAGGGGGTTGAGGAAGGGGGTTCGTCTTCGATCGTGTCCCTGCCGTGCCTCGGGAACGGCAGGGACACGATCGCTCAGTGCCTCGCGGCCACCGCGTCCAGGGAGGCCGTGAGGGTGGAGACCATGTGGTCGATCTGCTCCCACGCGATGATCAGGGGCGGTGAGACGAGCAGCGCCCGGGGCACCGGACGCAGGATGACCCCGCGGGAGCGCGCCTCGGCGAACACCTCCGCCGTGGTGATCCCCCGCTCGGTGAGCGCCTCCTCGGTGAGTTCCACCGCGCCCATGACGCCCACGCCCGACCGGACCTCGGCCACCAGCGGGTGGTCGGCCAGGGTGCGCAGCGCGCTGTCGAGGTGGCGCTCGACCTCCAGCGAGACCGTGAACAGGTCCTCGCGCTCCAGGATGTCCAGGTTGGCTATGGCCGCGGCACAGCACGCGGGGTGCCCGGCGTAGGTGGTGCCGTGCATGAACGGGTTCCCCGGTTCGTTCCAGAACGGGTCGGCGATCCGTCCGCTGACCACCACCCCGCCGAGAGGCAGGTACCCGCTGGAGACACCCTTGGCGAACACGATCATGTCCGGGCTGACGCCGAAGCGCTCGATGCCGAACCAGTTGCCCATCCGTCCGAAGCCGCAGATGACGCTGTCGACGACGAACAGCACCCCGTACCTGCGACAGACGCTCGCCACCTCGGCGAAGTAGCCCTCCGGCGGCGCGAACACGCCCCCGGCCCCGATGACCGGTTCGGCGAAGAAGGCCGCCACCCGGTCCGGTCCCACACGCAGGATCTCGGCCTCCAGCGCGGCCGCGGAGTCGTGCGGCACCACGGAGGCGTCCTCGACCAGCGGCCCGTAGCCGTCGCGGAAGCGCTCCATCCCGATGATGCTGGTCCCGAAGCCGTGCAGCCCGTGGTAACCGCCGGTCCGGGTGATGATGTGGGTGCGCTGCGGCTGCCCGACGACCCCCCAGTAACGGCGGGCCAGTTTGGCGGCGGTCTCGATCGACTCGCCTCCCCCGCAGGTCAGGATGACCTTCGGGTCGTCGACCGGCGCGTGCGCGGCCAGACGTTCGCTCAGGTCCCGTGCGGGCCGGTTGCTGAAGTCCCCGTAGACGGTGTACGCCTCCAGGGTGTTGATCTGCCGGTGGACCGCGTCCGCGATCTCGGTGCGGCCGTGTCCGACGTTGCAGTACCAGAGGCTGGACGTCCCGTCCAGGTATCGGTCGCCGGACGCGTCCCAGAGCCACACTCCCTCCGCGCGCTCCACGACGAACTCCGGGCCGGTGGCCACGGCGTTCATGTCGCAGAAGGTGTGCCAGAGGCGGCTGGGTTCCCTGTGTTCCTTGGGGACGAGCGCGGACGAGACAACCGTTTCGGTCATATGGCGACCTCCGAGCCGAGTCATGCGCATGAGCGCAGCGGAAAACTCAGGTTGAACCGACCCACACTTGGGCGCCCAGAGTGTGTCAGGTGCTTGCAGGCTAAGTTCTCCACCCACCGGTGGGCAAGAGCCAAAACGATGCTTCATGCCCCGAAACCCAAACTTCATGCGGGCTACCCTCGGTGACCATCGCCAAAACCCCTGATACGCAGGAAAAACAGGGCGAAAATCAGTCGGGATCCGATCCCCTCCGATCGACGTTTTCGCCGTGCTCCGGGTGTCCCGGTTCACGCGCGCGGCATCCCCCGGACACGGCGGCGGGGCCGGTCCCCCGTGAGGGGTCGACCGGCCCCGCCGTGTTTGTTCTGGTCCTCCGCTCCGCTTTGGACCGTGTTCGGGCGCCCTCAAGGCAGGGGTGCTTCATCCTCGGCGGCGCCTGTCGCTCGTTCCTCGCTACGCGGCTTGCCTCGTCTTGCAGCACCCTGCCGGCGCCCGAACGGAAGACCCCCTCGAGTGACCGCTCCAGGAGAACGAGAAACTACGCCCGCGGGGTCGCCCCCGTGCGCTCGACCGCCTCGGCCACCGCGGCGTCACGCGCCGCGGCGCTCTCCTCGGCGGTCAGCGTGCGGTCGGCGGCCCGGAACCGCAGGGTGAAGGCGACCGACTTACGTCCCTCCCCGACCTGCTCGCCGGTGTAGACGTCGAACAGGCGGACGCTCTCCAGCAGGTCTCCCGCGCCCGCGGCCAGGGCGTCGCCGACCGCTCCGGCCGGGACCGCCTCGTCCACGATGAGGGCGACGTCCTGGGTGGCCACCGGATAGGTGGACACCTCGGGCGCGACGGTCTCGGCGCGGGCGCCCTCCATGCGGTCCAGATCGACCTCGACGGCCGCGCTCCGCTCGGGCAGGGAGAACGCCTTGACCGTGCGCGGGTGCAGCTCACCGGCGTGACCCACGAGCACGCGCTCACCGTCCACCCGCGTGTAGAGCGCGGCGCAGCGGCCGGGGTGCCAGGGGGCGTGCTGGTCGGCCTCGACCTCCAGCTCGACCCCGGCGACCCGGGCGATGTCCCGGGCCACCTGGATCGCGTCGGCCCAGCAGGCCCGTCGGCCCTGCCCCCACCAGCCCGCGCGTTCGACGTCGCCCGCCAGGACAGCGCCGACCCGGCGCGGCTGGTCGGGCAGGGCGGCGTCGATCTGGCGGAGCTCCTCGGCGCTGGGCCCCCGGTCGACCGGCAGCAGCGGCGCACGGGTCGATCCGGGCTTGGGCCGGTAGACCAGGCCCATCTCGAAGAGCGCGACGTCGGGGAAGCCGCGGCCCACGTTGCGCACCAGGGCCTTGAACAGGCCCGGCAGCAGCGTGGTGCGCAGCAGCGGCTCCTCGTCGTTGAGCGGGTTGGCCAGACGCAGGCTCACCCGGCGGGCGTCGTCGGCCTCCAGTTGGAGCCCGTCGAGGTCGCGCTCGCCCACGAAGGGGTAACTGAGCACCTCGTTGTAGCCGGTGGCGGCCAGGGTCCGCCCGACCGCGCGGCGCAGCCGCTGGCTGGCGGTCAGCCCGCGTCCGGCGGGGGCCCGCGGCGGGACCGAGGGGATGTTCTCGTACCCCTCCAGCCGGATGACCTCCTCGGCCAGGTCGTTGGGGTCGGTCAGGTCGGGCCGCCAGGTGGGCGGGGTGACCGCCAGGGTGTCGCCGTCGGCCTCGACCTCGCAGCCCAGGAGGCGCAGCCACTTCTCCGTGGTGCCCTCGGGGTAGTCCACCCCGGCGACGGCGCCCGCGTGGGCGGCACCGACGCGGATCGGCGTGCGGGGTGTGGTCTGGTCGACGTGGGTGTAGGCGCCCTCGACGGTGGCGCCGCCCAGCTCGGCGAGGAGCTCGACCGCGCGGGTGGCGGCGGCCAGCTGCACGGCGGAGTCGATACCGCGCTCGAAGCGGCGGGAGGACTCCGAGGACAGCTGGTGGCGGCGCGAGGTCCGCGCGATGTGCATCGCCTCGAAGTGCCCGGCCTCCACCAGGACCTCGGTGGTGGTCAGGGAGATCTCCGTGGACAGTCCGCCCATGACGCCCGCGATGTTGACCGGGCCGGTCTGGTCGGCGATGACGATGTCGTCGGGGTCCAGGGCGCGCTGGACGTGGTCCAGGGTCTCCAGCTTCTCCCCCTGCGCCGCGGGACGCACGGTCAGGGCGCCCCTGAGTCGGCCGCGGTCCCAGGCGTGCAGCGGCTGTCCGAGTTCGAGCATCACGTAGTTGGTGACGTCGACCGCCAGGGAGATCGGACGCACGCCGCTGTGGTGGAGCCGACGGCGCATCCACATCGGCGTGGGCGCCTGCGGGTCGAAACCGGTGGCGCCGCGCAGGACGTAGCGGTCGCACACCTTCGGGTCGACCTCGGCCGGGTGGCCCCCGCCGGTGGGCTCGGCGGTCTCGACGGCGGCGGGGTCGCGGAAGTCCACCCCGTACAGGGCGGCGACGTCCCGGGCCACCCCGCGCATGGACAGGGCGTAGCCGCGGTCCGGGGTGACGGCGATGTCGAGGACGTCCTCACGCAGGCCGAGCGGACCGATGGCGTCCGTCCCCACCTCCCCGAAGCCCTCGGGCAGGACGATGATGCCGTCGGGGTCCTCCCACAGCCCGAGCTCGGGCGCGGAGCAGATCATGCCGGCCGACATCCGGCCGTAGGTCTTGCGGGCACCGATGCGGAAGCCGCCGGCCAGCTCCGCTCCGGGCAGGGACACCACGACGAGGTCGCCCTCGCCGAAGTTGCGGGCGCCGCAGACGATCTCCTGCGGTTCACCGGTTCCGTTGGCCGGTCCGACGTCCACCCGGCAGAAGCGGATGGGCTTCTTGAAACCGGTGAGCTCCTCGATCTCCAGCACACGGCCGACGACGACGGGGCCGCTGATGTCGGAGCCGAGCTCGTCGACGGTCTCGACCTCCAGGCCGGCCAGGGTCAGCTTGGCGGCGAGGTCGCGGGCGGTGACGTCGGACGGCAGGGCGACGTACTCCCGCAGCCAGCTCATGGGGACGCGCATCAGTTCTCACTCCCGAACGCCGAGGTGAAGCGAACGTCGCCCTCGACCATGTCGTGCATGTCGCGCACCCCGTGCGCGAACATCAGTGTCCGTTCGATTCCCAGACCGAAGGCCCATCCGCTGTAGACCTCGGGGTCCACCCCCGCGGCGGTGAGCACGCGCGGGTTGACCACACCGCAACCGCCGATCTCGATCCACCCCTCGCTGGAGCAGGTACGGCACGGCGCCTCCGGGTTGCCCACGGACGCGCCGCGGCACGCGAAGCACTCCATGTCCACCTCGGCGGACGGCTCGGTGAAGGGGAAGTAGGAGGCGCGGAACCGGGTCCGCAGGCCCTCGCCGAACATGCCGTGCACGAAGGCGTCGATGGCGCCGCGCAGGTGGGCCAGGGTGATGCCCCTGTCCACCACCAGGCCCTCCAGCTGGTGGAAGACCGGGCTGTGCGTGGCGTCGAGCTCGTCGGTGCGGAAGGTCTTGCCGGGCGCGACCACGTAGACGGGCAGCTCACGCGAGAGCAGGGCGCGCACCTGGACGGGGGAGGTGTGGGTGCGCATGACCAGACCGGTCTCGCCTCCGTCGGGGCTCTCGACGAAGAACGTGTCCTGCATGGTGCGGGCCGGGTGGTCGGGCAGGAAGTTGAGGGCGTCGAAGTTGAACCACTCCGCCTCGACCTCCGGTCCCTCGGCGACCTCGAAGCCCATACCGACGAAGATGTCGGCCATCCGCTCGGCGACGGTGGTCAGCGGGTGCCGGGCCCCGCGCGGCGCGCGGTCCCAGGGCAGGGTGACGTCGACCCGCTCCTCGACGAGGACGCGCTCGTCGCGCTCGGCCTCCAGGACCGCCTGGCGGGCCTTGAGCGCCTGGCCCACGTCGCGGCGGGCGCCGCCGACGCGCTTGCCCGCGTCGGCCCTGGCGGCCGGGGGCAGCGCGCCGATCTCCCGGTTGGCGAGCGCCAGCGGCGAGCGGTCGGAGGCGTGCGCGAGCCGGACCTCCTTGAGTTCGGCGAGGTCTTTGGCGGCCTCGATGGCGGCCAGAGCCTCCTCACGCATACGGGCGACCTCGTCGGGGTGCAGGGGGGTCACCTCGACGGGGTCGAAGGAATCGTTCGGTGCAGACATGGTTGGTTGCCTCGCCGCCGGACCCCGCGACGGGGGTGGGCGGCAGTCACGGTCCGCCCTCGGGGGGCGGACGAAGCCGACAGGACAAGCACAGGCGGGTTGCGGGCGGCCCGGGTGACGGGTCCACCACCGTGGCCCGGGCACGCTGGGACGCCCACCGGGGCCGAAGTCTGAGGGTTCAGACGAACTCGGGGGTCCCGGCGGGCATGGTAAATCGGAACTCGGCGCCGCCGCTGGGGGCGCGCCCGACGGTGATCGTGCCGCCGTGGGCCTCGACGAGGCCCTTGACGATGAACAGCCCGAGGCCGGTCCCGCTCCGGTGCTTGCTGCGCCAGAACTGGCGGAAGACGCGCGGAATGGTCTCGGGCGCGATGCCCTGGCCCTCGTCGCGCACCGACACCGCTGCTCCTCCCTCACACGGCTCGATCACGATACTGACAGTACCAGCGCCGTGCCGCACCCCGTTTTCCACCAGGTTCGCCAGGATCTGGTCGATCTTGTCGGCGTCGAGCCACATCTGCGGGAGTTCGCCGCGGGTCTCCACCCGGAAGCGGCCCTCCGGCTCTCCCGCGGCCACACGCCCGGCGACGACCCGGCGCACGGCGTCGGGAAGGTCGACGACCTGGCGGCGCACCTCCAGGCGACCGGACTCGATCCGGGAGACGTCGAGGAGGTCGTGGATGAGGCGCGTGACGCGGTCG
The DNA here is from genome assembly GCF_003386285.1 of Nocardiopsis sp. FIRDI 009. GTDB lineage: Bacteria > Actinomycetota > Actinomycetes > Streptosporangiales > Streptosporangiaceae > Nocardiopsis. Next base: position 30,699 of record NZ_QPNC01000006.1, read on the forward strand.
GCGTCGGCGTTGACCGTCTCCAGCATGAACAGCTTCTGCTTGTCGGTGAGCCGTTCCCACTTGGTCAGCAGGGTGGAGGTGAACCCCTTGACGCTGGTCAACGGGGAGCGCAGTTCGTGGGCGACCTCCGAGACGAGGTCGGCGCGGCTGCGGTCGGCGCTGGTGGCGGCGTCCCTGAGGGTGATGACCAGACGGACGAGGTCGCCGCCGGGCCGGGCGCGCACGTACCGGGCGGCCACCAGGATCTCGCGGTCGTCGGGCAGGTAGAGGGAGCGTTCGGCCTGGCGGACGCGCTCGCGGTCACCGCCGTAGGGGTCGCTGGCCTCCCACCAGTCGTGGCCGTCGGGACCGATGAGGGGGAGGACCTCGCGGAAGTCGCGGCCGAGGGCGGAACGGGCCGGGGTGCCGGTCAGATGGGACGCCTGGGCGTTGAACAGGACGACACGACCACGCGCGTCGGCGACGACCACGCCGTCGGGGAGGTCGTCGGCGTGCAGGGGGGCGCCACCGGGTCCGCCGGAGACTCCGTCGACCTCCCAGAGGGCGGCGGTGTCCGTTTCCGGAGCACGGGCGAAACGAACGCCCGAATCGGGCGTATTCTCCGAATCAACGGGAATATCGGTAGCTGGTTCGGCCCCCCGCCCGGGGTCCCCCGTGGTGTGCCCGGTTCCACCGCCTGAGTCCTCCGCCGGGTGATCCGCCTGCCGGCCGCTGCCCACGCCTCTCCCCGCTCCCCTTGAAGATCCACGACCGTACGTGCGCCGGGCCGAGGACCGCTGACCGGCGGTGTCCGCCCCACGTCCGCGGGCACCACCGCAGGTTGTCTACCCTGCACTCCGACCTGGTACGCCTTGTGGACCGGGATCGGGCCGTCCGACGGTAGACGAGCGTACAAGCACTCCCCGAGCACCCCACCCTCCGTGGACGGGGATCCTCCGTCCGGCTGGCGCGGCGCGTGCTCACACGGTGTCGTCAAGCCTGCCCGGCGACGACGGTTCACCCCACCGCCCACCCGTGACGCGGGTGGGCGCGCGGCCGCCTACGCGGAATCCGCATGGGCCTTCCGTGGCCCGAGGACGACCCTATCGGCACCGGCCGTCCGAGGATGTGCGTTTCGGGTGGAACGCGCGACCGACCGCGCGCACGTCCGGCCCGCGCGGACTCCGGAGGACACGGAGAGTGAGGGCGCACCCCGTGGTCGGGGTACGTCCTGGTCAGACCACCGTGTTCGGGGATCGTCGCTGCTGACGGGCGGTGGTGTAGAGACAGACCGCCGCGGCGGTGGCCAGATTCAGGCTTTCGGCCCCGCCGTAGATCGGAACGCTGACCGCTCCGTCGGTGAGACGCACCGTCTCCTCGGGCAGTCCCCATGCCTCGTTGCCGAAGACCCAGCCGACGGGACCGTCGAGGTCGCCGCCGTCGGCGACCTCGTGCAGGTCGCGGGGGCCTCCCCCGTCGGCGGCCCACACCGTGGCGCCGCGCTCGCGCAGGAACTCCACCGCACGGGCGACCGGGACGCCGACGACCACCGGCAGGTGGAACAGGCTCCCGGCGGAGGCGCGCACGCACTTGCCGTTGTAGGGGTCGACGGAGGCGTCGGTGAAGACGACGACGTCGGCCCCCGCCGCGTCGGCGGTCCGCAGGACGGTGCCCGCGTTGCCGGGATCGCGCACATGGGAGAGCACGACCGCCAGGCGGACGTCGCCGACACGGTCGAGGGGCACGTCGACGAACTCGCAGACCGCGATGATCCCCTGGGGGGTCACGGTCTGGGCCAGCTCCGACATCACGTCGAGACTGACCCGGTGGGTGGGGACACCGGCCTCCCGGGCGGCGTCCACCAGAGTGAGGTGGCGCTGCATGGCCTCCGCCGTGGCGAAGACCTCGACCACCCCGGCGCCGGGCCCCTCCGGGGACCGAGCACCGTCGGCCGCGGCGGCCAGGGCCTCCCGTACCGCCTGCGGCCCCTCCGCCAGGAAGCGCCGCTCGCGCTGGCGGAAGGTGCGCTTGGCGAGCCGCCGAACCCCCTTGATCCTGGGTGAACGGATACTCGTGAACTCGTGGCTCGCCATCGCGTCGTCTCCCAGGGGCGTCAGGCCGCGGCGGAGGCGGGGAGGGCCTGCTTGGCCTTCTCCACCAGGGCGGCGAACGCGGCCTCGTCGTTGACGGCCAGCTCGGCCAGCATGCGACGGTCGACCTCGATGCCGGCCAGCTTCAGGCCCTGCATGAGGCGGTTGTAGGTGAGGCCGTTGGCGCGGGAGGCGGCGTTGATGCGCTGGATCCACAGACGACGGAACTGCCCCTTGCGGTCCTTGCGGTCCCGGTAGGAGTAGGTCATCGAGTGGAGCATCTGCTCCTTGGCCTTGCGGTACAGGCGCGAGCGCTGACCGCGGTAACCACTGGCGCGGTCGAGGACGACCTTGCGCTTCTTCTTGGCGTTGAGAGCCCGCTTCACGCGTGCCACTGTGACTCCCTCGTTGTCTCTTCCGGCGCGCACGGCGCACGGAGGCGCCCGGCTCGGACGAGCCCGGCGGCCGTGTTCGCTTCAGGTGGTCCCCCTCCGGGTGCCGTCGTCGCGCCGGGCGCGTGGGCACTCCCGCGGGAGGGGGAAGGGTTCGGCCTACTTGCCGAGGAGCTTCTTGATGCTCTTGGTGTCGGCGGGAGCAAGCACGGCCTCGTTGCCAAGCTTGCGCTTGCGCTTGGAGGTCTTGTGCTCAAGGATGTGGTTCTTGTTGGCACGGCGGCGCATGATCTTGCCGGAACCGGTGACCTTGAAGCGGTCCTTGGCTCCACTGTGGGACTTGTTCTTCGGCATGTCGCCGTCGTCTCCTACTCCGTCGGCGCACCACCAGCGGTGGGCTGGTGACGCGGTTCTTCCGCTGCTATGGCGGGCCCCCAGCACGCCGTCCTACCGACGCGTCCGGGCCGTTCGCGCACAGCCCACCCCACCACCCGGCTTCCGTTCACACGGCGACCGGGCGGTGGGGGACTTCCCCTGACGCCGCTACGCCTGTTCGCGCTGCTGGCGGCGGGTCCTGTCCCCCGCCGCTGCACGGGCCTCGGCCTTGTGCTCGGACCGCCGCTTGTGCGGACCGATCACCATGACCATGTTGCGGCCGTCCTGCTTGGGCTGGGACTCGACCGTGCCAAGATCCTGGACGTCCTCGGCCAGCCGCGCCAGCAGCCGACGGCCGAGTTCGGGCCGGGACTGCTCGCGCCCGCGGAACATGATCGTCACCTTGACCTTGTCCCCGCTCTTGAGGAACCGGACGACGTGACCCTTCTTGGTCTCGTAGTCGTGCGGATCGATCTTCGGGCGGAGCTTGATCTCCTTGATGATCGTGTTCGACTGGTTCTTGCGCGACTCGCGCGCCTTCACCGCGGACTCGTACTTGAACTTGCCGTAGTCCATCAGCTTGGCGACCGGCGGGCGGGCGGTCGGCGCGACCTCGACGAGATCGAGGTCGGACTCCTGGGCCAGACGCAGCGCGTCCTGCACGGAGACGATGCCGACCTGCTCACCGTTGGGTCCGACAAGACGGACCTCGGGCACCCGGATGCGGTCATTGATGCGGGGCTCGGCGCTGATGAGACCCCTCCCTAGCTTTCTCGGATTACCTGGGACCGGCCGTCCGCCGGGCGGAGGACGGCCTGTGCGGCCGAGGTGCCCGAACCCGTCGGGCCTCCCGGCCTCGTCGGGGTCCTCGAAAAGCGAAAACCCCGCCAGCATGTGCAAGCGGGGCGATCCGACCGATGTTCCCGACAACGGGCACGCATGTGCGCCGGATCCCCTGGGGAACCCCGGCGAGCACGACGCGGCTGCCTGTCATCGAACCGGAACCCACACGGACCGAGCCCGGCAGGTGGGAGGATCATTCTCCGCTTGCGGTTCCGGTGTGCGCGCACACCGGACCAAGTCGATACTGCACCACTTTAGCACCACGCCCGGGGTGCTCGGTCACGCGGCGGTCTCCGAGCGGCGGGCCAGTTCCGCCTCACCCGCGGCGCGCATGGCCGCGACGGGGACGTCGGCGATCCCGGTCATCAACCGGACCTGGGCGACCGCTTGGTGCAGGAGCATCGGGAAGCCACCGACCACATGACCGCCGCGTCCGGCCACCGCACGGGCGGCGGCGGTGGGCCACGGCGAGTAGACGACGTCGAACAGGTCGGCGCGCGAGGCGGACAGGAGGTCGGCGTGGCGGTCGGCAGCCCCCGAGGGCAGGGACGACACGACCAGGTCCACGTCCAGGTGGGCGTCGATCTCGGAGAGCGGCGCGACCCGCACGGGGTGCCCGAGCCGCTCCGCCGCCGCGGTGACCTCGCCGGTGCGGGACGTGTCCCGGGCCAGGACGGTGACGGTCGAGGTGAGGCCCATCCGGAGCAGCGCCGCGAGCGCGGAGGCCGCCGTGGCCCCCGCCCCCAGGACGACCGCCTCGCGCGGCGCGCCGATCCCGGCCTCGGCGAGCGCTGCGGCCACGCCCTCGACGTCGGTGTTGTGGGCCTGCCAGCCCCCGTCGGCACGGACGAGGGTGTTGGCCCCGCCCACCCGGCGGGCCAGGTCGCTGACGCCGTCGGCCAGGTCCAGGGCGCGGCGCTTGAGCGGCATGGTCAACGACAACCCGGCCCACTCCGGTCCGAGTCCGCCCAGGAAGGGCGCCAGACCCGCCTCGTCGCACTCGTATCGGCCGTAGGACCACCCGTCCAGGCCCATCGCCGCGTAGGCGGCGGTGTGCAGGACCGGTGAGAGTGAGTGGGCCACCGGTGAACCCAGGACCGCGGCGCGCACGGGCGTCTCCCTTCCCTACCAGCTGTCGCTGTACTCGTTCACCATCTGTGTGTGCTCGTCCAGGGTCCTGGAGAACCCGGTCTCCCCGGTCTCGGGGTTGATGAGCGCGAAGTAGAGGTAGTCCGTGTCAGCCGGTTCCAGCGCGGCCTCGATGGCGGCCCTCCCCGGCGCCACGAACGGCCCGGCGGGCAGACCGACCCTGCCGTAGGTGCCGTACTCCCCCGGGTCGTTCTCACAGGCGATCTGCTGTTCCTGTGTGAGGGCGAGACCGTGGGTGCCGAGCACGTAGAAGCACGTGCTGTCCATCTGGAGCGGCATGCCCTGGTCCAGACGGTTGTGCACGACCGAGGAGATGTTGGCCATGTCCTCCTCCCGACCGCTCTCGGCCTGGACGATGGAGGCGATCGCCATGACCTGGTTGGGGTCGTACCCGATCGCCTCGGCGCGCCGCTCCAGCTCGACCTCCTCGGCGACCTGGCGGAACTGCGTGACCATGGTGCGCAGGACCGCCCCCGGTTCGGCCCCGGGGTCGAACCGGTAGGTCTCGGGGAACAGGTAGCCCTCGGGGCCCTGGGTCGCGTACTCGGGCAGCCCCAGGGAGTCGGTGTCGGCGTAGGCCGCCTCCAGGTCGGCGACCGGGATGCCCAACTGCTCCGAGAGGCTCTGGAGGATCCCGTCACCGCCCTCGACGGCCTGGGCGCGCAGCCCCTCCGGCACGGTCACCCGTCCGCCGAGGCGGTTGGTGTCGTCGAGCAGGGCGGCCACGGCGCTCTCCGCGCTCATGTTCTCCGCCAGGGAGTAGGTGCCGGGCTCCAGCCCGCCCCCGCCCTCGGCCTCGGCGTCACCGAGCGCCTCGGTGAAGGCGCGGACACTGGCGACCACACCGGCCTCGACCAGGGCCTCGCCGACGGCGGAGCCGGACTGGCCGCTCTCGATGACGAAGACGACCTCGCCCGTCCCCTCCCCGCTGTAGTCGGCGGGCACGAGGTAGCGGAACGCTCCGTAGCCGCCCGCGCCGATGACGAGGACGAGCACGACGGCGGCGGCCGTCAGCTTCCCGCTCCGGCGTCCGCGGCCCCTGGATCCGCCCGCACGCCTGGACTTCTGCGCCTGTTTGAGCTGTTTGCGCTTCCTGCGGCTGCCGCCGTAGGCCTCGGCGATGTCGTTGAGGTTGGGCTCCTCGTACCCGTCGTCCTCGTCGTCCACCGCGTCGGACCGTTCGTCGGCGGGCTCGGGTTCGGCGGCCGCCGCGGCGCGCCGACCGCCGCGCCTGCGGCGACCCCGACGGCCGGCGGGCTCCTCGTCGCCGCGACCGCGTCGGCGCCGGCGGCCCCGACGGCCGGCGGGCTCGTCGTCGCCGGACGCCTCCTCCTCGGCCGCAGCGGTGTCGTCGCGGGCGTCGTGGTCCTCGTAGGCGTCGTAGGCCGCGGAGTCATCGGCGGACGCGTCGGTCCGGCCCTCGTCGCGGCGGGGGTCGGACGGGGCCTCCTCCCCGGCTCCGAACGCGGCCAGGGCGGCGGTGTCGGCGGGGACGTCGGCGAGGAAACCGGTCTCCTCGGCGGCGGGCTCCGGGGCCGCGCCCCGGGAGGCCCGGCGCCGACCGCGGCGGCCCGGGGGCTCCTCGGCGGGCGGCGGGGTGTGCGGCTCCTCCTGGCGGGCACGCCTGCGCCGACCACGGCGGGGTCCGTCGACCACCGGTGTGGGGCCCGTGGCGGGGCCGTCGAACGCCTCGGAGGGGGGTCCGGCCTCCTCCTGGGGGGGGTCGGGGGCCGGCCGCCGACCGCGTCCGGCGGCCGGGGGGCCGTCGGGCGCCTCACGCTTGCGGCGGCCACGCCGGGGACGGCGCTCCTCCTCGGGCTCGTCGGCGAGGAAGGAGGGCATGGGGCCGTCGTCCTCGCCCCACAGCGGTGACGGGGAGCCGGGCTCCTCGGCTGGACGGGCCCGCCGACCGCGTCGGGGCGGGTCCTCGGGCGGCGCGGAGGGTGCCGTCGGGGGGTTCTGACCGCCGAGGTCGGCCAGGGCGGCGAGCGCGTCCCGGGTCGGGTCGGCGGCCCCGCGTCGGGGCTCGGCGGCAGCGGGTGGCTGGTGGTCGGGGGTGCCGGGCGGCTGGGGGCGGTCCGCCTCGAGTCCCCGGGGGCGGCCCGTGGCGGAGCGGGCGGCACGTCCGCCGCGCAGGGCGTCGGCGGCTCCGCCGCGGCGCGGCGGCTCACCGGGGGGAGGGCCCGGTTTGCGGCGGCGCCCGGGGGCCGGGGCACCGGGGCCCAGGGGGTCCTCGGCCGCACCACCGTGGGGAGCGCGGCCGGGCGTACGGGGCTCTCCGGGAGCTCGACGGTCACCCCGCGCTCGGGGGTCGCCCGCGGCGCGGCGCGGCTGGGGGCGGCCGTCGCCGTCGAACCGCTCGTTCGGGGTCTCCGGTTCGGGGCGGGCCCGGCGTCCGCGCGGCCTCGGCTGGGTGGGGACGGGGTCGGTCAGCGGATCGTAGTCGTAACCGCGGTCGACGCGTCCACGAGAGGGATCGTCGGGGTAGGAATCCCTGTCGTTCATGATTCTCCCTGGCTGGAGCGGACGATCTCGCCCGGGGGGTGGCCTGTTGACCGTTCCTGGTCCAAGGTGCTCTGGAGGAGCACGGTGGCCGCGGCCTGGTCGATCACCGACCGGCGCGCCCTGCCACCCTTGGCGCCCTTCTTGGCGAAGGCGGCTCCCGAGAGCAGCTGTGCCTGGGCCGTCACCGTGGTGAGGCGCTCGTCGACCAGGCGTACGGGGATGGGGTGAAGGGTCGCGGCGAGTGCGGTCGCGAACTCGCGGGCGGACCGGGCGGCGGGTCCCTCCTCGCCGGACAGCGACGCGGGGTAGCCCACGACGACCTCGCGTGCCTCACGCTCCACGACCAGCTGGGCGATGCGACGGATGTCGCCCCTGCCGCGTCGGACGGTCTCCACCGGGCTGGCGAGCACGCCGCTCGGGTCGCTCGCCGCGACGCCGATACGGGCGTTACCGGGGTCGATCGCCAGGCGTACACCGTGCCTCAAGGGCGTGTCTCCCCCGGACCGGGGACGGCGTACGGGCGGGCCGCGCCATGAACGGCGCGGCACCGCGGTCGGGAAATCCTCAACACGGTGGTCCTGTTCGTCAGCTGGATCGCGGGAATCGCCGCGTGGACAGCCGCGTGATCGGCTGTGACGCGCCACAGTATGCCCGATTCGGTGACAGTGCGCAGCCTCGCAGGTGGTGACCGGTCGGCGGCTCCCCGTGGAGCGGAGACCGCGGTCTCGCCCACACGGGCAGCGGTTCCGGCGGCCCGCATGTCCCGTCCGAGTGTATGCCACCCACGTGGGATGTCCGGGCAGGCCGCTTTCTGACGGAGTGTTCCACTACGTACCGTGGTGGCCCGGCACGCGCTGGTACACGGGAACGCGAAGGCGGGTGCGGAACCGGTTCCGCACCCGCCTGGCGTGTCGTGTTCGTCGTGGTCCTCCGCCGCGCTTCGGACCGTGTTCGGGCACCCCGAACGGCGTCCGAACGTCAGACCCCTGGGACCTCAGGAGGCGGCCACGCGCGCCTCCACCGCGCGCAGCGCCTCGTCGACCTTGCCCGGGTCGCTGCCGCCGCCCTGGGCGATGTCCGGCTTGCCGCCGCCGCCGCCGCCGAGCGCGCGCGCCGCGAGGCCGACCAGTTCGCCCGCCTTGATCCCGGACTTCTGCGCCGCCTTGTTCACCGCGATCACCACGACCGGACGGTCCTTGGGCACCGACGTCATGGCGACGACGACGGGCTCGTCCTCGCCGAGCCGCCCGCGCACGTCGAGGACGAGCTTGCGCAGGTCGTCGGCGCTCGCACCGTCGGGCGCCGGGGTGGCGACCACCCGGGCGGAGCCGTGGCGGCGCGCGCCGTCGGCGATGGATCCCGCCGCCTGGAGCACCTGGGCGGCACGGAGACGCTCGATCTCCTTCTCCGCGGCCTTCAGGCGGGAGACCATGGCGTCGATCCGCTCGGGCAGCTCCTCACGCGGCGTCTTGAGCTGTTCGGAGAGCTGCCCGACCAGGGCCGACTCCTTGGTCAGGCGGCGGAAGGCGTCGACGCCGACGGCGGCCTCGACACGGCGCACGCCCGAGCCGACGGAGGACTCGCCGAGCAGCTTGACGATGCCCAGCTTGCCGGTGGAGCCGACGTGGGTGCCGCCGCACAGCTCGATGGAGTAGTCGCTCATCTCGACCACGCGGACGCGGTCGCCGTACTTCTCGCCGAACATGGCCAGGGCGCCCATCCTCAGCGCCTCGTCCAGGCTCTTCTCCTCGGTCTGGACGTCGATGTCGCCGGAGAGGACGTGGTTGACCTCCTCCTCGACGCTCGCCAGCCGTTCCCCGCCGAGCGGGTTGTCGGCGGTGAAGTCGAACCGCAGGTGGCCGGGGCGGTTCTCCGACCCCGCCTGGCCCGCCGAGGGGCCGAGCGCGTTGCGCAGGGCGGAGTGGATGAGGTGGGTCGCCGAGTGGGAGCGCTCGATCGCGTGGCGGCGGCCCGTGTCGATGGCCGCGTGCACGGTGTCGTCCAGGACGACCTCGCCCGAGCGCACGGTGCCCCGGTGTACGAACAGGCCCGGCAGGGGCTTCTGGACGTCCTCGACCTCCACCACGCCGCGACCGTCGACGGTGAGCGTGCCGGTGTCGGCGATCTGACCGCCGCTCTCGGCGTAGAACGGTGTGCGGTCGAGGACGATCTCGACCTTCTGTCCGGCGCGCGCCACGGGCACGCCCTCGCCGTCGACCACGATGCCGCGTACGAGCGACTCGCTCTCGGAGTCGGTGTAGCCGAGGAAGTCGGTGTCCCCCGCGTTCTCGTGCAGCTTCGCGTACAGGGAGATGTCGGCGTTGCCGAGTTTCTTGGCTCGCGCGTCGGCCTTGGCGGTCTCGCGCTGGCGCTGCATGAGCTCGCGGAACTGGCCCTCGTCGACGCTCAGGCCCTGCTCGGCCGCCATCTCCAGGGTGAGGTCGATGGGGAAGCCGTAGGTGTCGTGCAGCTGGAAGGCGTCCGCGCCGGAGAAGACGGTGCCGCCCCCCGCCCGGGTGCGCTCGGCCGCCCGGCTGAACAGGGCCGTGCCCGCGCGCAGGGTGTCGGCGAAGTTGCGCTCCTCGGTGTCGATGACGCCGTGGATGACCTCCGCCTTGTCCAGCAGGTCGGGGTAGATGTCCTTCATCGCGTCGATGCTGACGTCGGTCAGCTCGTGCAGGAAGAGGGTGTCGCTCTCCCCGGACAGCAGGCGCAGGTTGCGGACGGAGCGGCGCAGGATGCGGCGCAGGACGTAGCCCGCCTTCTCGTTGCCGGGCTTGACGCCGTCGCCGACGAGCATGACGGCGCTGCGGACGTGGTCGGCGACCACGCGGAGCATCACGTCGTCGTCGTGGTTCTCGCCGTAGCGGGTGCCGGTGAGCTCGGCGGCGCGGTGCAGGACACGGCCGATGATGTCGGTCTCGTAGATGTTGTCGACGCCCTGGAGGACCGCCGCGAGCCGTTCGAGGCCCAGACCGGTGTCGATGTTCTTCTTGGGCAGTTCGCCGAGGATCGGGAAGCCGCTCTTGTCGCCGCCCTCACCCCGCTCGTACTGCATGAAGACGAGGTTCCAGATCTCGATGTAGCGGTTGTCGTCCGCCGCGGGACCGCCCTCGGCGCCGTACTCGGGGCCGCGGTCGTAGAAGATCTCCGAGCACGGGCCGCAGGGTCCGGGGACGCCCATGGACCAGTAGTTCTCCTCCATGCCCATGCGCTGGATGCGCTCGGGCCGGACGCCGACCTTGTCCCGCCAGATGGCCTCGGCCTCGTCGTCGTCGAGGTAGACGGTCACCCACAGCCGCTCCGGGTCGATACCGAAGCCGCCGTCCTCGACGGGTGTGGTGACCAGCTCCCACGCGAGCGGGATCGCCCGCTCCTTGAAGTAGTCGCCGAAGGAGAAGTTGCCGAGCATCTGGAAGAAGGTCGCGTGTCGGGAGGTCTTGCCGACCTCCTCGATGTCCTTGGTCCGGATGCACTTCTGGACGCTGGCGGCGGTGGAGTACGGGGGCGTGCGCTGGCCCAGGAAGTAGGGCTTGAACGGGACCATGCCTGCGGGCACCAGCAGCAGGGTCGGGTCCTCGGCGATCAGGCTTGCCGAGGGCACGACGGTGTGTCCGTTCTTCTCGAAGAAACTGAGGAAGCGGCGCGCGATCTCTGCCGTCTCCATTGATGCCCTCCTGTGCTTGCCTGCGCCGCCCGGGGCGGCGTGGGGGTCCCTCGGGACCGTCGTGACGCGTGATCTGGTGACCGGCCCATCGTAGAGGGGACCGCACCGCACGCGCGCGTGGTCTGCGGTGGCCGCCGGGGCCCGTGCTGATGACGACAACGGCGGCAGCCTGGTTGTTCCAAGGCTTCGGGTGTTGGTCCAAGGCTATCGCCGCTGGCTACCGCGCGGGTCCCCGGCGGCCTCGGCGGAAGTACGCGCGACCGTCCGAGGTCATCAGGAGCGCGACGGCCGGGATGGCGAAGAACCCGAAGGTGGCGGCCGGGAGGAAGCCGAGCACAGCGAGGAGCAGCGCGAACGGAATCGACAGGGCGTGGAAGGCGACCGCGGACCAGCGCACGATCGGCCCGCCGCCCCTGAGCGGGGAGGCCGGGGAACCGGAGGTGATCCCCCACCCCGACGTGGCCAGGAGCACGACGAGCGCCTGTGGGGGGATCGGTTTCCACACCGGCCAGGAAGGCGCTGCCCGGATGGAGGAGGTACGAACCGTACGCCCCGGCGGTCAGCAGCTCCAGGAGGGCTCCGACGATCATCACGGTCCCGGCCGTCGTCACGACCACGGGTATCCGCCCGGCGGCCCGTGACCGCCGGGCGAAGCCGGTAGCCGCCGCGGTCCGTGGTGTGGGGGGTGGGGGTTACCTCGGACCGTGGCCGTTGGGAGTGGCCATCGGCGGCTGGGGGTGGGCCGGGTGTCCGCCGTGCGGCTGGGCCGGTCCGTGTCCCCACGGAGCCGGGGCGGCCCGCTCCGACGCCTTGCGGTAGTAGCTCCCCGTGGACGGGAGGAGAACGAGGATCAGACTCAGGAGCCAGAACACTGTGACCGGCCCGGTCTCACCAGGCGGATCCAGCCCCGCCTCCACGTTGAGGGCGAACGTCACCACCATGAGGATCAGGCCCAGGGCGAAGAAGGTCACGAGGGACCACCTGACGACCGGGCCACGGCGGCGTGCGAGGAACCCCAGTGTGAGGGCGACCAGCGCGAGGACGATGCCCCCGACCGCCCCCACGAGAGTGCTGACGAACACCTCCGCGGGCATGTCGTCGGGGGCCAGCGGGGCCGTGAGGAGCACGAAGACTCCGCCCAGCAGACTGAGCCCGGCGTAGACGAACAGGAGCACCTGGACGGTTTTGACCGCTCCCGGCACCCGCGGTGACATGGGGTACTGGTACCCCGGGACGGGTGTCCAACCGGGCTGGGGCGCGTGGCCGGGCGCCGGAGCCCGGCCGGGATGGACCGGCTGTCCCGCGTACGCCGGGGGTCCGGCGTGAGGGGCGGGGCCGGACTGGCGCGGGGGCCGCGGCACGGGGCCCGGCTCGTGCGGGAACTGCCCCTGCGAGGGGTTGGGGTTCACTGCGTACCTTCTCGTGGTGTGGGATCGGGACCCGAGAACCCTACTGAGTGTTCCTGACGAATCACGAAAAGTACGGGTCGCGCACGGGGAGCACCGTGCGCGACCCGGTGCCCGTCACCGGCCGGGCAGACGCTCCGGCGCCTCCTGCCGCGCGGGCAGCGCCGCACGCCCCCTCATGGGCGCGTAGCGCGCCAGGAGCTCGGCCTCCCGCTCCCGGACCTCCTCGGCCAGGTCCTCGTTGAGTTCGCGCAGGGCCCCTCGGTACTCGGTGACCTGGCCCTCGACCCGTTCGGCGATCCCGCCGGGGGTGAGCGCGCGGCGCGCCCGGTTGACCCGATGCACGACGTACCCGCCCAGCGCGGCCCCCGCCGCGAGGTAGAACAGCCTGCCGATCACCGGTTCTCCTTCCGCCTGCGGGAGCGCACGACCGCCAGGGCTCGGCGCTGCCCCATGACCCGGCGCACCGCGTAGGTGAACGAGGCCACGCGCACCAGCGGCCCGGTGACCACCGAGCGGGTCAGCGCCGTCATCGTGGACACGTCCTCGGAGGTGGCCTGCACGTTGGCGGTGATCTCCTCGACGCGTTCGAGCGAGGAGTTGGTCCGTTCCACCGTGGAGGCGACGTCCTCCAGCAACGGCGGGGTCCGGTCCCCCAGTTCCGAGACCACCGCGGTGGCCGCGTTGATGAGTTTGATGAGTTTGACGAGCGCCACGCACATGAACGTGGCCAGCACCGCCCAGACCACCGCGGCGACGAGCGCGGCGACCTCTCCTCCGGTAAGCATGCGGGCTCCGTGAGCAGATAGAGGATGACTTCGAGGGTGTGAACGGTCCCTCACGCGGGGGCGTCGAGGGGGGCTCCCGGGTGCGGGCGTCGACTGCGCCGGGTCGGGCCGCCGGGATCGTGACCGGGGCCCCGGGGTGGGTCGGAGCTCGCCGGTTTCGGCTGACCCTATCGCGTCCGGCCGCCGTCCGGCGGAGGGAACCACCGCGCGCCTCGGGACGGAACGGTCACGGGTGCATCACCAATCCGCTGGTGGGCACGGTGGGGGATCGACGGTCGCCCACTCGTCCGGGAGAATCACTACAGAATGGGATCTTCCCTATGAAGTCCAGACACTCCCCCGCGCTGGAAGCACCGACAGGACCCCCATGAGCGCTCGTCCTCCCCGAGAGATCTCCGTACTGGTACCCCCGGACCTGTCTCCCCTGTACCCCGCCGATCCCGAGCGGATCGGCCCCTACCTGGTCCTGGGCAGACTCGGCCAGGGAGCCACCGGTACCGTCTACGCCGCCGTCGACGTGACCTCGCCGTCCCCCGGTGACCGCCTGGTCGCCGTGAAGACACTGGTCTGCCCGGAACTGGACGAGCCCGAGGTCTACCCCGCCCTCGACCGGCGCCTGCGCGCGCTGTCCGGGGTCGACTCGACACGCGTGGTCACGCCCCTGACCTTCGACTCCGAGGCCAACCCCCCGTGGCTGGCCATGCCCTACGTCGGCGGGCAACGCCTGTCGCACTACGTCACCAGGCGCGGCGGCCTCGGCAGCGGCAAGCTGATCTCCCTGGCCGTCGGCCTGGCCGAGGCCCTGTCCGCGCTGCACGCGCGCGGCGTCGCCCACGGGTCGCTGCGCCCCAGCGACATCGTGGTGGGACCGGACGGGCCTCGGGTGATGGAGTGCGCCGTGGCGGCCTCGCCGGAGCGCCTGCGCCACACGGCGGCCAGTTGGACGAGCCCCGAGCGGGCCCGGGGCGGTGCCGCCGCCCCGGCGGCGGACGTGTTCGCCTGGGGCGCCCTGGTGGCGTTCGCGGGAACCGGACGCCTGCCCTTCGGTTCCCGCGAGCCGGAGGAGATCGCCGAACGCGCCGCGGCGGGCCGCTTCGACCTCGGCGACCTGCACGCGGGTCTGCGTCCGATCGTCTCCCGGGCGCTGGACCCGGATCCGGACCGCCGTCCCACCGTGGCGGAGGCGGTCGAGGCGGTACTGGACGTGTGGACGGCCGAGCTCGCGGCGGCCGCGGCCGCCGAGGAGGACGAGGAACGCGAGGACGGCGGGACGGTGGGGCGCCCCGCCCCCGACCGCGCGGAACTGCTGCGGCTGCTGGGGCACGAGTGGGAGGCCCTCGAACCGCCGGCGCGCGTGCCCGAGGTGGTACGGCTGGAGGGGCGCCTGTCCCGGCACCGGCCGCGCCGGGCCCTGTTCCTGTCCGGGACGGTGGCGCTCGCCCTCGGGATGATCGGCGGCGGCGGGTGGGTCCTCACCGGCCTGTTCTCCGACGACGAGCCCGAGGAGGCACTGGTCTCCGAGGTGGCCGAGGAGCCCTCGCCCTCACCGAGCGAGGAGGCCGAACCGCTGACCCTGGTGGTCCGGTTCGACCCCGCCGAGCAGGAGGACCCGGTGGAGGGCCCGTGGGTGTTCACCCCCGTCGACCGCGAGGACGACCCCGTGCGCGGTCAGGGGGTGCCGACCCACGAGGAGTGGGCCGAGCAGTGGGACGTGGCGGGCGAGCCCCGGGAGGCGGTCATCCGGGAGGACGCCGAGGTGCTGTGCGCGAAGTTCTGCGCCGCCCCCGACCACCTGTTCATCGACGCGGACGGGCGGGGCACCTGGGAGCTCACCGGCTCCGACTTCATCGACTACCTGTCGTGGGGTCCGGTGATGATCGTCGAGGTCACCTTCGCCGAGGGCGGCGGGGAGGACGAGCCCCGGGAGATCGTCGCGGTCACGGAGCTGTTCACGGACTGACGCCGCGCAGCACGTCCTTGATCCGGCGCAGGACCTCGCCGAACCGGCGTTCCGCGCCGTGTCCGGTGGGCCGGTAGTACTCGCGGTCGACCAGCCCGTCGGGGGCGTGCCGCTGGGGAGCGACCCCGCCCGGGTAGTCGTGGGCGTAACGGTAGCCCTCTTCGTGGCCGAGTTCGGCCGCGCCCTTGTAGTGGCCGTCGCGCAGGTGGACGGGGACCGGGCCGGCGTTGCCCGCGCGCACGTCGCCGATCGCCTCGTCGATGGCGGTGATCACGGCGTTGGACTTGGGCGCCAGGCTGATGTGGATGACCGCCTGGGCGAGGTTGATCCGCGCCTCGGGCAGACCGACCAGGTCGACCGCCTGCGCCGCGGCCACCGCGGTCTGGAGGGCGGTCGGGTCGGCCATGCCCACGTCCTCGCTGGCGTGCACGACGAGGCGCCGCGCGATGAACCGGGGGTCCTCCCCCGCCTCGATCATCCGCGCCAGGTAGTGCAGGGCGGCGTCGGGGTCGCTGCCGCGCATGCTCTTGATGAACGCGCTGACGACGTCGTAGTGCTGGTCCCCGGAGCGGTCGTAGCGGACGGCGTGCCGGTCGACGGCGCGTTCGACGTGCTCGGCGGTGACGGTGACGGGCTCGGGCCCCGCAGTTCCGGCCACCAGCGCCGCGGCCTCCAGGTAGGTCAGGGAACGGCGACCGTCGCCCCCCGCCAGGCGGACCAGGTGCTCGACGGCCTCGTCGGTGAGCGTGTAGCGACCGCCCAGACCGCGTTCCTCGGTCAGCGCCCGGTCGAGCAGCGCGCGCACGTCGGAGTCGTCCAGGGACTCCAGCGACAGCAGCAGGGAACGGGACAGCAGGGGGCTGACCACGGAGAAGAAGGGGTTCTCCGTGGTGGCGCCGATGAAGCTCACCCAGCGGTTCTCCACGGCCGGCAGGAGGGCGTCCTGCTGGGTCTTGTTGAAGCGGTGCACCTCGTCGACGAACAGGAGCGTCCGGGTGCCGTGCATCCCCAGCCGGCGTCGGGCCTCGTCGACGACGGCGCGCACGTCCCTCACCCCGGCGCTGACCGCCGACAGCTCCACGAAGCGGCGCTTGGTGACGTGGCTGACCACGGTGGCCAGGGTGGTCTTGCCGGTTCCGGGCGGACCCCACAGGAACACGGACATGGGCGCGTCGTCCTCGACCAGGCGGCGCAGCGGGCTGCCCTCGCCCAGGAGGTGGCGCTGGCCCACGACCTCGTCCAGGGTGCGGGGCCGCATACGCACGGCGAGCGGTTCCTGTCCCCGGGCGGCTTCGGCTCCGGCGTCGTCGAACAGTGTTTCGGACACCCACCCAGGGTAGGGCACGCGGGTCAGGCCACCGGCCGGTTCGCCCCGTCGGGGTCGGTGCCGGGTTCGGCGTCCGCGTCCTCGCTGATGCGGGTGATGAGCAGGGCGATGTCGTCCCCGCGGCCGGCGGGTGCCATCTCCGCCAGGACGTGCGCGGCCGCCTCGGGGTCCTCACCGTGCTCGGCCAGGGCCTCCCCGACCAGGGCGAGCCCCTCGTTCATGGGCAGCTCCGAGCTCTCCACGAGCCCGTCCGAGCAGAGCAGCAGCGTGCCGCCGGGCGGCAGGGTGCGCGTGGTGACGGCGTACTCGGTGTCGGGCAGGACGCCCAGCGGCGGCCCGGTCTCGGGTTCCCAGAGCTCGTAGCTGCCCTTGGAGGCCAGGACGACGGGCGGCTGCCCCGCCCACGCGGCCTGCATGACCCCCGTCTCCCGGTCCAGGACCAGGTAGCCGCACGTGGCGAAGACGATCTCGCCGGTCTCGGTGAGCAGACGGTTGGTCTCGCCCAGGACCACGCCGGGGTCGGACTGGTTGGTGGCGTAGGCGCGGAAGGCGACACGGATCTGCCCCATGGCGGCGGCCGCCTCGACACCGTGGCCCTGTACGTCGCCGACGAGCAGACCGACGCGGTTGTCGGGGAGTTCGATGACGTCGTAGAAGTCGCCGCAGATGCGCCAGTCGGCGCGCGAGGGCAGGTACTTGGTGGCGATGGCCATGTCGGGGAAGCTGGCGACCTGGCGCGGCAGCATGCGGCGCTGGACGGCGTCGGCGAGTTCGAGCTCGGCCTGTTGGGCCTTGATCCGCTGCAACGCCTGACCGGCCAGTCCGGCGAAGGTGAGCATGAGGGCGCGCTCGTCGCGGCTGGCGTGGTGGGGGCGGTCCCAGGTCATCTGCCACACGCCCAGGGCGACCTTGCCGTCGCCGAAGATCGGGACGGTCGCCCATGCCTGGCCGCTGACGTTGCGCATGAGCTCGACCGCGGCGGGGAAGCGGCTGATGATCTCGGCGCGGCTCTCGAAGAACCGGGGCTGGCGGTCCTGGATGACCGCGCCCATGGGGAAGTCGGTGTCGTCGGCCCGGCGGCCGTCGAGCTGTTCGATGTTGCCCCCGCGCGTGCGGGCCCCGGGCGAGGTGCGCAGCAGGCCGTCCTCGACGTAGAGGGCGGCGGCGTTGATCCCGCCGAAGATCGGCAGGAACTCCTCGCTGAGCAGGTCCATGACGTTGTCGACGGTGGTGGCCGACACGAGCTTGGACGACAGCTCGGTGACCAGGCGGCCGTGTTCGGCCTCGGTGCGGCGGCGGTCCGCCAGGCGGCGGACCAGCTGCACGTGTTCGGTGACGTCGTCCACGATGCCGACGAGCCGGTCGGGGCGTCCCGGAACGAAGCGGGCCCGCACGTGGAGGGAGCGCTCGTCGCCGAGGCGGTCGAAGACGCGGAAGCGCTGTTCGTAGTCGCGGCCGCGGAAGGCGGCCGACATGGCGTCGCGCACCCGGGCGATGTCGTCGGGGTGCACGCGCTCCAGGATGTGTTCGAGCTGGCGTTCCCCGCCCGCGAGGAGGTCGCCCAGGGGTGTGGGCCCGAACAGTTCGCGCAGGCGCCCGGTGCTCAGGTCCAGGCTCCAGAGCACCGAGTCGGAGTTGTCCGTGCGCAGTTCGCCGACCACGCGCAGGTCCGCGTCGTCGGCGGAGAGGACGTGCAGGAGCACGACCACACGGGGTTCCGGCGCATGGCCGCCCGCGGAGGGCACCGGCCGCAGGTCGACCTCGACCAGGTGGGGGCGCGCGGAGTCGGGGGACAGGCGCAGGTGGATCCGCCCGGTCCGGCTCCCGTCGAGGGCCCTGGCGTGGGCCCGCGCCCCACGGGCGGCGTCGTCACCGTCGAGGAGGTCGTACCAGGCGCGCCCGGCCAACTCCGCGGCGTCGAGCCCGACCAGCTCGGCGAAGGCCAGGTTGGCGTGCAGGATCGCGCCGTCGTCCCGGGTGAGGACCATGGGTTCGGGGGCGTGGGAGAACGCCCCCGCGAGCGCGTACTCGGAGCCATCGCCTGAGGCGCGTTTTCCGTTCACGTATGACTCATCCTCATGTCGTCTCGGACGTCACACCCGCGCCCGGACGCGGTACCCCCGGAACGTTCCCATTCGGCCCATTCTAGTGTCCGGGACCGGGCGCCTCAGGTGGGGAACCGACGGCCGTGGCCGCCGGTCGACCCCCTCACCACCCGCGTGACCTGGGCAGGCGCGGCGCATCACGGCTGGCTGGGAACAGGGGGAGCTGCCGACCCCGCCTGAGGTGGGGCTTTGACCGACCCCAGGGCGTAAATCGTTACGCTCGTGTGACTCATTGGCGCACAATGCGCTCGGCCACCGACCCGACCGCGAAAGTGGGCGGACCCACCGTTTCACCGTGCTCACTCCACAACACGTGCGAACCGCGGTTCGGAAAGGGTGATTCGCCCCCAACCGTAGGGGATGAGGGTGCCCGCCGCATCCGTAGCGGCCCACCACGGGCGGCGGAGACCGAGACCGGTCACAATTCCCGCACCAAGGTTACTCCGAATAATCCCCGAATATCGCCAAGTGACCGAATACGGCAGGTTCAAAGTCGCGCGAATCCGGGCACCGAACATGTCAGGTTCGAAAACTCGCCGGAGCCCCAAGGACGCATTCATGTACCCGGTACGCGAGGCCGCCGTCGTGGACCTGGCCGCCCACGGCACCACCTGGAACTGGACCTGCCGACTCTGCAACCACAGCAACCCCGACGACGAGGACATCTGCTGCCAGCACTGCGGAGCGATGAAGCGCTGAGGCGCCGCCCCCGCACCGCGCGGCGCGGCGTCCGCGGTCCCCGAGGACGAGGGGGCGGTGCGCGTCGCGCACCGCCCCCGGGGTACCGTCATCGCCGTCCCGGTACCCACCGCCCCTGCTCGGCGGTCACCGCCGTGGGCCTGACCCGCGTCCGGCCGTCACTGCTTCTTCTGGTGCTCGGGGGGCAGGACCGTGCGGATGTGCACGTCGTGCAGCTGCTGGTCGGAGACCGTGGAGGGCGCGCCCATCATCAGGTCCTGGGCGTTCTGGTTGAGCGGGAAGGCGATGGTCTCGCGGATGTTGGGTTCGTCCGCGAGGAGCATGACGATCCGGTCGATGCCGGGCGCGATGCCGCCGTGCGGCGGGGCGCCGAACTTCAGGGCCCTGAGCATGCCGCCGAACTCGGCCTCGACGGCCTCCTTGTCGTATCCGGCGATGTCGAAGGCCCTGTACATGATCTCGGGCGAGTGGTTCCGGATCGCTCCGGAGGACAGCTCGACACCGTTGCAGACGATGTCGTACTGCCACGCGAGGATGTCCAGCGGGTCCTGGGTGTTCAGGGCCTCCATACCGCCCTGCGGCATGGAGAAGGGGTTGTGGCTGAACGCGACGTCGCCCTGCTCGTTGATCTCGAACATCGGGAAGTCGACGATCCAGCAGAAGCGGTAGGCCTTCTCCTCGAAGAGGTCCGCGCGCTTACCCGCCTCGACGCGGACCGGCGCCATGATGCGGTTGATCTCCGCCTCGTCCTCGCTCGCGCAGAAGAAGAGGCCGTAACCGGGGCCGGCGCCCAGGGTCGACAGGAGTTCGTCGCTGATCTCGGTGACGAACTTGGCGATGGGACCGGTGAGTTCGCCGTTCTCTCCGACCTTGAGCCAGGCCAGCCCCTTGGCCCCCTGCTCGACCGCGAAGTCGCCGATGCCGTCGAAGAACTTCCGCGGCTTGTCGCCGACCCGCGGCACGGCGAGGGCACGCACCTTCTTGCCCTCGAAGGCACGGAAGTCGGTCTTGTCGAACAGCGCGGTGACGTCGAGCATCTTCATCGGCACGCGCAGGTCGGGCTTGTCCGTCCCGTACCACTCCAGGGCGTCCCGGTAGGCGATGCGGGGGTAGGGGGAGGTGATCTCCCAGCCGTCGGAGAACTCCCGGAAGACGTCGGTCATCACCTTCTCGATGACCTCGAAGACGTCCTCCTGCTCGACGAAGCTCATCTCGACGTCGAGCTGGTAGAACTCACCGGGCGAGCGGTCCGCGCGGCTGTCCTCGTCACGGAAGCAGGGCGCGATCTGGAAGTAGCGGTCGAACCCGGCGATCATCAGGAGCTGCTTGAACTGCTGCGGCGCCTGGGGAAGGGCGAAGAACTGGCCCGGGTGGAGCCGCGAGGGCACCAGGAAGTCGCGGGCGCCCTCGGGGCTGGAGCTGGTCAGGATGGGGGTCTGGAACTCGTTGAAGCCCAGGTCCGTCATCTTCTGGCGGATCGAGGCCACCACCTGGGAGCGGAGCATGATGTTGCGGTGCATCCGCTCACGGCGCAGGTCGAGGAAGCGGTAGGTGAGACGACGCTCCTCGGACGTGTTGTCCTCGGGGAAGACGGTGAGGGGGAGTTCCTCGGTGGTGCCCAGCACCTCCATCTCCGTGGCCTCGATCTCGATCTCCCCCGTGGGGAGCCCGGGGTTGACGTTCTCGTCACTGCGCGCCGCGACCCGGCCGGTGACCTGGATCACCGACTCCTTGGAGATGCGGCTGAGCTGCTCGAACACCGGGGACTCGGGGCGCGCCATGAGCTGCGTGATGCCGTAGTGGTCGCGCAGGTCGACGAAGAGCAGCCCACCGAGATCACGGCGGTTGTGCACCCAGCCCGAAAGGCGCACCTGCTGCCCGACGTGCTCCTTACGGAGCTGACCACACGAATGAGTCCTGTAACGATGCATGAGTTACCAAGTCCACTAACTACACGGCTGGGCGAGGATGCCGGGTTTCCCGGAGGCGGGCCCGACTGGAGGCACGGCATGCCCCTTGACATCTGGAATCCTACCGCCAACGGCTCGGCCGGGCCGCCCGGCCGAGAACGCCCCGGGCCGGGGACGTCACCCGGTCAGGGCGCGCAGGTAGGGGTTGGTGGCCCGCTCGCGTCCGACGGTGGTGGCCGGTCCGTGGCCGGGCAGGATCTGGGTGTCGTCGGCGCGCGCCAGGACGGCCGAGGAGAGGCTGGCGTTCATCGCCGCCGGATCGCCGCCCGGGAAGTCGGTCCGGCCGATGGAACCGGCGAAGACCAGGTCCCCGGCGAGCATGACCGGGGGCTGCCCGGCGCCGGCGGCCAGGTGGTAGACGACCGACCCCGGGGTGTGGCCCGGGGTGTGCTCGACGGTGAACTCCAGTCCGGCGAGGGGGAGGGTGTCACCGCCGTCGACCGCCACGAGGTTCTCCGGCTCGCGGAAGGGGCCCGGGCCGAGCAGCGCGGACAGCTGCGCGGCGAAGCCGGGGTCGACGCCCGCGGCGGGCTCGGTGAGCAGACGCCGGTCGGCGGCGTGCAGGTGGACCGGCAGGCCCGACCGGTCGGCCAGTTCGGCGGCCGACCACACGTGGTCGAAGTGGCCGTGGGTGAGCAGGACGGCGGTCGGGGTCAGGCCGTGTTCGGCCAGGGCCTTGCCCACCTGTTCGGTGGCGTCCTGCCCCGGATCGACGAGGACGCAGTCACCGCCCGGGGCCGGAGCGAGCACGTAGCAGTTCGCGGCGAGGGGCCCGGTGGCGAGTGCGGCGATGAGCACGGCGTCGTCCTGTCCTCGGTCGGTTCCGGTTGCTGGGTTCGGGGTGCGGGGCCGGCGGGGCGCCGCCCGGCACGCGATCCGCCCGTCGCGACTGACCGGGCGGACGTACCCTACGAGTACAGAGCCTACCGACGCGCGCGGGGACGGCGAACCGGCCCGTGAGGGGGTGCGCGGCTTTGATCACCATTCGATCACCGCACGCGTCGGGCCTCTTTGCCAAACCGCGTGGTAATGCCATATTGGTCACCGGTGCCGTGTGCGCCGCGTCCGCCGACCAGCGCCTCTCCACGGCGGGGTCCCCGGCCCGGCCGGACGCACGAGGGCGCCGCCGCAGACACGGTGATCTGCGCAAGTGTGAACCACGGCGCGTCGATGCCCACCCAATCGTATGGATATCGTGCTGAGCACGGTGGTACCCGTCACGAACCGGTGCGGAACGCCGCGACGACCCGAACCCGCCTACGGCCGGGCTCACGACAGCAGGAGGACACGGTGACCACGGACCCTTGGGGCCGCGTAGACGACGACGGCACGGTCTACGTGCGCACGAGCGAAGGCGAGCGGGTCGTCGGATCGTGGCAGGCGGGGGCCCCGGAGGAGGCCCTGGCCTTCTTCCGCCAGAAGTACGACGCGCTGGTCACCCAGGTGGAGCTGTTGGAGAAGCGGCTCCGCAGCACCGACCTGTCCGCGTCGTCGGCGATGTCCAGCATCGACAAGCTGCGCTCCCAGGTCCGCGAGGCGAACGCGGTCGGTGACCTGGACGCCCTCTCCCGGCGGCTGGACGCGCTCGCCGAACGCGCCGAGGAGCGCAAGGTCGAGCAGAAGCACGCCCAGGAACAGGCGCGCGGACACGCCCGCGAGATCAAGGAGCGCATCGTCGCCGAGGCCGAGCGGGTCGCGGTGGAGACGACGCACTGGAAGTCCGGCGGCGAGCGGATGCTCCAGCTCATCGAGGAGTGGAAGAAGGCGCCCCGCGCCGACCGCCCGACCGAGCAGGCGCTGTGGAAGCGCATGTCGGCGGCGCGCAACTCCTTCTCCAAGCGGCGCAAGGCCTACTTCGCCAACCTCGACCAGCAGCGCGAGGAGGTCCGCGCGGCCAAGGAGCGCATCGTCGCCGAGGCCGAGGCCCTGTCGGACTCGCAGGACTGGGGCCCCACGGCCCGCGCCTACCGCGACCTGATGCAGCGGTGGAAGAACAGCGGGCGCGCGGACCGGGCCAGCGAGGACCGGCTGTGGGCTCGGTTCAAGGCGGCCCAGGACACGTTCTTCGACGCGCGCAACGCGGTCTTCGCCGAGCGTGACGCCGAGCTGCGCGTCAACGCCGAGGCCAAGGAGCGGATCCTGGCGGAGGCCAGGGAGGAGATCTCCGCGATCTCCGACCCGCGCCGGGCCCGCGCGCGCCTGCGCGACTTCCAGGAGGCGTGGGAGGAGGCCGGAGAGCTGCCGCGCGACGTACGCGACCAGCTGGAGGGCGCCTTCCGCCAGATCGAGGAGGGTGTGCGCCGCGCCGAGGACGCCGAGTGGGAGCGGACCAACCCCGAGGCCCGGGCCCGCGCCCAGGCCACGGTCGAGCAGCTGGAGACCGCGATCAGCGACCTGGAGGCCAAGCTGGAGAAGGCGCGCGAGCGCGGCGACGCCCGGCGGGTCAAGGAGCACGAGGACGCCCTGCAGGCGCGGCGCTCCTGGCTGGCCGAGGCGGAGAAGGCGCTCAGCGAGCTGAGCTGACGGTTCGGCACGACGGGCCGTGTCCCCCGACGGGGGGCGCGGCCCGCCCGTGTTGGTGACGACGGAGGGGGTCCGGGGCCGTACCGGGACCGGCCGCCCGTCGACGCGCTCCGAGGTCCGCATGCCCGACCCCGCCCCGCCGTCACCGACCGTCCTGGTCGTGGACGACGAACCGAACATCCGCGAGCTCCTGGCCGCCTCCCTGGAACTGGACGGCTTCACCGTGGTCCGGGCCGGGGACGCGGCGGGCGCACGGACCGGCGCTGGCGGTCGTGGACGTCATGCTCCCGGACGGCGACGACAGCCGGGCCGTGGAGACCTACATCAGCTACCTGCGGCGCAGGGTGGACGTGGGCGGGCCGCCGTTGATCCACACCGTCTGGGGTGTGGGGTACAGCCTGCGGCGGAGCCGGGACCGTGGCTGAGCGTGGGCGTCGTCTGCCGCCCGCGAGCCTGTGGGACGGCTGGTGCTGTCGGTACTGGTGCTGACCACGGTGGCGATGGTGGTGTTCGGCGTGGCCGGGTCCGTGCTGCTGCGCCGGTCCCTGACGGCGGAGGTGGACGAGCGGCTGGAGCGGATGGCGGCACCGTCCGTCGAGCGCGAGAGGCCGCCCCCGGACGGGACCGTGACGATGGTGGCGCAGTCCCTGTCCGGGGTGGACACGACACCGGCCCTGCTGACGTGGGTGCAGGTCGGCGCGGGCACGGTGGTGCTGCTGGCGCTGGCCGCGGGAACGGTCGCGATCGTCCGTGTCCAGCTGCGCCCGTTGGCGCGCATGCAGCGTGCCGCCGACGCCATCGCCGGCGGTGACTTCGCGGCACGCGTTCCCGAGGACGGTCGACACGGCTCCGCGTCCGAGACCGCGCGCCTGGGCGCCGCGCTCAACACGATGCTGGGAAGGCTGTCGGAGGCGTTGCGGGAAGGGGAGGCCACGGCGGAGCGGATGCGACGGTTCGTGGCCGAGGCCTCGCACGAGTTGCGCACCCCCTGGCGTCGATCCGGGGGTTCGCGGAGCTGTTCCAGCTGGGGCGGGAGCGCGGTCGGTTCTCGGCCGACCCGGTGGCGGACGACTGGATGCGGCGGCGCGGGCCCGGGAGGGGGACGCGCCGGACCGGGCGGCGTCGGGCGCGGTGCCCGGGGTCCGGGTGGTCGGCGACCGACCGCGCCTGCGACAGGTGCTGGACAACCTGATCGGCAACGCGCAGGTGCACACACCGCCCGGAACCCCGGTCCGGGTGTGGGTGGAGGTGCTGGAGGCCCCGGACCGGTGGGCGCCGTCGGAGGAGGCGTCCGGGTGGGCGCGCTGCCGTCGAAGGTGCGGGGTGTGGCCGCGGTGTGCGTGCACGACGAGGGCCCCGGGATCCGGGCGCAGGACCGGGAACGCCTGTTCGACCGGTTCTTCCGGGCGGACGGGGGCCGTTCGCGCCACACGGGCGGCGCGGGTCTGGGGCTGGCGATCTCGGCCGCCGTCGTGTCCGCGCACGACGGGGTCCTGGAGGTGGTCAGCGAACCCGGGGAGGGCACGCTGTTCCGCGTGTTGCTGCCGCTCGGCTGACGGGTACATCCCCCGTACCGGTCGTGTCCCGCGGGTCCGGCCGCCGCGGCGTTCAGCGGCGCGAGTCCAGGTGGTAGACGTTCGCGGGAGCGGGCTCGGCGGTCTCCTCGGGCTCCGGCCCGGGCGGCGCGGGTTCCTCCGCCTGGGCGGGCCCGGATCGCCGCAGGAGTCGGCGGAGTCCGACCGCGCCCGCCACCAGCAGCGCCGTCAGGGCGGCGCCCCCGGCGACCCACGGCGCGATGACCGGACCGCGCAGGGTGTGGACCGCCGAGGAGCACGACGCCAGTGTGGCGTCGGGGGCGGGGCGCACGCACACGGTGGTGACCGAACGGTTCCCGTCCGGGACCCCGGTGATCTCGCCGACCGCGGTCAGTACCGCGCGTTCCCCGGGCTCCAGGGAACCGGACCAGACGAGCCGCCCGTCCTCGACCGCGGCCTCGGGCGAGGTGGAGGTGATCGTCATGGTCGGCGGGACGAACTGCACCACCTGCGCCTCGGGAAGGTGGTCGCCGCCGGAGTTGCGGACCCGGATGGTGAGGTCGACCGTGTTTCCCTCACGCAGGGGCTCCTCCTCGACCACGGCCTCCACCACGACGTGGAGTGTGTCGGCCCCCGGAACGGGCACCATCAGGAGAGCCGAGAGCCCCCCGGCTGACAACGCCGTGAACACGGACATGACGGATCCCCCTCCGACAACCAGAATCACTATGCGCACATAGTATGTCGCAATGTGTGATATTTCCAGGTCGGAAGGGGATCCACCCGTGCGACGTTAGGCGCCGACAGCCGACCGCAGCGCGGCGGCGCGGTCGGTCCGCTCCCAGGTGAAGTCGGACAGCTCGCGGCCGAAGTGGCCGTAGGCCGCGGTCTTGGCGTAGATCGGGCGCAGCAGGTCGAGGTCGCGCACGATGGCGGCGGGCCGTAGGTCGAAGACCTCCTTGACCGCCTTCTCGATCAGCTCCGGGGCGACCTTCTCGGTCCCGAAGGTCTCGATGAACACACCGACCGGGTGCGCCTTGCCGATGGCGTAGGCGACCTGGACCTCGGCGCGCTCGGCGAGCTCGGCGGCGACGATGTTCTTGGCGACCCAGCGCGTGGCGTAGGCGGCCGAGCGGTCCACCTTCGACGGGTCCTTGCCGGAGAAGGCGCCGCCGCCGTGGCGGGCGTAACCGCCGTAGGTGTCCACGATGATCTTGCGGCCGGTCAGACCGGCGTCACCCATGGGGCCGCCGATCTCGAAGCGGCCGGTGGGGTTGACCAGCAGCCGGTAGTCGTCGGCCTCCAGGCCGAAGGCGGACACGACCGGCTCGATCACGTGCTCGCGCACGTCCGGGGCGAGCATCTCGTCGAGGTTGATGTCGGCGGCGTGCTGGCTGGAGACGACGACGGTGTCGAGGCGGACCGGGGTCTGGCCCTCGTACTCGACCGTGACCTGGGTCTTGCCGTCCGGGCGCAGGTAGGGCACCGTGCCGTTGCGGCGGACCTCGGACAGGCGCTCGGAGAGCGAGTGCGCCAGCTTGATCGGCAGCGGCATGAGCTCGGGGGTCTCACGGTTGGCGTACCCGAACATCAGTCCCTGGTCGCCCGCGCCCTGCCGGTTGAGGGCGTCGTCCTCGTTCTCGACGCGCGCCTCGTAGGCGGTGTCGACGCCCTGGGCGATGTCCGGGGACTGCGCGTCGATGGAGACGTTGACCCCGCAGGAGTCACCGTCGAACCCCTTGGCGGACGAGTCGTAACCGATCTGGAGGATGCGCTCGCGCACGATGGCGGGGATGTCGACGTAGGTCTGGGTGGTGACCTCACCCGCGATGTGGACCTGACCGGTGGTGATCAGCGTCTCGACCGCGACCCGGCTCGTGGGGTCGTTGGCGAGCATCGCGTCGAGGATCGAGTCACTGATCTGGTCGGCCATCTTGTCGGGATGGCCTTCGGTGACCGACTCGGAGGTGAAAAGGCGGCGGGACACGTTGCCTGACTCCTTGCAGCGGCTGCTGGCTGACATGTACCGGCCGGCACGGGGCCGACCAGCGCGGTTGGTTGTCGCTCCACTGTAACGGGACCGATGAGGGCGGAAATCCCGTGGTCGGAAGATCACGGGTTCCCGAAGGAAGTGTGGCGTACTCGGAGGTAGGAATCCAGCCCCACACCGTGGCGATTTACGGCAGGCGCTCGACCACGAGGTCCCAGACGCGGTCGGCCAGGTCCTCCTTCGGCCCGAACGGTACGTCCACGGCGGCGCCGTCGGAGGCGAGGATCACCGCCTGGTTGTCCTCGGTGCCGAAGGCGCGACCGCCGCCGACCTGGTTGACCACGAGGAGATCGCAGCCCTTGCGCGCCAACTTGGCGCGCCCGTGGGCGAGCACGTCGTCGGTCTCGGCGGCGAAGCCCACGATGGTCTGCGTCACGCCGTCCGCCTCCCGGGAGGCGACCAGCCCGGCGAGAATGTCGGGATTCTCTGTCAGGTCGATCGGCGCGGGCGCGGCGCCGGACTTCTTGATCTTGCTCCCGGCGCTGGCGGCGGGACGGAAGTCGGCCACCGCGGAGGCCATGACCACGGCGTCGGCCGCGACGCGCTCGGCGGCCATGACCTCGGCCATGTCGAGCGCGGACTCCACCCGGACGACACGGACCCCGGCCGGGTCGGGCAGGGCGACGTTGGCCGCGACGAGCGTCACCTCGGCGCCGCGGGCGGCGGCGGTCCGGGCCAGGGCGTACCCCTGTTTGCCCGAGGAGTGGTTGCCGATGAAGCGGACCGGGTCGATCGCCTCACGCGTGCCCCCGGCGGAGATCACCACGCGCCGACCGGTGAGGTCGGCGGTCCCCCCGCGCAGGGCCATACGGGCCGCGTCGAACAGCTCGGCGGGCTCGGGCAGACGGCCCCTGCCGGTGTCCGCACCGGTCAGGCGCCCCTCGGCCGGGTCGAGCACGATCGCTCCGCGCTGGCGGAGGGTGGCGACGTTGGCCTGGGTGGCGGGGTGCTCCCACATCTCGGTGTGCATCGCCGGGGCGAACACGACCGGGCACCGGGCGGTCAGGAGCGTGTTGGTCAGCAGGTCGTCGGCCAGCCCCGCGGCGGCCTTGGCCAGGATGTTGGCGGTGGCCGGGGCGACGAACACGAGGTCGGCGGACTGGCCGATGCGCACGTGGGGCACCTCGTGCACGTCGTCCCAGACGGCGGTCGCCACGGGCTGTCCGGACAGCGCCGCCCAGGTGGGCTCGCCGACGAAGCGCAGCGCGTCGGCGGTGGGTACGACCCGGACCCGGTGACCGGACTCGGTCAGTCGACGGAGCAGCTCGCAGATCTTGTACGCGGCGATGCCGCCTCCGACGCCGAGGACCACCTGGGGCGCGCGGGCGGGTTCTGTCTCACTCACGAGAGGAGTTCTACCAGGTGCCGACCCGGACACCGCGAGGGGCGTACGGGGTTCCGCGGGAGGAGTCGAGCCGCCGGCGAGGAACGAGCCAGGCGAGGGCGACGACGAAGAATCCCGGTTCTCCACGCGCCGAGCCCCGTGCGAGCCCGCGGGCACGCACAAACGCGGTCAGTTCCCCTCGTAGGGCTCGGCGGTCAGCAGGCCGGCCTTGACCTCGCGCAGGGCGATGGACAGGGACTTCTCCTGGACGTGGGTCTCCACGAGCGGGCCGACGTACTCCAGCAGGCCCTCGCCGAGCTGGGCGTAGTAGGCGTTGATCTGGCGGGCGCGCTTGGACGCCATGGTGACCAGGCTGTACTTGCTGTCGACGCACTCCAGCAGGTCGTCGATCGGCGGGTTGGTGATGCCTTCGGCGACGGGCTCGGTACCAGCCACTTCGTATCCCCCCAGGGACGGTCTCCGGCTCGTCGGAAGCCGTGACGTGATTGACAGGTGGGCGCCCGCGGGCGGCGGTATCACGCCTTGGGCGCTCTGATCAACGCTAGCAGCTCGTCGCATACGTCCCGTACGGACGTGTTGACCAGCGTGGTGTCGAATTCCTTCTCCGCCGCGAGCTCGACCCTGGCCGCGTCCAGCCTGCGCTGGACGACCTCCTCGGACTCGGTGCCGCGACCGGTCAACCGGCGGACGAGCTCCTCCCAGGAGGGCGGCGCGAGGAAGACGTGCAGGGAGTCGGGCATGGACGCGCGCACCTGGCGGGCGCCCTGGAGCTCGATCTCCAGCAGGACGGGGATCCCCGCCGTCAGCCGCTCGGTCACCGGGGTGCGCGGGGTGCCGTAGCGGTTGCCCGCGAACTCCGCCCACTCCAGCAGTTCGTCGTCGGCGATGAGCCGGTCGAACTCCGCCTCGGAGACGAAGTGGTACTGGACGCCCTCGCGCTCACCGGGCCGGGGCGCGCGGGTGGTCACCGACACCGAGAGCCACACGTCGGGGTGGTCGCGGCGGATGGCGTCGATCACCGTGCTCTTTCCCACGCCCGAGGGGCCGGACAGGACGGTCAGCCGTTTCTCCTGCGGGCTGGTCTGGGCTCCGGACGCGTCTGGCATGGGTGGATCGGGCTTCCCTTCGAGGTCTCCGCGGTCGCGGGAAGCTCCATTTATACCACCGCGCCGCGGTACGGAGGACGCGCCGACCTGGGGCCGTGCGTCCGCCGTCCGCGGCGCGGGTCAAGCCTCACCGGGGGTTCGGCGCCACTGTGGCGCGCCGCCGCTCCCGCGTGGTCGGGAACGGTCTCCGCCGCGACTGTGGGGGACGCGGACGGGCCGGTGCACTACGGGACCTACTTGGTCAGGTCCCCGAACTCGCTCTCGAGAGCGGCGCGCTGGTTCGTGCCCAGACCTCGGACACGGCGGGACTCAGCGATGTTGAGCCGCTCCATGATCTGCTTGGCACGGACCTTGCCGACGCCGGGCAGGGATTCCAGCAGAGCCGAAACCTTCATCTTGCCGATGACGTCGTCCTTGAGGCCGTTCGAGAGGACCTCGGACAGCGAGATGCCGCCGTTCTTGAGCTTGTTCTTGACCTCCGCGCGCTCTTTTCTGGCCTTGGCGGCCTTCTCAAGAGCGGCACTGCGCTGCTCGGGTGTGAGGGGAGGAAGGGCCACGCCGGGTCACCTCGGATTTCTACTCGTTTGTAGAGGGCGGACGCCTGCGCAAGTTAGTAGGTCTGACCCCTCTTAGGCAACGCAAAGTGGCCCTTCAGCGGCTATTTCATTGAAGGAACTACGGAGAGTTACTATTCCATTGCGGTCGGAGACGAAAACCAGGACCTTGGTCCCGATTAAGGGACCCGAAAACCATGCCACCAGTGCAGGTCACACAGGGGTGACGCACGTCACTCTCGGCTTCACGATCCTATTTTCGGTCACACTTAATTGGTGACCGTCTGTGATCCGCAACTGCGCGTGATGGGATCACTGCGACATCCCGCCCGCACCTCCCTCCACTAGGAACGGACCCCGGCGCGCCGCACCGCGGCGGCGATCGCCGCCGCGGCGGCGCCGGGGTCCGCCGCCCTGGTGATCGGCCGACCGACGACCAACAGGTCCGCCCCGGCCGCGACGGCCTCCTCCGGGGTGGCCACCCGGGACTGGTCACCCCTGTCCGCCCCCGCCGGGCGCACGCCCGGCGTGATCAGGGTGATGCCCGGACCCACCTCGTTCCTCACCAGGGCCACCTCCTGCGGCGAGCACACCAGGGCACGGGCCCCGGCGCCCACCGCCATCGCCGCCAGACGCCGCACCGCGTCGCGAGCCGGACCGAGCAGCCCCACCTGCTCCAGATCCTTCTCACTCATCGAGGTGAGCACCGTCACGGCGGCGATCCTCGTGTCCGGGGCGGCCTCCACCGCCGCCCGGACCATGTCCGCTCCCCCACTGGCGTGCACCGTGAGGATCGACGGGCGCAGGCCCGCGACGCTGCGCGCCGCACCCGCCACCGTCGCCGGGATGTCGTGCAGCTTCAGGTCGAGGAAGACCCCGACACGGTTGGCGCCGCGTACCGCACTGACGACCTCGGGGCCGTACCTCAGGTACAGCTCCAACCCCACCTTCACCGTGCTCACGTGCGGTGCCACGGCGGAGGCCCAGGTGGCGGCGGTCTCGATGTCGTCGGCGTCGATCGCGACGGCGATCGGCGCGGGCGCGGTGGGCGCGGTCATGTCGGTTTCCCCTCTTCGTCCGACACCGTACAGTCGGTGTCAGCACCTGCACCTGTGCTTACGAATGTGCTTACGAAAGCACTAGCCAATGCACGTTCACTGTCATGTGCACACACCAAAGTGTGCGATTCCCCGGATGAGGCGCTTCATGCGCCCCAGTCATGTCACTTCCCCGTAACGGCTGCCGAGACGGCCGTGAGCGGGCCTTTCTCCGGATCGGATCGCGGAGTGCCGGATGCGCTCCCCCGGCCGGAGAACGCCGTCTGAGCGCCGTCCAGCCCGGTCGGGGCGGTGCGCACCCGGCCCGTGCCGGGCCTCAGGCCCCCATCCCCGCCCCGTGGGCCGCGCCGACCAGGTCGGCGGCCCGCTCCACCCCGCGCGCCTCCAGCGCCTCGGTGAACTGCCGGAGCACGCGCGCGCACGCGGACGGATCGGAGAAGTTGGTCGTGCCCACCGCGACGGCGCTCGCCCCGGCCGCCATGAACTCGAC
Source organism: Nocardiopsis sp. FIRDI 009 (assembly GCF_003386285.1). Classification (GTDB taxonomy): domain Bacteria; phylum Actinomycetota; class Actinomycetes; order Streptosporangiales; family Streptosporangiaceae; genus Nocardiopsis. Next base: position 62,615 of record NZ_QPNC01000006.1, read on the forward strand.
CACGTCCTCGCCCGTGCGCACCCCGCCCATGCCCACGATCGGCACGTCGGGCAGGGCCTCGTGCACCCGGTAGACGCAGCCCACCGCGAGCGGGCGGATCGCCGGACCCGACAGCCCGCCGATCCCGCCCGACACGGCGGGGCGCAGCGTCCGGGTGTCGATCGCCATACCGCGCACGGTGTTGATCATCGACAGTCCGTCCGCCCTGGCCTCCACGCACGCCGTGGCCAGCGCCACGACGTCGGGCACGTCGACGGAGAGCTTGGCCAGGACCGGGACGTCCGACCGGGCGTGCGAGCGCACCGTGCTCACCACCGCCGCCGCGCTCGCGGGGTCGTCGACGAAGTACCGCCCGGCCGGGTCGGCCGGGTCCGGGCAGGCGAGGTTGACCTCGACCGCGATGACGCCGTCGGCCTCGGAGACGCGTCGGGCCAACTCCCCGAACTCACCCATGCCCGTCCCGGCGATGGACACGATCGCCCGTCCGCCGTGGGAGAGCAGCCAGGGCAGGTCGCGTTGGAGGAAGACGTCGATCCCGGGCCCCTGCATGCCGGTGGTGCTCAGCATCCCGCTGGGCGTCTCGGCCATCCGCGGCGCGGGGCGCCCCGCACGCGGTTCCAGCATCACCGACTTGGTGGTGACCGCGCCGATCGTGGAGACGTCGAAGAAGCGCGCCAGTTCGCGACCGGTTCCGGCGCACCCGGCGGCCGTCACCACCGGGTTGGGCAGCTCGGCGGCGCCGAGCAGGATCCTCAGGTCCGTGTTCACGTCATCTCCTGCAGGACGCCCCGGTCCTCGGACCGGGGAGGAAATCGGAACCCCCGGTCCACGGGAGGACGGCGGCCGGACCGCCCTCGGGCGGCGCGTCGTCCGCCCATGCCCGGGACGGGATGACTCACACAGGTCAAAGCTCCCCTCCTCTGTCGTGGGTTCCCGCCAGATCGCCGAACGCGACGGCACCACGGCAGAGGGGCGAGAGGCCCGGCAACGCCGGGGCACCGCCCGTACACGGACCAGGAACTCCGCACACGTGATACCGGACCGGGCGGGTCTGTGCCCGGCCGGTGTCGAGGGCACAGGAGCCGAGCGGCCGCAGGACGTTCGGGCCGCCTGAGCCAGGAATCCCCGCGCGTCTCATGGCGGGAGGGGACTCAGCCAAGGGTCTCCTTCCTTCGGAAAGGGGAGCGGTCGGGTTCCCACCCTCCAGGTGCGTGTCACTCAGGCGATGTCGCGCGCGGACTCGGCCGCGCGGGCGACCTTGGAGCCCTTCCAGCCCGGCGCGCCCAGGGCGTCGAAGGGGATGGAGCCGACGTCGTCGAAACGCACCCGCTCACCCCGGAAGACCGGGCCGTCGACGCAGGAGCGCACCATGCGGGTGACGCCGTCCTCGCCCACGACGGGGATCACGCAGGTCATGCAGATCCCCGTGCCGCACGCCATCGTCTCCTCCACCGACACCTGGACGGGCAGCCCGTGCGCGCCCGCCACCGCCGTGACCGCGCGCAGCATGGGCATGGGACCGCAGGCGTACACCGCGTCGGACCGGGCCTCCTCGATGACCCGACCGAGCACGTCGGTCACCCGGCCGCGTGTGCCGAAGGAGCCGTCGTCGGTGGTGAAGACGGCCGTCTCGGCGACCCGGCGGGCGGTGATGGCGCTGAACACACGGTCGGAGGAGGCCGCGCCCAGGACGAAGTCCACGCGGCAGCCCCGCCTGCGCAGGGCCTGGGCGAGCGGGAACAGCGGGGCGCCGCCCGACCCGCCGCCCACGAGCACGCAGTTGACCGGGTCACGCGGCAGCGGGAAGGGGCGGCCCAGCGGTCCGACCACGTCCAGCAGGTCGCGCGATCTTCGTTCGGACAGCCAGGCGGTGCCCGTCCCCCGCACGGCGAACAGGAACTCGACGGTGCCCCCGTAGTCGGGCTTGACGTCGTGGATGGCGAAGGGGCGGCGCAGCAGGGTGCTGGAGTGGTCGCCGCCCACCCCCACCGCGACGAACTGCCCGGAGCGGAAGCGCTCGGCTATGCCCGGCGCGACCACGGTGATGGCGTAGTAGGCGTCCACCCTGCGTACGTTCAGCACGGGGCACCTGATCTGCACCGGTCCGTTGTCGCTCATGGTGTCCTGGAGCCTTCCTCGCCTCGGCCGTGCGTTCGCCGCGGGCACGCGGCCCGCGGCGAACGCACTCTACTGCGTCCGAGCCCGGTGTCCGGCCCGGTTACGCCCGGCTGGCGTCGAGGGTGCTCGCGTGCTCCTGGAGGGAGCGCACGCCCACGTCGCCGCGGACGCGCGCCTCGATCGCCTGCACCGCGGCGGCCAACCCCTGGACCGTGGTCACGCTGGGCACGCCGCGCACGACGGCCGCGGTGCGGATCTCGTACCCGTCCAGGCGCGGTCCGGCCTGCCCGGCGCTGCCGAAGGGGGTGTTGACGATGAGGTCGACCCCGCCGTCGTGGATGAGCTGCACGATGGTCGGCTCGCCGTCGGGACCGGGACCCTCGCTGTGCTTGCGCACGACGGTGGCGTGCACCCCGTTGCGGCGCAGGACGACGGCGGTGCCCTCGGTGGCCAGGATCTCGAAGCCCAGGTCGGCCAGGCGCTTGACCGGGAAGATCATCGAGCGCTTGTCGCGGTTGGCCACGGACACGAACACCCGGCCGCTGGAGGGCAGCTGCCCGTTGACGGCCAGCTGCGACTTGGCGTAGGCGGAGCCGAACTGGACGTCCAGGCCCATGACCTCGCCGGTGGAGCGCATCTCGGGGCCGAGGATGGTGTCGACGCCCTCGCCCTGCTTGTCGATGAACCGGTTGAAGGGCAGCACGGCCTCCTTGACCGAGACCGGCGCGTCGGCGGGCAGGTCGCCGCCGTCGCCCTCGGCCGGGAGCAGGCCCTCGGCGCGCAGTTCGGCGATGGTGCTGCCCGCCATGACCCGGGCCGCGGCCTTGGCCAGCGGCACGGCGGTCGCCTTGGACACGAACGGCACGGTGCGGGAGGCGCGCGGGTTGGCCTCCAGCACGTACAGGACACCGGAGGCGAGCGCGTACTGGACGTTGAGCAGGCCGCGCACGCCGGTCCCCCGGGCGATGGCCTCGGTGGAGTAGCGGATCCGCTCGATGTCCTCACTGCCCAGGGTGACCGACGGCAGGGTGCACGCCGAGTCGCCGGAGTGGATCCCGGCCTCCTCGATGTGCTCCATGACGCCGCCCAGGTACAGCTCGGCGCCGTCGTAGAGCGCGTCGACGTCGATCTCGATGGCGTCGTCGAGGAAGCGGTCGATCAGGACCGGGTGCTCGGGGCTGACCTCGGCGTTGCGCCGGATGTAGTCGGCGAGCATCGTCTCGCTGTAGACGATCTCCATGCCTCGGCCGCCGAGCACGTAGGACGGGCGGACCATGACCGGGTAACCGATCTCGTCCGCGGCGGCCTTGGCCTCCTCGAAGGAGTAGGCGGTGCCGTGCTTGGGCGCGGGCAGCCCGGCCTCGGCCAGGACCTTGCCGAACTCGCCGCGGTCCTCGGCCAGGTCGATGGCCTCGGGGCTGGTGCCGATGATCGGGACCCCGGCGGCCTTGAGGCGGCGGGCCAGGCCGAGCGGGGTCTGTCCGCCCAGCTGCACGATGACCCCGGCGACCGGTCCGGTGGCCTGCTCGGCGCGGACGACCTCCAGGACGTCCTCCAGGGTGAGCGGCTCGAAGTAGAGCCGGTCGCTGGTGTCGTAGTCGGTGGAGACGGTCTCCGGGTTGCAGTTGACCATCACCGTTTCGTACCCGGCCTCGGACAGCGCGAAGGAGGCGTGGACGCAGGAGTAGTCGAACTCGACGCCCTGGCCGATGCGGTTGGGGCCCGACCCCAGGATGATGATCTTGGGCCGGTCGCCGACGGGGACCTCGGTCTCCTCGTCGTAGCTGGAGTAGAGGTAGGGCGTACGGGCGGCGAACTCGGCGGCGCAGGTGTCCACGGTCAGGTAGACGGGGTGGATGCCCAGGGCGTGGCGCAGTTCGCGGACCACGTCCTCGCGCTTGCCGGTGACCTCGCCGATCTGGACGTCGGAGAAGCCCAGCCCCTTGGCCTCGCGCAGCAGGTCCGCGTCGAGCTTGGGCGCGGCGGCCAGCGCGCGGGCCGTCTCCTCCAGGCGGAGCATCTGGTCGAGGAACCACGGGTCGATCCGGGTGGCCTCGTGCAGCTCCTGGACGGTGGCGCCGGCGCGCAGGGCCTGCTGGACCTGGCGCAGGCGGTGCTCGGTCGGGGTGGCGGCCCGGCGCAGCAGGTCGTCCCTGTCCCCGGGTTCGCCCGCCCAGGTGAAGCCGACGCCCGCCTTCTCCACCGAGCGCATGGCCTTCTGGAGGGCCTCGGGGAAGGAGCGGCCGATGGCCATCGCCTCGCCGACGGACTTCATCGTGGTGGTGAGGGCCGGGTCGGCGCCCGGGAACTTCTCGAAGGCGAACCGGGGGACCTTGACGACCACGTAGTCGAGCGTGGGCTCGAAGCTGGCCGGGGTCTCCTGGGTGATGTCGTTGGGGATCTCGTCGAGCGTGTAGCCGACGGCGAGCTTGGCGGCGATCTTGGCGATCGGGAAGCCGGTGGCCTTGGAGGCCAGCGCCGAGGAGCGCGACACGCGCGGGTTCATCTCGATGACGATGATCCGGCCGGTGGTGGGGTGGACGGCGAACTGGATGTTGCAGCCGCCGGTGTCCACGCCGACCTCGCGGATGACCGCGATGCCGATGTCGCGCAGCTTCTGGTACTCGCGGTCGGTCAGGGTCATGGCGGGGGCCACGGTGATGGAGTCACCGGTGTGCACGCCCATGGGGTCGAGGTTCTCGATGGAGCACACGACCACGACGTTGTCGTTGGCGTCGCGCATCAGCTCCAGCTCGTACTCCTTCCAGCCGAGGATGGACTCCTCCAGGAGCACCTCGGTGGTCGGGGAGAGCGCGAGGCCCTGACCGGCGATGCGGCGCAGTTGGGCCTCGTCGTGGGCGAAGCCGGAGCCGGCGCCGCCCATGGTGAAGGACGGCCGGACCACGACCGGGTAGTTCAGCTCCTCGGCGGCGTCCAGGCACTCCTGGAGGGTGTGGCAGATCCGCGAGCGCGCGGACTCGCCGCCGATGCGCTCGACGATCTCCTTGAACGTCTCGCGGTCCTCCCCGGACTGGATGGCCTCGATGTTGGCGCCGATGAGCTCGACGCCGTACTTGTCCAGGATGCCCGCCTCGTCCAGGGCGACGGCGGCGTTGAGCGCGGTCTGCCCGCCCAGGGTGGGCAGCAGGGCGTCGGGGCGCTCCTTGGCGATGATCTTCTCGATCATCTCGGTGGTGATCGGCTCGACGTAGGTGGCGTCGGCGATCTCCGGGTCGGTCATGATCGTGGCCGGGTTGGAGTTGACCAGGATGACCCGCAGGCCCTCGGCCCGCAGAACCCGGCAGGCCTGGGTGCCCGAGTAGTCGAACTCGGCCGCCTGCCCGATCACGATCGGGCCGGAGCCGATCACGAGGACGGATGAAAGGTCACTACGGCGCGGCATGCTCTTCCTCTACTACTGCTTGGCAGCCGGTGCGGGCTGGGCGGACATCAGGTCGCAGAACTCGTCGAAGAGTCCGGCGGCGTCGTGGGGGCCGGCGGCGGCCTCCGGGTGGAACTGGACGCTGAACGCGGGGCGGTCCAGCAGCCGCAGGCCCTCGACGACCTGGTCGTTGAGGCCGACGTGACTGACCTCGGCCCGGCCGTACGGGGTGTCGAAGGGGGCGTCGAGCGGAGCGTCGACGGCGAACCCGTGGTTCTGGCTGGTGATGGCGACCTTGGTGGTACGGGTGTCGCGCACCGGCTGGTTGACGCCCCGGTGACCGAAGGTCAGCTTGTAGGTGCCCAGCCCCAGGGCGCGGCCCAGGATCTGGTTACCGAAGCAGATGCCGAAGAGCGGCTTGCCGGCGTCCAGGACGCCGCGCATGGCGGCGACGGGGCCGTCGGCGGTGGCGGGGTCGCCGGGACCGTTGCTGAAGAACACGCCGTCGGGGTCGAGGGCGAGGATGTCCTCGGCGGTGGCGGTGGCGGGCAGCACGGTGACGCGGCAGCCGCGCTCGGCCAGGCGCTGGGGCGTCATGGCCTTGATGCCGAGGTCGACGGCGGCCACGTGGAAGCGGGTCTGGACGCCCTCGGGCGGCAGGACCTCGTACGGGGCGTCCGTGCTGACCTCGGCGGCCAGGGCGGACCCGGCCATGGGCGGCTGCTGCAGGATGCGGGCCAGCAGCGCCTTCGGGTCGGTCTCGACCGTGCTGATCGCGGCGCGCATGGCGCCCCGGTCGCGCAGGTGGCGGGTGAGGGCGCGGGTGCCCCTGAGGGCGATGCCGATCACGCCCTGGCGGCGCAGCTCCTCGTCGAGGGTGCGCTGGGCGCGCCAGTTGGAGGGGATGCGCGCGGGCTCGCGGACGACGTACCCGGCGACCCAGATCCGGCCGGACTCGGGGTCGTCGTCGTTGACGCCGGTGTTGCCGATGTGCGGCGCGGTCATGGCGACGATCTGGCGGTGGTAGGAGGGGTCGGTGAGGGTCTCCTGGTACCCGGTCATGCCGGTGTTGAAGACGGCCTCGCCGAAGGTCTCCCCGGTGGCGCCGAAGGAGCGGCCGTGGAAGACGCGGCCGTCCTCAAGCACCAGAATCGCCGGTCCGCCGGTTTCCTCGGACACGTTCTCCCCCTCTACCGAACCAGTGTTGACCTGGGTGTTCGCTGTTGTGTTCAACTGATCTTCCCCTCCAGGACGGTGGGAACCCCGCGCAGGAAGGTCGCGCGGACCCGACCGGGCAGGGTCATCCCGCGGAAGGGGGTGTTGCTGCTCTTGGTGACCATGGCCGCGCCGTCGACCTCGATGGGGGCCGCCGGGTCGTACAGGACGACGTTGGCGGGCTCCCCGGCGGCCAGGGTGCGGCCGTGCCCGTGGACGCGGCCGATGCGGGCCGGCGCCGCGGACATGCGGTCGGCGACCTGGTCCCAGGTGAGCAGGCCGGTGTCGACCATCGTGCGCTGGACGACCGCGAGGGCGGTCTCCAGGCCGACCATGCCCATGGCGGCGGTCGACCACTCGGTCTCCTTGGCCTCCACGGGGTGGGGGGCGTGGTCGGTGGCCACGATGTCGATCGTGCCGTCGGCCAGTCCCTCGCGCAGCGCCTGGACGTCCTCGGCGGTGCGCAGCGGCGGGTTGACCTTGTAGACCGGGTCGTAGCTCTCCACCAGGTCGTCGGTGAGCAGCAGGTGGTGGGGGGTGACCTCGGCGGTGACGTCGCAGCCGCGGGCCTTGGCCCAGCGGATGATGTCGACGGACCCCTTGGTGGAGACGTGGCACACGTGCAGGCGGGAGCCGACGTGTTGGGCGAGGAGGCAGTCGCGGGCGATGATCGCCTCCTCGGCGACCGCGGGCCAGCCGGGCAGGCCCAGACGGTCGGAGACGCAGCCCTCGTTCATCTGGGCGCCCTCGGTCAGACGGGGTTCCTGGGCGTGTTGGGCGACGACGCCGTCGAACGCCTTGACGTACTCCAGGGCGCGGCGCATGAGCAGGGCGTCGGAGACGCAGACGCCGTCGTCGGAGAACACCCGGACCTGGGCGGCGGAGTCGGCCATGGCGCCGATCTCGGCGAGGCGCTCACCGGCCAGGCCGACGGTGACGGCGCCGACGGGGCGCACGTCGCAGTACCCGGCCTCGCGGCCCAGGCGCCAGACCTGCTCGACGACCCCGGCGGTGTCGGCGACGGGGTCGGTGTTGGCCATGGCGTGGACCGCGGTGTAGCCGCCCATCGCGGCGGAGCGGGAGCCGGTGGCGACGGTCTCGGCGTCCTCACGGCCGGGTTCGCGCAGGTGGGTGTGGAGGTCGACCAGGCCGGGCAGGGCGATGAGGCCGTCGGCGTCGACGGTCTCGGCGCCCTCGGGGGCGGCCAGGTCGGGGCCGACGGCCTCGATGCGACCGTCGGCGAGCAGGATGTCGACGGGGTCGCCGCCGAGCGCGCGGGCGCGGCGGATCAGGTGCGGTCCGTGGGTGTCGGGCATCGCTGTGTGGATTTCCTCGTGTTCGGTGTGCGGAAGGCAGGTGTGCGGGCGCGGCGGAGCGCGGGCGCGGCGGAGCGCGGGCGCGCGGCCCTGCGGGCACCGGTCAGGCGCCGTAGGGCGGCGGTCAGGAGCCGTGGGGCGGCGGTCAGGAGCCGCCGAGCAGCAGGTAGAGGACGGCCATGCGCAGGCTCACGCCGTTGGCGACCTGTTCGGTCACGGTGCAGCGCGGGGAGTCGGCGACCTCGGCGGAGATCTCCATGCCGCGGACCATCGGGCCCGGGTGCATGACGATGGCGTCCTCGGGCATGCGCGCCAGGCGTTCGCCGTCCAGTCCGTAGTTGCGGCTGTACTCGCGCACGGACGGGAAGTAGGACTCGGTCATGCGCTCGGCCTGCACCCGCAGCATCATCACCACGTCGGACTTGGGCAGGACCCCGTCGAGGTCGTAGGAGACCTCGCAGGGCCACGTGCGCACCGAGACCGGCAGCAGGGTGGGCGGCGCGACCAGGGTGACGTGCGCGCCGAGGGTGGTCAGCAGGAGCACGTTGGAGCGGGCGACGCGGCTGTGCAGGATGTCGCCGACGACGGCGACCCGCAGCCCCTCCAGGCGGCCCAGGCGGGAGCGCATGGTGAAGGCGTCCAGGAGGGCCTGGGTCGGGTGTTCGTGGGTGCCGTCGCCCGCGTTGAGCACGGAGCCGTCGACCCAGTTGGCGAGCCGGTGGGCGGCGCCGGAGGCGCTGTGGCGGATGACGACGCCGTCGGCGCCCATCGCCTGGAGGGTCAGGGCGGTGTCCTTGAGGCTCTCGCCCTTGGAGACGCTCGACCCCTTGGCGGAGAAGTTGATGACGTCGGCGGACAGGCGCTTGGCCGCGAGCTCGAAGGAGGTGCGGGTGCGGGTGGAGTCCTCGTAGAAGAGGTTGACGACGGTGCGTCCGCGCAGGGTCGGCAGCTTCTTGACCGACCGGTCGCTGACCTGGGCGAGCTCCTCGGCGGTGTCCAGGACGAGCGTGGCCTCGTCGCGGGTGAGGTCTCCGGTGGAGAGCAGGTGGCGCATCAGGAGTTCCCCTCCGTCGTACCGGGGCGCTGCCGCGCGGGGCCGAGCAGGACCGCGTCGTGACCGTCGGTCTCGGTCAGACGGACGGTGACGTTCTCGCGCAGGGAGGTCGGCAGGTTCTTGCCGACGTAGTCCGCGCGGATGGGCAGTTCCCGGTGACCCCGGTCGACGAGGACGGCGAGCTGGACGGCGCGGGGGCGGCCGAGGTCGCCCAGGGCGTCCAGGGCGGCGCGCACGGTGCGGCCGGAGAAGAGGACGTCGTCGACCAGGACGACGACGCGGTCGTCGAGGCCGCCCGCGGGGATCTCGGTCCTGCCGAGCGCGCGTGCGGGGGCCATCCGCAGGTCGTCGCGGTACATGGTGATGTCGAGGGACCCCGTGGGCACCCTCAGGTCCTCCACGCGTTCGATCCGCTGGGCCAGGCGCTGAGCGAGGGGGACGCCGCGCGAGGGGATGCCCAGCAGGGTGACGTGGTGGCCGCCCTTGGTGCGTTCGAGCACCTCGTGGGCGATACGGGTGAGGGCCCGGTTGATCTCGGCCCCGTCGAGGACGGCCCGGCCGCCCTCGGGTGTGTCGGGGGACGCCGCGGGGTCGATGGACCCGGCGTCACCCCTCGTCTGGTTCTGCGCACGCAAAGTAGTGACCCCTTCCCTGCCTCACGGGACAGGTCGTTAAAGGATGTCGATCGGGCTCACGCTACCAGCGACGACCGGGAACCCTCCAGAGGCGTCCGACACCAGCCGGTCACGAATGTGACTCTCATCACATCAAGAGTGGGCGCTTAATCACCCAAGGGTGACCGTTTCATGACTGACCGGATTGGCCCCATGAGTAGGCAAAACGTGAAAACGCCTGTCAGATCGGGCTTTTCGGCCACCTGATCTGCCCCACTCGCACCGATCAGTACAGAGATGAGAGGTGTCTCACTTACGCACGGTTTGGCCACTGATTCGTCGCGTTTCACACCAACGGCTTGACCTGGAAGCCAGACCCCCCTAGCGTCACTGTCTGTAACCATTGCCGGGTGGGGTTGCACCCCGTGACCACCGATGGACCGCCTCGGCGGCCCGCCGAGGACGAGCGGACGTCTCCCCCACCACGCCAGCCACCGTCACGGCCGGGAGCGACAGAAAATGCCATCCGAATACGCGAAGTCCCTCGGTGCGCGGCTGCGTGCCATCCGCACCCAGCAGGGCCTGTCCCTGCACGGGGTGGAGGAGAAGTCCCACGGACGCTGGAAGGCCGTCGTGGTCGGCTCCTACGAGCGTGGCGACCGCGCCGTCACCGTCCAGAAGCTCGCCGAACTGGCCGACTTCTACGGCGTTCCCATGTCGGAGCTGCTGCCCGGCGGCGCCGCCCCCACCCCCCTCGGCCCGACGCCCAAGCTGGTCATCGACCTGGAGCGCATGCAGCAGCTGCCGCAGGAGAAGGCGGGCCCGCTCTCCCGCTACGTGGCCACCATCCAGAGCCAGCGCGGCGACTACAACGGCCGCGTGCTGTCCATCCGCCAGGAGGACCTGCGCTCACTCGCGGTCATCTACGACAAGTCGCCGTCGGACCTGACCGAGGAGCTCATCAACTGGGGCGTCCTGGACCCCGAGGCGCGCCGCGCGGTCGACGCCTTCTAGGAACCGACGCACCGCCCGACCGGGCACGCACGAGAACCGGCGATCCACGGGACGCCGGTTTCTTGTGTGTCCGGGTCCCTCGCACCGCCCGCGACCGGTCCGGCGGGCCACCCCGGACGAGGGCGGCGCGGCCGGGCATGGGGCTTCCCCTCCCCAACCCGGCCGCGCCGCCGACCGCCGGGACGATTCGGCGGACCGAGATCGAACACCAGTTCGATCGAACACCAGTTAACCCCAGCCCGCAGAACGCGTCAAGCGTCTCGGGCGCCCCGGCACTAGGCTTACGGAGTGGTAGCCGACACCGAACTGCGCGAACTCGCCCCAGCGGCCTTCACGCACGCCGTCCCCGCCCTCCTGGAGGTGTACGAGGCGGCCATGCACCCCCCGACCGAGCAACTGCCCGGCCGGGCCTCCGTCATGAACGGCCACGCCCACTACCCCGGCTTCCGCTCACTGGTGGCGGTCCGCGGGGAACGCCCGATCGGCTTCGCCTACGGGTTCCACGGCCAGGACGGCCAGTGGTGGCACGACGTCGTCACCGACGCGCTGCACGCCCGCGGCCGGACCCGGCTGGCCCGCCGGTACCTGTCCGACCCCCTGGAGATCGCGGAGGTCCACGTCCACCCGGACGCGCAGAACCAGGGCGTCGGCAGGGCGATGCTGCACGCCCTGTGCGAAGGCAGGCCGGAGCGCACCGCGGTGCTGTCCACACGCCGGGGCCCGACCGCGGCGCGCCACCTGTACCGCTCGTGCGGGTTCACCGAACTGCTGGCGGACCTCTCCTTCCCCGGCAGCCCGGATCAGCCCTTCTCGATCATGGCCGCGCGGTTGCCCCTGCGGAACTCCGGGGCGCGACCTCCCGGTAGATCTCCCTGGTGGCGGTGGACTGGTTGAAGGTGATGAAGTGGATGCCCGGCGCACCCTCCTCGAGCAGCCGCTCGCACATGCGCTGGGCGTACTCGATACCGAAGGCACGCACGGCCTCGGGGTCGTCGCCGAGGCTCTCGTACCGCCGCGCCAGCTCGGGCGGGAAGGGGGCCCCGGACAGCTTCTCCGAGTGCGGGATCGAGGCCAGCTTCACCACGGGGAACACCTCGGGGATGATCGGCACCTCGCAGCCGCGCGCGGCCACGCGGTCGCGCAGCCGCAGGTAGTCCTCGACGTCGAAGAACATCTGCGTGATGGCGTAGTCGGCGCCGGCCTCGCACTTGCGCACGAAGTAGTCGGTGTCGGTCTCGATGTCAGCCGACCGGGGGTGCTTGTACGGGAAGGCCGCCACACCGACGCTGAAGTCACCGCTGTCCTTGAGCAGCCGGACCAGTTCCTCGGCGTAGGTCAGCCCCTCCGGGTGCCGGACCCACTCGCCCGTCGGGTCGCCGGGCGGATCGCCGCGCACGGCCAGCATGTTGGACACGCCCGCGTCGGACAGCCGCCCGATCAGGTGCCGCAGCTCGGCCACCGAATGGTCGACCAGCGTCATGTGCGCGACCGGCAGCAGGGTGGTGTCGGTCGCGATGCGCTCGGTGGTCTCCACCGTGAGGTCGCGCGTGCCGCCGCCCGCGCCGTAGGTGACCGAGACGAAGGAGGGGCCCAGAGCCTCGATCTCACGGATCGCGCGCCAGAGCCGCGCCTGGGACTTGGGCCCGCGCGGGGGGAAGAACTCGAAGGAGAACATCGGTTCGCCCGAGTCGAGCAGTTCCCGGATCTGACGCGGCCGGGTGGCCGGGTTTCGGAGCCCCGCGGGGCGTGTCGGTGCTGCCAGCATGCGTACAACCTTAGGTGAGCCCCCCTCACCCCTCGGAAGAGGATCCCACTCCGTGAGACGGCGAACGCGAAATGTGTCCGGGCGCACCCTCCCGAACCCGGGTGCGCCCGACGGCGCCACGCCTGCGATCATCGGCCGATGGCGACCACACTCCCCCCACCCCGGCACCTGCTCTCCCAGCTCCTGCGGTTCGCCTGGCTCCAGGCGCGGGCGTGCGCCTTCGCGGTGTGCATGTTCGCCGGCATGGCGGCGTCCACGGCGGTGCCCCTGCCCCTCCCCCGCTACGACGCGCTGCTGCTGTACGCCGTGGCCGTGACGGCGGTGTTCTGGGGGCTGCGGCTGGAGAGCGGCCGGGAGATCGCCGCGATCGCGGGGTTCCACGTCGTGGGGCTGGCCTTCGAACTGGCCAAGGTGCGCCTGGGGTCGTGGTCCTACCCCGAGCAGGCGTGGACGGTGCTGTGGGGCGTGCCCCTGTACAGCGGGTTCATGTACGCGGCCGTGGGCTCCTACATCGTGCGGGCGTGGCGTCTGCTGGAGCTGTCGCTGGTGGACTACCGGGCCCGGGCCACCACCGCGGTGGCGATCGCGATCTACCTCAATTTCCTCACCCACCACTGGCTCCCCGACTTCCGCGTGCTGCTGACGGTCGCGCTCATCGCGGTGACGTGGGGGACGTGGGTGCACTTCACCGTGGGTGAGGCGCGTTACCGGCTGCCGCTGTCCCTGTCGTTCCTGTTGATCGGGGTGTTCCTGTGGGTGGCGGAGAACGTGTCCACCCTGTTCGACGCCTGGCGTTACCCGCACCAGGCGCAGGGGTGGGAGTTCGTCCACGTCGCCAAGCTCGGCGCGTGGGCGCTGCTGGTGACGGTGTCCTTCGTCCTCGTCGCCAGCTGGCACCGGACCCGTGGCGGCGCGGAGGAGCGCGTCGCGAAGGTCCGTTGAGCGCAGGCCGGCGGGAGATCCCGCGAAAGCGGACCGCCCGTTCCGACCAGCCACTAGTGTGCTGGGTATGGCCCTTTCCCCTTCCTCAGCCACGTCCGTCTCGCCCGTCTCCGTGATCCGCTCCGCCGTGGACGGCGAGCTGACCGCGTTCTGCGCCACGCACCGGGCGCGGCTCCTGGAGATCGGCGCCGAGCTGGCCCCGGCCATGGACGCCCTGGAGGCGATGCTCTCCGGCGGCAAGCGCCTGCGCCCCACCTTCTGTTACTGGGGGTGGCGCGGCGCGGGCGGCGCCGAGGACGACGGGCGGATCGTGCGCGCCGCGGCGTCCCTGGAGTTCCTCCAGGCGTGCGCGCTGATCCACGACGACGTGATCGACCGCAGCGACACCCGGCGGGGTCTGCCCGCCACGCACAGGCGGCTGGCCGCCCTGCACGCCGAACAGGGGTGGAGCGGCGACAGCGAGGGGTTCGGGCAGGGCGCGGCGATCCTCATCGGCGACATCTGCCTGGCCTGGTCCGACGAGATGTACCAGGCGAGCGGGTTCGGCCTGGAGACCCTCCAGGCCGGTCGGCCGCCCTTCGACGCGATGCGCACCGAGGTGATGGCGGGACAGTACCTCGACACCCTGGAGCAGGTGCGGGGCACCGGCACCCGAGAGGCCGCGCTGCGCGTGATGCGCTACAAGTCCGCCAAGTACACGATCGAGCGCCCCCTGCACCTGGGCGCGGCGCTGGCCGGACGCCTCGACGCGCTGGAGGGCGTCTACACCGACTACGGCCTGCCCCTGGGGGTGGCCTTCCAGCTGCGTGACGACGTCCTCGGGGTGTTCGGCGACCCCGGCACCACCGGCAAGCCCGCCGGGGACGACCTGCGGGAGGGCAAGCGCACCCTGGTCGTGGCCGAGACCCTCGCCCGCGCCGGGAGGGCCGACGCCGACCGGTTCCGCTCGCTGTTGGGCACACCGGAGCTGTCGACGGAGTCGGTCGAGTGGATGTGCGCGCTGATCACGGACTCCGGAGCGCTCAAGGCGTGTGAGGCCCTCATCGAGGAGTACGCCGGACAGGCCCTGGAGGCCCTGGAGAGCCCCGAGCTGGACGCCGCCGCCCGGGAGCCGCTGCGCCGGCTGGTGGTGGCCGCCACGTCCCGGACGCACTGACCGTCTCGGGGCGGTCCCCGGGACGCGTGTCAGGGACGGACTGGACGAAAGTGGGTTGTCCCCACGCCTGTCCCCCCGGTTGAATCGGCGGCAGTCGTACCACGCGCACGGGGAGGCGTCGTCATGTCCGCGAGAACCGCGTCGAGGGGGCCGACGGGGGCGGGTGAGCGTGCGCTCGCGCCGGACCTGGCACGCGGTTTCATGCTGCTGTTCATCGCGCTCGCCAACACGGTCTGGTACCTGTGGGCGGCTCCGGTGGGCGACCTGACCGCCCACCCGGAGCCCGAGGGACCGCTGGACTCGGCCGCGCAGTTCTTCACCGTGGTGGCCGTGGACTCGCGCAGCTACCCGATGTTCGCGTTCCTGTTCGGGTACGGCATCGTGCAGCTGGCCACCCGCCAGGAGGCGGCCGGGGCCGCCCCGAAGGACGTGTCCGCCCTGCTGCGGCGGCGCAACCTGTGGCTGCTGGCCTTCGGCTTCGTCCACGCCCTCCTGCTGTGGTTCGGCGACGTCCTGGGCGCCTACGGGCTGGCCGGTCTGGTGCTGTGCTGGCTGTTCCTCCGCCGCAGGGACACCACACTGCTGGTGTGGGCCGGGGCGCTCACCGGAATCATGGTGCTGTCGTCCGCGGTCGGCCTGCTGGGGCTCGTGCTGTCGGATCCGGGCGCGGGGGCCTCGACCGCGGACTTCATGGACCAGCTGGCCGGCAACATCGAGAACCCCTTCGTGCTCGGCGCCGCCCTGGGCCGCGTCACGGTCTGGCCCGTGGTCGTGCTCGGCCAGGGGCTGTTGGGGTTGGTGGTCCCCACGGTGATGCTGTTCGGGTTCTGGGCCGCGCGCCGCCGGATCCTGGAGGAGCCCGGGCGGCACCTCCCCCTGCTCCGTCTGGTCGCCTACGTCGGGATCCCCGTGGGCTGGCTGGGCGGCGCGCCGACGGCCCTGGCGCAGATCGGGGTCTGGGACACGTCGTCGGGGGAGGCGTTGGCCTTCCTGGACCTGACCACGGGGATGGCGTGCGGCCTGGGCTACGTCGCGCTGATCGCGCTGATCGCCCACCGGATCCAGCGGCGCGGTCGCGAGCCGGGCGTGGCGCTGACCGCGCTGACCGCCACCGGGCGGCGCTCCCTCTCCTGCTACCTCGCGCAGTCGGTGCTGTGCGCGCCGCTGCTCGCCGCCTGGGGGCTCGGCCTGGGCGCGTCCCTGACCTCGTGGAGCATGTTCCTGTTCGCCGTCGGGGTGTGGCTGGTGACGGTGGTGTTCGCCTACGCGCTGGAGCGCGCGGGCCGACGCGGGCCGGCCGAGGTCCTGCTGCGCCGCCTGTCCTACCGGCGCCCCCTCCGAGGGCGGGCCGCGGGGCCCTCCGACGGCACGGACCAAGAGCGCACCACCCGCTGACCGGAAGCCGCAAAAACGCGCGTGCCGTTCGGCGCCCGGCCCGCTCCCATCCCTCAGGATGGGGTGTCATGGGCGACGATCACATGACAAACCACACCATAGGGGTGACCGGGGCGACCGGGGCGATCGGTGGCCGCGTCGCGGCCCGGATCGCACGACTCGGGCTGACGCAGCGGCTCATCGTCCGCGACATCAACCGGGCCCCCGAGTACCCCGGCAGCAGCGCCGCCATGGCGGCCTACGAGGACACCACGGGCTTCGAACGGGCCTGCCGCGGGGTGGACACGCTGTTCCTCGTGTCGGCGACCGAGTCGGAGGACCGGATCGACGCGCACACGAGCGCGGTGGACGCGGCGGTGCGGGCGGGGGTGTCGCGGATCGTCTACCTGTCCTTCCTGAACGCCGGTCCCGCGGCCACCTTCACCTTCGCGCGGACCCACTTCTTCACCGAGGCGCACATCCGACTGTCCGGGGTGACGCACACGTTCCTGAGACCCAGCCTGTACCTGGACCTGCTGCCGCGCTGGGCGGACGAGCACGGTGTGGTGCGCGGGCCCGCCGGTGACGGCCGTGTCGCCTGGGTGTCCCGCGACGACGTGGCGGACGTGGCGACCGCCGTGCTGACCGACCCCGCGGTGGTCGCGGTGGCGTCGAACGCGACCTACGACGTGACCGGACCGGAGGCGCTGACCCTGGGCGCCACGGTGGACCGGCTGTCCTCGCTCACCGGGCGCACCATCCGGTACGTGCCCGAGACCTGGGAGGAGGCGTTGGAGTCGCGCCGTGCCGGGGGGGCGCCCGAGTGGGCGATCGAGGGGTGGGCGTCGTCGTACGCGGCGATCGCCACCGGGGAGATGGACGTGGTCGCGCCCACCGTGCCGAAGCTGACCGGGCACCCGGCCCAGTCCATCGAGGGTTTCCTGCGGCGCCACCCGAGCGCGCTGTCGCACGTGGCCGTGTGACCCTCCCCGGGTGGCGCCCCGGGGAGGACACCGCTACGCGCGGGCGGTCAGCCGGGCGCGCAGTTCGGCCGCGGCCGCCCGGGGATCCTCCGCCTCCGTGATCGCGCGAACGACCACGACCCGGCGGGCCCCGGCGTCCAGGACACGGTCGATGTTGGACAGATCGATGCCGCCGATGGCGAACCACGGCTTGTCGGTGTCCAGGGTCGCGGCCCGTTCGACCAGCTCCAGTCCGGCGGCGGGCCGTCCCGGCTTGGTCGGGGTGGCCCAGGTCGGGCCGACGCAGAAGTAGTCGCTGCCGAGCTCGGCCGCGGAGGCGGACGCGGCCTCGATGTCGTTGTTGGAGCGGCCGATGATCGGGTCGGCTCCGATGATGTCCCGGGCCATGGGGACGGGCAGGTCGCGCTGGCCCAGGTGCAGGATGTCGGCGCGTACCGCGCGGGCGATGTCGGCGCGGTCGTTGACGGCGAGCAGGGCGCCGTGCCGCTCGCAGACCTCCCGGAGCACCTCCAGGGCCGCGATCTCCTCTCGGGCCTCCAGGTCCTTGTCGCGGAGCTGGATGATGTCCACGCCCCCGGCGAGGGCGGCGTCGGCGAACTCGGCGAGATCGCCGCGCCCACGCCGGGCGTCGGTGCACAGGTACAGAAGGGATGCGTCCAGGCGCTTGCGCAGGCTGGTTCCGTGGCTGGTCCTCACGGTGCCCACCCTAGGGCCTGTGCTGTGGGTCACCCAAGGGGAACCCCCCACGGCGGCGTGCCCCGGACACGGGCGTCGGCGCGGCGGGGCCCACCGGCGAACACGGGTCAGAAGGCCAGCCCCTGGGCCCGGCGGCGGACCTCGGTGCCCCGGTTCTCGCGCATCGCCTGGATCGGCGTCCCCGGCAGGGAGTCGTCGGGCGTGAACAGCCAGCGCAGAGCCTCCTCCGTGGAGAACCCCGCGTCGCTGAGCAGGACCAGGGTCCCCGGCAGGCCCTTGACGAGGTCGTCGCCGTCGAGGAACGCGGCCGGGATCGACAGCTCCCCGGAGCGGACCACGCCCATCATGCGGTTCTCGCGGATCAGCTGCTTGATCCGGTTCGGGCTCACGCCCAGCGGCGCCGCCGCCTCCTTGAGGGTCAGCCACTCGCCGACCAGGGCGTCGATGTCGGGTTCGTGTCGTGTCACACCACTAATCTGCCACACCGACGTGGGGTGCGGACACCGTCGCGGCACGAGTCCCCGCGCCGCCGGGGAGATCCCCGTCACCGCCCCCGAGGCGGGGTCATCTAGGATGAACACGGAAGTAAACGTCCCGCGGGAGCCGGGTGGACCCGGCTGAGAGGGAGGCTGGTCCGGCCTCCGACCGCACGAACCTGATCCGGGTCATACCGGCGAAGGGAGTGGAACCCGGCGCCATGCGCACATCGAGCGATCCCCACCCCGCGACGAGTCGTCCTACCAATGCCGGCGACCGGGTGGTCGTGGTCGGCGGAGGTCTCGTCGGACGGGTCACCGCCTGGCGCGCCGCCCAGCGCGGACTGTCCGTCACCCTGGTCGAGCCCGACCCCGTCGACGAGCCGCGGCGCGCCCGGGCCTCCTCGGTGGTCGCCGCGGGCATGCTCACCCCCGCCACCGAGGCGGCGTTCGGGGAGGAGCGGCTCGTGGAGCTCGGGGTCCGTTCCGCCGGGCTGTACGCCGACTTCGTGGCCGAGCTGGAGGAGGCCAGCGGCGTTTCGGTGGGCCACCGCGCCACCGGCACCCTCCTGGTCGCCTTCGACCGGGACGACCTGGCCGTCCTCGACGACCTCCACGGCCTGCAGCGGCGCATCGGCGTCACCGGCGAGCGGTTGACCAGCCGCGAGTGCCGACGTCTGGAGCCCATGCTCGCCCCGTCCGTGCGGGGCGGCCTGCTCGCCCCCGATGACCACTCCGTGGACCCGCGGCTGCTGCTGCGCGCCCTGGCCGCGGCGGGCGCCCGGGCGGGCGTGGCCGAGGTGGGCGACCGGGTCGAGGAGGTCGACCGCTCCACCGGCGACGCCCGGCTGGGCGTGCGCCTGGCCGGGGGCGACGTCCTCCCCGCCGACCAGGTGGTCCTGGCCGCGGGCTGCTGGAGCGAACGGATCGCGCTCCCCGAGCCGGTGGTGCCGCACCTGCGCCCGGTCAAGGGCCAGCTGCTGCGGATGCGTCCACCCGCGGGCGAGCCGCCGATCGTCTCCCGCACGGTCCGCGGGCTGGTCCGGGGGTTTCCCGTCTACTTCGTGCCCCGCGAGGACGGCGAGGTCATCGTCGGCGCCACCCAGGAGGAGCTGGGCTACGACACCGCGCTGACCGCCGGGGGGCTCTGGCAGGTCCTGCGCGACGCGCGCGAACTCGTCCCGGGGGTGACCGAGCTGGAGATCACCGAGACCTGCGTCGGCCTGCGCCCGGGTTCCCCCGACAACGAACCGCTCCTGGGTCCCACCCGGATCCCCGGGGTGCACCTGGCGGGCGGACACTACCGGCACGGCGTCCTGTTGACCCCGGTCACCGGCGAGGTCATGGGCGAGGTCCTCGCCGACGGCACGCTGCCGGAGTACGCGCGCCCCTTCGCCGCCGACCGCGAGCCGGGCGGCGACCACACGAGCACGTGGGAGAAGCAGTGGAACTGATCATCAACGGTGACCGGCGCGAGGTCACCGAGGACACCACCGTGGCCGCGGTCGTGCGCGACCTGACCGGCGCCGGGGACGGCGAGGTCCCGGGCGGTGTCGCGGTGGCCGTCAACGACGAGGTGGTGCGGCGCGCCGTCTGGGCGGACACATGCCTGAACACCGGAGACCGGGTGGACGTCCTGACCGCCGTACAGGGAGGCTGACCATGACCGACATCGTCGACGACCCGCTGGTCATCGCCGGCACCTCCTTCGGTTCCCGGCTCATCACCGGCACCGGCGGCGCCCCGTCGCTGGAGGTGTTGGAGGAGGCCCTCCTCACCTCGGGTACCGAACTGACCACCGTGGCGATGCGCAGGGTCGCGCCCGGGACCCAGGGGTCGGTGTGGGACGTCCTGACCCGGAACAAGATCCGCCCCCTGCCGAACACGGCGGGCTGCTTCACCGCCGCCGACGCCGTGCGCACCGCCAGGCTCGGGCGGGAGGCCCTGGGCACCGACTGGGTGAAGTTGGAGGTCGTCGCGGACGAGCACACGCTCCTGCCCGACCCGGTGGAGCTGCTGGAGGCGGCGGAGCGGCTGGTCGACGAGGGCTTCACTGTGCTCCCCTACACCAACGACGACCCCGTCCTGGCCCGCCGTCTGGAACAGCTGGGGTGCGCGGCGGTCATGCCGCTGGCCGCGCCGATCGGCTCCGGTCTGGGCATCCGCAACCCGCACAACCTGGAGCTGATCGTCGAGCAGGCCGGGGTGCCGGTGATCGTGGACGCCGGGATCGGCACCGCCAGCGACGCCGCCCTGGCCATGGAACTCGGCTGCGACGCCGTCCTGCTCGCCACGGCCGTGACGCGTGCCCAGGATCCGGTGCGGATGGCGGCGGCCATGCGCGACGCCGTGCGCGCGGGGCGCGGAGCGCGTCTGGCGGGGCGGATCCCCGTCCGCCGGCACGCCCAGGCGTCATCCCCGGCGATCGACTGACGACGCGCGGTGGGCGCCGCCGGGGCCTCCGGCGGCGTCACGTACGGTGGTGGGGTGAGCGGTGCGCCCGGAGCGGCACCGCACGACTGACGACGACCCAGGCGCGAACGCCTCCCGCACCGGCGGTGCGGGGCGGCGCCACAGCGATCCGCGGGGCGGTCCGGGCACGAGCTTCCGCTATCGTGTCGGTTCGACACCCGGTGTCGGGTACGCGCCTCCGGCCGCGAACGCCCGCGCTCCCCGCAGCAAGGACACTACTCCGCCGTGGACATGACGACTTCCGATCCCCTCGTAGGCGCGACGCTGGACCGACGCTACTTCGTCGAGTCCAGGATCGCCGGTGGCGGGATGGCGACCGTCTACGTCGCCCACGACCTGAGGCTCGACCGGCGACTGGCGCTGAAGGTGATGCACCCGTCGCTCGCGCAGGACCCCACGTTCGTCCAGCGCTTCATCAACGAGGCCCACTCCGTCGCCAAACTCTCCCACCCCAACGTGGTCCAGGTCTTCGACCAGGGCGAGGACCAGGGCCACGTCTTCCTGGCCATGGAATACGTGCCGGGCCTGACCCTGCGCGACCGGCTGAGGGCCGCCGGGCGGCTGCGGCCGCGTGAGGCCCTGCACGTGATGGCCTCGGTGCTGGCCGCGCTGGGCGCCGCCCACCAGGCGGGGATGATCCACCGGGACGTCAAGCCGGAGAACGTCCTCATCACCCAGGAGGGCATGGTCAAGGTGGCCGACTTCGGGCTGGCCCGGGCCGTGGAGCAGTCCAACCAGGGCCTCACCCGCACCGGCACCCTCATGGGTACCGCCGCCTACCTCGCGCCCGAGCAGATCGAGCAGGGTGTGGCCGACGCGCGCACCGACGTCTACGCCGCGGGCATCATGCTCTACGAGCTGCTCACCGGCGGGCAGCCGCACACCGGTGAGACGCCGATCGCCATCGCCTACCAGCACGTGACCGAGGACGTCCCGCGTCCCTCGCACTTCCTGCCGGGACTGCCCCCGGAGGTCGACGACCTGGTCACCAAGGCCACCGAGCGCGACCCCAGGTACCGGCCGAGCAACGCCGGACAGTACCTGGCCAAGGTTCTGGAGGTCCTCAACCGGCTGCCCGAGGACGGGGAGCCCGCCGGGGGGCCGCTGTCCCCGGTCGCCCAGCCGGGCGCCGCGACGGCCGCCGTGACCGCTCCGCAGCTCATCGCGGGCGGCGCGGGCCCGGGCACGGAGAACGCCACGATGGTCGTGGACATGAGCGGCGCGGACCTGGACGGCGGCGGATACGACGACGGGGGCTACGACGACGGTTACGTCGAGGACGACGCCGACGCGCTGCGCAGACGGCGCAGGCTCCTGCTCGGGATCGGCGGCGCGATCGTGGCGATCGTCGTGTGCGTCGCCGGGTGGTGGCTGTTCCTCGGCCGCTTCGAGAGCGTTCCCGACGTGAGGGGCGACAGCGTCGACGCGGCCCGCGCCGCGGTCCGGGCCGAGGGCCTGATCCTGGTGGAGGCGGCCGAACCCGTCTACAGCGACTTCGAGGCCGGGGCGGTCGCCCGGACCGAGCCGGGGGCCGGGGAACGGCTGTCGCCGGGGGACGAGGTCACGGCGTACGTGTCCCAGGGGCCGCGGGTCGTGGAGATGCCGGACCTGGTGGGCGAGGAGAGCACCAACGCGATGGCGGCGATGGAGGAGCTCGGCTTCGGCCCCGACAACCTCCAGGAGGAGGTCGTGGACGCCGAGGACGTGCCGCCCGGCCAGGTGATCTCCACCGACCCGGCCGCCGGGGAGGACGCCGACCGCGAGGAGACCGTCACCATCCAGGTCAGCCGGGGTATCCAGGTGCCCGCGGTGGCCGGCCAGGAGCTGGAGGAGGCACAGCGGACCCTGGAGGAGCTGGGCCTGACCGTCGAGGTCGTCGAGGAGGAGAGCGAGGACGTCGACGAGGGCGTGGTCATCACCCAGGACCCCGACAACGGCAGCACGGTGGGCGCCAACGCCACCGTCACGCTCACCGTGTCCACCGGACCGCCCGGGATCGAGATCCCCGACGTCCTGGGCATGCGTGTCGGCGAGGCCCGCAAGGAACTCGAGGAGGCCGGGTTCAAGGTGAAGGTCGAGCGCATCGCCGGGGGGCGGACCGTGGCCCGGCAGTCCCACACGGGGGAGGCCCCGGAGGGCACGGAGATCGAGATCGTCGCGACGCCCGGCGGCATCGACTTCGGTGACTTCGGCGATTTCGACGACGACTGACGGCCGACCGAACGAAGGGGCGGGGGGTGCGCGCACCCCCCGCCCCTTCGTTCGCGTGCCCCCGTCCGGGATAGGCTCGCCCGCATGGCGAGCGAGGCGGTCCGGGTACTGGTGGTGGACGACCACCCGATGTGGCGTGACGCGGTGGCGCGCGATCTCGACGAGGCGGGGTTCGAGGTGGTGGGGACGGCGGGCGACGGCGCCAAGGCGCTGCGGATCGCCCCGGCCGCCCGGCCCACGTTGGCCGTCGTGGACCTCAACCTGCCCGACATGACCGGGGTGGAGCTCACCTCGGGCCTGGTGGCCCTGGCCGAGCCGCCGCGCGTCCTGGTGCTCTCGGCCAGCGGCGCCGGTGACGACGTCCTGGCCGCCGTCAAGGCGGGCGCGACGGGTTACCTGGTCAAGTCGGCGGGCCGGGAGGAGCTGCTGGACGCGGTGCGCCGCGTGAACACCGGTGAGGCGGTCTACACCCCGGGGCTGGCGGGCCTGGTCCTGGGTGAGTACCGGCGCCTGTCGTCGACCGGGTCCCCGGGCACCGCCGACACGGGTCCGCCGGTGCTGACCCCCCGCGAGACCGAGGTCCTGCGGCTGGTGGCCAAGGGGCTGGCCTACAAGCAGATCGCGCGACGGCTGTCCATCTCCCACCGGACGGTCCAGAACCACGTCCAGAACACCCTCACCAAGCTGCACCTGCACAACCGTGTCGAACTGGTCCGATACGCCATCGACCAGGGTCTCGACGATTGAACGGACGGTGAATTCCCGCACGGGGTTGGCCTGGGCTCCGTCCGGACACTATGGTCTAGACCATATGGCGGCAGGCGCCGTCCAGACCCACAATGTCGAGGAGAAGTCGCATGCGAGTCGGTGTTCTGACCGGTGGTGGAGACTGCCCCGGTCTCAACGCGGTCATCCGCGCCGTGGTGCGCAAGGGCATCAAGGACCACGGCTACGAGTTCGTCGGCTTCCGGGACGGGTGGCGCGGCCCCCTCGAGGGCGACACCATGACGCTGGACGTGGAGGCCGTGCGCGGCATCCTGCCCCGTGGTGGGACCATCCTCGGCTCCTCGCGCACCAACCTGATGAAGATCGAGGGCGGCGTCGAGCGGGTCAAGGACAACATGGCCGGTCTGGGCGTGGACGCCCTGGTCGCCATCGGCGGCGAGGACACCCTGGGTGTGGCCCGCCAGCTCCACGACCGCGGCGTCAACGTGGTGGGCGTGCCCAAGACCATCGACAACGACCTCAACGCGACCGACTACACGTTCGGTTTCGACACCGCCGTGAACATCGCGATGGAGGCGATCGACCGCCTGCACACCACGGCGGAGTCGCACCACCGGGCGCTCGTGGTCGAGGTCATGGGCCGCCACGCCGGATGGATCGCGCTGCACTCGGGCATGGCCGCGGGCGCCAACGTCATCCTCGTCCCGGAGCGCCCGTTCGACATGGACGAGGTCGTCAAGCACGTCGAGAGCCGGTTCCGCACCCAGTACGCGCCGATCATCGTCGTCGCCGAGGGCGCCCACCCCAAGGAGGGGCAGATGGAACTGGCCACCGGCGAGAAGGACGCCTTCGGCCACGTCCGCCTGGGCGGTATCGGCCAGCGCCTGGCCGACGAGATCGAGCACCGCACCGGCAAGGAGGCCCGCTCGGTCGTGCTCGGCCACGTGCAGCGCGGCGGCACCCCCACGGCCTTCGACCGCGTCCTGGCCACCCGGCTGGGCCTGCACGCGATCGACGCCGTCGCCGACGGCGCCTTCGGGAAGATGGTCGGACTCCGGGGCACCGACATCGTCCGCGTCGACCTGGCCGAGGCCACCGACACCCTCAAGACCGTCCCGGCCGGGCGCTACCAGGAGGCCGAGACCTTCTTCGGCTGACCGGGGACCGTTCCGGCGCCGGAGGAGACCGCTCCGCCCGCCGTCGCCCCGTGGCGCGGCGGGCGGGGCGTCCGCGCCCCCGTGTGGCCGGTACCCCCCGGAAAACGGCTGGAGCGGTGGGCCCGGTGTTCGATACTGGAGGGGGACGGCGGGTGTGCCCGGTCCCGCCGCCGTCGCATCCACGTCGCACCGGGGCGCATCCACCGGAGGTAGCACCATGTCCGCGTCGCTTGAGTCCGCGCCGCTCCCCGCAAACCCGGCCGGAGCCGACGCCGGACTGGGCGAGCTCTGCGTTCTGATGAAGCTCGGGGAGATCGTCCTCAAGGGCTCCAATCGCAAGCTGTTCGAGCGGCGGCTGCACAACAACATCCGCAACTCGGTACGCGATCTCGGCGAGATCCGGCTCTCCCAGCGCGGTTCCGGCGTGATCATCGTCCGCAAGCCCGGCGCCTCCGACATCGAGGTCGCCGAGATCGCCGACCGCATGGCCAACGTCATGGGTGTCGTGTGGGTGCACCTGGTCCGCCGGGTCGCCAAGGACCTGGACGCGGTCACCGACGTCGCGGTGCGCTCGATGGCCGACCGCGACGGGACCTTCGCCGTGCGGGCCCGCCGCCGCGACAAGCGCTTCGAGATGACCTCCGCCGAGCTGGCCGGCTACCTCGGCTCGAAGATCATCGAGGCGCACGGGTACACCGTCAACCTCAAGCACCCCGACAACACCCTGTACGTCGAGGTGGACAAGGACGAGGCGTTCGTGTTCACCGACGGCGTCCCCGGCCAGGGCGGCCTGCCCGCCGGGATGAGCGGGCGCGGCCTGGTCCTGATGTCCGGCGGGATCGACTCCCCCGTCGCCGCGCACCGGATGATCCGGCGCGGGCTCAAGGTCGACTTCCTGCACTTCTCCGGGATGCCGTTCACCGGCCCCGAGTCCATCTACAAGGCGTACAGCCTCGTGCGCCAGCTCGACCGCTTCCAGGTGGGTTCGCGGTTGTTCGTCGTGCCCTTCGGCAAGGCGCAGCAGCAGCTCAAGAGCTCCGGGATCGAGCGGCTCCAGATCGTCGCCCAGCGGCGGCTGATGCTCAAGACCGCCGAGGCCCTCGCCGACGACCTGGGTGCCGAGTGCCTGATCACCGGGGACGCGCTCGGCCAGGTGTCCAGCCAGACGATGACCAACATCACCGCCCTGGACGACGCGGTGGACATGCCGATCCTGCGCCCGCTCATCGGAATGGACAAGACCGAGATCATGGACCAGGCCCGCCGGATCGGCACCCTGGCCATCTCGGAGCTGCCCGACGAGGACTGCTGCACCATGCTGACGCCGCGCCAGGTGGAGACCGCGGCCAAGATCCCGGACCTGCGGCAGATCGAGAAGCGGCTCGACGCCGAGGAGCTGGCCGAGTACCTGGTCGGCACCGCCCAGCTCCACAAGCCGAGCTTCCTGGGCGAGGAGGCCCCCGCCCGGGTGACGGGCCGGACGGTCACCACCAGCGCCTGACCGGCTGACCGGCGACCCCCGGGCCGGACCGTCCCCGTGACGATGGTCCGGCCCGCGCCTCGGCCGAGGCTCAGAGAGCGGCGAGCTGACGGCCCGGGGCCGGGGTCAACTCACGGCCGCCGAGGGCGGCCAGGGTGCCCGCCACGTCGCGCAGCTCGGCCAGGTCCTCCTCCAGGAGCGCCTGGGGACCGTCGCACAGCGCGTTCTCCGGGTCCGGGTGCACGTCCACGATGACACCGTCGGCGCCGATCGCGATGGCCGCGCGCGAGAGCGGCAGGACCAGCTCGCGCTTGCCGCCCGAGTGCGACGGGTCCACGATCACCGGCAGGTGGGACAGGCTCTGCGCGACCGGGACCGCGCTGATGTCCAGGGTGTTGCGGGTGGCCTTCTCGAAGGTGCGGATGCCGCGCTCGCACAGGACGATGTCGAGGTTGCCGCGCTGGGCGATGTACTCGGCGGCCATCAGCCACTCCTCGATAGTGGCGCTCATGCCCCGCTTGAGCAGGACCGGCTTGCCCGCGTCACCCACCGCCTGGAGCAGGGCGAAGTTCTGCATGTTGCGGGTGCCGACCTGGAGCATGTCGGCGTAGGAGGCGACGAGCTCGACGTCGGCGGCGTCGACGACCTCGGTCACGATCGGCAGCCCGGTCTCCTCGCGCACGTCGGCCAGGATCCGCAGGCCGTCCTCGCCCAGCCCCTGGAAGGCGTACGGGGAGGTGCGCGGCTTGTAGGCGCCGCCCCGCAGCAGGGACGCACCCGCGGTCAGCGCCATGCGCGCCGCCTCCAGGGTCTGCTCCGGCGTCTCGACGGCGCACGGGCCCGCGATGACCGTCATGTGGTCGCCGCCGATGGGCACGCCGCGCACGCTCACCACCGACCGGCTGCTGTGGTTCTCCCGGCTGACCAGCTTGTACGGGGCGGAGATGCGCAGAACGTCGCTCACCCCAGGCTTGGCGGCCAGTCCCAGGTCCTGGAAGCGCTCGACGTCGCCGACCAGGCCGATGATCGTACGGCTCACGCCGCGTGTCACGTAGGCCTCGCCCCCGGCGGCGGAGACGAGTTCGACGAGATCGTCGATGTTGTCGGAGGTGGCGTCCGGTGCCATCACGATGACCATGTGCGTTGTCCCTGCTAGTCGTATGGGTGACTGAGCCGCGCGGCGGACGCGCTTCACCGGGTGGCCGGTCCGGAACGCCAAGGAGCCCCGGACCATCCGGCCCGGGGCTCCTTGTGAGGTCTTCTCTGTCAGCGCAGCGCTCGACAGGCGACCGTCCGAGGATCGGGCCGGTAGCCATAAAAGCGCCAGAAGTTCCGCTGCATGTGAGCGACTATAGCGCACAGCCGGCGATCCGCCACACAACCGGGGGGAGTGACGTAGCTCTCGTGTCGGCCTGGCAGGATGGCCAGATGTCGACCTTTCCCCACAGGACGGGAGGACCCGCCCACCAGGGGCGGACACGAGAGCGGGGCCGACAGGCCGGAACCAGACGAACGGAGGACGGTGTGTCCGACGGAACGGGGGACGGTGACCGGGGGGACACGCGGGCGGCCCGGCTGCCGCCGGGCCAGGCGCTGCGGGGCGAGCACAAGGCCCTGCACTACGGGCCAGTGCCGACCTTCCGGCCGCACAGGTGGGATTTTCGGGTGATGGGGGCGACCGAGACGCTCGGCAGCCACCGGTGGACGTGGGAGGAGTTCGGACGGCTGCCCGTGACCGACTCGGTGAGCGACTTCCACTGCGTCATGCGCTTCAGCGTCCCGGACGTGCGCTGGCGGGGGGTGCGCGCGGTGGACCTGGTCCGGGTGGCGCCGCCCGGGCCCGAGGTCACGCACGTGATGGCCTGGGGCGAGTACGGCTACAGCGCCAACCTGCCACTGGACGTCTTCCTCGGTGAGGACGTCGTTCTCGCCACGCACCGGGGCGGTGAGCCGCTGGCCCCGGAACACGGCTTCCCGCTGCGGCTGGTGGTGCCCAGCCTGTACGGGTGGAAGAGCGTGAAGTGGCTGCGCGCCGTGGAGTACATGACCAAGGACCGGAGGGGTTTTTGGGAGGAGCGCGGCTACCACAACCGCGCCGACCCCTGGAATGAGCAGCGGTTCTCCTACCAGGAGGAGCCCGGGCACGGCCCGCCGCTGTAGGGCGGCGCCGGTCAGGCGCTCCCCCGCGCACGGTCGCGGGGGAGCCGCAGTTCGACCTCGGTGCCCTCACCGGGTTCGCTCACGACCCCGGCCGTCCCGCCGAGGTCGCGCATCCGGCCCAGAACCGACTGCGCGACGCCCAGTCGGCCCTCCCGGCGCGCCTCCTCGAGTCTGCCCGGCGCGATGCCGGGCCCCTCGTCCCGGACCGACACGGTCACCGCGTCGCCCTCGTCCTCCACCAGGACCCAGACGGGGGTGCCCTCGGGGCAGTGCAGCGCCACGTTGTCCAGGGCCGCCGCCACGGCCGCGGCGAGCTCCCGCGCCGCCCGGCTCGGCAGGAGGACCGGCGTGGCGGGCGCGGACACGGACACGTGCACCGACTCCCCTCGGCGCACCAGGTCGCGCAGATCGAGCGTGCCGGCCCCGTCCGCACTCCCGGCCCCGGGGTTTCCGGCCGCGGCGGCGCCCACCGCACCCCCGGCGGCCCCGTCGTCGACGAGCCCGTCGGTGAACAGGGAGCGCAGCCGCACCTCCTGCTCTCCGGCCATCCGACCCAGTTCGGCGGCCTCTCCCCCGGCTTCGGCGCCGCGCCTGCTCACCAGGGCCAGCACCTGGAGCACCGAGTCGTGCACGGAGCGGGCCAGCTGTTCGCGCTCGCGGATGCGCGCCTCCAGGGCCACCGCCCGGGCCAGGCGCTCCTCGGCGCGTTCGGCCACCTGTGCCATGTAGCCGACGGCCAGTCCGGTGAGCAGGAGCAGCACCACGCCCCGGACGGTCGCGTCGGTCACGGCGGCGCCCATGAGGACACGCAGGGTGATGTCGGCGAAGCCGTAGAGGAGGGCGACCGCGGCCGCGCCGCGGCGGCCCCGGATGACGCTGGCCGACAGCGCGGCCCCGGCGAACCAGTAGCCGCTCAGCGGCGGGGCCTGGGTGAGGTAGTGGGCGGTGGCGGCCGGGGCCGTGGCGAAGAGGCAGGTGAAGGCCACGCCGAGGTCGGCGGCCAGGAGGCGCCGTGTACGCCGCGCGGGCCGGGCGTAGGCGCGGGTGGTCACCGCGGTCCACACGATCATGAGGGCGAGCACCGACCAGGCCACCCAGGGACGGCTCAGGTACGCGTGGTGCTGCACGACCAGGACGACGGAGTAGACGAGGGAGGCGGCGCGGAAGACGGCGATCGCGCGCCAGAGGGGGACGTCGAAACCGCTCCTACGGGTGTCGGCCATGCTCGACCCTCTCACTCTGAGCCGGTCCGTGCCGGCGGCCCCGCGAACGGGCTTCGGGGCCGTGGGACGGCACGAGCTGGCCGCGCGGGCGTAGCCGGGTCCTGCCACCCCTGACGGGTGTGCCCGGTGTCCCGCGTGGGCCCGTGGTCCCGCGCGCCCTGGGGCGCGCCGTCCGATCGCCGCCGACGCGCGAAGCCACGGCGGCGAAGGAGCTGGGGGCGGCGGGACGGTTCGCTCGGACACGGCCGGAGGGTGACCGGCACGACGGGGAACAGCTCCCGACCAGGGTTCAGACCACCGCCCCGTCGTCGGGACCGTCGCCTCCGGGCCTGCTGTCGGTCATCCGCAGGATGAGTACGACGAAGCTGACGAGGAAGGCGGCGATCGCCACGAACATCAGCCAGTTGGGCAGCGTGATCCCGGCGAAGGCGGCCCCGAAGAGCAGGGCCGGTCCGCCCAGGAGGCCGAACCAGGCGGCGATGCCCACACGGTCGCCCTGGAGCAGGGGCGGCGGGGGCGGGGGTTCGTAGTGGCCCTCGCGGTCGGCCTCGGCCCTGCGGCGCGCCTCCTCCTCGGCGGCCTCGCGGGCCAGCGCGTCACCGCGGTCGAACGGCGGCCCGTCCGCGAGCAGGTCGCCGAACGGTGGTTCGTCCCGCCCGTCGGGGACGCTCAGGTTCTCCGCGTCGGGCCAGGCGGCCCGGCGCCGGGCCGCGGCGGTGTCGCCCTCTCCCTCGTAGAACCGGGCGACCAGATCGTCCCAGACCTCGTCCTCGTTCGGGGGCTCCGCGGGGGGCGCGTCGGGGTCGCCGTGGGCGGGCGGCCCCTCCAACAGGTCCCCGCCGCGCGGTGGGTCGGGGGTCTCGGCGGCGGGAACGGCGCCGCTCCGACCGCCGAGGTCGGGCAGCTCCGATCCCAGCACGCGCTCGGCCGCGGCGCGTTCCTCGGCGTCCACGTACAGGTGGTCCGTGGGCGGGTCCTCGGTCTCTCCCCCGCCGCCCGGTTCGAGGACGTCCTCCTCCAGGGGCACGGCGTAGGCGGCGATACCGCTGCGACGCAGCGCCTCCAGCATCCGGTCGGCGTGGGAGGGCGCGAGCAGGACCAGGGGGACGTAGGCATCGGCGAGCAGGCCGTTGCCCCGACGCTGTGTCATCGGACGGCTCCTTCCCCGCTTCTCCTCTGCTCTCGCACGAAGGCGAGGCTTCCGTCGAAGATCTCGGCGGCGTCGTGGTCGAGCGTCGCCACGTGGTAACTGTCGTGGAGCAGGTGGATCGTCAATGACGCGTTGACCGCCCTCCTGGCGAGCATACGCAGACTCCGCGGTCCGACGACATGGTCCTGGGTGCTCCGGTAGGCCAGGATCGGCGCTCGCAAAGCGGACATGCCCTCCTGAACCGTGCGCCACAGCTTCGGGAGTGTCGCGGCGGCGGCCGTGGGCGTGCGCGTGTATCCGCCCTCCCTCTCCCCCGGTTTGGCCACGTCGCTCGTCAGTCCCGGTGTGGAGGGCATGACCCGTCTGACCAGCCCGCGGAACGGAGCCACGATCGGGAGCCGGAGATCCTCCACCACGAGGGAGGGGTTGACGAGCACCGCGCCGCGCACGAGGTCGGGATGTTCCTGGGCCAGGCGCAGGGTCAGGGCGCCGCCCATCGAGAGCCCCATGACGAACACCTCCTCGCACCGCGCCGCCAGGTCCAGGAGCGCCCGTTCGACGGCGGCGTACCAGTCGTCGCTGGTGGTGAGGTTCATGTCCTGCCAGGTGGTGCCGTGACCCGGCAGCAGCGGAACCTCCACACTGTGCCCGGCGGCCGCCAGGTGCTCCGCCCAGGGCCGCATGGAGTAGGGCGACCCGGTGAAGCCGTGGCAGAGGAGGACACCGACCTCGGACCCCCGGTGGCTGTACGGTTCGGCGCCCGGCAGCAGGGGGGTGGCGGCGGTCGGTCTCATGGAGCGGCTCCAGGGGCTCGTGCGGTACGGGCGCGGGTGACGGCAGGCCCCCGGCTTCAGGCGTGAGGTTAGTCGTTCACCGTTCCGTTCGCCATCGAGGGTCCGCCCCGCCGTCCCGTGTCCTGGCGGACGCGCGCCGGGGTCCCGCCCGCGCACAGCCGTGGCGCCGTGTGTCGGCGCTGTTCGTCAGCGTGTTCACGGGCGGCGGGGGGTGCGGCCGGTTTCGTGTGGTTCGGCCGACACCGGCCGATCACGCGGGAACGGTATCCTTTACCGGGCCGGGCGTCGCCGTCCGTTTGGCGGCGCTTTGGCAGTTGCCCCCGTGCGATGGGAGGATGGCGCACGTCAGGTAACGCTCCTCCGCCCCCGTCGGGCGGAGGCGTTCGCGACCTTGTTGGCCGAGCGGGACAGTGAGCCGTGGCAGACCCTGCCCAGGACTCCCCGCGTGTGCAGGGGTGATCTCAACGATGTTCTACTGGGTGGTCAAGGCGATCCTGGGGCCGATCCTGGCCGTTCTGTGGCAGCCGCGGGCCGAGGGCGTGGAGAACGTGCCGCGGCGGGGCGCGGCGATCATGGTGAGCAACCACCTGTCCTTCTCCGACCACTTCTTCGGGCCCCTGCCGCTGCCGCGCAAGATCACCTTCCTCGCCAAGTCCGAGTACTTCACCGGAACCGGGGTCAAGGGGCTGGTCAGCCGGGCGTTCTTCACCGGCGTGGGTCAGATCCCGATCGACCGCTCCGGCGGAAAGGCCAGTGAGGCGGCGCTGCGCACGGGTCTGCGCGTGCTCAAGCGCGGCGACCTGCTGGGGATCTACCCCGAGGGCACCCGGTCCCCCGACGGCCGCCTCTACCGCGGCCGTACGGGTGTGGCGCGCCTGGCCCTGGAGGCCAAGGTGCCGGTGGTGCCGATGGCGATGATCAACCTGGAGAAGATCATGCCGCCCGGCCGGACCATCCCGAAGCTGGGTGTGCGTCCCAAGGTGGTGTTCGGCGAGCCGCTGGACTTCTCCCGCTACCACGGGATGGAACGCGACCCCCGGGTGCTGCGCGCCGTCACCGACGAGATCATGTACGCGCTGATGTCGCTGTCCGGCCAGGAGTACGTGGACCGGTACGCCCAGTCGGTCAAGGCGGAGCTGGAGGCCGAGGCCAAGGAGGCACGGCGCGAGCAGCACGCCGGTGACAAGGACCGCAGGCGCGCCGAGCGGGCCAAGCGCAAGGAGGAGCGCCGCGCCCGCAGGGAGCAGAAGCGGGCCGAGCGCAGGGCCGCCAAGGAGCGCGCGAAGAAGGGCGGGCAGTCCCCGGACTCCGAGGACTGAGACCCGCCCGCACACGAGGGGCGCGGCCGCGGTGATCACCGCGGCCGCGCCCCGTTCGCTTCGGGCCCGCGCTTCGCCTCGGACCGTGTCCGGGCGCCCGGGAACCGGGGATTCCTCCTCCTCGGCGGCGCCGGGACGCAACTCTCTCGGGGAGCCGCCCCGGCCGGGGATCCGGGTCAGTGGCGGGCGAGGTCTCCGGCGCCGACGATCCCCGCCTCGCCGCCGAGCTCGGCCAGGCGCACCTCGGCCAGGCGGCGGTTGGGGCGCCCGGACACGTGGCGGGCGAACGAGGCGCGGACCGGGTCCAGCAGGATCGCCCCCGCGTCGGACACACCGCCGCCGAGGACGAAGCACTCCGGGTCGAGGATGGCGGCGAGGTCGGCCAGTCCCAGCCCCGCCCACTCGCCGACCGCGGCGAAGCACTCCAGGGCGGCCGCGTCGCCCTCCAGCGCGGCCTGGGCGACGATCGGTCCCTGGAGGCGCTCCACGCTCCCGTCGGCGAGTTTGAGCATGCGCTCCGCCTTCCGGGGGTCGGTACGGGCGCGGTCCTGGGCCTCGGCGACCAGGGCGCGTCCGCTGGCGTACTGCTCCCAGCAGCCGTGGTTGCCGCAGGGGCACCGCCGGCCGAAGGGCACCATCCGGTAGTGGCCCACCTCCGCGGCCACCCCGAAGCGGCCCCGGTACAGGGCGCCGTCCAGGACCAGGCCGCCGCCGATACCGGTGCCCAGGGTCACGCAGACGATGTGGCCGCTGCCGCGCCCCGCGCCGAAGCGGGCCTCGGCCCAGGCGGCGGCGTTGGCGTCGTTCTCGACCACGACGGGCAGCCCGACGCGCTCCTGAACGCGGTCCCGGAGGGGGTGGTCGCGCAGGCCGAGGTTGACGGCGACCTGGACCGTGGCGCGGTCCTCGTCGACGAACCCGGCCACCCCCACGCCGACCGCCCCGCAGTCCTCCTCGGGGCTCCGGTCCCGCAGTTCGCGGACGGCGCGGGCGACGACGTCGGCGAGGGCCTCGGGGTCATCGGCCGGGGTGGGGTACTTGACCTTGTCCAGGATCTTCCCGTCGAGGTCGACGACCCCGGCGGCGACCTTGGTCCCACCGATGTCTACGCCGATGGTGAGCATGGGGGCGACTCCTCCGTACTTACGCCCGAACTCTGACATAAGTAACAAGGTTCATGACAGAGATCTTGCAAATGGGGTACAAACCATTCGATTAAACCAGCCCGCAACCCCTGGGAACACCCCTTCGGCGAAACCCGTGGATCTAGCCCGCTCCGCCCCCTGTGACCTGCTTGTCCGTACCAGACGTGGCGGATCCGCCACGTTCCGACCCCGGAGCGTCGTTACGGGTCTGCTCCAGGGAGCGCTCGACCACGTCCCAGGTGCGCCCGAGCGCGTCGGCCACGACCAGCCCCGCCCGACCCAGGTGCCCGGCGAGCTCCGGCGCGCTCGTGCGCACGATGTCGAGGACCTCGCTGAGCGGTCGGCGCTCCGACTCCGTCTCCAGCCGGATCGCCTCCGACCACACGTCCTCCCTGGCGGGCGGCGCGGTGACCGCGCTGACCCCGCGCCGAACTCCGGCCGCCAGCAGCTTGCGTTGGAGGCCGTCGACCAGCCGCAGCGCGTCGTCGACGAGGTCGGGCGCGGGCGCGCGGCCGTCGGAAGCCCCCTCGCCCCGACCGTTGTTCTCCGTCATGTCAGACCTCC
Organism: Nocardiopsis sp. FIRDI 009; assembly: GCF_003386285.1. GTDB lineage: Bacteria > Actinomycetota > Actinomycetes > Streptosporangiales > Streptosporangiaceae > Nocardiopsis. Next base: position 97,121 of record NZ_QPNC01000006.1, read on the forward strand.
TTGGAACCGGCTTGCCGTCGGCTTCACGTTAACCGGGCCCGGAGCCGGCCCACAGGGCCCTGTGGGCCGAATCAGGGATGAACCAGGGGTGCCCCGGGGCCGCAGGCGCAGCCGGGCCTCCGGGCCGGAGAAAACGACATTTCACGCGCTCTTCACGTCGGGTGCACGAACACCACGCAGGCGATAGTGTCGCGTGCGCGGGAGGAGGAGTCGGGACGAACCGTCCGCCCCACGCGTCCACCCACGTCAGACACCGGGTTCGGTCACCGTTGGATACCGAACGGCTCACCGTTCTACTCACGAGTAGCATGGTGTTGTTACGGTCGTCACGTCCCCGCACATCAAAACCCCGTACATGCCCAGGAGCCACAACGTGCGCGAATACAGTTCTCCCGCGAAAGCTGAGATCTCCGACGACGCGCGACTGACCGACACGCTCTACGCGCGCGCGGCCAGCGAGCCCAACGCCGTCGCCGCCCGCCGACTGGAGTCCGGACAGTGGCGCGACGTCACCGTCGCCGAGCTGCACGGCGACATCACCGCGTACGCCAAGGCGCTGATCAACGCGGGAATCGAGCACGGTGACCGGGTCGCCCTGATGTCGCGCACCCGCTACGAGTGGACGGTCGTCGACTACGCGATCTGGTCCGTCGGCGGCGTCACCGTCCCGATCTACGAGACCTCCTCCGCCGAGCAGGTCGAGTGGATCCTCTCCAACTCCGGGGCCAAGGCCGCCTTCGTGGAGACCGACGCCCACGCCGAGCGGGTCGAGTCGGTCCGCGCGAACACCCCCGACCTGGGCAACGTGTGGCGGTTCGACGGCGAGGACCTCGCCTCCCTGCGCGCCAGCGGCGCCGAGGTCGACGACGAGACCCTCGACAAGCGCCGCACCGCGGTCAAGGTCGACGACCTCGCCACCCTCATCTACACCTCCGGCACCACCGGCCGTCCCAAGGGCTGCAAGCTGACCCACCGGAACTTCCTCTTCATCGCGCACTCGGCACTGGAGGGCCCGGCCAAGCAGATCCTCCAGGACACGGACCGGTCGAACGCCTCCACCCTCCTCTTCCTGCCGCTGGCGCACGTGTTCGCGCGCTTCGTCCAGGTGATGGTGATCGAGGGCAAGGCGATCCTGGGCCACTTCTCGACAGCCGGCCCCGAGCTGATCGACCAGTTCTCCGTCTTCAAGCCCACCTTCATCCTCGCCGTCCCGCGCGTGTTCGAGAAGGTCTACACCAAGGCCGAGCAGAAGGCCACCGCCGAGGGCAAGGGGAAGATCTTCACCGCCGCCGCGAACACCGCGATCGACTACAGCAAGGCGCTCGCCACCGGCCAGGTGCCCTTCGGCCTCAAGCTCAAGCACGCCGTGTTCAAGAAGCTCGTCTACGGCAAGCTCATGGACCGCCTGGGCGGCCAGTGCGAGTACGCCGTCTCCGGCGGCTCGGCCCTCGGCGACCGTCTGGGCCACTTCTTCCGGGGCGCGGGCCTGACCATCATCGAGGGCTACGGCCTGACCGAGACCACGGCGCCCACCACGGTCAACAGCCCCGCCTTCAACAAGATCGGCACGGTCGGCCAGCCCCTGCCGGGCACCAGCGCGCGGATCGGCGAGGACGGCGAGATCCTCGTCAAGGGCGACCACATCATGGTCGGTTACTGGGACAACGAGAAGGCCACCAAGGAGGCCTTCACCGAGGACGGCTTCTACCACACCGGCGACCTCGGCACCCTCGACGACGACGGCTTCCTCAGCGTCACCGGCCGCAAGAAGGAGATCATCGTCACCGCGGGCGGCAAGAACGTCGCCCCCGCGGTCCTGGAGGACCGGATCCGGGCCCACGCCCTGGTCAGCCAGTGCATGGTCGTCGGCGACAACCGCAAGTTCATCGCCGCCCTGATCACGATCGACCCCGAGTCGTTCGAACAGTGGAAGTCCGACAAGGGCAAGACCGGTGAGATCGCCGACCTCACCGAGGACCCGGACCTCAACGCGGCCATCCAGGAGGCCGTGGACAACGCCAACAAGGCCGTGTCCAAGGCGGAGGCCATCAAGAAGTTCCGCATCCTGCCCAGCGACTTCACCGAGGAGAGCGGCCAGCTCACCGCCTCCATGAAGGTCAAGCGGCACGTGGTGAGCAAGAACTGGAGCAAGGAGATCGACGAGATCTACAACGTGTGACCCCTCCTCCTGAAGGAAGCCGGCCGTCCCCGCGCGCGGGGACGGCCGGCTTCCTCGTGGGTGCGGTCCCCTCCCCGGCGGCGTCGCGCCCACGTGCCTCCCCGCCCCGGTCCGGCCCGCTCCCCCGGTTCCGCCCGCCCGTGTGCCGCCGGGGACGCCCGGACACACGCGACGGGCCCGGCCGCAGAAGCACGGCCGGGCCCGTCACCATCGGGCACGCGCGTCGTCAGTGGACGGCGGACTCCTTCTCCTCGGCGGAGTGGTGCAGGTGGTGGCCGCTGTGCGGCTCCACACCCTCGAAGGACACGTTGTCCTTCGTGTACCAGTGCGCCAGGGCGCGGCGGAGCCTGCCCATCGGCTTGCGCTTGTGGGGACTCTCCACACCCTTGTCGTCGACCTCCTCCTCCAGGACGGTGGAGGTGATCGTCGGCTTGCTCAGGAGAGCGTCCACGGTGTCCTGCGAGCTCTCCTTGTGCACCTCGATGAACTCACCGCTGGGCAGCTGCTGGATGACGCCGCTCTCGTAGCCGTGCTCCAGGGTGTCGCGGTCACGCCGCTGCAGACCCAGGCAGATCCGCTTGGTGACGATGAACGCGATGATCGGCCCGACGATGATCGACGCACGGAAGATGTACGTCGTCAGGTACAGGTCGATGGAGAACGTCTCCGACAGGATGTCGTTCGACCCGGCGAGCCACATGACACCGTAGGCCGTGACACCGGCGACGCCCAGGGCCGTGCGGACAGGGGCGTTGCGCGGCCGGTCGGCCACGTTGTGCGCGCGCCTGTCCCCGGTGATCCACGCCTCCAGGAACGGCCACACGGCCAGGCCGCCGAAGAGCAGGCCCATCACGCCCAGACCGGGCACGAGGACCGCGGTCGGGATCGCGTACCCGAAGGGCGAGAGGTCGAACGTGTTCGGGAAGATACGCAGCGACCCCTCCAGGAAGCCCATGTACCAGTCCGGTTGGAGACCGGAGGTGATGGAGGTCGGTGTGAACGGCCCGAACAGGTGGATCGGGTTGACCTGCACGAACCCGGCCAGGCCGGCGGACACCGCGAACGTGAAGAAGAAGAACCCGCCCGCCTTGACCGCGAAGCCCGGGAACATGGGCGTTCCCACCACGGTCTTGTTCGTCTTGCCCGTACCCGGGTACTGGGTGTGCTTCTGGTGCCACAGGATCATGAAGTGCGCCACGATCAGCGCGAGCAGCAGAGCCGGCAGCAGCAGGATGTGCAGCATGTACAGGCGCGTGATGATCACGTCGCCGGGGAACTCCCCGCCGAACAGGAACATCGAGATGTAGGTCCCGACCAGTGGCAGGGCCATGATCACACCCTGGAGGATGCGCACGCCCATGCCGGAGGGCAGGTCGTCCGGCAGCGAGTAGCCGAACAGGCCCTCGACGATGGCGATCGTGAAGATGCCGACGCCGATCAGCCAGTTGATCTCGCGCGGCTTGCGGAACGCACCGGTGAAGAACACACGGAGCATGTGCACCACCAGCGAGGCCACGAAGATCAGCGCGGCCCAGTGGTGGATCTGCCGGACGAGGAACCCGCCGCGAACATCGAAGTCGATGTACAGGGTCGAGGCGTAGGCCTCACTCATCTCGACGCCCTGGAGGCGCTCGTAGGAGCCGTCGTAGACGATCTCCGCCATGCTCGGCTTGAACCACAGGGTCAGGAAGACACCCGTGACGAGCAGGATGATGAACGAGTACAGCGCGATCTCGCCGAGCATGAACGACCAGTGGTTCGGGAAGACCTTGCGCAGGTTCTTCTCACCGGTCTTGGCGAGGTGGAAGCGGTCGTCGATGAAGTTGCCGACGCCGCGCAGCGCCTTGGGTGCTTGCGTGGTCTTACTCATCGACTAGTCCTTCGCGTAGTCCCAGAACGTCGGCCCGGGCGCTTCGGGGAAGTCGCCGGTCGCGATGAGGTAGCCCTCGTCGTCGACGCCGATCGGCAATTGGGGCAGGGGACGGTGCGCCGGACCGAACACGACCTCGGCGGCGTTGGAGGCGTCGAAGGTCGACTGGTGGCACGGGCACAGGATGCGGTGCGTCGTGCGCTCGTACAGCGCCGCCGGGCAGCCCACGTGGGTGCAGATCTTCGAGTAGGCGACGATCCCGTTGTGCGTCCAGTTGAGCCGGGTCCGCTCCTCGCCGTCGACCGTCTCGACGACCTCGTTCATCCCCGACTTGAAGTCGCCGTCCGGCATCTTGATCAGCATGATGACGGACTTGGCCTTCTCGTTGAGGCTGAGGTGGAAGTCCTCCTCGGTGTACTCCCCCTCCTCGCCCTCGCCGTGGCCGTCACCGTGCGGCACGAAGGGCAGCGCGGTGATCATGCCGTTGGGCGAGTTCTCCAGGTCCTCGGCCTTGATGAAGCGGTGGGTGCCCTCGACGACCATGCGGACGCCGTTCTCCCAGGCCGTGTTCTTCAGCTTGTCCCCGGGCAGGGGGCCGGTGTCGCGCAGCAGCACGATCGGGGCCAGGCCCAGCGGGAGCATGGCGGCGATGAGCGTCCGCCGCATCAGCGGGCGCCTGGTGAAGCCGCTCTCGTCTGCGCCCTTCATGAAGAAGGCGCCGAAGGAGCTCTTCTCCTCCTCGCTGGAGGGAAGCTCGTCGTAGGGCGAGGCGACCTCGTAGTGGGGCATGACGCTGCGCGCCCACACCGTCATACCGGCGCCGATACCGAACAGCGCGATGGTGAGCGTGCCACCGAGGAGCATGTTCGAGTACTGGCCGATCTGCGGGTCCGCGATCGCCGGGACGTCCTCCGCGTTCGGCGGGAAGAGGAAGTAGGAGACCAGGAATCCGATACCGCCCAGGAAGGCGATGACGAACCACAGCGAGGCGATCTTCTCACCCCGGCGCTGGACCTCCTCCGGGTGCGCGTGGGTCTCGGAGGCAGGGTAGGGGCCCTCGTGCTCGGCCTCGGTGGAGGCGCTGGAGACCACGCTCTCCTCGGCCTCGGAGGACGGGGTGCCGAGCACGCGCTCGGGACCGCCCGTTCCGGCCTCGGTGTTGTCGTTGTTGTTGTTCTCAGTCATGTGCACGCTGCTTCGCGGTGATCCAGATCGCGCAGGCGATGATCAGTGCCAGGCCGATGGTCCACGAGATGAAGCCCTCGGCGACCTGTCCGACGCGCGCCAGGTCGAAGACGCCACCGGCGTTCGGCTCGTCCTGCAGGGTCTTCACGTACGAGATGAGCTCCTGCTTCTCGTCGGGCTCGATGACCGTGTCGGCGAACATCGGCATGGCGCCGGGGCCGCTGACCATGGCCTCGTAGATCTCACGAGGGCTGGCGTCGCGGATCTCGGGGGCCCAGCGGCCGTCGGTGAGGGCGCCGCCGCCACCGGACCAGCTGTGGCAGTGCGCACAGTTGGTCAGGTACAGCTTCATGCCCATCTCGGTGTCCTCGGCACCGGCGATGTAGGCCTCGTACTCCGCCTCGTACTCCTCGAGCGCGGCCTCGTACTCGGCCTCGGCCTCCTCGACGGCCTCGTGGTACTCCTCCTCGGAGTCGAAGTCGGCGCGGTTGACGCTGAACTCGTCCCGCTGGGGGGCGGTGTCCGGAACGTCGTAGGGGATGTCCGCGCCGCTCCGGCCCTCCCTGATCTCCGCGTTGTAGTACGCGATCAGGTTGACCAGGTCCTCCTCGGACATGGCCATGGGCTTGCGCGGCATCTGCGCGTCCGGGTTGGCCGACGGCATCCGGCCGGTGCTGACCTGGAAGTCGACCGCCGCGGGACCGACCTCACGCAGGTCCGGACCGATGACGCGGCCGTCCTCGGTCCTCATGCCGGAGCCGTCGTAGTTGTGGCACGTGGCACACGTCTGGTCGAAGATCTTGCGGCCCTCGGCGACGTCGACGTCCTCGGGGGACGGCGCGTCAGCGGCGAGGGTCTGCGCCTGCGCCTGGTCGGTGGTGGGGGCCAGTGCGGCGTACCCCACCCCGAACAGGGCTAGCGCGAGGATGACGACGACATACCCCGCCAGGGGATGCCGTCGCCGCGCGGTAATCCATTTCACGGTTTCCCCGTTTCGGGTTACTGGATGAAGTAGATGGTGAAGAACAAAGCGATCCAGACCACGTCGACGAAGTGCCAGTAGTAGGACACGACGATCGCGCTGGTCGCCTGCTGGTGGGTGAAGCGCTTCGCGGCGTACGTGCGTCCCAGCATGATGAGGAACGCGATCAGCCCACCGGTGACGTGAAGCCCGTGGAAGCCCGTGGTCAGGTAGAACATCGACCCGTAGGCGCTGGACTGGAGAGTCAGGCCCTCGTGCGCGATGAGCACGTAGTACTCGTAGGCCTGTCCGAGAACGAAGAACAGGCCCATGAAGAACGTCAGGTAGAACCACGCGCGCAGCTTCTTGACGTCACCGCGCTCGGCGGCCCAGACGCCGGCCTGCGCGGTGAAGCTCGAAGCCACGAGCACCACGGTGATCGCGGTCGCCCACGGCACGTTGAGGTGCGTGTCCGGCCACGGCCCCAGTTCGGGGTTCCCGTTGGTCACCGATCGGATGGTGAAGTACATCGCGAACAGCGCTGCGAAGAACATGAGCTCGTTGGCCAACCACACGATGGTGCCAACGCTCACCAGGTCAGGACGCTTTGCCGCACCATGCTCTGGTGTCGGTGTTGTTTTGAGGTTCGCGGTTGCTGTCGCCACGGGAGCATTATTACGGCATCTCGCGGAGACCCGTACTCGACCCCCCGTAAGGGGGCGGATCAGTACCGGTTTCAACCAACCAAGCGCCCCGGACCGGGGCGTTCACCGTGACTCGGGCGTTACTGTACCGACTCGGCCGCCGGCCGCGCGCCAGCGACCCGCCCACAGCCGCCGACAGGCGTGATCCTGGGCGGCTGAGGCGATCCGTACCCCGGCGGAAACCCCCTCAACCCACCTCGGCCAACGCGCAGGTATCGAAACGGTCACCGTTGCACAACGCCGCGCGCGGGGCCGGTGGGCGCACCCCTCGGAAGTGCTGGCATCCTGGGAGTGTCGAAGGTCTCAACCCCGCGCTCCGATCCCGTGGAGGCTCTGGGCACCGGGACCGCGAGGCAATAGAGTCGACGACGAGAGAACCAACGAACGCCCGGCCGCGCCCCCTCGACGGCGGCCGAGGACCGACGTGATGGGACGGTTGCGCGATGGTGGTCAGCGGTACGGACACGGGTGCCCGGATGCGCGTGCTGGTCTACAGCGACAAGGCCGAGACCCGCGAGCAGGTGCGCATGGCCGTCGGCCGCCGCCCGGCCGCCGACGTGCCCCGCGTGGAGCTGGTCGAGTGCGCGACCGCCCCCGTCGTGATCCGCAGGCTGGAGTCGACCGACCCCGCCGAGCGCATCGACGTGGCGATCCTCGACGGCGAGGCCGCCCCGGTCGGCGGCATGGGCCTGTGCCGCCAGCTCAAGGACGAGATCTTCCGCTGCCCGCCGATCCTGCTCCTGGTGGGCCGCCGCGACGACGGCTGGCTGGCGACCTGGTCCCGGGCCGAGCAGGTGGTGAGCCACCCCATCGACCCCGTCGCGCTGGCCGAGTCCCTGGCGGAGCTGATGCGTCAGCGCGCCGCAGCCCTCAGCGGGTGACCCCGGTGGGCGCCCCCACGACTCTGAGCGACCGCGAGAACGCCGACAGGGAGATGCGTCGGCGTTCCGTCGTGCACGGAGCACTCAACCACGGTGCGGACACCGGGCGATGGCGTGGCCACGCCCTGTCCCGTCCCCTGGGGCGTTGAGCGCCGGTCGGCCGCCGTCGCGCGCCGCCGTCCCCGCACGCCCCCACGCCCGAACCCGCACCGTGGAGCCGAAGAGAAGATGAACACCGTCCCCGCCCACCCCTCCGACGACCGGTCCGCCGTCACCGAGCGGACCTGGTCCAACCTGATCACCGCCCTCCTGGGCGGGGTGACGCTCAGCGCCGCCGACACGACCTGGGCGATGAACGAGATCATGTCCGGTTCGGCGACCGACGCCCAGATCGCCGGGTTCGCCGTCGCGCTGCGCGCCAAGGGCGAGAGCGTGTCCGAGGTGACCGGCCTGGCCAGGGGCATGCTCGACAACGCCGTCCGCATCAGCGTCCCCGGACCGACCCTGGACATCGTCGGGACCGGCGGTGACCGGGCGCACACCGTGAACGTGTCGACGATGGCCGCGATCGTGGCGGCGGCGGCGGGCGCGCGCGTGGTCAAGCACGGCAACCGCGCGGCCTCCTCCTCCTGCGGGACCGCGGACGTCCTGGAGCGGCTCGGCGTGGTCCTGGACCTGCCGCCGGAGCTGACCGCCCGGGTGGCCGAGGAGGCGGGCATCACCTTCTGCTTCGCGCCGCTGTTCCACCCCTCGCTGCGCTACGCGGCCAAGCCGCGGCGTGAGCTGGCCGTGCCGACGGTGTTCAACTTCCTGGGTCCGCTGACCAACCCGGCGCAGCCCACCACCTCGGCGATCGGGGTGTTCGACGAGCGCATGTGCGAGGTGATCGCGGGGGTCTTCGCCGGTCGCGGCGCCTCGGCGCTGGTGTTCCGCGGTGACGACGGCCTGGACGAACTGACCACCTCGACCACCTCCACGGTCTGGGTGGTCCGTGACGGTGCGACGCGGCGGGAGCGGCTGGACCCGGCGGAGCTGGGGATCGAGCGCTCCGCGCCGGACGCGCTGCGCGGGGGCGACGTGGAGTTCAACGCCCAGGCCGTGCGCGACCTGCTCGCGGGTCAGCGGGGTCCGGTGCGGGACGCGGTCCTGCTCAACGCGGGCGCCGCGCTGGCGGCCGTGGACGGTGTACGGGGTTCCCTGGTGGAGTCCGTGCGTGCGGGCTACGAGCGTGCCGCCGCCGCCGTGGACAGCGGGGCCGCCGAGCGGGCGCTGGCCGCGTGGGTGGAGACCAGCCAGGGCCTGGCCAAGCAGCTCTAGAGCCCACGCCCGAGCCCGCGAGGCCGTGTGAACAGCGAGGGGCGTACGGGGTTCTGCAGGGCGAGGCAAGCCGCCAGCGAGGAACGAGCCAGGCGCCGCCGAGGATGAAGAACCCCGTTCCCCGCGCCCCGAGCCCCGGCCGAGCCCGCGAGGCCGTGTGAACAGGGCGCGGAACCGGCCGGTGCCGGATCCGCGCCCCCAGCGTCTCCCGGGGCTACCAGCCCAGGGCGAAGGCGGACTCCAGGTCGTGCTTGGAGTAGGTCTGGAAGGAGATGTGGGTGTCGGAGGAGATGACGCCGGGCACCTTGTTCACCCGCCCCGGGATCACCTCCGCCAGGTCCTCGTGGCGGCGGACCCGCACCATGGCGATGAGGTCGACGCCGCCGGTGACCGAGTAGACCTCGCTGACGCCGTCGATGTCGGCGATCGCCTCGGCGACCTCGGGGATGCGGTGGACGTCGGCCTTGATCATGACGATCGCGGTGATCACGGTGCCTCCATTGGCGGGTCGGCGCGGGACGGGCCCCGGTCGGGGGCGCACCATCAGTAGACGTCGGACAGCCGCGTCCCGGAGCGCCATCGCAACCGGTAGACCACCAGTCCCGCGGCCACCCCGGCGAGGAATCCGTACACGTGCGCCGCGTAGGCGACGTTGGACCCGCCTCCCGGGGTGGTGGAAGTGGTGACGTAGAGAAGATACTGAACCGCGAAGTAGCTGCCCACCAGGGCCCACCCGGGCAACCGCATCGGGATGACGACGAACACCAGCGTGGTCACCCTGCTGCGGAACTGCACGACCAGGTAGGCGCCGAGCACGCCGGAGATCGCCCCGGAGGCCCCGACCATGGGGATGGTGCCCCCGGTGTCCACCAGCGCGTGCCCGTAGGCGGCGGCCAGGCCGGTGACCAGGTACAGGACGAGGAAGCGGACGCGGCCGATCCGGTCCTCGACCACGGGGCCGAAGACGAACAGGTACACCATGTTGCCCAGCAGGTGCGCCGCGCCGCCGTGGACGAACATCGCGGTGAACACCGAGAGCCAGACGGACTTGCCGTCGAGTCCGCCGCACTCGGGGGTCATCGGGGGCGCCAGGTCGGTGCGGCCGAGCATCTCGTCGGGGATCGCGCCCCAGCGCATGAAGTAGTGGTCGATCGCGCAGAACCGCTCGGCGAGTTCGACCGGGTACCAGACCGCGGTCATCGCCAGCGGGGACGCCAGGTAGACGAGCACGTTCACCGCGATCAGCGTGTAGGCGACCACGGGGGCGCGGCGGACCGGGTAGTCGTCATTCAGCGGAAGCGCGGCCATGCGCCCAGTGTGTCATCCCGGTGTGGGCCTCCGCGCCGCGCAACGGGCAGGTCCACTCACCCTCGATCTCGACCAAACGGGCGGTGGGGTGGGCGAGCCAGTCGAGGATCAGCTCGGTCTCCTCGGCGGTGGCCCGCGGTGTGGGGCCGACACCGGCCGGGACGCGTTCGGCGGTGGCCGTGAGCGAGGTCAGGAAGGCCGCCGGGTCGGTACCGGGTCGGAGGACGGCGCTGGCGGCCAGGCGGCCGTGGCGGACCACGCAGGTCTCCCATCCGGTGCCGCCGGGGCGGGTGGCGACCAGGTGCGGGACGGCGGCGATGGCGGACAGACGCTGCGCGCGCCTGGCCCCGCGCAGGAACGCCGCGAGCCGGTCGCGGTGGGTGGCGGCCTCCTCGTAGCGCAGGTCGGCGGCGAGTTCGGTGATGCGGGCGGTGTGGGAGGTCACGACGGCGCCCGGGTCTCCGGTCATCGCGGAGCGGACGGCGTCGGCGTGGACGGTGTAGTCGGCGTGGCTCTCGGTGCCGTCGCACGGGGCGCCGCACCGGCCGAGTTGGGCGAGGACGCAGGGCTCGACCAGCCGCTCCCCGGTGCGGGAGGCCACCGGCCGCCCACCGGGGACCGGGGTGAACACGTGGGTGCACTGGCGCAGCGGGAACGCGTGCAGGAGCGCCTCCCTGGCCCGTTCGGCCTCCTTGGCGGAGGCGTAGGGGCCCACGTGGGCCGCCCCGTCGTCGCGGACCGCGCGCACCACCGACAGCCGGGGGTAGGCGTCGGTGGTGAGTTTGACCCAGAAGGCCCGTTCGGGGTTGCGCGACCTGCGGTTGTAGGGCGGTTTGCGCTCGGCGATGATGCGCAGTTCCCGGACCGCGGCCTCCAGCTCGGTCGTGCAGACGATGGGGGTGACGCCCTCCACGAGCGCGGTCATCTCCCGGATGCGCTGGCGGTTCTCGGCCGCGGTGAAGTACGACCGCACACGACGGCGCAGGTTGACGCTCTTGCCGACGTAGAGGGTGGCGCCGCGCGCGTCGGTGAAGACGTACACCCCCGGTTCCTCGGGCAGGTCCTCGGCCAGGTGGCGCCGGGCCCGCTGGGCGCGGCTGGCGGGCTTGGTGACCGCGCGCAGCTCCTCCAGGCTCTGCACCCCGGCGGGGGCGAGGCGGTCGATGAGCCCGTGCAGGACGCCGACGGTGGCCCGGGCGTCGTCCAGGGCTCGGTGGGTGGGGGTGGCGGCCACGCCGAAGTACGCGGCGAGCGTGCCGAGGCGGTGGTTGCGGACCTGGCCGCGGTCGAGCACGGCACGGGCCAGGCGCAGGGTGTCCACGACCGGGGGGTCGGGCCACCGCTGGCCCAGCCGTTCGCAGGCGGCGCGGAGGAAGCCGGTGTCGAAGGCCGCGTTGTGCGCGACGAACGCGGTGTCGGGGTCGGCGGTCAGCAGGGCCAGCAGGTCGGGCAGGACCTCCTCCAGGGAGGGGGCCGTGGCCACCATGGACTGGGTGATGCCGGTCAGGAGGGTGATGTTGGCCGGAATGAGGGTGCCGGGGTCGACCAGCGTGGAGTACTCGTCCAGGACCTTCCCGCCACGCGTGCGGACGGCGCCGATCTCGGTGATGCGGGACCGTGTGGCGCTGGTGCCGGTGGTCTCCAGGTCCACCACGACGAACGTCGTCGCGGCCAGCGGGGTGCCGAGGTCGACGATGCTCGTTTGGACGCCGGTGGACGCCGCTGACTGTGGAACCACGCGGTCAGGGTAGTCGGAGCCACCGACCGAACGGCCGACGAATACGGCCTGACCTGCCCGACATGGAAAGATGGGGGTGAAGGGGCGGAAGTGCCCTTGCGTCCCGGGATGAGCACGATCGAAGGAGGAAACCGTGGGGATCGCGATGCCGGGTGACAGTGAGCGGTGGCGGTGCACCGGGTGCGGCAACCTCACGCGGTTCGACGTGACCCGTACGGTCCGCTCCGAGGACTTCGTCCACCAGGACCTGGCCGGTCGGGGTCTGGTCGAGGAGCGTTCGGTGCTCACCGAGACGGTGGAGCGGGTCCGGTGCCGCTGGTGCGGCGCCACGGACAGCGTGGAGATCGTCCCCCGCCCCGACGCCGACAGCTCGGTCCCCGAGTCCTCGGCCGAGGGTACGACGGGTCGGGCATGAGCGCCCGCCCGGAGACGGGCGGCGACTCCGACGCCGCGGAGCCGCTCGGCCCGGATGAGGGGGCGGCCCAGGACGGGCGGGACCGCGCCGAGGACGAGCGGCTGCGCAGACCCCTGCCCGAGCAGGTACGGGCGAGGGTGGTCGAGTACGGCTCCGACGTGCTCGGCGGCATGCCCGCGGGTGAGCTGCCCCCGCTGCTGCGACGGGTGGCCCGGTTCGAGCCGCGCCGCCGTGCCCGGCTGGCCGGACCGCAGATCGCCGCGCAGTTGGAGACCGACGACGACTTCCGCGGACGGGTGGCCGCCCGTGTGGACCAGGTCTGGCCCGAGCTGGCCGAGGGGCTGCGCTCGGGTGTCGTCCCGCCCGCCGCCGACCCCGTGGCGGTGGCGGCCTGCGCCTACCTGCTGCGCCCCCGGGGGTGGTCGGAGATCATCGAGGGCGTCCACGCCGAGTTGGAGCGCCAGAGCAGCGTGAAGGAGGCCGACGAGGCCGTCGAGGCGCTGGACTCGGTGCGTCGGCAGCTGGACGAGACCAGGCACAGCCATCAGGCCGACCTGGAGCGGCTGCGCGGTCAGATCCGGGATCAGCGCGCCGAGATCTCCGAACTCCGACGCAAGGTCCACACCGAGCGCCAGCGCGCCAAGGAGGCCGTGGCCAGGGCCGAGCGCGCCCTGACCGAGACCGCCGACCGGGAGAGCGAGTCGGCGACACAGGTCAGTGCCCTGGAGGCGGAGAACCGGCGGCTGCGCTCCCGGTTGGCGGAGGCCGAGGCCCAGGTGGAGAGCGCCCGCCGCGCGGTGCGCTCGGAGCGCAACGCCGACGAGGCGCGGCTGCGCGTGCTCCTGGACGTGCTGGTGGAGGCCTCGCACGGGCTGCGTCGCGAGCTGGCCCTGCCCACGTCCCTGGACAGCCCCGCCGACCACGTCACCGAGGCCGGTCGGGAACAGCGCCGTGCGCCGTTGGTCGGGCTGCCCGACGACGACCCGGGACTGTTGGAGCACCTCCTGACCGTGCCGCGCGTGCACCTGCTGGTGGACGGCTACAACGTCACCAAGACCGGATACGGGACACTGCCGCTGGCCGACCAGCGCACCCGTCTGCTGGGCTCCCTGGAGGGGCTGGCCAGCCGGACCAAGGCCGAGATCACGTGCGTGTTCGACGGCGCGGACGTCGACACACCGCCGGTCATCGCCAAACCGCGCCGGGTGCGGGTGCTGTTCAGCGCGTCGGGGGAGACCGCCGACGAGCTGATCGTGCGGCTGGTGCGCGCCGAGCCCCCGGGGCGGCCGATCGCGGTCGTGACCTCGGACCGGGAGATCGTGACGGCCGTGCGCGCGGCCGGGGCGCGGGCGGTGCCCTCACCGATCTTCCTGCGCGGATTGGAGCGGCGGGGCTGACGGGGTCGACGGCGTTCCGACGACCGCACAGGTTCGTTACCCTTTCGTGACAGCGATCCGCGCGCGTGTGTCTGCCTGGAACAACACCGCTGGTGAGGTTCGGGTGGCCGCGTGCGCGGTTCCGTGTGCACCGGGCCCGGTGGTTGAGGGGGGAGGTACGGTCCGCTAGGTTCTTCCCGGAGCGTGAGTGCTCTACCGGGTAGAACGCGACACCTGTGCCCGCGGCCCGGCCCGATCCCCCACTCACGCGCGCCCGCGTCCCCGCGCGGGCGGTCTCCCCCGTTGTCTTCCCAGCACCCCGTGCGGATGTCCCTACCCCAAGGAGCGTGGACCGCCATGAAGAACCCCGGTGGTCGGCGTACGGCTCGCCGACTCGCGACGACCGGCCTCGGTGTGGTCGTCGCCGGAACCCTGATCTCCCCCGGAACCGCCCACGCGGAGCCGACCCAGGAGGAGGTCGAGGACCGCATCGAGGAGCTCACCCAGGAGGCGGACGCCGCGGTCCAGGCCTACAACGAGGCCGAGGAGGACTACGAGACCGCCAAGACCCAGTACGAGGAGCTGGACGAGCAGGTAGGCGACGAGGAGGAGCGCTACGAGGAGCTTCGCCAGCGCGTCCAGCAGTTCGCCAGCGCCGCCTACCAGTCGGGCGACCTGGACTCCACGGCCAACATTCTGACCTCGGAGGGTCCGGAGTCCCTCCTGGAGCAGAACGACGACCTGAACTACCTGTCGGAGCAGCAGCTCGCCCAGCTGGACGAGTTCGGCGAGTCCTCCGAACGCCTGTTCTCGCTCAAGGACGAGGCAGAGAAGGCCCTGGAGGAGACCGAGGAACTGCTGGAGGAGGCCGAGGAGGCCAAGGAGGAGGCCGAGGAGGCCCTCGCCGAGCAGGAGGAGCTGCTGGCCACCTTCCCCGGTGCGAACCCCGCGGCCGAGGGTTCCAACAGCAACCCCGGTACCTCCTACACCGGCCCGGCCTCGGGCAACGCGCGCGCCGCGCTGGACTTCGCCTACGCTCAGATCGGCGACAACTACGTGATGGGCGGCACCGGCCCCGATGTGTGGGACTGCTCCGGGCTCATCCAGGCCGCCTGGCGCCAGGGCGGCGTGAACCTCCCGCGCACCACCTACACGCAGGCGAACGCGGGCCAGCGCATCTACGACATGAGCGCGCTCCAGCCCGGCGATATCATCTTCTTCTTCGGCCACCTCGGCCACGCGGGCCTCTACGCGGGCAACGGCCAGATGGTGCACGCTCCGAGTTCGGGCAAGCAGGTCGAGGTCGTGAACCTGGCCAACTACTGGGCGAGTGAGTTCCAGTTCGGTGTCCGTCCCTGACGGCGTCCCCGGTCCTCCGCGAGGGCCGTCACCCGTTCCTCCGGGTGGCGGCCCTCGCGTCGTCCGTGCTGCGGTCCACCGCAGCATATTTCGGACACTCATCGTGATCCGCTAGAAGGTAACGAATCAGTTGAGAGTGGGACGACGAATGCACTAGTGTTCATCGCCGAGCGCGGTCGCTCCTCTTCACCGCCCCCTGGTGGTGACGACCGCGTCCTGGTCGGGCACACCCCCACACCGTTTCGGCTGGCGCCGTTCACTGCCCGAGACCCGCCCGGTTCAACCCTTGGTCCCCCGAACGAACGGGGCCGAGGGGAGAAAGGTGTCCCCATCGTGTCTGGTTCCCCTCGTGCCAGCGGCCGCCGCGTCGCGATCGTCTCCTCCCTCACCGCCTCCGTCCTCCTCGTTCCCACCGCCGCCCTCGCCGAGCCGTCCGTCGAGGACGTGCGCGAGGAGATCGAGGCCCTGGACGAGGAGTTCGGCCGTCTCAACTCCGACTACAACGAGGCGCAGGAGACCCACGAGGCCGCCGAGGCGCGGCTCGAGGAGATCAGGGACGACCTGGAGAACACCCGCGACACCGTCGACGAGCTCGGCCGGAGTGTGCGGGCGCTGGCCAACCTCACCTACACGGGCGTCGACCTGACCTCCCCCACGCAGCTCCTCGGGGCTCGCGGCCCCGAGGGCGTCCTGGCGCACGAGGCCGATCTGGCCTACCTGTCCGAGCACAACGACCGGGACCTGGCGGCCTACGTCGAGGAACTGGAGTACCTGGAGTCGCTGGAGACCGAAGCCGTCGCGACCGAGGAGGAGGCCGCCCAGGCTCTGGAGGAGGCCGAGGAGGCCAAGGAGGAGGCCGAGGAGGCCATCGCCGAGCAGGAGGCGCTCCTGGAGGAGCTGACCGCCGAACAGCGCGCCGAGGCCACCCAGAACACCGTCAGCGGCGGAGCGGGCTCGTCCGGCGGAGGGAGCACGGGCTCGTCCGGCGGCGGCGCCACCTACACCGGTCCGGCCTCCGGCAACGCGCGCACCGCGTTGAACTTCGCCTACGACCAGATCGGGAAACCCTACGTCTGGGGCGGTACCGGCCCCGGCGGCTACGACTGCTCCGGGCTCGTCCAGGCCGCCTGGGGGGCGGCGGGCGTGCGTCTCCCCCGCACCACCTACGACCAGGTCAACGCGGGCACCCGGGTCTCCTGGGACAACATGCAGCCCGGTGACCTGATCTTCTTCCGGGGCCCCAACCCCACACACGTGGGCATGTACGCGGGCGACGGCATGATGGTGCACGCCCCGAACTCGAACAGCACCATCTCCGAGGTGAGCCTCGGCAGCCACTACAGGTCGATCTTCTACACCGCGGTCCGCCCGTGACCGGGTGCGCCCCCGCGGCGCGGAGCGAGCCGCGACCCTAGACTCGCCTCCGTGCCGCGAACCCTGATCATCACCAACGACTTCCCGCCGCGCCCCGGGGGGATCGAGTCCTTCGTCCACGAACTGGCCCTGCGCCGCCCGGACGACTCGGTCGTCGTGTACTGTTCCTCCCCCGCCGAGCGCGACGCCCGGGCCGACCCCGACTTCGACCTGCGCCAGCCCTTCCCCGTCGTGCGCGACACCGCCCGCGTCCTCCTGCCCACCCCCCGGGTGGCGGCGCGGGCCCGTGCCATCGCCGATCTGGAGGGGTGCGACGCTGTCCTGTACGGCGCGGCCGCCCCTCTCGGCCTGATCGCGGACACCCTGCGCGGACACGGCACCGTGCGGCGCCAGGTGGCCCTCACCCACGGCCACGAGTCCGGCTGGTCGGCGCTGCCGGGGGCCCGTGAGGCGCTGCGGCGGATCGGCGACACCACCGACACCGTCACCTACCTGGGCGAGTACACCCGCCGCCGACTGGCCCGCGCCCTGTCCCCGAGCGCCGCCGACCGCATGCGCCGCCTCGCTCCCGGCGTGGACACCGCGCGCTTCCACCCCGGAGCGGGCGGCGAGGAGATCCGCGCCCGCCACGGGCTGGGCGGGCGACCGGTGGTGGTGTGCGTGTCGCGGCTGGTGCGGCGCAAGGGTCAGGACACGCTGCTGCGTGCCTGGCCGCGTATCCTGGCGGACGTGCCCGACGCCGCGCTGCTCATCGTCGGGGACGGACCCGACGCGGGGCGGCTGCGGTCGGCGGCGCGCGGCATGGACTCGGTGGTCCTCACCGGCGCTGTGCCCGCGCAGGAGCTGCCCGCCCACTACGACGCGGGCGACGTGTTCGCCATGCCGTGCCGGACCCGGCGCGGCGGTCTGGACGTCGAGGGGCTCGGCATCGTCTACCTGGAGGCGTCGGCCACCGGGCTGCCCGTCGTCGCCGGTGACTCCGGCGGGGCTCCGGACGCGGTCCTGACCGGTGAGACAGGGTACGTCGTCGACGGCTCCCTTCCCGGGCCCACCGCCCGGGCGCTCATCCGCCTGCTGCGCGACCCCGACCGGGCCGCCCGGATGGGCGTGCGCGGCCGGGAGTGGGTGTCCCGGGAGTGGAGCTGGGAGCGGATCTCCCAGCGGCTCGACACGCTGCTGAGCGCCCCCTGATCCCCGGGGCCGCACAGCGGAGGTCCCAGGGGGTCGCCCGTTCGGGCGCTGGCAGGGTGCCGCAAGTCGAGGCAAGCCGCGTAGCGAGGAACGAGCGACAGGCGCAGCCGAAAGAAGAACCGCGCCGTAGGCGTCCGTTGAGGGTGGTGGAGGGCGACGGGCGGGCAGGCATCCCTGCCTTC
The DNA here is from genome assembly GCF_003386285.1 of Nocardiopsis sp. FIRDI 009. Lineage (GTDB taxonomy): Bacteria > Actinomycetota > Actinomycetes > Streptosporangiales > Streptosporangiaceae > Nocardiopsis. The sequence goes on from NZ_QPNC01000006.1 coordinate 115,161, forward strand.
GGGGCGCCCGAACACGGGCCAAAGCGAAGCGGAGGCCCCGAAAAACACAGCTACAGGTCGTCGCCGTGGACGGAGCCCGGGGTGCCGGAGCCGTCGGTCACCTGCGGTTCACCCGTGACGCTGTGCTCCAGCCACTCCTCCCACGAGCGCTGGTAGAACCCCCAGCCGTTGTCCCACTCCAGCTCGCGGGAGGTTCCCGTGGTCACCAGCAGGTCGCCCATGAGGGACCGTTCGTAGAACCACCGGGCGTCGGCCACCGACATGTTCGTGCAGCCGTTGGAGGCGTTGGCCCGGCCCAGGTTGCCGGCGTTCCACGGTGCGGCGTGGACGAACTCGCCGCTGTTGGACGTGCGCACCGCCCAGTCGACGTCGAGGCGGTAGTACCCGGGCGAGCCCTTGGGGATGCCGACCGTGGCCGAGTCCATCACCAGCGTCGCGTACTTCTCCATGGTCACGTGGATGCCGGACGTGGTGGTGTTGAAGCGGCGCAGGCCCTTGCCGTTGCTCACCGGGATGGTGCGCACGGTCTCACCGTCCACCGCCACCTCCATGCGGTGGTCGGGCACGTGCATGGTGGCGACCAGTTCACGGCCGACCTCGAACTCGATCCGCCGGTCACGCGTCCCGTACACCCCCTCCGCCGCCTCCACGCCCGCCAGGCGCAGGTCGACGCTGACGCTCTGGTGGGGCTCCCAGTACTCGCGGGGCCGGAAGACGGCGGTCTCGTCGTCGAGCCAGTTCCAGGCGCCCTCGGTCACCTCCTCCGAGGTGACCTCCATGGAGTTCTCCACCTGCCGCTTGTACTCGACCGGCTGGTCGAAGGTGACCACCACGGGCATGCCCACACCCACGACGTCACCCGTCCGGGGAAGGTTCGCGGCCAGTTCGAGCCGGTGCTCCCCGTCCACGTCCGCGGTGGAGAACTGGGAGACCACCTCGGTCTCGCGCCCCGTCCCGTCCTCCGCCGTGGCGTACACGCGCACCAGGGCGCCGGGGCGCAGGTTCCAGTCGCTCACCCAGAGGGTCCGGTCCGCGCCGAACTCCCCCTCGGCCGCCGCGGACGTCTCCTCCCCGTCACCCGCGGACACCGTCCGCGCGGTCCCGGACCCGGCCAGTTCCTCGTGGGCGACCTGCTCGATCCGCACGTCGGTCACGGTCCCGTCCTCGACCGAGACGCGCACCGGGGTGTTCGGCGGCACGGAGGTCTCCCCCGGGGCCGGGGTCACGGTGATCCGCGGCCCGCCTCCGGCGCCGGGTCGCTCTCCGGCCCCTCCCCCCGTGGTGCAGGCCGTCGCCACGAGGACGGCCAACGCCGTTGCGGCCAGGGCGCGCGCGGCGCACCGTGCGCGCCCTGGCGGTCGACGCACCGCCGCCCCGGAAACTCGACCGTTCACGCCAGGACCTCCCGCCTCACGAAGGGGTCGCCGCAACGCCGCCGCACAAGGCGAACCCCGGTGGCCGGACGGGTTCCGCTGACACGGAACCCTCCGGCCACCGGGGCGGCGACCTCTATATCCTACCCTCGGAGATGATCCAAGTACAGAAGGTGATCATCCGGGCGGGTCAGGACATCAGTGCTGGAACTCCTTGCGGTAGTACTCGAAGACCCAGCCGATGGCGGTGAGGGTGACGGCCAGGGCGCCGATGAACACCATCCACCAGCCGATCGCCACGCCCACCGCCATGAAGGCGATGGCCAGCGCGACGAACAGCGGCCACCAACTGTGCGGGCTGAAGAAGCCGAACTCGCCGGCGTTCTCGGCGATCTCGCCGTCCAGCCGCTCCTCCGCGGGCAGACCGTGGAAGTGCTCGCTGCGGCGGGCCGCCTGCCAGAGCCAGAAGCCGATCATCCAGCCGAAGCCGATCGAGACCACCAGGGCGGTCGAACCGGTCCACTCGATGGTGCCCGTGTCCTGGTAGGACCAGTACATGTACAGCAGGGCGGCCAGACCGAAGAAGGTCGATACGCCCATGAACAGATAGGCCTGCATCTTCATCGTGAGCTCGCCCTACTCCTTCGTGACGCCCACCGGGACGGCGCCCGGGGCGGCGGCGTGCGGGTGGTTCAGGTCGAACGCGGGGCGCTCGGAGCGGATCCGCGGCAGCGACGTGAAGTTGTGCCGCGGCGGCGGGCAGGACGTCGCCCACTCCAGGGAGCAGCCGTAGCCCCACGGGTCGTCGACGGTCACCTTCGGCGCCTTCTTGGCCGTGACGTAGATGTTCCAGAAGAAGATCAGCGTCGAGGCGCCCAGCACGAACGACGACACCGAGGAGAACTGGTTCAGGTCGGTGAAGCCGTCCGTGGGCAGGTAGTCGGCGTAGCGGCGGGGGAAGCCCATCGCGCCGAGCCAGTGCTGGACCAGGAACGTGCCGTGGAAGCCCAGGAACAGCAGCCAGAAGTGCACCTTGCCCAGCCTCTCGTTGAGCATCCGGCCGGTGAACTTGGGCCACCAGAAGTAGAAGCCCGCGAACATCGCGAACACCACCGTGCCGAACACGACGTAGTGGAAGTGGGCGACCACGAAGTAGGAGTCGGTGACGTGGAAGTCGATCGGCGGGGAGGCCAGCAGCACCCCGGTCAGCCCGCCGAAGAGGAAGGTGACCATGAAGCCGATGGTGAACAGCATCGGCGTCTCGAAGCTGAGCTGGCCGCGCCACATCGTGCCGATCCAGTTGAAGAACTTCACCCCCGTCGGGACCGCGATGAGGAAGGTCATGAACGAGAAGAACGGCAGCAGCACCGCGCCGGTCGGGAACATGTGGTGCGCCCACACGGTCACGGACAGGCCGGCGATGGCGATCGTCGCGCCCACGAGGCTCTTGTAGCCGAAGATCGGCTTGCGGCTGAACACCGGCAGGATCTCGGTCGCGATGCCGAAGAACGGCAGCGCGATGATGTAGACCTCGGGGTGGCCGAAGAACCAGAAGAGGTGCTGCCAGAGGATCGCGCCGCCGTGTTCGGGGTTGAAGACCTGTGTTCCGACCATGCGGTCGGCGCCCAGGGCGATCAGGGCCGCGGTCAGGACCGGGAACGCGATGAGCACCAGGACGCTGGTGAGCATCGTGTTCCAGGAGAAGATCGACATGCGGAACATCGTCATGCCGGGGGCGCGCATGCACAGGCCGGTGGTGATGAAGTTGACCGCCGCCAGGATGGTGCCCAGACCGGACACCGCCAGGCCGAGGATCCACAGGTCGCCGCCCAGACCCGGGGAGCGGACCGCGTCCGACAGCGGCGTGTAGGCGAACCAGCCGAAGGCCGCAGCGCCGCCGGGGGTCAGGAACCCGCTGACGACGATGAGGCTGCCGAACAGGTACAGGTAGTACCCGAACAGGTTCATCCTCGGGAACGCCACGTCCGGGGCGCCGATGTGCAGCGGCATCATGATGTTGGAGAACCCGACGAACAGCGGGGTCGCGAACATCAGCAGCATGATCGTGCCGTGCATGGTGAACAGCTGGTTGAACTGCTCGTTGGTCATGAGCTGCATGCCCGGGTAGAGCAGCTCGGCCCGCATGAGCAGCGCCAGGACGCCGCCGAAGAGGAAGAAGCCGAACGAGGTGATCAGGTACATGTACCCGATGACCTTGTGGTCGGTCGACGTCAACCAGTTGACGATGATCGACCCCTTGCGCGACGGTGCCTGAGCGTCGGTGCGCGCCTTACTTACGGTCGTGGTCATGACTCGTCATTCTCCTCGGAGTCGGCCGACCCGGTGTCGCCCTCGGTGTCCTCCACCTCGGCCTCGTCACCCTCGTCGGTCGCCTCGGCCTCCTCCTCGGCGGCCTCGGTGCCCTCAGCGGCCTCGCCAGCGCTCGCGGCCTCGGCCTGCGCGGCGGCCTCCTCCAGCTCGGCCGTCTCCTGCTCGGCCAGGGCGGCCTGCTCCGCGGCCCACGCGTCGTAGTCCTCCTGGGACAGAACCTCGACGTTGAAGAGCATGCGGGTGTGGTCGGCGCCGCACAGCTCGGCGCAGCGACCGACGTACTCTCCGGTGGTGCCCTCCTGGAGCTGGACCTGGAAGGCGTTGTCCCGGCCGGGGATGACGTCCATCTTGAACGCGAACTCGGGGATCCAGAACGAGTGGATGACGTCCGTCGCCCGGAGGTCGAAGTGCACGACCGCACCCTCGGGAAGGACGAGGGTGGGCTGCGTCGAGGGGTCGGCGGTGCCGGCCGGGTCGGGGGTGCCGACCTCGGAGAACTGCACCTCGCCGCCGTTGTCCAGCGTGTCGTCCAGGTAGTTGAACTGCCAGGCCCACTGGAAGGCGACGACCTCGACGTGGACGTCGGCCGGCTCGTCGGTCTCCAGCAGGTAGGCCTGGTCGCGCGCGGTGAAGTAGAAGAGCACCGAGATGACGACGATCGGCAGGATGGTGTAGAGCGCTTCGATGGGCATGTTGTACCGCACCTGCGGCGGCAACTGCTCAGAGCGCTTGCGGTGGAAGATGACCGACCAGATGATCAGTCCCCACACGAGAATGCCGACCGCGAACGCCGCCACCCAGGAGCCCTGCCAGAGCGAGAGAACCCGCTCGGCCTGCTCGGTGATCGGCTCCGGCATGCCCAAACGAGTGAGCTCGTTCGACGCGCAGCCGGTCGCGGCCAGCCCCAGCACGGCGAGCGCGGCGCCGCGTGGTGCCCATCGGCGCGTCTTGGAGCGCCGATTCTCTTGGCGGGTCGGACTCACGGATTGCCTTCCCAGCGGTGAAGCCCGCGGATCGTCCGCGGGCGGCCTAAGTATCCAAAGCTTGTCAGGGGGAAACATTATCGCGAACCGTCCAGCGTCCTGTTCACGGGCTGACCTGGTCAGCGTGTTGCCGGACAACCCATACGGGACGCGCGGCGGCACGCGGAGCCGGGCCCGTTCGCCCTCGGAGGATGATCCTCCCGGCTGGCTACGAGGCGCGGCCCGGCGCGTCCCCCCGGGCCTCCGTCCGCGATCGTTCGCCGTCGACCGGCGCGCGGTGCGCGAGGCGGAACCAAGGTGAGCGTATCGCTGGGTTTACGACACCCTTAACCGGGTTCGCCTTAGCCGGCGGGAAGGGTCAAGATTGGGACACAGGACGACAACACCACGGGGGATGACCGTGCCCGAGTACCCGAACGAGCGGCCTCTGGTGACCGTGGAGGCGGTCGGCCGCAAGTGCCCGATCCCGATCCTCATGCTCGCGCAGCGGCTGCACGAGGTGCCCATCGGCTCCGTCATCGCCGTCACCGCGGACGATCCCGCCGCGAAGGCGGACATCCCCGCCTGGTGCCGGATGAAGATGCACGACTTCGTCACGGAGGAGCCCCTGGCCCGGGGTAGCGCTTATCACATCCGCCGCAGGTACTGAAAGACCGGACGCGGTCGCGGTTGCGTTGCGATAACGATGTGGGGCCCTCCGGGGCCGGGGGGGGGGGTGGCGCACACCACGCCGTGGACGCGCCAGAGGCCGCGCGGACGGTGAACGTCCGCGCGGCCTCTGTCCGACTCGGGCCCCGCAGGGGCCGCCGCGTCGTCGTTCGGGCCGCCGCGAGGCGAGGGCCCGGAACAGGCGCTGCCTAGCGAGCGTAGAACTCGACGACGAGCTGCTCGTCGAAGGGCACCGGGATCTGCTCGCGCTTGGGGCGGTCGACGACCGCGATGCGCAGGTCCTGGTGGCTCACGGCGAGGTGGCCGGCGATCTTGTCGTCGGCGTGGACGCCCTCGGCGGCCTCGACGAACGGGACCATCTGGCGGGACTTCTCCCGCACGCTGACGATCTGGCCCGGCTTGACCTGGTAGGAGGGGATGTCGACCTTCTTGCCGTCCACGGTGATGTGGCCGTGGTTGATGAACTGGCGGGCGGCGTAGATCGAGGCGGCGAAACCGGCGCGCAGCACGACCGTCGCCAGGCGCAGCTCCAGCTCGGCGAGCATCTCCTCACCGGTGCGGCCGGAGCGCTTCTTGGCGTTCTCGTAGACGCGCAGCAGCTGCTTCTCGGTCAGGTCGTAGTACCAGCGCACCTTCTGCTTCTCCGCCTGACGGACGGCGAAGTCGCTGCTGTTGCGGCGAACACGGCGGCCGTGCTCACCGGGCGGGTACGGACGCTTCTCGAAGTAGCTGACCGCCTTACGGGTCAGCGGGGTGCCGGCGCGCCGGGACAACCGCACCTTCGGTCCGGTGTAGCGCATGCGTAGTCCTTTCACAGTGAATCAGGGAATCCCAGGTAAGGCTGGCCTAGATCTGGGAGGCGCCTGCGGCGCCCGAGTCCCGCCGGTGGTGCGGCTGGACGGGTTCCCACCGTCGCGGCGACCCCGCGCGGACGGCTTGGGCTCGGAAGACCCCGGCACGCGTTTCAGCGCACCGGGTGGCACGGGGCTCCCCGTGCGGGTCGGCGGAGGCCGACCGTCGGGCAGCGGCCCGGTTCGGGACCGGGTCGTGCGGGTCGCGGCTTACTACTCTACGGGCTCACGGACACCGCCCCGACCAGGACGGCGCGGTCCGGTCGGCCCGGATCACAGGAACGGGGCGACCTCGGCCGCGGCCTCGGAACCGTAGGAGCGTTCCAGTCGCTCGGTCAGGGAGGCGGCGGTCAGGGAGTACTCCTGGGGGCCGTCCGCCTCCAGGCAGTGCACGGCGGTCGCGTTGCCGACCTGCGCGGCGCGCTCCAGGGACAGACCCCAGGAGTGGGCCGCGAGGAAACCGGCGCGGAAGGCGTCGCCCATCCCCGTGGGGTCGACGAGTTCGCCGACGACCGCGGAGGGGACGTGCACGCTCGGCTCGCCCCTGCGGTCGATCCGCGCCCCCTTGGCGCCCAGGGTCGTGACGCGGGTGCCGACCCGGTCGAGGACCTCCTCGTCCGACCAGCCGGTCTTCTGCTCGGCGAGCGCCTTCTCGTACTCGTTGCTGAACAGGAAGGCCGCCCCCTCGATCAGGGAGCGGACCTGGTCGCCCTCCATACGGGCGAGCTGCTGGGAGGGGTCGGCCGCGAACGGGATGGCGCGCGACCGGCACTCCTCGCTGTGGCGGACCATGGCGGCCGGGTCGTCGGCGCCGACGAGGACGAGGTCGAGACCCCCGACGCGGTCGGCGATGGGCTGGAGTTCGATGTTGCGGGCCTCGGACATGGCGCCCGCGTAGAAGGAGGCGATCTGGTTCTGGTCGAGGTCGGTGGTGCAGATGAAGCGGGCGGTGTGCCGCAGCTCGGAGATGTGGACCGCGGAGGTGTCGACACCGTGACGGTCCAGCCAGGCGCGGTACTCCTCGAAGTCGGCGCCCGCCGCTCCCACGAGCACGGGGTTGAGGCCGAAACCGCCCATGCCGAAACAGATGTTGGCGGCGACCCCGCCGCGTCGCACGTCCAGCTCGTCGATGAGGAAGGAGAGGGACAACTGCTGGATCTGGTCGGGGATGATCTGTTCGGAGAACCGACCCTGGAAGGTCATCAGGTGGTCGGTGGCGATGGATCCGGCAACCGCGATACGCACGGGACGAGGGCTCCTTGCTGGGGAGGCGTCAGTCGGTGTCGACTTGGTGGGCGCGGTCGCGCCCGTTCGGACTGCCCCAGGGTATACAGCGACCCACCGTTCTCGGACGGAGACCGGCCGGAACCGGACACGGCGGAGGGGAGGGCGGTCGTGACCGCCCTCCCCTCGGGTACCGCGCCCCGACCGGTGCCGGGGGCAGGGGGATCGCCGTGTGGCGTGGTGCCTAGTTGAAGGAGTCTCCGCAGGCGCAGGAGCCGGTCGCGTTGGGGTTGTCGATGGTGAACCCCTGCTTCTCGATGGTGTCGACGAAGTCGATCGTGGCACCGACGAGGTAGGGGGAGCTCATCCGGTCGGTGACGACCTCGACCCCGCCGAAGTCGGAGACCACGTCCCCGTCGAGGTCGCGCTCGTCGAAGTAGAGCTGGTAGCGCAGCCCCGAGCAGCCGCCGGGCTGAACGGCGACGCGGAGACGCAGGTCGTCACGGCCCTCCTGCTCCAGGAGCGCCCGGACCTTGGCGGACGCCTCGTCGGTGAGGATGATCCCCTCGGTGACCTCGCTCTGAACCGTCATGTTGTAAAGCTCCTCTGGAAAGGGGTCGCGGCTGCCTGGCCACCCCGGGTGGCGTACGGGACGGGCCCGTCTCGACGGGTCCGGTCCTCCTCAACGGGTGTCAACGTCCGGGGCCGATACCGCATTCCGCCGCGCGGCGGCTGTGTTCTCCCTGCCGCCGTGGCCCCTGGTCGTGGAGTGGCCACGGCTGCACACGGTGTCCGTGTGCGGTTCCAGGGTAGCCCTCCCACCCCTCGCCCGTCATCCGTCGGCCGCGGAGGCGCCTCAGCGCGACCAGCGGCGGGCGACGTCGGCCGCCATCGAGCGCAGCTCCTCGGCCGAGCGGCCCATCGCGGCCTCCACCGAACCCGCCGACTCCACCAGGGAGTAGGTCTCCGTGATCCCGGCCGCGGCCGCCTCGGCCCGGCCGACCTTGACCACGCCGGCGGTCACCACACACGGGACCCCGTACTCACTGGCCATGCTGGCGACTCCGTGCGGGAGCTTGCCCCGCAGGGACTGCGAGTCGAAGGAGCCCTCCCCGGTGATGACGAGGTCCGCGTCGGAGAGGCGTTCGGCCAGGCGGACCGCGCCCAGGACGCGCCGGACGCCGGACTCCACGGTGCCGCCCAGCAGGAGCAGGCCGAAGCCGAGGCCGCCCGCCCCTCCGGCACCGGGGGTGTCGCGGATCGCGCCCGTGGGGTCGACCCGGCCGGCGAACGCGGTCAGGGCGGCGTCCAGGCGCTGGACCTGGTCGGGATCGGCTCCCTTCTGCGGACCGAACACGGCGCTGGCCCCGTGGATGCCCAGGAGCGGGTTGTCGACGTCGGTGGCGGCGATGAGGCGGACCCCGGACACGGCGCGGCGGGCCGGTTCGAGGTCGATGCCCTCGGGGGTGTCCACGAGGGGGCCGCCGCCGTGGCTGAGCGCGGCGGCCGGTCCGGCGCCGAGGGCGGCCAGCATGCCCGCCCCCGCGTCGTTGGTGGAGCTGCCGCCCAGACCGACGACGACGGTCGTGGCGCCCGCGTCGACCGCTCGAGCGATGAGTTCGCCGACACCGTGGCTGGTGGTCCGACCGGGGTCACGGTCGGCGGCCGGGACCAGGTGGAGCCCGCAGGCCTGCGCGCTCTCCACGTAGGCGGTGGCGGTCTCCGTGTCCAGAAGGTACTCGGCTGTCACGGGCGCGCCGAGGGGGCCGGTGACCCGGGCCTGGTACACCTTGCCGCCCAGGGCGGCGTGCAGGACCTCGACGAAACCCGGGCCGCCGTCGGAGAGCGGGAGCAGTTCGGTCGTGGCGGAGGGGTCGGTCCGGTGCCACCCCTCGGCGACGGCCTGGGCGGCCTCGACCGCGGAGAGGGTTCCGGCGAACTTGTCTGGGGCGATGACGATACGCACGTGGCCATTGTGCCGGTCGTCCCTCGGCCACACCAGACCTTCGGAGCAAATTTATCCGTTTTGTGGATTTCTGATTCCACATAACGGAATCTCTGTTCTAGGGGTGCAGCCCCGGCGCCCCGTAGACCGGGAACCAGCGGGACCGGTCGCGCTCGACCGGCAGGTCGGCGCCGATCGCGGCCTCGACCTGGAGTTCGAGCGCGTTGTCCCGCCGCTGCCCGCCCAACGGCGCGAACGGGTAGAAGGTGCCGCGCTTGTACAGGTAGACCAGCCCCAGCGCGCGGCGCCGCGTGTCGGTGAACCCCACGAGCGAGCACAGCAGCGAGGGGCCGTAGCCGTTCGCCTCCAGCGTCGAGTTGACCGCGTGCAGGTCGGTGACCAGACCGGAGATGTCGGGGTCGGTGACCTCGCCCTCCCCCGGTCGCGCGTCCGCCGCGCGGATGACCAGCCAGGTGTAGCCGTAGTCGTCGGCCACCTGCTCCACGGGCGACCCGCCGCCCGCGCCGAGCAGCGCGGTCACGTCCCGTTCCAGGTCGGCGAAGGCGGCGCCCTCCGCCGACCGGAAGGCCACCGACCCGGTGCCGGTGGGCGAGAAACCCGCCGACGCCCGCAGGGTCAGGGCCGCCGAGGGCAGCCCGAACAGCGCGTCCAGGTCGGGGCGCGCGGGCTCGGACCGGCCCAGGATCGCACGCCAGAGTCTCTTCACGGGTGCCTCGCCTCGGTGTCGTGGAGTGGTGGTCAGGACCCCTGGCCGAGTTGCCGGGAGATCTCGGCCAGCTGGGCCAGGCGCTGGTCCACCGGAGGATGCGTGGCGACCAGGCGGCTCATGCTGAAGCCCTTCCGGGTGAGGGCGGGGGCGAAGAAGAAGGCGTTGAACGGTTCGGCCTGCCGCAGGTCCCGGGTGGGGATGCGGGCCATGTCACCGGTGATCCTGGTGAGCGCGCTGCCCAGCGCCGACGGACGACCGGTCAGGTAGGCGGCGGAGCGGTCCGCCGACAGCTCCCGGTAGCGGGACAGCGCCCGGGTCAGCAGGAAACTCAGCGCCCACGCGACCGCGCTGACCAGCACCACCAGGAGCGCGATCACCGCGGGCGCCGGCCCGCCGTTGTTGCTCCGCCCCCCGGCGGCCCCGCTGAACGCGGCGAAGCGCAGGCCCGCCTGGGTCAGGAAGCCCGCGACGATGCCGAGGAACCCGGCGACGGTCATGACCATGACGTCGCGGTGCGCCACGTGGGACAGCTCGTGCGCCAGGACCGCCTCCAGCTCCCGGCCCTCCAGGCGCCGGAGGAGCCCGGTGGTCACACAGATCACGGAGCTCTTCTCGCTGTGCCCGGTCGCGAAGGCGTTGGGCACGTCGGAGTCGGCGATCCCGACGCGCGGTTTGGCCATGTCGGCCATGGCGCACAGCCGGTCGATCACGGCGTGCAGCTCGGGCGCCTGCTGGGGACCGACCTCGCGCGCGCCCATGGAGAACATGGCGATCTTGTCGGAGGCGAAGTAGGAGAAGAGCGCGAACCCCCCGACCACCAGGAGGACCAGCCAGATACTCATGCCGACCAGGACGAGGCCGACGACGAAGGCGACGTAGACCAGGGCGAGCAGGCCCATGGTCGTCACCATCCGTGTGGTGAGCCCCCGGTCCGGCCTGAACTTCGAACCCGCCATGACGACTCCTCCCAACCCGTGGTTCGGAGTCTAGTTCGCCCAGGTCGGAAAGGGTTTCAGACACACCACGGCCGCCGTGACGCCCAAGGGTCACGGCGGCCGTGGACGAAGCACGCGCACGCTGTCGCGGGGCGCGCCGCACCGGCCTCACCGGTCCGCGCGCACCGCTGTCGTGGGCCGGACGGACCGCCTGGACGGAGGGCGGCGTACCCGGCCGGTCGGGTCAGCCGGGGATGAGGCCGTCGTCCTGGAGCATCTCCCGCACCTCGGCCATCGTGGCGTCGGCGGGCGGGAGGATCACCTGGGAGGGCTTGAGGTCCTCGGGCGGCAACGGCTTGCCGTCCTGCCGCACCCTGGCCAGCAGGTCGTGCAGGGCCTGACGGAACGTGGCCTCGTCACCGGACTCGATCGCCGCCTCCAGCTGGGCGTCGACGGAGTTCAGGACGTCGAGGTCGGCGTCGGTGAGGTCGAGCTGCCCCTCACCCAGGATGCGAACGATCACGAGCCCTCCCGGTTGTTGCCGCCCTCGATCTGCGGGGCCGAGGCACCGCCGTTGCCCTGTCCGAGCTCCATCTTCATGCGCTCCAGCTCGGCGTCGACACCGGAGGTGCTGGCCATCCGGTCCAGCTCGGCCTGGATGTCGTCCTTGGCGGTGCCGGTGACGTCGTCGAGCGCCCCGGAGGCCAGGAGTTCGTCGACGGCGCCCGCGCGCGCCTGCATCTCGGCGGTCTTGTCCTCGGCGCGCTGCACCGCCATGCCGACGTCGCCCATCTCCTCCGAGATCCCGGAGAAGGCCTCGCTGATCTGCGTCTGGGCCTGGGCGGCGGTGTAGGTGGCCTTGATGGTCTCCTTGCGCGTGCGGAAGGAGTCCACCTTGGCCTGGAGGCGCTGGGCCGCCATCGTGAGCTTCTGCTCCTCGCCCTGGAGGTTGGCGTGCTGCTCACGCAGGCCCTCGATCTGGCTCGCCAGACCGGAGCGCCGGGTCAGGGCCTCACGGGCCAGGTCCTCACGGCCCTGGCCGAGAGCCGCGCGACCCTGGTTCTCCAGCTTCTCGGACTGCTGCTCCAACTGCTGGATCTGCAACTCGACGCGCTTGCGGGAGGTGGCGACGTCCGCGACGCCGCGCCGAACCTTCTGCAGGAGCTCAAGCTGCTTCTGGTATGAGTAGTCGAGTGTCTCCCTGGGGTCCTCGACCGAGTCCAGGGCCTTGTTGGCCTTGGACTTGAAGATCATCGAAAGTCGCTGAAACACGCTCATCGGCGTGGCCGTCCCCTTCTCGGTGCGTACATCGGCTGTTCCCAGCGGGCGCTTCGCCCAACCCTACGCGGTCTGGCCCGCGGTCGCCATAAAGCTGTGACCGGCTACCCTGAAGGTGTGTTCCGACGTCGCTCCGCCACCGCAGCCACGGATTCGAAGCGTGCCGAATCCACCAGCCAAGAGGCCACTGAGGCCACCCAACCTAAGGGATATACCCCTAAGAAGGGTGTCCCCACCCCAAAGCGCAAGGAATCCGAACGTGACCTGCGCAGGCCGCTCAACGTCCCGCAGTCGCGCAAGGAGGCCTACCGGGCCTACCAGGAGCGCCTCGACCGCCAGCGTGGACGCAAGGCCCGAAACGCGGGCGCTCCCAAGGGCGAGGAGCGCTACTTCCGCCAGCAGGACATGGGTGAGGCCAGGGCCTTCGCCCGCGACTTCGTCGACTCCCGGCGCTGCGTCAGCGAGTTCTTCCTCCCGCTGTCCGTGCTCATCCTCGCGCTGTCCCTGGTGAGCGTGCCCCTCGTGCAGATGGCCGTGTACCCGCTGTTCGTGCTCATGATGGTCACGATCGTCACCGAGGGCGTCATCGTGGGCCGCACGGTCAAGAAGCGTGCCGCCGAGTACTTCCCCGACGACCCGCTGGTCAAGGGCGCGGGCTGGTACGCGGCGATGCGGCAGATCCAGTTCCGCCGCCTGCGCCTGCCCAAGCCCCGGTTGAAGGTCCGCGACGACCCCACGCCGCGCCACGCGCGCTGAGGTCGGGCGGCCGCGAACGGTGAGCGGGGCCGGTGCGTGCGCCGGCCCTTCGCTCGACCCTTCATGGGAGCGATCCCACTCCGGTTCCGGCGGCCTCGCACACCGGCGCGCTCCCCCGCTACAGTGCTCCGCATGAAGTTTCGGCATCTGGGCAACAGCGGTCTGGTCGTCAGCGAGATCGCCTACGGGAACTGGATCACACACGGCTCTCAGGTCGAGGAGGAGACCGCCGCCGCCTGCGTGCGCGCGGCGCTGGACGCGGGTGTCACCACGTTCGACACCGCGGACGTCTACGCGCAGGGCAGGGCCGAGGAGGTCCTCGGCCGGGCGCTGAAGGGCGAGCGCCGCGACGGGCTGGAGATCTTCTCCAAGGTGTTCTGGCCCATGGGCGAGGGGCAGAACGACAAGGGGCTGTCCCGCAAGCACATCATCCGCGGCGCGGAGGACTCCCTCCGCCGGCTGGGAACCGACTACCTGGACCTGTACCAGGCGCACCGGTTCGACTACACGACCCCGCTGGAGGAGACCATGCGGGCCTTCGAGGACCTGGTCCGCCAGGGCAAGGTCCTCTACGTGGGCGTCTCCGAGTGGCGGGCCGAGGAGATCGAGCGGGCGCTGAAGATCGCCGACGAGATGGGGTTCGACCGCATCGTCTCCAACCAGCCGCAGTACAACATGGTGTGGCGGGTCATCGAGTCCGAGGTCGTGCCGGTGTGCGAACGCGAGGGCATCGGCCAGATCGTGTGGTCGCCCATCGCGGGCGGGGTGCTCACCGGCAAGTACCGCCCGGGTCAGGCCGCGCCGAGCGGCTCGCGCGGGGCCGACCCGAAGAGCAGCCACTTCGTCAGGGACATGACCGAGGACGAGGCGCTCCTGCGGAAGGTCGCCGAACTGGAGCCGCTCGCCGCCGAGGCGGGTCTGAGCATGGCGCAGCTGGCCGTCGCCTGGGTCCTGCGCAACCGGAACGTGTCCGCCGCGATCGTCGGCGCCTCCCGGCCGGAGCAGGTGCGCGACAACGTCGGCGCGTCCGGGGTCGAACTCGACGACGCGCTGGTCGCCCGCATCGACGAGATCCTGGGCGACAGCGTCCGACGGGACCCCGCGCTCACCCGCAGCCCCGAGGACGTCCGCGACCTCTAGCCGGACCGGACGCGCGCCCCGGCGCCCGACACGGGCGCCGGGGCGGTCCGGTGGGAGAGCCTGAAGCGGAAGCGGTCGACGCGCCCCGGGGGACGGACTGAGGGAGGTCGACGAGTTCGGGCACCGCGAGGACGCGGAGGCCGGGTACCGGATCGTCCCGTCGGGGCAGGTCTCCCGCGCAGCTCCACGTGGTGGCGGGGAGGGGTTACCCGGCCTCGTCCAGGGACATCACGTAGCTCTCCCGGTCGCCGTCCATCAGCGCGACCCGCTCCACACCGGACTCGGAGAGCTCCCTCCAGTGCTCCCCCAGCCAGCTCTCCGCGTCGCCCCGCGAGGTGAAGACCTCCTCAGGCAGGTCCGCGCCCCGGGGCGCACCGTCGTCGGCCCCGATGTACCGCCAGGTCCACGCCATGTCCGGCCGCCCTTCGTCACGGGTCTCCCGGTGTCCGTCACCGGCTCCTGCCCCGAGCTTAACCAAGGCTTGGCGCGTCATGTTGTTTACTTCTTCGGGTGCGTATCCGATTTCTCGGGACAGCGGGTCACGCGGGCTGGCCGGCCCCGCAGTGCACCTGCGCCTCCTGCAACCAGGCCCAGGCGGAGCGCCGCCTGCCGCTGCGCGTGACCGTCGACGACCGCTTCCGGCTCCGGGCGGAGGGCGCGGCCGGACCGGTGCCCCCGGGGTACACGGTCACGCGCACCCCGGACGGCGTCCTGGTCGAGGGGCCCGACGGCGGACGTCTGATGTTCGCGCGCTCCGCGCCGGGGCCGCTGCCGGGCGTGCCCCCCGTCGAGTCCGACCGCGACGACGCCTCCGGCTACGCGTCGGCGGCGCCGCCCCAGCAGGTGGACATGGTGATCGTCGACGTGGCGCAGCGGCCGGAGGTCATCGGCGAGCTGCGGCGGTCGGGGGTGATCGGGGTGACCACCGCGGTCGTGGCGGTCGGCGGTGACCACCGGGTCCGCTCCCCCGGGGAGTTCGCCCGCAGGGCGCGGCTGTGGGGGGCGTTCGCCCCCGGCGACGGTCACGTGATGTCGTGCCCGCCCGCCGTGTGGCCCGAGTCCCGGCCGCGCGGCCCGCACCGCGTGCTGGTCACCGGCGGGGCCCGTTCCGGCAAGTCGACCGAGGCCGAACTCCGGCTGCTCGCCGAGCCCCAGGTGGTCTACGCCGCCACCGGCCCCGTGCCCGACCCGGCGGAGGACCCCGAGTGGGCGGAGCGGGTCGCGGCGCACGCCAACCGCCGTCCCTGGTGGTGGCGGACCGAGGAGACCTCCGACCTGGTGGGCCTGCTCAAGGGGGTGCGCGGCTCGGTCCTGGTCGACTGCCTGGGCACCTGGCTGACCGACGTCATGGACCGGCACGGGATGTGGGCCGACCCGCCCGGCCAGGACGCCCCGGAACGGGTGGAGGCGGAGATCCACGACCTGCTGGAGGCGTGGCGGACCACCCAGGCCTACGTGGTGGCGGTGACCAACGAGGTCGGCGCGGGCGTGGTCCCCGCGACGCCCGCCGGGCGCCTGTTCCGCGACCACCTGGGCAGGCTCAACCAGTGGGTGGGGGCCGAGTCCGAGGAGGTCGTCCTGGTGACGGCGGGCCGCGTCCTGGACCTGCCGTGAGCGGGGACGCCGCCGCGGGCGCGCGTATGGCCCTGGGCACGTTCACCGTCGTTCCCGTGCACGTGGGGCGGGTGGACCGCGCGGCCGCCGGGTGGGCGATGTTCTGGGCGGCGCCGCTGGGCGCGGTGCTCGGCGCCCTCCTCGGAGCCGTCGCCGTGGCGGGCGCGGCCCTCGGCCTGTCCGACCCGCTGGCCGCGCTGTTGGCCGTGGGCCTGGGGGCGCTGCTCACCCGGGGACTGCACCTGGACGGACTGGCCGACCTCGCCGACGGGTTCGGCAGCAACCGGCCCGCCGCGGGTGCGCTGGAGGTGATGCGGCGGTCGGACATCGGCCCGTTCGGCGTCGTCACCCTGGTGGTCGTGCTGGCCGCGCAGGTGCTGGCGCTCGGACAACTGGTCGGGACGTCCCCCGGGGCCGCCCTGGCCGGTGCGGCCGCCGCGTGGGCGGCGGGGCGGCTGGCGGTCACCCTGGCGTGTACGCCACGGGTGCCCTCGGCCCGGCCCGAGGGCCTGGGCGCGCTGGTGTCGGGCACGGTGGGTGTCCGCCTCGCCGTGGCTGGCTGCGGGGTCGTCGCCGCGGTGTGCGCGGCGGCCTGGCTCCACTCCCCCCTCTCGGCCGCGGGCTGCGCGGTCGGGGCCGCGGCCGGCCTTCTCGTGGCGGGCGCGCTGCTGCGGCGCGCGGTACGGCGCCTCGGTGGGATCACGGGTGACGTGTTGGGTGCCCTGGTGGAGTCGGCGACGGCGGCGACACTGGTCACGGCGGCGGCCGTCACCGCCTGGGCGTGACCGGTCCGGCCGTGGCCCGGCCCCACCTCGTACCAATCTCCAAGCGGACCACGGGCCGATGTCACCAGCATCACATTTTTTCACACGGAGTTTCGCGCACCGCCCGCGTGGGCAGCACCGACCGCCCCGGGCGATCCCGTACGGCACCCCCCACCGGCGGCCAGAGCCCGCCTCCCAGCGTGGGGTGGGTGTGGCCGCCCCGGGGAACACCCCTGCTCCCGCCGCGCGCGGAGTGTCCCGTCAGCGCCCGGGAGGGTGCGGGGTGCCGCGTCGCCGCCGTGTTCACGAGGCGACTAGCATCGGGGGCGTGAGCACGTCGTTGTCAGTACATACGGAGTCCCCCAGTTCGCTCGACGCCGACGCGGTTGTCGTCGGTTACCACTCCGGAGGCGATGCTCCGGAGCCCGCGTCGGGCGCTCGTGACGTCGACGCCGCCTTCTCCGGCGGCCTCGGCTCGACCCTGTCGCTCCTGGGAGCGAGCGGCGAACCCGAGGAGGTGCACACCCTTGCCTCCCTCGGAGCCGTCACGGCCCCGGTCGTCGTCGCGGTCGGTCTCGGCCCGGCGCCCGCCGACGGTCCCGTCGACTCCGACATCCTCTCCCGCGCCGCCGGAGCGGCCCTGCGCTCGCTGTCCTCGCGCCCCGAGGGCGCGGGCCGCGTCGTCCTGGCCCTGCCCGCCGGAACCGCCGACGAGGCGGCCGCGGTGGCGCTCGGCGCCCAGCTGGGCGCCTACTCCTTCGACCGTTACCGCACCAGCGAGAAGGCGCAGAAGCGCGCCGAGGGGACGACCGCCCTGACCGTGGTCTCCACCGCCTCCGGCGCCGCCGAGGCGGTGGAGCGCGCCAGGGTCCTGGCCGAGGCCGTCTCCCTGACCCGCGACCTGGTCAACACCGCCCCCGCCGACCTGGTCCCCGAGGACCTGGCGGCGGTGGCCCAGGACACGGCCCGCCAGTCCGGTCTCCAGATCGAGGTCCTGGACGAGCAGGCCCTCGCCGAGGGCGGTTACGGCGGTCTGACCGGGGTCGGCCAGGGTTCCACGAACCCGCCCCGCCTGGTCCGGCTGGCCCACAGCCACCCTGAGGCCGCCAAGACCGTCGCCTTCGTCGGCAAGGGCATCACGTTCGACTCCGGCGGCCTGTCCCTCAAGCCCGCGGGCTCGATGGACTGGATGAAGTCCGACATGGCCGGCGCCGCCTCCGTGCTCGCCGCCATGCGCGCCATCGCCGCGCTGGAGCTGAAGGTCAACGTCGTGGCCTACCTGGCCGTGGCCGAGAACATGCCCAGCGGCACCGCCCAGCGCCCCTCCGACGTCCTGAGCATCTACGGCGGCAAGACCGTCGAGGTCCTCAACACCGACGCCGAGGGCCGCCTGGTCATGGCGGACGCCCTCGTCCGCGCCCACGAGGACGAGCCGGACCTGATCGTGGACATCGCCACGCTGACCGGCGCCCAGCTCGTCGCGCTCGGCACCCGGGTGTTCGCGGTCATGTCCAACGACGACACCGTCCGCGACGAGGTCGTCGCCGCGGCCGGCGCCGCCGGTGAGGCCGCCTGGCCGATGCCGCTGCCCTCCGAGCTGCGCGCGGGCCTGGACTCCTCCGTCGCCGACATCGCCAACGTGGCCGGGGAGCGCTGGGGCGGCATGCTCTCCGCGGGCGTGTTCCTCAAGGAGTTCATCGAGGACGGCGTCAAGTGGGCGCACCTCGACATCGCGGGGCCGTCCTTCAACCAGGGCGGACCACACGGCTACACGTCCAAGGGCGGAACCGGTGCGGGCACGCGCACCCTGGTCCGCATCGCCGAGGAGTACGCCAACAAGTAGGACGCGGGGGAGGGACGGCGGTCCCGTGAGCCGGAGCGCCGCCCCTCCCCGGTCCCCGCGGACCGGGCGCCGTCCCCCCACACGTGCCGGTCCCGCGGCCCACCACCCGGAATCACCAGCCACTGAACAAGGAGTTCGTTCCCGTGAGTGAGAGCGGCGGCACATTCGACCTCGTCGTCCTTGGCGGCGGCAGCGGCGGCTACGCGGCGGCGCTGCGCGCGGCGGAGCTCGACATGAGCGTCGTCCTGATCGAGAAAGACAAGCTGGGGGGCACCTGCCTGCACCGCGGCTGCATCCCCACCAAGGCGCTCCTGCACTCGGCCGAGGTCGCCGACTCCGCCAAGGAGAGCGAGAACTTCGGTGTCAAGGCCACCTTCGAGGGCATCGACATCGACGCGGTCCACAAGTACAAGGACAAGGTGATCAGCGGCCTGCACAAGGGCCTGACCGGGCTGGTCAAGTCCCGCAAGATCACCGTCGTCGAGGGCGAGGGCCGCCTGACCGGTCCCGACGAGGTCACCGTCGACGGCACCGTCTACAAGGGCCGCAACGTCCTGCTCGCCACCGGTTCCCAGCCCAAGACCCTGGGTCTGGACATCGACGGCGAGAAGGTCATGACCAGCGACCAGGCCCTCGGCCTGAACCGCGTCCCCGAGTCGGTCATCGTCCTGGGCGGCGGCGTCATCGGTGTGGAGTTCGCCAGCGTCTGGCGCTCCTACGGCGCCGACGTCACCATCGTCGAGGCCCTCCCCCACCTGGTCCCCGTGGAGGAGGAGTCCAGCTCCAAGCTGCTGGAGCGGGCCTTCCGCAAGCGCAAGATCAAGTACGAGCTGGGCACGCCGTTCGAGTCGGTCAAGACCACCGACACCGGTGTCACCGTCACGCTCCAGGGCGGCAAGACCCTCGACGCCGAGGTGCTGCTCGTCGCCATCGGCCGCGGCCCGGTCTCCGAGGGCCTCGGCTACGAGGAGCAGGGCATCACCCTGGAGCGCGGTTTCGTCAAGGTGGACGAGAACCTGCACACCGGTGTGGGCAACGTCTACGCGGTCGGCGACCTGATCCCGACCCTCCAGCTCGCCCACGTCGGCTTCGCCGAGGGCATCTTCGTCGCCGAGCACATCGCCGGGCTCAACCCGCCCGCGATCGACTACGACGGTGTCCCGCGCGTGACCTACTGCGAGCCCGAGGTGGCCTCGGTCGGCCTCACCAGCAAGGCGGCCAAGGAGCGCGGCCACGACGTGGTCGAGATGAACTACAACCTGGCGGGCAACGGCAAGAGCCAGATCCTCCAGACACAGGGCGCGGTGAAGGTCATCGCCGAGAAGGACGGCCCGGTCCTGGGTGTCCACATGGTCGGCAGCCGCGTCGGCGAGCTCATCGCCGAGGGTCAGCTGATCTACAACTGGGAGGCGCTGCCCTCCGAGGTGGCCCAGCTCATCCACCCGCACCCGAGTCAGTCCGAGGCGTTGGGCGAGGCGCACCTGGCTCTGGCGGGCAAGCCGCTGCACGTCCACGACTGACCGCACCACCCGGGGGCGGGCCTACGCGGCCCGCCCCCGCCACATCCGCGCTGCCCAGTCAAGGCGTTGGGCAGATTCCGCGCCCAGATCCAACGAGGAACCCATGCCGACTTCCGTTTCCATGCCCGCCCTGGGTGAGAGCGTCACCGAGGGCACCGTCACCCAGTGGCTGAAGAACGTGGGCGACACCGTCGAGGTGGACGAACCACTCCTTGAGGTCTCCACCGACAAGGTGGACACCGAGATCCCCTCCCCGGTCGCGGGAGTACTCACCAAGATCCTCGTCGACGAGGACGAGACCGTGGAGATCGGCGCGGAGATCGCGGTCATCGGCGGCGAGGGGGAGAGCGCCGACGAGGCCGAGAGCGCTCCCAGCGCCGAGTCCGCGCAGCCGGAGCCGACCCCGGAGCCCGAGGCGGAGGCCGAACCCGAGACGGAGCCCGCCGCCCCGGCTCCCGCTCCGTCCACCGAGGCGCCGTCCGCGCCCAGCGGCGAGGAGACCCCGGTGACGATGCCCGCCCTGGGTGAGAGCGTCACCGAGGGCACCGTCACCCAGTGGCTCAAGAGCGTGGGCGACACCGTCGAGGTGGACGAACCACTCCTTGAGGTCTCCACCGACAAGGTGGACACCGAGATCCCCTCCCCGGTCGCGGGAGTACTCACCAAGATCCTCGTCGACGAGGACGAGACGGTCGACATCGGCGCCCAGATCGCGGTCATCGGCGGCGAGGGTGCCGCTCCCGAGGCCCCCGCACCGCAGGCCGAGCCCGAAGCCAAGCCCGAGGCCGCGGCGGAGCCCGCTCCGGCTCCGACGCCCGCCCCGGCTCCCGCCCCGGAGCGGGAGGCCGACGTCCCCAGGGTGGACATCGAGACGCTCAGCGGCACCGGTCAGGCCTCCGGCACCGACGCCGTCACCGAGGCGTACGTGACACCGCTGGTCCGCAAGCTGGCAGCGGAGAACCGGGTCGACCTGAGCCGTGTCAAGGGCAGCGGCGTCGGCGGCCGGATCCGCAAGCAGGACGTGCTCCGGGCCGCGGAGGAGCAGAAGGCGGCCGCCGCGCGCGCCGCCGCGCCCGCCGCGCCGTCCTCGACGGTGCGCAAGGGCGCCACCGACACCTCCCTTCGTGGCCGCAGCGAGAAGATGAGCCGCCTGCGCCGGTCGATCGCCGACCGCATGGTCGAGTCGCTCAACACCGCGGCCGAGACCACGCAGGTCATCGAGGTCGACGTCACCAAGATCGCGCGTCTGCGCGAGCAGGCGGGCGCCGACTTCGCCCAGCGCGAGGGCGTGGCGCTGGACTTCTTCCCGTTCTTCGCGCTGGCCGCGGTGGAGGCCCTCAAGGCCAACCCGAAGCTCAACGCGGTGATCGACAGCGACAACGACGAGGTCAACTACCACGACGTCGAGAACCTCGGCATATCCGTGGACACCGACCGCGGCCTGCTCGTCCCGGTCATCCGCGACGCCGGCCGCCTGGGCCTGACCGACCTGGCCCGCAGCATCACGGCGCTGACCGAGCGGGCGCACACCGGCCTGCTCGGCCCGGACGAGCTCGGCGGCGGTACGTTCACGATCGCCGAGACCGGGAGCACCGGCGCCCTGTTCGGCACGCCGATCATCAACACGCCGCAGGTGGCCATCCTCGGTACGGGCGCGGTCGTCAAGCGGCCCGTCGTGGTGGAGGACCCGGCGATGGGCGGCGAGGTGATCGCCGTCCGGTCGATGGTGTACCTGTCGCTGTCCCACGACCACCGCCTGATCGACGGCGCCGACGCGGGCCGTTTCCTCCAGGCCGTCAAGGAGCGGCTGGAGGAGGGCGCCTTCGAGTCCGAGCTGGGTCTGTAGACCCCGTTCTCCCGCCCCGTCGGGCCGGGCGCCGAGCGCGGCGCCCGGCCCGACGTCGTCACGTCCGGGGGGAGGCACCCCGACTTGACCTCAAGTCAGGTCGAGGTTCTACCGTGGACGGACTCCCCCCGACGAACGAACGCGGCCGGGCCGTCCCTCCCCCAGGGGCGGCCCGGCACACGGAGGTCGGCGGCCGTGCGCGACGCGCGTGCCGTCGATCCGCGGACACGAGGACGTACATGCACAACCTTCGTATCGCGGTCATCCTGGGTGGTAACCGCAACGGCCAGACGGGACCGGCGGTCACCCGCTGGTTCCTCGACCGCGCGCGGGGGCGCGGGGGCGCCGAACTCGACGTCCTGGACGTGGCCGACCTCGCGGGCGCCGAGGGCCACGGCACTCCGGTGGCCGACTTCGCCGCCCGGATCGACGCCGCCGACGCCTTCGTGGTCCTCACCCCCGAGTACAACCACGGCTACCCCGGCCCGCTCAAGGCGGCGATCGACTCGGCCCGTCGGGAGTGGGCCGCCAAACCGGTCGGCTTCGTCTCCTACGGCGGTCTCTCCGGGGGCCTGAGGGCGGTCGAGCAACTCCGGCTGGTCTTCAGCGAGCTGCACACCGCGACCCTGCGTGACACCGTGAGCTTCCACAACGCGCAGACGCTGTTCACCGCCGACGGTTCCCCCAAGGAGGACATGTCCGGCGCGGAGGCGGCCGTGACCACCCTGTTCGACGAACTGCTGTGGTGGGCCCGGGCCCTCAGGGCCGCCAGGGAGAGCGAGCCCTACCCCGGTCGTCCGTAGGACGTGCCCGCTCCGGGCCTCCGCTTCGCCTCGGCCCGTCCGGGGGAACCCGGGGGACGGGGACGGGGCGGCGCCGATGGCACCGCCCCGCCTTCTTACCCCACCAATCACCATCCCCTGATGATCCCCATCATCAAAGGTCTGTGGACGGGCGAGCACAGCCGACCCGGCGGTGCGTCGCCCACGGTAGCCTCGCGCTGACGCGGAGTTCCATGTCCCACCCTCAACCTAGAAGACCTCGGCACCTCGCGCAGGACTTTCGGCGAAAAAGGCCGGGAAAAATTCGCCGGCCGCCCGAGCGGGCGTCCGCCGTGGTCCGCGTGTGACCGTCAGCGGGTAGGCCCTAGGGCATGAGAGTCGCTATCACGGGAGCTTCGGGGCTCATCGGCGGTGCGTTGACCGCGTCCCTGCTGGCGGACGGCCACTCGGTGGTGCGGATGGTGCGCCACCCTCCGCGCGCGGAACGCACCACCCGGTGGGAGGAGGCGGAGTGGCGTCCGGAGCAGGGCAGGGTGGACACCGTGGCGCTGCACGGCGCCGACGCCGTCGTGCACCTGGCCGGCGCGCCGATCGGTACCGCACCGTGGACCCGGCGCAGGCGCTCGCTCATCCGGCGCAGCCGGGTCCGCGGCACACGGATCCTGTGCCGGGCGATCGCCGCCATGGACACCCCTCCCCCTCGTCTGCTCAGCGCTTCGGGGATGAACTTCTACGGGGACACCGGGGGGACGGTGGCCACCGAGGCCGCGCCGCCCGGGACCGGTTTCCTCTCCGAGGTCGCCCAGGCGTGGGAGGCCGCCACCGCGCCGGCGGAGGAGGCCGGGGTGTCGGTGGCGCACCTGCGCACGGCGGTCGTCCTGGACCGCTCCGGCGGCCTGCTGCGCTCGGCGCTGCCCCTGTACCGGGCGGGGTTGGGCGGACGGCTGGGGTCGGGGGCCCAGTACATGAGCTGGATCGCCCTGCGGGACCATGTCGGGGCGACGCGCTTCCTGCTGGAGCGCCCCGAGATCACCGGCCCGGTGAACCTGTGCGCGCCCGAGCCGGTGAGCAACGCGGCCTTCACCGAGGCGCTGGGGCGGGCGCTGGGCAGACCCACCCCGCTGCCCGTCCCGGCGACGGCGCTGCGGGCGGCCCTGGGGGACTTCGCCGAGGAGACCGCGCTGCTGGACCTGCGAGCCGCTCCCGAACGCCTTGTGAACGCGGGATATTCCTTCACGTTCCCCACCATCGACAGTGCGTTATCCGACATCCTGGCCAGACCCGCCCGCCGCGGCGGGGCGTAAGGTGTGGGTGTGAGTGATCTCGTTTACGCATGGATGGGCGACTCGCCAGTCCCGTACCACCAGGGCTGGGATCTCCAGAAGCGGCTCCACGAGCGCCGCGTCGCCGACGAGGTGGCCGACACGGTCCTCCTGCTGGAGCACGAACCCGTCTACACGGCGGGTAAGCGCACCGGGAGGTGGGATCGTCCCACCTCCGACCCCGGAGCCCCCGTCGTCGACATCGACCGCGGCGGGAAGATCACGTGGCACGGTCCCGGCCAGCTGACGGTGTACCCCATCGTCAGGCTGCGCGACCCCATCGACGTGATCGCCTACGTCCGCATGCTGGAGGAGGCCATCATCCGCACCATCGCGGAGTACGGCCTCACCGGGAAGCGGGTCGAGGGACGGACCGGGGTCTGGTTGGACGCCGCGCCGGAGCGGGGGCTCATCGAACGCAAGATCGCCGCGATCGGCTGCCGCATCGCCCGCGGGGTGGGGATGCACGGGCTCGCGTTGAACTGCGATAATGATCTGTCGTGGTATGACCGGATCGTCCCGTGCGGTATCTCCGACGCCGGCGTCACCACGCTCACGGCCGAGGTCGGGCGTGACGTGACCGTCGGCGAGGTGCGGCCGCACATGGAACGACACCTGGCGGACGTCCTCGGTGCGGACGGGTACAGCCACACCGACGGCGCCGCGCTCCTCGCCGACGCCGCCGCCCGAGGATGACCACCCACATCAGCCACCGGTCCCCCACCGGGACCCAGTGCCCCCACGAGGGGCGGAGTCGTCCCCGTCACGGGGCACAGAAGGGAACGGGTTCACGTTGACCGTCGCTCCTGAGGGCCGCAAGCTGCTGCGCGTGGAGGCGCGCAACAGCGAGACCCCCATCGAGAAGAAGCCGCCGTGGATCAAGATCAAGGCGCACATGGGGCCCGAGTACACCGAGCTCCACTCCTTGGTCAAGAAGGAGGGCCTGCACACGGTCTGCCAGGAGGCCGGGTGCCCCAACATCTACGAGTGCTGGGAGGACCGGGAGGCCACCTTCCTCATCGGCGGCGACCAGTGCACCCGCCGCTGCGACTTCTGCCAGATCGCCACGGGCAAGCCCACCGCGCTGGACCGGATGGAGCCGACCAAGGTCGCCAACTCGGTGAAGACCATGGGGCTGCGGTACGCCACCGTCACGGGCGTGGCCCGCGACGACCTGGAGGACGGCGGCGCGTGGCTCTACGCGGAGACGGTCCGCAAGATCCACGAGCTCAACCCCGGCACCGGTGTCGAGCTGCTCATCCCGGACTTCAACGCCGACTCCGACCAGCTCGCCGAGGTCTTCGGGTCGCGGCCCGAGGTGCTGGCGCACAACGTGGAGACCGTGCCGCGGATCTTCAAGCGCATCCGCCCGGGCTTCCGCTACGAGCGCTCCCTGGAGGTCATCACCCGCGCCCGTGAGGACGGTCTGGTCACCAAGTCCAACCTGATCCTGGGCATGGGCGAGACCCGCGAGGAGATCAGCGAGGCCATGCGGGACCTGCACGAGGCCGGGTGCGACCTGCTGACCATCACCCAGTACCTGCGTCCCTCCAAGCTGCACCACCCGATCGACCGCTGGGTGAAGCCGCAGGAGTTCGCCGAGCTGGGCGAGGAGGCCGAGGAGATCGGTTTCGCCGGGGTCATGTCCGGGCCGCTCGTGCGCTCGTCCTACCGCGCCGGGCGCCTGTACAAGCAGGCCCGGGAGAAGCGGGACGCCGAGGCCGCTTCCGGGGTGAACGTCTCGCGTCAGGACATGACACCCCAGTCGTAACCAAGCTGGAACGGTGGCCCTCGGGTCACCGTTCCGCAGGTGTGGGGCGACCCGCCTATCCTGGTGGGGAGAGGCGCCCCGCTGGCGGCGCCGGATGGCGCCGCACGTAGGTCGACCGCGAAGAGGAGGCAAGGCAGCCCGGGGACGCCGTTCCCTGCCGACGGAGTCGGCGCTCGCTGCCTGAGAGCACGATGGCGAAGAAGCCCAAGGGTTCCGAGAAAACGACCCCCGCCAAGGGCCGGGACGAGAAGCAGCCGGGTCGGCTCAAGCAGATCGGCATGGTCGCCAAGGTCGTCCACCAGCAGAGCCCGCGCAGTATCCCGATCGCCGCTGCCGTCGCGGTCGTCATCCTCGCCGTCGCCGTGGGGATCGGCGCCTGGACCGGGTCGTGGCTGCTGTGGACGCTCACCGGCCTCCCGGTGGCCTTCCTGGTCGGCTTCATCATCTTCACCCGGTCGGCCCAGCGCGTTCAGTACAAGATGCTGGACGGCCGCCTCGGCGCCGGGATGGCGGTCCTGGAGAACATGCGCGGCAACTGGGTGGTCGAGCCCGGTGTGGCCGCCAACAAGCAGATGGACGTCGTCCACCGCGTGGTGGGGCGTCCCGGCGTGATCCTGGTCGGTGAGGGCGACCCGGGTCGCCTCCGTCCGCTCATCGCCGGTGAGAAGAAGCGCGTCGCGCGCGTGGCGCACGACATCCACATCTACGACTACAAGGTCGGCAACGGCGACGGCCAGGTGCCCATCGACAAACTCCAGCGCACGCTGGTCAAGCTGCCCAAGCTCCTGGACAAGCCGGACGTCGCCGAGCTGAACTACCGGCTCAAGGCGCTCCCGGCCGCCATGCAGATGCCCAAGGGGCCGATGCCCAAGGGCGCGAAGCTGCCCAAGGGCATGCGCGGCCGCATGGGCTAGCCGCGCCGCACACGATCGAGGGGCCGCCCCGGTGTCGGGGCGGCCCCTCTCGCGTACGCGGTCAGTCCTGCTCGTATCCGATGAGGTCGCCGGGCTGGCAGTCCAGCTCACGGCACAGGGCGGCCAGGGTGGAGAAGCGGATGGCCCTGGCGCGACCGTTCTTGAGGACCGACAGGTTGACGACGGTGACCCCGACCCGCTGGGCGAGTTCGGTCAGGGTCATCCCCCGGTCGCTGAGCAGCGCGTCGAGGTGGATCCGGATGCCGGTGGCCTCCTCGGGCGGCATCAGACCAGCCCCTCGACGTCGTCGCGGAGGCGGGTGCCGCGGCGGAACACCTCGGCCAGGGCGGCCAGGGCGAAGCCGACGAGCAGGAGGGGGAAGGGGACCTCGCCGAGTCCGACGGTGGACTCGACCAGGACCAGGCCGTCGGGGTCCAGTGCCCGGGACTGGAGTTCGGCCTCGGTGAGGACCCGCACCAGCGGGACGGCCAGGGAGCCGACGGCGACGGTGGCCGCGACGACGTACATCCGGCGCACGTTGGCGGGGACGAACGGGTCCCCCTGGGCGAGGGTCCGGGCCATCCGCAGCAGGGTGACGAGCACGAGGAGGGTGGCCGCGACACCGACCAGGGTCGGGAGCGCCAGCAGGAGCCGCTCCGCGGGCGTGGGGTCGTGGAAGGTGATCGCCAGGGACTCGGGAGCGCGCACGTCCACATTCTCGCCGGTGACGGGGGTCTCGACCGGGGGCGTGGGGAGGCCCGCGGGCGCGTGGACGGTGATCGTGGTGAGATCTCCGACGACGTCCGCGGGCAGGAGCGGTGCGGTCCACACCAGGAGGAAGAGCCCGGTGAGGGCGGTGGCCGCGGTTCCCGCGATGAGGAGGCCCCGGAGGACGACGTCGTCCGCCTTGGACCAGGCGAGGCGGGGGCGGGTGGGCATGTTCGACCTCTTTCGTATCGTTTTTCGATAATAACGATAAACGATAACCCCTGCGTCGTCGAACGCCCCACGGCCTTGGCTCCCGCGCGGCGGCGGGAGGACGCTCGACCCGTGTCCGCACCGCCGGAGTGTCCCACGAGCACCGAACTGACCACCGCGTCCGTGCCCGACCGGGACGCGTTCGCGTACCGGCGGGACATCATCTGCGCGACGTTCGTGCGTCTGGCCGCGGACCCGGTGGGCGACGGGCGGTTCGGCGGAAGGATCGAGCACGTGTCGGCGGGCGACATCGGGATGTCCGTCATGGCGTCCCACGGCCACCTCGTCCGGCGCCCCCGTGCGATGATCGCGCGCCACCACAAGGCCACCAGCCGCGCGCCGCCGGCGGCGCGCGGCTGGTGGCCTCCCCTGAGGCGTTCGTCCCCGGGTACCCGTGGTGGATCTGGTCGGACTCCCCGGCCGCCTCAATGGCGTTCACCGCCGACTACCGGACCAACTCGATGACGCGCGACGGCGCCGAGATGGACCGGATCCGCGGGGCGGCCGCACGCCACCGGATCCACGTCGTCCTCGGGTTCAGCGAACGCTCGGGCGGGAGTCCGTACATGGCCCAAGCGTTCGTGCCCGACACCGGCGAACCGGTCTCGGTACGGCGCAAGCTCACGCCGACCCACGTCGAGCGCTCGGTGTTCGGCGAGGGGGACGGAAACGACCTCCAGGTCCACGACACCCCGCTCGGGAAGGTCGGCGCCCTCAACTGCTGGGAGCCTCTCCAGCCGCTCACCAAGTACGCGATGTACGGGCTCGGCGAGGAGATCCACGTGGGCGCGTGGCCCGCCTTCTCGCTGTACCGGGGGTCGGCCCACGCGCTCGGCCCGGAGGTGAACACCGCCGCCAGCCTGACGTACGCCGTCGAGGGGCAGACGTTCGTCGTGGCTCCGTGCTCGGTGGTGGGGGCCCGCGCGCGGGAGCTCTTCTGCGAGCCCGAGACCAAGCGGCGGATCCGCCCGCGTCTACGGGCCGGACGGGTCATCGCTGGCCGAGCCGCCGCCCGAGGACGAGGAGGGCCTTCTCTACGCGGACCTCGACCCCGAACTCATCGCGATCGCCGAGTCCGCGGCCGATCCCGTGGGGCGCTACTCGCGCCCGGACGTCCTCCGGCTGATGGTCAAGCGCAACCCCGCGCCCCAGGTCGTCCACGCGCCCGCAGATCCGGCTCCCGGCCTGGAGTCCCCGTGGGACGGGGGTCCCCCTCCCCCGCCGTCCACCCCCTGACGGTGTTCCCCCGCCGTCCACGCCGTCGGACCGCGGTGTCAGGAGCACGTCACGGTGTCGGCGGCGGAACGGCTCTCCAGCCCGTCGAGCGGATCGCCGCCGTCCCCGGGGTCGGCGCCGTCTCCTCCGGAGCCCTCTGTGGCCAGCCCCTTCCAGTCGGTGGCGCCCATCACCAGCTCCAGTTCGTCGCCGAGGTCGGCGGCCTCCTCCACCCGGGCGGTGTCGAGCGCGTCGGCCAGCACCCGGGCCTGCGTCTCCCGGCCCGGGCCGTGGTAGACGGTGGTCACCTCCGAGGGTCGCTGCTCGGGGTTGCCGATGTCGGTGACGGTGAAGCCCTCGGCCTCCAACAGCGGCCGGACCACACCGGCCAGGCCGTCGGTCGCGGTGCCGTTGAGCAGTCGGAGGGAGACGTCCGAGGGGTCGACGTCCTCCCCGGCCGCGCCGTCGCCGACGTCGTCCTCTCCCCCGTCCTCCTCGGCCAGGGGCTCCCCGGCGGCGACGGCCGCGAACAGCTCGCTCGCCTCGGGCTCCCGGACCTCCACCTTGTACGCGAACTCCCGCGAGTCCACGACCGGCACCATCACCATGTTCATCCGGTCCAGGTTCACGTCGCGCACGGCGATGACCAGTTCGGCCATCCTGTCCACGGTGAGCGCGTCGTCGGTGACCAGGTTGTCGGTGACCGAGTCGAGGAGGGAGTAGACCGAGGTCGGGCTGGAGAGGAACTCACCGCCGGTCACCTCCCGCGCCAACGCGCCGATCAGCCGCTGCTGGCTCTGGATGCGGCCCAGGTCGCTCCCGAACTCGGTGCTGGCCCTGGACCGCGCCAGGCCGAGGGCCTCGGCCCCGTCGAGCCGCTGTCGACCGGCCTCCAGACGGAGGTCGGCCTTGGGGTCGTCGATCGGCGCGGGGATGCACATCTCCACCCCGCCGACGGTGTCCACGATGTCCTCGAAGCCGGCGAAGTCCACCTGCACCATGTGGTCGAGGTGGATGCCGGTGGTGTTCTCCATCGTGTCGCCCAGGCAGTTCAACCCGCCGTACATCATCGAGTGGTTGATCTGGTCCCGGCCGCCGGACCACCCGGGGGAATCACCGACCGGATCGCAGGCCGGGATGTCGACGACGAGGTCGCGCGGCACGTTCACCATCGTCACGGCACCCGCGTCGACGTTGACGTTGACGATGACCAGGACGTCGGGACGGTCTCCCCCCGACTCGGTGTCCACGCCCAGGAGCAGGATGTTGTGGACTCCCTCGACACGGTCGGGGCGGTCACCCCAGGTGTCGGTGTCGATCTGTTCGGTCCGGATGTCGAACGCGGACGCGTAGGCGCCGTAGGCGGTCAGGCTCGCGGCGATGAGCACACCCGTCAGAACGCAGGCCGCCCACTGTCCCGCGCTCATGAGCGAACGCCGGACCCGGCGGCGGGAGGGTGTCTTCTCGCGGGTCAAGGGGCACCGATCCGTTCTGTGTCAGGCGGGGGTGTCCGACGGGGGCACGGTGCTCGGAACACGCGGAGACGGACGCGTCGGCCCGGATCGTACCGGAAACACCGGGACCTCCCCGAGGCCGTGCCCGGGGAACGGCTCAGCAGGGGCTGTCCTCCGCCGCCTCCGCGGTGATACCGCCCAGGTCCTCCGTGATCGAGGGCTCCGACTCGGTGGAGCCGCCTCCCGCGACGCCGCCCCAGTCCGCGCCCAGGACCAGTTCGAGGTCGGCCGCCAACCCCTCGGCCTCCTCGGTCACGGCCTGCTCCAGGGCGTCGGCCAGGACGGAGGCCGCGGCCTCCTGGCCGGGCGCGTGGTAGACGGTGGTGACGCCGGGGAAGCGCACCTGGGGGTTGCCGGTGTTGGTGACCGCGAACCCCTCCGCCTCCAGCTGTACCCGTGCCTCGCCCGCCAGACCGGTGATCCCGGTGTTGTTGCGGATGTCGACCGTGATGTCCGAGGGGTCGGGAGCGTCCTCGTCCCCGCCGGAGTCACCGGAGCCCTCAGCTTCTTCCTCCTCGTCGCCGCCGGTCAGGTCGGCGCCGGAGTTGATCGCCTCGAAGAGCTCGGAGGCGTCGGGCTGGCGCATGATGAGCCGGTTGTGGTCGTTGGGCGCCTGGCCGTTGGGGACGGTCAGGAACTGGACGTCGGCCAGGTCGACCTCGCGCATGGAGATGGCGATGTCGGTCATGGTGTCGACGGTCAGGTCCTCGTCGGTCGAGATGGAGTCGGTCACCGCGCCGAGGAAGTTGGTGATCGTGACCGGGCTGGTCATCACCTCACTGCTGAGGACGCCGCGCAGCATCGCGCCCATGAACTGCTGCTGGCGCCCGATCCGTGACAGGTCGCTGCCGTCGCCCTGGCCGTAGCGGGAACGGACGTAGCCGAGCGACTGTTCGCCGTTGAGCGTCTGGAGTCCGGCGTCGAGTTCGAGGTGCGCCTTGGGGTCCTCGATCGGCTCGGGGATGCACATCTGAACGCCGCCGATGGCGTTCACCATCTCCTTGAAACCGGTGAAGTCCATCATGACGAAGTGGTCCAGGTGCACGCCGGTCACCTGCTCGACGGTGTTCCACTGACAGCCGACGCCGCCGAACGTCATCGCCGAGTTGAGCATGCCCGTGTGGGGGTTCATCCCCTCGTAGCCCTCGGTCGGCTCGCAGCCGGGAAGGTCCACGACCAGGTCGCGGGGCAGGTTCACCAGGGTCGCCGTGCCGTTGTCGACGTTGATGCTGGCGATGAGCATCGTGTCGGGGCGCTCGCCCTCGGCCTCGCCGTAGTCGGCGTTCTCCCCCGACCGGATGTCGGAGCCGATGATGAGCAGGTTCATCACGCCCTCGACGCTCACCGGCCGATCCCACTCGTCGGTGTTCACCTGGTGGGTGGTGATGTTCCCGACGATCCCCTGGTACCAGCCGTATCCGCCGAGGCTGGCGATGATGGCCAGCGCGGTGGCCACGCACGCCACCCACTGACCGGAGGACAGTCGCCCACGGTCGAACACGCGCGAGGAGCGGGGGGCGGAGCGTCTACCAGCCATACGAACCTTCGGAATGGTGCGTTGCGACCCGTCGTGGGGCGGGGCGATGGAGCCCTTGGGTCAAGAATGTTCCCAGGGAGGGTAATGAACGGATGTTAACAGCAGCTAAGAAGGGGTGTGTCCCGCTCCGTTCCGGGCCGCGGGGCGGTGACGCGGAGGGTTCCCGGACGGGCTCCTCAGAAACGGGTGGCGACCGTCCCCGCGGCGCGGTCGTGCAGCCCCCGGGTGTCGCGGTCGTAGATGACGGCGGGGATGACCAGGCACAGCAGCAGCGTGCGGACGGTCATGGACACGAACCACGGCCAGGAGCGCTCACCGGTCGCGGTGATCCCGACCCCGACCAGACGGCGGCCGACGGTGGTGCCGAACAGTGTGAGCAGCGCGATACTGAGCGCGGCGTACACGACCAGGGCCGTGTTGCTGATCAGCGGGGGGATCTCCGCCGGGGTGGCGGCCCCGGCACCGACCAGCCCCGTACGGTAGGCGGCCAGGGCCAGCAGCATCGCCAGGATCCAGTCCAGCGCCAGCCCGGCGAGGCGGCGGCCGACACCGGGTACCGAGCCGGGACCGCTCTCCGGCAGGCCCAGGCGGTTGCCCCGGTAGCGGAAGTCGTCCTCGGGCGCGGCCGCGCCGCTGCGCCTCTCGTCGCTCATACCCTTCACGGTATCGGCCCGGGCCACGCGTCCGCGCCGGGACCGGAGCAGGACGGGCCGCCTCCAGCGGGCGCGCCGGAGTGGTTCCGGTCACGGAGAACCCCTGGCGGGCGCCCTGATTCCTCCCGTTGCGTGGTGGAATCACCGGTTAACGCGGGTTGGTCTGCAAAAACGACGGGCTCCGTAACATGCAGGAAACAATCGAGACATGGCGTGGAAACCACCCGCTCCTAGCTTCGATGACGAAGCCGGGAGGCGGCGTGCGCTCCGAGGGGTCCGCGACGGAGCGGATCGGAGCCGGTCGCCTCAGCCACCTGCACGGAGGTTCGTTTTGTTCAGCAGCGTCGACGAGGTGCTCGCCTATATCCGAAACGAGGACGTCAAGTTCCTCGACGTCCGGTTCACGGACCTGTTCGGAGGCGTGAACCACGTCACCCTCCCGACCGAGAACGTCGACGAGTCGACGTTCACCGATGGCCAGATGTTCGACGGGTCCTCGATCCGCGGCTTCCAGGCCATCCACGAGTCCGACATGCTGCTGCTCCCCGACCTGAGCACCGGCGTGCTGGACCCGTTCCGCAAGCACAAGACGCTGAACATGACGTTCTTCGTGCACGACCCCCTCACGCTGGAGTCCTACAGCCGCGACCCGCGTAACGTCGCCCGCAAGGCCGAGGCCTACCTGCGCGGCTCGGGTGTCGCCGACACCGCCTTCTTCGGTCCCGAGGCCGAGTTCTACATCTTCGACGACGTCAAGTTCGAGACCCGGGCCAACACCGGCTTCTACGAGATCGACTCCATCGAGGGCGCCTGGAACACCGGTTCGGCGATCGAGGGCGGCAACCGCGGCTACCGTCCGCGCTACAAGGGCGGTTACTTCCCGGTCGAGCCGGTCGACCACTACAGCGACCTGCGCTCCGACATGGTCCGCACCCTCATCGACTCCGGTCTGGAGGTCGAGCTCCAGCACCATGAGGTCGGCACCGCCGGCCAGGCCGAGATCGGCATCAAGTTCGGCACGCTGCTCCAGCAGGCCGACCGCGTGCAGCTGTACAAGTACATCGTCAAGAACGTCGCCAACGCGGCGGGCAAGACGGCCACCTTCATGCCCAAGCCGCTGTTCGGTGACAACGGCTCCGGCATGCACTGCCACCAGAGCCTGTGGAAGGACGGCGCGCCGCTGTTCTTCGACGAGTCCGGCTACGGCCAGCTCTCCGACACCGCCCGCTACTACATCGGCGGTCTGCTCAAGCACGCGTCGGCGCTGCTCGCCTTCACCAACCCGACGGTGAACTCCTACCACCGCCTGGTGCCGGGCTACGAGGCCCCGATCAACCTGGTGTACAGCCAGCGCAACCGCTCGGCCTGCATCCGCCTGCCGCTCACCGGATCGAACCCGAAGGCCAAGCGCATCGAGTTCCGCGTGCCGGACCCGTCGGCCAACCCGTACCTGGCCTTCTCCGCGATGCTCATGGCGGGCATCGACGGCATCAAGAACAAGATCGAGCCGCCGGAGCCGGTCGACAAGGACCTCTACGAGCTGCCCCCGGCCGAGGCGCAGGCCATCAAGACCGTGCCCGCGTCGCTGGACGAGGCCCTGGAGGCCCTGGAGGCCGACCACGAGTTCCTGCTCGAGGGCGGCGTCTTCACCAAGGACCTGCTGGAGACCTACGTCGACTTCAAGCGCACGGAGGAGATCGACTCCCTGCGGCTGCGCCCGCACCCGCGTGAGTTCGAGCTCTACTACGACATCTAGGTCGTCGGGACGTTCCCAGGGGTGACGCTCCCCCCGCGCACCCCTTCCTCGGGGCCGGTATCCGCTCGGATACCGGCCCCGACCCGGTTCCGGGGCCTACCCGGCTACCGTTGACGCGTGGCAAGGGACGGAAAGACCAACATGACAGCAGGCGCGCTGGCCAGGCGTGGCTTCAGTGACAGCACCCGGGCCCTGCGACTGGTCGAGGCGGCCGGTCTCGATCCCCGGTCCGACACCGACGTCATCGACTCCCTCGCGGAGGCGCCCGACCCCGACCAGGCGCTGCTCGGACTGATCCGGGTCCTGGAGGCGGCCTCGGACGCCGACGAGGTCCTGACGGTCCTGCGCGAGGACTCCGACCTCCGCGTCCGGCTGTGCGCGGTCCTGGGCACCAGTACCGCGCTCACCGACCACCTGGTCCGGCATCCGGGCGACTGGCGGGAGCTGCGCGGCGCGGACGCCGCCCGCTCCCCCGGCCCCGAGGAGCTGCGCCGGGGCCTGCTGCACACCGTGGGCGCCGACCCCGACTCGCCCGCTCCGACCGCCGCCGTGTTCGACGGGGGCTCCCTGGACGGCCTGCGGCACACCCTGCGCGTCGCCTACCGCAGGCGGGTCCTGCGCCTGGCCGGGCGGGACCTGACCGGGGTGTGCGGGGTCGAGGAGGTCGCCGCCGAACTGGCCGACCTGGCCGCCGCCGTCCTCGACGCCGCGCTGGCCGTGGCGCGCGCCGAGCACCCCGAGGACGCCGCCCTGTGCCGTCTGGCCGTGATCGGCATGGGCAAGTGCGGCGGCCGCGAGCTGAACTACGTCAGCGACGTCGACGTGGTGTTCGTGGCCGAGCCCGCCGAGGGCGGGGAACCGGTGGACGAACAGGCCGCGATGCGCGCGGCCACCCGCCTGGCCACCGCCATGATGCGCATCCCCTCGGAGACCGACGCCGAGGGCGTGCTGTGGGAGGTGGACCCGGCCCTGCGGCCGGAGGGGAAGAACGGCCCCCTGGTCCGCCCGCTGGCGAGCCACCTGGCCTACTACGAGCGCTGGGCCAAGACGTGGGAGTTCCAGGCGCTGTTGAAGGCCCGCCCGATCGCGGGCGACACCGAGCTGGGCGCGGCCTACCAGGCGGCGATCTCGCCGATGGTCTGGGAGGCCGCGGGCCGCCCGGACTTCGTGGAGGACGTGCAGGCGATGCGCCGCCGGGTGGTGGCGCACATCCCGGCCGGCCAGGCGGAGCGGGAGCTCAAGCTGGGGCCGGGCGGGCTGCGCGACATCGAGTTCTCGGTCCAGCTGCTGCAGCTGGTGCACGGGCGCACGGACGAGCGGCTGCGGTCGCAGAACACCCTGGACGCGCTGGCGGCCCTGTCCGAGCACGGGTACGTGGGACGCGGGGACGCGGCGGGTCTGGCCGACGCCTACCGGTTCCTGCGCGGTGTGGAGCACCTGTTGCAGTTGGAGCGGTTGCGGCGCACGCACATGATGCCCGATCCGGCCAGCCCCGACGGGCCGGGGCAGTTGCGGCGGCTCGGGCGGTCCCTGGGGTACATGGCCGACCCGGTGCGCGAGCTGACCGAGGCGCGGCGCAGGGTGTCGGCCGAGGTGCGGCGGCTGCACGAGAAGCTGTTCTACCGGCCGCTGCTCAACGCGGTGGCGCGGCTGCCGGAGGAGGAGGCGCGACTCTCGCCGGACCAGGCGCGGGCGCGGCTGGAGGCGCTGGGGTTCGCCGACCCGGGCGGGGCCCTGCGGCACCTGGAGTCGCTGACCTCGGGGGTGTCACGGCGGGCGGCGATCCAGCGGACGCTGCTGCCGGTGATGCTCGGCTGGTTCTCCGACGCTCCGGACCCGGACGCGGGGCTGTTGGGGTTCCGCCAGGTCAGCGATGCCCTGGGCACGACCCCGTGGTACCTGCGGCTGCTGCGTGACGACGTACGGGTGGCCGAGCGGATGGCCTGGCTGCTGGGAACCAGCCGGTACGTCACCGACCTGTTGCTCCGCGCCCCCGACGCGGTCGCGGCGCTGGCCGACGACGCCGACCTGGCGCGCCGCGATCCGAAGGTGCTGGCCGGGGAGGCCGAGGCCGCGCTGCGGCGCTACGACTGGTCCGAGGAGTCGGTGTCGGCGGTGCGCGCGCTGCGCCGCCGTGAGCTGCTGCGGACGGCCGCCGCCGACCTGTTGGAGGTGTCGTCGGTCGAGGAGGTGGGCGCGGCCCTGACCGACATCGCGGCGGTCACCATCGAGGCGGCGCTGAAGGTCGCGTGCAACCGGGTGGTCGCCGCGTCCGGGGACGAGCCGCTCACGCGGGTGTGCGTGGTCGCGATGGGCCGGTTCGGCGGTGGTGAGCTGACCTACGCCAGCGACGCGGACGTGATGTACGTGCACGACCCCCTGCCCGGGGTGGACACGGGGGCGGCGACGCGCCAGGCGCTGGCGATCGTGCGGGAGCTGGCGCGTCTGCTGGAGATGCCCGCGGCGGAACCGCCGTTGAAGGTCGACACCGACCTGCGGCCGGAGGGTCGGAGCGGGCCGGTGGTGCGCACGCTGGAGTCCTACGCCGCGTACTACGGTCGCTGGTCCCAGGTGTGGGAGAGCCAGGCGCTGCTGCGGGCGCGGCCGATCGCGGGCGACCCGGAGCTGCGCGCGGCGTTCACCGCCCTGATCGACCCCATCCGCTACCCGGAGGGCGGTATCGACGCCGCCGCGGTCCTGGAGATCCGCAAGCTCAAGGCGCGGATGGAGGCCGAACGGCTGCCGCGCGGCGCCGACCCGACCCTGCACACGAAGCTGGGCCGGGGCGGGCTGTCGGACGTGGAGTGGGTGGTCCAGCTCCTCCAGCTGCGCCACGCGCACGAGTTCCCGGACCTGCGGACGACGGGGACGTTGAAGGCGCTGGAGGTGGCCGTGGCGCACGGCTTCCTGGCGGCCGACGACGGGGCGGAGCTGGAGCGGGCCTGGCGGTTGGCGTCCCGGGTGCGCGGCATGGTGATGCTGGTGCGCGGGCGCGGCGGCGACTCGCTGCCGACCGACCTGCGGGTGCGGGCCGCCCTGGCGGAGGCGATGGGGTTCCGCAGCGGCGCGGAGACGGACGACGGCGATGAGGTGTCGGAGGGGCCCGCCGAGCAGCTGACGGAGACCTACCTGCGCACCACCCGGCGGGCGCGGTCGGTGATGGAGCGGGTCTTCTACGACGACTGAGGGGCACCTCCGCGCGGAGGAGTGTGCGCGGAGGTGCCCCGACCGGGGGGAGTGGTCCCGCGGGGGACGTTCACCGATGGGGGTCAGCTCCAGTGGTCGGTGAACGCCTGTGTGCAGTCACCGCCGCTGTCCTCGGCGGTCGCGACGCGGTTGTCGCCCTCCTGCCAGACGACGTTCCCGGACCCGTCGATCTTGACGTACTTGTACTCGAACTCCGTGCCGACCGGCAGGCCGGTGGAACCGCCCCACCAGGGGTAGCTCGTCTCGTTGGTGCTCAGCCGCAGACCGCTGGCCGGGTCCCAGGAGCCGAGTTCGGGAATCGATCCGACGACGTACACCTCCTGGCCGTAGTGGGTCTCGGCCTGGACGTTGAACTCCGTGGCCACCGTGGTGCAGGTGGAGCCGCCGTCGTCGCTCGATCCCCAGGTCACGCCGCCGGAGGGGGGACCGACGCGGTTGGCGCCCTCCTCCCAGAGGACGTTCCCGGACCCGTCGATCTTCACCAGCTTCCACTCGGCCGCCGAGGCGATCTCGGGCGAGCCGGTCCAGACGGGGTAGGAGCTCTCGTCGGTGGTCAGCCGCACTCCGTCCCGGGGGGTCCAGGAGCCGAGCTCGGGCGTGGATCCGACGACGTACACCTCCTGGCCGTAGTCGGTGTGGACGGTGGCGGAGAGCGTGCCGGTCTCGCCTCCGTCGTCGTCGCACTCCTCGGGGTCGTCGCACACGCCGCCGACGTGCAGCGCGACGGCGCCGTTCGCGGGGACGGTCACGGTGACCCGACCGCCGGAGACGGTGAACGCGCCGCTTCCCGCAGCGTTCTCGTAGGTGCCGTCGGGCAGGTTGGTGTCGGTGGTCAGGTCCCAGGTGCCCGCGCCGGCGTTGAAGGCGGCGAACCCGCGGTCGCCGCGGTCGAAGGCCAGGCGGGAGTTTCCGTCGGTGGCCCGCTGGATGACGGCGGTGTCGCCCGTGGCGTTGCGGAAGGCGGCCATCCCGGCGACGGCGGGGTCGCGGTGCTCGCAGATCCATGCGGCGCTGGAGCAGTCGGCGTCCTCGGTGATCCATCCGGCGGGGTTGCCGTCGACCTCACCGATGCTGGGCGGCCCCTGGGCCTCCTCGTGGAAGTCGTAGCTCGACATCACCTTCGGCTGCCCGTAGGGGTGGGCGAGCATGAACGCGGTGGCCAGGTAGTAGCGGTCACCGTCCTTGTGGGTGAGAGTGGGGGCCGAGCGCTGGGTGTCGTGGTTGTCGATGAACACCGTGGCCTGGTCGTCGGAGAGGCCGCCGTAGTCGGGCAGGTTCGCCAGCCCGGAGATGGTGCCGTCGGCGAACTTCCCGGCGACGTCGCGCTGGTAGTCGAAGTTGGTGGCGCGGCCGCCGTCGAAGGTGTACTGGGTGTAGGGGATGGTCGCGTCGCCGTAGACCTCGTAGTAGACGTCCGGCTTGCCCCCGAACCCGGGCACGTCGTTCAGGTTGGCGAAGATGTCCTGGACGTGGGCCTCGGGGACGTGCTTGGCGGCGTCCACGCGGAAGCCCGCCACACCCATGTCCACCAGGCCGTTGAGGTACCGCCGGATGTTCCCGCGGACCCGGGGGTCAGCCGTGTCGAGGTCGGACAGCTCCAGGAGCTGGCAGTTCTGCACCTCCCACTTGTCGCCCCAGTCGGAGATGGTGTCGTAGCAGGGCTCGAAGTCGCCGTGCTCGTAGGCGGCCGACCCGTCACCGAACAGGTCCGGGTAGTCGTAGTACTCCCAGTCGGTGCCCGCGCTCCCGACGCCGGAGCCGGGTCCCGTCATGTGGTTGATGACGGCGTCGACGTAGATCCTGACCCCGTTGTCACGGCAGGTGTCGACCATCGCCTGGAACTCCTCGGCGGTGCCGCGCCGGGTGTTGTCGATCCGGTAGGAGACCGGCTGGTAGTCCTGCCACCAGGGGTACTCGGCCCCCTCGGCGGCGGGGATGACCACGTGTTCCTGGGGCGGGGAGACCTGGACGCCGCCGAAGCCGTTGGGGCCGAGGAAGTCGGCGCACTCGGTGGCGACGGAGTCCCAGGTCCACTCGAAGAGGTGGACGATCGTCTCACCGTTGGCCTCGACCGTGGCGGTCGAGGAGTGGGGGACCGGGGCCTGGGGGGCCGCCGCCGAGGCGGGTGCCGTCGACAGCACGGGTGCCGCCAGTGTCGTACCGAGGACGAGGGCCGACAGCGCTGCGCCCGCCCTGTGTCGTCGTGAGCTCATACGCGCTCCTTGGGGGAGTTTCACGGTGGGGCCGCGCTGCCACACCGTCACGCTCTTGCACTTTACGCAAGAGTTTGCGTGGAGGTGACGAACGTAACAGAACCCCAGGCGCTTGTGAACGGGAGGTTCCCTCCGCGTTTCCGCTGTCACACGGTGCGATTAACTCCGCTTTCACATGCGAGAACAGGGCGAACGACAGGTAGAGGGCGGGACGCGTGGATTCGGACACGAGGGCCCTGACCTGCGGGTCGACCCTTCGCAAGGGGGCGAAGGATTCACGCAAGAGATCTGAGAAAACGCAAGAAAAACCGGTGCCGACGGGGGTCGAACCCCACCGACACCGGTGGCCGCGCGGATCGGGGCGGCCGCGGATCCGCCCCGGCCCCTACCAGAACACCGCGACGCCGATGTTGACGATCGCGAGGACACCGGCCGCGGTGGCCAGCCGGTTCGCGGGCTTGCGGAGGTTGAGGACCCCCAGGATCACCACGGCCAGGGCGATCACGAGCTTGACGCCCACCTTGACGTGGTTCATCTCCGGGTCGCCGGCCATCTCGGCCACGCCGACGAGGGCCAGTCCGGTGACGAGCTGGAGGAGGGAACTGTGCAGCAGCACCTTCGTCGACTTGGCGTTGCCGGTGATGACCTGCATGAGGAAGCCCGCGACGATGCCGGCCAGGCCGATCATGTGCAGGAAGACGAGCGCGGAGTAGAAGATGTCCATGAGGCCAGACTACTACGGCGTGTAGTTTTCGAGCGCGTTTTCATGACACACCGACGTAACGATACCCCGAGCGTCCCGGTCAGGGGCACCCCGTCCTTCGCGCACGCCAGAGCAGCCAGACCAGCGTCAGGCCGAGCGCCGCCCCGGCCACCCGCACCGACCCG
This sequence comes from Nocardiopsis sp. FIRDI 009, assembly GCF_003386285.1. GTDB lineage: Bacteria > Actinomycetota > Actinomycetes > Streptosporangiales > Streptosporangiaceae > Nocardiopsis. The sequence goes on from NZ_QPNC01000006.1 coordinate 155,713, forward strand.
GCACCCACGAACGCCTCCACCCTGGACATCACGGTCGGTTCACCCACCACCAGCGTGTCCCTCGCGCACGACGTCGGATCGGCGTCACGGTCCAGCAACAGGCACGCCGTACTCGTCAGGCGGTCCCCCGCGACGGCCCCCGCCGGAACCCGGACCCGCAGCGCGAACTCGGCCTCCTGCCCGTGGGACAGGTCGACCCGCCAGTTCACGACACCCCCCGCGAGGACCCCCTCACCCGCCTCCACGATCTCCAGCTCCTCGGACACGTGCTGGGCGAGCAGGGCGCCCTTCACGCGGGTCCCCCCGTCGTTGACCACGGTCGCGCGGAACACGGCCTCCTCCCCCGGCATCGGACTCCGGTCGTCGGCGATCAGCGCCAGGCCGACCGACCCCGACCGGTCGAGCCCGGCCACGGCGGGCTCGACCCCCGCGCCCGGAACCCCCTCGTCGGCCCATCCCGGCGCCACCCCCGTCCCCGCGGCCGCCAGCACCGCGACCGCCGCGACCCCCCTGATCCCCCGCGCGACACCGCTCATGGCTCCCCCTCCGCTCTCACGCACTGTCAGAACAAGACAACTACGAGCGACCGCGTAAGGACATCGGATGACACGCCTACGCGGCTGACCCGCGGCTCCCGACGCGTTCTTAGCCGTACCGTCCCGGGTCTTAGGCATCTCTGAGCGGGTCGCCCCCGTCCGGGGGTTCAAGACTGGGATTCCTCCCCATGTGTCCTCCCGGGTCTTAGCGCGATGGTTGGTCGCAGACGGCGGGACAGGGAGTTCCGCCGCGACAGGGAGAGGATCACCGTGTTCCACAGCGAACTCATGACCGCGCACGCACAGGCCCTGACCGAGGAGCGGCTGCGCGAGTCCGAACACCTGCACGCCGCCCGTCGGGCCCGCGCCGAGGAGCGGAGCCGACGCCGGGAGGAACGCGACCGGGCGCGCCAGGCGCGTTCCACGAACGGGCAGCGGCACCGGGGACGCTTCGGTCGGGCTGCGTGACCTCCGGCCGGGAGACCCGTCCCCCGCTCGGCATAATGGACGGCATGTCCAACCACGCCGGTACCAGTCCCGTCGTCATCGGCAGGGAGGAGCAACTCCGGCTCCTGGCGGAACACGTCGAGCGATCGTGGTCGGCGTCCTCCGGGACCGTGCTCGTCGGCGGGGACGCCGGGGTGGGCAAGACACGGCTGGTCACCGAGTTCGCCGGAACCCGCCCCGCCGGAACCGTCTTCCTCGGCAACTGTCTGCAACTGGGCGTGGACGGACTCGCCTACGCACCCTTCACGGCGCTCCTGCGCCAGTTCCTGCGCGAACACGGTCAGGCCATCGTCGAGGAGTCGTTCCCGGGCGGCGCCGGAGAGCTCTCCCGGCTCCTCCCCGAACTGGGTGACCCGCCGGAGGGCCGCCAGGAGGCGCGCGGCATCCTCTTCGAGCAGGTCCTGCGCCTGGTCCAACGGGTCGCCGGGGAACACGGGGTCACGCTGGTGCTGGAGGACCTGCACTGGGCCGACGGAGCCACCCGCGACCTGCTCGTCTACCTGGTCCGCAACCTCGACCTGCCGGGTGTCCAGATCATCGCCACCTACCGGTCCGACGACCTGCACCGCACCCACCCGCTGCGCCGGCTGCTGCCGGAGCTGGAACGGCTGCCCGAGGTCACCCGCCTGGAGCTGGCGCCGCTCACCAGGGAGGAGGTGGCCGCGCAGGTGACCGCCATCACCGGAACCACGCTCACCTCCACACGCCTGGACGACCTGTACGAGCGCAGCGACGGCATCCCCCTCTTCGTCGAGGCGCTCGCCGCCTCCGGGGAGAACCGCGCGATCGGATCCGACGCGGTACCCGACCACTTCCGCGAACTCCTGCTGGCCGCCCTGCACGGGTTGCCCGAGACGGCGGTCCGGGTACTGCGCGTGGCCTCGGTGGGCGCGGTCTCCGGGGAGATCGGGCACACGTCCCTGGTCCACGCCTGCGACCTCGCGGAGACCGAGGCCGAGGAGGCCCTGCACACCCTGGTCGACGCCAACCTGCTCCGGGTGCACGGGACCGGCTACCGGTTCCGACACGCCCTGTTGCGGGAGGCGGTGCACGACGCTCTGCTGCCCGGCCCGCGCGCCCGGCTCCACCTACGCTTCGCACAGCTCATCGACGAGTCCCCCGAATCGGTCCCCGCCGACCGCCGCGCCGCCGAACAGGCCCACCACTACCAGGCCGCGCACGACCTGCCCCGGGCCCTGCAGGCCGCGTGGTCGGCCGCGGAACGCGCGGGGGCGTCCCTCGCCCACGCCGAGCAGCTCACGATGCTGGAGCGGGTCCTGGGCCTGTGGGACCAGGTACCCGACGCGGTGGAGCGCACCGGGGGTCGCTCCCGGGCGGAGGTGCTCTCGGCCACCGGGCTGGCCGCCCTGGCGGCCGGCCGACCGCGCCGGGCGTGGGAGCTGTGCGACGAGGCCCTGGCCGATCTGCCCGACGCGGAGGACGACCACACCAGGACGGTGCGCGCGGTGCTGCTCCGCTGCCGCGGTCAGGCCAGGACCCACTGCGTGGACAGGGGCGCGGTCCAGGACCTCGCGGAGGCCCTGCGCGTCCACCCCCCGCACATGCCCGGATACGGTGTGATGCTGTCCATCCTGGCTCGGGAGACCATGTTCCGGCCGAGGGAACAGCTGCACCTGGGCGCCTCCTCCACGGACCTGGCCCAACGGGCGCTCGACGTGGCCGAGCGGACCGGCGACCGCTCCGCCGAGGCGGCGGCACTGGTCACCCTGGGGTCCGTCCGGATGAGCCGGGGTGACCTGCGGGAGGGCCGCGCGATCATCGAACGGTCGATCCGGGTCTCGCGGGAGATCGGCGACACGGCCATGGAGGCGCGCGGTGTCAACAACCTCGCCCATTTCCTGCGGGAACGGGGCGAGCACCGGGAGGGGCTCGAACTCCTGGACGGGCTGCTCGGTGAACACCGGGCCTGGGGTCGGAGCGGGGTGCACAGCAGCTTCATGCACCAGAACCGCGCCGAGATCCACTTCGAACTCGGCCGCCTCGACAGCACCCGCTCCATCGTGGACGAGGCCCTGCACCGCAGTGCCTCACCCATGCACCGGGTGTTCCTCCTGGTGCCCTGGAACCGCGCGGCGATCGCCCAGGGCGACCTCGCCGCCGCCCGCTCCGGATCGGCGCACGACGATCTGGCGGCGGCCCGCTCCGGCATCGCCCGGGTGGACCGGGCGGCGGTGCTGAGCATGGAACGCCTGGACCAGGCACAGCAGTCGGTGACCGCCTGGCTCGATCTGCTCCTGGCCGAGGGGGACGACACCACCGCGCTGGACTACTCCGCCCAGGTCCTCGACCGGTTGCCGCTCGCCGACTCGCCCGGGTACGGGTGGGCGGTGCTGGACCTCATCTCGGAGGCGGTACGCCGGGAGGCCGGCGGGGGCTCCGGCGCCGGGCGTCCCGTCCGGGCCCGGCTGGACGACGCCCTCGCCACCATGCCCGTCCACGGTCCGGTGCAGGCGGCGTTCCGATCCACCGTCCGGGCCCGGTTGGCCGAGGGCTCCGGGACGCCCGAGCGGGTGCTGGGGGCCTGGGGCGAGGCGGTCACGGGGTGGGAGCGCACCCCCATGGTGCTCCACCTGGCCGCGGCCCGGACGGACGCCGCGCGGGCTGCCCTGACGGCGGGCGACCGACCCACCGCGCGCACGTGGGTGGGTGAGGCGCACGCGGCGGCCGTCGGGTGTGGCGCGGCCCGGCTGGCACGGGCCGCGGCCGGGCTGGCGCACCGGATCGGGGCTCCGCTGGGCGGCGCCGCGACGCCGCCCGCCGCCCCGGCCGGGCTCACCGCGCGGGAGACCGAGGTCCTCGGCCTGCTCGCCGTGGGCGGCACCAACGCGCAGATCGCGAAGGCGCTGTCCATCACGCCCAAGACGGCGAGCGTGCACGTGTCCAACATCCTGGGCAAACTGGGGGTGGCCAACCGCACCGCCGCTGGGGTGCGCGCCCGCGAACTCGGCCTGGTCTGACGGTCCGGTGTCGACCGCACACGCGGCGGTGGGCGGCGAGCCGCCCACCGCCTCCTCCGGTTCGCGTCCCGCCGGGCTCCTCGGAGGCACGCCGGACGGTGGTGCCGGGGCCGACGCACACGCCCGCCCCCGCCCGGATCGGGTCAGCTCGGCTCAATCGCGTTGATCGCGACCTGTCCGGGCGCCCAGAGGATCACGTGCTCGACCAGCCAGTCGTCGCCGGCCTCGTCGCCGTCGATCACGTCGGTCCGCCCGAACTCCATCTCGTCCGCCGGAGCCGGGGACTCGTCCGAGCCGGTCACCCCCGAGTCGCCGTCCTCGGACGGCGGGGGTTCGACGGACACGGTCTGTCGGTACTCCACGGTCTCCTGGTCCCGGTCGGCCAGGATCCGGCGCAGCTCGCCGACGGTCATGTCGGTGAGGTCGACACCCTCCAGAGCCTCGCCGGGCGCGGTCGCCGAGTTCGTGGTGTCGTACGCCTCACCGGGTTCGGGTTCACGGCCGAAGACCAGCTCGATCGGGTCGGAGTAGCCCTCCGGGATGCTCACGCCGACCGGGCGGCCCCCGCCCTGGAGGGTGCACTGCTCCGGGGAGTCGACGACCTCCACGTCACGGTCGTCCGTTCCCTGACTGGTGACGTCGGAGTCGAGGTACACCAGGTTGCCCACGACGGTGGGCGAGGCGGGCACGAAGCGCAGGTCGGCCCGGAGTCGGGCGGCCAGCGCGTCGCGTCGCCGAGCGCCGCGGCGGTGGTTGGCGAGCACGTTGCGCGCCACGCCGAAGACCCACGGCCGAGCCTGGTCGCCGGAGGGAACGTCGTCGATCCGCGTCCACACGGCGGCGGCGTCGCAGAGCTGCTCGAACCGCGCGACGGCCGCGTGTCTGGACCGGGCCGGGTGCTGTCGGGGCAACGCGCCCCTCTTTCGTTGGTGGTGGTGCGTCCTTCACCACCACACGTGTCCGGACCCGGCGCGGCGTTACGGGTGGGGGGAGGCAACCCCGGAAGTCATCCGGAATCCGGCCGGCGCGGGGAACCGGCCCTCAGACCGTCCAGCGGTTGGTGATGGGCAGGCGACGGTCGCGGCTGAGGTTGCGGGAGCTGATCTTGGTCCCGGGCGCGGACTGGCGGCGCTTGTACTCGGCGCGGTCGACCAGGCGGATGACCCGGCGGACGAGTTCGCGGTCGTACCCGGCGAAGACCAGTTCCGCCTCGCCCTTGTCGGTGCCGACGTAGGCGTCCAGGACCGCGTCGAGGAGGTCGTAGTCGGGCAGCGAGTCGCTGTCGAGCTGGTCGGGGCGCAGCTCAGCGCTGGGCGGCTTGGCGATGGAGTTCTCCGGGATCGGCGGAACCTGGCCGCGGCGTTCGGCGTCGGCGTTGCGCCAGCGCGCCAGGTCCCACACGAGGGTCTTCCAGCAGTCCTTGATGGGGGCGAACCCGCCCACGGAGTCGCCGTAGAGGGTGGAGTACCCGGTGGCGGACTCGCTCTTGTTGCTGGTGGCCAGGACCAGGTGGCCCTCCTGGTTGGACAGGCTCATCAGCAGGGTGCCGCGCACCCGCGCCTGGAGGTTCTCGGCGGCCAGTCCGCCCAGCGGGGCGCCGACGTCCGCCGCCGCCTGTTCGAAGGCGTCGACCACGGGGGCGATGGACACGGTCCGGGTGGCGAACCCCTGCCGTTTGGCGAGTTCCTCCGCGTCGCTGACGGAGTGCCCGCTGGAGTGCGCGCTGGGCAGGAGGAGGCCGTGGACGCGGTCGGCGCCCAGCGCGTCCACGGCGATGGTCGCGACCAGCGCGGAGTCGATGCCGCCGGAGACGGCGACCAGGACGGAGGCGAACCCGTTCTTGGCCACGTAGTCCCGCAGCCCCACGACCAGGGCGTGGTACACCTCTCCGGTGTCGGAGAGCGGGTCGGGCCGGGGCGTGACGGTGTTCTCCCGGGGCGGGTAGGGCGTGACCGGCGTGTCGGAGAGGGTGTGGCGGACCACCCGCAGCCCGTCGACCTCGGTGCCGTCGGGCACGCCGGGGTCGGTCCGGTCGGGCAGGTCGAGGTCGGCGACCAGCAGGGTCTCGTCGAACTGGGGGGCGCGCGCCACGAGTTCGCCGTCGGCGTCCACGACCAGGGAGTCTCCCTCGAAGACGAGGTCGTCCTGGCCGCCGACCATGTTGACGTAGGCCAGCGCGGCGCCGGTCTCCCGGGCCCGGCGCTGGCACAGTTCGAGGCGCACGTCGTCCTTGTGCCGTTCGTAGGGCGAGCCGTTGAGGGAGACCACGAGATCGGCGCGTGCGGCGCGGGCGGCGGCGACCGGTCCGCCCTCCCGCCACAGGTCCTCGCACACGACCAGGGCCACGTCGACCCCGTGGACGCGCAGGACGGGGAGCGTGTCGCCGGGGACGAAGTTGCGGAACTCGTCGAAGACCCCGTAGTTCGGCAGGTGGTGCTTGGCGGAGGTGAGCACGGACCGGCCCCGGTGCAGGACGGCGACCGCGTTCTGCGGGGCTCCGGCGGGCAGCCCGCCGTGCGGTGCGAACCCGGTGGGCACCGCCCCCTCCCGCCGGGAGAGGTGGCCCACGACGACCGGGAGGTCGCCCAGGCCCACGCGGTCCAGGTCGGTGGCGAGTTCGCGGGTGGCCCGGACGGAGGCGGACACGAAGGAGTTGCGCAGCGCCAGGTCCTCGACGGGGTATCCGGTGACGACCATCTCGGGCAGGGCCACCAGGTGGGCGCCCTCCTCAGCGGCCCGCCGGGCGGCGGCCACGACCAGGCGGCGGTTCCCGGCCAGATCGCCGACGGTGGGGTTGATCTGGGCGAGTGCGATTCTCAGCTGTGCCACGTCTTCGAGGGTAGTCGCCGTGTGTTACGCCTGTGGACAACGGTTCTCCGGCTCCGTGAGCGGTCATAATGCGAGTGTGGGGGCGCGATGTCACCGCCCCGGCTGGCACGTGCGGAAATACCCCGGAAATATGCGCACGGCAGACTGGGTCTGGGACACTGCGTCCGGCTTGGCTCCGCGCTCGGCGGGCCGGGATCGGGACTGACCGGCATCGAGGAAGGTTGATCGTGAATCGACAGCAGGAATTCGTGCTCCGCACGTTGGAGGAGCGCGACATCCGGTTCGTGAGGCTGTGGTTCACCGACGTGCTCGGGTACCTCAAGTCCGTGGCCGTGGCGCCCGCCGAACTGGAGGCCGCCTTCACCGAGGGCATCGGCTTCGACGGCTCGGCGATCGAGGGCTTCGCCCGCGTGTACGAGGCGGACATGCTCGCCCAGCCGGACCCCTCGACGTTCCAGGTGCTGCCCTGGCGCAACGAGCCGCACGGCACCGCCCGCATGTACTGCGACATCCTCATGCCGGACGGCTCGCCGTCGTCGGCGGACCCCCGGCACGTGCTCAAGCGGCAGCTGGGCAAGGCCTCGGATCTGGGGTTCACCTTCTACACCCACCCCGAGATCGAGTTCTACCTGCTGAAGAAGTTCCCCGAGCACGGGGAGTTCCCCGAGCCGAACGACTCGGGCGGCTACTTCGACCACACTCCGCACAACAGCGCGCACGACTTCCGGCGCAACGCCATCAACATGCTGGAGGCCATGGGCATCTCCGTGGAGTTCAGCCACCACGAGGGCGGCCCGGGCCAGCAGGAGATCGACCTGCGCTACGCCGACGCGCTCACCACCGCCGACAACATCATGACCTTCCGGCTCGTGATGAAGGAGGTGGCGATGGAGCAGGGCGTGTACGCCACGTTCATGCCCAAGCCGTTCACCGAGTACCCGGGGTCGGGCATGCACACGCACCTGTCCCTGTTCGAGGGTGACCGCAACGCCTTCTACGAGCCGGGCTCGGAGTACCAGCTCTCCAAGGTGGGGCGCGGGTTCATCGCGGGTCTGCTGCGGCACGCGGACGAGATCACCGCCGTGACCAACCAGTGGGTGAACTCCTACAAGCGGCTGTGGGACGACCCGGCCGCCTCCGCCGGCGCCGGCGGCGAGGCGCCCGCCTACATCTGCTGGGGCCACAACAACCGGTCCGCCCTGGTGCGGGTGCCGATGTACAAGCCCGGCAAGTCCAACTCCAGCCGGATCGAGATCCGCTCCATCGACACCGCCTGCAACCCGTACCTGGCCTACGCGGTGATCCTGGCGGCCGGCCTCAAGGGCATCGAGGAGGGGTACGAGCTTCCCCCCGGCGCCGAGGACGACGTGTGGGCGCTGACCGACGCCGAGCGCCGCGCGCTGGGGATCCGTCCGCTGCCGCAGAGCCTGGACGAGGCGCTGCGCATCATGGAGAACAGCGAGCTGGTCGCCGAGACGCTCGGCGAGCACGTCTTCGACTTCTTCCTGCGCAACAAGAAGGCGGAGTGGCACTCCTACCGCCGCCAGGTGACGCCGTACGAGCTCCAGCGGTACCTGCCCACGCTGTGAGTCCCCGGCCGCCTGACACCGGGGCCCGGCGGTTCCGCGGGACCGCCGGGCCCCGGTGTGTCCGGTGCCAGGGGTGGCCCTCATGTGGCACTCCTCCTATCGGTACGGGTGGGGGTATGCTGTGGCCAACGGAGGTGGTCCAGAGTGGAACTCAAGCCAGAGATGATCAAGGACGCCCTCACCCGGCTGCGGCGCGCACAGGGGCAGCTGACCGGAGTGATCTCGATGATCGAGGAGGGCGAGGACTGCGTCGACGTGTTGCAGCAGCTCGCCGCGGTGTCCAAGGCGCTGGACCGGGCCGGGTTCAAGATCGTGGCCACGGGCATGCGCCACTGCAACGCCGCGCGCGAGCGCGGCGAGGAACCGCCCATGACCGAGAAGGAACTGGAGCGGCTCTTCCTGGCCCTCGCCTGACGGGCGGGAGCGCCCCGGCCGGTGTCCGCGGAGGCGGACACCACCCCCTGCTTCTCACGTGTCGCGGCGTGCGCCTGCCTTCCGCATACACCCCCGGGTGTGTATGACCGTGAAGGAGGCGCCGCGCCCTCGCCCGGGACCACCCGGGCCGCCCCCGGGCCTCCTGCCTCGACGGAGGCGGGAGCACCGGCCGCTGCGGTCGCCGTGCGCGACACCGCCGGGCGTGCGTGGTGTCGCCGCCCACCGCCCGAGTTCGCACGCCCGCCGGGACGTGTCCGACCCGATCGGTGGGTACAACGGCTATCGACTCGTGGCCGCCTGACCGAGGGAGGGGCGGCGCGCACCCACCCGTCACACACTCCCCCCTGTATCCATCCTCCGGAACGGGAGCCGTCCTCTCCCGCCCCGGACCTGCCCCACACCCCACCGACCTGGAGAACCCCATGACCGACACCCTCGACGTCGCGTCGGCGCGTGCCCTGGTCGACACCGAACCCGACGCCCTGCTCCTCGACGTGCGCACCCCGGCCGAGTACGAGAGCGCCCACATCGCCGGATCCGTCAACCTGCCCCTGGAGCTGGTCCAACGCCACCTGGATCGGGTCACGGCCGCCCGCGGACGCCTGGTCCTCGTCTGCCAGTCGGGGGCGCGCGCCGAGCGGTGCCGCGCCGTTCTCGCCGGGACCGGGCGCACCGACGCCGTGGTCCTGAGCGGAGGCATGGCCGCCTGGACCGCGGCGGGCGCCCCAGTCGTCCGCGGTCGCGAACGTTGGGCCCTGGAGCGGCAGGTCCGCCTGGTCGCCGGGAGCATCGTCCTGACCTCCGTGGTCGCCAGCCTGTGGTGGCCCCCGGCCGTGTGGATCGCCGCCTTCATCGGCGCCGGGCTCACCTTCGCGGCCCTCTCCGACACCTGCGCGATGGGCACGCTGCTCACGAAGCTGCCCTACAACCGGCCCCGCGAGGCGATCGACGTCGAGGCCGCACTGGCGCGGATCGGCCGCGCCGCCGGTCGGGCCGCCGGAACCGCGTGAGCGGTGTCGGCCACCGCCCCGGCGGCGCACGGGGTCAGCCGAGACCGAGGTCGCGGGCGCGCACGGCGGCCGCGTTGCGGTTGGACACCCCGAGCTTGGCCATGAGGTTGGTCAGGTGCACGCTCACCGTCTTCGCCGAGATGGACAGCGCCTGGCCGATCTCCCGGTTGGTACGGCCCTTGGCGACCTCGGCGAGCACCTCGGTCTCACGTCGGGTGAGCCCGGCGGGCGAACGCGTCCGGGCGGCCTCGGGGGCGGCTTCCAGGGCGGGCGGTGCCTCCTCCGCCAGCCCGTGGCGGACCCGCAGCAGGGCCGCCTGACGGCAGATGAAGGCGAGACCGTGCCGTGCCGCCGCCGCGTCCGCCTCGGCGAGGTGGGCGGCGGCACGGTCGCGGTCGCCCACGCGCAGGGCGGCCCGTGCGGCCGTCAGCAGGATCTCGGCGTGGATGACCGTTCGGCCCTGGTCCCGGGCCAGAAGCAGAGCTGCCTCACTGGCGGCCAGGGCCTCCTCGGGGTCCTGGGCGACCAGGCCCGTCAGGTGCTGGACGACCTGACGCCGACCGGGGTGGTCCGCCGCCGACCGCAACTGGTCGAGGGCCTCGCGCACCCGGGCGCGCAACTCCAGCGCCGCCTCCCTCCGGTCCGGCTCCTCGGCGAGGACGATCGCGAACTCCGCCAGGGACGGAAGCGAGACCGCGTAGAGGTCCTCCGGAAGCCGCCACAGACCGGCCACCGCCCGGTCCAGGAGATCCCTGGCGAGGTCGAACGCCTCCGCCGGGCGTCCCTCATGGACGGCGAGCCGCACCGTGGCCAGGTGGAACGGCAGGTACTCGGTCGGCGAACTGCTGTTCTCGGGGAGCAACCGCCGGAACTCGGACATGGCCGCGCGCAGCCGGTCCACGTCCCAGCGGTGGAAGGCGAGTTCCATCGCCACGGTCAACGCCCTGGCCTGGACGACGGAGTCACCGGTGATCCGGTCCAGGAACGGCTCCACCTCGTCCAGCCGCCCCTGGGACAGGTGAAGCGCCGCCATCGCGTAGAAGAACGGTCCGCTCTGGGTGCGCGCCAGTCCCGCCTCCTCGCAGCGCCGTAACCCCTCGACCGCGTTGGCGAAGGAGTCCTCCGTCCGCCCCAGGTGTTTGAGCGCGCCGCCCCTGTTGACCAGCCCCCGCAGCTCCACCATGACGAACCCGTGCTCGCGGGCGAGCGCGATGCCCCGGTCCAGCAGGTCGAGGCCACCGCCACGGTCGTCGAATCTCGTGACACAGCCGAGTGTGATCAGCGCGTCCGCCTCGCTGCGCCGGTCGCCCACGTCCCGGGCCAGGGACAGCGCACGAGCGGCGGATCGTCGTGCCTGGTCGGCGTGCCCGCGCATCATCAGCGTGGCGGCGAAGGTGGCTCCGATCGCGGCACGCCCCGGGTGTCCGTCCGGCAGGACGACGAACGCGTCGGCCAGGTCCTCCAGAGCGCCGTCCCGCCCCAGTTCCTTCAGGGCCTGGGCGCGGACGTGCCGGAGCCCGCTGATGAGCTCCCCCTCGGCCGGACGGGGCCCCTGGGGGTCGTGGTGGCCGTCGACTCCGAGTTCGCGCAGGCCGTCGGTGGCGTGGGCGACGGCCCGGCGCAGCGAACCGGCGACGAGGGACACCTCGGCGGCCCGGCGCAGCACCTCACCGCGCGGCTGACCGATGCGCGCGGCGGCGTCGGGGACCCGGTCCCACAGCTCCAGGACGCGTTCGAGCAGCAGCAGGTGTTCGGGGTAGGCGGCGGCGTCGGCCGCGTGGTCGGCGGCCCGCCAGGCCGAGGTGAGCGCCAGCGGCTGGTCACGCGCCTCGTGGGCGTGGTGGGCGAGCTGGATCGCCCTCTCCCTCTCGGACAGTCCCGGAACGGCCCGTTCGAGCGCCTCGGTGTAGCGGCGGTGGGCGCGGACGCGCTCGCCGGGCAGCAGGTCGGTGTAGACGGCCTCGGCGAGCAGGGCGTGGCGGAAGGAGTAGCCGGTCGCGGTCGGTCGGAGCACCTGGACGTCGGTGGCCTGCCGCAGGGCCTGGTCGAGTTCCTCCTCGGCGGTGCCCGCGCGCCGCGCCACCGCGGCCAGGACGGTGTGCTCGACGTGTTCGCCCGCCGCGGCGGCCAGGCCCAGCACCCGGCGGGCGGTGTCGGGCAGCGTCTCGACCGTGGCCAGGAGCAGGTCGCGGGGTCCGTCCGGGAGGCCGCCCCCGATCGGGTCGGGGGCGGCGAGGAGGGACTCGACGAAGAGCGGGTTGCCGCCGCTGCGCTCGTAGAGCAGGTCGACGTCGTCGGGGGCGAGCGCGCGGCCGCGCAGCCCGGCCGCCTGGGCGGCGACCTCGTCGCGGGTGAGGGGGCCGACGTCGAGCCGCCCGACCCGGGGCAGGCGCTGAAGTTCGGGGAGCAGGCGGCGCAGCGGGTGGGCGCGGTGCAGGTCGTCGGTGCGCACGCTCACCAGCAGGTGGAGGGGGACCGCGCCCAGGTTGCGCAGCAGGAAGACGAGCAGGTCGCGGGTGGAGGCGTCGGACCAGTGCAGGTCCTCGACGACCACGACGAGGCCGTCCGGCTCGGCGCGCTCCTCCAGGAAGGTCAGGACGGACTCGAAGAGCCGGGCCCGGCTCTCGTCGGCGGGGTCGGGCCGGGCGCCGAGCTCGGGGACCAGCCGGGACAGCTCGCGGGCGTGCTCGGCGGACGGCGGGGCGCCCTCCCCGCGGGCGAGGTGGCGGATCAGCGCCGTGAAGGGGGCGAAGGGGACGCCGTCCGTGCCCAGTTCGAGGCAGCCGCCCACGGCGGTGCGGGCCAGCGGGGTGCGGCGCAGGTACTCGTCGATGAGCCGGGTCTTGCCGACCCCCGCGTCTCCGCGGAGCAGCACCGCGCGGGCGCCGTCCTCGCGGGCGCGGTGTGCGTCGTCGGCGAGCCGGGCGAGGTGGTCGTCTCTGCCCACGAGGGCCGGGGGGTGCTCCTGGTCCACCATGCCGCCCAGTATGGCGGGTGCGTCGGTGGCGCGGTACGGAGTGCCGGGGGCGGAGGCGGCCCGGGGCCGGGCCGCCTCCGCCCCCGGGGGACTCAGTCGGCGCCCAGCCACAGGTCGGGGCCGAACACCTCGTAGTGGACGTCCCGGGCCGGGACTCCGGCCGCCAGCATCCGCGCGCGCACGTCGCGCATGAACGGCAGCGGACCGCACAGGTAGACCTCGCAGTCCTCGGGAAGGGTGATCCCGTCCAGGTCCATGCGTCCCCGGTGCGCGGTCCCCTCCCCGTCACCGGTCTCGTACCACACGTGGTGCTCGGCTCCGGGGATCCGGGCGACGAGGGCCTCCGTCTCCTCGCGGTGCGCGTGGTCCCGCGGTGAGCGGTCGGCGTGCAGGACGAGCACGCGGCGGTCGCCGCCCCGTTCCGCGAGGTGGTGCAGCATCGCCACCAGGGGGGTGCAGCCGATCCCGGCGGAGGCCAGCACGACCGGGCGGTTCCCCGCGCCGAGGACGACGTCTCCTGCGGGGGCGGACACCTCCAGGGTGTCCCCGAGTCGGAGGGTGTCGTGCAGGAACGCGGAGACCTCCCCCTCGGGCCCCTCCCCCGCGCGCAGCCGCTTGACGGTGATCCGGCGCCGCCGTCCGTCCGCGCCGGTCAGGGAGTACTGCCGCGCTTGGCGGACGCCGTCGGCCAGGCGCACCCGCACGCTCACGTACTGGCCCGGTCGGAACTCCGGGGCGGGGTCGTCGCCCTCCGGTTCGAGGGTGAGGGAGGCCGTGTCGGGGGTCTGCGCGTGCCGTCCGACCACGCGCCAGGGACGCCAGACGTCCCCTCCGGCGCGGCCGCCCTCCGCGTACAGGCGGGACTCCAGGGCGATGAGGGCGCCGGCCATCAGCCAGTAGACCTCGTCCCAGGCGGCGACCACGTCGGGGGTGGCGGCCTCGCCCAGGACGTGGGCGATGGCGGAGAAGAGGTACTTGTGCACGATCACGTACTGGTCCTCGGTGACGCCGAGGGAGGCGTGCTTGTGCGCGATCCGGGAGAGCAGGGCGTCCGGCCGCTCGTCGGGGTGTTCCAGCAGGGCGGTGGCGAAGGCGGCGATGGACCCGGCCAACGCCCGGCGCTGTTCGCCGGAGGCCTGGTTGCCGCGGTTGAACAGGCCGTCGAGGAGTTCGGGCCGCTCGCTGAGCATCGTCTCGTAGAAGCGGGCGGTGATGGCGTCCAGCGCTCCGGCGACGGCCGGGATCGTGGCCCGCACCGTCGCCGCTGACTCGGTGGAGAGCATGCGTCCTCCCTCACCCGGGAACAGGGTCTCCCGGGACAGATAATTGGTATCTGAAATGCATATTAAATCCGCCGGAACGGTCTCCCGCACCGGGGGCGGAGAAGACGAAGATCAGCTGGTCAGAGCGGTTTGTCCGGTCCGGACAACAGGGTCAGGACATCGTGGGTCGGCTGCGCCACGAGGGACTCCACGGTCACGGCGTCCAGGGACGAGTAGAAGGCCCCCCGCGCCTCGCGCAGCGCGGCGCGCAGGCGGCAGGCCGCCCGCAGCGGGCAGGGCGGATCGTCCTCGCAGCCCGCGAGGTCCCCGTCCCCCTCCAGTTCCCGGACGATCTCCCCCACCGACACACGGCGCCCCCGGTCGGTCAGCAGCAGGCCGCCGCCCCGGCCCCGGCGGGCCTCCACCAGCCCCATCTCGGACAGGCGGGCCACGGCCTTGGCCATGTGGGTGTAGGGCACGGCGAGCATGCCCGCGGCGGTCCGGGTGGTGAGGAGTTCGCCCTCCCCCGCCACCGCGAGCCGCATGACCAGCCGCAGGGAGACGTCGGTGAAGGCGGTCAGACGCATGCTCCCACGGTAGCCGGGCCCCGCCCCGACCGGATCAGCCGGAGGTCTCCTCCTCGCGGCGGTCACCGCCCGCCACCGCCTGCTGCCCCTCGGCGGGCTGGTGCCGCCCCGCCTCACGCGGCATCCAGACGAGGACGACGACCAGGCCGAGCAGACTGATCCCCAGCGAGATGAGGGCGGCCAGGTGCAGCCCCGACATGAACGCCTCCTTGGCCGGGGCCACGAGTTGACGCCCGCCCTCTCCGACGCTCCGGGCCACCGCCAGGGTGCCCTCGATCGACTCCCCCGCCGCGTGCAGCTCCTCCGAACCGACCCGGGAGGCCCCCTCCCCCTCCGCGAACGCGTCGAGGGCCGGACCGACCTCCGCGCGGTAGCGGGTGGAGAGCACCGCCCCCAGGGTCGCCACCCCCATCGCGGTGGCGACCTGGCGGACCGTGTTCTGCACCGCGGAGGCCGCGCCGGCCCGCTCCGGCGGGACCGCGGACATGATCGCGTCCGTGGCGGGGGTCAGCACACCCGCCATCGCCGCGGCCTGGAGGAAGAAGACCACCAGGATGAGCGGCACCGGCGTGTCCTGGCTGAGCTGGCTGAAGAACAGGAAGCTTCCGCAGGCCACCAGGACACCCGCCGCCGCGACCCTGCGCGGCCCCGCCCAGCGCACGAGCGTGGGGCTGAGCGGCGCCATGATCATCTGCCCCACGGCGGAGGGCAGCACCAGCATCCCGGCGACGAACGGCGTGAACCCGCGCACGCTCTGCCAGTAGAAGCTCAGGAAGAAGATGATCCCGGCCATGCTGAAGAACAGCACCATGATGATGGCCATGGCGACGCTGAACCGGGGCTCGCGGAAGAAGCGGACGTCCAGTGACGGGTCGGGCGTACGCGACTCGTGCAGGAGGAAGAGCCCGATCAGGGCCGCCCCCGCGACGAGCGCGCCGTACACGTCCACGTCGGTCAGGGACGCCCGCTCCCCCGCGGTGATGATGCCGTAGATGAGCAGCACCAGTCCGGGGACGGACAGCAGTACGCCCAGCACGTCCGGCCGCCCGGGGTCGGGGTCCCGCGACTCCGGGATGAGGAGGAACACCAGGGCGAGCCCCAGCAGGACGAACGGCACGTTGATGAGGAAGATCGACCCCCACCAGAAGTTCACCAGCAGCAGGCCGCCCGCCGTCGGTCCGATCGCCAGGGCCAGGCCCACCGAGCCCGCCCAGATCCCGATCGCCCGGCCACGCTGCTCGGGCGGGAACACGTGGGTGATGATCGACAGCGTCTGCGGCATCACCATGGACGCGCCCAGGCCCATGGCCGCGCGGGCGAGGATGAGCTGCTCGGGCGAGCCGGAGTAGGCCGAGGCCGCCGACGAGGCGCCGAACACCACCAGGCCGCAGACCAACAGGCGGCGACGTCCCCACCGGTCCCCCAGCACCCCGAAGGTGAACAGCAGGCCGGCGAACACCAGCGTGTAGGAGTTGATCGCCCACGCCAGCTCCGACTGGCTGGCCCCCACTCCGGCCTCGGGGTCCGACAGCGTGCGCAGCGCGACGTTGAGGATCGTGTTGTCGGCGACGATCACCAACAGACAGATGATGAGCACGGCGAGCGCGCCCCACCTACGCCGGTACGCCGTCCGCGAGTCCAACATCCCACCTCCGTGCCAGGGTTCCAGGGAATGATCCCACGACGCGAACCGGTTGTATCCCGAGGAATACGGCGTAACGGCGGCATGCGATGATGCTGGCGTGCGGTACCGGTCGCGCACCGAACGGTGGTGCGGCTCCCCGTTGCCGCGCAGGTACGGTCCCGCCCGGGACCGCCCGGCCCCCCGGGGCCTCCCCGCGCGCCCGCGCGGGACGATCTCATCCACACGTCCGGGGACACCACACGGTGCTTCGAGACAACGGAGGAAGACACACCATGACCACCTCGACCAAGACCCCCTCCGACGGGAAGACCCTGTACGGCGGGGTCACCAGCCGACGCGTCACCGTCCGCGACCTGGCCGCGGCCAAGAAGCGCGGCGAGCGCTGGCCGATGCTGACCGCCTACGATGCCCTCACCTCCCGGATCTTCGACGAGGCGGGGATTCCCGTCCTGCTCGTCGGCGACTCCGCCGCCAACGTCGTCTACGGCTACGACACCACGGTGCCGGTGACCATGGACGAACTGGTTCCGCTGACCGCCGCCGTGTCCCGCTCCACCCGGCGGGCCATGGTCGTGGCCGACCTGCCCTTCGGGGCCTACCAGGGGTCGCCCCAGCAGGCGCTGGAGGCGGCGACCCGCTTCATGAAGGAGGGCCGGGCCCAGGCGGTGAAGCTGGAGGGAGGCCACGCGGTCTCCCCCCAGGTGGAGCTGCTCGTCTCGGCCGGGATCCCCGTGATGGGCCACCTCGGCCTGACCCCGCAGTCGGTGAACACCCTCGGCGGTTACCGGGTCCAGGGGCGCGGGGAGGCCGCAGCCGGGCTGCTCAAGGACGCCAAGGAGCTGGAGCGCGCGGGCGCGTTCTCCGTCGTTCTGGAGTGCGTCCCCGCCGACCTGGCCGCCCAGATCACCGAGCAGCTGAGCATCCCGACCATCGGTATCGGCGCGGGTCCGTCCACGGACGCCCAGGTGCTGGTCTGGCAGGACATGGCCGGGCTCAGCCCCAAGGTGGCCAAGTTCGTCAAGACCTACGCCAGCCTCGCCGACACGCTGCGTGAGGCCGCGTCCGACTTCGCGGACGAGGTCGTGGGCGGCGCCTTCCCCGAGGAGCGCCACTCCTACGCCGGCTGACCGGAGCCGGGTCCGCCCCGGCCCCACGCCGCCGGTCGGGACATCCGCCCCGGCCGGCGGTGCCGTGTCCGGGTCCGGACCCGGCAGGGTGTGCTCCGGGCTACTTTCCGAACGGTACTCGGTAGTACAGTCGCTGCGTACCCAGCACCGACACGGGCCGGGACCGGCCCGCCGGGAGGACAGATGCGCATCTCGATGCCGCTCCAGTACGCGGGCGAGCCCAAGGCCGCCGTGGACCAGGTGGTCGAACTGGAGAAGGCCGGCCTGGACACCGTGTGGGTGGCCGAGGCGTACGGGTTCGACAGCCCCACGCTGATGGGTTACATCGCGGCCCGCACCGAGACGGTGTCGATCGGCTCCGCCATCCTGCCGCTGTACACCCGTACCCCGAGCCTGGTGGCGATGACCGCCGCCGGACTGGACGACCTGTCCGGCGGGCGCGCGATCCTCGGCCTGGGCGCCAGCGGCCCCCAGGTGATCGAGGGGTGGCACGGTGTCCCCTACACCAAGCCCCTGGCGCGTACCCGCGAGACGATCGAGATCTGCCGGAGGATCTGGGCGCGGGAGGAGCCTCTCACCCACGACGGGGCGGTCTTCCAGCTCCCGCTGCCCCCGGACCGGGGCACCGGCCTGGGCAAGCCGCTCAAGATCATCAACCACCCCGTGCGTCCCGAGATCCCCGTCTACGTCGCCGCGCTGGGCGAGAAGAACGTCCAGATGACCGCCGAGATCGCCGACGGGTGGCTCCCCCACCTGTTCGTCCCGGAGAAGGCCGAGGCCGTCTGGGGTGAGGCCCTCGCCAAGGGGAGGGCCCGGCGCGACCCCTCCCTGGGGGAGTTGGAGATCTCCGCCGGCGGCCTGCTGGCCATCGGCGAGGGCGAGGACACCAAGCGGCTGCTCGACCTCGTCCGCCCGATGATCGCGCTGTACGTGGGCGGTATGGGCGCCAAGGGGAAGAACTTCTACAACACCCTGGCCCGCCGGTACGGCTACGAGGAGGCCGCGGAGACCATCCAGGACCTGTACCTGGAGGGCCGCAAGGACGAGGCCGCCGCGGCGGTGCCCGACGAGTTCGTCGAACTGACCAACCTGGTCGGCCCGGAGTCCTACGTACGCGAGCGGGTGGAGGCCTTCCGCGCGGCGGGCGTGACCAGGCTCAACGTCACCCCGGTGGGCGGGGACCCGGTCGCGCTCGTCGAGCGGGTCAAGGACTGGGTGTCCTGACCCGGCGCGGACGCCCCCGCCCCGGGTCGGGGGCGTCCCCTCACAGTCCGGTGATCCGGATCCCCGCGTGGGTCCTGTAGCGGCGGTTGACCGCGATGATGTTGGCGGTGAGCGCCTCGACCTGGTGGGCGTTGCGGAGCCTGCCGCCGAACACCCCGCGCACCCCGGGGATGCGCTCGGCCAGGGCGCGCACCTCGTCGGTGGCCGCCCGGTCCTCGCCCAGCACCAGCACGTCGAGGTCGACCGTGTCCACGTCCGGGTCGAGCAGAACCACGGCGGACACGTGGTGGAAGGCCGCGGTCACCCGGCTGTCCGGCAGCACCTCGGCGGCCTGTTGGGCGGCGCTGCCCTCGGGGACGTCGAGCGCGAAAGGCCCGCGCTTGTCGAACCCGAGCGGGTTCACGCAGTCCACGACGATCTTGCCCGCCAGGGTGTCGGCCAGGGCGGCGAGCAGCTCGCGGTGTCCGTCCCAGGGCACGGCGACGATGACGATGTCACCGGCGGCCGCCGCCTCGGCGTTGGACAGACCCCGGACGTCGATCTCGGTCTTCTCGGCTGCGACCAGGTCGGCGGCGACGGCCGCGGCGCGCTCGGCGTTGCGGGAGCCGATGATGACGCCGTGCCCGGCCAGGGCGAACCTGCGGGCCAGGCCCCGGCCCTGGTCACCCGTTCCGCCGAGGACGGCGATCTTCCTGTCCGCGATGTCGACGCCCTGGGGCATGGTCGGTTCGGTCATCGGGCTTCCTCCCGGATGAGGTGGTCGGTGACAAAGTCGTGGGCGCCGCGGCGCCGCCCCTCCCCTCCGGGAGGGGGACCAGCGCCGATCCTGCCAGAGGGCGCGGACCGGGGAACACGCGCCCCGGGCTCAGCGTTCGTCCTCCGCCTCCCACTCCTCGTTGCGCTCGGCCGCGATGGCGAGCGCCCGCGCCGCCGTCGCCTCGGTCTCGTAGGGTCCCATGCGTTCCCGGTTGGGGCAGCCCGGTCCCTGTTCGACGCGCATGTGCTTCAGGCAGTACCACCAGTCGCCGGTGTGTGTCTCGCTCATCGTCGCCCGCCTCCCGTCGTCCCGAACGGATGTCGGGCACCTACCCGCGGTGGGGTGCCCCTCACACCCGCCGGGCCTGGATCGTCGAACTCGGACGGTGGTGGGCACGAACTAGAATCTGTGCCCATGACTACCCCGCTGGTTCCTGGGCGCATCTCGCCACAACGTTCGGTTCCCTCCCACATCGTCCGGCCGGAGTACGTCGGGCGGAAGCGTCCGGTCGAGGGCGTCCTCGGTGACGTGCAGACCCCCGAGACCATCGAGCGGATGCGCGAGGCCGGGCGGATCGCCGCCCAGGCGCTCCAGGAGGTCGGCAAGCACGTGGAGCCGGGGGTGACCACGGACGAGCTGGACCGGATCGGCCACGAGTTCCTGCTCGACCACGGCGCCTACCCGAGCACGCTCGGGTACAAGGGCTACCCGAAGTCGCTGTGCTCCTCGCTCAACGAGGTGATCTGCCACGGTATCCCCGACGACACCGTGATCTCCGACGGCGACATCGTCAACATCGACATCACCGCGTACAAGGACGGCGTGCACGGTGACACCAACGCCACGTTCCTGGCGGGAGACGTGGCCGAGGAGAACCGTCTGCTGGTCGAGCGGACCCGCGAGGCGACGATGCGCGCGATCAAGGCGTGCCGTCCGGGCCGCCGGATCAACGTCATCGGTCGGGTCATCGAGTCCTACGCCAAGCGGTTCGGCTACGGCGTGGTCCGGGACTTCACCGGTCACGGCGTGGGTCCGGAGTTCCACTCGGGACTGGTGATCCCGCACTACGACGACCCGCGCGCGGACACCGTCATGGTGCCGGGGATGACGTTCACCATCGAGCCGATGATCACGCTCGGCGGGGTGGAGTACGACATGTGGGACGACGGCTGGACCGCCGTGACGGCCGACCGCTCGTGGACGGCCCAGTTCGAGCACACGCTCGTCATCACCGACTCCGGCGCGGAGATCCTCACCCTCCCCTAGACACGTCGGTGTACGCGCCCCGGGAGCCACGGTTTCCCGGGGCGCCGTCGTGTCCGGGGCGGGTTGGAACGCTTCGGTCCCGCAAGGGGCCGAGCTGTCACTCCGCCGACAATTCAGTCTTCAAATCCACACATATCACCGCATACTCGGTCAATTCGGTTACAAAGCACTCATATCGGGATGAATTTCGCGCATCCTCGTAAGCGTGCCGCTCGAACGAGCGGGAGCGACCGGTGCCGTCGCGCCGGTTCACACACAGGGAGGAGATCCCAGATGAAGAGCATCTCGCGAGTCCTGATCACCGCCGTCGCCGCACCGACCCTGGCGTTCGGCCTGCCGGCCGCCGCCTTCGCCGACAGCTTCTACGAGGCCGACCAGACGGTCGCGGGCCCGCACGGCGCCAGTTCGACGCACGTCTGTTCGGCGGCGTTCGACGGTGGCCACGGCTTCGGCCCGTTCGGCGGCTTCGGCAAGCGTGGCTGCGACGACCACCGAGGCCCCTGGCTCTGGTAGGCCGGGCAACGGCGAGCACCGGACGCGGTCCGGATCGCGAGCCGGGTGCCGGGGAGCTATGTCTCCCCGGCACCTTCTTCATGCCGCCACCCGAAAAAACGGACGCCGAGCTGTCACTGCGCCAACCATTCAGGGCGCAAATCACCCCTTATCGCCACACACTTCGTCAATCTGGTTACAAACCGCACATAATCCACCACGATCTGCGCATCCTGTTGAATGTGCCGCTCAACGGAGCGGACCGGCCGGACCGTCCCGGGGCCACGGAGACCGGTACGGGGGCCAAGGAGCCTCCGTCACCCCGGACCACGACGGAACGACCGGTAAGGACCGGAGCGAACGCACCGATCCACGTACAGGGGGGAGATCCCATGACGAAGTCCATCTCGCGAGTCCTGCTCACCGTCGTCGCCGCGCCCGCGCTGGCCCTCGGCCTGCCGGCCGCCGCCTTCGCCGACAGCATCTACGAGGCCAACGCCACCTTCGCCGGTCCGCACGGCGCCGGCTCGCAGAGCATCTGCGCCGCGGCCTTCGACCACGGCCACCACCACCACGGTCCGTTCGGCGGCTTCCACGGCAAGAAGGGCTGCGACCGCGACTTCCACCGCGGCCCCTTCAACAGCGTCCTCGACTAGCCGAGGGGACGGCGAGCACCGGACGGACACCGTTCGGATCGTGAGCCAGGTGCCGGGGAGCGATGTCTCCCCGGCACCTTCTTCATGCCGCCACCCCGAAAAAACGGACGCCGAGCCGCCACTCCCCCGACCGTCCAATGCGCAAATCACCCCTTCTCACCGCACACTTCGTCAATCCGGTTACAAACTGTGCATACTCAACCACATTCCGCGCATACTCGTAGACGTGCCGCTCGAACGAGCGGAAGCGAGCCGGAACGAACACACCGGTTCACACACAGGGGGGAGATCCCATGACGATGAAGACCATCTCGCGAGTCCTGCTCACCGCCGTCGCGGCTCCGACGCTCGCGTTCGGTGTGCCGGCGGCCGCCCTGGCGGACAGCTTCTACGAGGCCAACGCCACCTTCGCCGGTCCGCACGGCGCGGGGTCGCAGAGCATCTGCTCCGCGGCCTTCGACCACCACCACGGCCACCACGGCCTTCTCGGCGGCTTCCACGGCAAGAAGGGCTGTGGCCACCACCACCACGGTCCCTGGGTCCGCTAGATCGGTCCGCAGGCGGGCGTCGGACGCACCGCGTCCGGATCGCGCGCCGGGTGTCGGGGAGTCCCGAGCTCCCCGGCACCCCGACCACCGCCCTCCACTCCCGGCAGAGCCGGAAGTGGGGGGCACTCTCGTGTGCTCGGCGTGTCCGGTCCCCCGCCCCGGCACGACCGGAGGCCCCGCCCCTCACCCCGTGGATCACCGGGGTGAGGGGCGCTAGGGTCGGCCGCATGAGGATCCTCGTCTCCGCCGACATGGAGGGCGCCACCGGCGTCACCTGGCCCGCCGACGTCGAACCCGGGACCGAGCAGTGGCAACGCTGCCGGGCGATGTTCACCGGCGACGTCAACGCCGCGGTCGAGGGCCTGTTCGCGGGCGGCGCGGACGAGGTCCTGGTCAACGAGGCGCACGCCACGATGCGCAACCTCCTCCTAGAGCGCCTGGACGAACGCGCCACCATGATCACCGGCCGCCACAAGGACCTGTCGATGGTCGAGGGGATCCAGCACGGCGACTGCGACGGCGTGGTCTTCCTCGGCTACCACTGCGGCGCCGGAGACGAGGGGGTGCTCGCACACACCTATCTGCCGGGCTCCCTCACCGGTGTCTGGCTGGACGGCGAACCCGCCAGCGAGGGGCGGCTCAACGCGGCCGTGGCCGCCGAGTACGGCGTGCCGGTCATCCTCGTCACCGGCGACGACCGCGCGTGCCAGGACGCGGCGGCCTACGCCCCGTCCGCGCGGGCGGTCGCGGTCAAGGAGCACGTGAGCCGCTACGCCGCGCGCTGCCTCCCCCCGGCGCGCACGGCCGAGGACATCCGGGCCGGGGCCCGGGCCGCCATGACGCTCGCCGGGCGGCGCGTCCCCGAGGAGCCCCGGCCCCACATCGTGGAGGTGGAGTTCGACGCCGCGCACCTGGCGCAGGCCGCCGACGTCGTTCCGGGCGTGACGCGGGTGGGCGTGCGCCGGGTCCGCTACACCTCGCCGAGCGCCTACGAGATGATCCGCTGCTTCAAGGCGGTGACCACGCTCGCCGCGCGGGCGGTGGAGGAGGACTACGGTTGACCGTCCGGGGCGTCGGGAGCGTCTTCGGGCCGCTGACCGACACGGCTGTGTACGGTGAGACCGTGACACGGGTCACCTCAGTCACACCCGTATCACCGGGCCCCAACGACCCCAGCCGAGAGCGAGGCCGCAGCCGTGGGCGACCCTTCCGAGGCGACGTACGACCTGGCCGCGGCGGGGGACGACGCCGTCCGCCTGGCCCGTGAGCTGGTCCGCAGGGACTCCACCAACCACGGCGGCGGGGAGGGTGACGAGCGGGCCGCCGCCGAGTTCGCCGCCGAGGCGTTGACCGACGCCGGGCTGACGCCGCAGATCCTGGAGCCCGCGCACCGACGGTCCAACGTCGTCGCGCGCGTCCCCGGAACCGACCCGGACGCACCCGCCCTGCTGGTCCACGCCCACCTGGACGTCGTTCCCGCCCACACCGAGAACTGGTCCGTCCCGCCCTTCGGGGGCGAGATCGCCGACTGCCCGGTCACCGGGGCCCCGTCGCTGTGGGGGCGCGGGGCGGTGGACATGAAGCACACCGTCGGCATGGTCACCGCCGTCGTCCGCCACTGGGCCCGCACCGGTCTGCGCCCCAGACGCGACATCGTGCTGGCCCTGGTCGCCGACGAGGAGGACAGCGCCGCGTTCGGCGCCGACTGGCTGGTGCGCGAGCACGCGCACCTGTTCGAGGGCTGCCGCGTCGGGATCGGCGAGCGCGGCGGCCACACGGTCCACGCGCGCACCGCCGCAGGTCGTGCGGTGCGGCTCTACCCGATCGCGGCGGCCGAGCGCGGGAGCGCCTGGCTCACACTCCGCGCGCGCGGAACCGCCGGACACGGTTCCCGCCCGCCTGCGGACAACGCCGTCGGCGCCCTGGCCGCCGCGGTCGCCCGGATCGACGCCCACCGCTGGCCCCTGCACCTGACACCGGTGACCCGTGCCGCGATCGACGCGGTCACCGCCGCGTTGGAGATCGAGCGGACGCCCGGGGACACCGACGGCGACGACGCGGCCGACGCCCTGGTCGCCCGGCTGGACGCGGCCGTCCCGCTCGTGGCTCCGACGGTGCGCAACTCGGCGACGCCGACGATGCTGACGGCCGGTTACAAGGTCAACGTGGTGCCGGGCGAGGCGGTCGGCGGGGTGGACGGCAGGGTCCTGCCGGGGGCCGAGGAGGCGTTCGCGCGCACGATGGACGCGCTCACCGGGGAGCGCGTGGACTGGGAGTACGAGCACGCCTCGCCGCCGGTGGCCGCCCCGTTGGACTCGGCCGTGTTCCGGGCGATGCGGTCGGCGCTGGTGGCCCACGACCCCGACGCGCACGTGGTCCCCGTCTGTCTGGCCGGTGGCACGGACGCCAAGGTGTTCTCCCGGTTGGGGATCGACTGCTACGGCTTCTCCCCGATGCGCCTGCCGGAGGGTATGGACTACCCGGGCCTGCTGCACGGGGTGGACGAGAGGGTCCCTCTGGAGGGGCTGAGATCCGGGGTGGGTGTCCTGGACACCTTCCTCCGGGCCTGAGGGGCACGGGTCCGCCGAGGGTGGGACCCCGGTGTGGACGGTGCGCGTCGGAGCGGGTACGGCGACGGTGACGGACGGTGAGCGGGTGGGGACACGATGACCGAGGTACGCGGTGACCGGGAGGCCGCGGCCGAGGCGGTACGGAGCGCGCGGGGTGTGGGAGCCCTGGTCCGGCCGCCACGGCTGCGCGCGGGGGACCGGGTCCGCCTGGTGGCGCCGTGCAGTCCGGTGCCGCCCGCCCAGCTGACGGCCGCGGCGGAGCTGCTGACCGGGTGGGGGCTGCGGGTGGAGTTCGCGCCGCACGTCCGCGAACTCCACCCCCGGCTGCCCTACCTCGCCGGCTCGGACGCCGCGAGGGCCGCCGACCTCCAGGAGGCGTGGTGCGACCCGGACGTGGCCGCCGTGTTCTGCGTGCGCGGCGGTGACGGGGCGCACCGGACCCTGGACCTGCTCGACTTCGCCGCGATGCGGCGCGCGCGGCCCAAGGCCCTGGTGGGGTTCAGCGACATCACCGCGCTGCACGAGGCCTTCGCCGTCGAACTGGGGGTGGCCACGGTGCACGGGCCGGTGGTGGGGACGCGGTACTTCGTGGGCGACCAGGTCGCCCAGCACGAGCTGCGCACCACCCTGTTCACCCCGGAGCAGCGGACCGTGCTGACCTCCCCGGGAGCGCGCGCCCTGGTGCCGGGACGGGCCCGGGGGGTGACCTTCGGCGGGAACCTGAGCCTGCTCAACGACGGACTGGCCACGCCGCACAGCAGGCTGTCGGCCGAGGGGGGCGTCCTGCTGCTGGAGGACGTCGGGGAGAACGCGGCGCGGATCGACCGGATGCTGACCCACCTGCTGCGCACCGGTTGGCTGGACGGGGTCGCCGGGGTGGCGCTGGGAACGTGGACGGACTGCCCGCCGGACCTGGAGTTGATCGCCGACCTGATGCGCGACCGGCTGACACCGCTGGGCGTGCCGGTGCTGTGGGGGCTGGAGTTCGGGCACTGCGCGGCCCAGTTGACGGTTCCGCTGGGGGTGCCCGCGCGGCTCGACGCCGAGGACGGCAGCCTGGAGCTGGCCGTCCCCGGCCTGGAGTGAGGCGCGCCACGTCCCGGGGTGTACGGGGTGCGCACCGGCTCTCCTCAGACCGCGACGGTCCGGCAGTACTTCTCGGCCGCCTCCGCCAGACGGATGTCCCCGGTGATCAGAGGGCAGTCGAGCATCCGCGCCGCGGCCACGTAGGCGGCGTCATATCCGGTGGCATGGCCGCGCATCTCCCACATGAGGGGAAACAGTCGACGCACACCGACCAGTTCGACCTCCATGCGTTCCGCCACGTCCTCAAGGATCCTGCCCGCCCGCTCCTCGGAGATCTTCCCGCCGAGGCAGAGACCTCGGACCGCTGAGAAGACCTCCGTCGGCATGTGTTCGGGGGCGGCCCAGGCGTACTCCTCCTCAAGGAGCGCACGAGCCCGTTCCCCTGTGGCTCCGTCGAACGCCAGCGCGTTGACGAGAACACTCGCGTCGATGATGACCACTAGCCGCCGTCCGCTCCGCCGTGGGTTCCGTAGCGCCCCATGCGCTCCTCACGTTCGGCCCGGATGATCTCGGCGGCCGACACCTCCTGGCCGTCTCCGACACCGTCGTCACGCCCCCCGTAACTCCGCAGGACCTTCGCGTTGCGTGAACGCCTCGCCTCGGCCTCGACCAGGTCAAGCAGGAAAGCCTGAAGTGACTGTCCCCGCTCCTTGGCGCGACTCGCCAGCTCGTCTCTGGTCTCTTCTCTGACATTTCTGATCTGCAAAGCAATCATGCATGTATTTTACATGCATTTCTTCGGCGGGGGAGCCGGTCACGGGACCGTGAGGACCACCGGTCCCTCCCCGGTGACGGCGACGGTGTGCTCGACGTGGGCGGCACGGGACCCGTCGGCGGTGCGCACCGTCCAGCCGTCGTCGGCGTGGACGTAGGCGTCGGTGCCGCCGCGCACGAGCATGGGTTCGATGGCGAGCACCAGCCCTGGGCGCAGGACCATCCCCCGCCCCGGACGGCCCTCGTTGGGCACGAACGGCTCCTCGTGCATGGTGCGGCCGATGCCGTGGCCGCCGTGGTCGGCGGTCAGGCCGTACCCGGCACGCCGCGCCCCGGCGCCGACGGCGTGGCCGACGTCGCCCAGCCGGGCGCCGGGACGGGCGACGGCGATCCCCCGGGCCAGGGCGGCCTCGGCGTCGGCGACCAGCCGCGCGTCGGCGGGGTCGACGGTCTCACCGACGACGAAGCTGATCGCGGCGTCGGACGACCAGCCGTCCAGCCGGGCGCCGCAGTCGACGCTGACCAGGTCGCCGTCCTTCAACGCCCGCCCGGTGGGGACGCCGTGCACGATCTCGTCGTTGACGCTCAGGCACACCACGCCGGGGAAGGGCGTGGGCGCCCACGACGGGTGGTAGCCGCGAAAGAGCGGCTCGGCCCCACTGACGGCGATGACGTCGGCGGCGGCGCGGTCCAGGTCCGACCCGGTGCGCCCGGGGGCGGCGACGGCCCGCGCGGCGGCCAGGGCCCGCGCCACCACGCGTCCGGCCTCGCGCATCCGGGCGATCTCCGCGGGGGTCTTGAGTTCGACCACGGGGCTTCCTCTCCTGGGGTGGGATATCTATACCGGGATTACTATACCGATCACGGTGGCGCGGGCTACACTCTCGGCATGGTTCGTGAACCGCTGACCGCCGACCAGATCCAACGGGGCCGCCTCCTCGGAGCCCTTCTGCGCGACGCCCGCGCCGACCGGACGATGGTCGACGTCGCACGCCAGGCCGGGATCTCGGTCGAGACCCTGCGCAAGATCGAGGGCGGCCGCATCCCCACCCCCGCCTTCTTCACCGTCGCCGCCGTGGCCACCGCGCTCGACGTGTCCCTGGACGACCTGCTGCGCCGGGTCCACGAGACCGCCACCGCCCGGGAGACGGCCACCGCCGTCTGACCGGCCCCGAAGCGGCGCCCCGGCCCGCCCAGCCGTACCGTGGGGGCCACCACACCCGTGTCCCGGGCGTGTTCCCGACACGCCTGGTCCCGGCGGTGGTAGGCACGACAGTGGCCGCGCCGTCGAGCAGCATCAGGGGGAGACCATGACCGACCGGGCACTACGCGTGGACGAGGCCGAACTGCGCGGCCTGCTGGACGGACGCTGGGCGAACGTCCGCGAACGCGCCCGCGACCTCCTCCAGGGGGAGGAGTTCGCCCCCGTCCACGGACTGTCGGTGGACGAGCACCGCGCCCGCGTCCTCACCCAGCTCAAGGCCCTGGCCAAGACCGAGATCCCGGGCTACGGCTTCCCGGAGGCGGTCGGCGGAAGCGACGACATCGGGGCCTCCGTCGTCGCCTTCGAGATGCTCGTCGCCGACATGTCCCTCATGGTCAAGGTGGGGGTGCAGTGGGGGCTGTTCGGCGGGGCGATCCGGGCGCTGGGCAGCGAACGCCACCACGCCGAGTACCTGCCCGACGTGATGACCGTCGACCTGCCGGGCTGCTTCGCCATGACCGAGACCGGGCACGGCTCCGACGTGCAGCACCTGCGCACCACGGCCACCTACGACCCCGCCACCGAGGAGTTCGTGGTCCACACCCCCGACGAGGCGGCGCGCAAGGACTACATCGGCAACGCCGCCCGCGACGGCCGCATGGCGGTGGTCTTCGCCCAACTGCGCACGGACGGCGCCGACCACGGCGTGC
This sequence comes from Nocardiopsis sp. FIRDI 009, assembly GCF_003386285.1. Classification (GTDB taxonomy): domain Bacteria; phylum Actinomycetota; class Actinomycetes; order Streptosporangiales; family Streptosporangiaceae; genus Nocardiopsis. Next base: position 184,422 of record NZ_QPNC01000006.1, read on the forward strand.
ACGCCCTCATGGTGCCGATCCGAAACGAGGACGGCTCCCCCGCGCCCGGCGTGCGGATCGAGGACTGCGGGGCCAAGGCCGGGCTCAACGGGGTGGACAACGGGCGCCTGTGGTTCGACCGGGTGCGGGTGCCGCGCACCAACCTGCTCAACCGGTACGGCGACGTCGCCGCCGACGGCACCTACTCCAGCCCCATCGACAACGAGCACCGGCGCTTCTTCACCATGCTCGGCACCCTCATCCGGGGCCGGATCAGCGTGGCCGGCGGTTCGGGCACGGCCGCCAAGGCGGCCCTGGCCATCGCCACGCGCTACGCCGACGTCCGACGCCAGTTCACCCGGCCCGCGGCCGACGGCCGGCCCGAGCGCGAGGTCCGGATCCTGGACTACCTGGCCCACCAGCGCAAGCTCCTGCCCGCGCTGGCGCGCACCTACGCCCTGCACTTCGCCCAGGAGGAGCTGGTCACCCGCCTGCACGAGCTGTCCCGCGCCCCCGAGCGCGACGAGCACGCCCAGCGCGAGCTGGAGTCGCGGGCCGCCGGGCTCAAGGCGGTGGCCACCTGGCACGCGACCCGCACCATCCAGACCTGCCGGGAGGCGTGCGGCGGCGCGGGGTACCTGGCGGAGAACCGCATCCCGCAGCTCAAGGCCGACTCCGACATCTTCACCACGTTCGAGGGCGACAACACGGTCCTGCTCCAGCAGCTGACCAAGGGCCTGCTGACCAACTTCCGGGAGTCCTTCGGCGACCTGGACCAGCTGGGGCTCGTCCGGTTCATGGCGGGCCGGGTGTTCGAGGGCGTCATCGAGCGCACGGCGGCCAAGCCGCTGATCGACCGGCTGATCGCCGCCGCCCCCGGGCGCGGTGAGGAGGCCGACCTGTACAACCGGGGCTGGCAGCTGGAGCTGCTGGAGGACCGCGAGCGGCACGTGGTCGAAGGGCTGGCGCGACGGCTGCGCAGGGCGCGTCGGGACGGCAGCGACGCCTTCGAGGTGTTCAACCTGGCCCAGGACCACGTCCTGGCGGCGGGGCGGGCGCACATGGACCGGGTGGTGCTGGAGGCGTTCGTGGCCGGGATCGACCGCTGCGGAGACCAGGCGACCACCAAGCTGCTCAACCGGGTGTGCGACCTGTACGTCCTGTCGGTCGTGGAGGAGGAGCGCGCCTGGTTCCTGGAGCACGAACGCCTGTCCACCGCCCGGGCCAAGGCGGTCAGCCAGGCGGTCAACGACCTGTGCCGGGGGCTGCGTCCCTACGCCGTCACGCTGGTGGACGCCTTCGGCCTGCGCGACGAGTGGCTGGGCGCACCGATCGCCCTCGGCGCGGAGCACGCGCGTCAGGGCGGGTAGATGTCGGCGATGGCTTCCCCCTCGTGAATCGAGGGGGTTTCGACCGGATCGGGTGGGCCGACGACGCCTCGCGGCGCGCGACGGTTCACCCTCCACCGGCACCGCGCCCCAGGGGACTTGCTCCCCTGGGGCACGGCCCCGCCGTGATCGCGCGGCGGGAGCCGCCCGGCGCGGTTCACCCCGGTGGGGAGCCGGTTCATCCGCGCGTCAGCGCGTTCTGGGTCGCGTCCACGTCCGGGTGAGCCGTGTGCCCGCACGACGCGCCCCGGGACACCGATCGGCTCTCGCACGGGGCCGGGGCCGCCCGCTGGCACACGGCGAACTGATGGGGTGGCCAGCCGGATGAGCCACCCCCTACTCACCCGCTTCAAGAACTCGACTCGAAAGCCCGGGGACTTCCGTGCGCCCGGGGCTTCCTCCAGGACATGTGACCCGCCTAACATGAAGGAAATTCACGTTAGGTAGGTCGTCCGTGCGCACACCCCCCGCGCGATCCCCCTCCCCTGACCACGATCCCTCCGGCCACGGCCCGCCCGAGGACGACTCCCCCGTTCCCGCCGCGCTGACCGAGCCCACGCGGCCGGTGCGCGCCCCCTGGGTGGCCGGGATCTGCCTGGCCAACCTCGGCATGTGGATGGCGTTCTTCGGCCCGCTCCAGGTGCTGCTCCCCGAGCAGATCGCCCTCATCGCACCCGACGCCAAGGAGACCGCGCTCGCCTGGGTGACCGGGGTCGGCGCGGCGATCGCCGTGGCCGCGACCCCGCTGGCCGGTGCCCTGTCGGACCGCACCACCGGGCGGTTCGGACGCCGCCGACCGTGGGTCGTGGCGGGCGCGGTGCTCGGCGCGATCGGGCTGGTCGCGCTCGGGGGGCAGGAGACCGTGGCGGGCGTGCTCGTCGGGTGGTCGTTCATCCAGGGCGCGCTGGCCTGCCTGAACGCGACCCTGCTCGCCGCCGTCCCCGACCACGTGCCGGTGCGCCAGCGCGGCGCGGTGTCGGGGTGGATCGGCATCCCCCAGTCGGCCGGGGTGGTGGTCGCGGTGCTGCTGGTGACCACGGTGGTCAGCGGCACCGCGCCCGGCTACACCCTGATCGGTGTGCTCCTGGTGGTCTGCGCGCTGCCGTTCGCCCTCCTGGCCCCCGATCCCCCGCTGCCGCGCTCGGCCCGCCCGCCGTGGGGCGACCTCCTTCGGGGGCTGTGGGTCTCGCCCCGCCGCCACCCCGACTTCGGTTGGGCCTGGCTGACCCGGTTCCTCATGCAGACCGGCAACGCCATGTTCACGCTGTACCTGCTGTACTTCCTGCGCGACGGGGTCGGCTACGAGGAGCTCTTCCCCGGCTCGTCGGCGGCGGACGGGCTGCTGGTCCTCATCCTCGTCTACACGGCGGCGGTCGTGACCACGACCGTGCTGGCGGGGCTGGTCTCGGACCGGACCGGCCGCCGCCGGGGCATGGTCGCGCTGTCCGGCGGGGTGATGGCGCTGCCCGCGTTCCTGCTCGCCGCGTTCCCCACCTGGCCGATGAGCCTGGTGGGCGCGGTGGTGCTGGGGGTGGGGTTCGGGGTGTTCCTGGCCGTGGACAACGCCCTGGTCACCCAAGTGCTGCCGAGCGCCGACGGGCGGGCCAAGGACCTGGGGATCGTCAATATCGCCAGCGCCGGACCCCAGGTGATCGCGCCCGCGCTGGCCGGTCCGATCGTCGTGTACCTGGGCGGATACCCGGTGCTGTACACCGTGTGCGGCGTGCTCACCCTGCTGGGCGCCGCGTTCGTCTGGAAGATCCGGGGTGTGGCGTGAGTCCGCACCCGACGAGGAAGGACACCACCGTGCCGTCACCGTTCCTGTGGGGCGTCGCCTCCGCCGCGCTCCAGGTCGAGGGCGCCCTGAATGAGGACGGGCGCACCCCGTCGATCTGGGACGCCTTCCACGAACGCCCGGGCGCCGTCCGCGACGGGCACACCCCGGCCGTGGCGTGCGACCACTACCGCCGGTGGGCCGAGGACGTGGAGCTGCTGGGTCGGCTGGGGGTGACCGCCTACCGGTTCTCGGTCTCCTGGCCGCGCGTGGTCCCCCGGGGCCGGGGGCCGGTGAACGAGCCCGGCCTGGCCTTCTACGACCGGTTGGTGGACGCCCTGCTGGAGCGGGGGATCGAGCCGGTGCCGACCCTGTTCCACTGGGACCTTCCGGTGGAGCTGGAGGAGGCGGGCGGCTGGTCGGCGCGCGCCACCGCCGAGGCGTTCGCCGCGTACGCCGCCGCCACCGCCGACGCGCTCGGTGACCGTGTGCGGCGCTGGATCACGCTGAACGAGCCGGTCGTGCACATGGCCTACGGGCACGCGTTCGGAATCCACGCCCCGGGCAGGACCCTCGACGTGCCGGACGCGCTGGCGGTCGCCCACCACCAGCTGCTGGCGCACGGGCTGGCGGCGCGGGAGCTGCGGTCGCGGGGGTTGGAGGTGCTGCTCACCAACAACTACTCCCCCGTCGAGCCCGCCTCGGGCTCCCCGGCCGACCGCGCGGCGGCCGACGCCTACGACGCCCTGCACAACCGGCTGTTCACCGACCCCCTCCTCTGCGGCGGTTACCCGGACCTGTCGGCGTTCGGGGCGGGTGAGGTGCCGGGGGTGCGCGACGGGGACCTGGAACTGATCGCGGACAGCGTGGACGGTCTGGGCGTGAACTACTACAACCCGTCCCGGATCGCCGCTCCCGCCGAGGGTTCGGGGCTGCCGTTCGACTTCGCGGAGATCACCGGTGTGCCGACCACGGCGTTCGGGTGGCCGGTGGTGCCGGAGGGGCTGGAGCGGTTGCTCCTCCTGCTCGGTGAACGGTACGGGGACGCACTGCCGCCGCTGTACGTCACGGAGAACGGATGTTCACAGGCGGACGCGGTCACCCCGGAGGGCCGCGTGCACGACCCCGAGCGGATCGCCTACCTGGAGGGCCACGTCGCGGCGGTGGAGCGGGCGCGGGAGCGCGGCGCGGACGTGCGCGGGTACTTCGTGTGGACGCTGACGGACAACTTCGAGTGGGCGGAGGGCTACCACCAGCGGTTCGGGCTGGTGCACGTGGACCACGCGACCCAACGGCGGACGCCCAAGGACTCGTTCGACTGGTACCGGGGGCTCATCGCCGCCCGGCGGTGAACCCGCCCCAGCTTCCAGACATGACGGCGGCGTGCGGGCCACCCGGAACCAGCCCGGGGCCAGGTGGCCCAGGGGTTCGTTCGGTATGCCAAATCCATCCTCGGAACGGTTTGTTTGCATTGGCCGCGATTGGACCTGGTTCAGATGGCGAATTCGTTTCGGTTTCCGCGTTCCGCCATTCGATTCCGATCTTCGTGCTCTACGCTGCCGACACCAGAACGAACATGATCCAGGGGGACCCGCATGACATCCGGACGTCGGCTCGCCACGCTCACCACCGCGCTCACAGCGGCGTCGGCACTTCTGTGGGGAGGCTCCGCGGCAGCCTCGGACACCAGCCAGGATGAGGTGCTTCGTGGTTGCGCCCGGGATGTGCTGGCCGGAAATGCGGTCGACGCGGAAACGACGAACAGAACCCTGATGCTCCTGGAGGATGCGCAGGCCCAGGGTCTCACGCAAAAGTCCAAGGAGACTCTCAAGCAAGAGGTGAAGGAGCTCTTCGTAGCGGCGGGTCATGGGGACAAGCTCGCGGCGGTGTTGACGGGGTTCGATGCCTGCGTCAACGGACGCTGAGCCCGGCGGCGTGCACGCGATCGTGCACGCCGCCGGTTCGGTTCTTGGGAGGGGTCAGGCTCGTTCGTCGCGCAGGCCGTGGAGGAGGGCAACCCACTGCGAGCCCGGGAAGCTGAGGTACCCGAGGCTCCGGTTCTGCGTGTCCCGGACCTTCACCGCATCCGGGGCCTCACAGACCTCCACGCAGTCACCTCGTCCGCCGCTGTAGCTCGACTTGTGCCAGTTCTCAGCCATCGTCAGTCCTCTCGTAGGCTCCGAACAAGAGCCGCCCACTGGTCACCTGGGAAGGCGAGGTGTCCAAGGCTCCGGTTCCGTGTGTCACGCATCCTCACTGCATCCGGGGCCTCGCACACCTCTACACAGTCACCCCGTGCACCGCTATAGCTCGACTTGTGCCAGTTCTCAGCCATGTTCATCCTCTTCGTTCATGCGGCGAATCAGGTCGATCGACGCCAGAGGAGGAAGCGCCCACGACAGGAGCTCTCGGTAGACCGCCTGGTGACGAGCCACCTCCTGGCTATCGTCGATGATCACACCGCCACCGGAGTGCTCTGCGTAGACGATGGGTGGGCCATCCTCGGACATAATCACACGGAACGGACCGGATGATCCTCCGAGGTAGGGGGTTCCCACAGGCACCACCAGCAACCTCAGCCTCTCGGATTCTGCCAGACGCACCAGGTGTGCACGCTGCTCGCGCATCACTTCCTCATCACCAACCCGAGCACGGACGACGTTCTCCGGGATCACCGCCAAGAGCTTGGGGTTGTTCACCTCCACCAAGGCATCCAACCGCTTCACCCGCAACTGCGCGAGGCGTTTGTGCTCCTCAGGGGAGTCCAAGGGGCCATCATCACGGAAGACCACAAGCGCGTACGCCTCAGTCTGCAAGAGCCCCGGAACGAGGTTCGGGTGGTACATGTGGATCTCGGTCGCATTCTCCTCCGACTCAGTCACCTGTTCGTACCAGTCCGGGTCGCCCTCGCCTCGCACTGCTTGCGACCAACGCCTCATGAGCGCCCCGTTGGTAGCGAAGAAGGCGTCAAGCCGCTTCGCTACGTCCTCCTTTGTCCTTCGTGTCCCCCGCTCCATCGCCCCGAGCATCTGGGGAGACAGACCGGCCTGTGGCGCCAGCCGTTCCAGATTCATCCCTGATTCCAGACGAAGCCGCCTGATCTCGGACCCGAATTCCCGCCATACAGTAATGCGTCGCTCCACCATGGAAGTAGAGAACCACAGATCAAGCACAGTTGAGTAGGGGTCTGCTACTTCTCCCTCCAGAAGTGAGGTAACTCTTGCCCTGAGGCAAGGCTCCTCGAAGACTCAGAACAGGTGAACAGCCTCCAGATCCCCTCTCCAAGCATGGAGAGCACAATTTGGAGCGCACCACATCATCTGATTCTTTCGCTACCGAGGAGCCAGACATGGCGCAGCAATTCAGCCAATTTCGGACACAGAAAGACTTCCGGTCGTCCGGTCGGCCGATATCTGGGGGAGGCATCCGATGAAGCCTCCCACCGGGTCCAACGAATTCGGCCCGCTCCTCCCCCGTCCCGCCGTCGACGACCACGTCGCGCACGGCTACACCGCCACCCAGGTCAACGCCCTGGCCGTCTGGGCGGCCCGCGAGTGCAACTGGGTCAACGGCATGGAGATGACCCACCGCGCCGAGACCGCGTGGGAGGCGATCACCGAACACCTCCACCTCACGCACGAACGCCCCGAGGAGACCGAACTCATCGCGATCGGCTGGAAGGCCATGAAGGCCCAGCACTACCAGGACCTGCGGGCACACGGCTTCGGCGGACAGGACCAGTCCGTCCTCTCCCGCGCCTTCCTCCGGTACTGGACCAGCGCCTCGGCACCCACCCACGGACACGAGGACCTGATCGTGGACCGGCTCGCCCTCGCCCAGATCTGGCGGGCCCTCACCCCGACCCAGCGCGACGCCCTGCGCGCCCTCGCGGAACACGGCGACCGCACCGCCGCCGCGCGCTCGCTGAACCTGTCCGACGGCGCGTTCTGCTCCGCGCTCACCCGTGCCCGCCACCGGTTCCTCGCCCTGTGGCACGAACACGAGCAGCCCTCACGGCTGTGGGGCGCCGACCGCCCCGGGGCCCGGCACCAGAACCCGATGAAGCTGCTGCGCCAGCGGCGGCGCAAGGCGCGGCAGCGCGCCCGCCGGGTCCAGACCGGGCCGAGGGCGCGCATCGGCCGCCCGCGTCGGGACCTGGGGGTGTCCGACGCCGAGATCCTCGCCCGTCACGAGGCCGGGGAGAGTCTGAACGCGCTGGCTCGGGCGCTGGGCACCTGCCGGGACGTCATCCAGCGCCGGATCGCCACCGCACGGGACGAACGGGCCGAGCGGGCCGAGGCCGGGTGAGGGGACGCCCGAATCTACTCGCCCACGACGGCGCCGAGGGGGCCGCTGTCCGCCCGGTCGGCGCCGTCCGCCGCGGCCTGGCGGGCCGGTTCCCACCACCACCAGTGCGTCTCGGGCACCCAGGCGGGCACCTCCTCGCCGCTGACCGGGCTGGCCTCGGCCGCCACCGCGACCAGGGCGTCGTCGATGCGCGGGATGGCCTCCAGGTCCACCGGGCGCAGGAACCGGTCCCAGGGAACGAACTCGTCACCGAGGAGCTGGAGCATCGACCGCCGCCAGCAGGCGGGCCGGTAGCCCTCGTGCCGACCGTTCTCCGCCGCTGTCTGGGTGCGCACCACGTACAGGCTGAGCCGGTCGGGGTTGTTCCCGCTGACCAGCAGCTCGGCCAGGGTCGAGTTGAAGTTCCGTCCCGCCGGGGAGGCGCGTTCGGCCGCCGTGGTGGCCCGGTACAGCTCGAAGAGCGCGGCGAACGCGGTGTCCATCAGGGCGTCGCGATCCCTGCGCCGTGCGGCACTCTCCGCGAACGCGTCCACCGCCTGCCTGGCCAGGCCGGGCAGGTCCCGGCCCGATTCCGCACCCACCGTCACACCGTCCGTCCGGTCTCGTCCCCGTATGCGCCTGAGTCGGGTCACACCCGATCGCTTCCGATGATAGACATCCGCGAGCGCCCGCACGCCGCGCGAAGCCGAGCGCTCACCCGTAGTTCCGCCCCAGCGCCTGGTCGAGCATCCGCGCCCACTGCCGCACGATCCCCCGCCGACGTGCGCTGTCGTCGCTGAGCAGATTGGCCAGGCCCAGCCCCCGCGCCAGGTCCAGCGTCGCCTGCACCGCCTCCCGCACCCCCGGGACCGACTCGTCCGCCCCCAGGAGCTCCACCGCCGCCCGGTGGATCTGGCGCCCCACCCGTTCCTCCATCGGGATGATCCGGTCCCGCAGGGTCGGGTCGCTGGCGGCTCCCGCCCACAGCTGGAGCGCGGCGTGGAAGTCCTCTCCGCTGAAGGCGGCCACGACCATCCGCACGACCGCCTCGGTGCGGCCGGGCCCCTCGGGAACGGCGGCGGCGCCGCGCCGCAGCTCCTCGCCGCGGCTGTCGACCATCCGGTCGAGCGCGGCCAGGAACAGGTCGTCGCGGGTGGGGAAGTGGTGCTGGGCGGCCCCCCGGGACACCCCGGCCGCCTCGGCGACCGCGCCGACCGTCGCCCCCGCCACACCGCGCTCGGCCAGGCAGCGCACGGCCGCGTCCAGCAGCCGCGCCCGGGTGGCCCGGCTGCGTTCCTGTCGCGGCTCCCGGTCGAGCTCGGTGCCCACGTGGCGTCCCCCCAGGTGTGCGCGCCGCGCCCCGGACGGGGGCGGCGCGCGGTCGGTCCGGTCAGTACGACTTGGGCAGGCCGAGGGACTGCTGGGCCACGTAGTTGAGCACCATCTCCCGGCTGACCGGGGCGATCCGGGCCAGGCGCGCGGCCACGACGGCCGCGCCCAGTCCGTACTCGCTGGCCAGGCCGTTCCCGCCGAGGGTCTGCACCGCCTGGTCGACCGATCGCACGCACGCCTCGGCGGCGGCGTACTTGGCCATGTTGGCCGCCTCCCCCGCCCCCGCGTCGTCGCCGGAATCGTAGCGGAGCGCGGCGTGCTGGGTCATCAACCGGGCCTGCTCCGTCTCGATCTTGACCTGCGCGAGCGGGTGCGCCAGCCCCTGGTGGGCGCCGATGGGCGTGTCCCGCCACACCGTGCGCTCCCTGGCGTAGCCGACCGCCTTGCCCAGGGCGTGCAGGGCGCTCCCGGTGGCCATCGAGGCCGCCATGATCCGCTCGGGGTTGAGCCCGGCGAAGAGCTGGAGCAGCCCCGCCTCGGGGTCGCCGACCAGGGCGTCGCCGGGCAGGCGGACGTCGTCCATGAACAGCTGGAACTGGTGGTCCGGGCTGACCAGGTCCATCTCGATCGGGCGCGCCTCGAACCCGGGGGTGTCGGTGGGCACGACGAACAGCGCCGCGCTCAGGCGGCCGGTCGCCTCGTCCTCGATCCGGCCGACGATCAGGACCGCGTCGGCCACGTCCACTCCGGAGATGAAGGTCTTGCGGCCGTTGAGCACCCAGCCGTCGCCGTCGCGGCGGGCGGTGGTGGTGATGCGGTGGGCGTTGGAACCGGCGTCGGGTTCGGTGATGGCGAAGGCCATGATCGCCTCGCCGGTGGCCAGGCCGGGCAGCCACCGGTCGCGCTGGGCCGGGGTGCCGAAGCGGGACAGGACGGTTCCGCAGATGGCCGGGGAGACCACCATCATCAGGGTGGGGCACCCGGCGGCGGCGAACTCCTCCAGGACGGCGGCCAGGTCGCCGATGCCGCCTCCGCCGCCGCCGTACTCCTGGGGGATGTTGACGCCCAGGTAGCCGAGGCGTCCGGCCTCCTCCCACAGCTCGGTGAGGTAGGCGCCCTCCCGGGCGCGGGATCTGTAGTAGTCGGATCCGTACTTGTCGGCGAGCGCGGCGACGGCGGCGCGCAGTTCGCGGCGTTCGGACGGTTCGTCGAAGGTCATGGCCCCGGTCACGTGTCGGTCCCTTCGTGGTCCTGGTAGTCGAGTACGGCGAGGGGCGCCCCGGCGGGCACCCGCTGTCCCGTCGCGACCGGGAGCTCCCGGACGGCACCGGCGGCGGGAGCGGTGACGCGGTGCTCCATCTTCATGGCTTCCAGGCGCAGCAGGGTCTGCCCCGCGCGCACCTTCTCCCCCACGGCCACGTCCACGGCGGTGACCGTGCCCGGCATGGGCGCGGGCAGCGCGCCCGGGTCGACGGCGGCCTCGGGGGCCGGCAGGGGGTCGACCGGGGTGAGGGTGACCGAGCCCTGGGGGGAGTCGACGTGGACGTCGGGGTCGCCGTCGTACCGGTGGACGGTGAAGGGGCGGCGCAGGCCGTCGACCTCCAGCACCACCAGGTCGGGTGCGGCGGACAGGACGCGGACGTCGGCGCGTTCGGGGACGTGGGTCCCGCGGACGGACCGGTAGGAGGCGGTGACGGGTGCTCCGCCGTCTCCGGCGCGGACGTAGGAGCGGGTGCGCGGGTGGGCGGGGAGGTTGCGCCAGTCGGCGGGGATCCCGGTGGGGACGGGGGTGCGGGTTCGGGCGGCCTCGGTCGCGGACAGGCTCGCGGCCAGGGCGGCCAGGTGCGCGGTGTCGGTGTCGGCGAGCGGCTGGGCGAGCGCGGTGAGCCGGTCGCCGGTGAGGTAGCCGGTGGTGAGCCGGGCCCGCCGGGCGGGGTCGGAGTGGTCGGCGTCGGTGAAGGCGGGGTGGCGCAGGGCGCGGACGAGCAGGTCGCGGTTGGTGCCCACACCGTGTATCCGGGCGGTGGCCAGGGCCGCGGACAGGCGGCGCAGGGCGTCGCGGCGGTCGCGGCCGTAGGCGATGACCTTGGCGAGCATGGGGTCGAAGTCGGCGCCGACGGTGTCGCCGGGTTCGACGCCGCTGTCCAGGCGCACCCCGGGCGCGGTGAGCGGGGTGAAGGCTGCGGTGACGCCGGGGACGTCGAAGGAGCGCAGCACCCCGGTCCGGGGCCGCCAGTCCCGGCGCGGGTCCTCGGCGTACAGGCGGACCTCGATCGCGTGGCCGCGCGGGGCGGGTGGGCCGGAGTCGGGCAGGGGTTCGCCCTCGGCGACGCGGATCTGCCACTCGACCAGGTCGAGGCCGGTGACGCACTCGGTGACCGGGTGCTCGACCTGGAGGCGGGTGTTCATCTCCAGGAAGACCGGGTCACCGGGGCCGTCGTCACGGACGGGGACGAGGAACTCGGCGGTTCCGGCGCCCGTGTAGCCGATCGCCCGGGCCATGTCGCGGGCGGCCTCGTGCAGGCGGGTCCGCAGGGGGTCGGGGAGTCCGGGCGCGGGGGCCTCCTCGATCACCTTCTGGTGGCGGCGCTGGACGGAGCAGTCGCGTTCGCCCACGACCCACACGGTGCCGTGGGCGTCGGCGAGGATCTGCACCTCGACGTGGCGGCCGTGGTCGACGTAGGGCTCGCAGAAGACGGTCGGGTCGCCGAACGCGGCCGCGGCCTCGGCGCGGGCGGAGGCGGCGGCGCCGGGCAGGTCGACGAGGTCGCGGACGACGCGCATGCCGCGGCCGCCGCCCCCGGCGGCGGCCTTGACGAGGACGGGCAGGTGGTCGGCGGTGACGTCGTCGGGGGCCAGGGCGGCGGCGACGGGGACCCCGGCCCGGTGGGCGAGGTCCTTGGCGCGGGTCTTGGAGCTCATGGCGGCGATGGCGTCGGGAGGTGGGCCGACCCAGGTGAGTCCGGCGTCGGTGACGGCGCGGGCGAGGTCGGCGCTCTCGGAGAGGAAGCCGTAGCCGGGGTGGACGGCGTCGGCTCCGGCCGTCCGGGCGGCGTCGACCAGGGCGCGGGGGTCGAGGTAGGCGGCGGCCGGTCCGGCGCCGTCGGGAACGGGCAGGCGCACGGCGGTGTCGGCCTCGGCCACGTGCGCGGCGGCGGCCTCGGCGGGGGTGTCGGCGTGGACGGCGACGGTGGCGATGCCCAGGACGCGGCAGGTGCGCAGGACGCGGCGGGCGATCTCGCCGCGGTTGGCGACCAGGAGGGTGGACACGGGGGTGGCGGGGGGCGGGACGGGGCTCGGTGCGGCCCGGGGTGAGGGCGGTTCGGGGCGGTGCACGTCGGGTCTCCTCTCCACGTCCGGGGTCACATCCGGAAGACGCCGAAGCGGTCGGCGCCCCGGACGGGGGCGTTGTGCGCGAAGGACAGGCACAGGCCCAGGACGGTGCGGGTGTCGCGGGGATCGATGACGCCGTCGTCGTAGACCCGGCCGGACAGGAACAGGGGCAGGGACTCGGCCTCGATCTGCCGCTCGACCATCTCGCGCATCGCGGTGTCCTGGTCCTCGTCGTAGGGTTGGCCCTTCCGGGCGGCGGACTGGCGGGCGACGATCGACAGCACCTCGGCCAGTTGGCGCGGCCCCATGACGGCCGAGCGGGCGCTGGGCCAGGCGAACAGGAACCGGGGGTCGTAGGCGCGGCCGCACATGCCGTAGTGCCCGGCTCCGTAGGAGGCGCCGATGAGCACGGAGAAGTGCGGGACGGTGCTGTTGGAGACGGCGTTGATCATCATCGAGCCGTGCTTGATGATGCCGCCCTGCTCGTACTCGCGGCCGACCATGTAGCCGGTGGTGTTGTGCAGGAAGACCAGGGGTGTGTCGGCCCGGTTGGCGAGCTGGATGAACTGGGCGGCCTTCTGCGCCTCGGCGCTGAACAGGACGCCGTTGTCGTTGGCCAGGATCCCGACCGGGTAGCCGTGCAGGGTGGCCCATCCGGTGACCAGGCCGGGGCCGTAGGCGGGTTTGAACTCGTCCAGGACCGAGCCGTCGACGACGCGGGCGATGACCTCGCGCGGGTCGACGGGGACCTTGAGGTCGGGCGGCATGACGCCCAGCAGCTCCTCGGCCGGGTAGCGGGGTTCGGGGGCGGGCGCGGCGGGGGATGGGCCGGCCTTGGTCCGGTTGAGGCGGGCGACGACGCGGCGGCCGATACGCAGGGCGTCGCGTTCGTCCTCGGCGAGGTGGTCGGCGAGGCCGGAGACCTCGGCGTGCATGCGCGCGCCGCCCAGGGACTCGTCGTCGCTCTCCTCCCCGGTGGCCGCCTTGACCAGGGGCGGACCGCCGAGGAACACCTTCGAGCGGTCGCGGACCATGACCACGTGGTCGCACATGCCCGGGATGTAGGCGCCCCCGGCGGTGGAGTTGCCGAAGACGAGGGCGATCGTGGGCACCCCGGCGGCGGACAGGCGGGTCAGGTCGCGGAAGGTGCGTCCGCCGGGGACGAAGATCTCCTTCTGGGTGGGCAGGTCGGCGCCGCCGGACTCCACGAGGTTGATCAGCGGCATCCGGTTCTGTTCGGCGATCTGCGCCGCGCGGGCCGACTTGCGCAGCGTCCACGGGTTGCTGGAGCCGCCGCGCACGGTGGGGTCGTTGGCCACGATGACGCACTCGGTGCCGGACACGACCCCGACGCCCGTGACGACGCTGGCGCCGACGTGGAAGTCGCTGCCCCAGGCGGCCAGGGGGGACAGTTCGAGGAAGGGGCTGCCCTCGTCCAGGAGGAGTTCGATCCGTTCGCGGGCGAGCAGGCCGCCCCGTGACCGGTGGCGGTCGACGTAGCGCTGTCCGCCCCCGGCCACGGCCTTGGCGTGTTCGGCGTCGATCTCGGCGAGGGCGGTCAGCATGGCCCCGCGGGCCTCGGCGAAGGCGGGCGCGGCGGTGTCCAGGCGGGTGGGCAGGACCGTGCCGGAGGTGCCCGGCGGGGGCGGCGGGGCGGGGCGGGAGGGTGTGCTCACAGCGCGTCCCCCTCCTCCAGCAGCGGTCGGGGGATCGGTACTCGTCGGGCCCGCAGCCACTCCCCCAGCCCCTTGGCCTGGGGGTCCGGCCCCTCGCGTCGGGGGGCGCCGGGGGCGAGCAGGCCCTCGATCCAGAAGTTCACGGCGCGCAGGTTGGGCAGCGCGTGGCGGGTGATCTTGAGGTCGGCGGTCTCGGGGAGGAGTTCGCGCAGGCGGTCGGCGGTGAGTTCGTGGGCGAGCCACCGCCATCCCGGATCGGTGCGGGCCCACACGCCCACGTTGGCGTCGGCGCCCTTGTCCCCGCTGCGGGCGCCCAGGACCAGCCCGAGGGGGGCGAGCCGCACCGGGTGCGGGGGCAGGGGTTCGGGCAGCGGGGGTTCGGGGAGGTCGAGGAGCGCGCGGGTGCGGTCAGGCGGCGGGATCAGCGCGCTGTCGCCGTCGGGGAGGATGACGGTGTGCTCCACCTCGGCGGCGGGGACCAGCGCCTGGGTGATGGCGACCCCGTCGGGGCGGGCGTCGCGCGGCGGCGCGGCCAGGTGGAACCCGGCGTAGCTGGCCAGGGCCAGTTCGACGGCGGTGGCGCCGAAGGAGCGGCCGACTGTGGCGGGGTCGTGGTCGCGGGCCACGACGCGCAGGCGGGCGGTGGCGGAGTCCTGGTCGGCGGCGTGGGGGTCGCGCGCGGGTGTGAACTCGAAGTGCAGCTCGCCGGGCCTGCGTCCGGCGAGGGCGGCGCGCATCTGGCGTTCGGCGTGGCGGGCCTTGTCCTGGGCGTCCAGGCCGGTGATGAGGAACTCGACCTCGCCCCGGAAACCGGTGAGGCTGGTCAGTCCCACCTTGAGGTCGGGGGGCGGGGCCTCCCCGCGTACGCCGCTGACGCGGACCCGGTCGGGGCCCTGCTGGTCGAGCCGGACGGTGTCCAGCCGCGCGGTGACGTCGGGCCCGGCGTAGCGGGGTCCGGCGATCTCGTAGACGAGCTGGGCGGTGACGGTCCCGGTGGTGACGGCGCCGCCGAAGCCGGGGTGCTTGGTGATGACCGCGCCGCCGTCGGCGTGGATCTCGGCGAGGGGGAATCCGGGGCGGTCGAGGTCGCGGCCCTGGCGCAGCAGGTCGGCGGCGAAGGCGTAGTTGCCTCCGGTGGCCTGGGCGCCGCACTCGATGACGTGTCCGGCCACGGTCGCTCCGGCCAGGGCGTCGAGGTCGTCGCGGGTCCAGCCGTGGTGGGAGATGGCGGGGCCCACGGTCAGGGAGGCGTCGGTGACGCGGCCGGTGACCACGATGTCGGCGCCCGCGTCCAGGCAGGCGGCGATGCCGAAGGCGCCCAGGTAGGCGTTGGCGGTCAGGGGGGTGCCGAGGTTGAGCTCCTCCGCGCGGTGGAGGAGGTCGTCGCCGGTGACGACGGCGATGCGGGGGGCCAGGTCGCACTGGTCGGCCAGTTCGGTGAGCCGGTCGGCGAGGCCGCGCGGGTTGAGCCCGCCCGCGTTGGCGACCACCCGGATCCGGCGCTCCATGACCAGGGACAGGCACTCGCGCATCTGGCTCAGGAAGGTCCTGGCGTAGCCGCGGCCCGGGTCGGCGAGCTGGTCGCGGCCCAGGATCGCCATGGTCAGCTCGGCCAGGTAGTCCCCGGTGAGGACGTCCAGGGGGCCGCCGGTGAGCATGTCGCGGACCGCGGAGAAGCGGTCGCCGTAGAAACCGGAGGCGTTCCCGACGCGCAGCGGGGGCGCTGGTGTCGCAGTCATGGATCGAGAGTGACACCGAACACACGAAAAAACAAGCACGTGTGATTGTTTTTCTCCGTATCGTCCCGATGCGCACCACATGGCCGGAAGTGGCCACGGGGTGCGGGTTGGTGAGTCCGCGCCGGGGGAGACGCGCGGGGTAGTTTGGCGCGGTGAGTACCTCCCACGACGACAACAAACCCAGCACGGACGCCTCCGGGGACGCGCCCGCCGAGGCCGCCGAGGCGAACGCGGAGAAGTCCACCGCGCCGACCGGGGAGGCCGCCGGGGACGGACGCGGAGCCGGGGCCACGGTGAAGGACGCCGGAGACGGGACCGCGTCGGCGGGCGCCGGGGCCGACGGCGCCGAGAACGGGGACGCGAGCGAGGACTTCCTCATGGGCACGCCCCTGCCGCCCGCCTCCACCCTGGGCGGTGTCTTCTCCGCCGAGACCTTCGCCGTGGTCGGTCTGCTCCTGCTGTCCCCCGTCATCATCAACTCGCGGCTCTTCGAGTTCTTCGGCTGGTTCGTGCTCGGCGGCGCGGTCTCGGCACCCGCCGGCACCGGTTCCGAGATCACGGTGGCGGGCGGGCTCAGCGCCCTGGCCGTCCTCTCCGGGGCGGTCTCCCTGTTCCGGAGCGGGGCGCACACGCGGGCCTCGGCACGCTGGGTGGCGGCGGCGACGGTGCTCGTCGGCGCGCTGTTCCTGCTGCTCGCGGTCACCACCTACGCCTGGGTGCCCGAGCCGTCCGCGGAGTTCGGCTGGTTCGGCTACGAGCCGTACAGCCTCAACGGCTGACCCGATCCACCGCCGCTCACGTTCGGCGTCGGTGTACACGCGCGCGGCGGGTCCCGGACCGCTCCGGCCGGGTCACCCGTACCCGCGGACCGGCCCCGCCGACTGCCGGGGAGCGCCCCGGGCGGCCGGTGCCGAATCCGCGATCCCCCGGATCAGCGAGGCCGGTGGCGTGCCCGGCGCCGTCACGCGCTCCGTCCTGGACCGCGACCGCCGCCCCCTCTCACCACGTCCGCGCGGCACCGGCCCTGGCGGCCCTGACCGCCTCGGCCGTCGGCGTGCGCGTGAGCGGCCCGTGTCCGGGCAGCAGGAGGTCGGCGTCCAGTCCGGCGATCGTGTCGAGCGCGGCCAGCATCCGGTCGCGGTCGTGGTGGAAGATCGACGGGAGCACCTGGGGACCGGTCAGCCGGGAGATCGCGTGGCCGGTGCACAGGCTGTCCCCGGTGACGACGGCGCCCACCGAGGGCAGGTGGTAGCAGCTGTGACCGGAGGTGTGGCCGGGGGTCGGGACCGGGACAGGGCGGCCGGGAAGGTCCAGCGGTCCCTCGTCCGGGAAGGGCAGGGCGCGCACGGGCTCCCTGCTGGTACCGCCCGACCGCAGGACGTGCAGGGTCCACGACGCCACCCCGGGGCGCCACAGGTGGGAGAGGACCGCGCCGGGCGTGGCCTGCTCGATGTACTCGCGGGCGGTGTGGGCCACCTCGCGGGGGTCCGTGTACACGGGGGTGCCGTAGCGTGCGGTGAAGCGGGGCAGGGAGCCGATGTGGTCGACGTGGGCGTGGGTGACGAGGACGGCCCGCACGTCCTCGGGACGGTGGCCGATGTGGCGGATCGACCCCTCCACGGCGTCGGCGTCACCGGGATAGCCCGCGTCGATGAGGGTGAGGTCGTCGCCCTCCTCCAGGATCACCCAGTTGACATGGGCTCCGCCGACGAAGTAGACGCCGTCCGCGGCCTTGACCACACCCTCCGGCTGTGCTGACACGTTTTCCCGCCTCCGGTTCCGGCGACTCTGGCCGGGGCGCGCGGCCCCGCCGCGAACGTAGCAGCGCCACCCCTGTCGGGAAAGCCCTCCGGACGCCACGAAGGTCCGCGAAAAAAGTCCGACGGCCGTGTCGATCCGCGTCGACCCGGTTCGACCTACGGATGAGAGGGTTCCACGGAGGAGCCCGGACATCCCAGGGAGTACAGAGCCGTGAAGTACATGCTGATCATGCGCGCGACCGACGAGGCCATGGAGAAGATGGGGGACGTCGACTTCGACGAGATTCTGGAGAAGGTCGGCAGGTTCAACGACGAGCTGATCCGGGCCGGTGTCCTGCTCGCCGCGGAGGGCCTGTCCGACCCCGCCGAGGGCGTGGTCGTGGACACCTCCTCCGAGCCCCCGGTGGTCACCGACGGCCCGTACGGGGAGACCAAGGAGCTGTTCGGCGGGTTCTACATCCTCAACGTGGCCTCCAAGGAGGAGGCGATCGAGTGGGCCAAGCGGATCCCGCTCGCCGGTCCCGGTTTCAGGACCGAGATCCGCCGGGTCACCACGATCGACGAGTTCCCGCAGGACAACGAGTGGATCAAGAAGGAGCGCGCGTGGCGCGAGGCCACGGGCCAGCTCTGATCGGACGGACCGGACATGAGTGACCCCACGGGCCGCGAGGCCGTCGCCGCCGTCTGGCGGATCGAGTCCGCGCGGATCGTCGGCGCCCTGACGCGCTACACCGGGGACTTCGCGCTGGCCGAGGACCTGGCCCAGGAGGCGTTGGCCGAGGCGCTGGTGACCTGGCCGCGCGAGGGCGTGCCCCGCAGTCCCGCGGGATGGTTGCTGACCGTCGGGCGGCGGCGCGCGATCGACGCGTTCCGTCGGCGCGCCGCCCGCGACGAACGGTACGCCGCCCTCGCCCGGGAGCTGGACGAGGGCGGCATCGCCTCGGGCCCGGTTCCCACCGCCCCGGAGGAGAGGGATCGGGACGTGTTGTGGGACCCGGACCGGATCGACGACGACGTGCTGTCGCTGATGTTCGTCGCCTGCCACCCGGTGCTGTCGCGGGAGGCCCGCGTGGCGCTCACGCTGCGGGTGGTCGGCGGTCTGAGCAGTGACGAGATCGCCCGGGCGTTCCTGGTCCCGACCGCGACGGTGCAGGTCCGGATCACCCGGGCGAAGAAGACCCTCGGGGCGGCGCGGGTGCCGTTCGGGCCGCCGCCCGCCCAGGAGCGCGCCGCGCGGCTGGGCTCGGTGCTCAACGTGGTGTACGTGATCTTCACCGAGGGCTCCTCGGCGAGTTCCGGCGGCGAGCTGATCCGGTTCGACCTGGCCTCCGAGGCCCTGCGCCTGGCCAGGATGCTGTCCCGGCTGGTCCCGGACGAGCCGGAGGCGCACGGCCTGCTGGCGCTGCTGGAGCTGACGGCGGCGCGCTTCCCCGCCCGCACGGACGCGGAGGGGCGGCCGGTGCTGTTGGAGGACCAGGACCGGCGCCGGTGGGACCGGTCCGCGATCCGCCGGGGGCGCGCCGCCCTGGCCCACGCGGAGCGGTGTGGCCGGGGTCTGGGCGCGTACGGGTTGCAGGCGGCGATCGCGGAGTGCCACGCGGTCGCCGGATCGGTCGGGGAGACCGACTGGGAGCGGATCGTGCTCGTCTACGAGGCGCTGGGGCGGCTCGCGCCGTCACCGGTGGTCGACCTCAACCGGGCGGTGGCGGTGTCCATGGCCCGGGGGCCGGGCGCGGCGCTGCCGATCGTGGACGAACTGGCCGCATCCGGGACGCTGGCCAGGACCCACCTGCTGCCGACCGTGCGCGGCGAGCTGCTCACCCGGCTGGGGCGGACCGAGGAGGCCCGCGCCGAGCTGGAGCGCGCGGTGGAACTGTGCGGCAACGAGCGGGAGCGGGGCGTGTTGGAGGGCAAGCTCGCCGCCCTCGGGTGAGGGGGCGCGGTCGGCCGCACCGGATCGGGGTCCGGTGCGGCCTTCGCCTCCGTCACGGCGGAAACCAGGTCACACCAGACGTCGGACGGCGTGCTCGGCCACCTCGTATCCGTGCTCCAGGGAACGCTCGTTCGTCAGCCGGTAGTGGACTCCGGCGTAGAGTCGACCGTCCGCCACCTCCTGGGCGGCCGCGGTGATGCTCGGCAGATGTCGGGTCACCCCCACCGCGTGCGGATCGTCGGTCGTGGCCACGTAGTCGAGGTCGGCGGTGCCGAAGTGGTGGGAGACCGCCCCCGCCCAGGCCCCCGCCACGGACGCGTGGCCGGAGAGGTAGGAGGGATGGTTCGGGGCGAAGTGGCGGCCGTCGACGTCGGCGGACAACGGCTGCCAGTCCGGGTCGGGCGAGGTACGGTAGTTACCGTCCGTATCCGCCATCCTGATGGCGTGGTGGGGCCTCCAGTGGTCCACCTCCGTCTCGAACTTGGCGTCCCAGGCGGTGATGACCGCCTCCGCGATCGCCACCGCCTGGAGGGCGAAGAGGCGGGCGACGTCCGTGGTGTCGGCGTCCGGCCGGTGGGTCCGCACCAGGATGCCCGTGTGCTCGTACATCTGGCCCAGCTTGTAGGTGCCGTCCAGGTCGTTGGCCCAGAAACGGGCCATCTCCGTCTGGTCGGGCGTGCGCTCGGCCGAGTGGGCGCCTCCGAGCGTTCGGACCAGCTCCACCTCCTCGGCGTACCGTTCACTGGCCAGGCGCTTCCTCGTGTTCTCGTACCCGCCCCAAGGTTCCGGGCGTAGCTGCGAGCCGTGCCCGAGTACGAACGGCCGGACCCTGCCCCAGTGCGGCTCAACGACGGGAACACTCGGGTCCGGCCGCCAGTGGCCCGGCCTGAGGACCGGCACGTACTCGACGGTGCGGTCCCAGCCGTCGTCCTCACGGTGGCGGATCATGGCCCGCGCGGTCCGGAGCCCGGCCCGCCGACCCAGGTCGTGATCGCGCGAACCCGTGCGGTACGTCCCCAGGGCGGCACGCAGGTCGTCGGAGAAATCCAGACGAGGGAAAAGGGCCGCCAACGTCTCGTGTGCGGCGTAGTCGATCGCCGGGTCCAGGGCGCCCTCCCGCCCTCCGACCAGATCGCTCGTGTCGGTCAGATAGATCATTCCGTAGGACTCGACGGAACCGACGACGTCATATATCGCCAGATTCATCATGGCCCCGGCACGGGAAATCCGACCGGGACCTCCGGGTATTTTACGGAACGCACCGATGAGGACCTTGTTCCAATAAAGGACATGGTCTGCGATTCGAACCTCCGCAGCCGCCCTCCCCGGGACCGCAGGAAGGACTACGGAACCGGCAGCGACACCGGCTACCGCCCTGATGCCGCCCCTTCTGGTGAATTCGGGCATGTCTCGCGATTCCCATCCACGGTCGAACGAACACCACCCGGATGCCCCGGAACACGAACCGAGGAGAACGTGGAGCAACCGCGGTGCACGATTTTTGTTTGCGCCCACCATTCCTACCTACAGCCCCTGGAAGGGCATCAGCGGAAAACATTCAGATACCAACGCTTGACGCGATCATCACCCGCTCTTTGGTTCCGAACCCACGGTGGAGAAAGCAATGATTCGATCACGTCCGATAACCGGACATCGCCGAACTCGGGTGCGGGGGCGCGGTCGGCCCCGGCGCCGTCCCCGCTCCCGGGTAGGGTCCACCCGTGGTGTTGTGCGACTACTTCTCCGCCTCCGGTGACGAGGAGGCCGTCGGCGTGCTCGATGGTCCCGGCGGCCCGGAACCGTCGGTGTTCGACGTGCTGCCGTTGAAAGGGATCGACCCGGTGGTCGTCATGGCGCGGCTGGAGGCGATCCTGACGGGCTGCGACCACGACGAGGCCTCGGCCCGCCCGCGCTCCGGGGAACTGCTGTCGGACCCGGAACACGGGAGCGCCTTCGTCGTGAGCGTGTCCGACAGTCTCCAGCGGGCGCTGGCCTCCGCCTCCGAGGACCGGTTGGCCGAAGCCGCCGGACCGTGGGCGGACACGGAGGAGCTGCGCGACGACCCGTCCACGGCCGACGACCTGCTCGAGGTGCTGCGTCCGCTGGCGGGTCTGGCCCGCCGCGCCGAACGGGAGGGCCGACGTCTGTACTGCCGGTGGGCCCTGTAGCGGCACTGCCGCCGCCCGGCGCGACGGGGGCCGGGCCCCGGATCGGAACGTTCCCCGGAAAGAGGGAACCACCGGCGGCTCCGTTCCTTCCTAGTTCACGCGGCGACTCACCCGGGTCGCCGCGGTCGCCCCGATCCCCACCGGTCACAGCCGCATCAGGCGTGGACCCGACACGGATCCGGCGGCCCCGAACGGACACCGATCGCATCCCCCAAGGAGCAGCAGCCAGTGAAACGCCCCCGCACCGTCGCCGCGACCGTGACCGCGACCGCCGCGCTCACCGCGACCGCCCTCCTCCTGACCTCCTGCTCGACCTCCGTGAACCCCGACCAGGTGGCGCTGGAGTACAACGCCGGAGCCTTCTCGTCCACCGAGTTCGACCAGTGCGTGGACCCCGGCAACCGCGAGTACTACGGCCCCGGCGACCGGATGTTCGTCTACCCGGGCGGCCAGCGCACCTTCACCTTCTCCGGTGCCGAGAACGCCGAGATGGCCACGTCCACGGCTGTCTCCTCCGACGACCTGGAACTCCAGGTCACCGGACTGGTGACCTTCGCCCTCAACCCGGACTGTGAGACGCTCCGACTGTTCCACGAGCAGATCGGCCTCAAGTACGAGGCGCACGAGGACGCGGGGTGGAACGAGATGCTGCGCGACTACATCGGGCAGCCGCTCAACCGGGCGATCGACGACGCCACCAAGGAGTACACCTGGCGCGAGCTCTACACCGACCCCGACGCCAAGTCCGAGTGGGAGCGTCGGGTGGGCGAGCTGACCGCCGACTACATCGCCGAGCAGGGCGGCGGCGCGTTCTTCATCTCGCCGACGTTCGTCCTCGGGGAAGAGGAGGAGCCGGGGGACCCGCAGCTGACCCTCCAGCAGCCGACCCCGCCCGAGGAGGTGCGCGACGCGCTCACCGCCGCCCAGGAGGCGGTCGAGCAGACCCGTGCCCAGGAGTCCGAGAACGAGCGTATCCAGACCGAACTGGAGGCGATCGAGGCCCTGGTGGACGTGCTCGGCCCGGAGGGCTACATCCTCTACCAGGCCATGAAGAACGGCGACATCGACCTGTTCCCCGTTCCCGCGGGCGGCAACGTCAACATCACCCCGCCGGGGAACTGACGGCATGGACGAGGGCCTGCCCCCGGACGTCTCCGCCGTCCTGGGCGCCCTGCTGACCGCGGACGATCCGGTCCATGCCGGGCTGCGCGAACAGCTTCCCCACCTGAGGGTGCGCAACCGCTGTTCGTGCGGCTGCGGCAGCGCGTACTTCGAGGTCGACACGGACGCCGTGCCGCCGACCCCGGTCGATGAGCGGCGCACAGTCGTGGCCGTCGGTTCACGCGATCCGCAGCCACCGAAACGACCGCCGGACCCGACCGGCGACAGCGCCTCCTGGAGGAGATGCGCGACAATCCCCGTGTCCGCTACCGGCAACAGCACGGCATCCTTCCCGCCTGGATGGACGAGCCTCGCCGACGCCCGGCGAACCCCCCGACGCCGCTTCCGGTCCCCCGCCCGCGCACGGCACCCGACAACGACCCCCGCCCCGGAAACCCCAAGCGACCGCCCCTCCCCCGCCGACGCAGCCGCCACCGCAAACCCCCCAGACGCGCCCTTCCGCTCCTGGCGACCCACGTCCTCACGGCGATGGCCGCGACCCTGGCCGGAGCGGCCACGTACCACCTCGTCGTGGTCCTGTCCTGAGCCCCGACGGCACGCGGGGCCGCGCCGGAACCCCCGTCCGGCGCGGCCCCGGAACACGGACGTCGGGCGGAGCATCCTTCCCGGGACACCGGAACATACCGACCGGCCGGTTTGATTCGGGGACACACCTCGCCTAGGGTGCTGTCACCCCCGGTTTCCGGCGCCCGTCACCCGACGCGGCCGGTCACGACAAGGAGTCACCGATGGCAGTCGACCCCTCAGGAACCGCCCTGTCCGCAGCACTGTCCGAGGTCCCGGACGGCCCCTTCGTCATGCTCAACCTGTTGCGCTTCGCCCCGGACGGCCGCTCCTCCTACGAGGAGTACTCGCGTCGGGCGGGCCGCTTCCTGAAGAGGTACGGGGCCGAACTGCTCTACGCGGGTGACGGCACGACGCCCCTGGTCGCCGAGGAGGGCCAGGACTGGGACGCGGTACTGCTCGTCCGCTACCCCGGCCGCGAGGCGTTCAGCCGCATGGTCGCCGACCCCGGGTACCAGGAGATCACCCACCTGCGCACCCGTGCCCTGAGCGAGGCCGTGCTCCAGCCGACCGTTCCGTGGACGGCCGCCCGCCCGGCGTGACCCGGCGCAGAACCACCCCCACACGCACCAAGGGCCGCACCGGAACCCAAGCCCGTCCGGTACGGCCCTCGCCGTGTCGACGCGGGATCAGGCCACGCGGTCGATGACCAGCGGCCGGGGCTCGTGGGCGGCGTCCGCCTCGATGTCGAACGCCCCCTCCAGCGCCTCGGCCGCCCGGTCGAACCGCTCGGGCTCGTCCGCGTGCAGGGTGAACAGCGGCTCGCCCGCGGAGACCTCCTCCCCCGGCTTGGCGTGCAGCGTCACCCCCGCGCCGAAGGACACCGCGTCCTCCTTGCGGGCACGCCCGGCGCCGAGCCGCCACGCGGCCAGCCCCACCTGGTAGGCGTCCAGGCGGGTGAGGGTCCCCGACGCGGGCGCCAGCACCACGCGGGTCTCGGCGGCCTCCGGCAGCGGCGCGTCCGGGTCGCCGCCCTGCGCCCGGACGATCTCCTTCCACGACGCCAGCGCGCTGCCGTCCCTGAGCGCCTCGGCCGGGTCCTTGACCCCGTCCCGGCCGGGCGTGAGCCCGGCGGCGGCCAGCATCTCCCGGGCCAGGGCCACGGTCAGCTCCACCACGTCGGCGGGGCCGCCGCCGGAGAGCACCTCGACCGCCTCGGCCACCTCCAGCGCGTTGCCGACCTGACGGCCGAGCGGCGTGGCCATGTCGGTGAGCAGCGCGACCGTGCGCACCCCGTGGTCGTTACCGATGTCCACCATCGTGCGCGCCAGCTCACGGGCGGAGTCGACGTCCTTCATGAACGCGCCGGACCCCACCTTGACGTCCAGGACGAGCGAACCCGTGCCCTCGGCGAGCTTCTTGCTCATGATGGAGGCGGAGATCATCGGGATCGACTCGACCGTCCCGGTCACGTCGCGCAGCGCGTACAGTTTCCGGTCGGCCGGGGCGAGCCCGGCCCCGGCGGCGCAGATCACGCCGCCCGTGGTGGAGAGCACCGCGCGCATCTCGTCGGTGCTGAGCGAGGCCCGCCACCCGGGGATCGACTCCAGTTTGTCCAGGGTGCCGCCGGTGTGCCCGAGCCCGCGCCCGGACAGCTGCGGCACGGCCGCGCCGCAGGCCGCCACGGTGGGCGTGAGCGGCAGGGTGATCTTGTCGCCCACACCACCGGTCGAGTGCTTGTCCGTGGTGGGCCGCTCCAGGTCGGAGAAGTCCAACCGCTCCCCGGAGGCGAGCATCGCCTCGGTCCACCGGCTCACCTCGGCCCGGTTCATCCCGCGCAGGAAGACCGCCATGGCCAGCGCGGACATCTGCTCCTCGGCGACCTCGCCCCTGGTGTAGGCGTCGATCACCCAGTCGATCTGTTCGGGGGTGAGCTCCGCGCCGTCGCGCTTGGCCCTGATGATCTCGATGACGTCCATGTCCTGTTCCCCTTCTTCGCGGAACCGCGGCTGAAAAGGCGTCTCCCCGGCACCGGATCTCCGGCGCCGGGGAGACGTCCCGGTCACTGCGTGAGGTTGTGCGGCCCGAAGGCCTGCGGGAGCACCCGGTCCATGGTCAGGACCCCCTCGGGGGTGTCGACCAGCAGGTGCGGCCCGCCGTGTTCGTACAGCAGCTGCCGACAGCGCCCGCACGGCATGAGGGTCTCGCCCTCGCCGTCCACGCAGCTGAACGCGGTCAGCCGCCCGCCGCCGGAGGCGTGCAGGGCACTGACCAGCCCGCACTCGGCGCACAGGCCGATCCCGTAGGAGGCGTTCTCCACGTTGCAGCCACTGACGATCCGGCCGTCGTCGACCAGGGCCGCCGCCCCCACCGGGTACCGCGAGTAGGGCGCGTAGGCGTTCCCCATCGCCTGCCGGGCGACCGCGCGCAGCGCCGCCCAGTCCACGGACTCCGGGTCCGGGAGTGCGTCCGTCATGACCGGCTCGCCCTCCACTGCTTGCCGATGCCCGCGGGGGGCCGCAGGCTCTGCGAGGCCAGCGACAGCACCAGCAGGGTCGCGATGTGCGGGCTGTAGGTGGCCAGCTCCCGAGGCAGGGAGTCGGTGGTGAAGTACCAGGCCAGCAGCAGGACGCCCGCCAGGGCGCCGGCGATCGCCAGGCCCTTGCGGTCGGACCGGACCTGCCAGATCGCGACCGCCAGCAGCGCCACCGCCAGGAGCAGCAGCAGGGCATGGATCGCCTCGCCGCCGCCGCGCACCTGGAGGGCGTCGGTGTAGCCGAACAGTCCGGCGCCCATGGCCAGGCCGCCGGGCCGCCAGTTGCCGAAGATCATCGCGGCCAGACCGATGTACCCGCGGCCGCCGGTCTGCCCCTCCTGGTAGATGTTGGACGCCACGATCGCGAGGAACACGCCGCCCATGCCCGCCAGGCCGCCGGAGATGACCACGGCGATGTACTTGAAGCTGTACACCGGCACGCCCAGGGACTCGGCGGCGTCAGGGTTCTCGCCGACCGACCGCAGCCGCAGCCCGAAGGTGGTCTTCCACAGCACCAGGTAGGTCACCGGGATCATGAGCAGCGCGATGAGGGTCAGCGCCGACATCCGCGTGGTCAGCCCGATCACCAGCGACGCCAGGTCGCCGACCAGGAAGATCCCGCTGTCGGCCACCGGCTCCAGCAGGTCCGGCAGCCACGGCAGGTTCAGGGTCGGGAACGACGGCGTCGTCGGGGACTGCGCCGCGCCCGCGCCGGGCACGTCCGAGTAGAGCAGGATCGACATGTACCGCATCGCGCCGAGCGCGAGGATGTTGATCGCCACGCCGGAGACGATGTGGTCGACCGCGAAGGTCACCGTGGCCACCGCGTGCAGCAGGCCGCCCAGCATGCCGCCGAGCACACCCGCCACCAGGCCGATCCAGGGGTTGTCGAAGGACCACGCGAAGTAGGCCCCGAACCAGGTTCCCAGGATCATCATGCCTTCGAGGCCGATGTTGATGATGCCGGAGCGCTCCGCCCACAGACCGCCCAGACCGGCCAGGCCGATGGGCACCGCGAAGGCGAGCGTGGTGTTGATGGTGCCCGCGTCGGTGAGCATGTCCTGACCCGTGATGACCCGCAGCCCGGACAGGGCCACGAACACCGCGCAGGTCAGGGTGAGGAAGCGCCACCTGGCCCATCCCCGAGGACGGTACGGCGACTCGTGCACCGCCTCCGTGACGTTGAGTTCCTGGCTCACTGTGCCTCCCCGCCGCGTTCGCCGTCGGTCTTCGGGCCGGTCTCACCCGCACCGCCGGACGTGGGCGCGGCGCCCACCGGTTCGGCGGTCACGGTCGTGGCGCCGAGCTGCTTGCCGATCTGCTGCTGCTGGTAACGGCGGCCCCACCGGTGCACGACCTCGTAGACCACGACGACCGTGAGCACGATGGTGGCCTGCGCGATGACCGCGATCTCCTGCGGGATGTTGTCGAAGGGCAGGATGTTCGCCGCCTGGGTCAGGAACGACCAGAACAGGGAGGCGAAGACGATGCCCACCGGGTGGTTGCGGCCCAGCAGGGCGATGGCGATGCCGATGAAGCCGATGCCGGTGGGGAAGTCCAGCGCGTAGTAGTGCGCGCTCCCGAGCAGCTGGGGCAGGCCCACCAGTCCGGCGACCATGCCCGAGAAGAGCATGGACAGGAACACCATCTTCTTGACGTTGATACCGCTGGCCTCGGCCGCCGACTGCGACTGGCCGGTGGCCCGCAGCTCGAAGCCGAAGCGGGTGCGGTTGAGCATCACCGAGTAGCCGACGCCGACCGCGACGGCCAGGAACACCAGGCCGAAGATCTCCCGGTCAGAGCCGAGGAAGAGCGCGGGGATCCCGGGGACCCACGACGACTCGGGCAGCGGCGGGGTGCCGATGTTGTTGGTGCTGATCTGGACCGCGAGGCGGTCGGTGCTCAGCAGGTAGGCGGTGATGCCGGTGGCGATCGCGTTGAGCATGATCGTGGAGATCACCTCGGACACGCCCCGGGCGACCTTGAGGTACCCGGCGATGCCCGCCCAGGCGCCGCCCACGGCCACCGCCACGACGATCATGACGAGCTGGCTGAACGGCGGCGGCAGGATGAGGTATCCGCCCACGGCGGCCGACAGCAGGGCCGCCAGCCGGTACTGGCCGTCGACGCCGATGTTGAACAGCTTCATCTTGAAGCCGATCGCCACGGCCACGGCGGCCAGGTAGTAGGTGGTGCTGTCGTTGATGATCTGCACCATGCTGTCCGGGCGGGTGCCGTACTCCAGCATCCGGCCGAACGTCGACATCGGGTCGATGCCGCTGAACAGCAGCACGAGCGCGGTCACCGCGATGGCGATCAGCCCGGCCGCGAACACCGCGGCGAAGGACAGCGCCAGCAGCGCCGACAGGCGGTGGAACAGCAGGAAGGTCAGGGCCGATCCGACGACGGCGCCGACGACGGCGGCGACCGGCTCGATCAGGCTCAGGTCCAGCAGCCACGCCGACAGCAGTCCGGCGACCACCGACAGCACCAGGGCCGTCGGCACCACCAGCGTGTTGTGCAGCGCGGTGCCCCGCTCCTCCGTTCCGGCGGCGGCGACACGGCGCTCGGGCGGCACCCTGTTGTGGGTCACGGCCACGAACGCGAAGGCCGCGGTGACGCCGATGATCAGCGCGGCCCACCACAGCAGCGCCATGTCGAGGGCGAACGTGACACCCGTGCCCAGGAGTACCGCGATGGTGAAGGCCGCGGGTCCGGGAAGCGGGCGTCGGTTGTCAGAGGTCGTCACGACTCGCCCCCGTCCTCGTCGGCACGGTCAGTACCCTCAGCACCGCTGTCACTCTCCGTGGAACCGCCGCCCGCGCGCAGCCCGGCGCCGGTCATGGCCGAGCCCAGCTGTTCGGGGGTGACGGTGGTCGGGTCGGCCTCGGCGACCAGACGGCCGCGGAGGATCACGTGGATCGTGTCGGACATGCCGATCAGCTCGTCCAGGTCGGCGGAGATCAGCAGCACCGCCAGACCGGCGGCGCGGGCCTCGCGCAGCTGCTCCCAGATGGCCGACTGGGCGCCCACGTCCACACCGCGCGTGGGGTGCGCGGCGACCAGGAAGCGCGGCTGCCCGCTCATCTCCCGGCCGATGATGAACTTCTGCTGGTTACCGCCGGACAGGGCGTCGGCGATGACGTCGATGTTGGGTGTGCGCACGTCGTACTCGGCGACGATGCGCTCGGAGTCGGCGCGCGCCCCCACCCTGTTGATCCAGGGACCGCGCACGCTGGGCGCCTTGGTCTGGTGGCCCAGGATGCGGTTCTCCCACAGCGGGGACTCCAGCAGCACGCCGTGCCGGTGGCGGTCCTCGGGGATGTAGCCGACCCCCGCCTCGCGGATGCGCAGCGTGGACCAGCCGGTGATGTCCTGCCCCTCCAGCAGGATGCGGCCCGAGGCGAGGTGGCGCATGCCCATGATCGCCTCGATCAGCTCGGACTGGCCGTTGCCCTCGACACCGGCGATGCCGACGATCTCGCCCCGGTGGATGTCGACGCTGACCTCGTCCACGACCGGGCGCCCCTCCGGGGAGCGGACGGTGATCCCGTCGAGCGAGAGCACGACGTGGTCGGTGACGGTGGACTCGCGCAGCTCCGGCACGGGCAGTTCGCCGCCGACCATGAGGGTGGCCAGTTCCCGGGCGGTGGTGGTGCCCGGGTCGGCGGTGGCCACCGTGGTCCCCCGGCGGATGACGGTGATGTCGTCGGCGACGGACAGCACCTCGTCGAGCTTGTGCGAGATGAAGATGACGGTCAGACCCTCGCGCTTGAGCTCGCGCAGGTTGTCGAAGAGCTCGTCGACCTCCTGCGGGACCAGGACGGCGGTGGGCTCGTCGAGGATGATCGTCTCGGCGCCCCGGTAGAGGACCTTGAGGATCTCCACGCGCTGGCGGTCGCCGACACCGAGGTCCTCCATCAGGCGGTCGGGATCGACGCCCAGGCCGTACTGGGCGGACAGCCGCTGGATCTCGGCGCGGGCGCGCCTGCCGATGCCGTGGCGGCGCTCGGCGCCCAGGACCACGTTCTCCAGGACGGTGAGGTTGTCGGCGAGCATGAAGTGCTGGTGCACCATGCCGATGCCGTGGCGGATGGCGTCGGAGGGCGAGTGGAAGCGCACCTCCTGACCCTTGACGTGGATCGTGCCCTCGTCGGGGCGGTGCATCCCGTACAGGGTCTTCATCAGCGTGGACTTGCCCGCACCGTTCTCGCCGACGATGGCGTGCACGGTACCGGGAGCCACGGTGATGTCGATGTCGTGGTTGGCCACGACTCCGGGAAAACGCTTGGTGATCCCGTGCAGCTCGACGGCGGGGGTTTGACTCGACCCGCCGCCCGATGACGTGCTGCTCATCTGTCTCCTCGTGGAACTGGCGGCGGGGCGCGGGGCCGGGGTGTCGGCCACCGGACGCCGTCGTCGCGAAGCGGCAACCGGCAGCGGCACCGGGCGCGGGTCCTCCGCGCTCCGGTGCCGCCTCCGGTGCGGTGCCACGGGACGGGCCCGTGGCGCGGCGTGCTACGGGGCGGTCGGGACCTCGATCTCGCCGTCGATGATCTGCTGCTTGTACCCGTCGAGCTCCTCGACCAGCGGCGCGATGAGCTCCTCGTTGGACTGGGTGTAGTCCACGCCGCCCGAGGCCAGGTCGAAGCGCTGGATGCCGCCCTCGACGTCGCCCTCGACGGCGTCCTGGATCAGCTCGTACACGGCCACGTCCACCTGCTTGATGGCGGAGGTGAGCACGTACGGCTTCTGGTCGTCCTCGGCGTTCGCGTACTGGTCGCTGTCGACACCGATGAACAGGAAGTCGTTCTCCACGGCGGACTGGAGGACACCGTTGCCGGAGGCCCCGGCGGCGTGGTAGATGACGTCCGCGCCGCGGTCGTACTGGGCCTGGGCGGTCTCGCGGCCCGCGGCGGGGTCGCTGAAGCCGCTGAAGTCCGGCGGCTGGCTGATGTAGTCGATCTCGACGTCGATGTCCTCGTTGACGTGCTCGACGCCCGCGACGAACCCGGCCTCGAACTTCTGGATCAGCGGGGTCTCGACACCGCCGATGAAGCCGACGTGGTCCTCCTCGGTGGACAGCGCCGCGGCGGCGCCGGCCAGGAAGGAGGCCTGCTCCTCGGCGAAGACCAGGCTGGTGACGTTGTGGAGGCCGTCGATCTCGGAGTCCACGATGGCGAAGTGGACGTCGGGGTACTCCTCGGCCACGGCCTGGACGGACTCGGCGTAGGCGAACCCGACGGCGATGACGACGTCGAAGCCCTCCTCGGCCATGGTGGCCAGGCGCTCCTCCTTGGCGGACTCGGGCTCACCGTCGGCGGGCTCGAAGTCGCGGGTCTCCACACCCAGCGACTCCGCGGCCTGGGTCAGACCGCGGTAGGCCGAGTCGTTGAACGAGCGGTCGCCACGGCCGCCGACGTCGTAGGCCAGGCCGACGCGGACGTCGGAGGTCTGCTCGCCGCCGTTGCCGGCGTCGTCGACGGTGTCGGTCGCGTTGTCACACGCGGTGAGGGCCAGCACACCCGCCGCCGCGGCGGCGGCGAACTTGGCCGCGTTGCTGCGCTTCACTTCGGTAACTCTCCCCTTCGCCATCTCAGCGGCCCGCATTCACACGGATCCGACCTGAGTTCTGTTGCCGGACAATATCCGCTGGTGGAAAGTACACGTGACGGACGGACTGAGTTGTTATGAAGGCGAGAGCTGAGAGACACGACGACTCACCCGATCCCCGCCGGGCAGGCGCCGCACGGTGGCGGCCAGATTCCCGTTCCTCCTTATCCGACCTGAGGTTCTCCGACGCGGAGAGGGGTTTTCACTCCCCGGCACCGCGCGGACACCGGGCGTCACACGGCCCCGTCGGCGCCGAGATCGGCGCCGACGGGGCCGTCCGGTCTAGACCGGACTATCCAACCAGGAAGTCCACGACGGCCTGCTTGAAGACACGCGAGGACACCGCGTTGGCGTGGTCTCGCCCGGGGATCTCGACGTGCGTCCCGCCGCAGCGGGCCGCCAGGTCCTCGGCTCCCGTCGCGAGCGTATCCCGGGCGCCGGAGACGAACAGGAGGGGCACGCCGACGGGGGCGGGGTCGGCGGCGAACGGGCGGGCGGCCTGGCCGCGCGCGCAGGCGGCCAGAGCCTCGGCGTCGTTGCCGGCCAGCCCGGACACCGTCCGGAAGACCTGGTCGAAGGGGGTGTCACCCGCCCCGGGGGCGGACAGGTCGGCGTCGGCGAAGGCGTTGACCGGGCCGAAGCCGCCCAGGGCGGCCCGCCGTACCCGGTCGGGGGCGGTCAGGGCCAGCTCCCAGGCCAGGCGGGAGCCCATGGAGTAGCCGACCAGGTCGACGCGGTCGACCGCCAGCTCGTCGAGCAGGCCCAGCAGGTCGGCGGTGAAGCGTTCGGGCAGGTAGGCGGCCTCGTCGAGGGGTTTGTCGCTGCCGCCGTGACCGCGCAGATCCGGTCCCAGGACTCGCAGTCCGGCGCCGCCGAGTGCCTGCGGCCACCCCGCGGCGGACCAATTCATGCCGAAGTTCGTGCCGAATCCGTGCAGAAGTAGGACCGGCACGGCGTCCGCCGGTTCACTCGGCGGCAAATCCACATAGCGCATTGTCACGTCGCCGGCCAGATTCGCGGTCATGATTCCCCTATCGATTGTGGACTTGGTGTTTCACCCAGGAAAAATCGAAGGCCCAATCAGATGTTCCTATAAACGATACCGGAGATGACCGGCAGACGTTTGTGGATACATCTGAACGGGCCTTGCGACGTGCGGTTCCTCAGTCCGTCGGCGGCTTCAGACGCACGCGGCGCGCGGGCCGTGCCTCCTCCGTCGGGACCTTTCCGACGATGCCCGCCCTGGGGGCGTCGTCACTCACCGTGACCGCGAAGGTGACCAGGGGCGCGCCGACCGGGACGACCTCGTTCTCCTCCGCGTGCAGGGTGACCACCCTGCCCTCGGTCGGCGAGGGGATGACCACCGCGGACTTGGTGGTCTCGACCTCCACCAGCGGGGCGTTGCGCTCGACGCGGTCGCCGACGGCCACCTGCCACTCCAGGACGGTGGCCTCGACCAGTCCCTCGCCGAGGTCGGGAAGGGTGAAGGTGGTGTTGTCCTCAGCCATGTCGTCTAGTACTCCAGGGTCCGTTGCACCGCGAGCAGGACGCGGTCGATGGTCGGCAGGTACTGCGGCTCCAGGGGACCCGCGGGATAGGGGACGTCGAATCCGGTGACGCGCTGGACCGGGGCGGCCAGGTCGCGGAAGCAGTTCTCCGTGACCAGGGTGGCCACCTCCGCGCCCAGACCGGCGGTGAGCGGCGCCTCGTGGACCACCACGGCGCGCCTGGTGCGGGCGACCGAGGCGGCCAGCCCGGCGGCGTCGATCGGTTTGAGCCAGCGCAGGTCCAGCACCTCCAGGTCCACGCCGTCCTCGGCCGCGAGCTCGGCGACCTGGAGGCAGCGGTGCACCATCGCGCCCCAGGCGATGAGGGTGGCGTGGCGGCCCGGGCGGACGATACGGCTGGTGCCGACGGGGGTGGTGGGTTCCAGGAGCTGGACCGGCCTGCGGTCCCAGTAGCGGGCCTTGGGCTCCATGAACACGACCGGGTCGTCGGAGCGGACCGACTGGAGCAGCAGGGTGTAGGCGTCGCCCGCGTCGGAGGGGGCGGCCACCTTGAGCCCGGGCGTGTGCGCGAAGAGCGCCTCCAGGCTCTCGCCGTGGTGCTCGGGCGCCTGGATGCCGCCGAAGGAGGGCAGTCGCAGGGTGATCGGCATCGGCGCGGCCCCCCGGGTCCGGTAGTTCATCCGGGCGACCTGGTTGACGATCTGGTCGATGGCCGGATACGCGAAGCCGTCGAACTGGAGCTCGGGCACCGGACGCCAGCCGTTCATGGCCAGGCCGACCGCCATGCCCATGATCGCGGACTCGGCCAGGGGGGTGTCGAAGACACGCCGGTCGCCGAACTCCTTCTGGAGCCCGTCGGTGACGCGGAAGACGCCGCCCAGGGTGCCGACGTCCTCACCGAAGACGAGGGTGTCGGGGTCCTCGGCGAGCAGGACCCGCAGGGCGCGGTTGATCGCCTGCTGCATGGACAGTTCGACGGGGGCCGACCCCGCCGGGGCGCCGGCCCGTTCGATCAGTTCGGTCACAGTTCGACCTCTTCCTGCCAGACCCGGCGCTGCCGGATCAGCTCGTCGGTGGTCTCCCGGAAGACGTGGGTGAACAGTTCGGAGCCGTCCGGCTCGGGCGCGGTGGCCACGCCGTCGCGGATGGCCTCGGCCCGCTCCCTGGCGGCGGCGTCCACCTCGGCGAGCGCGTCCTCGTCGGCGTGCCCGGCCTCGATCAGGGCCGCGCGCAGCAGGTCGAGGGGGTCGCGGCGGCGCCAGCGCTCGGCGTCGGCCTCGTCGCGGTAGCGGGTGGGGTCGTCGGAGGTGGAGTGCGGCTCGACGCGGTAGGTCAGCGCCTCGATCAGGGTGGGTCCCCCGCCGCGGCGGGCGCGGGCGACCGCCTCGGCGGTGGCCTGGTAGACGGCTCCGGCGTCGTTGCCGTCGACCAGGACGCCGGGCATCCCGTAGCCCTCGGCGCGGGCGGAGACCGAGCCGCCGGCGATCTGGCGGTGGTTGGGGACCGACAGCGCCCACTGGTTGTTCTGGCAGAAGAAGACGACGGGGGCGGCCATGACCCCGGCGAAGTTCATCGCCTCGTGGACGTCGCCCTCCGAGCTGGCCCCGTCGCCGAAGTAGGCCAGGGCGACGCCGTCGTCGCCGCGCAGCCGTTCGCCCACGGCCCAGCCGACCGCGTGCGGGACCGGCCCGCCCACCACGGCGTTGATCGCGCCGAAACGGGAGGCCATGACGTCGTACAGGCCGCCGTGCCACAGGGCGCGGTGGGTGGCCATGTAACCGACCATCTCCACGCCGTAGGCCAGGGCGGCGGCCATCTCACGGTAGGTGGGGAAGACGAAGTCCCGTTCCGGGTCCAGGGCGGCGGCGCTGGCGACCTGGGCGGCCTCCTGCCCGCGCACGGACACGTAGGCGGGGAAGACACCCTGGCGCTGGAGGGCGATGGCCTCGGCGTCCAGGTCACGCGCGGTCCGCATGTGGCGGTAGAGCGTGCGGGTGAGGTCGGGCGGCAGGTGGTCCACGGTGATGGACCCCCGGCCCTCTGGCTCATGGGTGGGCATTGTCGAGCGGCTCCCAACGTGGCCCCGTGCGCGGTGGCGCGCCGGGGCTCGGGTGTCACGGTCCTACCCGTGATTCTCCGGACATCTCGACAGAATCGCTAGATACTCACTCGTAGTTGATACAAACGAGGACACTTCGGCGACATACGTACTCATATGTCTAACATGGACACGCCGCCTCGATAGAAAACGACACACCGCGCGATACACCGCGAATCGGACCCTGTCCCCCGCGGCCTCCGCCCCCGCCCGGGACACCCGCGCGACCGCCGCGCACCCCCGCCCCGGAGGCACCCGACGCGAGGGCGGGATCACCGTGCGTAGCGCACCGAGCGTGACTGTACGCCTGGCCGCATGTGGACAACGTGCCCTCATGAGCCGGAATCAACACGACAAACAGCAACATAAAGGACCGCCGGGGGAGAAGTTCTGTCACGTTTACCGGAACGCGGTGTAGTTACTCACGGGTCAGGGAAACCCCCGCCCCAGCGATGTCATCCACCTTGAGTACAGTCGGACTCCCCCTGACCCAGCACCACTCCCGTCGGGTCCGCGCGAGGATCCCCCGGAACGTTCCTCCGCGGTTATCGCCCTCCCGGGACGGCGGCGCCCACCTCCGGCCGCCCAATCTCGCGGGCTGAGATCCCAATGGACGAGAACAACGTTTACCTGGTAGTTCGTTAGCCCCGGTCAAAGACGACGGAAGGGGCGGACACTGACACAAGAGCACATGAGGAGCACGCACATGGCCATGGGCGACCAGCGCAGGAGCGGCCGGCGGCCGGACTCCACCGACCAGACCATCCTGAGCGCCCTCGCCAAGGACGCGCGGACCGGGATCACGGAGATCGCCGCACTGGCCAACGTCTCCAGGGCCACGGCCTACAACCGGATCAAGCGGCTCACCGACGAGGGCGTCATCCGCGGCTACTCCGTGGTGACCGACCACGCCAAGATGGGGCTCGGCGTCACCGCGCTCGTCCTCATCTCCGGAAGCCAGCCGGACTGGCGCGCCAACCGCGAGATCCTGTCCTCCTACCCCGAGATCGAGTACTGCTGGTACGTGGTGGGTTCGGCGGACATCGTCCTCCTCGTCCGCGTCTCCGACACCGACCAGCTGCGCGACCTCATCCTCACCCGCCTCCAGTCCCTCCCCGGTGTGACCGCGACCCAGACGCTCACCGTGATCGACGAGGTCATCCACCGCCCCGTCGTGGAGCCCCCCGAGTTCGCGTGAACCGAGGGGGAGACGGGCTCAGGCCCCGACCGCCTCGGCGACCGAGGAGACCAGGTCCGCGAGCAGCGCGGTACCCCGCGCGCGAGCGGCCGCCACGTCCCCGTCCGCGTCCAGAACCACCTCGACGTAGGCCTTGAGCTTGGGCTCGGTGCCCGAGGGCCGCAGCGTCACCCGCCCCCAGACGCCACCCTCCAGGCGGAAACGCAGGGCGTCGGTCGGAGGGAGCCCCTCATACCCCCCGGAGAAGTCGTCGACCCCGGCCACCTTCAGGGGACCGAGCTCCGCGGGCGGCTCGGCGCGCAACCGCCGCATCGCCGCCGAGATCACCGACACGTCCGACACCCGCACCGAGAGCTGATCGCTCAGGTGCAGGCCGAACCGGCGCGCCTGGTCGTCCAACAGATCCACCAGCGTGCGCCCCCCGCGCCTGGCCTCGGCCGCGAGCGCCGCCATCACCAGCGCCGCGCCGATGCCGTCCTTGTCGGCCACGGGACGGCCTCCGTCACCACCGACGCAGTACCCCAGCGCCTCCTCGTAGGCGAAGACCGGCCGCCGACCGGGCCCACCGGCCCGGGCCAGCCACTTGAACCCGGTGAGGGTCTCCTCGTAGTGCACCCCCCGGTCGCGGGCGATCTTGCCCAGCAGACTGGAGGAGACGATCGAGGTCGCCACCGCCCGGTCGGCCCCGGCGGTGTGGTCGAGCACGTACTCGGCCAGCAGACCGCCGACCTCGTCGCCCGTGAGCAGCCCGTGGCCGGGGACGGCGACGGCGAGCCGGTCGGCGTCGGGGTCGTTGGCCAGCACCAGGTCGGCCCCCGCGGCCCGCCCGGCCTCGACCGCCAGGTCCATGGCCCCGGGCTCCTCGGGGTTGGGGAACTCCACGGTCGGGAAGTCGGGGTCGGGGGCGAACTGGGCGTCGACCACGGACGGGCGGGGGAACCCCGCCCGCTCCATGGCGGCCAGCAGCACCTCGCCGCCCACGCCGTGCATCGGCGTGTAGACGATGGCCAGCTCCCGGTCGCCGCCCAGGGGCAGAGCGGTGACCGCCGCCAGGTAACGCCCGACCGCCTCCTCCCCCAGGACCGTCCAGTCCCGGCCCAACGGCAGGTCGCCCAGCGGCCCGACGGCGTCGATGGCCGCGGAGATCTCGGCGTCGACCGGGGCGACGATCTGGGCGCCCGCGTTCGGCCCGTCCCCGCCGACGTAGACCTTGTACCCGTTGTCCCGCGGCGGGTTGTGACTGGCGGTGACCATGATCCCGGCGTCTGCGCCCAGGTCCCGCACGGTGAACGCCAGGACCGGCGTGGGCAGGGGGCGCGGCAGCACCGACACCCGGTGCCCGGCCCCGGTGAGCACCGCCGCGCTCGCCTCGGCGAAGTCCGCCGACCCGTGGCGGGCGTCGTACCCGATGACCACGTGGCTCCCGTCGCCCAGCCAGGCGCCGATCCCGGCGGCCGCGCGCATGACCACGGCCCGGTTCATCCGGTTGGGCCCCGCGCCCAGCTCGCCCCGCAGTCCGGCGGTGCCGAACTCCAGGCGGGCGGAGAAGCGGTCGTCGAGGTCGGCCAGGGCGTCGGCGTCACCGGACTCGGCGCGGTCCAGCAGGGCGCCCAACTCCTCGCGGGTGACGGGGTCGGGGTCCTCGGCGAGCCACTGGCGGGCGCGGGCGACGGTGTCGGTGGTCATCGGAGTCCTTCGTCCTAGCGTGTGTCTTTGGAACGGTCACCCCCCCGGGGGGTGTTGTCCGGGCGACGCCGGGGTTCTCATGGATGGGGCCGCGCCGCAGACGTCCGTTGAGGGTGGTGACGGGCGACGGGCGGGACGAGGCGGAGCGAAGGCCCCAACGCGACACCGCCTAGAGCCTGGCGACGATGTCGGCGAGCAGGCGGCCGACCCGCCCTGCGGCGTCGCGCCCGGTGGCCAGCACGTCCTCGTGGTCCAGGTTGGCGCCCTCCAACCCGGCGGCCACGTTGGTGACCAGGGACATCCCCAGGACCTGGGCTCCGGCGGCGCGGGCCGCGATGGCCTCCAGCACGGTGGACATGCCGACGAGGTCGGCGCCCATGGCGCGCAGCATGCGGATCTCGGCGGGCGTCTCGAAGTGCGGGCCGGGCATCGCCGCGTAGACGCCCTCGGGCAACTCGGGGGCGACCTCGCGGGCCAGGGCGCGCAGCTTGGCGCTGTAGGTCTCACTGAGGTCGACGAAGTCGGCGCCGGTCAGCGGCGAGCGCGCCGTCATGTTCAGGTGGTCGGCGATGAGCACGGGCGAGCCGACGGAGTAGTCGGGGTTGATGCCGCCCGCGGCGTTGGTGAGCACGATGGTCGTGGCCCCGGCGGCGACGGCGGTGCGCACGTTGTGCACGACGGCGTCGGTGCCGTGCCCCTCGTACAGGTGGGTGCGGCCCAGGAAGGCGAGCAGGTTCCGCTCCCCGTCGCGGACGCTGCGCAGCGTGCCGCTGTGACCGTCCACGGCGGGCGGCAGGAAGCCCGGCAGCTCGGCCGTGGCCACCTCGTGGGTGGACTCGCCCAGCAGGTCGGCGGCGGGCGCCCAGCCCGACCCCATGACCAGGGCGACGTCGTAGCTGTCCACTCCGGTGCGCGAGCGCAGTTCGGTCGCGGCTTCCTCGGCGATGGCCTGGGGTGTGCGGGTCATGGGGTTCTCTCCGTTCGTTCGGGCCGCGGGCGCGGCGGGACGGGCGCTGCCGTGCGCTGCGGGACGCGCGCTCCGGTGCGTACGGGCCGGGTCATGACGAGCTGCGGGCCGTTCGGGCCGCCGAGGTAGGGGCGCCCCGTGGCGGCGAACCCCGCCGCCTGGTAGGTGCGCCGACCGGCCTCGTTGCCCTCGTTGACACACAGCACGATCTCCGTGGCCCGGGGAGCGGCCCCGGCCACGAGCAGGTCGAGCAGGGGCGCGGAGCAGGCCGTCCTGCCCACACCCAGACCCTGCCACGCGGGGACGACGTAGAAGGCGCGCAGGAGCACCGCGCGCTCCGGCGTGTCGACCAGGTCGCGCAGGTGGCCGACCCGGTCGACGATCCCGAAACCGGCGCAGGCCGCGCGGGCCGCGGCGGGGTCGGCGGCGTCGGCGCCAGTGCGCACGACGGCGAACGGCACGCGCGCGGGGTCGGCGTCGGCGCGCGGCAGGGTCTGCACCGGAAGTCCGGTGTACTTGGCCTGGCCGGGCGCCAGGCGGTGGCGGAGCACCACCTGGCGGAGCACGGCGACCTCCGGCGTGGTCCGGTCGAGCCGGACCAGGCGCAGGCCGGGCGTCCGCGTCGGTCCCGGACGTTCGGTCGGTGGGTGGGTCGCCACGATCGCTCCTCGTTCGCCGGGTCGGACCGGGACCCGGACGGGCCCCGGTCCGCCAGTGTTACACCCCGATCGGGTGCCAGACCGTCTTGGTCTCCAGGAACGGCGTCATCCGGGCGGTGCCCGGGTCGGGGTCGAGCCA
Source organism: Nocardiopsis sp. FIRDI 009 (assembly GCF_003386285.1). Taxonomy (GTDB): domain Bacteria; phylum Actinomycetota; class Actinomycetes; order Streptosporangiales; family Streptosporangiaceae; genus Nocardiopsis. Next base: position 223,881 of record NZ_QPNC01000006.1, read on the forward strand.
GGCGTCCTCTCCCCCGTCGGCGCCGGGCCCGGGGCGCAGGACCCGGGTGAGGGTGGCGGCCGCCGCCTCCTCGAACTCCGCAGCCAGATCCCCGGCGCCGGTCAGGTCCAGGGCGTTGACGTCGGCGTGCGAGGCCAGGTGCGGACCGATCTCCGGCACCCTCCCGGTGAGCAGGTTGACCACGCCGCCCGGCACGTCCGAGGTGGCCAGCACCTCGGCCAGGTCGATCGCGGCCAGGGGCGCGCTCTCGGAGGCGACCACGACGGCGGTGTTGCCGGTGGCGATGACCGGCGCCAGCACGGAGGTCAGCCCGAGCAGGGGGGCGCCCTGCGGGGCGAACACGGCCACGACGCCCGTCGGCTCGGGGGCGGAGTGGTTGTAGTAGGGGCCGGAGACGGGGTTGGCGCCGCCCAGCACCTGGGCGACCTTGTCCGTCCAGCCCGCGTAGTAGACCCAGCGGTCGATCGCGGCCGAGACGATCTCGTCGGCCGCGGTCCGCGACAGCCCCTGGGCCCGCTCGGCCCCGGCGGCGAACTGGTCACGCCGCCCCTCCAGGACCTCGGCGACCCGGTACAGGATCTGCCCCCGGTTGTAGGCGGTACGCGACGACCAGCCGCCGAAGGCCCCGCGCGCGGCCGCGACCGCGTCGCGCGCGTCCTTGCGGGAGGCCAGCGCGGCGTTGGCCAGGTGGTCGCCGTCGGTGGAGGTCACGGGGTAGCACCTGCCCGATTCCGAACGCGGGAACGCCCCGCCCAGGTAGAGCTTGTACGTCTTGCGGACCGCCAGGCGCGGGGGCCGTGGCGCCTCAGCCGTCCTGCGCTGCTTAGCCAAGGTAGGCCTCCAAACCGTGCCGTCCGCCCTCGCGGCCGTATCCCGACTCCTTGTAGCCGCCGAAGGGGCTGGTCGGGTCGAACTTGTTGAACGTGTTGGACCAGATGACGCCCGCGCGCAGGCGCTCGGCGGTCCACAGCATGCGCGATCCCTTCTCCGTCCACACGCCCGCGGAGAGTCCGTACGGGGAGTTGTTGGCCTTGGCCACCGCCTCCTCCGGGGTGCGGAAGGTCAGGACGGACAGCACGGGTCCGAAGATCTCCTCGCGGGCGACCCGGTGGGCCTGGCTGACGCCGGTGAGGACGGTGGGGGCGAACCAGTACCCGGCCGATGGCAGCTCGCAGGACGGCGACCAGCGCTGCGCGCCCTCCTCCTCGCCCGCGTCGGTGAGCTCCCGGATCCGCTCCAGCTGGGCGGCGGAGTTGATCGCGCCGATGTCGGTGTTCTTGTCCAGGGGGTCGCCGAGCCGGAGCCTGCCGATCCGCTCCTTGAGCCTGGGCAGCAGCTCGTCGGCGATCGACTCCTGGACCAGCAGGCGCGACCCCGCGCAGCACACGTGGCCCTGGTTGAAGAAGATGCCGGAGACGATCCCCTCGACCGCCTGGTCGACGGCGGCGTCGTCGTAGACGATGTTGGCGCCCTTGCCGCCCAGTTCCAGGGTCACCCGCTTGCCGGTGCCCGCGACCGAGCGGGCGATCTGGCGGCCGACCTCGGTGGAGCCGGTGAAGGCGACCTTGTCGGTGCCGGGGTGCTCCACGAGGGTCCGTCCGGTCCCGCCGGCGCCGGTGACGATGTTGACCACGCCCGGGGGCAGGTCCGCCTCCTGGCAGATCTCGGCGAAGACGAGCGCGCTCAGTGGCGTGGTCTCGGCGGGCTTGAGCACGACCGTGTTGCCGGTGGCCAGGGCCGGGGCGACCTTCCACGCGAGCATGAGCAGCGGGAAGTTCCACGGGATGACCTGGGCGGCCACGCCGAGGGGGCGCGGGTCGGGCCCCAGCCCGGCGTGGGCGAGCTTGTCGGCCCAGCCCGCGTGGTAGAAGAAGTGCGCGGCGACCAGCGGGACGTCGACGTCGCGGGTCTCCTTGATGGGCTTGCCGTTGTCCAGCGACTCCAGGACGGCGAGCTCGCGGGCGCGCTCCTGGATGATCCGGGCGATCCGGAAGAGGTACTTTCCGCGTTCGGCGCCGGACATCCGGCTCCACACGGTGTCGTAGGCGCGGCGGGCGGCGGCCACCGCCCGGTTGACGTCGGCCTCCCCGGCGACCGCGAAGCGGGCGAGCTCGGTCTCGTCGGCGGGGTTGACCGTCGTCATGGACCCACCGCCCTCGGCGGGGGTGAACTCACCGTCGATGAACAGGTCGTAGGTGTCGCGCAGGCGGACGACGGAGCGGGACTCCGGCGCGGGCGCGTAGTCGAAGATCACGGCTCTAGTCCAGCGTGTAGTAGTCGGGGCCCGGGTAGGTGCCGGTGCTGAGCCTGGTGCGCTGCATGAGCAGGTCGTTGAGCAGGCTGGAGGCACCGATGCGGAACAGGTCGGGGGTCAGCCAGTCGGGTCCGGCGACCTCGTTGACCATGACCAGTTGGCGGATGGCGTCCTTGGAGGTGCGGATGCCGCCCGCGGGCTTGACGCCCACGCGCCCGCCGGTGGCGGCGTGGTGGTCGCGCACGGCCTCCAGCATGACCAGGACGACGGGCGGGGTGGCCGCGGGGGACACCTTGCCCGTCGACGTCTTGATGAAGTCGGCGCCGGCGTGGATGGCCAGGTGGGAGGCGCGGCGGACGTTGTCGTAGGTGACCAGTTCGCCGGTCTCCAGGATGACCTTCAGGTGCGCGGATCCGCAGGCCTCCTTGACCGCGACGATCTCGTCGTACACCTTCTTGTAGTCACCGGCCAGGAAGGCGCCGCGGTCGATGACCATGTCGATCTCGCTCGCGCCGTCGGCCACCGCGCGGCGGGTGTCGGCGAGTTTGACCTCCAGGGGTGCGCGTCCGGAGGGGAAGGCCGTGGCGACCGACGCGACGCCGATGCCGGTGCCCCGCAGGGCCTCGACGGCGGTGGCGACGCGGTCGGGGTAGACGCACACGGCGCCCACCTTGGGCACGGTCCGGTCGGCCGGGTCGGGGAGGGCGGCCTTGGCGCACAGGGCGCGGACCTTGCCGGGCGTGTCTGCGCCCTCCAGAGTGGTCAGGTCCACCATCCGGATGGCCATGTCGATGGCCTCCCGTTTGGCGGTGGTCTTGATGGACCGTGTGGCCAGGTCCTGGGCACGGGTCCGCGCTCCGACCTCGTCGACACCCGGGAGTCCGTGGAGGAAGACCCGGAGCGCGCGGTTGGTCGTGGCCTCGAATGCGGTGTGGGGCACGGGCACCTACAGCTCGATGGAACGGTGTGCTCCGCTGTGGCCAGCGGAAACGGGCTCTCCGGCGCGGTACGGGCATCCCGTCCGGGCCGTCAGGCAGTCACCATAACCCCGGTCCGCGCGGGCGTCAGTACCCGCGCGGACCGCACCGGCCAAGGTTGGAGGAGTATCCAAACCGACAGAGGTGGGCTATGAGGATGATCCTCCAACTTGGCCGCGAAAACCCCCATGAATCGCCCCTCTCACCCGAAGGTCGCCCGCCGAGGCGAGGGGCGCGGTCTAGACCGGACTCATCCCATCTCCTCCAGCGAGCGGCCCTTGGTCTCGGGCACCCAGCGCAGGACGAACGGGATCGAGAGCAGGGCGAACAGCGCGTACAGCACGTAGGAACCCGACAGGTTCCACTCCGACAGCGAGGGGAAGCTGACGGTGATCAGCCAGTTGGCGACCCACTGCGCGCACGCGGCGACGCCGAGGGCGGCGGCCCGGATCCGGTTGGGGAACATCTCGCCGAGCATCACCCACACGACCACACCCCAGGAGAGGGCGAAGAAGAGCACGAACGCGTGCGCCGCGACCAGGGCGACGGCGCCCTGGAGGTCGGGGAGGACGACACCGGAGCCGCTCTCGGCGGTGAAGGAGAACGCCCAGGCCGCCAGGCCGAGTGAGGCGGCCATACCGGCCGAGCCCACGACGGCCAGCGGCTTGCGGCCGATCCGGTCGACGAGCAGCATCGCGACCACGGTGCCGACGATGTTGATGATCGACGTGGTGAAGGAGTAGAGGAAGGAGCTGCTCGGGTCGATCCCGACCGACTGCCACAGCGAGGAGCTGTAGTAGAAGATCACGTTGATCCCGACCAGCTGCTGGAAGACCGACAGGCCGATACCGACCCACACGATGGGCAGCAGACCGGCGCGACCGCCGATGAGGTCGCGGAGGGTGGACCTGTGCTCGCTGCGCATCCGCTCGCCGATCCGGGCGACCTCGGCGTCCAGGTCCGTGCCCGCGGGCTCGACCGTGGCGAGCACCCGCTTGGCCTCGTCCGTTCGCCCCCGGGCGACCAGGTAGCGCGGTGACTCGGGGATGCGCAGCGCCAGCAGCCCGTAGACGGCGGCCGGGAGCACCTCGACGCCCAGCATCACCTGCCAGACCTCCAGCCCCAGCAGCGTGCCGCGCTGCTCGCCTCCGGCGAGTCCGAGCAGGGCCCAGTTGACCAGCTGGGAGACGGCGATGCCCAGGACGATCGCGGCCTGCTGGAACGAGGCGAGCCGCCCCCGGTAGGCGGCCGGAGCCACCTCGGCGATGTAGGCCGGGGCGATGACCGAGGCCATGCCGATCGCCACACCGCCCAGCGCGCGCCAGAACGCCAGGTCCCACACCGTCAGGGGCAGCATGGAACCCAGCGCGCTGACGGTGAACAGCACCGCGGCGATCTGCATGACCCGGGGGCGGCCGACGCGGTCGGCCAGGCGGCCCGCGGTGACGGCGCCCGCAGCCGCGCCCAGGAGGGGGATGGCGATGACCGCGCCGAGCAGTCCCGATCCGACACCGAACCTGCCCCGGACGCCCTCGACCGCCCCGTTGATCACGGCGCTGTCGTAGCCGAAGAGGAAGCCGCCCATCGCCGCCGCCGCGGCGATGAAGACGACGTAACGCAGGTGTTGACCGGTCGACGTCCGTGGTCTCGCCGGTGACGTGGTGCTCACGTGCCCTCCTTGTCATCGTCAACTTGAGGCAAACGCCGAATGACGACGCTCACAACTTCAGGAAGTGTAGACAAATCAGTGACACAGGGCACAAGTCAGACATGTCAACCAAAGCTTGCATTCAAGAAATAAACACACAACATCCCACCAACAGGGCACTGTCGGGGTCAGTGTGATCTGAGACACATCCAGCCGTCAGTAACCTGTGGGCATGGCGGAGTTCCGGATCAGCAGCGACGACCAGCTCGACCTACGCAGGATGGCCACGGCGCTCGTGGAGTCCCAGGGATGGGCGCGCGAGGAGGTCAGTATCTGGGACACCCGTCGCGGCGAGGTGATCGTGACCGTGGACGACGCGCTGCTGCGCGGCCCCCAGGCGGACCCGCTCAACCGCCCCCGGCACACACCGCGCGACGTCCACACGGCCTGCGAGTGGTTGCGGCGCGAGGACCCGTCACTGCGCCGCGTCGACTTCCCGACCCTGCGCCAGGAGACGGCGCGGTTCTTCTCCGCCGGGTGGACCCTGGGCGACGTACGGCACGCACTGGCCCACCGGCCCGACCACACGCCGTGGGAACAGGGCCCCGAGGGAACGGACTGGCTGCGCACCCGTCTGGGGGCCTGGCGCACCCCGGAGGGGGGCATCCGCCCCTCGAAGTCCCAGGAGGCGGCGCAGCTACGGGTGATCAGCCGCGCGGGGCTGCCCGTGGACATCGGTCTGCCCGAGGGCGCCGAGGTCGCCCACCGGCCGGTGGCGCGTCCGGAGGTGGCGCGGTCGGCCGCCGACGACGCGCGGCGGCTGATCCGGCAGAATACCCGGACCACGACCGACTCCCTCGCGCACCGGGACCGGACCGCCGACCACATCACCCGCCCGGACCGGGAGTCGGGCCGACACTGACCGGGCCGCGCGCGGGGTGGAACCGGCCCGCCGTCAACGCCTCCGGGGGTCTCAACCCCTCCCGCGGCGCTGTTCCCTCGACTCCCGGATCTCCTGCACGCTCACGTGCACTCCCTCGGCGATCGCGCCCAGGCAGGACTCCATCGGCCCCCGTCCGACGGTGACCCGCCACAGGACGGCGAAGAGGACCGTGGCCACCACGAAGCCCTCCAGCAGCCACGGAGTGTGCCAGTCCCGGGTCGACAGGCCCACGACGACGGCGATCGCGAGCAGGTGCCCGGAGTAGACGGTCAGCGACATCCGGCCGACCGACGACAACGGGTACATCAGCCAGCGGACACGCTCGGCCAGCCACACGCACGCGACGATGACGATCAGCGCCTGTCCCACCGCCTGGGCGATCTCGAACGTGGTGCCGGTGTGCGGCGTCCCGACCGCCAGCCACCACCAGCTGTCCGTGAACACCTGGCCGTGCATGGCGTACATGTCCTCCCGCGTGGCGGCGCGCAGCGACTCCAGTACGGCCGGGTCGGTGACCGTCTCCGTCCCCGCGGCCGCGATCGCCAGCCGGTCCAGCCCGCCCAGGGGGTACAGCAGGAGCCAGGAACCCCCGTAGGCGAACACGGTGAGCCCGCAGCCCGCCGCGAACAGCCGGAGGCGCACGGCGGTGGTCGTCAGGTCCGTCCGCCCCAGCGCCATACCCGCGAACACGAAGGCCATGAAGGTGATCGCCGGGTAGTAGCCGGTCAGGAAGAACTCGGTCAGCGACCCCAGCGAGGCCCCGCTGTACTCGACCGGGCCCATGGCCGACCGCAGCGTGAAGGAGACGAACGGCCCGACCACGGCGAGCACACCCGCCACGGCCCACAGTGCCCCGGCGCGCAGCCGGGCCAGCGGGAGGGCCAACAGGAAGAAGCCCGCGTAGTAGGTGAGGATGACCGCGACGGGCGCGCCGACCATGTCGAGGAAGATCCCCAGCACACCGATGACGACCGCGCGCGTCACGATGCGCACGGTGGCCTGCCGCAGGCGGTCACCGGTGGCGGGGGTGGTGCGACCGGTCATGAACGCCAGCGACAGCCCGGCCAGCAGGGCGAACAACGCGGAGGAGTTGCCGCGAAGGAGCGCGTGGACGGCGGTGGCGCCGTCCTCGGACAGCAGCCCGAACGAGGTCACCCCCAGGTGCACGACGAACATCCCGAAGATCGCGAGGGCGCGGGCGGCGTCGATGCCGTCGATGCGGTGGTGCCGGGCCGGGGCGGCCGTGGTGTCGGTGGCGGGGCTGCGTCTGTCGTCAGATCGGTTCTCTGCCACGTTGATCAAAGCTATACCGTCGCCCTGAATCCTCGGTTTCCCGGCCCGGGGGGACCGAACCTGCGTCTCGACATCTGACGTGCGCCAGAGCTGCACCGCGTCTCACTCGCTCCCTGTGGGGTGTGCGGGTGGGATGTGTCACTGTCCCGCGCACCTGTAACGGCGCCCCCCGTGGCGATGTTCCCCGGCGAACGCTCCGACCGCCGCGCGTGCGCCGCTCCGTGGACGCCTCTCCCGACGCGTCCACGGAGCGGCGCGTGGATCAGCCCCGGTCGGACAGGCGGGTGAAGTAGTCGAGCGCCTCGGGGTTGGCCAGGGAGTCGCGGCTGACCACCTTGTCGGGGCTCTCCCCCATCAGGATGCGCTTGACCGGGACCTCCAGGACCTTGCCGGACAGGGTGCGGGGAACGGCGGTGATCGCGCGCACGCGGTCGGGGACGTGCCGGGGCGAGCAGTCGGTGCGCACCCGGCGGGCGATCTCCTTGGGCAGGTCGCCCTCCAGGTCGGCGCCGGGGCGCAGCACGGTGAACAGTTCGATCCTGGACGAGCCGTCCTTCTGCGGGACGTCCACGACCAGGGCGTCGACGACCTCGTCCAGGGCGAGGACGGCGCGGTAGATCTCGCTGGTGCCCATGCGCACGCCGCCGCGGTTGATGGTCGAGTCGGAGCGGCCGTAGATGATCGCGGTCCCCCGGTCGGTGATCTCGATCCAGTCCCCGTGCCGCCAGATCCCCGGGTAGACGGAGAAGTAGCTGTCGCGCAGCCGCTCGCCGTCCGGGTCGCCCCAGAAGTACACCGGCATGGAGGGGGCGGGCTGGGTGACCACCAGTTCCCCCACCTGGCCGACGAGCTCCCTGCCGTCCGGGTCCCAGGAGGCCACGGCCATGCCGAGACCCCGGGACTGGATCTCGCCCTCGTAGACGGGCAGGGTGGGGGTGCCGCCGACCAGGCAGCTGCACACGTCCGTGCCGCCGCTGGTGGAGAACAGCCACAGGTCGTCGCCGAACTCCTCGTACACCCAGGCGAACGCCTCCGGGCTCAGCGGGGAGCCGGTGGATCCGATCGCGCGGAGGGCGGACAGGTCGCGCCCCCGGCGGGGGTGGACGTCCTCCTTCATGCAGGAGGAGAGGAACCCCGCGCTGGTGCCGAAGATGGTGACGCCCGCCCGTTCGGCCAGGTCCCAGAGCGCGCCGAGGTCCGGAGCCGCGGGGCTGCCGTCGTACAGGACGATGGACGCCCTGGTCAGCAGCACGCTGGCCAGGAAGTTCCACATCATCCAGCCCGTGGTGGTGAACCAGAAGACCCGGTCGTCCTCGCGGGCGTCCAGGTGGAGGTGGAGGTTCTTGAGCTGTTCGAGGAGGATCCCGCCGTGGCCGTGCACGATGGCCTTGGGCAGGCCCGTGGTGCCGGAGGAGTAGAGCACCCAGAGGGGGTGGTCGAAGGGGACGGGGGTGAACTCCGGTTCGGGCGCGGCCCCGCCGTCACCGGCCGCCTCCAGCGCGCTCCAGGGCTCGGTGCCCTCCAGGTCGGCGCCGGGGGCGAGGTAGTCCAGCAGCACGGTGTGCTCGACGGTGGGCAGGGCCTCGCGCAGCTCCGCCACGACCGGACGGCGGTCGAAGTCCCTGCCGCCGTAGCGGTACCCGTCCACGGCCAGGAGCACCTTCGGTTCGATCTGCGCGAACCGGTCGATGACGCTGCGCACGCCGAAGTCGGGTGAGCAGGAGGACCACACCGCGCCGAGGGAGGCGACCGCGTAGAACGCGGCGACGGTCTCGGGCAGGTTGGGCAGGTAGGCGACCACCCGGTCACCGGGGCCCACGCCGCGTTCGCGCAGACCGGCGGCGATCGCGGCGGTGCGGCGACGCAGTTCGCCCCAGGTCCACTCGCCGAGCGGGCGCAGCTCGGTCGCGTGGCGGATGGCGACCGCCTCGTCGTCGCGGCCCTCGAAGATGTGCCGGGCGTAGTTGAGGGTGGCGCCGGGGAACCAGCGCGCGCCCGGCATGACCCGCTCGGCGAGGACGCTCTCGTAGGGGGTCTCCGACCGGACGCCGTAGTACTCCCAGATCGCCTGCCAGAACCCCTCGACGTCGGTGACCGACCACCGCCACAGGGCGTCGTAGTCGAACGACTCCAGGGTGGTCGCGCCCTCGCCGAAGGCGCGGACCCCCTTGTGTTCCGCCGCCCAGCGGGCGAACGCGACGATGTTCGAGGAGTCGGCCGTGGCCTCGTCCGGCTCCCAGAGCACGCGGGGCACACTGCTCTCCGTCATTGGCCAGCCTTCCCAGTCGCATGGCTGTGTGGATGTGAGACCCATATAACACCACCGTGTGGTCGGGCTCCCGCCCCGCCCTCGGGGTTACGGAGGGCGGAAACGAGTGCGGCTCCCACGGCGGGATCGCAGGTCACCACGGGCGTGCGGGAGGTGTGGCGGGTCCACCCACGGGTGGACGCCAGAGGGTGGGAAGGCCACCTTGACGACCGCGGTAAGGCCGTGTGATGGGATGACCGGACGTCACAACGGGTGACGTGGGGTCAGGCTCCGCGCAGGACCTCGACGGCGGCGACCGGTGAGTCGACGACCACGGCCCCGGTGGCCTCCAGCCGCTCCCTGGCCATGAGCCCGCTGGCGACCAGGAGCGCGTTCGCCCCGGCCTCGTGCGCGGCGCGCGCGTCGTCGTCGATGTCCCCGATCAGCACGACCTTGGCGGGGTCGATCCCCTGCCGGTCGAGGTGGTGCACGAGGTGCTCTGCCTTGGAGTCCTTCACGGTCGCGAACCGGCGGCCGTCCACCCGGGTGAAGTGCGGGTCGAGGCCGCGATCGGCGATCAGCGGGACCAGGTGCTCGTGCGAGGCCATGGACAGCAGCGACTGCGTGCCTCCGTCACCGGCCCAGTCATGCAGGACGTCGGGCACCCCGTCGGCCAGCCGGCAGGCGGGCAGGTGCTCGAGGTAGCTGCGGTCGTAGAGCCGCTCGGCCTCCTCCCACTCGCCGTCCTCGAAGGCCCGGCCCAGCAGGTCCTCGTAGCAGGGGATGAGGGGGCGCCGGAACACGGAGCGCCAGTACTCCATCTGCACCGGGGGGCGGCCGAACCTGGCGCACACGGCGTTCACGGCGGCGAGGTTGGCGTGGTTGTCGTCCAGGAGGGTGCCGTTCCAGTCCCAGACGATGTGGGTGATGTCGCGTCGGTCAAAAGTCGTCTCAGCCATTGTGAGCACCTTATGGGCAGCCGGGCCGCACCGGAATGCGTCGTTCGCCACCCCTCGGCCCGTCCACGCGCCCGCCTCGCCCCTCCGGTCGCCTCAGGTCACGTCCGGTTCGGCCGCGCACTCCCCGCGTCGCCGCCCCCTCAGTCGGCGCCTGCGCCGCACGGCCCAGACCCCGGCGAGGACCATGCCGGGGAACACGACGAGAATGAGGATCGGCAGCAGGATCGCCAGGACCGCCGTGACGGCGCTGACGACGTCCTCGACCACCGAGACGACCGGACCTCCCGCGCCGCCGGTCAGGGTGTTGACCACCGGCCGGGACACGGCCTTGAGGACGTGGAAGACGAGCGCGACGACGACACCCGCCAGGACCGCGCTCCAGTCGACACCGTCCCCGGCGGTGGCGGCGCCCAGCTCGGACAGCTCGACGGAGGTCGCGCCCGCACCGAACGTGATGCCTCCCGCGGAGGGGCGGACCACGGTCTGCACGGCGTCGTTGAGGCTGTCCACCGCGGGAACCTTGTCCGCGGCGAACTCGACCACCAGCAGGACCGTGAGGCACACGAGGGTGACGGGGTGCTCCAGCCACGACCAGGCGGAGCCGAGGGGGACGAGGTCGGTGAAGCGGGCGAGCAGACCGACGAGGAGGAGGGGTATGTAGGCGTTCAGCCCCGACGCCGAGGACAGCCCCAGGCCGGTGAGGGTGGCGATCATGCGCTTCCTTCGTGTTCTCCGTGGCGGAGGGGACGCACCCGCGGCACGCCCCCTCCCCACACCGGTGTACACGTGTTGACGCACACGCGCCGCCCGTGGTTTCGGCCCGGGGCTCGGGCTGGAGGTCCGGCCCCGGGCCGCCCGGATCAGCTCCGGCGCCTACGGGCCGCGATCAGCGCGGTGGCACCGGCCGAGACGACCACGAGTCCGGCGACCACCATGGCGGCGATCCCGGTTCCGGTCAGCGCCAGACGGTCACCGAAGCCGCTCTCGGAGTGATCCACCAGACGCTTGTCCGCGCGGCCCTCCCCGAACTCGGTGAATTCGGTCAACTCGGTCTCGGCGTCGGACTCGGCATCCGCGCCGGAGTCGGCGTCGGCCACCTCCCGACCGTCCTCGTACGAGAGCCGGTGGGAGTCGTAGGGGTAGTACGGATCATCCGTCGGTGACGGCTCCGGGCTGGGGCTCGGAGAAGGCGACGGGGAGGGCTCCGGAGACGGGCTCGGGCTCGGAGACGGGGAGGGTTCCGGGCTGGGCGAAGGACTGGGCTCCGGGCTGGGGCTCGGGCTCGGAGAAGGCGACGGGCTCGGGCTGGGTTCCGGGCTCGGGGAAGGACTGGGCTCCGGGCTCGGTGACGGCGACGGGGAGGGGCTCGGAGAAGGCGACGGGCTCGGGCTGGGTTCCGGGCTCGGAGAAGGCGACGGGCTCGGGCTGGGTTCCGGGCTCGGAGAAGGCGACGGGCTCGGGCTGGGTTCCGGGCTCGGGGAAGGACTGGGCTCCGGGCTCGGTGACGGCGACGGGGAGGGGCTCGGGCTGGGCGACGGGTCCAGCGGAGCACAGTCCATCGTGACGTCGCCCAGGATCAGGTCGAAGAGCGTCACCGTCTCTCCGATGGGCTGACCGCTCTCGTCGAGGAGCTGCGCCGTGGCCGACAGGGCGAGTTCGGCGTGCCCCCGGCTCCCCTCGGCCTCCTGGACCTGCTGGGTGGTCACGAGAACCCGGACACCGGACGTCCCCGGCCCGTAGTCGCCCATGAAGTCGAGGGCGGTCGTCTGGAGTTGCTGGGAGACCGGGACCGTCCGGCCGAAGACCGAGACGGACACCGCGGCCGTCAGGAAGATCGGGTCGTGCGGGAAGGTGCAGTTGACGCTGTTCTGCCAGGTGGCGACGTCAAGGACCTGGGTGAGTCCGCCCGCGGCCGGGGTTCCCTCGTTCACGATCACCTGGGCGGGCCCGGTCGTACCCTCGGGCGGCGGCACCAGCAACTGGGTGAACGCCCCGTCCGCCCTGGCACGCGCGCTCGACGGGTTGAGGGTGGTCTCCACGACGGCGGTCCCCGTCGCGGAGGGGACGTTGTCGTCGATCACCGACGCGGCCCCGGAACCGATGTTCCACTCCTGCGCGGCGTCTGCGCCACCGACCTCGGCCACGCCACGGCTGCCCGTGACGGCGCCGGAACCGTAGACGGCCGGGTCCAGCGTGAGCTGGGCCCACGTGCTCGTCGCGTAGGGCGTCGCGGGCTGGGCCTCGACTCCGGGCATGCCCAAGGTGGCGCCGACGACGATCAGCCCGGACGCCGTCAGCGCCGAGACTGACGCGACGGCACCTGTCCGAGCCTTTCTCACCATAGTTTCACGAAGAGTATTCAAGTGATCACCCTATGTAGTTACAGCTGGCCAGACTGTCCAACGGTAGCCAGCGAACGCAACCACGGCCGAGGCGCCGGAGGGCGACACGCGTCAAGATCAGGCAAACTTCAATGGCGGGAACCGAGAACCGGTGAGCGCGCGACCCCGTCCGATTCGTGCGGAGAACTCCCCCGCGCCGAACCGGCCAGAACGCGCCCACCACGGTCGCACGCACCGGAGGAATGCACCCGAATCCTCCGCCGTTGAATACCGCGTAGGGGTATACTCATCGCATCTGAACAGGGACGACACGGAAACGGCGACATGGCGGCAACGCACGGCTACAGCAACGACAAGCAGAGTCACATCAACCGACTGCGCCGCATCGAGGGACAGATCCGCGGCCTCCAACGCATGGTCGAGGACGACCAGTACTGCATCGACATCCTCACCCAGACCTCGGCGGTGAACAAAGCGCTGCGCTCCTTCGCTCTGTCCATGCTCGACGAGCACCTCAAGCACTGTGTCGCGCACGCCGTCGCCAGCGGCGGCGACGAGGCCGACGAGAAGGTCCGCGAGGCCTCCGACGCGATCGCCCGACTGGTCCGCTCCTGACCCACGGCGCCCGCGGCCTCCCCCGAGCCCGCGCGGCGCGATGAACGCGCGTCATGTCCCCCACCACCCCCTCCCCCTCCGATCCCCAGGAGAACAGCCGTTCCCGCGAGATCGAACGCCGACTGGCCGTGCCCGTGCTCGTGTCGGCGCTCGTCTCCGTGCCCGCCGTCTTCCTCGACCTGTGGGGCAGCGGAGCCTGGTCGACCGTCGGTGGCGCGGTCACCCGGCTCGCCGGGCTCCTGCTCTGGGTCGAGTGGGCGGTGCTCTTCGCGTCGGCCGAGAACCGGCGCGCGTGGCTGCGCAGACACCTGTGGATGACGGTCGTCGCGGCCGTGACCGTCCCCGCCGTCCTGTTCGCGCTCGGTCCGGCCCAGGTCCTGCGCCTGCTGCGGATCGTGGGCACGCTGCACCTGTTGCGGGTCACCCGGATCGTCCAGGCGGGCGGCATGCTGCGGCGGCGGATGGGCCTCACCGGGCGCTGGGGCACCGCCGTGACCGTCACCACCACGCTGCTGGCGGCCGTCTTCGTCACCGCGATCCTGGCCGATCCGGGTTCGGCCAGCCGCCGGGTCCTGGACGACACGATCGACGCCTACGGATGGTGGCCGACGGCCGCGGCGATCGCCCTGGCCCTGGGAGCGACCGCCGTCGTCGTCCTGCACCGCTGGGCCCGCCTCCGGGACCTGCGCTCCCCCGGAGGCCGAACATCAGCGCGGTCCACCGGGAACCCCGATCCCCCCGAGGACGGGGAGCCTTCGGAGCCCGGTCCTCAGTCCTCGCCGTAACGCGCGCGCAGGTTCTCCATCAGACGGGCGCCCTCCCGGCGCGAGGTGTCCGCGTCCAGATAGTCCACCGCCTCCTTGTCCACGAACGAGGACGGTCTGCCGTCGTCGGCGAAACCGAGCCGCGACACCTCGCCGCCGGTGAGGGCGCGGATCCCCCAGTTGGCCAGGATCCGGGCCCGGGCGGGGGTGGAGGGCACGGCCGCCAGATGGTAGCCGCGGGTGGCCGCCAGCGCGGGCGGTCCGCTCAGGTCGAACTTGAGCACCCGGGCCAGCGCGTCCTTGCCGCTCAGGTCCACGACCAGCCCCATGTCGCGGTGTCGGAACTCGTCGAGCGGACGACCCAGGATCGAGGCGACCACGTTGGAGGCGACGGTGGCGGCCTGGCGGCTGGCGTACTGGGCGGTCGGAGGACAGTAGGTGTGCTCCGTGTGGGCGAGGTTGGGCACCGCGGCGGCGTCGCCGAGGGCGAACACGTCGTCCAGACCGGGGACCCGCAGATCGGCGCCGACCTCCAGCCGCCCGTGATCCGTGGGCTTGTCGAGCGTGGTCATGAGCGGGCTCGGCGCGACACCGGCCGTCCAGATGAGGGTGCGGCAGGGCAGGGCCCGGCCGTCGGTCAGGACGACCTTGTCGGCGGTGACCTCGCGGACGGTGACCTTGAGCCTGACCTCGATCCCCATTCCACGGAGCATGTCCAGCGCCTTGCGGCCGAGACGTTCGCCCAGCTCGGGCAGGACCTTGGGCGCGATGTCGACCAGGTGCCAGCTGATCGCTGCGCGCAGCTCGGGATAGCGGCGGGCCGCCTCCTCGGTGAGCCGCATCAGTGAGGCCGCTGTCTCCACTCCGGTGTAGCCGCCCCCGACCACGATGAACCGGCAGCGCTCCTCGCGTTCGAGCGGATCCCGGCTGTCGTTGGCCAACTCCAGCTGGGCGAGTACGTGGTCGCGCAGGAGCACGGCCTCGGCGAGGGTCTTGGCCCCGTAGGCGTGCTCGCTCAGACCGGGGATGTCGAAGGACCGGGTGAGCCCGCCGGGTGCGAGGACCAGGCGGTCGTAGGGGCACGGCGCGAGTTCGCCGGTCGGACGCCGGACGACGACCGTCCGGTCCGCGGTGTCGACCCCCACGGCGTGTCCGGGGATGAGCCTGGTGTCGCGGGTGAGCCGGTGCACGGACATCGCGACGGACTGGGGGGTGAGCATCCCGGACGCGACCTGGGGCAGCAGCGGGCTGTAGAGCATGTAGTCGTGCGGGGCGACGAGGGCGATGTCGGCCATCCCCCTCGGGATCCGGCGTTCGAGGTGACGCAGGGTGTGGAGCCCGCCGAAGCCCGCTCCGACCACCACGATGCGAGGCCGAGACATCAGTTCACCGTTCCTTCTGCGCGTCTGGTCACCACCGAACGCGGGCGTACCCGTCGGCGGGTGTTCGTACGGCCCCGCGGCGACGACCCGCACGAGAGGTTTGCGTGCCTTTGTTGGCCCTTGTCCGTGGCCGCGAAAGCCATACGGGTGCTTCAGGGCCCCGTAACCCGCACATGACCCGACAGGACGGACACTTGTTGACTGTGTGTGGTCATGTGAACACGAAATGCATGGCCACGTGAGACCGAAGGGAGCAGGGAACGCGTATGCGTGCGTTCACCAAGATCGCCGTCGCCTCGGCACTGGCCGGGGGACTGTCCGTCATCGGGCTCGGGAGCGCCCTCGCACAGCCGCCGGACGACCCGGTGGAGACGGTGGAGGAGACCACCGAGGGGGTCACCGGGACCGCCGAGGACGCGACGGAGGACCTCCCCGAGGTGTCGCCGGAGGCGGCAGCCCTGCTGGAGGACCCGGCGGTCCGCGAGCTCCTGTCGAACCCGGAGGCGGTCGAGCTGCTCGGCGACCCCGACGCGGTGGCGGCCATCGGACGGCTCCTGCAGACGGAGGACCCGCTCGGCACGCTGGAGGCGGTCGACGTGGGCGCCGTCGAGGACGCCACCGGGACCGTCGGCGGCGTGGAGGACACGGTCGGCGGGGCGACCGACCCCGTCGAGGGCGCGACCACCGATCCCGTCGGCGGCCTGGTCTGAGCCGCGGATCACACGCCACACCCCCCGAGGCGGGCGCCTCGGGGGGTGTGGCGCGCACGGACACCACGCACCGCGTACCCGGCCGCGGCGGAGCCCCGCCGCACCGAACCGACACCGACTCTCCATCCCACGGGAGCACACAGCGATGACCGACAACACGATCGTCCTCGAACCGGCGGCGCGGGAGTTCGCCGAAGCCAACGCCACGGAACCGTTCATCTACCAGCTCCCGCCCAGTGAGGGCCGCGAGGTGCTGGAGAGCGTGCAGAGCGGCTACGGGGTGATGAAACCCGACGTCGACTCCGAGTGGACCACCATCTCGGGCGGACCGACCGGCCAGGTGTCGGCCCGGATCGTCCGGCCGGAGGGCGCCACCGGCGTGCTCCCGGTGATCCTGTACATCCACGGAGCCGGGTGGGTCTTCGGCAGCTCCCGCACCCACGACCGCCTCATCCGCGAACTGGCCACCCGCACCGGGGCCGCCGTGGTCTTCCCCGAGTACGACCGCGCACCCGAGGCGCGCTACCCCACCGCGATCGAGCAGAACTACACCGTCGCGCGCTGGATCACCCGCCACGGCGCCGACAAGGGACTGGACGCCCAGCGCATGGCGGTGTGCGGGGACTCGGTGGGCGGCAACATGGCGATCGCGATGACCCTGATGGCCAAGGAACGGGGCGACGCGCACCTGCGGGGGCAGGCGCTGTTCTACCCCGTGACCGACGCCAACTTCGACACCGGGTCCTACCACGAGTTCGCCACGGGCTACTTCCTGAACCGCGACGGGATGATCTGGTTCTGGGACCAGTACACCCAGGACCCGCAACAGCGCGCCGAGATCACCGCCTCACCGCTGCGCGCCTCGATCGGCCAGTTGCGCGGTCTGCCGCCCGCGCTCGTGCTCAACGGCGAGGCCGACGTGCTCCGGGACGAGGGCGAGGCCTACGCCAACAAGCTGCGCGAGGCGGGCGTCCCGGTGACGGCCGTGCGCTTCCAGGGCATGATCCACGACTTCATGATGCTGGACGCCCTGCGCGAGACCCGCGCCAACCGGGCCGCGCTCGTGCTCGCCGCGGACTTCCTCGGCGAGGTGCTGGAGACCACGGCCGCGGTGCCGCGGCAGCGCGCCGAGAGCGCGCGGTCGGCGCCCTCCACCGGGGCGGGACGGCCCACGGGCCCCTGACGGACGTGGCGGGGCCGTGGGGAGGCTACCGCTCCCCACGGCCCCGTCCGTGCGCAGCGGCTCAGCCGCCGTTGAGTTCGGCGGCCACGCGCTCGCCGATCTCGGAGTCGATGTCGCGCCAGTACTTCAGCGCCCGCGAGAGCACGCCCTGGTCGGTGACCGAGGACATGTGCCCGGCGATGTTGGACACCAGACGGTCGCGCGCCGCGTCGTCCATGACGTCGTTGATGAGCGCCCGGGGCTGGACGAAGTCGTCGTCCTCACGGTGCTTGGTGTAGGCCTCGCGCACCAGCTCGCCGGCCTCGACCTGCCAGCCCGTCGGGTCCACCCCGGTCTGGCCCGCGCCCTCGGGGCCGCCGAAGGAGTTGGGGTGGTACACGGCCCCGGTCCCCGGAGGGTAGGAGCGCATCTGCCCGTCCTTGGCGTAGGAGCGCACCGGCACATGGGGCCGGTTGGGCGGGAGCTCGTCGTAGTTGACGCCGATCCGGTACCGGTGCGTGTCCGGGTAGGAGAACAGGCGGGCGAGCAGCATCTTGTCCGGCGACGGGCCGACGCCGGGCACCAGGTTGGACGGCTCGAAGGCCGCCTGCTCCACGTGGATGAAGTGGTTCTCCGGGTTCTCGTTCAGAGTCATCCGCCCGACCTCGATCAGCGGGTAGTCCCCATGCGGCCACACCTTGGTCAGGTCGAAGGGGTTGAACCGGTAGTCCGCCGCGTCCTCCAGCGGCATGATCTGCACCTTCAGCGTCCACGAGGGGTGGTCGCCACGCTCGATCGCGTGGAACAGGTCGCGCCGGTAGAAGTCGGCGTCGGTCCCGGCGATCCGGTCGGCGTCGGCCTGGGTGAGGAAGTCGGCGCCCTGGTCGGTGACGAAGTGGTACTTGACCCACACGCGTCGGCCCTCGGCGTTGACCCACATGTAGGTGTGCGAGCTGTAGCCGTTCATGTGGCGGAAGTTCTTCGGGATGCCCCGGTCACCCATGAGCCAGGTCACCTGGTGCGCCGACTCCGGGGACAGCGACCAGTAGTCCCACTGCATGGTGTTGTCGCGCAGCCCCGTGCGCGGGTCGCGCTTCTGGGAGCGGATGAAGTCCTGGAACTTCTGCGGGTCGCGCATGAAGAACACCGGGGTGTTGTTGCCGACCATGTCGTAGTTGCCCTCGCGGGTGTAGAACTTCAGCGCGAATCCGCGCGGGTCCCGCCAGGTGTCCGGGCTGCCGAGCTCGCCCGCCACGCTGGAGAAGCGGGCGAGCATCGGGGTCCGTCGGCCCGGTTGGAACACGTCCGCCCGCGTGAACTCACTGACGTCGTTGGTCACCCGGAAGGTCCCGTAGGCCCCGCTCCCCTTGGCGTGCACCACCCGTTCCGGGACGCGTTCCCGGTTGAAGTGGGCCATCTTCTCGATCAGGTAGGCGTCGTGCAGGACCAGCGGCCCGTCCCGGCCCACGCTGAGCGAGTGCTCGTCGCTGGCCACGGGCGTACCCGCGTTGGTGGTGGTGATCGGATCGCCGCTTCGACCAGGCCCCTCGACCATGGAACTCTCCCCCTCGTTCACGCTCTCGCGCCCCGGGGCCCAGGGTCCCGGGGGCGTCTCCAGGGCGTGGCCTACCCGGGGCCCGGTCAAGCTACGGTCAATCGGCGGACGCGGGGGCGGAAGCCGTGGTGGGAGAGGACGGTTCGGGGACGGTGAGCGCGGCGGTGCCCATGGCCAGCAGGAGCTGCGCCATCCGGTCGCGCGGCAGTTCGCCCCGGCTGTGCGGGGTGGAGTTGAGCAGGCCGAAGGTGGCGTGGACGGCGGCGCGCAGGGTGACGCGCGAGGCCCCGGGACGCAGCGCGGCCAGGACGTCCACCCACTCCTCCACGTAGCCGCGTTGCAGGCGGCGGACCCGGCGGCGGTCCGTCTCCGTGAGGTTGCCCAGTTCCCGGTCGTGGACGGTGATCAGCGCGGGCTCGTCCAACGCGAAGGCGATGTGGCCGCGCAGGAGCAGTTCCAGGGCCTCCTCGGGGCCCGAGGCGCGTGCCACGAGTTCCGCCCCGCGCCGGGCGAGCCGTTCGCTGATGTCGACGAGGACCTCGCCGAGCAGGGCCTCCTTGCCCGGGAAGTGCCGGTACAGCGCGGGACCCGTGGTGCCCACGGCCCGACCGAGTTCGTCGATGGTCACGCCCCGGTACCCGCGTTCGGCGAAGAGTTCGGCCGCCGCCCCCAGGATCGCCGTCCGGCGTTCGATCGTCGGTCTCGGCCCCATCCGCCCCGCCTCTCTCGACTCCGGGGGCGGCGCGCCGCCCCGCCTCTGGACACCCATGTTAGTAGTTATTAACATCACAAGCGTTAGTGAGCATTAACATCCCTCCACGAGAGGACACCATGAGCAGGGCATCCGTGCTCGGTTCGGCGGTCGACACCGCCGGGCCCGCGTTCGCCGCCAACGACGCGGCGAACCGCGCCCTCGCCCTGGAGCTGCGGGAGCGGATCGCCACCGCGGCCCTGGGCGGCCCGGAGAAGACCCGGGCACGCCACGTCGAACGCGGCAAGCTGCTGCCGCGCGACCGCGTCGACCTCCTCCTCGACCCCGGCTCCCCGTTCCTGGAGATCTCCCCGCTGGCCGCCTACGGCCTGTACGGGAAGGACGGGCAGGACGCGCCCGGGGCGGGGATGATCGCGGGCGTCGGCCGGGTGGCCGGCCGCCCGGTGGTCGTGGTCGCCAACGACGCCACGGTCAAGGGCGGCAGCTACTACCCGATGACGGTCAAGAAACACCTGCGCGCGCAGGAGGTGGCGCTGCACAACCGCCTGCCGTGCGTCTACCTCGCCGACTCCGGGGGCGCCTTCCTGCCGATGCAGGACGAGGTCTTCCCCGACCGCGAACACTTCGGGCGGATCTTCTACAACCAGGCCACCATGTCCAGGCTCGGCATCCCGCAGATCGCGGCCGTGCTGGGATCGTGCACCGCCGGGGGCGCCTACGTCCCGGCGATGAGCGACGAGGCGGTCATCGTCCGCGAGCAGGGCACGATCTTCCTGGGCGGCCCCCCACTGGTCAGGGCCGCCACCGGCGAGGTCGTCACGGCCGAGGAGCTGGGCGGCGGCGACCTGCACTCCCGGGTCTCCGGCGTCACCGACCACCTGGCCGACGACGACGCCCACGCCCTCGCCCTCGTGCGGCGCATCGCCGACACCCTGGGGCCGCCCGACCCCCCGGCCTGGGAGACACGCGACCCGCGCCCGCCCGCGCTGGACCCGCAGGAGCTGTACGGGGTGGTGCCCTCCGACACCCGCACCCCCTACGACGTGCGCGAGGTCATCGGCCGGATCGTCGACGGCAGCGAGTTCACCGAGTTCAAGGCCGAGTACGGCACGACCCTGGTCACCGGGTTCGCGCACCTGCACGGACACCCGGTCGGCATCGTGGCCAACAACGGGATCCTGTTCGCCGAGTCGGCGCTCAAGGGCGCCCACTTCATCGAACTGTGCGACCGCCGCGGCATCCCCCTGGTCTTCCTCCAGAACATCTCCGGGTTCATGGTCGGCCGCGACTACGAGGCGGGCGGGATCGCCAAACACGGCGCGAAGATGGTCACCGCCGTGGCCTGCGCCCGCGTCCCCAAGTTCACCGTGGTCATCGGCGGCTCCTTCGGGGCGGGCAACTACAGCATGTGCGGCCGCGCCTACTCCCCCCGGTTCCTGTGGATGTGGCCCAACGCCCGGATCTCGGTGATGGGCGGCGAACAGGCCGCCTCCGTGCTCTCCACCGTCCGCCGCGACCAGCTGGCCGCCCGGGGCGAGGAGTGGTCGGCCGAGGACGAGGAGGCGTTCAAGGCGCCCATCCGCGACCAGTACGAGGAGCAGGGCAGCCCCTACTACTCCACCGCCCGCCTGTGGGACGACGGCGTCATCGACCCCGTCGACACCCGCGAGGTGCTCGCCATGGCCCTGTCCGCCGCCCGCCACGCGCCGCTGGAGCCGGTGGGCTACGGCGTCTTCCGGATGTGAGGAACCCGTGACCACGACCTCAGTACCCACGGCGATCGTGCTCGTCGCCAACCGGGGTGAGATCGCCCTGAGAATCCTGCGCACGCTGCGGCGGATGGGAATCGGGTCGGTGGCGGTGTACACCGACGCCGACGCCGACGCGCCGCACACCCTGGCCGCCGACCGGGCCCTGCGGGTCGACGGCTACCTGGACGCCCCCGCGATCGTCGCCGCCGCCCTGGAGGCGGGGGCGACGATGGTCCACCCCGGCTACGGGTTCCTGTCCGAGAACGCCGGTTTCGCCCGGGCCTGCGCGGACGCCGGTCTGGTGTTCGTCGGCCCGCCCGCCTCGGCGATCGAGGCGATGGGCGACAAGATCCGCGCCAAGGACACCGTCGCCGCCGCCGGGGTGCCCGTCCTGGGCGGGTTCACCGAGAAGCCCGGCCGTCCGCTGTCGGACGAGGAACTGGTGGTGGCGGCCGAGTCCACGGGTTACCCGCTGCTCATCAAACCCTCGGCGGGCGGGGGCGGCAAGGGGATGCGCGCCGTCCACTCCCCCGACACGCTGCTGGCCGACGCCGCGGCGGCGCGCCGGGAGGCGCTGGCCTCGTTCGGGGACGCCACGCTGCTCGTGGAACGCCTGGTCCAACGCCCACGGCACATCGAGGTCCAGGTGCTGGCCGACGGGCACGGCAACGTCGTCCACCTGGGCGAGCGCGAGTGCAGCCTGCAACGCCGCCACCAGAAGGTGGTCGAGGAGGCGCCCTCCCCGCTGCTCACCGAAGCCCAGCGGGAGCGGATGGGTCAGGCCGCGGTCGCCGCCGCCCGGGCGTGCGGCTACGAGGGGGCGGGCACGGTCGAGTTCATCGCCGAGTCCGGGGACGACGGCGAGCTGTCCTTCTCGTTCCTGGAGATGAACACCCGCCTCCAGGTCGAACACCCGGTCACCGAGGAGGTCGTGGCGATCGGCGGCGTACGCGGCGTCGACCTCGTCGAACTCCAGGTGCGCGTGGCCCTGGGCGAACCGCTGCCGTTCGGTCAGCAGGACGTGGGCTTCGAGGGGCACGCGGTGGAGTCGCGGATCTACGCCGAGGACGCCGACCGGGGCTTCCTGCCGAGCGGCGGGCCGATCCTGGCCCTGTCCGAGCCCTCCGGCGAGGGGGTTCGGGTGGACTCGGGGATCGCCGAGGGCGGCGAGGTGACCTCCGCCTTCGACCCCATGCTCGCCAAGGTGGTCACGTGGGGGCCCGACCGCGCCCAGGCGCTGCGCCGGATGGACGCGGCCCTGGCCGGGTACCTGCTGCTGGGCTGCGTCACCAACACCGCCTACCTGCGGCGCCTGCTCCGCCACCCCCGCGTCGTGGCCGGGGACCTGAGCACCGACCTGATCGAGACCGACCCCCCCGAGACCTCGCCCGACCGCGTGCCGGAGGAGGTGTACGTGGCCGCCGCCCTGGACCACCAGCTCGACCTGGAGCCCGCCGCGACGGCCGACCGGTTCGCCGTCCCCGACGGGTGGCGGATGGGCGGACCCGCCTGGACGCGGTGGCGGCTGCGCGCGCCCCGGCACGACTCGGCGGTGGTGTACGTGCGCCGCGTGGCGGCCGGGTCGTACCAGGTCCGGGTGGCGGAAGGCGCGCCGGTCGCCGCCCGGGCCCACCGCTCGCCCGACGGCGGGCGGCTGACCGTCACCCACGCGGGGCGGACGCGCTGCTACGTCCGCGCCCACGACACGGCCACCGCCCACCGCTGGCTGGGCGCCGACGGCGTGGTGTGGACCCTGCACGAGGAACCGGTGGCCGCCGCCCTGCGCGACGACGAGGCCGCCGCCGACGGCACCGTGCGCAGCCCCATGCCGGGCACGGTGCTCGCCGTCCCGGTCGAGGTGGGTCAGCACGTCACCGCTGGCACGGCACTGGCCGTCGTCGAGGCCATGAAGATGGAGCACTCCGTGCCCTCCCCGATCGACGGGACCGTCACCGACGTGGCGGTCCGGCCGGGCGCGTCCGTACCGATGGACGCCGCCCTGGTGACCGTCACACCCGACGGGGCGGAGGCCACCGCGGCCGCCCCGTCCGACCCCGCCACCAGCGAGGAGACCACACGATGAACCGCCATGAGCTGTCGACCGAGCACGCGGACCTGCGGGCCGCCGTGGAGGAGTTCGCCCGCTCCGAGGTCGCGCCCGTGATCGGCGACTACTACGACAGGGACGCCTTCCCATACGAGATCATCGCCAAGATGGGACGGATGGGGCTGTTCGGGCTGCCGTTCCCGGAGGAGTACGGGGGGATGGGCGGGGACTACTTCGCCCTGTGCCTGGCCCTGGAGGAGCTGGCCCGGGTCGACTCGTCGGTGGCGATCACACTGGAGGCGGGGGTGTCGCTGGGCGCGATGCCGATCTTCCGGTTCGGTACCGAGGAGCAGCGCAAGACCTACCTGCCCGGGCTGTGCTCGGGCGCGGCGCTGGGGGCGTTCGGGCTGACCGAGCCGGACGGCGGTTCGGACGCGGGCGCGACCAAGACCACGGCGCGCCTGGAGGGCGGCGAGTGGGTGATCAACGGGACCAAGTCGTTCATCACCAACTCGGGGACCGACATCACGGCGCTGGTGACGGTGACGGCGGTGACGGGTCGGCGCGAGGACGGGAGGCCGGAGATCTCGTCGATCCTGGTGCCCGCGGGGACGCCGGGGTTCACGGTCGGGCAGAAGTACTCGAAGGTGGGGTGGAACGCCTCCGACACCAACGAGCTGGTGTTCGAGGACTGCCGCGTGCCGGAGGCCAACCTGGTGGGTGAGCGCGGGCGGGGGTACGCGCAGTTCCTGCGGATCCTCGACGAGGGGCGCATCGCGATCGCGGCACTGTCGGTGGGGCTCGCCCAGGGCTGCGTGGACGAGAGCGTGCGCTACTCCCACGAGCGGAGCGCGTTCGGGCACCACATCGGGCACTACCAGGCGATCCAGTTCAAGATCGCCGAGATGGAGGCGCGGGCGCACACGGCGCGGCTGGCCTACTACGACGCCGCGTCCCGGATGCTGGCGGGCGAACCGTTCAAGAAGGAGGCGGCGATCGCCAAGCTGGTGGCCTCCAACGCCGCGATGGACAACGCGCGCGACGCCACGCAGGTGTTCGGCGGGTACGGGTTCATGAACGAGTACCCGGTGGGCCGGTTCTACCGGGACGCCAAGATCCTGGAGATCGGCGAGGGCACCAGCGAGGTGCAGAAGATGCTCATCGCCCGTGAGCTGGGCCTTCCGGCCTGATCGGAGGACGCGGTCCCCGGGAGGGGGCTCCCGGGGACCGCGGGTACGGTGCCGTGGGCGCCTGCGGTCCTCCCCGCCAGGGGCGTTCGGACATGGTTCGTGGCCGGTTCCGGACAACCCTCGCCCCCCGTGTGGCCGAGGTGAGCGCACAGTGCGCACGGTGCGCACCAGCCACCGGGCGCTCGACGGGCGGGGGCGCGAAGGCGCTGGTCATGGCGGTGGTCATCCGATCGCTGGTGGAGCGCGGGGCTCTGGTGGCGCCGGTGCTCGGCGGAGTACGCGCGCGGCCGGGACGCCACCGGGGCGCACGGGAACGCCGGGACCGTCGGAGGGGCGACCGGAAGGGGTGACAAGTACCCGCGATCAGCACAGAATGGACTCGCACGGCCGGACCCCCTGATATCGGGTCCCGCACCCGAACCGCGCGCAGCGGCCCCGCCACGGGTGACGAGGCCGTTCCACGTTCCCCGGCCGGAGGAGACACCGGATGGAAGGCGCTCTGTCGGTGATCGCGCTGGTGGCCGTCGTGGTGTCGGCGGGCGCGATCGCGGTCGCCGCGCATTTCCGCAAGGACCGTGCGGCCGAGCTGCGCTCCTGGGCCCGCGAGCACGGCTGGCACTACACCGACCACCATCCGCGACCGCTGGAGGGCACGGTGCTCCCCCGCGCCGTCCACGGCCAGCACGCGCGTTCCCAGCACGTGCTCACCGGGCGGCGTGGGGCCCACCTGGTGACCGCGTTCGAGTACACGCACGCCGCGTCGGCGAGCGACCGGCGGGGCACCGGCCGGTCACGGCACACCTACCGGATCGTGGCCGTGCGCACACCGGGTCCCAACGCCGAGCTGGAGATCCGCCGACGCGTGGCGCCCCGGTCCGCCACCGCCGACAGCGACCCGACCGACACCCTGTTCGAGCTGGCCTTCCACACCTTCGGCAGCGACGCCGCGTTCACCCACGCGGTCCTGGACCGGTCCACCAGGGCCTGGCTGCTGGCCGACACCCGTTCCCGGTCCCTTCCGGTCCGGTTCTCCGGCGACCACGTCCTGACCTGGGCGCCCATGCGACTGGACCCGGATCGGGCGCTCACCGCGGCCGACTACCTCATCGACCTCCTGGACCGGGTTCCGGCGGCGGTGTGGCATGAACGTCCGACCGGCCGTTGAGCAGCGGCCGACCACGCCAGAACCGTGTGTGCGCGGGACGGAACATGCCGTACCAGGCGTGAAGGCGAGATAAAATCCGGCTTGCCCCAACGCACAAGGAGTACCACCCCCATGAGTGACCCCAACGCCACGCACCACATCTCCCGCGAGGAGCTCTTCAGGGACGACGAGGAGGAGCGGACCGCACCGGACCCCAACGCCACGGCCCAGATCTCCCGTGAGGAGCTCTTCAGGGACGACGAGCCGTTGGCTCCCCGGTCCGAGCGCTAACCGCCCCGGACGAGAGGGCCGACGCGCGGCCTAAAACCTCGGACACGATTTCCTCGGGCACACCCGATGATGTCCCGTCCCCGGTTCCCAGCACCGGTCGGTCCCTCAGCGGCGGCCCTCGGGAACGACGAACGCCCACCCGGGTCGATCCGGGTGGGCGTTCACACGTGTGGGGCCGGGGTCCGCGCCGCGGGGAGGCGCCCAACCGCGCCCCGGCCCGGTGGCGCCCCGCCGTGTCCTCTCCTCGGCGGGAGTCCGCTAACGGCGCTCGCGGACGGCGGCCACGATCTCGGCCACCGCCTCGTCGATCGGCACCCCGTTGTTCTGCGACCCGTCGCGGTAGCGGAACGACACGGCGTTCTTGCTGATGTCCTCGTCACCGGCCAGCAGCATGAAGGGCACCTTCTGCTTCTGGGCGTTGCGGATCTTCTTCTGCATCCGGTCGTCGCTGGCGTCCACCTCGACCCGGATTCCCTCGGCCCGCAGCTTGGCCTCGACCTCGCGCAGGTAGGGGACGTGCTCGTCGGCGATCGGGATGCCGACGACCTGGACCGGGGACAGCCACGCCGGGAAGGCGCCGGCGTAGTGCTCCAGGAGGACGGCGAAGAACCGCTCGATGGAGCCGAACAGGGCGCGGTGGATCATCACCGGACGCTGACGGGAACCGTCCGCGGCGGTGTACTCCAGGTCGAAGCGCTCGGGCAGGTTGAAGTCCAGCTGGATGGTGGACATCTGCCAGGTCCGGCCGATGGCGTCCTTGGCCTGCACCGAGATCTTCGGGCCGTAGAACGCGGCGCCGCCGGGGTCCATGACCAACTCCAGGCCCTGCTTCTCGGCGGCCTGGCGCAGGGTCTCGGTGGCCTCCGCCCACACGTGGTCGTCGCCGATGTACTTCTCCGGGTCCTTGGTGGACAGCTCCAGGTAGAAGTCGTCGAGCCCGTAGTCGCGCAGCAGGTCCAGCACGAAGGTCAGCAGCGAGTCGAGCTCGTCCGCCATCTGCTCCTTGGTGCAGTAGATGTGCGCGTCGTCCTGGGTGAAGCCCCGGGCGCGGGTGAGGCCGTGCACCACACCGGACTTCTCGTACCGGTACACGGTGCCGAACTCGAACAGGCGCAGCGGCAGCTCGCGGTAGGAGCGCCCGCGCGCGTCGAAGATCAGGTTGTGCATCGGGCAGTTCATCGGCTTCAGGTAGTAGTCCTGACCGCCGTCGAGCTGCATGGGGGGGTACATGCCGTCCGCGTACCAGTCCAGGTGCCCCGACTTCTCGAACAGGGTGCTCTTGGTGGCGTGCGGGGAGTAGACGAACTCGTAGCCGCCCTGCTCGTGCCGCTTGCGCGAGTAGTCCTCCATCACGCGGCGGATGACCCCGCCCTTGGGGTGGAAGACCGCCAGGCCCGACCCGATCTCGTCCGGGATGGAGAACAGGTCAAGCTCCGAGCCGAGCTTGCGGTGGTCGCGCTTCTCCGCCTCCTCCAGGAAGGTCAGGTACGCCTTGAGGGCGTCCTTGTTCTCCCACGCGGTGCCGTACACGCGCTGGAGCTGCGGGTTGGTCTCCTTGCCCCGCCAGTAGGCGGCGGCGGTGCGCATGAGCTTGAAGGCCGGGATGACCTTGGTGGTGGGCAGGTGCGGGCCCCGGCACAGGTCCTTCCAGCACTGCTCGCCGGTGCGCGGGTGGACGTTGTCGTAGATGGTCAGCTCACCCGCGCCGACCTCGACGCCGGCGCCCTCGGCGGCCTCGGCCGCGTCGCTGCCCTTGATACCGATGAGTTCGAGTTTGTACGGCTCGGTGGCCAGTTCGGCCCGGGCCTCCTCGTCGGAGACGACCCGGCGGTCGAAACGCTGCCCCTGCTTGATGATCTGCTGCATCTTCTTCTCGATGCTCTTCAGATCGGCGGGGGTGAACGGCTCGGCGACGTCGAAGTCGTAGTAGAAACCGTTCTCCACGGGCGGGCCGATGCCCAGTTTGGCCTCGGGGAAGAGTTCCTGGACCGCCTGGGCGAGGACGTGGGCGGTGGAGTGGCGGAGGATCGCCCGACCCTCCTCGGAGTCGATGGCGATCGGCTCGACGACGTCGCCGTCGGCCAGCTCGCGGTCGAGGTCGCGCGGCTCGCCGTTGACCATCGCCGCGATCACGGTCCTGCCGTCGGCCTCCAGGGCCTGCCCCGCCGTGGTCGTGGCCGCCACCGCACGCGGGGTTCCGGCGAGGGTGATGTGCAGCTCAGGCGCGGCGGACACGGTGACTCCTAGGGATGCGTGGTTCGTGGTCGGCGCCGAGGCCGCCACGGGCGGGCGGCCAGGCGTTTCGCGTCCGATGGTATCGGCTCCGCGTACGCGCCGGTTCGCGTTGTCCACAGCCCGGCGGGCGGCCAGGGCGCTCGATTCGGTCGCATGATTTCGGATACGTGGGGCGGTCCCCAGACACATCCCCACGAAGGAGGAGGAAGAAGCCCCATCACCGATCCCCGCCGAATCTGTCATGGATCGTCACGATATTCCCGAGATCGTTGACTCCCCCACCGTGGAGCATTGATCAACCCCCGAAGATCGGTGAGAATCAGCTGACATCTGATCGCCCCCGTATCCGACCCGAATCTGAACACTCACTTCGACCGAATACTGTGAGCGCATGTCACCGAGCCCTTCCCACGGTCCGTCGGCCCCGGAGACATCCCCCTTCCCTGCTCGCGTTCGCCGGTGGCGGCGGCTGCGGGCTCGGCTCCGCCTCTTCCGGCGATACATGCACGCCCACCCGGCCCTGCGCCTGACCTGGCGCGTCGCGGTCACCACCGTGGCGGTCCTCGTCATCGTGGCCGGGCTCGTCATGCTGGTGTTCCCCGGCCCCGGCGCGGCCTCGGTCATCCTCGGCCTGTTCATCCTGAGCACGGAGTTCC
Organism: Nocardiopsis sp. FIRDI 009; assembly: GCF_003386285.1. GTDB lineage: Bacteria > Actinomycetota > Actinomycetes > Streptosporangiales > Streptosporangiaceae > Nocardiopsis. The sequence continues at coordinate 252,759 of NZ_QPNC01000006.1, forward strand.
ACTGGGCCCACCGTCTCCTGCGCCCCGCGCGCAGGTGGTTCCGCCGCGCCGAACGGTACGGCCACCGCGTCAAGGCCGAACTCCTGTGCCGCCTCCGCGCCCGGCGGGCGGCCAGGAAGGGCCTCACCGCCCCCGACCCCGACTAGGACGGCCTCCGCAGCCTCTCCCGGCCCTCGCCCCGGCCGGAAGCCCGCCGAGCGCGCACCGCGCGGATCACGGACGACGAAGGGGCCGACCCCGTTTCCACGGAGTCGGCCCCTTGGCGTGTGTGGGCGATACTGGACTCGAACCAGTGACCTCGTCGGTGTGAACGACGCGCTCTAGCCAACTGAGCTAATCGCCCTCCGGGCTGCTGCCCCGTCCGCCCCGTCGGCCGGACAAGAAAGACTCTAGCGCATGTTCGGGGGTGGTCCGCGCACCCGTCCGCACCCCGGGGCCGCCAAGACATGTGACGGAGGTCACATTCACCCCCGCCGCCCGTCCGATCCTGCCAAGATGTGGCCCGGATCCCCGCCGTGGGAGGGAGATCCAGCCCCAGGGGAGCCCGCGGAGGACCCTCCCTCATTACTCTGGCGTGACGTGGGCCACCCGACGTTGGGAAATCTTTGGTTTCCCCTGGTCATTACAGTGACGAAGGATCGGGCAGCCGCCATGCGGCACGCTGGCCCCGAGGAGCGGACAGCGCGGCCTCCGGTCCCACCCGACCAAGAAAGTCTCCGTACTCACGTCATAGTCCGCGGACGGCCGCGTTGGAGCGAGTGAGACGGCAACCGACCCGCACCGCAACGGCAGGGCCGGACGAGAAAAGGTTTGGCGAACATGAACAGTAGCGACACCACTGCCACCGCCGAGCTGGGCCTGCGGCTCGTGGTCCCCGAGCGCACCTCGGTGCCCCTGGTCGCGCGACTCGACTACAGCGCGGACGACCCGTACGCGATCCGGGTCGCCTTCCACACCGGCGAGGACGACCCCGTCGAGTGGATCTTCGCCCGCGAACTCCTCACCGTCGGCATCGTGCGCCCGGTGGGCGAGGGCGATGTCCGCGTGTGGCCCTCCAAGGACGACAACGGGGAGCGCACCGTGAGTATCTCGCTCTCCTCCCCCTTCGGCCAGGCCGAGTTCGACACCCAGGTCTCGCCGCTGGCCGAGTTCCTGCACCGCACGTACGAGATCGTGCCCGCGGGCCAGGAGCCCACGTTCGTGGACCTGGACGAGGAGATCCAGCGACACCTGAACCCCTGACCCGACCCTCACCCGACACGACTGGGGGGACGGCGCCGTCGGCGCCGTCCCCCCAGTCGTGTCCGAGGTCCCTCAGGGGTCGATGTCGGCCGCGGCGCGCTCCAGGAACACCGAGCGCGCCTTCGTGGTGATCGGACCGGGCCCGGAGGAGATCTCGCGCCCGTCGACGCGCAGGATCGGCTGGACGTCGCGCCCGGTGGACGTCAGGAAGGCCTCGGAGACCTCGGGGAGGCGTTCCATGGGGACGTCCTCCTCCTCGCCGCCGAACCACTCCAGGACGAGCTCACGCGTGATCCCCGCCAGGGGCCCGGCCGACAGCGGCGGGGTGACCAGCCTGCCGTCCAGCACCACGAAGACGTTGCTGCCGGTGCCCTCGCACAGGTTGCCGCTCACGTTGCGGAAGACGGCCTCGGAGGCGCCCCGCTCCCTCGCGTGGGCGAGCGCGCGCACGTTGTCGGCGTAGGAGGTGGTCTTCAGCCCCGCCAGCGCGCCGAACTCGTTGCGCGGCCAGGGCGACAGGGCGACATCGGCGGTGGGCGGGATCGTCGGAAACGGGCTGACGGCCACGATCGCCGTCTGCTCTCCCGGCAGGCGGTCCGAGCCCAGCGGCCCGGCGCCGTCGGTGACGGTGATCCGCACGCGCGCGTCGGTGACCTCGGAGTTGGCCGCCAGCGCCCGGGTCACCCCGTCGGCGATCAGGTCCAGGTCGGGCTCGGCCAGGCCGAGGCCCCCGGCGGAGCGGGCGAGCCTGCGCAGGTGCCGCGTGAGCGCGAACGGGCGCCCCTCCCGGGCGCGCACCGTCTCGAAGACACCGTCGCCGACCGTGATGCCGTGGTCGAACACGGGGATGAGCGCCTCGCGCTCGTCCACGACCGTGCCGCGGCCGAAACCGGCCCCGGCGATCCACACCTTCATCCCAACCCCCAGGTCCTCTCGCGCACTCTCGGGCGATGCCACACCGTCGATCCTGCCACCCCCGCCCGACCTGCGGCGCGACCACCCCGGACGCGGCCACGTCCCCGTACCGGCGATGCCGGCCGCTTGGCAAGGCCCGTGTCCGGCACCGGCCGCCGGTCTGCTTTCTGATTCGCCATTCGCACGGCATCACGACTGGTCACGGAGTCGACTCCCGACTCCGGCCCACCCCGGCCACGGTCGACGGACCGGACAGATAAGTTACGAATGACTATCATCTGGGCAACGCTTATGCGGGACCGGTGCACGCCGTCGGCCGCCACCCCCACAGGGCAGGTCAACCGCGCACCACGCGCGGGTCCCCGTCACGCCCGACCGACTGACAGAGCAAAAGAGAGCCATGACCCCACCGAGCACTGCACGTGGAGAACTCAGCTGGCTGCTGGATGATCTCCTCACCCGCGCCTCCGGTACGCAGCACGCCATCGTCCTGTCCACCGACGGACTCCTCATGGCCACCTCCAGCGGGCTGGAACGCCCGGCCGCGGAGCACCTGTCCGCGATCGCCTCGGGACTGCACAGCCTCGCGGGCGGAGCGAGCCGGCAGTTCTCCGCGGGCGACATCCGGCAGAGCATCATCGAGATGGACCGCGCCTTCCTGTTCGTGGCCGCCGCGGGCGAGGGTGCCTGCATGGCGCTGATGTCGGACGCCGACAGCGACGTCGGCCTCATCGCCTACGAGATGAACAAGGTGATCGAGAGGGTCGGCCAGTACCTCTCGGCGCCGCCGCGCCCGGACATGCCGTCCACCCCCGCGCACGTGGAGAAGTAGGAAGGGTCGTCCGGGCGGGCCGTCGGGGCGGGCCACGGGTGCGAGGACCGCCGCGGGGGAGCGGAAGCACGCCCGGGGAAAGCCGATTTCGTGCTTGGCCAGGAATCCGCTACAGTTCTTAACGCAGCGAGCGGGGCGGCCGGCAGGACCGGCCGGACCGGAAGAACTCGCCGCGCGGACGTGGCTCAGCTGGTAGAGCATCACCTTGCCAAGGTGAGGGTCGCGGGTTCGAATCCCGTCGTCCGCTCGGAAAAGGTGTGGTTCCCTCCCCGGGTGAACCGCACCGGTCCGGATTCGTTCGGACCACACGCGGACGTGGCTCAGCTGGTAGAGCATCACCTTGCCAAGGTGAGGGTCGCGGGTTCGAATCCCGTCGTCCGCTCGAGGAGGCCCGCACGGGTCGGAGCAAGGCCCTCGTGCCCTTCCTTGCCGGAGTGTCCGAGTGGCTTAGGTAAGGGACTGCAAATCCCTGCACACGGGTTCGATTCCCGTCTCCGGCTCCACTGTGGGACCTCATCCCCCAGATGAGGGCGGTTAGCTCAGTTGGTTAGAGCGCTACCTTGACACGGTAGAGGTCACAGGTTCGAATCCTGTATCGCCCACCAGCATCACCTTCGGAACGGGCTCCCCCGGGAGCCCGTTTTCGTCGTGTCCAGGTACTCTGACACCAGAACGAGGGCCTGCCGCGTTCCTGGGTTCCTGGCCCGTGGTCGACAGGCGACACCACCGAATCACTCCCGAACACGTAGCCCCCGTGCACCCGGAGCAGGACTCCAGGCACACAGGATCACCGGACACGGCGTCGATCCCGGCGGCAGGGATCAGCGAAGCCGACCGTGCAGTCGTTCCACGACCCGAGGCTTCAACCTCCGCCAGTCGCCAGACCCGTGGGGTTCCGTTCAGGAACGAACGCACCTCGGCCTCGCAGTAGCGGCGGTGGCCACCCCCAGAGTGCGGAACGAACACAGCTTTCCCGACCTGGCCCACCACGTGACCGTCATGGGTGCCACGTGGAACATGACCACGACCTCGACGGGGGCCAGCAGGGGCTCCAGATCGCCGATCGGCGGGGGCACACCTGTCGATACACCTGAGGCCCACCCCCGCGTCCGCGGAACTCACCCGATGCAGTAAGAGTTCGAGCCGCCCGTTGGCGGTCCATCCCCGCGTCTGCCGGGCTCACTTGCCGAACCATCCGAGCTGTTCGGGGTCGGCCGGTCCATCCCCGCGTCTGCGGGGCTCACTTGGAGGCGGCTGGTGTGCCGGTGGTGGTGTTCGGTCCATCCCCGCGTCTGCGGGGCTCACCCCCAGATCGAGGATCTGTTTGACTCGATCGACGGTCCATCCCCGCGTCTGCGGGGCTCACCAGTCGTGGCGGATCGTGGTCGCCGGCGCCGACGGTCCATCCCCGCGTCTGCGGGGCTCACTGGGACAGATGCCGGATGGGAGGTCCGGCGGGCGGTCCATCCCCGCGTCTGCGGGGCTCACAGCTATGGAATGTCCTATCCGACGCGATTGAGCGGTCCATCCCCGCGTCTGCGGGGCTCACGGGGTCGGGGACACGGCCCATGTCCCAGATGGCGGTCCATCCCCGCGTCTGCGGGGCTCACCGGGTGTGGAGCGCCACCACCGTCGAGACGACCGGTCCATCCCCGCGTCTGCGGGGCTCACGTCCAGACTCCAATAACAAAGTCTTCCCGCAACGGTCCATCCCCGCGTCTGCGGGGCTCACTGCCTCGGGCGCGGTGCGAAGGCCGGTGGTGACGGTCCATCCCCGCGTCTGCGGGGCTCACGCTGGTGTGGGCGACCTCCCTCGCGCGGATGGCGGTCCATCCCCGCGTCTGCGGGGCTCACCGGGCGTTCCTACGTATCAGGATCTCACGTTCCGGTCCATCCCCGCGTCTGCGGGGCTCACCGTGAATCCCGCGTTCGAGGCTGGTGGGTCGACGGTCCATCCCCGCGTCTGCGGGGCTCACGCCGCGTACACCGGGCTGTCCGGCGCGCTGATCGGTCCATCCCCGCGTCTGCGGGGCTCACTACGGGAGTCCACCCACCGATCAGTGAAGGCCCGGTCCATCCCCGCGTCTGCGGGGCTCACAGCAAATGACCTGCGACAACGCCAAGCGTTATCTTCCCGCAACACCAGATAGCAGTGACAGGGGCCGTGCACCACTCAGGTTCGCCGTTGCACAACGCGAAACTCGAACATGTGCGAACAGAACACCACCGCTACGCTCCCCCCATGAGCACAAGTAAGGCCACAACGCCGACCTATCGTGGCCATCGGAGGGGCTCCCTCCCCACCACCCTTCCATGATGCCCGAGGGATCTACGGATGCCTGTCGACGCGGGTCGCCCCAACGCCGTGACCACCTTGACACGGTAGAGGTCACAGGTTCGAATCCTGTATCGCCCACTTCATTCCGGAACGATCCTGCTCGGCGGCCCTCGGCCGCCTCGCCGGGTCGTTTCTTCGTTCGGGCGGAAACCCCGGGGCCCCGGACACGGGTCTCCGCCTCGCGGGGTCCCTTCGGCCCGCCTCGGGTCCGCCCGACGACGCGACTCACCTCAGGGCGTGCGCCGGGCTCCTCCGGCACACGCCCTTCCTCACCTCCGCGCGTTCACTCGGCCGGGGGCGACACCCGACGGACCGTCGACATCGCCGCTGACGCGTGCACGCCCGCGTTCTTGGCGGGGAAGCCGTGCGCCCGTGCGGCGAGCACGATGAGCAGCACCGGAACGAGGAGCAGGATCACGCTCCACGGGAAGGCGCCGAAGCCGAGTACGCCGAGGAGGACGCCGCCGACGACTCCGCCGCCCGCCATCGCCACGTTCCACAGGGTGACGAGCATGGCCTGTGCGGGATCACCTCCGGCGTCGGCCGCCGCGGTCTGCAACAACGTGGGGACACCACCCCAGCCGAGGCCCCACAGCCCCACGGCCGCGTACACCATCACGGGGCTCTGCGCCAGGACCGCGAGGACCACGGCGGCCGCGCCGATGAGGACGATACCCGCGACGGTCAGCGTCCTCAGTCCGCGGTCGATGAACGACCCCACGACCCAGATGCTGATCATGGAGGTGGCGCCGAAGACCAGGAGTACGAGGCCGACGAGGTCACCCATGTCGACCCCCTCCAGGAAGGCGGCGATGTAGGTGTACAGGATCGTGTGCGCGAGCACGTAGAGGAGGGTGACGGCGAGGACCGGGACCACGCCCGGAATGGTGAGGGCCCGCAGAACCGAGGTGCGGTGACGCGACTTCTCCCCGGGGAAGTCGGGAGCGGCCACGAGGATCCAGCCGATCGCCACGAGAGCGAGGCCGGTCATGATCGCGAACGTCACGCGCCAGCCGAGGAAGCCGCCGACGAAGGTTCCGGCGGGCACTCCGAGGGACAGGGCGATGGGGATGCCCGCCATGACGATCGCGATCGCTTTGCCCTGGAGGTGTTCGGGGGACATACGGCGCGCGTACCCGACGAGCATCGCCCACGCCAGCCCCGCCGCCACACCGGCGACGAGGCGAGCCGTCATGGTCAGGACGTAGTCCGCCGAGAATGCTGTGACGGTATTAGCCAGAGCGAAACCCGCCACAGCGGTCACCAGGAGTCTTCTGCGGCGCCAGCCAGCGGTGGCTGCGGTGAGGGGAATCGCGGTGAGAGCGGTGCCGATCGCGTAGACCGTCACGACCTGCCCCATCGCGGATTCGTCGACCCCCACGTCCTCGCTCATCGCGGGCAGCAGTCCCGCCGGCAGGGTCTCCGTCACAACGGTGATGAACACCGCCGTGGCGAGCGCCAACAGCGCGGCGACGGGAAGTGTCCGGCCTTCGGTGCTTTTCGCCGGTGGATGTGTGCTGTCAGTGGACATGACCGCATACTCAGACCCTCACACTTATGTGAAGGTCAATCCGGACCACAGTGAGGTGTGCCACATGCGCATCGGTGAGTTGTCGGAACGCACCGGCGCCTCCCGTCGCCTGCTCCGGTACTACGAGGAGCAGGGACTGATCGTCCCCGAACGCCTTCCCAACGGGTACCGGGAGTACGACGAGCGTTTCGTCGACCGGGTCACACAGATCAGGGGGCTGCTCGACGCGGGTCTTCCGACCAGGATCATCAAGCAGATCCTGCCGTGCCTGGACAAGCCGCGAACGATCCACTTCTCCGACGCGACACCGGAGATGCTGGCCATGCTGGAACGGGAACGGGAACGGGAACGGATGACCAGACGTATCGAGTGCCTGACCCGCAACAGGGACGCGGTGTCGGAGTACCTCGACGCGGTGCGCCGGGCCCCGTCCGGCCAGGTGGGCGAGCCCCCCTCCCACGCCTGAGCCCGCGGCCGTGCCTCACTCCACCCTGCGCCCCAGGAACCTCAGACCGGCCACGACGGCCACCGCGCACAGGATCAGCGCCGCCCACCAGGGCAGGCCGAGCCCGACCGGGAGCAGCCCCAGCACGAGCACCACCCCGGCCACGAACAGCGCGTACGGCAACTGCGTGCGCACGTGGTCGATGACGTCGCACTGGGACGCCAGGGAGGAGATGACCGTGGTGTCGGAGATCGGCGAACAGTGGTCGCCCCACACCGAACCCGCGAGGATGGTCGAGACGGCGGCGAACAGGATGGGGTGGCCGTCGGGCGCGTCCAACCCCCGGGCCTCCAGCGCGGCCCAGGCCAGCGGGACCGCCAGCGGGGTCAGGATGCCCATGGTCCCCCAACTCGTCCCGGTGGCGAAGGCCACCGCCGCGGCGATCACGAACAGCAGGGCCGGGAGGAGGAACAGCGGGATCGCCTCGCCGAGCGTGCCCGCGATGAACTCCGCGGTGCCCAGCCGGGCGGTGAGGTCGGACAGCGCCCAGGCCAGGGTCAGGATGATGACCACGTACAGCACGCACTTGAGGCCCGCGAACCACGCGTCGACGGCCTCCCCCATGCTCAGGATCCGCTGTCCCATGCTCATCACGGCCGCCACGATCAGCCCCAGGAGCGACCCCCACAGCAGTGACGAGAACGGGTCCCCGTCCCCCACGATCTCGACGACCGTGTCACCCTCCCCGGTGGCGAACAGCCCGACCACCGTGACAGCGACCAGGACCAGGATCGGGACGAGGGCGTTGAGCAGCCTGCGCGGCGTCTCCTCGGCCGGGGCCAGTTCGTCCTCCGTGCCCTCCCCGACACCCAGGTGGGACCCCTGGCGCAGCACCTCCCCCGTGGAGCGCGCCCTACGCTCGGCGGCCAGCATCGGACCGAAGTCCCGGCCCGTCAGCGCGACCGCGAAGACGAACACGATCGCCAGGATCGGATACAGCGCGTACCGCAGCGACTCCACGAAGACCGCGAACCCGTTCATGGCCAGTCCCGTCCCGGCGACGGCGTCGTCGATCAGCACCACCTGGAAGCCGATCCAGGTCGACAGCAGCGCGAGCGTCGCCACCGGCGCCGCCGTGGAGTCGACGATGTAGGCGAGTTTCTCCCGGGACACGTTCAGCCGGTCCAGGATCGGGCGCATCGTGTTACCGACCACCAGGGTGTTGGCGTAGTCGTCGAAGAAGACGGCCACGCCCAGGCCCGCGGTGACGGTCTGGCCCCCGCGCGGGGTACCGGCCCACCGGGTCACCGCCCGCACGATCCCGTCGGTGCCGCCGTTCTTGCGGATCACCCCCACCAGACCGCCGATCATCAGCGTGAACACCACGATCATCACGTGATCGGGGTCGGCCAGCGCCTCGACGGTGTACACACTCGCCGAGTCGAGCAGCGAGGTCAGCAGACCGAGCGGGGACAGCCCCTCCAGGAGCCACGCTCCCAGCCAGATGCCCGCGAACAGGGCGGGCAGGATCTGCCGGGTCGCGAGCGCGAGCCCGATCGCCAGCACGGGCGGCAGGATCGACCACCAGCGCCCCGTCGACACGGCGTCCACCTCCTGCGCGGGGGCGGCGGGTGCGGGTGCGGCCCCCGCGGCCGAGACGAAGGCGCCCAGGACGACCACCGCGACGGCCGCCAGCAGCAGCGCACCGCCCCCGCTCCGCCACCGCCCGGGGCGCGGCGCACGGGTTCCCCTGGCCCGGCCGTCCTCCGTGGTCGGTCTGATCCGTGTCATGGCCGTTCCTTCCGGGTGGGTACCGTCGGGCGGGCTGGTGTTCCGGGCGTACGCGCGGGGTCATCGGTGGTCGACGGGTACCTCGACGGTCGCCCACCCCGGGGCGCCGAACGCGAAACGACCGCGCGAATTGTCCTTTCGGGGAACGGTCTTTACCCTCGCCGCCGACGGCACCGGTCCCGAGGACCGGCGCGCGGGCCCGACCCCGGCGGCGGCGTGGACGCAGGGGCACCACACCCATACCCTCGGTGAAGGAACAGGTCACAGGGGTACAACGGCCACGCTTTCGCTACCGACAAGTAACCCGGCGGTGCCCGGTTAGCGTTCTGGGGTGGTCAGGCTGTGCCCTCGTGTACAGACGAATTGCCCCCATGATTCTCGCCGCACTCATCCCCCTCCTCGTCACGGCCGTCCCCGCTTCGGCCGACGACGGACGGGCTCCCCGCATCACCACCTACAACGCCTACCTGCTGCCCACCGCGCTGTACCCGAACTGGGGCCAGTCGATCCGCGCCGACCTGATCGTCCGGGACGGCGTCGTCTCCGGCCAGGACGTCGTGGTGCTCCAGGAACTGTTCGACAACTCCTCGGCCGACATCCTGCGCGAGGGGATCTCCGAGGAGTACCCGCACGGCACCCCCGTGGTCGGCCGTTCCCGCGACGGCTGGGACGCGACCTCGGGCTACCGCGGTTACACCACGACCAACGGCGGCGTGAGCATCCACAGCACGTGGCCGATCACCCGCCGGGAACAGCACATCTTCACCCGCGCCTGCGGCGCCGACTGGTTCGCCAACAAGGGCTTCGCCTACGTGGAGCTCGACACCCCCGACGGCCCCCTGCACGTCGTGGGCACCCACATGCAGTCGGAGGACAGCGCCTGCTCCGACGGCGAGGACCAGGAGATCCGCACCCACCAGCTGGGGCAGATCCGCGGCTTCATCGACACCACCGTCCCCGACGACGAACCCGTCTACCTCGCCGGTGACCTGAACATCGTCGGCGGCAGCCAGGAGTGGGAGCGGGCCCTCAAGCAGCTCGACGCCGTCGAGCCGACCCTCGTGGGCGCCCCCTACTCCTGGGACACCGAGACCAACTCCATCGCCCGCTACAACTACCCCGACTGGCCGTCGGAACACCTCGACCACGTGCTGCCGATCCGCAACTCCGCCGCGCCCGCCTCCTACGTCAACGAGACGCGCGACGTGCACAGCGAACCGTGGACGGTCTGGTCGTGGGGCCGCTCCTACACCTACGAGGACTACTCCGACCACTACCCCGTCCTCGGCGGCTAGCGCGCCGCGGCGACGATCCGCGAAGGGCACGTTCCGGACCCCTCCGGGGCGTGCCCCGACCGTTCCCGCACCGGGGAGCCGGGCTGGCGACCGGCCCGGGCCCCGGGAGTAGCGTGGAAGGAGGAACGGTCCCGTCGGTGGACGCGCCCGGGCGGCCGGCGCGGGGGTCACCGCGCCGGCCACGCACCCGGACGGGGTGAGGAGCGGTCATGTGGCAGACCCTGGTGGACGTCCCGACGATCGCGTACGGGTGGGGACCACCCCACCCCTGGATGACGGGTCCCTGGCTGATGGGCGGCTGGCTGATGGGGGTCTGGGTCCTCGGCGCCCTGGCCGTCATCGTCCTCGTGGTGGCGCTCGTGGTCTGGCTGGGCCGCTCGGGGGGCTCCCGGGGCACGGCCGCTTCGCACCCGTCACCGCCGGACCCCGCGCTGGCCGAACTCCGGAGGCGGTACGCCACCGGTGAGATCTCCCGCGAGGAGTACTTCCAGAGGAAGACCGACCTCGAAGAGTGATCTCACGGCCGGACGGCGCCGACACACCGCCCGGCCGGGCCCCTGTCAGGACCGCTTGGGCGCCCTCCAGGGCATGAGCTCCTCGTGGGCCGCGGTGGCCCCGGGGATGTGGTCGCTCACCGGACGCGTGTCTCCTCCCGGCCCGGCCTGGGACCGCACCGGGACGCACATCCCGACCGGAGGGCAGGGGGTCGACGGATCCGCTCGCCCCCCGGGGACCACCGCGGACGGCACCGGCTAACCGACGATCGGGCGTTCCTCGGGGAGTTCGTAGCGGCGCGCCCGACGCCGCAGCGCGAGCGCCGACGCCAGGGTGATCGGTCCGGTCCTGCCCACGAACATGAGGAACACGATGAGCACCTCCCCCGGCGCCGTCAGTTGGCCGGTGATGCCGGTCGACAGGCCGACCGTGCCGAAGGCCGAGGTCACCTCGAACAGGATCTGGTCCAACGTGAACGGGGTCATCACCATCAGGGCCAGGGTCGAGGCCATGACCAGGCCGACGGCGAGCAGCGCCACTGTCATGGCCTGGGAGGCGACCCCCGAGGCCAGGCGGCGGCCGGCCACGTGGACGCTCGGCTCGCCGCGCACGTTGGCGTAGATCACGAAGGCCAGCAGCGCGAAGGTGGTCACCTTGATACCCCCGGCGGTCCCGGCGCTGCCGCCGCCGACGAACATCAGGATGTCGGTGACGAGCAGGGTCGAGGTATTCATCTCCCCGAACGGGAGACTGTTGAACCCGGCCGTGCGCGGCATCACCGCCTGGAAGAACGCCGAGAGCACCTTGCCCCGCAGGTCGAGCCCGCCCATGGTCGCCGGGTTGCTCCACTCCAGGGTGAGGAAGGCGACGAAGGCGACCGCGAGCAGGACGGCGGTGGTGGTCAGGGTGATCCTGGCGTGCAGGGACCAGTGGTAGGCCGTGCGCCGCCTGCGGGAGAACCGCCACAGCTCCACCCACACGGGAAAGCCCAGGCCGCCCGCGATGACCGCGAGCGCCACCGGAACGCTGATCCACGGGTCGGTCACGTAGCCTTCGAGGCTGTCGGAGAACAGGGCGAACCCGGCGTTGTTGAAGGCCGAGACCGAGTGGAACACCCCGAGGTAGAGGGCGTGGCCCACGGACTCCCCGTAGGCGAGCCACCAGCGCAGCGAGAGGATCGCCGCGAGGATCGACTCGACCACGACCGTCACCAGGAGGATGCCCGTCACCAACTGGCGCACGTCCCCCAGGGTCAGGGCCTTGGCCTCCGACCCGGCGCGCACGGCCATGCGCAGCCCCAGCTTGCGGCCGACCACCAGGGTCAGCACCGTGGCCAGCGTCATGATGCCGAAGCCGCCGACCTGGATCAGCGCCAGGATCACCACTTCACCGAACGTGGACCAGTACACCGGGGTGTCCACGACGACCAGGCCGGTCACGCACACCGCCGAGGTCGCGGTGAACAGCGCCGCGACGAACGGGGTGGCCTCCCCCGTCTCCGTGGCGGCGGGCAGCATCAGTAGGGCCGTGCCGACCAGGATCACCGAGGCGAACGCCCCGGCCGTCAACTGGGGCGGCTTCGCCCATCCCGACAGCCCTCGGAGGGCGCGGTCGGCCCGGCTTCTCGCCCTCAGTCGCAGCCGGGACAGCCGCGATCCCACGCGCCCCTGACCTCTCGTGATCACTCCCGGCCTCCGCACCGGTCCTCCTCGGCGCCGAGGGCGCCCCGCTCCGCCGCGACCGGGAGGGGCCGACCCCCCGGCCCGGGGTCGGCGGTGAGGTGACGCGGGCGCCCCGACCCGGACGAACGGCTCGTCCTCGTCCCAAACGGCTTGGTGACGCAGCCGTCGGCGCCCAGGGCGCGATTGTCCTTGTGCATTGGGGTGTTCCGTCCTCCACCTGGGTCAGAACGCCAGGTCAGCGCCGGTTTCGGCGTTTCTCGTGCGGAGACGATGCTACGCCGTGGCCCTCCCGGGTCGCGTGCGGCGGCCCGGGAGGGCGCCGGACCGACTCTGCAGGACCGCGGCCGGTCCTGTCACGTGCGGCGCCCTTCCGGCCGGGGCTCAGGCCGTGATGCCCCCGTCCAGCACCAGGTCGTGACCGACCGTGAAGCCCGCCTCGTCCGAGGCGAGCCAGAGCACGGCGGAGCTGACCTCGTCCAGGCCACCGATCCGCCCGGCGGGAACGGACGGAGCGATCCGGGCTTGGCGCTGCTCCGCGCTCTCCCCCGGGAGCAGGGACATCGGTGCGTCCACGGGGCCGGGGCTGACGGCGTTGATCCGGACGCCGTCGCCGATGTGGTCGAGCGCCGCGGTGCGGGTCAGGTGGCTCAGGGCGGCCTTGGAGGCCCCGTAGGCGGCCAGCCCGGCCAGTCTCTGGTGGGCGCCGATGTTGGAGGAGGTGTTGACGATCACGCCGCCGCCGTGCGCGCGCATGTGGGTGATCTCGCGCCGCATGGCGAGGAACACGCCGGTGACGTTGACGTCCATGACGCGCCGCCACGTGTCCGGGTCCAGATCGGCGACCGGGGCGGCCTGGCCGAAGACGCCGGCGTTGTTGTGCGCGACGTCGAGCCCGCCGTGGCGCTCCACGACGGTCGCGACCATGCGCTCGACCTCCTCCTCACACGTGACGTCGGCGCGGACGAGGTCGGCCCGTCCCCCGTCCTCCGTGATCAGCGCGACGGTCTCGGACAGGGTCGCCTCGGTGGTTCCGGCGACCACGACGGTGGCGCCCTCGCGGGCGAAGGCGCGGGCGGTGGCCCGGCCGATGCCGCTCCCCCCGCCCACGACGAGGACGGTGCGGTCGGTGAAGCGTGCGGTCACGTGGGGCTCCTCGGGTCGGTCCCTCCGGCGCGCTCTGACGAAGCCGGAAGGGGACATTTTTTAGAATGATCGTTCTTGAATTTGGGCATGAGAACGCCCGGGAAGGGCGGGCACCGCTCAGTCCAGAGCGGCCAGCGCCTCCCGGGCCGCGTCGCGGATCCTGGCGGGGTCCTCGGCGCCCCGCCCGACCACGCGCATCCCCTGGAGCAGGACCAGCAGGAACCGCGCCAGGGCACGGGGGTCCCGGTCCTCGGACAGCTCCCCCTGGGCCCGCGCCCGCGTCAGGGCCGAGGCCAGCGCGGTCTCCACGAGGTTCCAGTTGGCCTCGACCCGGCGCCCGACCGCGGGGTCGCACGGCGCCATCTCCACCGCGGAGTTGACCACGAGGCAGCCGTCACGGTCGGCGACGGCCTCCTCGGCGTAGTGCTCCACGATCGAGCGGACGGCCGGGAGGACCGGCCCGGGCTGGGAGAGCAGGCCGACGAAGTCGACCCCCTCCGCCACGTACCGGTCGTGGGCCCGCACGTACAGCTCGCGCTTGCCCCCGAAGGTGGAGTACAGACTGGCCCTGCTGATGCCCAGGTGCTCGACGAGGTCGGCCATCGAGGTCGCCTCGTACCCCTTGCGCCGGAACAGGTCCACGGCCTTGCGCAGCACGGCGTCCGGATCGAACTCCTTGGTTCTCGCCATGTCCACGACACTAGCCCTTTCGAGAATGATCGGTCAAGAAAAGGGGGGTGGGACACGCTTGACCTGGAGTGCGCTCCAGGTTCTAGGGTTCGGGGCATGACGACACCGCAGCAGACGATCGGTTCCGGGTTCGGCGCACGCAGCACCGCGCGGGAGGTGCTGGAGGGGATCGACCTCACCGGTCGGACGGCGGTGGTGACCGGCGGATACTCGGGGATCGGGCTGGAGACGACCCGGGCGCTGGCCGGTGCGGGCGCCCGGGTGGTGGTTCCGGCGCGGCGCCCGCAGACCGCCGAGCGGGAGCTGGCGGGGATCGGGGGCGTGGTGGTCGACACCCTCGACCTGTCCGACCTGGACAGTGTGCGCGCCTTCGCCGACCGCCTCCTGGACACCGGCCGCACGATCGACCTCCTCGTCAACAACGCCGGGGTCATGGCCTGCCCCCGGTGGACGGCGGGGCCCGGTTGGGAGTACCAGTTCGCCACCAACCACCTGGGGCACTTCGCCCTCACCAACCGGCTGTGGCCCGCCCTCGCCGACGGCGGCGCCCGGGTCGTGTCGGTCTCCTCGGTCGGACACCACAACTCGCCGATCCGCTGGGACGACCCGTGGTTCGAGGGCGGCTACGACCGCTGGCTGGCCTACGGGCAGGCCAAGACGGCCAACGTGCTCTTCGCCGTCCATCTCGACCGGCTGGGCGCCGCCTTCGGGGTCCGGGCCTTCTCCCTGCACCCGGGCGCGATCCTCACCCCGCTGCAGCGGCACATGGCCAAGGAGGAGATGGTCGCCAACGGGTGGATCGACGAGGACGGCAACCTGGCCAACCCGTCGTTCAAGACCCCCGAGCAGGGCGCCGCCACCCAGGTCTGGGCCGCCACGTCGCCCCGGCTCTCGGGGATGGGCGGGGTGTACTGCGAGGACTGCGACATCGCCGTGCCCGCGGGAACCGACGACGCGCGCCCCGGGGTGCGCTCCTACGCCGTCGACCCCGAGCAGGCCGAACGGCTGTGGGCGTGGTCGGCCGAACTCACGGGGGCGGACGCCTTCGCGTCGGCCTCCCGGCCCTGAGGGACCGGGCTCGCGATCCGGTGCCCGGCCGGGCGTCGGATCGCCCGCCGCGCGGGACGTCCCCCTCCGGCTGGCGGGCTTTGCCGGATCCGGAACCGACGCTGGGCTCCCGGTGACCGACCCTGGCGGATGATGAACGGGCGGTATGCGTACCAGCGCACACGTCCGTGACACCCGTGGAGCCGTACCCGGAGTCCGACCTCGGTCCGCCCGGACGGCCGGTTAGGAGCACGCCATGCGGACACCACCCGCCAACGGCTGGCAGTTCTTCGTCGCGACACTCATGATCGTCATCGGCGCCATCAACATCGTGCAGGGCGTGGTCGCGCTCGTGACACCCGGCTTCTACGCGGTGACGGAGACCGGGATGCTCGTATGGGAGTACGGAGCCTGGGGCGCGCTCCTGGGTCTGTGGGGCGCCGTCCTCGTCATCGCGGGTCTGGCCGTGCTGTCGGGCAGCACCTGGGCCCGGGTGTTCGGCGTCGTCCTCGCCGCGATCAACATCGTCGCCCAGATGGCCTTCCTCGTGGCCATGCCGCTGTGGTCACTCGTCGCGATCGCCGTCAACGTCCTGGTGATCTACGGCATGACCGCCGGATGGCCCTCGACCGAGGAGACGGAGCCCGACCGGAGGGAGGCCGCCTACCGCAGCGGCTACCAGGCGGCCCACGAGGCGCCGCGCGGCGCGAAGAGCGCGCAGGGGTCGACCGAACGGTCCAGCGGACGCGAACAGACGACCGGCTGACCGTCGCGCGCCGGAATCCGGCGCCGTCACCACCGAGACAGCGTCCCCGCCCGACCATCCCGGGCGGGGACGTTCCCGTGTCCGGACCGTCCGGACCGCCCCCTCAGTCCTCGTAGAGACGGTCCAGAACGTCGCCGTAGCGCTCGACCACCACCCCGCGGCGAAGCTTGAGCGTCGGCGTCAGTTCCCCGGTCCGCGGCCCCCACTCCCGCGCCAGCAGCGCGTGGCGCCGGACCCGCTCCGGGCGGCTGAGCCGCGCGTTGGCGGCCTCGACCGCGCGCCCCACCTCCGCGACCACGGCCGGGTGCTCGGCCAGGGCACGCACGTCGCCGCCGGTGTCGATTCCGTGCTCGGCGGCCCACACCGGCGCGGTCTCCGGGTCCAGGACGAGCAGGGCGACCAGGTAGGGACGGCGGTCACCGTGGGCGAGGGCCTGCCCGACCAGCGGATGCTCCTTGAGCGCGCCCTCCACCAGGGCGGGCGACACGTTCTTGCCGCCGGAGGTGATGATGAGTTCCTTCTTGCGGCCGGTGATCCACAGGAACCCCTCCTCGTCGACGCGTCCGACGTCGCCGGTGGCGAACCACCCCCGCGCGTCCGCGGCGGGCGCCACCGAGCCGTCCGCGCCCAGGTAGCCCTGGAAGAGGGAGGCCCCCCGGACGAACACCTCCCCGTCGTCGCCGATCCGGACCCGTGTCCCGGGGATCGGACGGCCCGCCGACCCCGTCCGGAAGCCGGTGCGCGGACTGTTCACGGTGGCCACCCCCGAGGTCTCGGTCAGCCCCCACGCGTCCATGACGCACACGCCGAACCCGGCCCAGAACCGCAGGACCTCGACGGGCATCGGCGCCGAGGCGCAGGAGGCCCACGTGACGCGGTCGAGGCCCACACGGGCCAGGATCGGCTCCAGGACGCGTGCGCGCTCCCGCTCGAACCGCTCGCCCAGGTCGGCGGGGACGCCTCCGCCGCGTTCGCGGTGGGCGGCGTACTCGGCGGCCACGGCCCGCGCCCGGTCCACGGCGGCGCGCCGGTCCCCCGGCAGCCGGGCCAGGTCCGCCCGGAGCGCGGAGGCCAGTTTCTCCCACACGCGCGGGACCCCGAAGAACTGCGGTGGCCGCACGTGCCTGAGGACGTCGGTCAGGGCCGCCGGGTCCTCGCACATCCACACGTGCGACGCGCGTACCAGGGGCAGGTACAGGCCGAGCATGCGCTCGGCGATGTGGGCGAGCGGCAGGTAGCAGACGTGCGCGGCGCGCTCGGGCACCTCGGTGACCGCGTCCAGCGCCACGGCGTTGCTGAGGACGTCGCGATGGGTCACGGCGACGCCCTTGGGGTCGCCGGTGGTCCCGGAGGTGTACATGACGGTCAGGAGGTGGTCGGGGGTCAGGTCGCGCCAGTGTCGGGCCGCGCCCTCCCCCGGCTCGGCGGCCGTGTCCGCCAGGTCGGTGTGGCCCCGGGCGGGATCGGCGCCGTCCACGACGACGAGCCGTTCGAGCGGGACGTCGTCCGCGCGCAGGAGGTCCTCCCAGAGTTCGGCGGTGGCGGCGTCGCCGACCACGGCGAGGCGGGCCCGGCTGTGCCGTGCGATGTAGGCGACCTGGGCGGGGGCGGAGGTGCCGTAGACGGTCGTGGTGACGGCTCCGAGATGGACCAGGGCGAGGTCGCAGAGCCAGTGCTCGGGGCGGTTGCCCATCATGAGGAGAGCGTGGTCGCCGGGTTCGACCCCGAGGGCCGCCAACCGCCCGGCGAGGTCGGCCACCCGCTGACGGACCCCGGACCAGGTGAGCGTGGACCACTCGAGGGAGTCGGGGTCGCGCCAGGACAGGGCGGGCAGGTCGGAACGGTCGTCGGCGTTGCGCTGGAGGAGGGAGCAGATCGTGTGGTCGGTGGTGTCACGGTCGACGGAAACGTCGGAGGTCATACCGCACTCCCGGAGTTCGTCCTGGCCGGGGCCAGGAGGGGAACCGACTGCGTCGGTCCCACTGTGACCCCTCCGCCTCCCTCCGGAAAGGGGGTCACGACCGAACCCTGCGGCCACCCGGCGCCGCGCGCCTGGCGGCGGGGCCGGGCGGCCGCGGCTCAGCGCCTGCGCGGGTGCAGTCCGCTGGTGACCGCGAGCCGGTTGTAGAGGTTGATCATGGCGATGGCCGTCATCAGCGCGGCCACCTGCTCGTCGGAGAAGTGTTCAGCGACGGCGGCGTAGGTCGCGTCGGACACCCCGCCCTCGCCCATGCGGGTCATCTCGTCGGTGAGCGCCAGCACCGCGCGTTCGGCGTCGGTGAACACCTCCCCCGCCTCGTGCCAGGTGGACACCTGGAAGAGGCGCTGCTGGGTCTCACCCGCATCCAGCGCCCGCCGGGTGTGCAGGTCGACGCAGAACGCGCAGCCGTTGAGCATCGAGGAGCGCAGTTTCAGCAGCTCCAGGAGAGTGGTGTCGAGGTGCTCGCCGACGACCTTGTCGACCTCGTCGAGTTTGCCGTACACCTCGGGAAGCTTCTTGGACCAGATCACACGCTTCTCGGCCATGACGCCCTCCAGTGACGACCGCGGTTCCCCGCGCGTTCGCGCGGCACGTGTCCGCGTTCACGCTACCAACCGGCCGGGCGCGGATCCCCCTCGCCCGCGACGGTCGCGTGTCCGGGGCCGACTGCTACCGTCTGTCCCGACCCCGCCACGGAGCACCGTCGAAGGGAACCCATGCCCGGGAGACCGGCCGATCCCCCCACCCCCGCACCCGGCTCCCGGACCACCGGACCGGACGCGCCCGCCGGTGACGGCCCCGCCGGGGGCGCGCCCGCCGAACCCGTCGGCCGCCTGGCGCGCACCATCGCGGGCAAGGCCGGGCCGTTGTACCTGTCGATGCTGGCCACGATGGTCGGAGGCATGGTCACCGCCGGGGTCCTCGGCAACGTCGGCACCGCCGATCTGGCCGCGCACGCGCTGGTCGTCGCCGTCCTCAACCCCGTGCTCATGGTGGTGCAGGGCGCCCTGCGCGGGTCGATGCCCTTCGTCGCCGAGCACGAGACCGACCCCGGAGCGCTCGTGGAGGTCGTGCGGCACAGCGCCCTGCTGGCCGTGCTCCTGGGGTTCCTGGGCGGCGCGCTCGTGGCGTCGGTGCCGCTGTGGGCCGGGCCGCTCGGCGTCGCGGAGCCCACGCTGACGGCGTTGGGCGCCTATCCGCTCCTCATCGGCGCGTGGGTGGTGCTGGCGGCGGTGAAGTCGTCGATGACCGTGCTGCTCATCGGGTTGGGGCGCGGCCGGAGCGTCCTGGCCCTGAGTCTGGTGAGCACGGGTCTGTCGGTCGTGCTCACCCCGGCCCTGATCCTCGGTGTCGGTCCCGCGCCGGAACTGGGGCTGACCGGGGCGGCGGTGGCGCTGCTCGTCGACGGCGCTCTCACGGTACCGCTGTCGGTGTACGTCGTCCGTCGGCGCACCGTCCTGCGACGGGTCCCGGTCTGGCGCGGCGCGCCCCGGTGGTCCGGTGTCTGGGCGATCGCGCGGGTGGGCCTGCCCACGGGATCGACCCTGCTCGTCAAGTTCGGGACGCTGAGCGTGCTGGCAATGGCCATGGCCCGGACCACCACCGCGGACGCGGCCACCCACCAGCTGCTGGTCGTCATCGCCTCGTTCGCCTTCCTGCCCGCCGTGGCCGCCGGTCAGACCTCGGTCCCGTTCACGGCCAGGGCCGCGGGGCGGGGCGACCGGACGGGGGTGCGGCGCTCGGTGGCGGCGGGTTACCTGGTGTCGCTGCCGGTCGTGGTGGTGAGCACGGCGGCGGTCTGGGTCGCGTCGGCTCCGGTGGTGGGGCTGCTCACCGCCGACCCCCAGGTGCGGTCCGGGGTGGCCGCGCTGCTGCCGGTGCTGTTCGTCGTGACGGTGTGCGACGCCGCGCAGTCGCAGCCCGGTATGGGTCTGATGGGGCTCCGGAACACGCTGCCGTCCCTGTACTCGTTCGGGGTCTGCTATGGCCTGCTGGCCCTGGCCGCGGTCCCGCTCGCCGAGCTGGGCGGGCTCACCCTGCTGTGGGCCGGGTACGCGGTGGCGACGCTGGGGCTCGTGGTCGGCCAGGGGGTGGCGTTCTGGCGGCTGTCGGCCCGCGTATGAACGGGCACCCGGCCGCGAAGGCGCGTTCGGACGGTCACGGGAACCGCCGTCAGCGGACGGCGGGCGCCGTCCCGGCCCACTCGGTGAGCACCCGGGGGAGGTCTCCGGCGTCGGCGGCCCGGCCGCTCCAGGCGGTGTGGCCGTCGGGGCGGACCAGCAGGACGTCGGCGCCGTGCGGCAGCGTTCCCCCGGCCCGCACCGGGCGGACCCGCGCGCGCCAGGGCTCGGCGGCGGTGGCGGCGGCACCGTCCGGCGAGGTGTCGACCAGGGTGAAGCGCACCGCGTCCATCAGCGCGTACAGCCGTGTGGGCGCACCGTCGACCCGCAGGTCCAGGTCGGGGACCCGCTCCCCCGCGCCCGGGGAGCCGACCAGGGAGTCGGGCGGGTCGTAGGAGAACCCGATCCCGGACATCATCCCCAGCACGGCGCGGGACACCCGCTCGTTGGCGACCAGTCGGGGCACCACGTAGGGGCGCAGGGCGCGCACCGGGCCGGAGGCGACGACCATGCGGGTGATCGTGTCGGTCAGGCGCAGGGTCGCGCGGCCGACGGGGTGGCGTTCGGCCTCGTAGGAGTCGAGGAGCCAGGAGGGCGCCCAGCCCGCTTCGACCCCCGCCAGCTTCCAGCCCAGGTTGGCGGCGTCCTGGAGTCCGGTGTTCATGCCCATGCCGCCGATCGGCGAGTGGACGTGCGCGGCGTCCCCCGCGAGCAGGACACGGCCGACGCGGTAGTGCTCGGCCTGGCGGCGCTCGCTGAGGAAACGGGTGGACCAGCGCGTCTCGGCGACGCGGACCCGGCCCCGGGTGAGGCGGTCGAGGGAGGCGTTCAGCTCCTCCTCGGTCACGGGCTCGGCGAGGGGCGTCTCCTCACGGGTGCGGTCCCACACCACGGCGCGGAACCAGCCGTCGCCGAAGGGGGGCAGGAGCGCGAAGCCGTCAGCGGCGACGAAGGGGTTGATCGCGTTGGGGAGGTCGTTCTCCAGGCGGACGTCGGCGATCATGATGTGCGTCTGATAGCTGCGGCCGACGAAGGGGACCCCGAGGAGGCCGCGGACCGCGCTGTGGGCTCCGTCTGCGCCCACGGCGTGGTCGGCGCGCTCGGTGTGTTCGCCCTCGGCGGTGCGGACGGTGAGGACGACCCCGTCCCCGTCCTGGGTGAGGCCGGTGACCTCGGCGCCCCGGACGATGGGGACGCCCAGCCGCTCGGCCCTGCGGCGCAGCAGGGTCTCCGTCCGGGCCTGTTGGACCATGAGGACGTAGGGGTGGCGGCTGTCGAGGCGGCCGAGGTCGACGGAGAAGCCGCGCGTGCCGAAGCTGGCGCGCAGTTCGGGAACGGTGAAGCCCTGTTCGACGAGTTCGTCGGCGATGCCGCGCGCCTCCAGCAGTTCCAGGGAGCGGGCGTGGACGGCGAAGGCCCGGGTCAGGTTGGACTCATGGGAGCGGCGCTCCAGGATCCTCACGTCCGTCCCGGCCTCGGCCAGGTCTCCGGCGAGCATGAGCCCGGTGGGGCCGGCTCCGACGACGATGACGCTCATGACGTGCTCCTTCGGAGGGTGCGGCACCGGACGGACAATATCCGGTACTGTGAGTTCCGGTATCTTAAGTACCGATACTACGAGTACCTGAATCAGAGTCAACCCCCGGAGGTGGGAACCCATGAGTGGAAGTCGCGGCGGTCGCCGCCCCGACCCGGCCGTGGACGCGGCGATCCTCGACGCCGCGGCGGAACTGCTGGTCGAACGCGGATTCGACCTGACCTTCGACGAGGTGGCCGCACGCGCCGGGGTCGGCCGCACGAGCGTCTTCCGGCGCTACGCCACCAAGCAGGAACTCGTGCTGGCCGCGGCGGAGAGCGTCACGATCGACCGCGTCGAGGTCCCCGACACGGGTTCGCTGGACAGCGACATGGTCGCGGTCGCGACGACGGTGTTCCGGGTGTTCTCACAGCCCGGGACCGAGGCGCTTGCCCGGCACGCCCTCGCCGCGACCTTCCGGAACCAGGAGGGCGAGGTGATACTGCGCACGACCCTCGGCCGGCGCCTGGAACTGGTGACCGAGGTGCTGGGCCGGGCCGTGGCGCGCGGCGAACTGCCCGACACGAGGAACGCCCTGGTGGTCGCCGACCTGTTGTCGGGGATGATCATGGCCCGACTGGCCTCGGGTCTACCCCTGCCCCGGGGTGAGGACGCTGAGCGGGTGGCCCGGGCCCTGGCGGCGGCCGCCCGCTAGGACTGCGAGCACACCCGTTCGTAGAGGGGGGTGAGGCCGTCGAGGAAGGCCGACAGCGCCAGCTCGAAGCTCGCCTCGTCGATCTCGGCCGCGTGGTCCGGCAGCCGGTGCGCCTGCGACAGGTTGGGGTAGCGGTCGCGGTAGACGCGCACGTCGTCGTCGAAGCCGCGCGCGAAGGACTGCGTGGCCGCGCCCACCACGAGGTACTTGGTCGAGGCGCCGATCATCGTGGCGTACCTCGGCGGCCACCCCGCGCGCACGAGACCGCCGTGGACCGCGTCCGCCCGGCGCAGCGCGTCCTCACGGCGCCCGGGACCGGCGGCGATCACCGGCACCAGGTTGGGATGCGCGGCCAGCGCGGCCCGGTAGGAACGGGCCCACGCCGCGACGGCCGCGCGCCAGTCCTCCTTCTCGAAGCCGGAGACGTCGACCCGCGAGGTCACCTCGTCGGCCACCTCGCCGAGCAGCTCCTCCTTGGTGCGGTAGTGGCTGTACAGGGACGCCGCCTGCACGTCGAGCTCCTGGGCGAGTTTGCGCATGGACAGACCGTCCAGCCCCTCCCTGTCGATCAGCTCCAGGGCGGCGGCTCGGATGGCCTGCCTGCTCAGGATCGGCGTCTTGGGTCGGGCCACGGACTGCTCCCCTTCTCGGTTCTCGCGGCGGACCGTCCGGCCACCTCGGCCCGATCATCGCACGTCCGGACGGCGACCGGGACCGCCCGACCCCTTGCACACCGGGCGGGGGAGGCCGTACGCTCACATAACCGAACGCCGTTAGGTTATTGGGAGCAGGCCGTGATCGACTTCTCGCTGAGTGAAGAACAGCGCGCCGTCCGCGACTGGGTGCGGACCTTCGTGGAGCGCGAACTCATCCCCCTGGAGAACGAGGTGCTGCGGCGCGAACGCGCGGGCCACACGCCGGGCCTCACCGCCGAGGAGCGCGACGGGCTGCGCGCGCTCGCCCGCAAGTCCGACTTCTGGGGTGTGGAGACCCCGGTGGAGTACGGCGGGATGGGCCTCGACCCGATCACGGCCGCGATCATCGAGATCGAGCTGGGCCGGTCGTTCGTCTCGTTCCGGTTCGGCGGCGAGGCCGACAACATCCTCTACCACGCCAACGACGAGCAGAAGAAGCGCTATCTGCTGCCCACGATCGAGGGCGAGCGCAGGTCCTGCTTCGCCATCACCGAACCCGGAGCCGGTTCGGACGCCAAGGCGATCCGCACCCGGGCCGTCCGCGACGGCGACACCTGGGTGCTCAACGGCGAGAAGACCTTCATCACCGGCGGCAACGAGGCCGACTTCGCGATGGTCTTCGCCGTCACCGACCCTACGTTGGGGGCCAACGGCGGGGTGACCTGCTTCCTCGTCGACCGCGAGATGGGGTGGACCTCCGAGCCCATCGACACCATGGGCGAGCGCCGCCCCGCCGCCCTGATCCTCCAGGACGTGCGCGTGCCGCACGAGAACATCCTCGGCGAGGAGGGCCAGGGCTTCGCGCTGGCCATGCAGTGGATCGGCAAGGGCCGCTACCTGCTGCCCGCCCGTGCCCTGGGCGGCTGCGAACGACTGCTCGGTATGGCGATCGAGTACGCCAAGACCCGGGAGACCTTCGGCGCGCCGATCGCCGACAGACAGGCGATCCAGTGGATGATCGCCGACTCCCAGACGGAGATCGAGGCGCTGCGCCTGCTGGTCCTGCACGCCGCCTGGCAGGTCTCGGTGGGCCGCGACTCCCGGCACGCCCAGTCCATCGCCAAGCTCTTCGGCGGGGTCAAGGCCAACGAGATCGTCGACCGCGTCATGCAGATCCACGGCGGGATGGGCTACACGCGCGAACTGCCGATCGAACGCTGGTACCGGGACCTGCGGCTGCTGCGCATCTTCGAGGGAACCGACGAGATCCAGCGCCGCACCATCGCCCGCGACCTGCTCAAGGGCCACGTGACGGTGGGCGCAACCCTCGGGTAGGACGCGGGAACGAAGACGGGGCCCGGGGCGCGCCTTCCGCGCGCCCCGGGCCCCGTCGCCGTGTCCGGGCGCCCTGCGAGCACGGCGCCCCGAGGTCGGCCCCCTACTTGACGCCGACCAGGTCGACGACGAAGATCAGCGTCTCGTTCGGCTTGATGGGGCCCACGCCGCTGGAGCCGTAGGCCAGGTGCGGCGGGATGACCAGCTTGCGGCGGCCGCCCACGCGCATGCCCAGCACCCCCTGCTCCCAGCCGGGGATGACCCGGCCGGAGCCGAGCCTGAAGCCCAGCGTCTGGCCGCGGTTCCAGCTGGCGTCGAACTCCTCGCCGGTGGAGTGGGCGACGCCGACGTAGTGGACGTCGACGTTGCTGCCGTGCCCGGCCTGCTCGCCCTCACCGATCGTGATGTCGGTGATCTCCAGCTCCGCGGGCGGCGGGCCGTCGGGCATGTCGATCTCCGGACGCTCAAGCGCCATGGTGGTACCCCTCATGTTGTCAGAGTGAACGTAGGGGCCCAGGGTATCGGCGGGTACGAGGTGCTCCGCGGCGGACGAACCGAGCGTCAACGGCCCTGGTCGCCCACGGTGGCCGCGACGACGTGGCCGTGCCCCTCCACCTTGATCGGCCCGTTGTCGGCCCGCACGAACACCGATTCGCCGCGCTGGAGGGTGATCCCGCGGCCGACCTCGGCCACCAGCTCGACCTCGCCGTGCAGCGCCAGCACCACGGTCGGCCCCTCGCCGGGCAGGTGGGCGGCCACCCGGCCGGGGCCGATCTCGTGGAGGGCGAACTCGGGCGCGGCCGGACGGAACTCGCGGCGTCCGTCCAGGAGGCGGGGGCGGGAGTAGGGGATCGGCAGAACCGAGAAGTCCACCACGTCCAACAGCTCGGGGGCGTCGACGTGCTTGCAGGTGAGCCCGGCCCGCAGCACGTTGTCGGAGCTGGCCATGACCTCCACGGCCGTGCCCCGCAGGTAGGCGTGCATGTTCCCGGCGGGCAGGAAGAGCGCCTGTCCGGGCCAGAGGGTGACGCGGTTGAGCAGCAGGGCGGCCACGGCGCCGGGGTCGCCCGGGTAGCGGTCCGCCAGGTCGGTGAGGATCCCCGCGTGCGCGCCGCGCCCCCCGCGGGCCGACCATTCGGCGACGAACTCGCCGATCAGCCTCCCCCGGTCCGCCGCGGGCAGCGTGAGCAGGCGGGTGAGGGCCGAGCGCAGGGCGTCGCCGGCGTCGGGGGCGGCGAGGTCGTCGCGCAGCAGTCGGGCCAGCGCGCAGTCCAGCCCCTCCAGGTCGGCGCGGGCGGCGGCGGGTTCGCGGAAGCCGCACAGCGCCTCGAAGGGCTCCAGGGCCAGGAGGAGCTCGGGTTTGTGGTGGGGATCGCGGTAGTTGCGGTGCGGCGCGTCGAGGGGGATGCCCGCGCGCTCCTCGGCGTCGTGGCCCGATCGCGCGCGTTCGGCGTCCGGGTGCACCTGGAGGGACAGGGGCGCCTCGGCGGCCAGGAACTTCAGCAGGAAGGGGAGGCGGGGTCCGAAGCGTTCGGCGGCCCGGCGGCCGAGGACGCGGTGGGGGTCGTCGGCGATGAGGCGGGGCAGGGGTCTGGGGCCTTCGTCACAGTGCGCGGTACTGGGTGCGCCGTGGTGGGCGCCCAACCACAGCTCGGCCTGGGGTGTGCCGTCGGGCTCGGTGCCCAGGAGCCGAGGAATCGCGGTTCGCGCGCCCCAGGCGTACGGCCGTACCTGGTTGGTGAGCCTGTGCATCGGCTCCCCGCCTTCCCGTCTGCGTGTTCTCACCCCGTGGACGCTCCGGCGAGGTGGGACCAGTCTCGCGAAGCACGGCGCCCGGGTCGACCTGGCGCACCCCACTCACTGAGGTAGTGCACACTTCACCTCGCCAGGTGGGCGGGCACCCGACGAGCGCGGGGCCCGGTTGCGGCTACGAAGTTACTGGCTAGTAAACCACGATCGGAGTCGTGTGAACAGCACCACACCGTTACCTCCCCCACACACTCCCGACACCTCCGCGGGCGGCGGACCCGTGTCGGTGATCCTTCCCGGACCGGGGCGCCGGACACCCGGCTCCGCGCCGGTTCAGCGGGGGCGACGCACCTTGTCGGAGGCCTCGACCAGGCGGTCGAACATCTGCTGGCGCAGCGCCGGGTCGGGCTGGGGCAGGCCGGCGATCGCGGCCATGTACAGCCCGTCGCCCGCGCGCAGGATGATCTCGGCCAGCACCGGGTCGGCGAGCTCCTCGTGCAGGAGTTCCCCCCACCGCGTGAAGAGGTTCTGGACCAGGCGGACGGCCTCCTCGGACAGGTCCTCCTGGCCGCGCAGGGCGGCGATGACGGACCAGTAGAGCTCGCGCTCCTCCGGGCTCTGCGGAAGCGAGGTGCGCAGGAACACGCGGACCACGCCCTCGCCGCCCTCCCGGGCCTCGCGGAACTCCTCCTCGGCGAGCACGCTCAGGCGGTCGATCAACCCCGTGAGCAGAGCGGACTTGGAGGGGAAGTGGTAGAGCAGGCCGCCCTTGGAGACCGAGGCCGCGCGCGCGACCGCCTCCAGGGTCACCGCGGTGTAGCCCTCGTTGATGAGGATGTCCTGGAGCGCGTCGAGGATGCGGTCACGGGTGTTCGATGTGTTCACGATTGACACTGTACCGGCTGGAC
This sequence comes from Nocardiopsis sp. FIRDI 009, assembly GCF_003386285.1. Classification (GTDB taxonomy): domain Bacteria; phylum Actinomycetota; class Actinomycetes; order Streptosporangiales; family Streptosporangiaceae; genus Nocardiopsis. Next base: position 279,930 of record NZ_QPNC01000006.1, read on the forward strand.
GGTACTGTACCGTCTGGACGGTTTAAGAATCCCGGAGTGTGCCTCCGGTCGATCACCCTCCCCCGTCGGCCCGGAACCCCTGGTCCCGTCCGGCGGCACCGCGCCCCCGATCCGTGCGGCGCGCCACCAACGAGTCGTAACGAGGAAAGATGAGTTTCGGCAAGGCCCGCCGCGGCCTGATCCCCACGCTCGGCCCCCGAGGGGCCGCCCCCGCGCTCGCGGGGCCGCGTGAGTGGGCCGCGCTCGCCGTTCTGGTCCTGCCCGTCGTCCTGATCTCCGTCGACATGACCGTGCTCGGGTTCGCGGTCCCCCAACTGAGCGAGGAACTGCGGCCCAGCGCGGGCCAGCTGCTGTGGATCATCGACATCTACGGCTTCATCCTGGCCGGACTGCTGATCACCATGGGGTCCCTGGGGGACCGCGTCGGCCGCCGCCGACTCCTGCTGGTCGGCTCCGCGGCCTTCGGCGGCGCGTCCCTGCTGGCCGCGTTCGCGCCCACACCCGAGGTGCTCGTCGTGGCCCGCGCCCTGCTGGGCGTGGCGGGCGCGTCACTGATGCCCTCGACCCTGTCCCTGCTGCGCAACACCTTCCTCGACGCGCGCCAGCGCCTGCTGGCCATCGCCATCTGGGCGTCGGGGTTCTCCGCCGGAGCCGCGCTCGGCCCGATCCTGGGCGGATGGCTGCTGGAGCACTTCTTCTGGGGTTCGGTCTTCCTCATCAACCTGCCGGTGATGGCGCTGATCCTGGTGTTCGTGCCGATCCTGGTCCGCGGGTCGCGCGACCCGCGCCCGGGCCGGATGGACCTGCCCAGCGTCGCGCTGTCGATGGCGACGATGCTGCCCGCCGTGTACGGGATCAAGAAGCTCGCCACGGAGGGGATCACGGTGGTTCCGGCCGTGTCCCTGGTGTTCGGCCTGGTCCTCGGCGCCGTGTTCGTCCGGCGACAGCTGGTCCTGAAGGACCCGCTCATCGACGTGGACCTGTTCCGGTCGCGGGTGTTCAGCGTGGCGGTCGTCACGAACCTGATGATCGTGTTCTCGCTGGTCGCGTCGTTGTTCTTCCTCACGCAGTACCTCCAGTTGGTGCTGGGGGTGTCGCCGATGCGCGCGGGGTACGTGCTGCTGCCGGGCCTGGTGCTGTCGGTGCTGGCGAGCTTCGTCGCCGTGCGGGCCGCCCGTCGGCTCAGCCTGGCGACGGTGATCGGTTCGGCCCTCGTGGTGACCGCGGCCGGGTTCGCGGTACTCGTGCTCACCTCCGAGCACGACACCGCCACCGGCGTGGCGGTCGTGGCCCTGGGCTTCGGCCTGATCGCCACCGGCGCCGGTTTCGCCGAGACCCTGACCAACGGGGCGATCATGTCGGCCGCCCCGCCACAGCGCGCCGGCGCGGCCTCGGCGATCTCCGAGACCGCCTACGAGCTGGGCGGCGCGCTCGGCGTCGCGGTGCTGGGCAGCGTGCTGACCGGGTTCTACCAGTCCGGTCTGACCAGGGTCGAGGGTGTTCCCGCGCCCAGCATGGAGCAGGCGGGGCAGACCCTGGGCGGGGCCGCCAACGCCGCGGCCGGCCTGGGTGGGACCGCCGGCGCCGACCTGTTGGACGCGGCGCGGACCGCGTTCACGGGCGGGATGCACGTGACGAGCGTCATCGCCGCGTTGATCGTGCTGGCCGCGGCCGTCCAGGCGTGGGTGCTCCTGCGCCGGGAGACCGGCCCGGCCATGACGGGCCAGCGGGACGGGACCGACGCGTCGGCCGCGGAGCCACGCGAGCAGGAGCGGTCGCGCGGATAGGCCGTGTTCCTTGGGTCCTCCGCTTCGCTTCGGACCGTGTTCGGGCGCCCCAACGGCCAGGGATGCTTCATCCTCGGCCACGCCTGACGCTCGTTCCTCGCTCGCGGCTCGCCTCGTCTTGCAGCACCCTGGCGGCACCCGAACGACACCCCTTCGGGTGACCGTTCCAGAAACAGGCCCTAGCCGGACAGGCGTCGGCCCCGGGGAGGGTTCCCCGGGGCCGACGCCTGTCCGGGGCCGGTGGTGCCCCGTGACCGGTCAGGGCAGGCGGAGGAGTTCCACGTCGGAACCGCACCAACCCGGCGGCACCACGGCGTAGGCGTCGGCGATCGCGGCCCCGCGCAGGCTGCCCGGCCGGTCGTGGCCCACCGGGAGGGCGCATCCGTCACACACGCGCACGGGGACGAGACGGGTGTCGCGGTGGTGCGGACACACGTCACCCTCCAGGGGCACCCGGGCGGCGTCCCGGCTCGGGTCCGGCCGCTCCGCCAGGGCGCTGACCAGGGGGACCAGGAGGGTGAGCGCCGCGACGAGGGCGGCACCGGGGTTGCCCGGCAGGCCCACGAACGCGGTGCCGCCGGCGTGCGCGAGCACCTGGGGGTGGCCTGGTCGGCAGGCGACGCCGTCCACGACGACCTCGGCGCCGAGGTCGGCCAGGACCGCTCGGACGTGGTCGGCGGGCCCCTTCGACGACGAGCCGCACACGGCGACCACGTCGGCGCCCGTCCCGGTGACGGCCGCGCGCAGCGCCCGCCGGTCGTCGCCCAGGCGGCGCACCCGTACGACCCGCGCCCCCGCCCACCGGGCGACCCCCGGCAGAACGGGGCCGATGGCGTCGCGCACGGTGCCCTCCCCCGGCAGTCCGGAGTCGGTGACCTCGTCGCCGGTGACGATCACGGCCACCCGGGGCTGGCGGACGGGCAGGGTCTCGTGGCCGAGGCTGGCGGCCAGGCCGAGCGCGGCCGGAGTGACCACGGCACCCCGTGTGAGAACGGTCTCACCCGGCGCGATCTCCTCACCCGACCAGCGCACGTGTCGCCCCGGCGTGACATCGCCCCCGACCCGGCCCGGCGCGAGCGTCGCCCGTTCGTAGGGCAGGACCGCCTCGGTGCCCTTGGGCACGTGGGCGCCGGTGGCGATCTCGACGGCCTCACCGGGGCGCAGCCCGTCGCGCGACGCCGGCGCCCCAGCCAACCGGGTGCCGACCAGCCGCCAGGGCCCCTCCCCCGCCACCGCGTAGCCGTCCATGGCCGAGGCGTCGTAGGCGGGCAGGCCGACCAGGGCGCGCACGTCGTCGCCGAGGACGGCGCCCAGGGCCTCCTCCAGCGGGACCTCGCGCGGGGCGAGGGCGAGTTCGAGGCCGAGGCGGCGCGCCGTCTCCCGGGCCTCCCGCCACGACCGCTGTGCGCCGTGTCCCGGGTCTCCGTCCGTGGGGACGCCCCCGGTCCCGTCCATGCCGCCTCCCCCGTCGTTCGCGCAGGTGCTTCCCATTGTTCACCCCTCGGTGTGACGCGGACGTTAACCGCCGCTCACGCGGGCGGCGCGGGCGCCGACGAGGGGCCGCGCACCGGTCGCGCGCTGGACCGATTTGCCGTCTGCCGACTTTCCGCTAGAGTTCTTACCAGCAGCACGGCGGGGGCCGCGGAAACGGGGCCCGGGCCGAGCGGCAAGCGGACGTGGCTCAGTTGGTAGAGCATCACCTTGCCAAGGTGAGGGTCGCGGGTTCGAATCCCGTCGTCCGCTCGGAGGAGACGCGGGGCCTCGTGCTCCGCGTGTCTCGGTGGAGTGGCCGAGAGGCGAGGCAGCGGCCTGCAAAGCCGTCTACACGGGTTCAAATCCCGTCTCCACCTCCCATGCTTCACACGGGCGGTTAGCTCAGTTGGTTAGAGCGCTACCTTGACACGGTAGAGGTCACAGGTTCGAATCCTGTATCGCCCACCAGCAACACCTTCGGAACGGGCTCCCGCGGGAGCCCGTTTTCGTCGTGTCCAGGCGCTCTGGCGCCAGAACGAGGGCCTGCCGCGTTCCTGGCCCGTGGTCGACAGGCGACACCACCGAATCACTCCCGAACACGTAGCCCCCGTGCGCCCGGAGCAGGACTCCAGGCACACGGGATCATCGGATACGGCGTCGATCCCGGCGGCAGGGATCAGCGAAGCCGACCATGCAGTCGTTCCACGACCCGAGGCTTCAACCTCCGTCAGTCGCCAGACCCGTGGGGTTCCGTTCAGGAAGGAGCGCACCTCGGCCTCGCAGTAGCGGCGGTGGCCGCCCAGGGTGCGAAACGAACGCAGCTTTCCCGACCTGGCCCACCGCGTGACCGTCATGGGTGCCACGTGGAACATGACCACGACCTCGGCGGGGGCCAGCAGGGGCTCCGGCTCGCCGATCGGCGGGGACACGCCTGTCGGTACACCTGAGGTCCACCCCCGCGTCCGCCGGGCTCACTGTCGGTCGCCCTTGGAGGGACGGCCGCCCTTCGGTCCATCCCGGCGTCTGCGGGGCTCACGTGCCAGTGCGCGCTGCTCGGATGGTGTCGGCCGGTCCATCCCCGTGTCTGCGGGGCTCACCAGGTCATCTGCCACAACGCCACGTACGACATCGGTCCATCCCCGCGTCTGCGGGGCTCACCCGTCAGTGGCTACTACAGCCATCGCGAAAACCGGTCCATCCCCGCGTCTGCGGGGCTCACCCAGGAGGTCGCTCTCCTGGCCCGAAAGTCGTCGGTCCATCCCCGCGTCTGCGGGGCTCACGGCTGCTCGTCTTCGGCGGTGGTGCCCATGTCCGGTCCATCCCCGCGTCTGCGGGGCTCACCGGGTCGCCGGTCGCGATCTGGAGTGCGTTGGCGGTCCATCCCCGCGTCTGCGGGGCTCACCCCTCCGGGTCCGTGGGGGCCTGGTCGACGGCCGGTCCATCCCCGCGTCTGCGGGGCTCACTCAAGGGCGCTGGGAACGGTGTACGTGTCGCCCGGTCCATCCCCGCGTCTGCGGGGCTCACCAGGTCGTCGCTGAGGCCGGACACGGGGGGTTCGGTCCATCCCCGCGTCTGCGGGGCTCACGTCACCACCACCTCCGATGACGAACTGGACGGCGGTCCATCCCCGCGTCTGCGGGGCTCACGAAGTCGGCGCGGATACGGGCCCGCTCGTAGGCGGTCCATCCCCGCGTCTGCGGGGCTCACGAAGTCGGCGCGGATACGGGCCCGCTCGTAGGCGGTCCATCCCCGCGTCTGCGGGGCTCACGGCACCATCCACCGCCGGGTCTGCCCGTCCCGCGGTCCATCCCCGCGTCTGCGGGGCTCACTCGGCAGTAGGGGGCGGACCCTCCGGTGGGGGCGGTCCATCCCCGCGTCTGCGGGGCTCACACCTGCGGTCCCGCCGATTCGGCACCGGGCGTCGGTCCATCCCCGCGTCTGCGGGGCTCACAGCAAATGACCTGCAACAACACAGGACGTTATCTTCGCGTTATATTTCCTCAGGGGGAGGACTCGCCGTCGACGCGTCGTCCTCCTCGTCTGTGACTCCGATGAACCGAATGAGCTGGAGCCCATCGAAGTCGACGACCTCCCTGCGACTCTCCCCGGCCGTCTTCACGATGAACCTTTGCTCATTGTCGGTTGGGTGCGCGCAAACAGCAGACCCCTCCTCAACGGACTCGCTCACCAGCTCCCAGAGCCGGTCCCGGACGCGAGCCGCCATCGTGCCGACATACAGCCCTGCCTGTGGCTCGACCATCCAGCGGGTCAGTGCGCCACGGACATGTGGCGGAACCGCCGTCGTCGAGATCACGACCATTCCCGCCATCAGCCGGGCTCCTCTCCCAGATCGTCGAACGGAGACTCCAGGGGGCTCCCTGCCTGGTCTCCGTAGTTGACTCCCCCAGCTACCGCCCCACGCTGTGGGTCCCACAGGTCGACGACGCGCCAGCGTTTCGGGGCCTCCGCCTCGACTCCGGCCGCGTCAGGATCGAGCAGCAGTTGGATGTCACGGACGATCCGAGGGATCATCCGGTACAGCTTGAGCTCGCTGCGCAGTCTCCTCCTGGCAGCCGATTCGGGGTTCTCCGCGTCATGCAGAGAGAACGCCAAGGGGATCGTCGTCTCGGCTTTGTACAGGTCAGCGATGTCGTAGACGAACGAGTTCTGCTTACCGCTGTGCACGAACCCGAGCCCCGGATGACACCCCAGGTGCATCACCACCGAGTGCACCACGCCGTACAGGGCGGCGTTCGCGGAGGAGAGGGCCTTGTTCACCGGGTCCTGGTCGCCCCAGGACTCCGGGTTGTAGTTCCGCTTGAACGGTTTGAGCCGGTACTTGCTGGCCAGGCCCTGGTACAGGTTGCGCATGCGCCTGCCCTCCAGGGCACGGAGGGTCTCGATCGAGGTTCCCTCAGGCACCTCCTCGCCGAAACGGAGCTCGAACATGGCATGCGCCACGTCCAGCCGCTGCTCGTCGTCGGCGTAGGCACGGGCCTGGAGATCCATCCACTTGGCCGTCCGGTCGGGGGACGTCCAGCCGCCGTAGTGGAGGATGCCTCCGGAACCCGTACTGACGACCGTCGTGCCGTGTCGGAAGAGGGTCGCCATGGCCGACGACGTGATGGACGTTCCAGGCCCCAGGAGGAGGCATGCCAGCGCCGCCGTCGGGATGGGGACCCTGTGCACCACACCGGAGTCGGTCTCCGTCTCCGCGCACACTCCCGAGTCGGTCTGGACGATTCGCACGACGTCGGCGTACAAGAACGACAACCCGTCCGAGACTCTCGGCAACATCGCCAGGGTCGGACGCAGCAGCTCCTTCTTCGCGTTGCCTCTCCACGTGGTCATGACGCCTCTGCCCCCGCGCCACCGACTCGCACGTAGGCGAGACTCAGCATGCCGCAGCCGAAGACCTTGCCCCGCCCCACGCCATTCACCACCGCTTCTCTGAGCGGTTCGGCGTCACCGACTCGGGCCAGCCCATCGAAACGGACCGCCGGCATCCGAACCGCGCGCTTGCCCCGGTAGTCGATTCGCTCGTTGAGACGCGTCGCGGTCGCGCTGATCAGCTCCAGACCACTCTGGTCGGCCTTCTTCTCCCACCAGGCGTCAGCCGCCGCGCCGACCAGCGGAAGTTCGTGAGCGTCCGAACTCAGCCGTTCGCCGTTCCGCTTCCTCAGCTCGCGGGGCCTGTCGCTCTTTCCCAGTCGCTTCATGGGGCTGCCCACGATGCGGTACCTGACGACGTCCCCCTTGCTCAACCGGTCGAGCAGCGGTGACAGATCCCTGACCCCCGTGATGTCGAATCCTGACGGCAGGCGTTCCCCGCTCAGCTCGCAACGGCTCTGCACGAGCATGTGACGGCCTGCCCTGGTCTCCTCGACGCGAAAGAGCAGCCCGGCCTTCTGTCTCGGGGAGTCGATCCTGCTCCCACCCAGGCTCTCCTCGACCAACTTCATCAGGATCCGGTGTTGGTCGCCCGCGGTGGAGCGTCGGACGTCCCTCACCCGGTCATCGAGTTCGATCTTGGTCAGTTGGACTGGCATCGCCCTTCCCCCACGTATTTGAGGATGCGCCTGCGGTACTCGTCCGGGCCTCGGGTGAGTAGCGCTCCGGGAAGCCGTTCGAGGCCCGTGCTCACTGATCGGAAGCGGTAGACACGCGCCTGCCCGGCGAAACTGACCGGCACGTCGTTGAGAACCGCCACACTCCGGTCGCCTTCCTGATCCGCTGACGCCGTTTCCTCCACGAACGGGATCCGCACGCTGAGGGGTCTGCGGTCCTCACCCCACTCGATCCGTCCGCCCGTGCGCGGAGCGAGAGGCACTTCCTCTCGCAGTTTCCGTACCGGATCCTCCACCTGGGCGCGGAGCAACAGCGGTTCATCCGGGACATAGCCCCGCCTGCCGAGATACGGTGCCCAACGCGGTGACTCCAAAGCCGTGGCCACCTCCTCGGTGAGCCGTGAAGGGCCTTCGACAGCGACGGTGAACACCGCGTCAGACAGGTAGGAGCGGCGTGTGACGATCGTTCCCTGGCCTTCGGAACGCCGTTTGCCCTCCGCGGTCGGAACGCTCCGCCGAGCTGGCACCGCGCCTCCGATGGTGTGGAAGTCGACCATCCTCACGCCGGGCCGGTCGATGCGGATGGTGAACGTCAACGGCTCGTAGCGCTCAAGCAGCTGGGAACGATCACGTCCTTCAGCCGCCGCGAACATCCCGATCAGAGCCGAGCGCGTGGGGTGGTCGATGGTGTCGCGGTCACCGAAACTGCTGTGTTCCCCCCAGCTCTGCATCGGGCCGGTGAGCCGAATCAGCAGGCCGCTCACGTGTTCGCGTCCCCGGCCGTGCCACCGGCGTGCTCCAGAACGGAGCTGATGAGAGCGGGGTACGACTCGACTCGGCTCCCGAGGTTGGGCAGCTCCTTGTCCAGGTTGATGCCTGCGTGGAAGGCGGTGGAGGTGTCGTCCCACCAGACCCGGTTGAGCTGTTCGGCGTAGCTGTCCATCCTCGTCTGCGCTCGCGCGGTGAAGCCCGCAGTGGACTGGATCGGCTCTTCGAAGGCCGCGGCGTAGGACACGGGCCTGTCGGCGCGCACGCTGACGTGGACCAGGTCGGGCACCGTCTGGGCGCCCGTGGCGTTCTGTTTGCCGGTGGGGACGGTGGCGATGAATCCCCTGAGGAACTGGGCGACCAGTTCTCGTGCGGTCTCCTCGTCGCCGCCCAGGTTGTCGAGCAGCTGCGCCAGATTGATGTTGGCGTAGCGGTAGAACGTGCCCGAGCTGAACTCCCCGACGTTCATGTGGCCGCTGCCGTGGTCGTCTTCCCGGGGGATATCGTCGACCGCGGTGAAGAAGTCCGTCTCCACGGCCGTGCCGTGCACGGTGAACGCGTGCGCGAACTGGACGGCCCCGTCGACCTGCCCGCCCGGTAGTTCGGCGAGCATGCGCCCGAAGAGGTTGATGGTGCCGCTGCGTGACTTGAGGATCTGAGTGACCTCGTCTGCGGGAAGGACGCCCTGTTTCGAGGGCTTCTTCTTGGTCAACTCCTCTCCGATGGCCTCCGCGTACCCGGACGCCACGTCGGCGAGTTCGCTGATCGCGGCCTGGGGGAGGTAGAAGAGCACGGACGTGTCCTGCGCCTTGTCCTCCTGTCCCTTCTTCCGCGGCTCGAGCTTCATCCCGGCCGAGACGATGATCTGGCGCCCGGCCTCCTCCGCGGGGCCGTCATCCCATCCGCGCCCGCGCAGCTCTTCTGCCACAGCTCCGACCAGGCGCCTGGTCCGTACCGCGGGGTCGCCCAGACTCTTCTCCACCTCGTGGCGGATGACGCGCTTCCAACTCTGACTGGAGATCCGTGTGCGCTCATATCCCCCGAAAACCACCGTTTTGGGAGATCCCAGGTCGTCTCGGTTCGTGTTTGAGTACGGCAGGGTCTGGAGGGCGTGTACGTCGATGTAGGCGGCCTTCATGGGGGTCACTGCTCCTCGTCGTCGCCGGAGGCGGTGTCGCCGCCTTCTTGTCGCTTCTGCTTCTCTTCCTCGTGGAGATCCCGGTTGCGCGTGCGGTGGTAGGACTGCAGCCATTCCTTGGCGACCATGTCCCGCTCACCGCCCCATCGCGCCAGGTCTTCGATCAGCACCACCCAGTCGACGGGGACCTGGCGGGTCCGGGCTTGGCGTACCAGTGCTGGCAGGCGCTTGTGAATGCCTGCGAGGTCCAGGCGGCAGAGCCGGTGGAGCCTGCTCTCGGTCGTGTCGGCCTTGAGATCGCCTGTCCTGACCCCCCGCGCAAGCGAGGCCCCGAGGTTGAGTCGGCCGTTCTTCTCCCGTGGCGTCTGACCGTCGTCGGGGCCGGAGTCCTCGTTCGTGGCGCCGTCGGCACTCGGTTCGCTCTGCCCTTCGGATTCTTCCGAGTCGGCGGCCGCGTGTTCGTCAGCCGTGCCTTCGTCCCTCGCTGTGCGCGGTTGCGCGGCCAGGAGGGCGGCCACCCCGTAGAAGGCCCATTCCTCCGCCAGACCCTCGGGAAGATCGAGCGGTTCGCCGTGTGGGCCTCGAAGGCAGCTGTAGACCACACCGTGCGCCGGCCGGGCGGTCGGGTGGGTGGGCGGATGGCCCACCATCCTCCGGAGCACCGATCGGTCACCGGGGGAGGTGACGATCCGCTCCTGCAAAAGTGTCACCATCCGGTCGGCGAGGAAGCTGATCTCCCCACGCTCTCGTGTACTCATGATTCAGCGTCTTCCCGCTGTTGGGTCCATTGTCTGAAGAGTCGGCCACGGTGGTGTTCGATGACGCTCGCCGTCCTCGGTCTGGAGGCGTAGGCGTCCGTGACTTTTTCGAAGGCTCGGGCGGCCGCGAGGACGAAGTCGTTGCCGGGTGATTCGGCCGCACCGTCGAACGCGATCCGCCAGAAGATTCGCCCCGCCTCCGACCAGTACAGGGACATCCCCGGACGCAGCCAGGGCCCGGTTCCCGTATCCGCCTTGCGGGAGTCCCCGCCGCTCGGGCTGTTGCTCTCCTTCCAGGCGGCTTTGAGCGCGCTCTCCAGCCGCCGCCCAGCCCCTTCGGCGGAGGAGACGGACAGTCGGATCCTGCGCCGAGCTCGGTCCGCCTCCTCGGAGTCGGCGGCGCTGTTCTTGAGCCACCGCAGAACGGCGGGGGTCACGGCGGAGAACCACTGCCGGTCGCGGGTCTGGCCGTCCTGGTCGAAGCCGAAGGCCCGAACCCTCAGCGTGCGCTGCAGTTCCCGGGAGACGCCTTCGTACGAATTCCAGGTGTTGAACAGCGTGGGACGGCTCCGACCTGAACTCTCGTCGTCCCGCAGGAGGGCGTCCAGATCACGCCACACGGCGCGCGCGGCGTCCGCTGGCTTCCCGTAGCGCCTGCCCTCTTTGGAGGTCAGATAGATCTGGAAGGGGTCGGTCGGCGGTGACCACGCCTCACGGAACTCCTTGGTGATACGGAACCCCCAGGTGATGGTGGCGTCGATGACGCTCCGGCCGTCGTCGGAGGGGTGGAGGAGAACCGCGTGACGGTACTGGTTGGTGAGGACCCCGGCCAGCCCCGTGGCCTCGGGGGGAAGGCCGGTCGGGTCGTCGAGCTCGTCCCTCTCCCACGGCGCTTCGTCGGGTGCGCCCTTCCCGGGATAGGGGATGTTCATGACCAGGCTGGTGAAGAGGTTCTCCCCGAGAGGGTGGAACGACAGCGATGACCGCAACGGCCCCGCCGACGTGTCCGCCTTGTTGACTCCGTCGACGACTCGCGCGGTGCAGCGCCCCGAGGGCCCGTAGTAGACCGTGGCGATCAGATGCTGGACCGCGATGTCCGGCGTGATGGGTTCGGGGGCGAGGTCGGTGGCATGGCCTCCCAGCCACACTTGGTTGTTGCCCGCGCTGCGGCCCCAGCACAGTTTGTTGACACCAGAGGTGGACTTGCACTGTTCAGCAAGGCGGGGGTCTTGGAGCCAGGGCCGCCCGCCAGCTCCGAAAAGGTCGAAGCGTTCCGCGTAGTCGTCGAAGTAGGCTTCGATCTCGTCGGCATCGAATCTCCCCGCTCGGAGCACCTCCAGCCTTCGCTCGGCCCACTCCCTCGAGTTGTCGGCCTCATCAAGTTCGGTGACGCGCGCGGTGATCAGGGCGAGAATGCGCCACAGGCCCGCCGAGGCCGGAGGTAAGGGGAGCTCCACGTCCGCGATGCTGTGGGATGACAGGAAGAGTTCACGCAGCCCCACGCGTTCGGGTTGGTGTTCACCGTCGTCGGCTGGAGCGCTGTCCAGCCACCGCACGGGCAGCCAAGGCTCTTCGTCGAGCCGATAGGAAGCCGTCATGGCCTCTCGTTCTCCGTCCCTACGCACCCGATTGTCAAGGCAACAGCCGTGACCTGCTATGTTGTCCTATCAATGGCTTCATCCACGCCTTGCTCACGTTGAACGAGTCCGCCTGGATTCAGCCCTCAGAGCCCCGCGCACGCGGGGATGGACCGCTGGCTGACGCAGGCAGAGCCAGGTCTACACTCATTGTCCCCACGGAAGTGGGGAAGCCGGCGGCCCCAACAGGGCCGCCCAGCCCGTCGCGGTCCAGCAGGCTCAGACCGAGATCAGGCCGTCGAGCCATGCTCCCTGGCCAACTGCCAGCACTGCGATGACGATCAAAATGACACGGAGAGAGCCTCGCAGCTCGTCCCCCCTCAGAGTGATGCTGAACTCGCTCATGCACGTCCTCCCAAAGCTGGCTGACGCTTGGCGCGCCAACACATCTCCTGCATTGCGCGCCACTGTACCAGCACTCAGGGCCTCCCTCTGCACTTCCAAGACACCGCAAATAAGACAAATAGGATTTAACTCCACATAAGTCCTTTTTCTTTATGCAGCGCCCAGGATCGATCACCGACCTCACCCTCTTCGACAGTTCCGTCGGCTTTCACGTACTGCGGGATCATGATCAACTCACGGAGCCTGAAGTCCTTCCGCCACGCCTGCGGCAGGTCCGCTTCACGCGCTTTCTGCGGCGGCACCCACTGCCCGCCTCTCACGGGGATGGTCCTGCAGATCACCTGCGCCAGGTCGGCCTCGGTGAACGCCCCCTCCGGTCCCGCCCCACGCTCAGGGAGTGGGACCGTACACTCTCGGTCCAGCCAGGTTTCGCCCCTCGCGTCCTTGAAGCAGCAGAGGACGCGAACCGAGTCGGCGTCGAACCGGGTGGACGCCGCTTCCTCGTCCACACCGAACGACCCGGCCGTGAGCTCGTACAGACCCCCACTCAGATCATCTGGTGACACGAACATGTCCTTCGCCAGGGTCCGCATGCCCATGTCCTTGCCGAGGCGGTCGATGTCGTGCTTCATGTCATCGATGAGACCGGGGTCCTCGTACACCCGCTCCACAAGCTTCTGAACGTCTCCAGGAACCTCGACGGGCCTACCTTCCCGTTCAAGCAGGAGGTTCTGCGTCCGCACCAGCAGAGAGGCGGCGTAGACGAACGTCCACACTTCAGGCATCCTCGACTTGGTCGGCTGCTCCGGGGCGAGAACGGCCACGCGCGGACGCTGCGCCCAAGCCGGACGGGTGATCACACCCAGACGCTCATGCCGCCAGCACCGCCCAGCTCGTTGCAGTAGAAGCGAGATCGGCGCGAGATCGGTGACGATCGAATCAAAGTCGAGATCGAGACTCTGCTCAATGATCTGCGTCGCAACGAGGATCGCTGATTTCGGACGGTTCTTGCCCGCGTCCTTCTTACCGAAGAATCGGACCACCTTCTCCGTGATCTCGTCCCGCTGCCATCCTGGGAACCTCGCGTGCAGCAGAAGCAGCTCCGGACGTTCCGCCGGGTCGGGGAACCGTTCGTGCAATACGCCGTCGAGCAGGTCATACGTCTCCTGGGCCTCGGCGACCGTGGTACAGATGACCGCCGCACACCCTTTCCCAGAGGAGAGCAGGCCAGCGAGCTCGTCCTTCAGAGCACCGGCACGGTCCACCCTGCGCTCCCAACCGCTTCCCTCCTGTGGGACGGGGACCAGGTCGAGGTGGAGCGGATCGCGTTCCTCACCAAGAATCGGTTCGGGGTTTCGTGTGATGGTGCCCGTGCCGGTGTCCGCGTAGATCCACCCCGGATAGTCGATGCTGTCCACGGCGGGCGCGGAGGGTGCGGACTTCCTCCGTCTGCGGCCGAGCCTGGTGCGGCGACGTTTGCCCGCGCCCTCGAGGTAAGCGGTGGCATAGGCGTCCGCGACCGTCCGGTGCAGGGTCGCCGACAGGAGGATCACGGGAACGTTCAGCTTCCCCAGCCACCTGAGAAGCCGCTCAAGCCCCTCCTGCATGTAAGGGTCGACCGCGTGTGCCTCGTCAACGACGACGACTTTCCCGATGAGGCCGAGAAGCCGGACCACGTTGTGCCTGAGCCTGAGCACAGCCATGAGGATCTGGTCGATGGTTCCCACAGACCAGGACGCCAGGAGGCCCCGCTTGCGGCCGAACAGCCAGTCGGTGACCTTGAACCCCTGACCGTCCGGCCCTGAGGTCAGAACGGTTGACTGCGCGGTTTCGAGCACCCCTGGGTGGTAGTCCTCATTGAGCCAGGCCATGGAGTGCAGCAGAGTCAGGGGACGTGGGACGTCCGCTCTGTGTTCGGCGTATCCGCGAAGCCTGTCGTACATCTGGTCCGCCGTCGCCATCGTGGGCAGCGCGATGTAGCGTCCCGGGCACCCCGCCGCGTAGCCCATGATGTCCGCCGCGTGGAACGCCGCTTCCGTCTTTCCCATCCCCGTCGGCGCGGTGATGAGCAGCAGTCCCGCACCGGTGCACACCTGGGGTAGGTGCTCGGCGACGGAGGTCTGCAAGCCGTTGGGCGTGGTGATCTCGGGAAACGATTCCGGGAAGGTCGCGGGCGTGGTGGTCAGCGGTCGCAGGCCGGAGTCATCCAGCAGCTTCGGGGTAATGGACCTCTGACGCTCGAAGTAGGACCGCAGGCTCACCTTGTCCCCCACCTTGGGCTTGTGGGGTTTCTGGGCGAGAACGTGTCGCTTCTGGCTGACGAGCCAGTCGGAGAGGATGACCAGCCCGCAGACAACACCGGCGATCGGCTCTGGGAGAGTCTCAGGGGCCTGAGGTTTGCCGAGAAGTTCTGTGAGCGTGTGCAGGATCTGCCAGCGTTGATCGTTCCACCGGTCCTCGTCGAAACCGGCATCGCGGAGAGGGTTGTTGCCTTGGGAATCGAAGAACTCCGGGAACAGGCCGTGGTGTCCGCCGAGGAGTTGCGCGACGAGCAGAGTACTCGCGCCCGGCTCATCGGTCAGGGGGTAGCCGACCTGCGGAAGCGCTGTTTCCAGCCAGCGGGCGGTGGCGGTGGCGTGGCCTACGCGTTCGGCGAGGTCCCGCTGAGTCGGGTAGGCGGGGAGGTCGATGGGGATCTGGTGCTGGAACTGTGGAGTGGCTTTCCCGATGTCGTGCAGGCCAGCCCAGTAGGCGATGAGGCGACCTGCCTGTTCGGCATCGACGCCTAACGCACTGGAGATCGTGGCGCGCGGGCCGGGGGCCAGATACTCCTCCCACAGTGCGAGCGCCATCGCGGCCGCATCCATAGCGTGACACACGAGCGGGTGGCGATAGCCTCCGAGGTCGCGCTCCTTGGCCCACAGGCGTAGGTCGACCAGGTGTTCGGGCGCCGTCGAAGGACCGAACGGATACGCCATAAGTTCCCCTTCACATCAGACCCGTAGCGCGTGGGCAACAGTAGACGGCAGGTCTGACAACATCTGACGCCGAAGCGGTCAGGCGTGCGCTTGTCGCGTCCTCAGAACTCACACACTGCAGGGGCCGGTGAGTTGGCTCATCCCCGCGTCTGCGGGGCTCACCCAGGAACCGCCCCTGGGCGGGGAACCGGGCCGGTCCATCCCCGCGTTCGCGGGGCTCACGACCCGGCCCGGTACGAGCCGGACCCGGTCCACGGTCCATCCCCGCGTTCGCGGGGCTCCCCTCAGTGTCAGGCTCAAGCGGGACACACGGGGATAACCTTCACTAACCGACACAAGCAGGG
>NZ_QPNC01000060.1 GCF_003386285.1 Nocardiopsis sp. FIRDI 009
TCTGTGCAACGAGATCATCGAAGAGGAACTCGCTGACGCCACTGAGCTCACGTGGGACAGTCTGCCCAAGCCTCGGGAGATCTACGAGTTCCTGGACTCGTATGTGATCGGTCAGGAGCAGGCGAAGAAGGCCCTGTCGGTGGCGGTGTACAACCACTACAAGCGGGTGCGTTCGGAGGGTGAGCGTCCCGGGGACGAGGGTGTGGAGATCGCCAAGTCCAATATTCTGCTGTTGGGGCCGACGGGGTCGGGTAAGACGTTGTTGGCGCAGACGTTGGCGCGGATTCTGAATGTGCCGTTCGCGATCGCGGACGCCACGGCGCTGACGGAGGCGGGGTATGTGGGTGAGGATGTGGAGAACATCCTGCTGAAGTTGATCCAGGCGGCCGACTATGACGTGAAGAAGGCCGAGACGGGGATCATCTACATCGACGAGGTGGACAAGGTCGCTCGTAAGAGTGAGAATCCGTCGATCACCCGGGATGTGTCGGGTGAGGGTGTGCAGCAGGCGTTGTTGAAGATCCTGGAGGGGACGACGGCGAGTGTGCCGCCTCAGGGGGGTCGTAAGCATCCGCATCAGGAGTTCATCCAGATCGACACGACGAACGTGTTGTTCATCTGTGGTGGGGCGTTCGCGGGTCTGGAGAAGATCATCGAGTCGCGGACGGGTCAGCAGGGGATGGGGTTCAACGCGGTGTTGCGGCCTCGGTCGGAGGTGGCTGAGTCGGCGTTGTTCTCCGAGGTGATGCCGGAGGATCTGTTGAAGTTCGGGATGATTCCGGAGTTCGTGGGTCGGTTGCCGGTGATCACGAGTGTGCATGATCTGGATCGTGAGGCGTTGATCCGGATTCTGACGTTGCCGAAGAACGCGTTGGTGAAGCAGTATCAGCGGTTGTTCGAGTTGGATGATGTGGAGTTGGAGTTCACGCGGGACGCGTTGGAGGCGATCGCTGAGCAGGGGATCGTGCGGGGGACGGGTGCGCGTGGGTTGCGGGCGATTATCGAGGAGGTGTTGTTGTCGGTGATGTATGAGGTGCCTTCGCGTGAGGATGTGGGTCAGGTGATCATCACGCGGGAGACGGTGATCGACAACGTCAACCCCACCATCGTCCCC
>NZ_QPNC01000007.1 GCF_003386285.1 Nocardiopsis sp. FIRDI 009
TCTACGCTGGCGATCGCGGCGTAGTCAATCACCCCCGTGTCCAAGATCCGGGGTTAAGCCCCCCTGCACCGCTCACCGCGCTGGCGCTCTTGCTGACCATGCCGCCGATCTCGCCAAAGTAGTGTTCGGCGAACTCGGCGAGCGCGGTGCCGATGGGGTCGCTGTTCGCCGCGCTGTTGGCCTCGTTCAGATGTGTTTCCAGCGATGTCATATGGCCGGTGAGGCCCTCGGTGCCATCCTCGTCACCAACATGCTCGGAGACGGAGGACAGCACACCGAACACTTCCTGGGGCTGAATACTCCATGCGGGCACGGTGGTCTCCCTTCGACCCTGGAAGTCGTGACAGGGGATCTGCGTCGTTTTGGACGCTGAATGTAACGCTATGGTTCCCTGGCGCTCAAGGCGACCATCGGAGCGGGGGATCGTCCGCCCAGCGATGCAAGGGCCGGGTCTGTGATCGTGGAGCGAACGTTCCTGGTCATTGACTCCGTGGGCTGACAGGACCTTCTACTCAGCGCGAGAGTGACCGGTTCCGGTCAGGGACGTCCCCCCGAGTAGTGGAATACCGGACACTGGATGAGAGTCCAGGAGAGGAGTATGTCCTGGATCGGCCGCTGCAACACCCGACGGCGGCATTCGGCGAACGGGCAGCTCAGCCCGCTCGTCTACGAGTAGCGGGCGGATAGCCCGAAGCTCGCTGCCTGATCGGAGTGTGTCCATACATCGGGGGGAAGCCACGTCGGCCTCGCGCTGGTGTGCGCGCCCCGCGCGACCACCGATCCGATCGGCCGCCTCCAGGCCGTACTCCGAGCCGCCGGTCCCGGCGGGTTCCCCGACTCCGGGCACGGCGACCGGCCACACTGAGCGACACGGCCGACCGGCTCCCCGCCCCCGCTCACGAGGGAGGGAAGCCACCACGCATCCCCCTGCTCTGACGCGGGCCACGGCAGCCTCCGGACAGGCGAAAAGGGTGCCCTGCCTCCGCGGAGGCAGGGCACCCTTTTCGCGTCCGCCCGTGGGGCGGGGGAGGCCCGGTCGCGCCTACCGGGCCTCCTCTCGCATCGGCCCTCCGCCCCTCCGCCGACGGGGAGGAAGGGCCGGGTCGGCACGGATCAGTCCCAGTCCAGGCCGCCGCCGGTCTGGTACTCGATCACGCGAGTCTCGAAGAAGTTCTTCTCCTTCTGCAGGTCCATCATCTCCGACATCCACGGGAACGGGTTCTCCGTCTCCCCGAAGATGGGCGCCAGACCGATCTGCTCGGCGCGGCGGTCGGTGATGAAGTGCATGTACTTCTCGCACAGCTCGGCGTTGAGGCCCAGCACACCGCGCGGCATGGTCTCGCGACCGTAGGCGACCTCCAGCTCACAGGCCTCGGCGAGCATCGTGCGGACCTCGGCCTGGAACTCCTCGGTCCACAGGTGCGGGTTCTCGATCTTGATCTGGTTGATCACGTCGATGCCGAAGTTCAGGTGGATCGACTCGTCGCGCAGGATGTACTGGTACTGCTCAGCGATGCCGACCATCTTGTTGCGGCGGCCCAGCGACAGGATCTGCGCGAAGCCGGTGTAGAACCACATGCCCTCGAAGATCACGTAGAACGCGACCAGGTCCCGCAGGAACGCCTGGTCGGCCTCGGGCGTGCCGGTGCGGAAGTCCGGGTCCTCCAGGTTCTGCGTGTACTTGAGCGCCCACGCGTCCTTGGCCGTGATCGACGGGATCTCCCGGTACATGTTGAAGAGCTCGCCCTCGTCCAGGCCCAGGCTCTCGCAGATGTACTGGAAGGTGTGCGTGTGCACGGCCTCCTCGAAGGCCTGGCGCAGCAGGTACTGGCGGCACTCCGGATTGGTCAGCTGGCGGTACACGGCCAGGACGATGTTGTTGGCCACCAGCGACTCGGCGGTGGCGAAGAAACCGAGGTTGCGCTTGAGCATCAGGCGCTCGTCCTCGGTCAGGCCGTCCTTGGACTTCCACAGCGCGATGTCGGCCTGCATCGCGACCTCGGTCGGCATCCAGTGGTTGTTGCAGCCCGCCAGGTACTTCTCCCACGCCCACGTGTACTTGAGCGGGAGCAGCTGGTTGACGTCGGCGCGGGCGTTGATCATCGCCTTGTCGTCGACGTTGACGCGCGCGGCGTCGCGCTCGATCTCCCCGAGGCCGCTGGCGGCGCTGGCGCTGTTGTCGGCTGCTGTGGTCATGCTGGGGTCGCTTTCCGTTCTCCGGCCGGGCCGGACGTTGGTGTTGCGTGATGTCTGGGGGGCCGGGGCGGGGCCGCCCGCGACGTGCGCGGACGGCCCCTCGGCACGGGACTCCCGGACGGGCGGGCCTACTGGCAGGCCTCGCACTCGGGGTCGTCGATGGAGCAGGCCTGGCCGTCCACGATCTCGAACTCGTCCTCACCGGCGGCGGTGGGCGCGGGGCTCGGAGCGGGGGTGGGGCTCGGCGAGGGGGACGGCGACGGGCTCGGCGACGGGGCCGGAACCGGGGTGGCGGACACGGCGTTGAGACGGCCGTCCG
Source organism: Nocardiopsis sp. FIRDI 009 (assembly GCF_003386285.1). Lineage (GTDB taxonomy): Bacteria > Actinomycetota > Actinomycetes > Streptosporangiales > Streptosporangiaceae > Nocardiopsis. Next base: position 2,516 of record NZ_QPNC01000007.1, read on the forward strand.
TTCCCTTGAGCGTGCTCTTCTCCACGTGGGTGGCGCTCTGCGAACGCAGGTAGTAGGTGGTCTTCAGACCCGAACGCCACGCCCGACGGTACAGGGCGTCGAGCTTGCGACCGCTCGGAGCGGCCATGTACAGGTTCAGCGACTGGGCCTGGTCGATCCACTTCTGACGGCGCGACCCGGCGTCGACCAGCCAGTTCGGGTCGATCTCGAAGGCCGTGGCGTACAGGGCCTTGAGGTCGTCCGGAACCCGGTCGATGGCGCCCAGGCTGCCGTCGTGCATCTTCAGCTGCGAGACCATGTCCTCGTCCCACAGGCCGCGCTCCTTGAGGTCGCGGACCAGGTACGGGTTGACGACGGTGAAGTCGCCGGACATGTTCGACTTGACGAACAGGTTGCGGTAGACCGGCTCGATCGACTGACTCACACCGGTGATGTTGGCGATGGTCGCGGTCGGGGCGATCGCCATCACGTTGGAGTTACGCATCCCGGTGGTGCGCACGCGCTCACGCAGCGAGTCCCAGTCCAGGGTCTCGCCCCGGTCGACGTCCAGGTCGCCGCCGCGCGCCTCGGCGAGCGTGCGCAGCGAGTCGATCGGCAGCACGCCCTTGCTCCACAGCGACCCGTCGAAGGACTCGTAGGAACCGCGCTCGGCCGCCAGCTCCATGGACGCCTCGATGGCGTAGTAGCTGATCAGCTCCATGCTCTCGTCGGCGAAGTCGACGGCGCCCTCGGAGGCGAAGGGGGTGCGCAGCTTGAACAGCGCGTCCTGGAAGCCCATGAGGCCCAGACCCACGGGGCGGTGGCGCATGTTCGCGCGGCGCGCCTCGGGGATCGTGTAGAAGTTCACGTCGATGACGTTGTCGAGCATCCGCACGGCGGTGCGCACGGTGCGGCGCAGGCGCTCGGCGTCCAGGCCGTCGGGGCCGGTGTGCTGGGCCAGGTTGACCGAGCCCAGGTTGCAGACGGCGACCTCGTCGGCGCTGGTGTTCAGCGTGATCTCGGTGCACAGGTTGGACGAGTGCACGACACCCGCGTGCTGCTGCGGCGAGCGCAGGTTGCACGGGTCCTTGAACGTGATCCACGGGTGGCCGGTCTCGAACAGCATGGTGAGCATGCGGCGCCACAGGTCCACGGCCCGGACCTTCTTGAAGACGCGGATCCGGCCCGCCTCGGCGGCGGCCTCGTAGCGGGTGTAGGCCTCGGCGAACTCGGTCCCGTACTTGTCGTGCAGGTCGGGGACCTCGTCCGGCGAGAACAGCATCCAGGAGCCGTCCTCCTCCACGCGCTTCATGAACAGGTCCGGAACCCAGTTCGCGGTGTTCATGTCGTGGGTGCGGCGACGCTCGTCACCGGTGTTCTTGCGGAGGTCGAGGAACTCCTCGATGTCGATGTGCCAGGTCTCCAGGTAGGCGCAGACCGCGCCCTTGCGCTTGCCGCCCTGGTTGACCGCGACGGCGGTGTCGTTGGCGATCTTCAGGAACGGGACGACGCCCTGGCTCTTGCCGTTGGTGCCGCGGATGTGCGAGCCCAGTCCGCGCACCGGCGTCCAGTCGTTGCCGAGGCCGCCCGAGTACTTGGACAGCATCGCGTTGTTGCTGATGCCGTGGAAGATCGACTGGAGGTCGTCGCCGACGGTGGTGAGGAAGCAGGACGAGAGCTGCGCGCGCACCGTGCCGGAGTTGAACAGGGTCGGCGTGGAGGCCATGAAGTCGAACGAGGACAGCAGCTCGTAGAACTCGATGGCGCGGGCGTCGCGGTCGTCCTCGTTCAGGGCCAGGCCCATGGCGACGCGCATGAAGAACGCCTGCGGCAGCTCGTAGCGGACCTCGTCGCTGTGCAGGAAGTAGCGGTCGTAGAGGGTCTGGAGGCCGAGGAAGGTGAAGTTCTCGTCCCGCTCGGGGCGCAGGGCGGCGCCCAGACGCTCCAGGTCGAACGTGGCCAGGGCCGGGTCGAGCTGGCCGAGGTCGATGCCGCGGCCGACGTAGGCGGCCAGGTAGGCGGCGTAGCGCTCGGCCATCTCGGACTGGCTGGCGGCCTGCGGGGCGCCCGCGATGAAGGTGAGCGCCTCACGGCGGAGCTTGTCCAGGAGCAGCCGGGCGGCCACGTAGGAGTAGTCGGGGTCGACCTCCACGAAGCTGCGGGCAGCCATGACCAGGGCGAGCTCCACCTCGGCGTCCGAGATGCCGGGGTAGAACCCGCGACGCGCCTCGGTGAGGACCTTGTCCGCCGAAACACCGGTGAGCCGCTCGCAGGCCTCGGTTACGACGTGCTCGATCCGGTCGACGGCGGCGGGGGGCGCGCCGTCGTGGGTCGGCTCGGGCCGAACGGATGCGGGCACGGCCTCGACGTCAAGGGTCATACAGCGGCTCCAACCTCGGTAGAAGAGTCCCGGCGGGGAGGGACACGAGAAACACGGCCACGGCACACCGGTGGGCCGACACGCTGAGTGCGCGTGGTCACGTGACCGGTGGGTCGCGGTGGCCCGCTCTCGAAGCCCCGTCATCGGCGCACGGTCGGTGCGCGCTGGCGGCAGGTCCCCGGGCTCGCGGGCGCCCACCTGGCGTCGCTCCCCGGGGGTCACTCGGGGGAGTCCTGTGTGCGACGCAGTTCGATCCCGCTCACCGATGCGGGGCAGTCCCGGATGCACACCGGGTTCCCTCTTGCCTCACCCCTGGGGGGTGAACCACCAGCGGGAGAGATACTACATCTAGGGGATGGGGCGTTGGAACACCGCAAGATGATGGCGTGTCACCGATTTTTCGGCGTGGCGATCATGGCTGAGGGCACACCTGAGACGTGGTATGGGGCGCGCCGATCCATCCGCTCCGCGGGGTTTTCACGCACCGATCCGGAGGTGTTCGCGACCGCGACCGGACACAGCCTAGGGGCCCTCGGAGGGTGTGACACACCAGGCGCGTCAGAAAGCTCACGACAGCGTCGCGAGTCACGTCGGGGACGGGCTCCCGGGCCGGGCCGGGCCGCCGCCCGACCGGACCCGCCAGGGGGTCAGTCGCCGTCCAGCAGGCGGTCCAGGTCGTCCTCTCCCAGCCCCAGGTCGGTGCGGATGCGGAACCGGATCCGCAGGAGTTCCTCCAGCAGGTCCCGCGTGTACGGGGAGGCGGCGGCGTCCAGGTGCGCGCGGATCCCGGCGGTCGCCCAGCGCTCGGCGCCCCCGAGGTCGTCGTGGGCGTAGAGCACCTCGGCGATGTGCACGTGGGTGGGCAACCCGAGCAGCGGCTCGCCCTCCAGGCGTTTGAGCTGCGTGTAGGCCCGCTCGATCTCGTCCAGCTGCAGCAGGGCGCCCGCTCTCAGGGCACGCGCGTCGATCACCGTCGGGCCGCCGTCGTCGATCGCCCGCTGGTAGGCCGCGCACGCGTGCTCGTACTCCTGGGCGATCTCCCACTGCTCCCCGGCCCGCACGAAGAGTTCGGCCCGGGTGATCTCGCTCCCGGCGTCCACCCGGTTGGCCAGGTCCTGCAACTGGGCGGCGACGGGGCCGTGCTCACCCGACCGGACGGCATGGAACTCCATACGGTCGAGATCTGCCGTCGTCACGTGGGTCAACCGCATCGCCCCCATCCCCTACTCGCGCTCCCGCTCGCCGATCAGGGCCTGGCGCGCTCCAGTGCCTGCCAGAACCCCTGGCGCAGTCCGTCCCGGACCTCGTCCCTCAACAGGTGGTCGATCGGCAGCGAAGAGCCCTGGAGCAGACGCGCCTCCAGGTCGGAGGGCATCCGGGGTCTCCGGGCGAGGACCGCCTCCACCCACAGGGCGGGCGCCTCGCGCGCGATCGACTCCGCGAAGTCGTTCCCTTCTTTGCGTGCGACATGCACCGCATCGTCAACGGTATGCGCGGCGGCGCGCGTCTGTTGGGGATATCCAGGACTGGAGCCGGATTCCTGGTGTCCCCGGGGATCGAAACGTTCGTCGTGCTCGGGACCAGTACGCGGCGGACCCCCGTATCCGGGAGCCGCCCCGCCGCGGCGTGCGGCGTCAGTTTCCGTACTGGTCCCATAGGTAGGGTTTGCGTCGTTCGCACCCCCGAAACCCGAGCTGTCCCCCGGCCCGAACCGTGGGTCGGCCTGGGGCGGCGGCCCGCTTCTCTGCGGCGGCGGGTGGCCTTGGGGACTGTCGGAGGCGAACGAGCGCTGCGGTCCGGTGCCGCCGGTGAAGGACTGCTGGGGACCCGTCCCACCGCCGAACGACTGCTGCGGTCCGGTGCCGCCGGTGAAGGACTGCTGGGATCCCGTCGCCCCGGCGAACGACTGCTGCGGCCCGGTGCCGCCCGTGAAGGCGCGCTGGGGGCCGGTCGCGGCGTGGGTACCGGAGCCGGGCTGGACGGGCGCCGATCTACCGGGCAGGCCGTATCCGTTCTGCTCCGCGCCCCGCACCGGCTGGTCCCCGGAGGGGTAGGCCCCCTGGCCGCTCTGCCCCCCGGATCCGGTGGCCGGCGTCGTCGCGCCCGGGTAGGCGCTGTTGCCGCCCATCGGCGTCTGGCCCCCCGAGGGGAAGCCGTTGGCGTCGATCGGGCCGGGCGAGGGGGTGTCGGAGGCCGGACCGGCGAGGTGGTCGCCGCGCTGCTGGGCGAGGGACCGCCGCATCGCGCGCAGCTGCTCCATGGCGTTGCCCTGCGGTACGTGCTGGGGCCCGGTCCCCGCGAAGATCCCCTCCAGACCGCCGCCCGTGGTTCCGGCGGGTTCGACCCGGCTGCCCCCGGGCTGGGCCTCGACCGGCTGGCGGGGGGTCTCGGGGGCCGACCGGGCGCGGCCGTTGGCGAACGGGGTCGTGGTCTTGGCCGCGTTCTCCTGGGAGGAGCCCCCGCCGGTGAGCAGGTTGACGTGCGGGCGCAGGTGACCGGCGCCGATCTCGATGAGGTCGTCGCACTCCCGGCGCAGGGCGCGGGAGATGGTCCAGTTGCCCTCGACGGAGATGTGCACGACGGTGACGCGGACGCCCAGGTCCTGCACGTCCGCGACGACGGCCGCCATGTCCTCGTCCCCGCTGACCAGGACGGCGTCGCACAGCACACCGGTGCGGGCCAGGGTGGTGAGGTCGCGCTGGACGTAGCTCTCCACACCCTCGCGGCGGCCCGGCCGTATCCGGGCCGCGCGGAACTTGATGCCGGGGATGTCGGCGATGCCGTCCTGTTCCTGGGTGCGCCGGTCGTCGGCGACGGCCTCGTACCAGTAGCAGCGTAGGAGCGGCAGGCCGGTGCGGTCCCGCGCCACCTCGTTGAGGAACTGGACCAGACCGGAGTAGTCCCAGGAGACGGAGTCCCGGTTGCGGGTTCCGTGTACGGCCATCGCGCCGTCCGCGAGAAGGTATCCCGCGTCGACGAACAACGCGCAGCGGTCCACGTGACACCGCCCCCTTCCCTGTTGATTCTGGGGCCATACCCATGACCGGGCCACAGCCTAGCCAAGTCTGTCTCGTTTTGCGTGCCAGCCGCGAACACCCACGGTTACGGTCACGCGACGCACAGACGGAGAGTCCGAGGTGACCCGGGCCTTCCCGACCCCACACAGCGTGACCGGGACGTCATACCGAGTCGGGCCTCAGGTCCGCATGGGTGCGGTCAGGACGATCGCACCGACCAGCACGGCGTCCTGGTGGGACCGGATTCGGATGTCCGATTCCCTCCCGAGTACCGCGTCGAATCGGACGACGTCCGTTCCGAAGACGGCGGGGTCCCCCACCGATCCGCGCGCGGAGCTGACGAAGGCGTTGTCCGCGCCCGCGCGCCCGCCGCGCGGCGCGAGGACCGTCCCGTCCACCGCGACCGAGTCCCCGGCCAGGCCCGCGTCCCCCTCCCAGGCGACGACGTCCACGGTGGAGGACACCGCCGCGGGCAGCAGCCCGGACACCGGGAAGCCCGACTCGCCTCCCTGGAAGACGACGTCGGTGTGGTCCAGGACCATCGCCTGGTCGTAGGACCGGACCCCGGGGTCCTCCAGCACCACGACCAGGCTCCACCCCGCGTAGACGCCCCGCCCCTCGACCGCGGGGACGTCGGCGACCCACCACTCACCGCCGCCCTGGGCGCGCACGATGTCGGTGACGTCGGCGAAGGCATGGTAGGCGGGGTATCCGGGCAGGTCGACGACGCTGACCTCGTCCGCCGCGACGGTCCGGTACCCGTCCGCCGCGGGCCCCTTGATCCGCGCGGTCGGCGCCTGCGGCCGCCCCGCCGCGGAGAAGTACAGGCCCGCCCAGCGCACGTCCCCGCCCTCGGGGAGGTCCCAGACCGCGGAGCTGGAGGAGGTGGTGTCGGGGTTCCGGTCCCGGTCGAGGGGGCCCATCTCCCAGTGGTCGTTGTCGAGCAGGTACCCCTCCCGGTTCCTGGCCCGCGCGCAGGACCCCGCCACGGTGGACTCGGCGGACTCCTCCTCGGCATGGGGCGCGGGTTCCGGCCCCACCGAATCCTCGGAGGCGCCCGGGTCCTCCGGGGCGCCCGTCCCCTGGGCGGCCTCGGGTCCCCCGGGGGCGGCGGGGGGTGCGGGAACGCCCGGGGTGTCCGGTGCACCGGTGTCGCCGCCGGTGACCGCCGGGCCACCGAGCTCCCCGTCACCCGGGGAGAGGTCACCCTCGGTCACGTCGGTCTTCGCCGGGGGCTCACCGTTCCCGTCATCCCCTCCGTCCCCGTCGTTCTCGTCGTCCTCGGCCTCCTCGAACGGCGACTCCAGCCCCAGGTCGAGGGGTGCGTCGCCCGGAACGCGACGGGTGTCGGCCTCGGGCGACGGGCCGGGCTCCTCCGAGACGTCCCCGCCCGGGGCCTGGTCGGGGTGGCCGCCCAGGCGGCCGTGATCGTCGTCGTGCACGTGCCCGTGCCCGTGCCCGTGGTCGTGCGGATGCTCGGGCCAGGGCCACGGCCAGGGGATCCCCGGGGGCTCGGGGAGTTCCGGTTCGACACACGTCATCAGGGCGTTGCCGACGGTCTCCGTCCGGACCCGGCCGGCCGTCGCGTAACGCGCGGCCACCCCGTCGGTGCTCACCCCCCGCTCCCCCGTCGCGGTGACGGAGACGTCCCCGGCCGACAGGGCGACCGTGGCGGGGATCCCGGTGTCGGCGTCCCCTGCCACGCGGACGTCGAAGAACTGTGTGCTGTCCTGCCCGGCGTCCAGGCCCGGATGCACGCAGCGGCCCCCGTTGCTGCCCGCCGAGCAGCTCCAGTCCCCGTGCCCGGCCGCTCCGGGCAGTGCGTTGCCCGCGCCGCCGGAGGAGATCATCTCGACACCGGGCGGCAGCGTGATGAGGGCGACGACCTCGTCCACGGTGGCCGCGCCGATGTTGCGCACGTCCATGACCATGATCCCGTCGCCGCCGGGGACCAGGGAGCCGACCGGGTCGATGCCCGCGGTGAACAGGGGTCGCGGCGCCTCCTCCCCGGGCACCTCGGCCTCCGGAACGTCGGCGGGCGGCACGACCTCGGGAACGGGGTCCGGTTCGGTCTCCTCCGGCGGGGAGGGGGCGGTGACCGGCGCGGCCGGCGGCGGGTCCGCGGGCGGGGGGTCCTCCTGGGGGGCGGGCTGGACCGGGGGCGCCGCGGTCGGCGGGTCGGGAAGGGGCTCCTGTCCGCCGATGAGCGCGAGGGCGACCGCGGCGGCGACCCCGGCCGCGGACGTGGCGCCCACCGACGCCTGCTGCTGACCGCGCGACATCCTCCCCCACCAGGCGCCGGTGGCGGCGCCGCCCGGGACGGAGGCGAGGTAGCCCGCGGCTCCGGCCCCGGCCACGAGGGGCAGGATAGTCCCGCGCAGTCCGACGTTGACGTCCATCAGCTCCGCGTACACCTCACGGCAGTCGGCGCACTCGTCCAGATGCGCGCCGACCTTGGCGGTGTCGCGTTTGGCCAGCCCGCCCCGGACGTAGGCGCCGAGCAAGCCGAGGGTGGGACGGCACGGCTCGGCGGCGCCTCCACCCGCCAGGTGCATCTGGAGGTAGGCCTGCCGCAGACCCTCCCTGGCACGGTAGGCGAGGGCGGCGACGCCGTTCGCGTTCATCCCGAGGATGGGGGCGGCCTCCGAGGGCTTGGCCCCCTCGATCTCGGTGTGCCACAGCACCGCCTGCCAGCGTTCCGGGAGTGAGAGGAAGGCGCGGGCGATGAGGGAGCGTTCGAGCCCCGCCAGGGCGGGGTCGACGAAGGGCTGTCCGGGGTCGAGGCTCTCCATGTCGCCCGTGACGACCTGGCGCTTCTCACCGCGCCCCCGGTCGTAGGCGGCGTTGCGGACGGCGGTCAGCAGGTACGGGCGGAAGGAGTCGCTGGGGCCCCGTCCCCGCTGGATGACGCTGAGCACCCTGGTGAAGGCCTCCGCGACGGCGTCCTCGACCTCGGCCTCACCGCGCAGGAGCTGACGGGCGAGACCGCGAGCGGCGGCCGCGTGGCGTTCGTAGAGCACACCGTAGGCCGCGGTGTCGCCACCGCGTACACGCCTGATGAATTCTTCGTCACCAGTCAGTACCTCTGTGTGATGGCCGTCGGCGTCGGTCACCCGGCGTCCTTTCTCGACATCCTCTGCCAGCTGGGAGAAACGCCGGATCGGCGTCGAACTCACAGGTCCCCGAAAAAAATATCCCCGATCGGCGTCATGACCGCCACCGTTCTCCGTAATCCGAGACAGAGGCGAGCGGAAGGGGCCCACCGCGGAGGCGCGGACCCCGACCGCGAACCGAGGGTCCGGACGACAGGGGGGAGCGGTGCCATGGGCGACGACGGACGGGGAGCCGGGGCGTGCGACCACGGGGTTCGCACCCGGGAACTCCGCGCCCTGTGGGGAAGGCGGAGCCGGGCACAGGTCTGGGACCAGGCGGAGGACTGGTGGACGCCCGCCGTGGACGCGGTGTGCGCGGCCTTCGCGACCGGCGCCGACCTGGCCGACGCGTCCGGGCGTCTGGGCGCGGCGCGGGCCCGGGCGGGGATCGGGGTCGGGCAGAGCCTGGCGGACCTGGCCGCGTTCACGGAGGTCGTCGGGTGGGGGGAGCCCCCGCTGGGGCTGGTGCGCGCCCTGGCCGAGGGGTGGGTTGGGGGAGGGCGGTCCACCGACACCTGCCAGGACGCGCTGACCGGGCTGGCGACCCCGGCCTACCTGCGCACACGGCTGGGGGAGCTGTATCCGTTCGGTGACGACGAACCGCCCGCCGTGGCGCACCGGCTGGTCGTGCTGACGCTCGACCCGACGATCGATCCGTGGCGGCGCGCGGCACGGCTGATCGTGCTCGGTTACGAACTGCGCCGGTTCTTCGACCGCGGCGAGTCGGTGTGCCTGCTCAGCCGCGGCCGGATCGCGGTGATCGCGCAGGAGGCGGAGGAGCTGGACGGACGGCTCAGCGAGCTGCGCCGGGGGTCGGGCTGGGAACACGGCGCCGGGGTGTGGGCGATCCCGCTGCCCCGGACCCTCAGGGAGGCGCTGACCCTGATCGACGGGCTGGGGAGGTCGGACCGATGACCACATGACACCGCCCGGTGCCGCGCGGTCCGCCAGGAGGGAGGCGAGACCCGGCACGGGCGGTCGGCCGACCTCCCGCCCCGCTGAGGGGAGGGGCGCTGGAGGGTCGGCCAGCCGGAACGGTTCCCGGGTCTTCTGGCCCCGGTGAGGGGCGGCCCGCGGAACCGACCGGTGAGGGGAGCGCCGCCGTGCGGCGCCCCCGGAGGCGCGTTCGCAAGGGGAGGCGGGCGCGCCTCCCCGCATGTCCGATCACGGGATCAACCGAGGTTGACCCGGCCCCCGGTCACCGCGAAGACGGCCCGGCGCAGGCGCGCGGCCGGGACGGGCCTGACCGCGGTGATGCGCGCCTCGTACCCGCCGGGGACCGCCGTGGAGGAGGCGGTGAGGAACCCGCCGTCGGCCGGTTCCGGGGCGCCCGCCGCCTCCTCGTCCGGAAGGGGTGGGGCGGCGGTCACGGGGGCCGCCACGGGTTCCGGAGCCGTCAGCATGCCGGAGACCGCCGTGTCCGGAGCTCTCACCGCCTCCGCGGGGGACGGCACCTCGGGGACCGACGGCACAGCGTCGGAGTGGTCCCTCCCCGGCTCCTCGCCGGTCTCCGGAGTGGACGCGCCCGGCTCCGGGCCCTCCTCCCGTCTCTTCTCCTTGCGTGCCCTGCGCTCGGAACCGAGGACGACGAAGACGTCCGTCTCCTCCGCGTCGGGGTTCGGGGGGTCCTCCGTCCCCGGAGCGCCGACGGCGGGGTGCGGTGCGCCCACCTCACGGGGCTGCCGGGCGACCGGAGGCCGGGACGGCTCCGGAGCCCGCTGGGGGGAGCGCGGTGGGGACGCCGCCCCGAACCACACCCGCGCCGGTGCGGACGCCCCGGACGCCTGGGGTCCGGAGTCCGGTGGTGAGGGCTCGCCGGGTTCCGGCGCCGTGGCCTCCCCCTGGCCGGGAGGGTTCGGTACGAGGTCACCGCGGGCCAGTGTCACGGTTTCGGACTCGGGCGACGGGTGTCCGGCCCCGCCCCGGTCCGAAGCGTCCGCTTCGGGCTGACCGGGGCCGCCCGAGGCGGGCTCCGGGGAGGTGTCGGAGCCCGATGTACCGGACGCCGTCCCGCTCCGGTCGGACGTACCCGGGGCCGGGGTGACGGGACCGGGTGGGGCGGATGCGGGGGTCCCCCGCCCGGGCGGCCCGGGAGGGGACGGCGGCGCCCAGGGCGGCACCGGCGCGGAACCGGGTGCCGAAGGAGCACCAGGATCAGGCGCACCGGGAGCGGGCGAGCCCGGAACACCCTGCCCGGGTGTACCTGGCGCGGGCATCCCCTGCCCGGGCGTCCCCGACGGATGCACTCCAGGAGCCGCGGTCCCACGAGCGGGCGTAGCCGAGGCGGGAACCCCCCGGCCCCGCTCACCCGACACGGGTACCGAAGGAACACCCGGGCCGGGTGCACCAGACGCGGGCGTGCCCCGCCCGGCCGGACCCGGTGCGGGCGGCGGCGTCCAGGGGGGTACGGGCGCGCCCCCGCGCGGGGGCCACGGCGCCGGGGCGCCCGGTGGCGTCGGAGGAGGGGCGGGGTCCGCCGTCGGGTTCGGTGGCCTGGGCGAACCCTCCAGGAACGCCTCGGCCACCGAGTCCTGGGCGACGACACGCGAGGACGGCGGCGTCCCCCCGGGAGGTGTGGGGGGCCGCTGCGGTCCCGAACCCTGCGGCCGCTGGGTCTGGTGGGGTCCAGAATCGGCGAACCACGGCTGGTTCGGCCCCGAGGCGGCCTCCCAGGGAGCCTGGTTCGGGCCGGTCGGCTCGTGCGGCCCCGGCCGTTCGATCGCGTACGGGCTCGGCGGAATGTACGGCCGGTCGCCACCGACCGCGGGCCCCTGCCGCCCGGGCGCACCGTAGGGAGGCGGCCCCGGACGCTGGTCGTTCTCCGGTCCGGCCGGCCGTTCCGGGTTCTCGGGGTCGTGTGGGTCCCGTCGGTTCACGGACGCTCTCCCTTCCGCGTCTGCGGGTACGGTCGGTCGCCGTCGACCGCCCTGTTCAACGCCTCGGCCGCCACGTCGAGAACGGTGCGGTGCGTGGCCTCGGCGATCCGGCGCGCCCGCACCTCTCCCCCCTGAGCCAGGTGACGGTCGTGCGCCAGACACAGCACCCCGGCCCCGCTCTCCGCCATGATCCGCCCGACGCGCACCGCGTCGAGCCCCGGGTCCTCGCCCCGCCGTTCGTCGAACAGGACCACCACCGTCCGCCGTGCCTCGCCCTCGCGCCCGCTCTGCACGAACGAGTCCAGGGCCCGGCCCACCCGGGCCGCCGCGGCGCGGGTCGCGCGCACGACCCACACCCGGGAGTGCGCCGACTCACCCACCGCGTCGGTGAAGGCCGCACCCGTCCCACCCGCCACGAGGGTCACCCCGAAGAACCGGGACAGCGGGAGCAGGCGGGACGCGTGGATCCCGACGTCGTCCCCCGCCGCCGTGACCGTCCACAGGCCGTCGCCGGCCTCCGCCAGCCCCTCACGGGCGGTCTCGAAGGTGGCGCCGTCCGCCCCCGCCCCCAGGTCCGGTGTCTCCTCCGCGCCCAGCCGCGTCCCCAGCGACGGTGACCGGCCGGTCGCGTCGACGGCGAGCACGCGGTCGTGCCGGTAGTGGGCGTAGGACCGTGCGAGCAGGGCGGTCACCACCGCCGTGTCCGCCCCCGTCCCGAGGTCGTCCACGACGATCCGCCGCCCCGTGGCGGTGGACCGCTGCAGCCGTCGGCCGACCTCGACCGCTCTGGCCACCTCGTCCGCCGACCGGAAGGGGCGCAGCGCGGCGCGCCCGACCCTGCGGGGCAGGCTGTCACCCGGAACCGCCCGACCGCCGGATGCGACCGCTGTCTGCGTGACGCTCATCGTCCCTCCAAAGTCAGAACGTGGCGAGAAGCCGCTCGTAGGTTCCGAACGCACCGACCGCCAGCGGGATCAGCACGACGACGGCGATCGCCTCGAACCTGCTGGTGACACCGCGCAGGCGGGCCCGCACGTGCTCGGGCTGCTCGATGGACAGGACCACGGTGGGAACGGCCGCCACGGCGACCGCCGCCCCCAGCGCCGGCCACACCCCCCACGAAACGGCGTCCACCAGCGAGAACAGGGCGCTCACCAGGACCACGAGGCTCGCGACGATGAGCACGGACTTCTGGGCGATCAGAGGGAACAGCCGCGCCCGGCTGGCGATCACGATGGCGAGAACCGCCGACAACCCCACCGTCCAGGGGTTGAACTGCGAGGCCAGTCCGATACCCGCCGTCGCGGCGGCGACGGCGACCGCGACGGTCGCGATGACCAGGCTGCGGTGCGCGCCGGCCACGGAGGTGAGCACGTCCGCGCGTGTGACCGCGTCACCCGAGCTGCGGTTGTCGTCCAGGACGGCGAGCCCGGAGAACATCAGGGCCAGGCGCAGCAGCACGCTCAGCAGGATCACGCAGGCCACCGTCATGATCGCGGCCACCTGGTGGTGGGGCAGCCCGAGCGCGGCGGACACCGACCACACGGCGGCCAACGCGAGACCGACGCCGCCCCCCGTCAACCCGCCCCGGCCCAGCCCGGAGGTCAGGCCGAGCAGCAGCACCAGTCCGGCGACGAGGGCGGCCAGCCCGCCCCAGCGCACCCACTGGGGCCAGTCGAACAGGTCGCAGGCGAGCCACAGACCCAGCCCGCCCATCGCCGCGCCGCTCATCACCAGCGCCGTGCCGAGGGGCTCGCGCCACGTGGGTCCGACCGCCGCGCCCACGGCCACCAGCAGGGCCGCCGCGGCGCCGATCGCGCCGAGCGCGGCGCCTCCGGGCGCGAAGTCCCGGACCACCCAGCCCGTGCTCAGGGTCAGGACGACCAGCGCCAGTGTGGCCGTCCACCGGGCCGCGTCGGGCGTCCACCGCCCCCTGTGCCCGTCGAGGGCCATGGACACCGCCTCGGGCACCTCGTGCACGACGGGCGCCGGGACGGGTTCCTCCGCGCTGACCAGACGCAGGACCGCGCCGTCGGCGATCTGCCGGTCCGCGAGGGTGGTGTCGCCCGCCAGGACCGACCCGGAGGCCGTGACCAGGTGTCGCAACCGCGCCGGGTTGCTCACCTGGTCACCGAGGAGGTCGAGTACCTCGGGCATGAGCGCGCCCACGGGTTCCGACGCGGGCAGGACGGCGTCGACGCGTCGCTCCTCGCCGACGAGCGTCACCCGGCTCCAAGCGGTCATGGCCTTCCAATCGTGCTGCGTTGCTGGCGGGGGTCACGCCAGGTTCGGATCCGCCCCCGTGGGTGGTCAGGAGGGCACGTCGCCCACGGCGACGCGTTCAAGGTAGCCATTGCCGATCAGCCAGCGCACGGTGGGTATCCGCGGCGCCTCGGCGAACCCGCCGCTGTCGAGGCTGAACCGGACGCCCCCGCCCGGGCTGGCGCCGTTGGCGGGAGCGGTGGTGGCGGCCACCTGGAAGGGGTGGATGACCCGGTAGCGGTGGTAGAGGTCCGTACCGTCGAGGCCGGTACGGGCGTGCTCGGGCAGGCCCCGGTCGGGGAAGGGGGTGCCGTCGGGGAAGAGGAACCGGCCGCTCTCCTGACCGAAGGCGTCGACGACGTCGCCGACCTCCAGCGTGTGGCGGTAGGAGTCGCCGCTGCGCTCCTCCAGGTTCTCGCGCACCTCGGCGGTCAGCTCCGCCGCGGACGCGGCGATGGCCTCCTCCTCGGCCGCGGTCAGCGGGGAGGGGTCGGGCTCGGTGGTGGCCAGCTCGCGGAACAGCCAGCGGGCCGCCTCGTCCTCGGTTCTGAACTGGGTCCCGGGACGGCCCTGGTCGAAGTCGATGACGGAGGAGTCCAGGTAGCCCTCGTCGTCCTCGGTGAGGAGGTAGTAGCTGTCGACCGTCCCCGGTTCCGGCCGTTCCTCGCCGGGGATGACGTAGAGGGACTCGGGGACGCCCGCCGCCGTCAGCTCCTCACGGGCCATCTCCAGGGTGACCTCGGTGCCAACCCAGTCCCCGGGGAGCTGCGGGATCGCGTTGCTCGCTGGGCCGGACGCGGCCTGCTCCTGTTCGATCCGCTGGTTGCTGAGCGTGGTGGTGACGAACGACCAGCCGACCGTGGCCCCGCAGACCACGGCGGCGAGACAGGCGCTGATCGCCACCTTGCCGATGTTCTCGTCGAGGCGGCGCCGGGTCCGTTGGCCGCCGAAGAGAACCGCCTCACGCAGGCGTTGGCGGCGGACCGCGATGGACTCAAGCAGCTGGCTGTCGTAGTCGCGGGCCAACAGCACTCCTCAGTTCTGCTCATGGGCTGCTCCCCGGGGGAGGGGGCGGCCCCGTCCGCTGCCTGTCCCGCCGCGTCCGGTCAGATGTTGGCGACGGCGGCGCTGGCGCGGCTCAGGGACTCCTGGGCGGTGGCGTCGTTGGACTCCAGTGTGGAACGCACCAGGCGAATGATGTCACGAACCTCGTTGGCGGCCTGGTGCCACTTGAGCTCCTTCGCGCTGTACTCCTCGGAGACGCCGTCGGCCTCGAAGTCGGCGAGGGCCTGGCTGACGTCGGTGTCGTGCTCGCCGATGATCGCCTCGAGGCGGTTGGTGATGGCGTTGATGTCGCCCTGCACCTCCGCGGAGGCACCGGTGTCGAAGGCGTTGCGTCCGTAGGACATCTGGGGGCTCCTTCCGGTGGGGGTGGACTACTTGAACTTGGCGGCGTCGAAGTTGGCCGCGGACATGTTCTGGTTGGCGTCGTCGGCCATGGTCTGGGCACCGGTCTGAAACGCCGCGTTCATGCCCGACTGCCCCTCCTGGATGGAGCCGAGTCCGGCACGCAGGTCGGCGGTGATCGCGTCGGCCCGGCTCTTGAAGGAGTCGAAGGCGGCCTTACCGGGCCCGTCGAACTTGCCGGCCAGGGGCTCGGCCGCCTGGATGAGCTGGCTGATGAGGGTGGACAGTTCGTCACCGCTACCCGCGGTGTTCTGCGACAGGGTGGTCAGCGTCGACTCGCCGACGTCCCAGCGTGACATCCGTTCACCTTTCCTCGGGGTCCTCGCGAGGCGGTCGCCTCCAAGGGGGGAGACGCGTGCGGTGCCACCGCGGTTCCGGGTTCGGGGAACCGATCGGGGGCCGTAGTCATCCCACTGGTGGGAATTCCGAATACTACAGCGGTGGATAATGACGGAAAAAGCGTGAATCCGCGCCTGTGGAAAAGGGGAGGACACGAGCTGGGAGGCGGCCGGAACCGGCCACGGCCCCACGGCTCGCCGGACGTCCGCGGCCTCTCCCGACCCCGGGGCGGGTCGTCCGCAGACTCCGCTGACGCGCGCCCCGGCCGCGCGTCGGGGCCGCCCCAGACCCCGCACCGACACCACGAAGGGAAGCGACCGCCATGTCGACATGGGACATCCAGCCGAGTGAGGTCGGCGGCGTCCTGTCCTCCGTCGCCGGACTCATCGGCGAGGAGGGCGGCTCCGAGGGCCTCGTCGGATGCATGGAGAAGATCGAGGACCGCATCATGGAGATCGGCGAGGAGGCGGACAGCGGTCCGATCTCCATCGCCCTGGGCGAGTTCGCCGCGGAGCAGTTCGGCCTCATGGGCGGTATGGCCAGCCTGACGGTCAGCGCCATCCAGGGCGCCAGCGACGCCACCACCCACTACGTGAACGGCCAACTGGACATGGCCGCCGAGGCGCAGGCGGGAGCGGGCGAGGTCCCCGAGCCGGAACCGGCCCCCCAGCCCTCCGGCGGCGCGCGGTACCTCTGAGCCGCCCCGGCCCCGCGTGTGATCGCGCACACGGGGAACCTTCCCGTGCCGTTCGGCATCATCCCCGGTGAACCCCGTCCGCCCGCTCCCCCGCACCCTTGACCCGTCCACCCCGTGACCGTCGGGCCCTGCACCCGTGCCCGGATCACTGACTGCCCCCAGTTCAGATGGAGAGTCTCCAGTGACCGCTGACATGTGCACACCCAACCCCGGTGGCGCCGTCAACCCCGAAGCCTGGCCGATCCCGACCGTCTCACCCGACGCGTTGGAGGGGCTCGCCTCCCGGCTCCGGGCCCACGGCTCCGAACTGGCCGGTGTGGGACAGGACATCAAGTCCCAGTGGGCGGGGCTCTCGTCGTGCTACTCGGCGCCCGAGGCCGAGACGCTGTTCGCGGTGCTCGACCCCGTCGCCACCGACGGCGACGAGGTCGAGCGGTCGATGGACGACGTCGCCACCGCCCTGGAGGACTTCGCCGAGCGGGCGCGGGACATCAAGGGACGGTGGAACACCCTGAAGGCGGAGGCCAACGCCTTCCTCGCCACCATCGACACCAGTACCGACGAGTGGCGTCAGGCGGAGGGCTGGTGGGACCGGCTCTGGGGCAAGGAGAGCGGCAACGTCGGCCGGAACAACGAACTCCACGCCGAGGCGGCCGCGCTCCAGCAGGAGTACGAGGAGGCCGAGCGGGACTGCGCCAACGCGATCAACGCCGGTGTCGCGGGCCGCACCAACTTCGTCGCCGGCGACCTCAGCGGGGAACAGGAGCTGGGCGAGAACGACTACGTCCACGGCTACGA
Organism: Nocardiopsis sp. FIRDI 009; assembly: GCF_003386285.1. Classification (GTDB taxonomy): domain Bacteria; phylum Actinomycetota; class Actinomycetes; order Streptosporangiales; family Streptosporangiaceae; genus Nocardiopsis. The sequence continues at coordinate 19,483 of NZ_QPNC01000007.1, forward strand.
GGGCGACCTGTCCGACGTGCCCATGGCCTGGGGCGCCCCCGTGGAGACCGACCACGGCTGGTGGGTGGACGCGGGCCACGCGGTGTGGGACTACGGCGTGGGCGCGGTCGAGGGCCTGGGCGGCATGGTCGGCGCCTACAGCTCCGAGGGCTGGTTCGAGGCATCCTGGGGCGACGCCATGTGGGAGCACTGGGAGGGCACGGTCCAGTCCGCAGCGTCGCTGGTGGGCATGTACGACGCCGAGGGCGACAGCTGGGGCTGGTCCGGCTGGGACAGCGTCGGCTCGGCGTGGAAGGACGCCGCGCACGCGGTCGTGCCCTGGGAGGAGTGGAGCGAACGACCCGGGTACGTGATCGGCACCGCCCTGCTCAACATCGGCGCGACCGTCGGCGGGGCGGTCCTGACCGCGACCGGTGTGGGCGCCGCGGTCGGCGTCCCGCTCATGGCCTGGCGCGGCGCCGCGATACTCGACAAGATGGGCGGGTCGCGCGTCCCGGACGTGACACCGGACGGGATCGACCTGTCGCACGGCCTGCCCGCCTACGGCAATCCGCGGATGCCCGGGATCAGCGTCGACCTGAGCGGTCTGAACCCGCTGCGGAACGTGGACCTGGGACGGCTGCCGAACCTGCGGAGCACGATCGACCGGCTCCTGCACCTGAACACCCACGACGGCCAGACCCCCGACGCCGGCGACCGGAACCGGACGGTCGGCACCGGCGACGGCGCACCGGACCCCACGGTCGAACAGGTCTCGGAGAACGGGCGTCTGCTCCGGGAACTCGGCCTGGATCCCTCCCTGGGCCGGACCCTCGACGACATGGACGCCACGGCCGGGGACTACCCCGCCTGGGAGATGTCGCAGACCCCCGAGACCTCCGCCGACACGCCCCAGCCGAAGGTGCCCGTCGGCGCGGTCTCCCGCGCGGACACCGCGGAGCACGGCGGCCCCGAGCGGAACCGGTGGGACCTCACCGGCACCGGCGACGGCGACCTCCCCGACGGCCTCGACGGCGACCGCGCACCCGACGCCGACGCCGCCCACCGCGGCCCCGTGGTCACCAACAGCGTCGACAACGGCGGCGCCACCCCCCGCGGGACGGTCACCGGCAGTACCGGCGACGGCGGCGCCACCCACCACGACGGGGTCGCCGAAGGCGGCCGGCCCACGGCCCCCGGGGACCGGTCGCCCTCCGGCGGTCCCCGCCCCGACGAGGCACCGGGACGACCGTCCGGCTGGGACCAGGACCGGGCTCCGGGGCGCCCCGCGGACGAGGACGCGCCCGAACGCGTGGATGATCCGAAGGACTCCACCCGGGATTCCGCCGAGGACCCGGCCACCGAGGACACCACCGACCCCGCCACTGACGCCTCCGAGGACACCGTTCCGGAGACCGGTGAGGGCACGGAAGGGGGGTCCGACACCGCGGACACCGCCGAACGGGACCTCCCCTCACCCCAGGAGACACCGCCCGGGGACCCGAGGCCGACCCCGACCGACCTCTCCAGGGGCAGCATCCTGGAGCGGGTGTCCGAGGACAGGGTGACGCGCGGGGACGACGGGCTCATCGACACGATCGACGGAAAGCCCCTCGACACCTACCTGCACGACCTGGTGACCCAGCGGGCCGCGGACATGGTCAGGATCACGAAGGAGAAGATCCGGGTTCCGGTCGACCGCTCGACGCTGGAGAACCCCATGCACGCCCCGAAACCGGGGGAATCCACGATCAAGGACGTCCAGCTGAGCAAGGGCGACCTCGGCGGCAAGCGGGGATCGGTCAACTCGATCGTCATCGACCGGGTTACGGGCGCCGTCGCCGAGGGCGTGAACGGGCGTTCCGGTACCGTCTCCATCAGGCCGGGCTCCCTCCACCCGGAAATGCTGGACCGTCTCGAACGGATGCGGAGGGACGGCCCCTACCAGCACGTCGACAAGGACGGCACCCCCACCGCGATGGAGGAATTCCCGCACGGCGACAATCCGCTTCGGCACGCCGAGGTCAAAGCCATCAACGAACTCCTCCTGGAACGCCCGGACGCACGGGTCAGTGAATTCCAGCTCGACAATCAATTCACGTTCAAGACGGACGACGCGGCGAAAGCTCCCTGCTGCGCGAACTGCACTAGGATGACAAGGGACGCTCCCGCCCCGAGAGTGGGTAAGTACTCCCACCTCCCCTGGGACCCGAACAACACGCACACCTTCGAGGACAACTGATGCGACAGGTCGACGAGGACGATCTCGACTACCCGGACGAACTCACGGCCCTCCTGGACGGGGAACCGTTCACCGGACAGGGGATCGAGTACGAGGACGGACAGCCCGTCGAGTTGACCACGTACGTGGCCGGCACGGTGGAGGGTCCGCAGCTCAAGTGGAGTCCGAGCGGGCAGCTCCTCATCCAGGGCAACGTCCGGCAGCCGTACGGCGCCGTGGGGCCGTGGCACTTCTGGGACGAGGAGGGGAGGCTCATCCGGGAGAACATCTTCGACGAGAAGGGCAACATCCGCATCGTCAGGGAATGGGACGAACACGGAAACCTCACGGGTGAGGAAACCCATGACCCGCTCTGGGGAGACAAGGACCCCGAAACGGGGGAGAAAAGGACGCTGCGCTGGCGCTGAAAACCTCCGGAAGCGCTCTCGACCGACACTGAACACCCTTCCCACCGGACACCCGGCGATCGGAGTCAGGAGATGAAATCCACGCTCCCCGAAACCGGCGAGTCCGGAGCACGAAGCAAGGACACCGTATGCGCCAGATCGACATCGACGAACTGGAATTCCCGGGTGACTCCTCCGGCGCCGCCCTGCTGGACGGAAAGCCGTTCACCGGAGAGGCCGTCCGCCACGCCGACGGACGCCGCGTCGAACTGAGGACCTTCATCGAGGGCTACGAGGACGGCCCCGTGCTCCGATGGTCCCCGAGCGGAAAACTGATCGTTCAGGGAAGCAGGAAGCACCCTCACGGCGCCGTCGGCCCCTGGCACGAATGGGACGAGGAGGGACGGCTGCTGCGCGAGACGGTCTACGACGCCCTCGGCAACCAGGTCATGACCAGGGAACTGGACCGTTCCGGGAACATCGTCAAGGAGGAGAGGACGGCCCCCACACGGCTCCGTCAGGACCCCGAGACCGGGGAGCGCGCCCCCGCCCCCTGGCTCTGACCCCTCCGCCCGGGAACCCACCGCCCCCGGCGCGTTCGGCACCGGAGCGAGCCCGGTCATGACGGTGCCGCCGACGGGCCGGGACGGCGGGCACTTCTTCGGCACGGGCTTCGGCTGCAGCGGCCGCACCATCAACCTCTACGCCCCAGATCCGCGAACTCAACCAGATCCAGAAGGGCACGACGAAGGGGACGAACTCCTTCAGTCTGGGGCGGTCCTGGCGCGACCAACCGGACGCGGGCCACGACGTCCGGGTGTCGTTCGACGCGGTCTACCCTGACGAGGGGACCTGCCCACCGTCGTCGACGGTGAACTACTCCATCGACGGGAAGTCGCGGAAACCGATCCCGTACCGGAACGTCCCGGACCGCAGGAGCGACTCCCCCACCGCACGGACCTACGCCGAGCGCATCGCCGCGGAGGCGTCCGAGAGCGAAACGAGCAGCTGACGATGACGATGCCGCCGGACGACCAGCACGAGATCCTCCAGCAGGTCGGAGGGCTGATCCTGGACTCGGTCCCGGATGACCGGCCCGGGAGCAGGGCCGAGTTCTCCGACGTCGTCGGAACGTCGACGACGGATCTCACCGTGACCACGGACACCGGTGGGACGAGGAAGGGGGAATTCCCCCTCCGGGCGGTCCCGTTGATGAGCGAGCTCCGCGCGGGAACGCACGACGACGGGAAAGGCACGTGGTACACGGCCACGTACACCATTCGGCGCCCGGGCAGCTTCTCCGTCGACTGTGCCTACGGCTCCGAACCGGACTTCGGATTCGAGGACGACCCCAGGACCTTCTTCGAGGACCCCGACCGCTTCCCCCGTCCCTTCGAGAGCCTGCCGGGCTGGCTCAGGGAGAAGCTGGCACGGGCGAACGAGGACATCAAACGCGAGGAGAGCGGCTCGAACTGACGGCCCTCCCGGACGGAGAGGCCCGTCACCGGTCCCGCCCCGAACACCCCCGCCACCCCCGTACCGCCGGTCCGCGTGGCGCGCCCCGGACCCGCCACGACCCCCGAGGAGATCCCGTGAGCCACGACGTGGTCGCCCTGCTGTCGAACTCCCCCAGCCGGGACTCGCTGGTCAGGGCCCTGGTCCAGGCGGGCCCCCAGCTACGCGTCAGACTCGCCGCGGACGGCGCGGTGGTCGAACTGCGCGACGACTCCGGACGGCTGGTCGCCGCGGCCCAGGCCGCCCAGCGCCTGGCCCTGTCCGCCGAGGCCGACCGCCTCCTCACCGACGGGATCAGCGACGACCTGCCCGCGCAGCCCTACTGGGTGGAGGCCCGGGGGACCGACCTCGCCGACACCGACACCGCCGCGATCGCCCGCCGTTTCGCCCGGTCCCTGGCCGACCGGCACGGCGGCACCGTGTGGGAGCCCGAGGCGCGCCTGGACCGGGACGGCGACCCGCTGAACGGGACCACCGACCATCCGGCCGTCGCGGCGAGCACCCGCACGAGCTTCGTCGTCGTCCAGGACCGCCCCCTCGTGCCCATGTCCCCCTGGCTCGTCGACGCCGTCGCCGCCCACGGACGCCAGGGCCGCCGCCTCCAGCTCGTCACACCCTCCACCAGCCGCGTCACCCACGCCCTGCGCTCGGTGCTCGCCAACCCCGCCGCCCGCTGGGTGGTGCGCGCCCCGGACGGCGCCCACTACGACGGCTTCCTCGGCGTCCCCCTCGTCTGGGACCCCGAGGCCGGGTTCGTGGTCGACTCGGCCGCACGCGTCGAGGACGGACCCCACGCGGCCTTCCGGGGGTCGGGACGCGACCTCGCCGCCCACCTGCTCGTCGACCTGCATGTGGAGCACCCCGCCGAGGACGATCTGCTCCTGGGCGCGGCGACCGAACTCCTGACGCGCGCCCTCGGCGGGGCCCTCCCCTCCCTGTGGGGGACCAGCGAGCCCCTCCCCCGGGCCTGGGACCGCGCCGAGCTCACCGCGATCTGCCGCCGCCGTGCCCCCGGCCGGACCTGGACCGTGTTCAGCGGCCCTCCGGAGAGCGTGCGCGACGAGGGGGTGCGGCCCTTCGGCGGCACCCAGAGCGTCAGCCGCACCGCCCACGGCGTCCGGGAGAGCGTCACCCTCGCCGTGGGCCACGCGCCGGGCGAGGAACCCGATCTGGAGGCGTTGGCGCCCCTGGTCGAGGAGCTCACCTCGCGCGGGGTGCTCCGGACCATGGTCGTGCGGCGCCTGGCCGGACGCGCCGACCTGACCTACGCCCCGCGCTGGTCGGGTGTGCCCGTGCCCGTCGGAATGGCGGTCGGTCCGGACGCCGTCTCCGACATCGGACGGGAGCGGGCCCTGTCCGCGCCCGTGGACGGCGTCCCCTTCGGCCCGCCCCTGACCCCCTCGGTCTGGTACCGCGTCGGTGACGGGGTCGAGCCCGACGGCTGGGACCGGTTCCGCGCGCTCATGGCCCACCTGCACCCGGACGGCTCCGCGAATTCCGCCGAAACGTCCCGCCCGGAGCGACTTCGATAGGGTTTCCGCGTCCGGTGGCCTCTGGAGCGCGCCCCCTCGGACACGCTCCGCCCCGCGCACCCCCGCAGCCCGAGCCGAGAGGAACGCCGATGAGCCTCCGCGTCGTGCACCGGCCGACACGGACCGTCCACCCCGCTCCGGTTCAGGAACCCCACGAGGTGGAGGCGCCGCCCACCCTCCCCGACGGCAAGGCGCAGGGAAACCCCCTCATGTCCATCCTGCCGATGGTGGGCATGATGGCGTCGCTGACGATCATGATGGTCATGCGCAACCCGGCGTTCATGGCCCTGGGCGGCGTGCTCCTGTGCGTCGCACTGCTGGGCGCGCTCGCCATGCTGTTCTCCCGCCGCGGGCAGGTCGCCCGGCAGCGCCGCAACCAGCGTGAGCTCTACCTCCAGTACCTGGAGGAGCTGCGCGAGGAGCTCAGCGACTGGGAGCAGCGCACGCGGGCCCACGCCCGGCTCCTCGACCCCCCGCCCGAGGCCCTCTACGACGTGATCCGCGACCCCACGCGGCTGTGGGAGCGCCGCCGCAGGCACCGCGACTTCCTGCGGGTGCGGGTCGGGACGGGGCTGACCGAGGGACGCCTGCTGCGGCTGGCCGAGCAGGGGACCGCCCTCACCCCCACCGACCCCTTCATGCTCTCCGAGGCCCAGGCCGCGATCCGGCGGTTCGAGTCGATCCCGGAGATGCCGCTCACCCTCCCCCTGGACATGGCCGGGAACGTCAGCGTCATCGGTGAACGCGACGACGTGATGCGCCTCGTCCGCGCCCTGGCCGCCCAGTTCGGCGCCTTCCACGCGCCCGAGGACGCGGGCCTGGCCGTCTCCTACCCCGCCGACAACGCCGACGACTGGTCCTGGCTGCCGTGGCTGCCGCAGGTCCTGGACCCGCAGCGGCGCGAGGGCGGCGCCGCGGTCCGCCTCATCGCCCCGGACCCCGGCAAGCTGGGCGGGCTGCTCGCCGACGAGCTGCGTTCGCGCACCGACTTCGCGTCGGAGGTGCGACGGGGGATGGGCAAGCGCGAGGCGTACCGGATGCTCCGCCGCCTGCTCGTCATCCACGACACCCACGGGAGGGTCGCCGCCGAACTGGTCCGCCCCGACCACGCGCTCGACCCGGCCGACCTGGGCGTGACCGTGCTGCACCTGGTGTCGCGGCAGATCGACGAGCCCGGCGACGTCAACGTCCGCGTCACGGTGACCGGGGACCAGGTCCGGGTCGAGGAACTGCGCGGGGCCGACCCCGTCGTCACCACCGGCACCGTGGACGACGTCTCCGCGGCCACCCTCATGGGGCTGGTGCGGATGCTCGCGCCGCTGCGGCTCTCCCCGGAGTCGGTCGAGGAGAGCGCCCAGGAGGGCGGCAACGTCGACTTCCCCGCCCTGATGGGGGTACAGGACCCGGGTTCGATGGACGTGCAGCGCCTGTGGTCGCCGCGCAGCGAGCGCGCGTTCCTGCGGGTGCCGATCGGCGTGGACGACATGGGCCAGCCCGTCGTCCTCGACCTCAAGGAGTCCGCGCAGCTGGGTATGGGCCCGCACGGGCTGTGCGTGGGAGCCACGGGTTCCGGCAAGAGCGAGATGCTGCGCACCCTCGTCCTGGCGCTCGCCGCCTCGCACCCGCCCGAGCGGGTGAGCATGGTGCTGGTCGACTACAAGGGCGGCGCCACCTTCGCCCCGTTCGAGGACATGCCGCACGTGGCCGGTGTGATCACCAACCTGGAGGACGACGCCGCGCTGATCGAGCGCGTGTACTCCAGCCTCTCGGGTGAGGTGCAGCGCCGCCAGCAGGTGCTGCGCGACGCGGGGAACGTGGCCAACATCGGCGACTACACGTTCAAGCGCGAACACGACCCGAGCCTGCCGCCGCTGCCGCACCTGCTCGTCATCATCGACGAGTTCGGCGAGCTGCTGACCGCGCGCCCCGACTTCATCGAACTGTTCCTGTCCATCGGCCGGATCGGCCGGAGCATCGGCGTGCACCTGCTGTTGTCCAGCCAGCGCATCGAGGGCGGCAAGCTGCGCGGTCTGGACACCTATCTCTCCTACCGGCTCGGTCTGCGGACCTTCTCCGAGGAGGAGAGCCGCACCGTGCTCAACACCCCCGACGCCTTCCATCTGCCGTCACTGCCCGGCTTCGGCTACCTGAAGGTGGACACCAGCGTCTACCAGCGGTTCAAGGCGGGCTACGTGTCCGGCCCCTACCGCGGCCCGGTGGCCGAGGAGGAGGACGACACCGCGCCGTCGGTGCGCCCGTACACCGCGTACAACCAGCAGGACGACGCCTCCGCGACGGAGGAGAGCGCGCCCGCGCCGGAGGAGGCGCCGATGCCCTCCCGCACGGTCGGGCCCACGCTGCTGGACGTCATGGTCGGCCAGTTCTCCCGACACGGGGAGCGGACGCGCGAGATCTGGCTGCCGCCGCTGCCGTCCGTGACGACGCTGGACGCGGTGGTCGGGGAGCCGGAGGAGACCGAGCGGGGGCTGCGGCTTCCCGGCGAGCGGGGGTACCTGCGGATCCCGGTCGGGCTGCTGGACGACGCCGCCAAGCAGTGGCAGGGCGTGTGGGAGCTGGACCTGACCGCGTCGGGCGGGCACGCGGCGATCATCGGCGGCCCGCAGAGCGGCAAGACCACCCTGCTGCGGACGCTGGTCCTGTCCCTGGCGCTCACCCACACGCCGCAGCAGGCGGCCGTGTACTGCCTGGACCTGGTCGGCGGCGGGTTGCAGTCCCTGGCCGGGCTGCCGCACGTGGGCGGCGTGGCCGTGCGCACCGACTCCGAGCGCGTGCGGCGCACCGTGGAGGAGCTGCGCGGCATGCTGGACCACCGGCAGGAGGTGTTCCGGGACCGGGGGATCGACTCGGTGCAGCAGCTGCGGCGCATGCACGCGCGCGGCGAGGTTCCCGAGCTGGCCAGCGCCGACGTGGTGCTGTGCGTGGACGGGTTCGGCGCCATCCGCAAGGACTTCGAGGACATCGACACGATGGTCACCGATCTGTTGCAGCGCGGCGGCGGGTACGGCGTCCACGTGGTGGCGGGGATGCTGCGGTGGAACGACGTGCGCATCGCGGTGCAGTCCAATTTCGGGCAGAAGGTGGAGCTGCACCTGAACGACGCGTCGGAGTCGACGATCGACCGCAAGCTGGCGGAGACCGTCAGCGCCAGGGCGCCCGGCCGGGTGCTCACCGACGCGGAGCTGTTCGGGCAGGTGGCGCTGCCCCGGTTCGACGGCGTGGCCGGTGACGAGGACCTGGGCGAGGTCGTGGAGGCCGCCGTGCGCTCCGTGGACCGGGCGTGGCAGGGCAAGCGGGCGCCCGAGGTGCGCATCCTGCCGCACCGGCTGTCGGCGCGCACCCTCCCCACCCGGGACACCGAGCCCAAGAAGGTGCCGATCGGGGTGGACGAACGGGCGCTGGAGCCGGTACTGCTCGACCTGTTCGACAACGACCAGAACCTGCTGGTCCTGGGCGACGGCGGGTGCGGGAAGACCAACCTGCTGCGCCTGGTGGCGGAGGGGCTCGTGGAGCGGTACAGCTCCGACGAGGTGGTGTTCGCGGTGATGGATCCGCGGCGCACCCTGCGCAACGTGGTGCCCGAGGAGTACATGGGCGGGTACGCGAGCAGCCCGCGGGTGTGCGCGGGACTGGCGGGCGGCGTCGCCAAGGAGGTGGAGGGCAGGCTCCCGGAGGACGGTGACCTCGACGCGCTGGAGCCGGGGTCGATCAGGGGACCGCGGATCGTGGTGATGGCCGACGACTACGACGTGCTCACGACGGCGGGCCAGAAACCGCTGGCCCCGTTCGTGCCGTTCGTGTCCAACGGGCGCGACATCGGGCTGCACTTCGTGGTGGCGCGCCGGGTGGCCGGCGCGGGGCGCGGTCTGTTCGACCCGCTGGTGCAGGCGATCCGGGAGATCGGCACGGGCGCCCTGGTGATGTCGGGCGACCGCAGCGAGGGGCAGCTGCTGCCGCGGCTGTACGCCTCGCCGCAACCGCCCGGGCGCGGCACGTGGGTGGCGCGCGGCGGTCCGGCGCGACTGATGCAGACCGCGCTGCGGGAGCCGGACGGCTCCGGCCGGAGGTGAGACCGGACGCCCGGGGGTGGTCGTCCGGCGCCGGACGACCACCGGCACCGGCTATCCCTCCGGCGCCAGGCCGAGGAGCGGCAGGCACGGCTCCAGCCCCGTCACGGTGACCGGTACGGTGCGGTGCCTCTCCCAGTCCTGTCTGGTCAACCGGTACCGGTGCTCCTGGACCGGCGCACCGCGCACCGCCGTCAGCGAGGCGCCGTTCGGGCGGTAGCCGAGTTTGCGCGACACCCGTTCCGAGGCCGCGTTCCCCTCCAGCACCGCCGTCTCCGCCGCCACCGCGCCCAGTTCAGCGAACGCCAGGTGCAGCACGGCCGCGCGCATCTCGGTCCCGAACCCCCGCCCCTGGTGACGGCGCCCCAGCCACGACCCGGTGCTCACCTGACGCGTCACCGCGAAGTCCCGCGCCCCGATGTCCTGGACCCCGAGCACGGTGCCCTCGTGGACCACGACGAGGTTCAGGCTCCACCTCCGCGGCTCCATATCGGCCATCCGCGCCAGGTTGTACTGCACGGCGCGGAGCGCGACCTCGGCGGGCGTCCCGTCGGTCCAGGGGTGGGCGAACGGCATCGCGTCCGGCTCGTGGACGCCCCCCGCCGCGGTCTCCGCCAGTCGGCCGAGGTCCTCCGTGTCGGGCAGCCGGAGTTCGAGGCGCGGCGTGGTCAGGCGCAGTCCCGCCGGGGGGAAGTAGGTGCTCAGCATGTGCCGATTCTCCGCCCCACGGAACACACGCGTCACCTGGTTTTCGCGCGCCCGACCGCCCGCCTCGCCGCGCGGGCCCGCGCTCAATCCCTGCCCCGCAGCTCGGTCAGCAGTTCCCCCAGCGCCTCGGCGGCCCCCTCCGGCGCGGTCTCGCGCACCGACCAGCCGCGCATCCGGGCGAGCCGGGCCACGTGCGCGCGGGCCGGATCGGTGAGCAGGTAGCCGCACGGGGCGTCGGGCCAGTCGGCGACCATCGGCAGGCGCTCGGACCGGTAGGCGGGAGGCTCGTCCGACCGGCGTCGGTCTCCTCCCCCCTCACCCTCCGCGCCCGCCGGGCTCTGGGCCCGCTCCAGTTCCGCACGGGTGGGGCTGCCCGGTTGGGGCAGGAGCGCGTCCACCAGGACGTACCCGAACACCGGCCGGTGCGCGGCCCGCTGCGCCGCCCCCACCGCGCCGACGAGCGGACCCGCGTCGCCCTCGCCGACCAGGGCGACCGGGCTCGCCGCGGCCACCAGGCGGTTGATCTCCATGCTGGCGCGCGCCACGTACCGGGCCGCGTGCGGCGGGTCCTCGTCTCCGCCCGCCTCGGGCCGGATGGGGATGACGCCCCGGTCGGCCAGTTCCTCCGCGAGGCCGGGGAGACGTGAGGGGCGTCCGAGGGGAGGGGGGAGGAGGACGGCGATCACGCGCCGCCGCCGCGCGTCTCGTCGCGCACCCACGCCAGGTACGACGCGTTGCCCCCGCTGACCGGGACGGCGACGACCTCGGGGACGTCGTAGGGGTGCACCTCCACCACGTGCGCGGTGAGGTCGTCCACCCGGTCGGCGGAGGTCTTGGCGACCACCACCCACTCCTCGTCGGCCTGGACCTCGCCCTCCCAGCGGTAGAAACTGGTGATCGGTCCCCCGACCTGGGCACACGCGGCCAGGCGGTGCTCGATCAGCGACCGCGCCACCCGTTCCGCGCCCTCCCGGCTGTCGACGGTGGTCTCCACCCGGACGGTGTCCTCGGGTCCTGGCACGGTCACCCCTCCCTCACCTGGACGGTGGCGTCCGCGCCGGACCGCCCGGTGTTCTAGGCTCACTGATCATGAGCGAACGTGATGAACTCCTGCGTCAGATCAACGATAAGGCGGTCGTCCGCGGGAAGGTGACCCTGTCCTCCGGGATGGAGGCCGACTACTACGTCGACCTGCGCCGGGTGACGTTGGACGGGGAGGCCGCGCCGCTGGTCGGCTCGGTCATGTTGGACAACGTCGCGGACCTGGAGTTCGACGCCGTGGGCGGGCTGACCCTGGGCGCGGACCCGGTGGCCACCGCGATGCTGCACGCCGCGCACGCGCGCGGCCGCAGGTTGGACGCCTTCGTGGTGCGCAAGGCGGGCAAGGCGCACGGTCTCCAGCGCCGGATCGAGGGCCCCGACGTGAAGGGGCGGCGTGTCCTCGCCCTGGAGGACACCTCGACCACGGGCAACTCGGTGCTGACCGCCGTGGAGGCGCTGCGGGAGGCGGGGGCCGAGGTCGTGGCGGTCGCGCTGATCATGGACCGTGGCGCGCGCGATCGCGTGACCAAGGAGGGGCTGGAGTACCGGGCGGTGTTCGAGGCTTCCGACCTGGACCTCTGAGCGCGGGCGGCGGTTCGGTCGCCCCGGCGGTGGATCGGCGGGTACGGGGTGGCTCCGTGCCCGGTGCGGAGCGTTTCGGCGGCGGGGTCGACGGCCCCGCCGTCAGTGTGTGGTCACCCGTCGATGGTGAAGGTGTAGCCCTCACTGCGGTCGGAGATGTCGCGCTGGTTGCCGTTGACGAAGACCTCGACCGCCGACGGGTCCTCGATGGTGACCTCGAGTCCGCCCTCGGGCGCCTCGGCGTAGGTGATGGAGCTGCCCTGCCTGATCACCTGGTCGTGCAGGACGTCCCCGCCGGGTATCCGGACGAAGACGTTGCTGGACTCGCCGATGACGCGCACGTAGAGCACGCCCATGTTCTCCGGTTCCTCCCCGTCGGAGGAGGCTCCTGACGCGTTGGCGCTGACGCTGGCGCCGTCGCTCGGCAGCGACCGGTAGAGGAAATAGCCCCCGAGGGCCACCAGAGCGACCAGGAGCAGGACGGCTCCGACGATGGCCATCACCTGGCCAACGCCGCGCGGATCATTCCTGTGCCTTCCCACGGCGTTGAATGTAGCGTGTATCACGGAAAAAAGCGACAGCAGATGCCCGACTACCTCACGTGATCATCAATCCGGGCACTTATGTACGGATGGCGCACGATCCGAAGGCAGTGTTCCGTGGGACTTCCGGAAAACGCGACCACGAAACGCACATACGCGCCCGCACTGGGTTAATTTGGTCTAGACCTGTTGAAGGGCTCTGCACATTCGGGATACTGGATTCACACCTGGTGGACACCCCGGACGCGGCCCTCCCCTTGGGTCATCCCCCGGCGGCCGGCCTCCACCGGGGCAACGCACGTGGGGTGCCGCCGGGCGAAGGACCGGTGGCCGCTCGCTCAAGGCCGACTCCAGGGAGAGTAAGCATGCCCATCGCCAGCCCCGAGGTCTACACCGAGATGCTGAGCCGCGCGAAGTCCCAGGGCTTCGCCTACCCGGCGATCAACGTGACCTCGAGCCAGACACTCCACGCCGCCCTCCGCGGCTTCGCGGAGGCGGAGACCGACGGCATCGTCCAGATCTCCACCGGCGGCGCCGAGTTCCTCTCCGGAGCCTCGGTCAAGGACATGGTCACGGGTTCCGTCGCCTTCGCCGAGTTCGCGCGCGTGGTCGCCGACAAGTACCCCGTGAACGTCGCCCTCCACACCGACCACTGCCCCAAGAACAAGCTCGACGGCTTCGTCCGGCCGCTCCTGGAGATCTCCAAGGAGCGCGTCGCCCGCGGCCAGGAGCCGCTGTTCCAGTCCCACATGTGGGACGGCTCGGCCGTCGAGCTGGAGGAGAACCTCCAGATCGCGGAGGAGCTGCTCGCCGCGTCGAAGGCCGCCCGCACGATCCTGGAGATCGAGGTCGGCGTCGTCGGCGGCGAGGAGGACGGTATCGTCGGCGAGATCAACGAGAAGCTCTACACCACCCCCGAGGACGCCCTGCGCACCGCCGAGGCCCTGGGCCTGGGCGAGAAGGGCTACTACATGACGGCCCTGACCTTCGGCAACGTGCACGGCTCCTACAAGCCGGGCTTCGTGAAGCTGCGCCCGGAGGTCCTCAAGGAGGCCCAGGACGCGGTGGGCAAGAAGTACGGCAAGGCCAAGCCGTTCGACTTCGTGTTCCACGGCGGGTCCGGCTCGACCCTGGAGGAGATCCACGAGGCCATCGAGTACGGCGTGGTGAAGATGAACATCGACACCGACACGCAGTACGCCTTCACCCGCCCCGTGGTCGACCACATCATGCGCAACTACGACGGCGTGCTCAAGGTCGACGGCGAGATCGGCAGCAAGAAGGCCTACGACCCGCGCTCCTACGGCAAGGCCGCCGAGGCGGGCATGGCCGCGCGCGTCGTGGAGGCGGCCCAGCAGCTGAAGTCCGCCGGCAACAAGATGAAGTAGTCGGGGCGGTGCCCGCGTCAGGCGGGCACGGTACGCCACGGGGTGTCCGGGCGCGGGAAAGCGCGCGGACGCCCCTTCGTGTTTTCCACAGGCTTTCCACAGCCCCGGACGCGAATTCACCACACACCGAGGGCACATTAGCCAACAAAACATGACCAATCACCCAGCAGAAAGAAGGTTGTCCACACCCCCGTTTCAGCGATGCACGCCCGGGAATTCTCCTCAACGCCCCTCCCCCTCAGCAGAGAATGAGGAAAATTGAAGACCAGGAACAGCATCGCGAGCACCGTGGCGGTCGGCGTACTGGCGGCAGGCGTCGCGCTCGTCGGAACCTCCGCGACGGCGTCGGCCGGAACCGGGACGGCGGTCGGCCGCGCGGTCGCCGCGTGCGGCCTCGGGGCCAACATCCCGAGCCAGTACGGGAACATGATCTCCGGTAGCGGATCGCGTACCGAGTGCGGTGGAACGGTGACCCTCACCGTCGAGATCCGCAAGCACCGTCGAGCCTGGCCCGACCTGGCCGTGGCCGAAACCACCAGGACCAACTTCTCAACCGGAAGCCTCACGGCGCGCGGCGGCTGCGACGGAATGGGAACGTACTTCACCGAAACCCGGAGTTCGACCGGAAACAAGGTCTCCTCGGCACGCGTCAAACGCTGCTGAAGGGCACGACCGAAATCCCCATCTACCAGCACGTGAGTTCGATGAGTGGAAACGGACGAGCCCATGCGCGTCACCGCTGAGGACCTGGAATTCGGGTACCGGCGCGGAAGGAGGGTCCTGGACGGCCTCTCCTGGACCGTCGAGCCCGGCGTCACCGGACTGCTCGGGCCCAACGGGTCGGGCAAGACCACCCTGTTGTCGCTCCTGGTGACACTGCTCCCGGTCAGAAGTGGACGACTGCTCGTCGGTGACCACGACCTGGCCACCGCGAGTGGACGGGCGGGCGCGCGGAGAGCGTTGGGGTTCGTGCCCCAGCGCTTCTCCCTCGCCGGTGAACTCACCGTGGCGGACACGGTCGCCTACGCCGCCTGGGCGCACGGGCTGGGCCGTCGGGAGTGCGGGGCCGCGGCGCTGCGGGCCCTGGACCTGGTCGACCTCACCGACCTCGCCCATCACCGCACCCGGACGTTGTCCGGGGGGCAGCGGCAACGGGTCGGGATCGCGGCGGCACTCGCCCACGATCCCGGGGTCCTGGTCCTGGACGAGCCCACGGCGGGGCTCGACCCCGGGCAGCGGCTGCGGATCCGCGAGGTCGTCGCCCGGCTCGGACGGGACCGGACCGTCCTGGTCTCCACCCATCTCATCGAGGACGTCGCCCACCTGTGCTCGCGGGTCGGTGTCCTGGCCGGCGGCCGGATCGAGTTCCACGGAACCTTCCCCCAGTTGGAGGCGATGATCGAGGACGGCTCCGAGGGAAGCCCCCACGGTTCCGGGTTCGAGCGGGCCTACGACCGGCTGATCACACGGATCGGGGAACGCGCATGAGGTCCACGCACCCCCGGAGCCGGATCTCGGCCCCCTTCTGGCCGCTGCCACCGGTGTTCGCGCTCGTTCCGGCCGCCCTCATCCTCGCCCTGACCCTCGCCGACACCTGGAACCAGCTGTCCTGGCGGGCGCTCGACTGGGTGTACCTGTCCGCCGAGGTGGGCGCGCTGGCCCGGCTCCCCGTCGTGGTGGCGGCGGGCGCCGCCGCCCTGGCGGCCGCCCGGTTCACCCGTCCCGGTCTGGTCTTCGCCCAGCGCTGGCAGCCGCGTGTGGCACGGGACGTCCCCTGGCGCCACTGCGCGGTGGTGACGGGATGGTGTCTGGCCGCCTACGCGCTGGGACTGCTCCCCCTCGCCCTCGCCGTCGCCGCGCACGGCGCGGGGACGCCGGATCCGATCGCGATCGCGGGCGCCCTGGCGGGCTTCGTCGCCCTGACCCTGTTCGGCTACCTGTGCGGCGTCGTCCTGCGCGGTCCGCTCGCCGTTCCCGTCGCGGTCGGCCTGGTGTTCCTCCTCGCCAGCCTGCCCCTGGTCGCGGACGCCTGGAGCGCGCTCTCCCTCCAACTGCCCGTCTCCCCCTCCCTGGGCACCCGGGAGAGCACGGCCGTCGGCCCCTATCGGCTCGGGTTCTTCCTGCTGCTGGCCGTGGCGCTCGCGTGGACGGTCGCGGCGCTGCTGCGGACACCGCGACGGTTCTCGACCGGGCACGGCCTGGCCGTCGCGGCCGTCGCGGTGACCGTCGCCCTGCCGCACCTGCGGCCGTTCCCCCTCCTGGCGTACGACGGGGGCGGCGCCGAGGTCTGCACGGAGCGCGGGGGCGTCCGCTACTGCGTCCGTGAGGGGCACGAGGACGAGCTCGCCACGATCGTCGGCCTCACCGCTCCCGTCTTCGACGCCTACGGCCTCGCGGACGCGGCGCCCGCCGAGGTCCGCGACCTCAGTCTGGCCCGGAGCGACGCCGAGGTGGTGCGGAGGGGCCGACAGGGCACGCTCTGGGTGGACATACCCCCGGGATGGGAGCCGGAGCAGGAGGTCCCCTCGGTGGCGGCGGAGTGGCTGGTGCCCGACGTGTTCCGCTGCGGGTCCGGCGGCGTGGCCACTCTGGCGGCGGACGCACCTCCCGAGGCGCGGCGGGCCGCCGTGGTGGAGGACCTCCGAGCCTGGCTGGTCAGCCGCGCCCACGGCGGCGGCCCGGTCGAGGACGGGGTGTTCTCCGGGGCCGCCCCCGCCCAGGTCCGGGAGTGGATCCGGCGTGACCGTGAACGCCTGGCGGCGTGCGAGGTGGCCCCGGAGGACCTGCCGTGGCGCACGTGATCACGCGGCCCTCCCTCCTGCCGATGGCCGGTGCGGTGCTCACCGCCCTGGTCGCGGCGGCGCTCGGGCTGGCGGCGGCGGGCGTCGTGGTGCCGGTGGCGGTGGTCGGCTGGCCGCACGAGGAACAGCGGATCCCCGTCGCGGAGCTGTGGTGCGTGTGCGCGGCCTCGGCGGGCGCGTGGTGGAACCGGCCCCGGCTGTGGGTCTGGGAGCGGCTGGGCGGCGCTCGCACCCGGCTGCGGGCGGCGGCGGTGGCCGCGGTCGGCGTGGCACTCCCCGTGCTGGCGGCCCTGGCCGTCCTGCCCGCGGCGGCAGCGGCCGAGCACCGGTGGCTGATGGTCACCAACGTCCTGTTCACGGCCTCCGCCGTGTACCTGCTGGCCCCCTTCCTCGGCCCCGTGGTCGCGGGGGCGGCCACGCTGACGGGCGTGTTCGCGGGCGCCGTCGCCTGCAACCTCGCCCCCGGGCTGAACCGGGTGGTCCCGTACGCGTACGCGGGCGGCGACGGGTGGGTCGTCCCGGACCTCCTGCCGGCGGGAGCGGTGCCCGGTCTGGCCGCCGCGGTGGCCTTGGCGGCGGTGGCCGTCCACGCCGCGACCCGGGGCACCACCGCCCGTGTGCACCTGGGCGGGGAGGCCGAGAGGTGAGCCCCGGGGTCCGCCCCGAACACGCGGAGGTCCGCCACGGACGGCGACAGCCTGGACCGGGAGGCGTTCGGTCCGCCCCGAACGCCCGGAGGTCCGCCCTGCGCTGCCCCGGCGGCGCGCGGGCCGAGGCATCGGGCGGGATCCTCCAGCCACGGGGGAGCGGCCTTCTCCACCTGTCGGGGGACACGTCTTCCCGACGCCCGGACCGCCCCCGCCCGGTGGCAGGATGGGCCCATGAACCTGCACCAGAACCTGCTGGGCGAGCCGCCCGCCACCCGCCTGCCCGACGACCCCGAGGCCCGCGATGCACTGGCCGCGGCCGACGACCCCACCCCGGTGGCGGGCCGGTTCCCGTCCTACTCCGCCGCCTGGGCGCTCCTCGCGGAGAACGCCCTCGCCCAGGGCCAGCCGGTGACCGCCTACGCGTACGCGCGCACGGGCTACCACCGGGGCCTGGACCAGCTCCGCCGCGCGGGGTGGAAGGGCCACGGGCCGATCCCCTGGGACCACGAGCCGAACCGCGGTTTCCTGCGCGCGCTGCACGCGCTCGGCACGGCCGCCGGGGAGATCGGTGAGACGGAGGAGGCCGAGCGCTGCTCGACCTTCCTGCGCGAGTCCAGCGCCGAGGCCGCCGAGGCGCTCAACGCCTGAACCCGCCCGTCCACAGGGTGTGGACGCCGGGGTCCTGCGCGCCGTCCACACCCTGTGGACATCACCGCTCCGAACCCGGAACCGCTGGTCGTGTACCCTCAATACGCAACGGCCCCTGTCGCTGCCTTGCGCCAGGGGTTCATCCATGTTCGGGGTGGGAAAGCCCCGGTCAGGCGTCGAGCGAAGAGGTTGAGACAATGCCGGCGATCACGCTCGTGGGGGCCCAGTGGGGCGACGAGGGCAAGGGCAAGGCGACCGACCTTGTCGGCGACCGCGTGGACTACGTGGTGCGCTACCAGGGTGGCAACAACGCCGGTCACACGGTGGTCATCGGTGACCAGAAGTACGCCCTGCACCTCCTGCCGTCCGGCATCCTCTCCCCGAACGTGGTGCCCGTCATCGCCAACGGCGTCGTCATCGACCCGGGCGTCCTGCTGGAGGAACTCGAAGGGCTCAACGAGCGCGGCGTGGACACCTCCCGGCTGCTCATCTCCGCCAACGCGCACCTGATCATGCCCTACCACCGGGCCCTCGACAAGGTCAGCGAACGCTTCCTCGGCAAGTCCCGGATCGGCACCACCGGCCGCGGCATCGGCCCGACCTACGCCGACAAGGTCTCCCGCCAGGGCGTGCGCGTGCAGGACATGTTCGACCCCAAGATCCTGCGCAAGAAGATCGAGCTGTCCCTCAACGACAAGAACCAGCTCCTCACCAAGGTGTTCAACCGGCGCGGCCTGGAGGTCGAGCCGATCATCGAGGAGTATCTGGGCTACGCCGAGCGGCTGCGCCCGTTCGTCGCCGACACCTCGCTCATCCTCAACCGGGCGCTGGACGAGGGCAAGACGGTCTACCTGGAGGGCTCCCAGGGCACGCTCCTGGACATCGACCACGGCACCTACCCGTTCGTGACCTCGTCCTCCCCCACCGCCGGCGGCGCGGCCGCAGGAGCGGGTATCGGCCCCACCCGCATCACCAAGGTCGTCGGCATCCTCAAGGCCTACACCACCCGCGTCGGCTCCGGCCCCTTCCCCACCGAGCTCCACGACGAGCAGGGCCAGTGGCTGCGTACCCAGGGCGGTGAGTACGGCGTCACCACCGGCCGCGACCGCCGCTGCGGCTGGTTCGACGCGCCGATCGCCCGCTACGCCACCCGGATCAACGGCGTCACGGACTTCTTCCTCACCAAGCTCGACGTCCTCACCGGACTCGACCGCATCCCGGTCTGCGTCGCCTACGACGTCGACGGGGTGCGCCACGACGAGATCCCGATGACCCAGACCGACTTCCACCACGCCACCCCGGTGTACGAGTACCTCGACGGCTGGACCGAGGACATCACGGGAGCCCGCAGTTTCGAGGATCTGCCCAAGAACGCCCAGCGGTACGTGCGTACCCTTGAGGAGATGGCCGGAGCACCGATCTCCGCCATCGGTGTCGGCCCGGGCCGCGACGAGACGCTCGAACTGCGCTCCCTCGTCTGATCCGACGCCGCATAGTCAGTCCGTCTTCAACACGAAGAGGCCCCTGTAGTGAAAGCCCTCGTTCTCGGCGGCGGAGGCCGCGAGCACGCACTCGTCCGCGCTCTGTCCCTTGACCCGGGTGTCACCAGTATTCACTGCGCACCGGGCAACCCCGGCATCTCGGACCTGGCCGAGAACCACGTGATCAACGTGACCGACGGCCTGGCCGTGACCGAGCTGGCCGCGCGCATCCGCGCCGAACTGGTCGTCATCGGCCCGGAGGCGCCGCTGGTGGCCGGGGTGGCGGACGCGCTGCGCGACCGCGGCATCCCGGTGTTCGGCCCCGACCAGGAGGCCGCGCGACTGGAGGGCTCCAAGGCGTTCGCCAAGGAGGTCATGGAGGCCGCCGGGGTGCCCACCGCCAGGGCGCGGGTGTGCCGCAACGCGGGCCAGGTCTCGGAGGCCCTCGACGAGTTCGGCGCCCCCTACGTCGTCAAGAACGACGGTCTGGCGGCGGGCAAGGGCGTCGTCGTCACCGAGGACCGGGCCGCCGCCGAGCAGCACGCGCGCGAGTGCGGCCGCGTGGTCGTCGAGGAGTTCCTCGACGGTCCGGAGGTGTCGCTGTTCGTGCTCAGCGACGGCGCCCACGCGCTCCCGCTGCTGCCCGCCCAGGACTTCAAGCGCGCCTACGACGGCGACCGGGGCCCCAACACCGGCGGTATGGGCGCCTACGCGCCGCTGCCCTGGGCTCCGGCGGGGCTGGTGGACGAGGTCATGGAGTCGGTCGTGCGGCCGACCCTCATGGAGATGAACCGGCGCGGGATGCGCTACCAGGGTCTGCTGTACGTGGGGCTGGCGCTCACCTCGCGCGGTCCGCGCGTGGTGGAGTTCAACGCGCGCTTCGGCGACCCGGAGACCCAGGTCGTGCTGGACCGTCTGGCGACGCCGATCGGCGCGGTCCTCCAGGCCACCGACACGGGCGGCCTGGGCTCGATCGGCTCGCTGCAGTGGAAGCCCGGCGCGGCGGTGACCGTGGTCGTGGCGGCCGAGAACTACCCCGGCGACCCGGTCAAGGGCGACGTCATCGGCGGCCTGGACGCGGCGGACGCGCTGGACGGCGCCTACGTCCTGCACGCGGGCACCGCCTGGGACGGGGCCCACGACGTCAAGTCCAACGGCGGACGCGTCCTCAACGTGGTCGGCACCGGCGCCGACCTGCGGCAGGCCCGTGACCGGGCGTACGAGGCGGTGAGCCGGATCGAGCTGCGCGGCTCGTTCCACCGGACCGACATCGCCGAGCGCGCCGCGGCGGAGCTGTAGGAGGCACACCGAATGAGCGGCTTCGTCGTCCAGCCCCCGCACGTCGAGGTGGCGGGACTGACCCACCTGCACACCGGCAAGGTCCGCGACCTGTACGCGACCGCCGACGGCCGGCTCGTCATGGTCGCCAGTGACCGGGTCTCGGCCTACGACTGGGTCCTGCCCACGGAGATCCCCGGCAAGGGACGCCTGCTCACGCAGCTGTCCCTGTGGTGGTTCGACCAGTTGGCGGACCTGGTCCCGAACCACGTCGTCTCCGACGTCCCGCCCGAGGGCGCGCCCGCGTCCTGGGCCGGACGGACCCTGGTGTGCGAGCGGCTGGACATGGTCCCGGTCGAGTGCGTGGCGCGCGGCTACCTGGCCGGCTCCGGCCTGGTCGAGTACCGCGCCGACCGCACGGTCTGCGGTGTGCCCCTCCCCGAGGGGCTGACGGACGGCTCGGAGCTCCCCGAGCCGATCTTCACCCCCGCCACCAAGGCCGAGGTCGGCGACCACGACGAGAACGTCCCGTTCGAGGTCGTGGCGGAGCGGCACGGGGCGGAACTCGCCGCCGAGCTGCGCGACCTGACCCTCGCGGTGTACCGCCGGGGGCGGGAGGTCGCCCGCGACCGCGGCGTCATCCTCGCCGACACCAAGTTCGAGTTCGGCCGGGACTCCGACGGCCGGCTGGTGCTGGCGGACGAGGTCCTCACCCCCGACTCCTCCCGGTACTGGCCCGCCGACGCGTGGGCTCCGGGCAGACCGCAGCCCTCCTTCGACAAGCAGATCCTGCGCGACTGGCTGGCCTCACCCGCCTCCGGGTGGGACCGGGGGGCGGACACGCCGCCGCCGGCACTCCCGGCCGAGGTGGTGGAGCGCACCCTGGGCCGCTACGTCGAGATCCACGAGCGTCTGACCGGCGCCAAACCCGAGCTGTGAGGCGCGCGCGTGCGTGATCCGGCGCACGCGACGCCGCTTCCGCCCCGCGGAGCACGTATGGTGGTGAGGTCGCGTCCGGGCGCTGGAACATCGCCCGAGGCGCTGCCCCCACCCTGGTCTCTCCCGTCAGACTTATGCCACTTTGATGTTTTGTCGGGACTCTATCCGCGATCTGCGGGTATACCACGTTCTGGGCCGGTACACGCGGGTGGGTGCTATAGAGTCGTCGCGAGCACCGGTTCACTGGCCACGCAGGTCACGCGCACGATGGTCGCAACGTTCGAGGGGCCACCCGCGTCCAAACCGCATACAAGCGAAGCCCGACGAGGGTGACCCTTTTTCACATCTGCCTCACAAAGGAGCACAAGAGCATGGGCCAGGAGGTTCGTTACCGCGTCCGCGGCGGACGCCCCCTCAGCGGAACGGCGTTCATCCAGGGCGCGAAGAACGCCGTCCTGCCGATGATCGGCGCCGCCCTTCTCGCTGCGAAGGGCCGTACGGTGCTGCGCAACGTCCCGGTCATCGAGGACGTCTACCGGGCACTCGAGCTCGCCGAACACGTGGGCGCCAAGGTTGAGTTCCATGAGGCCGAGCGGACCGTCGTCATCGACGCCTCCGGCCTGAACGACCCCGAGCGCGCCGTCCTGCCCGCGGACATCGCGTCCCGCTTCCGCGGCTCCGTGCTCTTCGTCCCGGCGCTGATGCACCGCACCGGCCGTGCCCGGATCGAGGGTGTGGGCGGTTGCAACCTGGGCAGCCGCAACCTGGACTTCCACTACCGGGGCTTCGCGCGCCTGGGCGCCGAGGTCACCGAGGACCCCGAGCGCAACCACATCAACGTCGAGGCCAGCAACCTGCGCGGCGGCCGCCTCTACCTCGACACCCCGTCCCACACGGGCACCGAGAACCTCATCATGGCCGCGGTCCTGGCACCCGGCACCACGGTGATCGAGCACGCGGCCCTGGAGCCCGAGGTCCTGGACGTCATCGAGTTCCTGACCGCCATGGGCGCCAGGATCACCGGTGGCGGCACCGGCCTGATCACGGTCGAGGGCGTCGAGGAGCTCACCGCCGTCGAGCACACGATCATGTCCGACCGGATCGACGCCGGCGTCTTCGCGATGGCCGTCGCCGCCACCGGCGGCGAGGTCAGCCTGGTCGGCGCCCAGCTGGACCACCTCGGCGTGGCCCGCTGGAAACTCGAGCAGATGGGAGTCGGCTTCTCCCAGGAGGGCGCCGTCCTGCACGTCCAACGGGACCCCTCGGTCCCGCTCCGCCCGATCAACGCGGTCACCTCGCCGTTCCCCGGCTTCGCGACCGACCTCCAGTCGCCGCTGATGGCCCTGGCGACGCTGGCCGAGGGCGAGAGCTACATCCACGAGGCCATCTACGACGGCCGTTTCGCCCTGGCCGACGAGCTCAACAAGATGGGCGCCAAGATCGAGGTGGAGGGCACCCGCGCGATCGTGCACGGGTCCACCCACCTGCGCGGTGCCGAGGTCATCGCCCACGACCTCCGCACCGGTGCGGCACTGGTCCTCGCCGGACTGGTCGCCGAAGGTGAGACAATCGTGGCGCCTGGTTATCTGGTGGACCGCGGTCACTCCCAGTTCGCGACGCGGCTCGCCGCGCTCGGCGGCGACGTGGAGCGTGTCACCGTCTCGTAGGAGCCGAAGGCGCAGTTCAAGCCGGGGTGGGGGGCTGTCCCCACCCGGGCTTTCGGCGTTGATATGGAAAACGATCTTCTTTGGCCCCGCACAATGGGTACGATCTCGGCAATCATGCCGTGACAGAGATCGGGTCGGGAAACCAGTGGGCGCACATAGTGAAGAGCGTGGAATGGTAGCGGGGAGCAACCCGAGGTGAGTGCCCAGCGTACTGGCGATTTGACGATCGGCGTCATAGGGCCCCATGAGGTGGTCGAACGGGTCATGCTCATGGGACCGGGGTCCACGGGGCCCCTCAACGCCAGACTCATCGCCGCCGCGTACCGAGATGAGCAAGAGGCGACGGACAAGGTCGTCAGGCTGGGTTCGGCGATCGACGCCTATCTGTTCGCCAGCCCTGTCCCCTACGAGTTCGCACGCAAGGCCGGGGTCCTGACGATGCCCGCCACCTTCGTGCCGCTCGGCGGGGCGAGCCTGCACGAGGCCCTGCTCCGAGCGACCCTCGACGACCGCTACGACCCGACCAGAGCCAGCCTGGACGTGCTCAGCCGCGCCGACGTCGTGGAGGCCTATTCCGAGGTCGACCTCCCCGTGGACGGGATCCACGTGCACGAGGAACTCACCAACACCGCGCAGCTGACCTCCTTCCACGAGGGACTGTGGCGGCGCAAGGCCACCAGGATGGCGATCACGTGCGTGCGCGGCGTGGCCGAGCGGCTGGAGGCGATCGGCGTCCCCGTGGTCCGGCTGCGGCCCACCAACGCGGGCGTGCGCAGCGCCCTCCAGACCGCCGGGCTGCTGGGGGCGCACCACCGCCTGGAGGAGGCGCAGCTGGGCGTGGTCGTGGTGGACGTGCCCACGCTGCGCGACTCCTCGCGTCGCTCCACCCCCCGGTACTGGCGGGAGGAGCTGCGCCTGTCGCTGCACCGGATACTGCTCCAGGAGGCCCACCGGATCAACGCGACGGCGCACCGGCTGGACGACCATTCGTTCATGATCACCGCGACCCGCGGCTCCCTGGTCACCGCGACCGAGGGCTTCCGGCAACCGCCGTTCGTGGAGCGGATCAAGGCGGAGCTGGGGATCGCGATCGAGGTCGGGATCGGCATGGGACGCACCACCCAGGACGCCGAGGCCCACGCCCGCGCGGCCCTGAACCGCGCTCAGGCGTCGCGTCAGAGCTTCGCCGTGGACCGCGAGGGTCGTTCCCTGGTCCCCGCCCAGCGAGCGCCCGCACGGCAGTCCTCCGAACCGCTGCGGACCAAGGGTCGGGAGACGCTGATTCGGCTGTCGGAGAAGATCGCCGAGGAGGACGGCCCCCTGGTCGTCGACGCGGAGAACGCGGGCCGCATGCTCGGTGTCACCTCGCGGACCGCCCGGCGGCTCCTGCGAACCCTGGTGGAGGAGGGGCTGGCGTGGCCGCTGCCGCCCAACCGCACCCTCCAGCCGGGTCGGCCCCGCCAGCTGTACCGGTTGATCGTGGAGAAGCTCGACAAGGACGCCGCGGGCAAGTAACCGCGCGGCCCGTCCCGCCTCTCGGGGGCGCCCTCCGGTGGGGGCGCCCCCGACGGCGTCCTACCGGCTACCGGCGCCTGGCGTAGGCGGTGGCCACGGAGAGGAACACGTCGTTCTCCTCGGGGGTGCCGAGGCTGACGCGCGCCCCCTCACCGTCGAAGGGCCGGACCGAGACGCCGACCTTCGCGCACTCGGCGGCGAAGTCGAGCGTGTCCTCACCGACCCGCAGCCACACGAAGTTGGCCTCGGTCGGCGGGACGGTCCACCCGGAGGCGATCAGCGCGTCGCGCACCCGGGTCCGCTCCCCGACCGTGGCCTCGACGCGCTCCATCAGCTCGTCCCGGGCGGCGAGGGAGGCGATCCCGGCGGCCTGGGCGAGGTGGTTGACGGCGAACGGCACCAGCGTCTTGCGCGCGGCGGCGGCCACGTGCGGGTGGGCGACCAGGTAGCCCAGGCGCACGGCGGCCAGACCGTAGGCCTTGGAGAACGTCCGCAGCACCGCGACGTTGGGGCGGTCGCGGTACAGCCGGACGCCGTCCGGCACCCGCGGGTCGCGCACGTACTCGTGGTAGGCCTCGTCGAGGATGACCAGGACGTGGTCGGGGACCCGGTCGAGGAAGGCGGTCAGCTCGTCCTCGGGCACGGTCGTGCCGGTGGGATTGTTCGGGTTGCACACCAGCACCATGCGGGTGCTCTCGGTGATCGCGTCGGCGATCGCGTCGAGGTCGTGGGTCTCGTCGCGGAGGGGCACCCGCACCGAGGCCACCCCGGCCAGTTCGGCCAGGAGGGGGTAGGCCTCGAAGGAGCGCCAGGCGTAGACGACCTCCACGCCCGGTTCACCGACGGCCTCCAGCAGCTGCTGGAGCAGACCGACCGAACCGGCGCCCAGCGCCACGTGCTCCTCGGGGACCCCGAGGTGCCGGGCGAGCGCCGCCACGAGCTCGGTGGCTCCCGGGTCGGGGTAGCGGTTCAGCTCCGCCGAGGCCTGTGCGACGGCCTCACGCACGGAGGGGAGCGGTCCGAAGGGGCTCTCGTTGGAGGACAGCTTGATGGACCGCCCGTCGGGCCCGACGACCTTCCTGCCGGGCTTGTAGGCGGGGATGCTCTCCAGCACCGACCGCAGATATGGCGATTTCGGCTCCGACACCATTGTCCTTCCTCAATACTTTGTGTTATCCCCGCGACACGATCAGCGATATCGCGCCCGGATTGATCACCGCTCCCAAGCGGAAATATCGCACAAACGAGGAGATAGCACCATGCTTTCGCGTCATCGCCCCGCCGATTCCGCTCGAATCCTGGCAGGTCAGGCCGCCGGTGCGCACAGGAGTCGGCGATGCATCCGCTCACTGGCCCTCCCCATGACCCTGTCCATCGGCCTCGCGCTCACCGCGTGCGGCTCCGCGGAGGAGGACCAGCCCGCGGCCGACCCCAACGCCGAGGCGGCCGCCCGGCTGCACGAGGCCCAGCCCACGTCCGTCCGCGACGCCACCCTGCTGCCCGAGGGCAGCGAGAGCGGCACCTACGCCGAACTCGCCACCGTGCAGTACAGCGAGCAGGTCCGCGACTCCACCGAGATCGACAAACCCGAGTGCGTGGACGCGGCCAACCGCTGGGGCGACCTGGACGGCGTGCGCGAGGCGCCCGCCTCGGTGGCCGCCTACGAGTGGCCCGAGGGCTCGGTGTCCAGCATGCTGGTCGAGACCGACGAGGAGACCGCCGACGAGGCGATGGCGATCGAACCGCCGGCGTCCTGCGAGTCCTACAACGCCACCTACGCCGACGGTACGTCCTCGGAGTACGGGGTGCGCGACCTCGACATGCCCGAGATGGGAGACGAGTCGCGCGCGTTCCTGATCGAGGTGCGCACCGGCGAGGAGGAGAGCCGGATGCTCAGCGTCATGTACCGCAACGGCTCGCTGCTGGGCATGACCTCCATCCTCGGCGGCGGCGACGAGGCGGACTACGAGGAGATGCTGACGGCGTTCACCGAGGCCGCCATCGCACGGCAGGACCAGATGCTCGGCTGACCACCGGAGGCGCGGTCCGGACCGCGCTCACGCGAGCTGGCCCGTGTCGGCGTCCCTCCCCCCGGCTGACCGTGCGGCGGGGTGCTCCCGGGCCGCACGCAGCGCCCGGGCCTGCCGTTCGGCGTCACGGACCGCCTCATCCCGTTTGGCCGCCGCACGCGGGCGCGGCAGCTTGCGGGGCGGCCCCTGCAACTCGCGCGTGGTCACGGCGCCGAAGGAGGCGGCCACGGCCCCGCTCTCCCGGTCCACCAGCACCGCCCGCACGGCGGTCCGCCCGCGCCCGTCGGCCCGGACCGCGAAGACCACGTCCACCCGGCGGCCGTACCGCATGCCGTCGTAGCGGAGGAAGCGCCAGCAGCCGTGCCGCCACACGTCCTCCGGCTCGGTCCCGAGCAGGACGGGCCGGTTGGTGCGCCAGACGTCGCTGGAGCGCAACCGCATCATGGTCCGGCGCGACGAGACCGGACGCAGGGCGCAGGGCTCCC
The DNA here is from genome assembly GCF_003386285.1 of Nocardiopsis sp. FIRDI 009. Lineage (GTDB taxonomy): Bacteria > Actinomycetota > Actinomycetes > Streptosporangiales > Streptosporangiaceae > Nocardiopsis. Next base: position 46,977 of record NZ_QPNC01000007.1, read on the forward strand.
GGCTGAGGAGGCGCGTCGCCAGCTCCCGCGGTTCGGGGCTGAGCGCCGCCAGCACGACCAACTCCACGCCCAGGACCACGGCGTGGGTCGCGGTGAGGTCGGTGACGACCCGCCACCCCGTCGTGGCCAGACCCAGCGTGGACAGGGCCGCGGCCGAGAGCAGCCCGGCGCGGGTCAGCGTGCGCCAGCCGATCGGGGCCCGGCTCAGCCCGCCGAAACACCCGCAGCCCGCCTCGGGGTCGCGGCGGCGCGCGAGGATCAGCACGCCGACCGACACGGCGAACAGGGCCGCCGTACCGGCCCGGGCCAGCCCGCCCGGCGTGCCCGACAGGGCCAGCAGCCCCGTGGCGAGCACGGCCTCCAGCAGCCCGGAGGCGACCGTGACCGGGCGGCGCAGGCGTTCGTTCAACAGGACGGCCAGGCCGGACGCGGCGCCCCCGGCGGTGGTCTTGGCGACGGCGCCGAACAGCAGGAGCGCCGCCAGCAGTGGCAGCTGGACCTCGCGGACCACGTCGACGATCTCGGGCAGCATGGTCATCCCTCCCCCTGGGCGACGGTCACGGTCGCGTTGAAGCAGCCGTCCTCCAGTCGCCCGCCGAGGGCGACGAACGCGGTCATGGTGAGGGAGGCGATCCGGCCCGCGCCCTGACCTCCGCAGGCCGGGCACAGGTCGCAGATCCAACTGTCGGCGGCGGCGCAGTCGACCACGGGCACCACCGTGGCGTCGCGGGTGCAGTCGTTGCGCAGCCGCAGGGTGGCGCCGGTGGACAGCAGCGGCAGGGGCGCGCACGGGGTCCGCCGGTCGCACCCCTGGCCGTGCCCGACGGGGTCGATCGCCGGGTAGGCGGCGGCGTTGGCCAGAGCGCGGGGGTCCAGGTGGGACGAGCGCCCCAGCAGGGGGTCGTACCACGTGGCGATCCCGCTGACGGTGCCGGAGTACTGGAGCGTGGGCGGCCGGTGCGGCGTGGCGTGGAGCGGGTACGGGGGCTGGGTGGTGGCGGGGCGCGTCGCCCAGACCGCGCCGTCGCGCCACACGCCGATGGCGTCGAAGACGTAACCGGGTTCCAGGCGCGGGTGGCGGACGCCGATCCGGCCGGAGGAGCGGTAGGGGACGACCACGGGCACGCGCGGGCGCCCGTGGCCGGGGTCGATCTCCAGCTCCTCGCCCTCGCGTCCGACGATGACCCCGGTGGCGCGGGCGGGCTGGGCCCACACCCGTTCGGCCACCAGGCGGCCGTCGTGGGAGCACAGGACGACCGCGTCGTCACCGGGGCTCAGGTCGGTGGGGTCGACCTCGTCGCCCTTCCAGAAGGAGGTCACGCGTTCGAAGAGGAAGCGCTCCTCTCCCCGCCTGGTGGCCAGGCACAGCATGTAGGAGGTGGCGTCGACGACGACGCCGCGGGTGACGCGGTCGCTGAGCGGGAGGGGTTCGGGAACGGCGTCGGGGCCGAGGACCGCCGCGGTGAGCCGCCTGCGGTCGCTCCCCCTTCCAGTCATCACTGACATGTCGTCCGCGCCCCCTTGTCACCCGACTCGTCACTCAGTGCCCATTGTCCTGCTCGCGGCCCCGTACGGGTGCTCACACGCCGACCCGCACCGGTTCGTGCCGGTGACATGTCCAGGTCATTGCCCCGGTCGCGGTGGCCGTGGCAACAGCGTTCCACCTGGCACGGGCACTCAAGGCCGATGTGACGTATTGCGCCATTAGTGCGGTTTGTCAGCACATGGGATGGAAGTTCCTGGATGTTTGCGTTTGCTGTGTGAGAGTGAGAGGAAGAAAAGTGACTGAGCTCACGAGCGCGTCTGAAAGTCGGTGGTCGGTGTGGGAGGAACGACCCGGACGCCCCGGTACGACGAGTTCAGCCGCTACGTGGAGGAACGCGGCCCCGCGCTGCTGCGGATGGCGAGATCGCTGACCAACAGCCACGCGGACGCCGAGGACCTGTTGCAGGCCGCGCTCGTCAAGACCTTCCTCGCCTGGGACCGCATCGCGAACCCGAGGGCGCGGGACGGGTACGTGCGCCGGGCGATGGTCAACACGCAGATCTCCGAGTGGCGCCGCAGCCACCTGGACGTGTACCCGACCGACGACATCCCCGAGCAGCGCGTCGACGACCCGACGTGGCGCAGCGACCTCGCCGACGTCGTGGAGCGGGCCATCGAGAAGCTGCCCGACCGCCAGCGCACGACGGTCGTGCTCAGGTACTACGACGACCTGACGGAGGCGCAGATCGCCCAGCGGATGGGGGTGACGCTCGGCACGGTCAAGAGCACCCTGTCCCGGGCGGTGGAGAAGCTCCGCCGCGACGCCGACCTGATCATCGAGCGCGCCGTCGGCTGACGCCCGCCCGGAGAGCCGGGATTCGTTTTGCGCAGCACCCCCCGGGGTCTGTACCCTTGTCACAGCCAGGAGGATTCGCCTAGTCAGGTCTATGGCGCCGCACTGCTAATGCGGTTAGGCGGCAACGCCTTCCGGGGTTCAAATCCCCGATCCTCCGCGCTCCGGCCTGGGGCTTATCGCATCGCGGAAGCCCCAGGCCGTCTTGTTTTCCGGGTGTCCCCGGCACGGGCCCCGTGCCGGGGACACCGGTCAGGCGTACACTGGCCGACCACCCGCAAACCGCTGAGCCGCGGGGACGGACCGCACCACCGCCCCGGATGGCAGCACCGCGCGGCGCACCCACCCGGAACGCTTCGACGACCGCTCCCCCGTGGGGGCACCGCGCGGCCGTAGGGATCGGACCCCTGGGGCACCACCCCCACCGGGGACCCCCGCTGCGGGTCCGCGCACCGGTACCGGCCTCCGACACCGCCCTTGCCCGACAACCCTCGGAAATCGGCCGGATGGTGCTTACGCGACGCCTGGGTGTGTCTGCCCGCTGACAGATGCGGGTGCGGACCGGATCTCGTGTGATCACCTCCCCACATGCCGGGGGATTCCTGACCCGAGAACCCCGGCGCCGCCCTCCTCTGGGCGGATCGCCCCGCCGATCGCCCGCGTGCGCGCGGCCGACACCGGCGGACGGCGAGGCACGATGGAGAGAGGGAGGCGGAGATGAACGTAGCGCTGCTCTACTTCGACGGCTGCCCCAACTGGCGCCTGGCCCAGGCACGCCTGCGGCAGGCGCTCACGCTCGTCGGCCGCCTGGACGACGCGGTCGACCTGGTCGCCGTGCGCACCGAGGAGGAGGCGCGGGAGCGGGGTTTCCCCGGCTCGCCCACGATCCGGGTGAACGGCCGCGACCCGTTTCCCCACGGCGGGACCCACGGCCTCGCCTGCCGGGTCTACCCGACATCTGAGGGGCTCGCCGGAGCCCCGACCGTGGACCAGCTCGTCCGTGCGCTCACCGAGGCGTGACCACGCGCCCCAGCCGTGGTACGGGTCGGGCCCTCGCCGTTCCCGCGGAGGTCGGGGATGGGGTGGGGGCGCAGCCGACGCAGGCGAAGCCGACCAGGATCACACCGACCGGCATCATGAGCAGCCCCGCCAGCGGGATGGCGAGGTAGGGTCCGTTCTCCACGGTACGGCCGCCCCAGCGCGGGAGGCTCCTGTCGTCGGTGGTCGGGTGCGCCCGGGACGTGTTCCGTGCGGTGGCGCCATGAGGGGCTCCTTGCGGTGGTGGGAGGGCGAAGGGCGTCGCGACCAGGAGGGGTGGGAGGCGGGGGTGACCGCCAGGACCGTCTTGCCGCGCCGGTGGCCCGCGCCCTGGTCGGCGAGTGCCTCGGCGGCCCGATCGAGCGGGTGGACGCGGTCGACGACGGGCGACGTCCTCCCGGCCTCTCCCCGGGTTGTCACGTGCCTGACACTCGCCGCCGCCCCCGCGGCGACCACGGGTGTACTGGGAACACGGCCGCCGTCGCGGCCGGTTCCGCTGGCATGGAGGGGCTCAGATGATCCGAGCGGTCTGGAACGGTGAGGTGCTGGCCGAGGCACCGAGCACCGTGATGGTGGAGGGCAACCACTACTTCCCACCCGAGTCCCTGCGCCGCGAGCACTTCTCCGAGTCCCGGTCCCGGAGCCTGTGTCTCTGGAAGGGCGTCGCGCGCTACTACGACGTCACCGTGCACGGCCAGACCTACGAGGCCGCCGCCTGGTACTACCCGCGTCCCAGCCCGTTGGCCCGCCGGATCAGGAACCACGTGGCGTTCTGGCCCGGCGTGAGCGTCGAGGAGGACGGTGACCGATGAGCACGGCCTCTCCCGGCCCGGAACCCGGTGCCGGTGCCGGCACCGGGACGCGGCGCCGACCGCTGGCGGCGGTGCGCATCGGTCTGGTGTCCGGGCTGGTCGGGATCCTGTGCTGCGTGGGACCGACGGTGCTGGCGCTCCTGGGCGTGGTCAGCGCCGGGACCGCGTTCGTGTGGGCCACCGGCCTCTACGACGGCTACGCCTGGTGGTTCCGGCTGGCGGGCCTGGCCGTACTGGTGACGCTGGTCTGGTGGTCGCTGCGGCGGAAGCGGATGTGCTCCCTGGACGGCGCGCGCAGGGCCAAGGCGAAGATCGCGCTCGCGCTGGGCGTCGCGGTGGCCACCTACGGTGTGCTCTACGGCGTGACCACCTGGCTGGGGACGTTCGCCTGAGACCCGAAGCGGTGGTCCGGTCGGACGCCCCGCTCTCCGCTCCGTCGGCCGGGCACACGGCCCGTGCTCCTGGGACGCGCACCCGGCGGAGGGATCACCCGCGCCCGGGCCTCTCCGCGACCAGGAGCGCGTATCCGATGTCCCCCGCCGCGGCGGCGCGGCGGGCCGCCGACAGGTAGGGGGCGACCGCGTCGGCGTCCACCCCCGCCTCCGCCATCCGCGCGGGCGAGGCCATGGCGAGGAGCCGGATCCGGGCGTCGATCCGGTCGATCATGCGCACCAGGGCGCCGTCGTGGGCCGCCACGCGCAGGACGCGCAGCCCCGCCGCGCGCAGCAGCTCGGCGTACGCGTCGGCGGGCAGGGCGTCGGCGACGCACGCCACCCAACCGGCGATCCCGGCCAACTCATCGGGGAGCCCGCCGTCGGCCACCGTGACGTCCGTGATCCCGACCCGGCCGCCCGGACGCAGCACGCGCGCGAACTCGGCGGCCGCGGCGGGTTTGTCGGGGAAGGTGCACAGGGCGCACTCGCACACCAGGGCGTCGTAGGCGGCGTCGGGGGCCGGGAGCCGCTCGGCGTCCCCGTGCAGGAACCGCACCCGGTCGGAGAGCCCGACCGTCGCGGTCGCCGCGCGGGCCGCTTCGAGGGTGGTCGCGCCGAGGTCGACGCCGTCGACCCGCGCGTCGTGCTCCAGGGCGAGCAGCCGGGCGGTGGTGCCGGGGCCGCAGGCGACGTCGAGCACCCGGGAACCGGCGGTGAGGGCGAGGGCGTCGGCGAGACGGCGGGTGAGGGTGAGACCCCCGGGGTGGTAGGAGTCCCCGAGCAGCAGGGCCACGGCGTCGCTGCCGTAGGCCGTGGCACAGCAGGACTTCACCTCCTCGGGGTCGGAGACGGGAGCCGGTGTCGCGGGGAGCGGGCGCTCGGTCACGGCTCCTCCACCGCCCGGCGGCCGACGTTGGTGTGGTCGGGGGCGACACCCGGTTCGTCGTCCTGCTCGGGGGCGCGCTCCGTACGGGCGATCCGGGATCCGTAGGGCGACGCCACGGTGACGTCGGCCAGTGGGCGGGCGTTGGGGACGACGTCGGCGACCTCGACCCCCGACATCCGCGCGCGCACCTGCTCGCGGTAGCCCACGGAGTTGTAGGCGCAGAAGGGGATGATCCGCCCGTCCGGGGTGATCTCCTCCACGCAGCACTTCATGAGCTGCTTGACGTTGAGGGTGTAGGGGTCCAGGAAGTCCTGGACGACGATCATGAACACCTTGTCCCCCAGGTCCTTGGCCGCCCGGGGAAGGTCGATGCCGCAGGCCGCGCACTCGGCGTCGGCGGTGGCCGCGGCCAGGCCCTCCATGGTGTCGGGGGCATTCATGAACGCCGAGGCGCTCCACAGCCGTTCCAGGGAGGCGCGCAGTCCGGGGTCGGGCAGGACGCGGTTGCTGACGTAGTCGAGGTAGTCGTCCACGTCGACCAGGCGCGGCAGGGGGACGACGTCGGTGCGGTCGGCCTTGCGGTCCACGAGCAGGTAGGTGACCGACCGGCAGGTGGGGAAGCAGCAGGGGACGGGCACGAAGTCCCCGGGCCGGAACCAGTCGGGGCGCTGCTCGGTGATCATCTCCATGACGTCGGAGTTGGTCAGCCGGGTGAGCGGGGCGAACTCCACGTGCCGACCGGAGTGGGTGACCGGCTGGAACGTGACGGCGTGGACGGCGGGGTGGTCGATGCCGAACTCGATGATGTCGCCGAGTTCGTGGTCGTTGAGGTCGCGTTCGACCGCCGCGACCAGGGTGACGGTCAGCCCGGCCTCGGCGCAGTTGCCCAGGGCGCGCCTCTTGCGTTCGCGCAGGTCCCCGCCGCGAATGGCGCGGTGGGTGGCCTCGTCGAACCCGTCGAACTGGAGGTAGACGTTGACGGTGGTCCCGCCTCGGCCGTTGAGGGCGGCCAGGGCGGCGACGAACCGCCTGTCGGTGGCCAGGCGGATGCCGTTGGTGTTGATGTTGACGATCTTGATCGGCCGGTCGGTGGCCATCTCGACGAAGGTGAGGATGTCCTTGTGGATGGTGGGTTCCCCGCCGGAGAACATCACCACCTCGGGTTCGCCCTCGGCCTCGACGAAGGTGTCGAGCATGCGCGCGCACTGTTCGCGGGTGATGGAGTAGCCGTCCGGTTGGTGTCCGGAGTCGGCGAAGCAGATCGGACAGTCCAGGTTGCAGCCGGTGTTGACCTCGATGATGCCCAGGCAGGCGTGCTGTTTGTGCTCGGGGCACAGCCCGCAATCGGAGGGGCACCCGTCCTTGACCTCGGTCTGGAAGGCCAGCGGGAGGGTACCCGGCTTGTTGAACCGCGTCGAGTCCGTGTACAGCTGGGCGTCGCCGTAGACCAGCGCCTCGAACCAGCCGTGCTCCTTGCAGCGTTTACGCAGGTAGACCTTGTTGTCGCGGATGTTGACCTGGGCGTCGACCACCACCTTGCACACCGGACAGACGCTCTTGGTGTACTCGACGAAGACCTCGCCCCGGTCCCGTGCTCGGTCGGCCACGTACGGACCCGCCTTCCCTGTCGATGATGCGGCGCGGGGTGGGCCGGGCGCCTCTCCCCCACGACAGCCCGACCCATGCCACGCGGCAGTCCATCCCAAACCGGAGGTCCCACGGCCGAGACTGTCCGCGCGCTGACACATGCACGGGCGATCGACCGGCCCCTCCACAGACTGGGACCACGGGACGTCCAAAGGAGGATTCGGTGCGGGGTGAAGGGTCGGCGAGACCGACGGTGCGGCGGTGGGCCGCGGCGGTCGCCCTGGCCCTGACGGCCACCGCCTGCCAGACCGGCCCCGCCGACGAGCGGTCCGACGGCGGACCGCCCGCCACCGAGCCCGCCGCCCCCGGACTGGGCCCCTACGAGAACGTGCCCTCGGCGGTGGAGGATCCCGCCGACCCCGAACTCCCCGAACCCCTGGTGGACGTGGAACGGCTGATGAGCGGCGGTCCTCCCCCGGACGGGATCCCGGCGCTGAACGACCCCGTCTTCGAGGACGTCGCCCGGGTCGACTGGCTGGAGGGCTCCGACCCGGTCCTGGGGGTGTCCGTGAACGGGGAGGAGCGGGCCTACCCGGTACGGATCCTCATCTGGCACGAGATCGTCAACGACACCGTCGGCGGCGTGCCGGTGGCGGTCACCTACTGCCCCCTGTGCGACTCGGCGCTCGCCTTCGACCGCAGGGTGGGCGACCGGGTCCTCGACTTCGGGGTGTCGGGGATGCTCTACCACTCCGACCTGGTGATGTTCGACCGCCAGACGCACTCGCTGTGGCCGCAGATCGAGGGCCGCGCCGTGGCGGGAACCCTGACCGGCACCGAACTCGACCGGGTGAGCGTGGCCGTCGTCTCCTGGGACCGGTGGCGGGACAGCCACCCCGACGGCGCCGTGCTCAGCCTGGACACCGGGTACGAGCGCGACTACGGGCACAACCCCTACGTCGGCTACGACGACCCCGACACCGACCCCTTCCTGCTCGACACCGACGCCGACCCGCGCCTGCCCGCCAAGGCGCGGGTCATCGGCATCGGCTCCGACGACACCGCGCTGGCCGTTCCCGTCGACCGCGCCCTGGAGTCGGGCGTGGTGGAGACGGAGGCGGACGGCGAACCCGTCACCGTGTGGGCGCAGGCGGGCCCGTCCTCGGCCCTGGACGACGCGTTGGTCGCCGAGGGGCGGGAGATCGCCGCCACCGGCGTGTTCCGACCCGACCTGGACGGACGGGAGCTCACCTTCACGGCCGACGGCGACGGCTTCACCGACGACCAGACCGGCAGCCGCTGGAACATCCTCGGACACGCCGTGGACGGCGAACTCGAAGGACGGCGGCTCACCCCGGTCGACCACCTGGACACCTTCTGGTTCGCCTGGGTGGGATTCAGCCCCGAGACCGAGATTCTGAGGTGACGATGAGAACCGCCCCGCGTCTCCGCCTGTCCGCGGCCGTGCTCGCCGCGGCCCTGGGCCTGTCCGCCTGTGCGGCGACCGGATCCGAGCCCGAGCCCGGATCCGGAACGGGAGGCCGGATCCGCGTTCGCCTTCGAGACCCGGACCCTGGACGGCGATGAGTTCGCGGGCGAGGAACTGCGCGGCGAACCGGTCGTGCTGTGGTTCTGGGCCCCCTGGTGCGTGGTGTGCCGGTCCGAGGCTCCCGGCGTGCTGGAGGCCGCCGACCGCTTCGACGGCCGGGTGGAGTTCGTCGGCGTCGCCGGACGCGGGGAGGTCGACGCGATGCGTCGGTTCGCCGCCGACACCTCCACGGACGGTCTGACGCACATCGTCGACGATGACGGCGGCATCTGGTCCGGGTTCGGCGTCTCCAGCCAGCCCGCCTTCGCCTTCCTGCGCCCGGACGGCACGTTCACCACCGTGACCGGCACCCTGACCGAGGACGATCTGGACGACCACGTGCGCACGGAGGTCCTGGCCGGGCGGGACGGCGGCTGATGGAGCAACTGCCCTACGCCATCGCGCTGACCGCGGGCGTGCTCGCCGTCCTCAACCCGTGCGGCTTCGCGATGCTGCCCGGATACGTCGGTCTGCTGGTCTCCTCCACCGACGGACACCCCGGTGGTCGGCTGCGGACACTCGGTCGGGCCCTGGCCACGACCGCCGCGATGACCGGTGGCTTCACCGCCGTGTTCGCGCTCTTCGGCGCGGCGGTCGTGCCGCTGGCGATGTCGGTGGAGCAGCACCTTCCCTGGGCGACCCTGGTGATCGGCGCCGCCCTGGTCGGACTGGGGATCTGGCTCCTGACCGGGCGCGAGGTCGGGATCCTGCTGCCGCGTCCCGCTCCCGGGCGTCCGACCCGGTCGCTGCGCTGGGCGGCGGTCTACGGCGCCACGTACGCGATCGCGTCGCTGTCGTGCACCGTCGCGCCGTTCCTGGCCCTGACCACGAGCGCCACCGCCAGCGGCGGGGTTCTCGGACTGCTCGGTGTGTTCGCCGTCTACGCGCTGGGGATGGCCCTGGTGATCGGGGTCCTGACGGTCTCGGTCGCGCTGGCCCGTGACGCGGTCACCACACACCTGCGCCGTGCCCTGCCCTACGTGACGCGGGCCGGCGGCGCCCTGTTGGTGGTGGCCGGGGCCTACGTCGCCTACTACGGCTGGTTCGAGCTGCGCGTCCTGGCGGGTACGGCGGGAGCGGATCCGGTAGTGGAGACCGTCGTGCGCTGGCAGGGCGAGCTGTCCCGGCTCCTCCAGGGGGCCGGTGCGCTCTGGCTCCTCGCCGCCCTGGCCGTACCGGTCCTGGGCGCGGTGGTCGGAGCGCACCGGACCAGGCGCTCACGCGCGGCGGAACGGAACCGCTCCGAGGAGGAGGCGGGTCCGCGCTGATCGGGCCGAGGAGGGGTCCGATCAGCGCGGACACCTCACCCCGTCGCCCCGGCGACGCGGTCGATCTCCGCCAGGAGCCGTTCCGGAGCCGGGTTGCCCAGGGAGAACAGGCGGTCTCCGATCAGGAAGGCGGGGGTGCCCACCACCGTTTCGGGGACCCGAGTCCGGGGGTCGCTCAGATCGACGATCTCCACCGTGTGGGTCGGACGTCGCCGTACCACGAACGCGGCCAGCTCCAGCGCGCGTGCGCAGCCCGCACAGCCCGGGGCCACGAACACGCGCAGCGGCGGCGGCATCCTCAGTTCTTGCGGCGGCTGAGCGCGAACAGCACCCCGGCCGTCACCAGACCGTAGATCACGTGGCCCATCAGGCTCATCATCGTCATCTGATTGATCATGAACAGCGGCATCCCCATCATCATGGGCATCGCCACCAGCGGGCCGAGCACCCACCACAGCACCCCGTAGCCCGCACCGGCCGCGAGGACCGCGCCGACCCGGTCGGCCAGCGATCCGGCGACCAGGCCGAACCCGGCACCGATCATCGCCGAGATGGCCAGGTGCACCACCATGCCGACCAGGGCGCTGTCGCTGCCCACCATTCCGGCGATCATGGGCAGCATCCCCATCATGGCCATGAGCGTTCCGAACACGATTCCGCCGCCGACACCGGAGACGGCGCTCCGCCACACGCGCGTCACGAGTGGTGCGGGGGATTGGGCGATGGTGGACATCTCTACCTCCGTCGGGTCCGGGGCAGAGCCCCAGCGAACGTTGCGGGCCCCACACAACCGACCGCGCCGGCACCGCGTCTGTGCCCGCGGGCACACAACGCCGAATCCCCCGGGAAACCGCGTACGCCGCCCCAACGTGGGATAACGTCCAACCGAGACGACCGTCCGCACGGCGCGCACCGCCGAAGGGCACGCCCTCCGACGACGAGGAACCGTGATCCCCATGTCGCCACAGACACCAGCGGCCATGAACCGCGCGCTGAGCATGCTCGGTGGTCGTGAGGACCCCCGCCTGCAACAGGCCGCCTGGGTCGCCCGCTGTGTGGGCCGCGGTCACGCCACGCCCCTGAGCGGCGACGACGTCTCCGCGCTCGCGTCGGTCCTGCGCAGGCGCAGCGTGCCCCGCGCCGGACTGGTGTTCGGCGCCAAACCGCACACGGCCGGGGTGTGGATCGTGCGCTCGGGCCACGTCGAACTGACCGCCGGATCCGGCCCGGGCCGGGTCGTGGTGCAGATCCTGCGCCCGGGGGACGTGGACGGCGACATCCAACTCCTGTTGGACATGCCCCTGCCCTACACCGGCCGGGCGCTGGAGGACGCCGAGATCCTGGAGCTGGACCCCGAGGAGTTCGAACGCCTGCTGGCCACGCACCCGGCCGTGGCCCGGCGCTGGCTGTCGAGTGTGGCCGAACGCCTCAACACCAGCCACATGCGCATCCTCGGGCTGCTCGGCCGCTCCCTCACCCAGCAGACGGCGCAACTGCTGCTGGACGAGGCCGACGGGGACGTCGTCGAACTTCCCCAGCGCACCCTGGCCGCCATGCTGGGTGTGCGCCGACCCTCGTTGAACAAGGTCCTCAAGGAGTTCGAGAAGGACGGGCTGATCGGGGTGCGCTACGCGGCGATCGACCTGGTCGACCGCCGCGCCCTGGCCCGCCGCGCGCACGGCCGCGGCTGACCCGTGGGGCCGAGCGGTCACCGGCCCGGGGGCGGTGCCCGGTCGTGTCCCTCTCCTCCCCCTGAGCCGGATGGTGGCGCGAGCGCCCGGCACCGGGCGGGCGAGCCCGAGAGTGTCAGACCGCTGACAGCCTCCGCCCCGTACCCGGCACGCCGTGGTGGGCTGGCGGGTGAGCGTTCCGCTCCCCTGGTGCGGACCGAACTCATGGAGGTGTCGCCATGTCGACGATCGCGCACGCGCGCTCGCACGCGCTCACCCACGCCTGGCGGGGCGTCGTCGCCGGGCTCGCCGGAGGTGTGGTCTTCGGCGTGCTCATGGCCATGTCCGGCATGCTCCCGATGGTCGCCATGCTCGTCGGCAGCCAGAGCGCCCTGGTCGGCGCGGTGGTCCACCTGGCGATCTCCGCCGTCGTCGGTCTGGTGTTCGGACTGCTGGCCGGTGCCGTCGCCGACCGGGCGGGCGTGACCGTCGCGGCGGGGCTGGTCTACGGCGCCGCGTGGTGGGTCCTCGGCGCGCTGATCCTGATGCCCGCCATGCTCGGCATGCCCCTGTTCCCGATGAACGCGACGGCGATGATGAGCCTCATGGGCCACCTCGCCTACGGCCTGGTCGCGGCTCTGGCGTTGTACGGACTGAGCCGGAGTGAGGTCTGAGTGGGCCGATCCCGTACCGGCGGCTCCGCCCGCGGTGGACACGGACGGAGCCGCCGTGACTGACCACTGGTGCCTGTCCGAGAGCGCGCTGTTCCAGGACCTGGAGCAGGAGCGGATGGAGCAGATCAGCGCCCGCGTCCCCCCGCGCTCGATCTGGCCGGGCCAGGTGGTCCGCGTCCCCGACGAGACGTTGGAGGCCCTCTACGTCGTCCAACGCGGGCACGTCCGGCTCTTCCGGGTCCTGGAGGACGGGCGGACCGTCACCACCGCGATCGCCGGGCCCGGGTCCGTGTTCGGCCACATGGCCCTGCTGGGGCTGCGGATGAGCGGCACGTGGTGTGAGGCCGTCGGCGAGGGCCGGCTGTGTGTGATGAGCGCCGACGACGTCCGGCGGCTCCTGCTGTGGGATCCACGGGTGGCCGTACGGCTCATCGAACAGCTGGGGGCGCGGATCACGGACCTGGAGGAGCGGCTGACCGACACCGTGGCCAAGAGCGTCCCCGAACGCACCGCGGCGACACTGTGCAGACTCGTCGAGCCGCTCGATCCCGGGCACCGTCCCGTCGCGGTGCGCCTGACTCACGAGCAGCTGGCCCGCCTGACCGGCACCACCAGGGAACGCACCACGCGGGCGCTGGGAGAGCTGGCGCGACGGCGCCTGGTGCGCCCGCGCCGGGGGACGCTCCTGGTCCTCGACCGGCCGGGGCTGTCGGCGTTCGCCGACCGGGACCGTTCCGAGGTGTGGACGGTGTGAGGGTCGACGACCTCGTCGTCCCGCCTGTCGGTGACGCGTCGGAGACACGGCGGAACCTCCCCGAACCGGTCGACCCGATCCCCCGGCCCCGGACACGGGACCCGTCTCACATGATGGACACACCCGCCTCGGATGATGCATGGTGATGCCCCGGGCGGCGCGCACCGGCGCCGTGCGGAACGGCCACGCGTTGGGAGCGTCCGCCCATGTCACAGCGAGTACCCGGAGTGATCTCCCGGACCAGGGGAGAACCCGTCGAACTGACCACGGTCGTCGTCCCCGACCCCGGCCCCGGCGAGGCCGTGGTCGCCGTCCGGGCCTGCGGGGTGTGCCACACCGACCTGCACTACCGCGAGGGCGGTATCAACGACGAGTTCCCCTTCTTGCTCGGCCACGAGGCCGCCGGCGTGGTGGAGTCCGTCGGGCCGGACGTCACCTCGGTCTCCCCCGGGGACTTCGTGGTCCTCAACTGGCGGGCGGTGTGCGGGAACTGCCGCGCCTGCCGCCGGGGACACCCCCAGTACTGCTTCGACACCCACAACGCCACCCAGCCGATGACCCTGGAGGACGGCACCGCGCTCTCCCCGGCCCTGGGGATCGGCGCCTTCGCCGAGAAGACCCTCGTGGCGGACGGACAGTGCACCCGGGTGGATCCCGCCGCCTCCCCGGCCGCGGCCGGGCTGCTCGGCTGCGGGATCATGGCGGGCATCGGCGCCGCCGTCAACACCGGCGGGGTGGGCCGGGGCGACTCGGTGGCCGTCATCGGATGCGGCGGCGTGGGCAACGCCGCGGTGGCCGGGGCCCGCCTGGCCGGAGCCGCGCGGATCATCGCCGTGGACCTGGAGGAGCGCAAGCTCGACTGGGCCCGGGGGTTCGGCGCCACACACACCGTCAACGCCCGCGACACCGACCCGGTCGCGGCGATCCGCGAGCTCACCGGCGGGTTCGGCGCCGACGTGGTCATCGACGCCGTCGGGCGGCCGGAAACCTACGAGCAGGCCTTCTACGCCCGCGACCTGGCGGGCACCGTCGTCCTGGTCGGCGTGCCCACCCCGGACACGCGCCTGGACCTGCCGCTGTCGGACGTGTTCGGGCGCGGCGGCGCCCTGAAGTCCTCCTGGTACGGCGACTGCCTGCCCTCGCGCGACTTCCCCACGCTCGTCGACCTCTACCTGCAGGGCCGTCTGGACCTGGACGGGTTCGTCACCGAGGAGATCGGGCTGGGCGACGTCGAGGCGGCGTTCGCCCGCATGCGGCGCGGCGAGGTGCTGCGGTCGGTGGTGCGACTGTGACCGCGCGGGCGGGGACCGACACGGCGCCCCTCCGCCACGGGACGGCGTGTCCCGCGGCGGAGGGGCGTTCGGGCGGAGGCCCCCCGACGACCGGAGGAGCAGAGGACCACCGCGGCCGTTGGAGTGACCGGCGTCAGCCGGTGTAGTTCGGGTCGGCGGGCACGGGGGAGGCCGGCGGTGCGACATCCACCCCTTGCTCGGCCAGCACCTCGTCGTACTCCGCGTCGAGTTCCCTCTCCGCCTCCTGGCACTCCTCCAGCGTCTCGAACTCGTAGTTCGAGGGGTCCACGCCGAGGGACTCCGCCAGCGAGGCGACCGACGTCCGGCACGCACCGAGCTCCGCTGGTACCCCGTCCGCGTCGGCCAGGACCGGGGAGGCTCCGAGGAACGTCGCCGCCGCGGCTCCGGCGGCGAGGAAGGCGTACTTCAGTCGCATGATCGACCTTTCGTTACGTTGCGTTGTCTGTGATGATTCGCGACGGCCGGAGTCTCCCCCAACCGCCTCAGACCGGTTCCGCCCCGTGCGCGCGGAACCCGTCCCGCCCCTCACGCGGAGATCTCGACCGGGGTGCCGATCGGCAGGTTCTCGGCCATCCAGGTGATGTCCTCGTTGGAGACGCGGACGCACCCGTGGCTCACCCGCTGTCCCAGAGCGCTCTCGTCGTTGGTGCCGTGCACCGCCAACTGGCCGGGGCCGCCCGCGAACGTCTCCAGCGACTCGGAGAACCCGCTGAGGCCGAAGGCGTAGACGCCGTAGGGCCCCTCGGGGTCCGGCGGCTGGAGCAGCTCGGTGAAGTAGTAGCGGCCCTCCGGGGTGGGCGTCTCGCTCTCCCCGGTGCCGATGACCCCCGAGCGCACCTCCTCCTCTCCCTCCAGAACGGTGAACGCGAACTCCGACACGTCGACCTCCACCCGGTAGTCGGTGCTGGTCAGTGTCACCTCGTCGCTGCGCACCCAGCCGGTGGTGCCGTTGGGTCGGACCGGCAGGAGCACCTCCAGCCACAGGCCCTCGTCGCGCTCGACGAGGAAGGTGCGGTCGGCGCCGAACTCGTTCGGGTTCGCCAGCGTCTCGAGCACCTCGTCCCCGCCCTGTTCGACCCGGACGTCGATCGAGTCCCCGGTGACCGTGGCGATCTGGACGCCCGACACCTCGGCGGCACCCGTGTCCACGGCTCCCTCGGAGGACTCCCCTCCCGCCTCCCGCGAGGCGGTGGACGAGCACGCCGTGAGGGCGACCAGGAGCGCGGTCGTCACCAGCGGCGGCGGGGCCGCGCGCGGTCCGGACCGGGCCAGGCGCGGGAGCAGCGAAGGTCGACGCATGGGAACCATCCGGGTTCGTGTGGCGGGCACCCCCGGACGGTGGTCCGCTCCGGAGGCGTGCGGGACTCGTCCGGCCCGGTGTCACCCGGTCGGACGGTCATGAACTCTGGCGCACGAATGTGTGGATCCTGTGTGCTCGCCGTGTGGGACCCGTGTTCTGACCTGGGAGCCGTGCCCGGGCCCCGTCCGCGGGCGTCCCCGCCCCGGTCGGCGCGGCGTACGATCAAGCCGCGCCAGCGTTCCCACGAACGAGCGGAGGACCCCCGTGTGCGCCCATGTGCTCGTGGCCGAGGACGACGCGAACCAGGCCGACCTCATCCGGCGTTATCTGGAGCACGAGGGCCACGTCGTGCGCGTGGTCCACGACGGCCGCGCCGCGGTCGCCGAACACCACCGCGATGTCCCCGACCTGGTGATTCTGGACGTGATGATGCCGATCATGGGCGGGCTGGACGCCTGCCGCGCGCTGCGCGCCGAGTCGGACGTCGCGGTCCTGATGCTCACCGCCCGCTCCACCGAGGAGGATCTGCTGACCGGCCTCGACCTCGGTGCGGACGACTACGTCACCAAGCCCTACAGCCCGCGCGAACTGATGGCACGGGTGCGCACCCTGCTGCGGCGGTCCCGCCGCCGCGTCGAGCGGACCGACCGCGTCATGCGCGCGGGACCGCTCGCGATCGACCCCGACCAGCACACCGTCCACCTGCACGGGGTCCCCGTCGACTGTACCCCCGCCGAGTTCCAGCTGCTCGCGGCGCTGGCCGCCCGCCCGGGGCGGGTGTTCAGCCGGGCGCAACTGCTGGAGCGCATCCACGGCGTCAGCCGCTTCATCACCGAGCGCACGATCGACGTCCACGTGATGAACCTGCGCCGCAAACTCGAACCGAACCACCGCGAACCCACTCTGCTCATCACGGTCTACGGCGTCGGGTACAAGCTGAACAACTCCGCCGATGGCGCGCCGTAGGGGCGCGCTGCGGCACAGCCTGCTCGCCCGCATGCTGGCGAGCTCCGTGCTCGTCGCGGTCTGCTCCATCACGGCGACCGCGTGGCTGGCGGTGCAGGGGACCTCGGAGTCGATCGGTTCGGAGCAGGGCGAGACCCTGGCCGCCGACACCCGCATCCACGACACGCTCGTCGGCTACGCCGCGACCAACCGCGACTGGGACGGCGTCGGCGGGATCGTCGACGATCTCGCCGGGGAGACCGGGCGGCGCATCGTTCTGACCACGGAGAACCGTCAGCTCCTCGCCGACTCGGAGCCCGGATCGGAGGCGCCGCTCCCCCCGCGCGCCTCCTCGGTCGTGGACCCGCTCGCGGTGGACGTGACCCTGGTGTCGGAGGGGTCCGACCGCGTGGACGCCCGCGCGGTCGGACCGTTCGAACTCGACCCACCGGAGCGTGAGAACCTCACGGAGATCGCGGAGGAGGGGGTCGACTGCCTCCTCAGCGAGTTCGGAGAGCTCGCCGAGGTGGAGACCGCGCCGAGCGGACGCCCCTACGTGGACATGACCGCGGCCGGGGAGAACGAGGAGTACCTCTGGGCGTACTGCGGACTGACGGCGCTCGACGAGCCCACCGACGGCGAGCGGACGGTCCTGGGGAGACTGACCGAACTCACCGGCGACTGCCTGGACACCGACGATCCGCAGGTGCGGTTCCGCATGGACGGTACGACGGGATCGGCCGTGGCCGTCCCCAGGTGGCCGGAGGAGGATCCGCCCCCCGGGCAGGAGTGGGCCCCGGATGCGGCCGGCGGCCCGACGATGTCCGATGAGGAACGCGCCCCGGTCGGGGAGGCGGAGGAGCGGGCCGCACGGGAGCGGGCCCTGGCGGAGGGGCGGTTGGCGGAGAGCCCCGGCCCCGCGGCGGGTCCGGGCATCGGGGCGGTGTCGCCCGTCCTCGACCAGCACACCGCCGACTGCGTCGCCACCGCCCACCGCGAACTGCTCCGCCCGTACGTGGCACCGGCCGCCCTGCTCTTCATCGACGACCCCTCCGCCGACGCCGCGTCCGGCCCCTCCCTGAACCGCGAGGGCCTGCTGCGGGTCTCCGGCGTGGTGCTGCTGGTGCTGGTGTTGACGGTCGGGGTGAGTGTGGCCGTGTCCACCCGGCTGGTGCGTCCCGTCCGCGCCCTGACGGACGCGGTGCTGCGGATGCGCCAGGGTCAGGGGGCGACGCGGGTCGAGGTGAGCGACTCCGGGGAGATCGGCGAACTGGCCGCCGCGTTCAACGAGATGTCCGAGCACCTGGAGCGCCTGGAGGACCAGCGCAAGGCCATGGTCAGCGACGTGTCCCATGAACTGCGCACGCCGCTGAGCAACCTGCGCGGGTGGCTGGAGGCCGTCCAGGACGGTGTCGCGGAGCTGGAGCCGGAGCGGATGGAGATGCTCGTGGGCGAGACCCTGCTGCTCCAGGACATCATCGACGACCTGCGGGACCTGGCGTTGGCGGACGCGGGCAGACTGCGGCTGTCCCTGGAGTTGGTGGAGGCCCACGCGCTCGTCGAACAGGTCGCGGCCAGTTACCGGCTCCGCGCGGACGAGGCCGGGCTGGAGCTGGCCGCCGAGACGGCCGAGGTCGTGCTCAGGGCCGACCGCACCCGGCTCTTCCAGGCCGTGGGCAACCTGGTCGGCAACGCCCTGCGGCACACGGCGGCGCCCGGCACGGTCACCGTCCGCGTCCGGCCCGACGGGGACGACGCGGTGTTCGAGGTGGCCGACACGGGGGTCGGCATCGCCGCCGAGGACCTGCCCCAGGTGTTCGACCGGTTCTGGCGGGCGGAGAAGTCACGGAGCCGCCAGACCGGCGGGAGCGGACTGGGACTGGCCATCGTGCGCAACCTGACCGAGCTGCACGGTGGCCGGGCGGAGGTCGAGAGCACCCTCGGCGAGGGCACCGTGTTCACGCTCCGGCTCCCCCTGGTCGGCCCCTGAGGGCCTCCCCTCCGCCGATGGCGTACGGCCGTTCCCGGGGCTGGTCCCCCTCCGGGGGCCGACGGCGGTCACCCCGCCGCGGAGTCGGCGGCGGCGAGGAACTCCAGCCGGTTGCCGACGACGTCGTCGACGTAGAACCTCCGGTAGCCCGGGAGGTGGGGGTCCCACGCGACCTCGTGGCCGGCGTCGGTGAGTCGCTGGGCCAGGGCGTCGATCTCGCGGACCAGGATCCCGGGGTGCCCCTTGCGCTGGGGCCGGAACTCGGGGTCGACCCCGAGGTGGATCTCCAGGGTGTCGCCGCGGAGCCACAGTCCGCCCCGGGCGGCCAGGGCAGGCGGCTTGGGGACCTCGACCAGCCCGAGGGTGTCGACGTAGAAGGCGCGACAGACGTTCTCGGTCCCGAGGGGGATGCACACCAGGACGTGGTGGGGTGCGAAGCCGAGGTCGGTGGTCGTGTCGGGGGCGGCCATGCTGGCTCCTTATCTTGATGTCAAGATAAGTCGATCCTATGTCTCGGGCCTCCCCCGGGGAAGGGCCACCGGGCGCTCGTAGATGTACTCCAGTCCGTCGGTCTCGTCCCACTGCTCGCCCACGTGCGTGAAGCCGAACCCGGCGACGGTGGCGAGGGAGGCGACGTTGTCCGGACGGATCGACGCCCGCACCGTGGTCACCTCGGGGGAGGCCGCGGCACGGCGGATCAGCTCGGCCACGGTCGCCTTCGCGTAGCCGCGGCGGCGGTGCTCCGGGAAGACCGCGTACCCGATCTCGACCATGCCGTCGTCGTTGGGCGGCCCGTGGAACCCCCCGTGGCCCACCGCCCTCGGCTGGTCGCCCGTGTCGTCCGCGTCGACCATCGCGTAGGCCAGCCATCCGGCCTTCCCGGGGTCCTCCGTGAGCTGGGTCAGCCGGAAGTCCCACAGCCAACGGTCCGCCAGGAACTCCGCGCCGAACTCGACCTCCGCCAGCTCACCCGCCTTGACCAGGTCGCCGTCGACCAACGCCGCCAGGACCTGCGTGGTCAGGGCCACCAGGCGCACCCGCCGGGGACCGGGCCCGGAGCCTGCCGAACGTGTCTCGATATCCGTCACGCTCCGATCCTGCCCCCGCGCCGCACCACCCGCAACGATGTTCGCGTCCGTCCTGTGTCCCACCCCTCGGGCACAATGGCCGCACGCCCGTGTCCGCCGCCGACGAGGAGCACCATGCCCGCCACGACCACCTCCGCGGATCCGCGCTGCGCCTGGGCACGGGGGGCGTCGGACCTGATGACGGCCTACCACGACGACGAGTGGGGCCGCCCGTCCCGCGACGACCGGCACCTGTTCGAGATGCTCGTCCTGGAGGGCGCCCAGGCCGGACTGTCCTGGGCCACCGTCCTCAACAAGCGCGAGAACTACCGGCGGGCCCTCGACGGCTTCGACCCCGAGGCCGTCGCCGCCTACGACCAGTCCCGCCTGGACGCCCTCCTCCAGAACCCCGGGATCATCCGCAACCGGCTCAAGGTGGCCTCCGTCGTCCGCAACGCCCGGGCCTTCCTGCGCGTACGCGACGAGTACGGCTCCTTCGCCGACTACCTGTGGGGCTGGGTGGACGACACCCCCGTCGTCAACCGCTTCACCGACCCCTCCCAGGTTCCGGCGAGCACCCCGCTCTCCGACCGGATCAGCAAGGACCTGAGGAAGCTCGGGTTCACGTTCGTGGGCACGACGATCACCTACTCCTACCTCCAGGCCAACGGGCTGGTCGAGGACCACCTGGTCGGCTGCCCCGCCAAGCCCGCCTGATCCGCGGCCTCCCCGCCCGTCTCCGCCGTCCACCGGTGTCCGCCCGTACGGGTGCGAACAAGCACACCGCCGTACTCGTCACCCCAGGGGCGCCGCACAGCGGACCGAGGACGACGCGTACCGACTGGTTAGGCTGACCTCCATGCACCAGCACGGCCCCCTTCCCCCAGCCAGGGGCCCGACCCCCGCCACCGGGCCGCGCCCCACGGCGCCCCCGGCCAGCCCGGCCCCTGGCCGACGCACCCCGGCCAAGGGGCCCAGGGGCCGCCACCGGGCCATCCCGGTCAGCCGCCGCACCCGCCCACGGCGCGGGCGAAGTCCTCGGGCAAGGCCCTGAAGTGGCTCGGCATCGGGTGCGCGAGCGTACTCCTGCTCGCCCTCGTCGGCGGCGGTGCCGGTGCCGCCCACCTCCTGGGCTGGTTCGGGCCGGGGGACGTCCACGCCGCTCCCCCACCCGACCCCTGTGAGCTCCTCGACGTCGACACCGCCCGCGAGATCGCCGGGAACGGGCCCAACCTGGAGGTCTTCGACTCGGACCACGACTACGTGTTCCACGCCGAGGGGCTCGAATGCGTCGTCGTCCCGGGT
This sequence comes from Nocardiopsis sp. FIRDI 009, assembly GCF_003386285.1. GTDB lineage: Bacteria > Actinomycetota > Actinomycetes > Streptosporangiales > Streptosporangiaceae > Nocardiopsis. Next base: position 67,946 of record NZ_QPNC01000007.1, read on the forward strand.
TGGGAGGCCGAGTCCGGGAACGAGGTGCGGTTCCGCAGCCTCGGCTTCGTCACCGAGGTGATCGGGGTCCGGAAGGAGAACGGCACGGTCAACGCCACCTTCTACTACGGGAACCGGCCAGAGCACGACGGGGTCGCCCCGTCGTCCTGCCCCGGCGGTGCGGAGATCCTCAGCGGTGTGCGCCTCGGCCGGCTACGCCCTGTTCCGCCAGGACCACCTCATCGTGGAGGTCGAGGTGCGCCCGGCGGCCCCGGACGTCGGGGAGAGCCTCGACGAACAGGGGCGCGCCCAGACCTGCGTCGACCTGCTCTGCGACGCGATCGTCAGAATCTGATCGCCCCCACGGACCCCGCGGACGAGACGGAACGCGCGCGAGCCGCCCTCGACGTGGTCTGCGCCGCGGTCGAGCGCCTGCCCACCCGCTGACGGCACACGGACGGACCCCGGTGCGCGACACGTGCGCACCGGGGCCCTCGGGAGCGGCGCCCCCGGAAGCGTCCGGGTCAGCCGCGCAGGGCCGCGGCCTCCCGCGCCAGGGCGGTGATTTCGTCCCACTTCCCGGCCGCCACCAGGTCGGTCGGGGTCAGCCAGCTACCGCCCACGCACCCCACGTTGGGCAGGGCGAGGTAGGTCGGCGCCGAGGCGGCCGTGATGCCGCCGGTCGGGCAGAACCGCACCTGCGGCAGGGGGCCGCCCAGCGACTTCAGGAACGGCGCGCCGCCCGCCGCCTCCGCCGGGAAGAACTTCAGCTCCGAGACACCGCGCTCCAGCAGCGCCATCGCCTCGGACACGGTGCTCACGCCGGGCAGGAACGGCAGCCCGGTGTCGGCCATCGCCGTCGCCAGATCGGGCGTACAGCCGGGGCTGACGAGGAACCGCGCCCCCGCCCCGGCGGCCGCGGCCGCCTGCTCCGCGCCGACCACGGTGCCCGCGCCCACCACGGCCTCGGGCACCTCGGCGGCGATCCGCTCGATCGCGTCCAGCGCCGCCGGGGTCCGCAGCGTCACCTCGATGCCGGGCAACCCGCCCGCCACCAGCGCGCGGGCCAGCGGCACCGCGGTCTCCGCCTCCGAGACCACCACCACCGGCATCACCGGGGCGAGGTCGAGCACGTCCGCTCCCGAGCGGGGGATCGTCGTCATGTGTCGTCTCCAGGGTCGGTTCGTCGGGGTTCACGGCGCCGCCGACCGTGGCCGGACAGCGGCGCCGAAGGACACTGCGGGGGACTCAGACTCCGAAGACGCCCGCGCCCGCCTCGGCCGGGCCGACCGCGCCGCGCAGGGCGGCGAACAGCTCACGGCCGGTCCCGACGGACGAGTCCACCGTCGGCTGGGCGGGCTCGCGACCGCTCAGGTCGGCCAACACCTCCAGTGTGCCCGCGACGGCGTCGAGCCGGATGACGTCGCCGTCGCGCACGAGTGCCAGCGCGCCGCCCGCCCCGGCCTCCGGGGAGACGTGGATGGCCGCGGGCACCTTCCCCGAGGCGCCCGACATCCGTCCGTCCGTCACCAGCGCCACCTTCTGCCCCCGGTCCTGGAGCACCGCCAGCGGCGGGGTCAGCTTGTGGAGTTCGGGCATGCCGTTGGCGCGCGGCCCCTGGAACCGGACCACGGCCACGAAGTCACCGGTCAGCTCACCGGCGGAGAAGGCCGCCTGGAGTTCGGCCTGGTCACCGAAGACGCGGGCGGGGGCCTCGACGACGTGGCGCTCGGGCGCGACCGCCGACACCTTGATCACGGCGCGGCCCAGGTTGCCGGACAGCATGCGCAGTCCGCCGTCGGGGGCGAAGGGCTCCTCCACCCCGCGCAGGACGGTCGTGTCCGCGCTCTCCTTGGGGCCCTCGCCCCAGGTCAGGCCGGTCTCTCCCAGGCGCGGGGTCTCCCGGTACCGGGCGAGGCCCGGCCCCGCCACCGTGCGCACGTCCTCGTGGAGCAGCCCCGCGTCCAGCAGGGAGCCGATGAGGTAGGCCATCCCGCCCACCTCGTGGAACCGGTTCACGTCGGCGGCGCCGTTGGGGTACATGCGGGTGAGCAGCGGCACGACCTCGGACAGCGCCGCGAAGTCGTCCCAGGTCAACTGGATCCCGGCGGCGCGGGCGATGGCCACCAGGTGCAGCGTGTGGTTGGTGGACCCGCCCGTGGCGAGCAGGGCGACGACGGCGTTGACGATCGCCCGCTCGTCGATCTGCTCACCGACCGGTGTGTAGTCGTCCCCGAGCGCGGTGTGCGCCAGGACGCGGCGCCCGGCCTCGGCGGTCAGCGCCTCGCGCAGCGGCGTACCCGGCTGCTCGAAGCTGGCCCCGGGCAGGTGCAGGCCCATGACCTCCATGAGCATCTGGTTGGAGTTCGCGGTGCCGTAGAACGTGCAGGTGCCGGGCGCGTGGTAGGCGGCGGACTCCGCCTGGAGCAGCTCCTTGCGGCCGACCTTGCCCTCGGCGAACTTCTGCCGGACCCGGGCCTTGTCCTTGTTGGGCAGCCCCGAGGGCATCGGTCCGGCGGGCACGAAGGCCACCGGCAGGTGGCCGAAGGACAGCGCTCCGATGAGCAGGCCGGGCACGATCTTGTCGCACACGCCCAGCATGAGGGCGGCGTCGAACATCTCGTGCGAGAGCGCGACCGCGGTGGCCATCGCGATGACGTCCCGGCTGAACAGGGACAGCTCCATCCCCGGACGGCCCTGGGTGACGCCGTCGCACATGGCGGGGACCCCGCCCGCGAACTGGGCGACGCCGCCCGCCTCGGACACGGCGGCCTTGATGATCGCGGGATAGGTCTCCAGCGGCTGGTGCGCGGAGAGCATGTCGTTGTAGGCGGAGACGATCGCCACGTTGGGGGTGACGTCACCGGAGAGCGCGAGCTTGTCGGACACACCGCAGGCGGCGAAGCCGTGCGCCAGGTTCGCGCAGCCCAGGGCGGACCGGGCGGGCCCTTCCTGGGCCGCCGCGGCGATCTTGGCCAGGTAGGCCGACCGGGTCTGGGCACTGCGTTCGGCCAGGCGTGCGGTGACGTCGGCGATCACGGGGTGTACGGCGGGGGTGTGCGCGGTCATCGGGGCTGCTCCTCTTCGTACCACGTCCGGCCGGTGCGGCCGATGAGCCGGTGCGCGCCCGCGGGGCCGGCGCTCCCGGCTGGATAGGTCTCGGGGGTGGTGCTCTGGCCGTTCCAGGCCTCGATGATGGGATCCACCCAGCGCCACGCGGCCTCGACCTCGTCACGCCGCATGAAGAGGGTGGAGTCCCCCGCCAACACGTCCATCAGCAGCCGCTCGTAGGCCTCGGGAGAGCGGGTGGCGAAGGTGTTGGCGAAGCTCAGTTCCAGGGGGACCGGGCGCAGCCGCAGCGCTCCGGCGCCGGGCGTCTTGGCCAGCATGGTGAGGTGTATGCCCTCGTCCGGCTGGAGGCGGATGACGAGGCTGCCCGCTCCGGGGAGGGTGTTGGTGCCGGGGAAGATCGTGTGCGGGACCTCGCGGAAGCGGATCACGATCTCCGAGCGGTTGTGCGCCAGGCGCTTGCCCGTGCGGAGGTAGAAGGGGACGCCCGCCCACCGCCAGTTGGCGATCTCGGCGCGCAGGGCGACGAAGGTCTCCGCGGTGCTGGTGGCCGATCCGCCCGGCTCGTCCAGGTATCCGGGAACCTCGGCGCCCTGGACCGTGCCGGCGACGTACTGGCCCCGGACGGCGTCCTCGGCGACGCGCTCGCCCGTGAGCGGTCGCAGCGACTGGAGGACCTTGAGCTTCTCGTCGCGGACCGCCTCGCGGTCGTAGCTGGCGGGGGGCTCCATCGCGGTCAGGCACAGCAGCTGGAGCAGGTGGTTCTGGACCATGTCCCGCATGGCGCCGGAGGTGTCGTAGTAGCCGCGGCGCCCGCCGACGCCGACGGTCTCGGCGGCGGTGATCTGGACGTGGTCGATCCAGCGGGAGTTCCACAGGGGTTCGAGGAAGACGTTGGCGAACCGCAGGACGAGCAGGTTCTGTACCGTCTCCTTCCCCAGGTAGTGGTCGATCCGGTAGGTCTGGGACTCGTCGAAGACCGCGCCGACGGCGTCGTTCACCTCCTGGGAGGAGGCCAGGTCGCGGCCGAGGGGCTTCTCCATGACGACGCGGGAGCGCGGGGTGACCAAACCGGCGTCGGCCAGGCCCCGGCAGATGGCGCCGGAGATCATCGGCGGGACGGCGAGGTAGAAGACGCGGTCGCGGTCGCTGCCCAGGATGTCGGCCAGGTCGGACCAGCCGGAGGGGTCGCCGCCGACGTCGACCGTCACGTGGGAGAGGCGACCGAGGAAGCGGGCGAGCACGTCGGGTTCGGCGACCTGGACCGCGTGGTGTCCGCGTACCGCGGCGGCGGCCTTGTCGCGCAGGTCGGCGTCGCTGAGACCGTCGCGGGAGACGGCGACCACGCGTGTCTCGCCGTCCAGGTGACCGTCGCGGTCCAGCAGGTAGAGGGAGGGGAGGAGTTTGCGCATGGACAGATCGCCGGTACCCCCGAAGACCACCAGGTCGGTCGGTCTGGGCGCGGACTGCTGCGACATTTCGGGCTGCTCCAGCGGAGAGGAGGGCGGGACGTGGACGCGCGGTGCGGGGCGCGCGAGGAGTGGCCTCCGGTGGTCCGTGTGTCGGGTTCCACTCGGCCCTTCCGACTTTAAGCCTGACTATGGTAAAAAACCAAGCACACTTCAGAACACTTCTTTACATAACCTCCCAGCCATCCCGTCGCCACCGGAACGTAATGATTCAATGAGGCATGGCTAGAACCCCCGGACGCTTGTCCTCGACGGCCACCAGCGGCCACATCCTGGAGATGATCCGCACCGGCACGGCCACCAGCCGGTCGGAGATCGCGCGCGCGACCGGGCTCTCCCGCCCGACGGTCGCCCTGCGCGTCACCGAGCTGATCGACAGCGGCCTGGTCGTCGAGGGGACGGGGGCGGTCTCCAGCGGCGGCCGACCGCCCACGCTCCTGGAGTTCAACGCCGCGAGCGGACTCATCCTCACCGGCGCCCTGGGCATGGCCCGCAGCCAGGCGGCCGTGTGCGACCTGGACGGCGAGGTGCTCGTGCGCACCCCCGGCTCCCCGGACATGGAACAGGGGCCGGAGGTCACGGTGCCCTGGCTGCTCGACACGTGGACCGACCAGCTCGCCGCGCTCGGGCGCGCCCCCGGCGACGTGCGCGGCGTGGGCATCGGCCTGCCCGGCACCGTCGAGTTCCACGCGGGCCGCGCCGAGGACCGGCCCTCCCTCGGCAAGTGGGCCGGCGTACCCCTCGCACCGCTGGTCGCCGAACGGTTCCCCGTCCCCGTGACGGTGGACAACGACGTGAACGTGATGGCCCTGGGCGAGCACATCGCGGGCGGGCACGGCCACACCGACGACATGATCTTCGTGAAGGTCTCCACCGGCATCGGCGCCGGGCTCCTGTCCGGCGGGCACATGCTGCGCGGCGCCCTGGGCGCGGCCGGGGAGATCGGACACATCCCCGTCCGCGACGGCGGCGGGCTGCCCTGCCGCTGCGGCAACACCGACTGCCTGGAGGCGGTCGCCGGAGGACGACGGCTGCTGGAGAGCGCCGCGGCGCGCGGACGGCGACTGAACGGTCTGAAGGACCTGGTGGCCCTGGCGGCCGAGGGCGACCCCGTGGCGGTCACCCTGGTCCGGGACGCGGGCCGCCGACTGGGCGAGGCGCTCGCCGGGGCGGTCAACCTGCTCAACCCGGAGGTGATCGTGCTGGGCGGCGACCTGTCCGAGGCCTACGACCACCTGGTCGCGGGTGTGCGTGAGGTCGTCTTCCAGCAGTGCACGGCGCTGGCCACCCGGCAGCTGCGCGTGGTGCCGAGCGCGCTCTGGGACGACGCGGGCGTGCGCGGATGCGCCGCCATGGTGATCGAGGGAATCCTCTCCCCGGAGGCGGTGAACAAACTCCTGGCGGGGTGACCGTGTCCCGGCGCGCCCCCGTCCACAGGCTGTGGACGGAAGGTTTGCCTCCCCCGCCCGTCCGGGCAGACCACCAGGAAGGGGCTCCCCGCCCCCGCCCTCGCGCCTCCATCACCCGCCCCGCCCCCGCGACCACCCGTTTCACCCGCGAAGACGCCGTTCACCACGTGCGTCCGCGACGCATGGGTACTTGACAAGGACCCGCATCGTGCCGAATAGTCGCCCAGCACCCGGTCCCACCCGCACTCCCCCGTCATCCCCGTGACCGCGGGCCCCCGCCCGGAAAGGTCTCCACCGTGTTCGACGACAACCCGCTCCTGCTCATCCTGTTGGGCGCCGGAATCAGCCTGGTCACGAGTGTCGTCGTGACCGCCGTCCAGGCCCGCCTGATCCGCCGCGACGGTGTCCGTGCCTCCTCCCGGGCTTCCGCACGCAGTCTGACCAGTGCGTTCATCGCCGAGCGCGACTCCCAGGACCCCCAGCAGAGCTTCCTGGCCGAGGCCGAACTGACGGTCATGTCCATGACCGACCGCAAGACGCGCGACCGCCTCCGCGACGTCATCCGCCTGCTCCGCGAGCGTGACCTCCCCGAGGTCGAGGAACTCAGCGGCGTCAGGTCCGCCCGCGCCCGGCAACTGCTGTGCGACCACGCCCTGGAGATCCTCGGCGCCCACCTGCGCGCCGAGCGGCTGCCCGAGGTGCCCGCCCAGGTCCGCAAGATGCTGTCCATCGAGGAGGAGGCCCTGAGCATCCACGCGGGCGAGACCCCCAAGCCCACCGAGCCGATCGCCAAGAGCCAGGTCGCCTCCCGCCCGAGGCACACCGGTTCCACGGCACCGGCGCGCAAGGGGACCAAGGGCGGCGCGAGGAGCGGCGGCACCCGTTCGGCCGCCAAGGGCTCCGCCCCGACCACGGCCGACGGCGCCGGGAACGAGAAGGAGAGCTCGTTCCGGGACGAGTGAGCGTCGCCCGCCGACGCCTCGACCCGACGTCCGCGCGACCGATCGTTGCACCGGAACTGTCCACGGATCATCGAACCCGCGCCCATTCGGCGGGTCGGACGTGATTATTGCGGGCGCGGATGCGAAAGTCGGATTCGGAAAGCGTCAGTGGATGACCGCCCGGTGAAGGAATTGTGCGGCGCATTCGTGGTCAGGGTTCCCGCGCGCGGACAACCCGAACGCGCGACCGACGGAAACTTCGCCTAGGATCTCAGCCACGCGCGGGTTCACCGGGTCCCGGCGTCCGCCCGGCCCGGCCGCCTCCCTGCGGACCGTCGGCCGCCCCCACGGCCCTCCGGAGTCCCACGGCGGCCCGCGCCCGCTTCCCGTGTGCTCTCCGTCACCCCCGGACACGGACGTGCGCCCCACAGCGGGCGGGTACCCGACACCCGCCGCTGGCCGAACTCACCGAGGTTGCCCATGCGCGTCGACGACTCCTCCACCGCCTCCGGGACGGACACCCCCTCCGTCCGTACCCGCCCGCGCCGCCGCTGGCGCCGGATCCTCCTGTGGACCGCCGCGGGGCTCGCCCTGGTGCTGATCACCGGGGTGGGGACCGCCTACGGCTACTACAGCTACCTGCGCTCCGGCATGCTCCAGCACGATCTCGGCGCGGTACTCGACGAGGAGGACCGGCCCGACCGGCTCAACGACGCCGTCAACATCCTCTTCATGGGGACCGACGGGTACGAGGAGGGCACCACCGCCTACAGCCGGGAGTTCGAGGGGGAGCGCTCCGACGCGCTGATGCTCGCGCACATCTCCCCCCACGGCGACCGCGTCTCCGTGATCAGTTTCCCGCGCGACTCCCTCGTCATGCTCCCCGCGTGCGCGCCCTACGGTCAGACCGAGGGCACCGGCGGCTACTTCGGCATGATCAACACCGCGATGTTCCACGGCGGCCCGCCCTGCGTGGTGCACACGATCGAGACGCTGACCGACATCCGCGTCGACCACTTCGTGCACCTCAGCTTCATGAGCTTCCGCGACGTGGTGGACGCGATCGGCGGGGTGGAGATGTGCATCCCCGAGCCGATGCGTGACCGGCGCTCCGGACTCGACCTGGAGGCGGGGGAACAGGTCCTCGACGGTGACGAGGCGCTCTCCTTCGTACGGGCCCGCTACGAGATCGGCGACGGCGGCGACATCGGGCGCATCGACCGACAGCAGATGTTCCTCGGCGCCCTCGCCGACCAGGTCGGTCGGCGCGAGGTCCTCACCAGCCCCGCACGGCTCAACGACCTCCTCACCGCCGTGGCGGACAACAGCGCCACCGACCGCGACCTCACCCTCGACCGGATGCTCTCGATCGCGGTCACGCTCGCCGACGTCGATCTGTCCGACATCCGGTTCCACACCGTGCCCTGGTATCCGGCGCCCTACGACCCCAACCGGATCCTGTGGGACGAGGCCCGGGCCGCCGAGCTGTTCACCGCCGTGCGCGAGGACCGCTCGCTGCCCGCCCAGTTCGCCGCCGACGAGGCCGGAACCCCGAGCCAGCCCGGCGAGTCCGCGCCGCCCACACCACAGGACGACGAGTCCGGCGTCTCGGGGGGGGCCGAGAGCGAGGAGGGCGAACCCTCGCCCACTCCCGGCGGGGGCCGTGACGCGACCGCCGACCCGTGCGAGGACGGCCTCGGGTTCGGTACCGACACACGGAGCTGAGCCGGGGCGGGCCCGGACGGGAACGGGGGGCGGCCCCGGACGATCCAGTCCGGGGCCGCCGTCGCCTCGGACGGCGGGAACGCTCGGTCTACGCCGGTATGCGCCGGGAACCCCCACAGTTCGACCGGCGCCTCCGTCGGCGGACGGGTTCCGCTCACCGCCCGAGGCCGCGTGCGCCCGCCACGACCGACGGGCGCACGTTCTGGGGGTCAGACCAGGCCGCCGGTGACCAGTCCGGTCACCTGGGACGGGTCGACCTCGGGCTCGCCCACGCTGGGCAGCCCCTCGACACCGACCAGGTCGCCGCCGACGGAGTCCGCGGGCACCAGGTCGGTCAGTGAGGCGGCCTCGGGAGCCGCCATGGGCAGGACCTCGGTGGGCTCGGGCAGTCCGGCCGCGGGAAGCAGGGTGGTGGCTCCCCCGGTCAGGTCCGCGTTCTCTCCCGGGTCCAGGGAGACGGGGGTGTCGGCTCCGGCCATCGGCAGCGCCTCGGCGGGCGCCTCGGGCGCGGAGACGGCGTGCGCCAGCGGCAGGGTGCCGCCCACGTCCACGCCCTCCAGCGGTCCGGCCCCGCCCAGCAGGCCGGAGAGGGGGTTCCCGGCGCCGCCGAGCAGGCCGGAGACCGGGTCCACGGCGCCGCCCGCCTGGCGGACGGTGCCCTGGTCGACCATCTCCTGGCCGACCACCTCCTGGCCGGTCAGGCCGCCGAGCGCGTCACCGCCCAACAGGTCGGAGACCGGGTCTCCGGCAACGGCCTGGTGGTCGACCTCGTTCGCCAACGGAACGGCGCCCTCGACGCTCTCCAGGTCCAGGGGGCCGACGTTCGCGGCGTTGTCCTCGTCCCCGATCGGGGCGTGGACGGGGGCGCCCTCACCGACGACACCGCCGACGGTGTCGACCGGGTGGGACTGGTGGTCGATCTCGGGGGTCGCCGAGACCGTCCCCGGCTCGACCTTGACCAGGTCGCCGACGGGGGAGGAGACACCCTCGGTGAGCTGCGCGGGAACCTGGCTGCCCAGGTCGCCCAGCGGGAGCCCGTCCGTGACACCGCCGAGTGTGTCGGCCCCCGCGATCCCGGCCCCGAGGGCGACGAAGCCCGCGGTGCTGGCGGCCATCAGCGCGGTCCTGGCGGTGGTGCGCGCGGTCTTGAACATGGGATTCCTTCCGGAACTACGTAGGTGTACGGCTGTGTGGACGGGCGGCGGAGCGGGTGTCGGACCCCGCCGACCCACGGTCCGCTCCCCTGGCCGGGGGGACGCGTTCCGTGTGGTGCGAACGTGCGTGCCCGGAGAGCCCGTCGCTCATGGAGGGAGCGGAGGGGCTGGCCGGTCGACAGTCCCTGGTCTGGCTGACCATTGACTGACGTGAACCTCGCCGTCGAGGTGCGCGGCTCACGTCAATCCCCAGCGGTGTCCGGGGCCGGGTCCACGACGGTGGACGTCCCGGGTCTGGGCAAGGAGGTGCCAGAAGGGGAGGATCGCTGGGCGACCGGAGAACGCCGCTCTAGTCGGGCGAGAAGGTCGGCTCGTCGGCGGAGTCGGCGGGAGCCGAGCGCAGGACGTGCCAGGCGGCCTGGAGCAGGCCGGGGAGGGGGGCGGGGGCCGTCGTGGAGGGCAGGTAGCCCGCGACGGCGGTACCGCCGAACGCGCCGCCGGGCGCGGAGGAGGACGCATTGGTGGACGAGGCCACGGCCGAGCGCGCGGAGTCGATGGCGGAGCGGCGGGGGTCGTCCTCGGCGGCGCGGTGACGCTCGGCGTCCTCGGCCTCCTCGGGGCCGCCCGTGTCGGCGGTGTCCACCGACCCCGCGTGTTCGTGCGTGTCGGCGACGAACTCGGGGAGGACGTCGACGTCCGCCTCCGGGGTCTCCTCGGCCGCGCGCCGGGGCGTGTCCGCCCCGGACCCGTCCGGCTGCTCCTCGGAGACGGAACGGGGGCCGCGGGCGCGCTCGGGCTGGCCCGGACGCACCACCTCGCGGACCCGCTCGGCCACCTGACGGCCGTGGCCGTCGGAGGTCCGCACGGAGACCGCGTCGGACGCCTGACGCACGGTCTGCGAGGTGCGCTCACCCACGCCGGTGACGGCTCCGCTCAGGGGGCGGGTGGCCAGATCGGGGACGACCTGGGAGGCGACGGGGGTGTGGCCCGCGTGTTCGGGGCCAGCCGGGGCCGAAGCCGGCTCCCGGGAGCCTCCCCGCGCCCGATCGTCGGCACGCCCCCGGTCCTGCTGGGGGGCCGCGGCGGGCCGGTTCTGGGCGGCCTCGGCGGGGCCGTGGGCCCGCGCCGTCTGCCCGACCGGGCTCTCACCGGAGGGGCGGTCGGCCGCCGCCTGGGCGGGGCCGGCCGACGCCAGCCAGGTGGCGACCAGGACCCCGGCGACGAGGGCGGCGAGCAGCAGAGCCCGCCGGACCGGCGCGGAGAGCACGGCGGAACGAGCGCCGGGGGCGCTCGCGAAGCCGTGGAATCCAGACACCGGGTTCCTTCCGCCGAGGGGGTCGTCCGTCGTATGTGGGGTGAACGGAGTCATGGGGTACGACACCGGAGGTCAGGGCACTCCGGGTCGAGCGTCGCAGGGTCTGGGAAGACTCTCCTGCCGTCCGCTGATCGCGACGTTAGCATGAATTGCGCGGCCGATACCCGGACTCCACAGGAATTCCTCCGCCCCGGCGCCCGCATCCCACGGGAGGGATGTGGCGCACCGGGGAAAAACCCACGACAATTCGACCATTAAGCCCAAGGGAAACGCGCAATTGCCTACAGAGACCGCCGAACCGGCTCTGCGGAGGTTGACCACCACATGACCGAGATCCCCCAGAGCCCTCCGCCGTCCTCCGCCCGCCTGGACGACCTGCTCACCGAGGTGCGCACGCAGCTCGACACCGGTCTGTCCCCCCAGGGCCGGATACGGTCACTCCTGCAGGCGGTGCTGGCCATCGGGGGCGACCTGGACCTGGCCGCCGTGCTCCGCCGTCTCACCGAGGCCGCGGCCGAGCTGGCCGGTGCCCGCTACGCCGGGCTGGGCGTGGTCGACGAGGACGGCGGCTTCACCGAGTTCATCCCCGTGGGAATGAGTCGGGAGCAGGCCGAGCGGATCCACCGGTTCCCGCACGGGAAGGGCGTACTGGCCGCGCCCCTGGCCGACCGCGAACCGCTGCGCCTGGCCGACCTGCGCGACCACCCCGACTTCGCGGGCTTCCCGGACGGGCACCCGCCCATGACGAGCTTCCTCGGCGTCCCCATCCAGGTGCGCGACGAGGTGTTCGGCAACCTGTTCCTGACGGAGAAGGCGGGCGGCGGGGCCTTCGACGAGGAGGACGAGACGATCGTCATGGCGCTCGCGACCGCCGCGGGCGTGGCGATCGAGAACGCGCGGCTGTACGAGGAGGCGCGGCTGCGCGAGCGCTGGCTGGCCGCTTCGACCGAGATCACCACGCGGTTGCTGTCGGGCGCCGACTCCGGCGAGGTCCTCGAACACATGGCCGCTCGGGCGCGGGAGATCGGCGACGCCGACGTCTCCGTCGTCCTCCTGCCCGACCCGCGTGCGCGGGGCCACCTGTTCGCCGAGATCGCGGACGGCCACGTCGCCCAGGAGATCCTGGGGACCGCGGTCGAGATCGACGGCACCCCCTACGGCGACGTGTTCGAGACGGGCGAGCCCGTGAGCGTCCCCGACCTGACCCGGACGGGCTGCCCGATGCTCGCCCACCACGGTTACGGACCGGGGTTGGTGGTGCCGCTGGGGACACCGGGCAACACCCGCGGCGTGCTGCTGCTCGGGAAACTGGACGACCGCGCGCCGTTCGGCTCGACCATACGGCGTATGCTCCACGGCTTCTCCGTCCAGGCCGGGGTGGCCCTGGAGCTGGCCGAGGCGCGGGGCGACAACGAGCGGCTGGTCGTGTTGGAGGAGCGCGACCGCATCGCCAAGGACCTGCACGACGTGGTGATCCAGCGGCTGTTCGCCTCCGCCATGACCCTGATGAGCACCATGCGGCTGATCGACTCGCCGGAGGCTGAGGAGCGCGTCCAGCGCACCATCGACGACCTGGACTCCACCATCCGCGAGATCCGGTCGACGATCTTCGCGCTCCAGAACCCGCCGAGCCGCGAGGACACCTCGTTGCGGGGACGCATCCTGCGCCTGGCGGAGAACTCCGCGCACACCCTCGGCTGTCACCCGGGGGTGAGTCTGGACGGGCCGATCGACGCCTCCGTGCCCGACGAGGTCGGCGAGCAGCTGCTCGCGGTGCTCGGGGAGGGGCTGAGCAACGTGGCCCGGCACGCGCGGGCCACGGAGGTGCACGTGTCCGTGGTCGTGGAGACGGCGGCGACGACCGGACGGCCCGCCACGCTCACGCTGACGGTGACCGACAACGGGGTCGGCCTGCCCGAGGAGGGCCGCCGCAGCGGGCTGCGCAACCTCGACGAGCGCGCCCAGGCGCTGGGCGGGGGGTTCACCGCCGCCCGAGGGGAGACCGCGGGCACGGTGCTCACGTGGAGGGTTCCCGTCCCCGACACCGAGGACCGGTCCCCGGACGATTTCTGAGCAGTGTCTCTCGGGTCCTCCGCTTCGCTTCGGACCGGGGTGGGGCGCACTCAGGGCAGGGATGCCTCCTCCCCGGCTTCGCCTGTCGCTCGTTCCTCGCCACGCGGCTCGCCTCGGCCCGCCCGTCGCCCTCCACCGCCCTCAACGGACGCCTGCGGCGCGGCACCCCCCACTTCGTCGCCCTCCACCGCCCTCAACGGACGCCTGCGGCGCGGCACCCCCCACTTCGTCGCCCTCCACCGCCCTCAACGGACGCCTGCGGCGCGGCCCTGTCCATGAGCATCCTGCCTGCGCCCGAACGGCGACCCCCTCCGGGGCGACCGTTCCACAGAGTTCCACGGAACGGGCTCCGGCGGCACCGGATGGGGCACCTCAGCGGGCGGCCGGGACCACCAGGCAGAACTCGTTGCCCTCGGGATCACGGAGGACCTGGAACGACCCCTGAGCGTCGGTGACCGCACCGCCGACCGCGACGGCGCCCCTGGCGACCACCGCCTCGGTGGCCGCGGGGATGTCGTCGACGCGGACGTCGAGGTGCACGCGGTTCGGCGCGGTCCTGGGGGCGGGGTCGGGCTGGAACGAGAGCCGGGGGCGGCCCTCGGCGCCCTCGACGTAGGCCCACCCGTCGCTCCGCTCCACCGGCTCACCGCCCAGCACGAAGGCCCAGAACCGGGCGAGGTCGGCGGGGGCTGCTGCGTTCACGACCCACTGGTCGACGGTTCCCACGGTCATGGGAGGCGAGCCTAACGGCCGGGGAGCGGGCGGAACCACCCGGGGGGAGGGGCTCAGTACCGCCTGCCCCGGAGCTCGGCGACCAGGACGGCGGCCTGGGTGCGGCGTTTGAGGTCGAGCTTGGACAGCAGCGCCGACACGTAGTTCTTGACGGTCTTCTCCGCCAGGTAGAGCCGCTCCCCGATCTGCCGGTTGGTCAGGCCCTCGCCGATGAGGTCGAGGATCTGGCGCTCCTGGGGCGTCAGCTCGGCCAGGGGGTCCGGTTCGGCCTGGGCCCCACGCAGGCGCTCCAGCATCGCGCCGGTGCTGCCCGAGTCCAGCAGCGACCCTCCGGAGGCCACCGTCCGCACGGCGCCGACCAGGTCGGCGCCGTGAATCTGCTTGAGCACGTACCCGGCGGCGCCCGCCATGACCGCGTCGTAGAGCGCGTCCTCGTCGGCGAACGAGGTGAGCATGAGACAGGCGATCTCCGGGTGGTCGGAGCGGATCTCCCGGCACACCTGGACGCCCGATCCGCCGGGCAGCCGCACGTCGAGGACGGCCACGTCCGGCAGGACCACCGGGATCCGGGAGAGCGCCTGTTCGGCGGTGCCCGCCTCGCCGACCACGGTCATGTCGTCCTCGGTCTCCAGGAGCGCCGCCACACCGCGGCGGACCACCTCGTGGTCGTCCACGAGGAAGACCCTGATCCGCTCCCGAGCGCCCTCGGTTCCACCGCCCGTCATCCGCCCATCCCCATCCTGCGTCTCGCGGGTCAGACACCACTCCGACCTAGACGGTAGCGCCTACCGGGGTCGGCGCACGGGCCCTATGGCACGAAACTCCCCGGGCGAAAGTCCCGGAAAGGGACGATTCACGCGGCTCGGGGAGCGGATCACCTGGTGACGTGCGGTGAAGGCGCCGCTACGGCCTCCGGTCCGCCCAGGGGCGGGCCAGCTCGAACGCACGGCAGGCGGCCAGGACCCGGGCGTCGGAGTGCCGGGGGCCGACGATCTGGAGGCCGACCGGCAGACCCGCCTCGGAGAAGCCGCACGGCACGCTCGCGGCGGGCTGCTGCGTCATGTTGAACGGGTAGCTGAACCCGGCCCACGACGTCCAGCGGCGCCCGGCCAGCTCGGGCGGCGACTCCAGCCCCGCCTCGAAGGCGACGATCGGGGTGGCAGGGGTGAGGAGGAGGTCGTACTCGGTGTGGAAGCGTCCCATACGGGCGCCCATGGACATCCGCAGCGCCATCGCGGTCAGGTAGTCCTGCGCGGAGTAGGTCAGTCCCTCCTCGACGATCTCCCGCAGCCCCGGATCGAGCAGGTCGCGCTCCCGGTCCGTGAGCGCCTCCGTCGCCTTGGCCGCCCCGGAGTACCAGAGCACGTGGAACTCGTCCACCGACGGCGGCAGGCCCGGGTCGGCCTCCTCCACCCGCGCGCCGAGTTCCTCGAACGCCTTCACCGCGTCCGCGACGATCCGCGCCACCTCCGGGTCGACGTCGAGCCCGCCCAACGTGGGGCTGTAGGCGACGCGCATGCCGCGCACGAGCTCCTCGGCGTCGGTGCGCAGGCGGACGTCGGCCAGGCCCGGGGCCGGGGGAGCCAGCGCGGCCCAGTCACGGGGGTCGGGCCGGGTGATGCACTCCAGCATCAGGGCCATGTCGCCGACGGTCCGGGTCAGCGGCCCCGTGTGCGCGAGGGAGCCGAACGGGCTGGCCGGGTAGTGCGGGACCAGGCCCCACGTCGGCTTGATCCCGCAGACCCCGCTGAAGCTCGCCGGGATGCGGATGGAGCCGCCCCCGTCGGTCCCGGTGGCGAGCGGTCCCATCCCGGCCGCAACGGCCGCGGCCGCTCCCCCGCTGGAGCCGCCGGGGGTGGTGGACAGGTCCCACGGGTTGCGGGTGACCCCGGTGAGGGGGCTGTCGGTGACCCCCTTCCACGCCAGTTCCGGCGTGGTCGTCTTGCCGACGAACACGGCGCCCTGCTCGCGCAGTCGGGCGACCACGGGGGAGTCCTCGTCCCAGGGCCCGGCCTGGGAGGTGGTGACCGACCCCCGGAGGGTGGGCCAGCCGCGGGTCAGGTGGATGTCCTTGACCGAGGCCGGGACCCCGTCCAGGACGCCCTCGGGCTCCCCCCTCCGCCACCGCTCCGCGGAGGCCCCCGCCGCCGCCCGCGCCTCCTCCGGCAGCACCAGGCAGAACGCGTTGAGCGCCGGGTTGTCCTGCTCGATGCGCTCCAGGACCGCGTCCACGGCCTCCACGGGGGACAGCTCCCCGGAGGCGTAGGCGGCGAGCAGTTGTTCGGCGGACAGGTCGGCCGGGCTGGTGGGCACGCCGCCGCGCGCGCGTGGCACCTCCGGGGACGGTCGGCTCGCGCCGACAGCCGCACCGTTTCCGTCGATCTCGGTCCGATCGGTACGGATCGTCACTTCAGCCTCCCAGGTCACACCGCGGTCAGGGGTCAGCCGGGCACGTAGCCGCGGCTCTTGTCGACGACGTTGAGCAGTTCGCGCCCGTCGAGGTAGCGGGCGAGGTTGTCCAGGAACAGGTCGACGAGGTCGTCGCGCCAGCCGACGACGTCACCGGACATGTGCGGCGAGACCACCGATCCGGGCAGCTCCCAGAGCGGGGAGTCGGTCGGCAGCGGCTCGTCCTCGAACACGTCCAGGGCGGCCCCCGCGATCCGTCCCTCGCGGAGGGCGGACACGAGGTCGGACTGGACGACGATGGGCCCGCGCGCCACGTTCAGCAGGCGCGCGGTCGGCCTCATCAGCCGCAGGAAGCGCCGGTCGACCAGGCCCCGGGTGGCGTCCGTGAGCGGCGCCGCGATGACCACGTAGTCGGCCTCGGGCAGCGCGGAGACCAGGGTGGGGGCGCCGTCGGCGCCACGGTCGGCGAGACTGGACTCGACCACGGAGTGGAAGTCGGGGTCGTCCGAACGCGCGCGGCGTCCGGAGGCGTGGACCTCCAGCCCCATCGCGGAGAGGCCGCGGGCGATGGCGCGGCCGATCGGGCCGGTACCCACGACCAGGGCCCGCCGCCCCGCCACCCGTTCGGTCTCCCGGTGCCGCCAGCGGTGCGCGCGCTGCAGGTCCCACGTGTGGTGGAAGTCCTTGGCGAAGGCGATCACCTGGCCGACGACGTACTCGGCGATGGGCTGCTCGAAGATGCCGCGCGAGTTGGTGAGCACGACGTCGCTGTCGACGATGCCGGGGAAGACCAGGTTGTCCACCCCCGTCGTGGCGGCGTGGACCCAGGTCAGCGTGTCGGCCTTGGGCCAGGCGGAGGCGAGCGCCTCGGAGAACAGGTCCCAGACCAGGAGGGCGTCCGCTCCGGGCAGGCGGGCGGGCAGTTCGTCGGCGGTGACGTAGTCGACCCCGCCGAGGCCGGGGTGGTCGTCGATCCGCTCGTGGCCGGGCGGGAGGTCCTCCCCGCGCAGGACGAGGAGTCGGGGCCGGTGCGGTGCGATGGGACTGTTCACGGGCGTGCACTCCGTTTGGCGACGTGGCTAGGACGTGGTCGTCCGAGGTGGTGACGGTCCGCCCCGCACGAGAAACGCTAGGGAGCCGACATAGGATTGTCAACAATCCACAAAGCGGTCGTTCTCCGGTGAAACAGGACCTCTCGACCACCCCGAGGTGGTCGGGATACCCGACCCGCGCGCACCTATTGCCGCATGAGACATGTAAACCATAAGATTGTCGACAATCAACAACTCTGTTGTCGCGCCTTCGTCCCCAACACCACGACCACGAGCGCCGCCGTCGAAGGGACGCCACACATTGCCCAGGTACATGACCATCACGCTGGCCAAACGCGGAGTGTCCTGCGTGGCCGAACTCCTGGACAAGGACGCGCCGCGCACCTGTGACGCGGTCTGGAACGCGCTCCCCCAGGGAGACGCCGTCCAGCACGCCAAGTACGCGCGCAACGAGGTCTACACCATGGTGCCGCGGTTCGCCGAGACCGAGCCCGGCCAGGAGAACCCCACCGTCACCCCGATCCCCGGCGACGTCGTCTACTTCTCCTTCGACGGCGGAATGCTCGACCGTGCCTTCAAGGAGGACAAGGGCATCGAGCACCTGCCGGGCGTCATCGACCTCGCCCTCTTCTACGGGCGCAACAACCTGCTGCTCAACGGCGACGTCGGCTGGGTCCCGGGCAACGTGTTCGCCACGGTCGTGGAGAACCTGCCCGCCATGGCCGAGGCCTGTAACGACGTCTGGCGTTCCGGCAGCGTCGGCGAACGCCTCCTGTACGAGCGTCTCGAACGCTGACCGGACCACGGTCCGGTCGACCCGCTCCCCCGTACGCACGCATACGAACACAACACGCTTCCGGGAGGTGAGTGACCGATGCGGACCGATGGAACACCCACACCAGCTGAGGGCACCGGCGCCGAGCACGAGGTCGTCGAACTGGCCGCGACCAAGCTGACCCCGTGGCAGTCGGGGGTCGGAGTCATCGCGCCCTACGACTTCGCCCTCGACCGCGAGCTCTGGCGGTGGACGCCGGACGACGTCTCGCTGCACGTCACGCGGTTGCCGTACGTGCACGTTCCCGTCACGGTGGACCAGGCGGCGGCCCTGAGCATGGAGGAGAACGTCGACCCCGCGGTCCGCGCGTTGCTCGCCCCCGAACCGCTCGCCATCGGATACGCCTGCGCCTCCGGCAGCTTCGTGCACGGAGCGGAGGGGGAACGCCGACTGCACCGGACCATGATGGCCGCCGGGGCCCCGGCCGCCGTCACGACCTCGGGCGCGCTCGTCCAGGCGCTCGGCGCGCTGGAGCTCGACCGGATCGCCGTGGTCACGCCGTACGTGGACAGCGTGACCGACCGGCTCCTGGGCTTCCTGGGCGAGCACGGCGTCGAGGTCACGTCCAGCGTGGGGCTGGGGCTGCTCAGCCACATCTGGCGGGTCACCTACGCCGAGGTCTCCCAGGCGGTGCACTCGGTGGACCGCCCCGACGCCCAGGGTGTCTACATCAGCTGCACCAACGTCCTCACCTACGACATCATCGCGCCGCTGGAGCGCGAACTGGGCAAGCCGGTCATCGCGGCCAACCAGGTGACCATGTGGGCGGTGATGCGTGCGGCCAACAGACACGCCGTCGCCCAGGGCCAGCGCCTGCTCGACGTCACGGCACCGAGTGCCGTGTGACCACCGGCCACACCCACCGAAGGAGCGCCATGACCCGGGTCGGATTCCTCTACCCCGGCTACAGTGCCGAAGACGACTACACGGCGTTCGCCGCCATGCTCGGCGGCGGGGTCGAGCTTCCCGTCGTGCACACGCTCATGCGCGAGGACGCCCACCGGGTGGACGCCCTGCTCGACGTCGGGAGCGAGGACGTCCTGGCGACGGGGGCGCGGGAACTGTCCCGCACGCGCGTGGAGTCGGTCGTCTGGGCGTGCACCAGCGGCAGTTTCGTCTTCGGCTGGGAGGGCGCCCGCAAACAGGTGCAGGGGGTGCGCAACGCCGCCGGGGTGCCGTCGTCGAGCACCTCCTTCGCGTTCGTGCACGCGCTCCGGCAGCTGCGGGTGACCCGGGTGGCGATCGCCGCGACCTACCCGGAGGACGTCTCCCGGCGCTTCGTCGACTTCCTCGGCGAGGCGGGGATCACGGTGCTCTCCCTGGCCAGCCACGGGATCGTCACCGCCGCCGAGGTCGGCGACCTCGATCCGGACGAGGTCCTGGACTTCGTCATCTCCAACGACCACCCGCGGGCCGAGGCCATCCTGGTCCCCGACACCGCGCTGCACAGCGCCGACCTCATCGAACCGATGGAGGCCCTGATCGGCAAGACCGTGCTCACCGCCAACCAGGTGAGCATCTGGGAGGGGTTGCGGCTGGCGGGGGTGACGGAGGCCCGGTCCGGGCCCGGCACCCTCTTCCGTTCCGGCGCCGCCGCGGTCACCAGCGCGCTGGCCGCCCGTTAGCCTCGACGACGCACCCGACCCCCGCCGTCCCCGACGAGAGGAGTACCGCCCATGTCCGCCCCAGGTCACCTGAGACCCGTGCCCCGGCGATCCACCGCCGAACTGATCGCCGACCAGCTCAGATCGGCGATCATGTACGGCTCACTGGCGCCGGGGGACCAGCTCGGAGAGGCCGAACTCGCGGGACAGCTGGGGGTGAGCCGCGGTCCGCTCCGCGAGGCCATGCAGCGGCTCGTCCAGGAGGGGCTCCTGCGCAGCGAACGGCACAGGGGCCTGTTCGTGCGGGAGCTCACCGCGGACGACGTACGGGACATCTACGTGGCCAGGCTCGCGGTGGAGCGCACCGCGTGCGAACTCATCATGCGGGGGAACCGGGGAGAGGCGCTGGCCCGCCTCACCCCCGCGCTGGACCGGCTGGCCGAGGCCGCGCGGAGCCGGGACCGGAACGCGATGAGCGACGCCGACCAGGCCTTCCACCACACGCTCGTGAGCTGTGCGGGCAACAGCCGCCTGGAGCGGATGGCGCAGACGCTGCTGGTGGAGACCCGCATGTGCCTGACGGTCATGCAGGACGTGTACCCGGAGCCCGAGGAGATCCTCGACGAGCACCGGCGCATCCTCGACGCCATCGTCGACGGGGCCGAGGAGCGGCTGCTCGACCTGATCGAGTCGCACATGGTGGACACGGTCGAGCGCATCAACGGGGAGCCTCCGGTGGCGGGGGTCTAGGGACCTCCCCGGGCGGAGCGCCGCCGGGGCCGCGCGTGTCCGAACACCGTACGCGGAAGCGGGCGGGAACTCGAAAGTTCCCGCCCGCTTCCGCGTCTCCAGGACTTGACAATGCAATAACGATCAATAAAGTTGAGTGTGTTCGCATCAAGTCACCGACGATGACGTCGACGATGCCTGGAGGTGAAGAGTGATGTTGATGCGTACCGACTCGTTCCGTGAGTTCGACCGTCTCGCCCAGCGGCTCCTGGAGCACGGCCGCCCGGCGGTCATGCCGATGGACGCCTACCGCGAGGGCGACGACTTCGTGGTCCACTTCGACCTGCCCGGCATCTCACCCGAGAGCATCGACCTGGAGGTCGAGCGCAACGTGCTCACCGTCAAGGCCGAGCGCCCCGGCCCGCGCCGCGACGACGTGGAGCCGATCGTGAACGAGCGCCCGAGCGGCACGTTCACCCGCCAGGTCTTCCTCGGCGACGCCCTCGACACCGAGCACATCGACGCGCACTACGACGACGGTGTGCTCACCCTGCGCATCCCGGTGGCCGAGAAGAGCAAGGCACGCAAGATCGTCGTCGGCCACGGCGCCGACCGGGAGGCGACCGCCATCAAGGCCTGACCGGAACGGGCGTACCGTCCATCACTCGGGGCCGCACCCGCGGGTGCGGCCCCTTCCCCTGTGTCCTCAGCCCCCGTGTTCCGCGGCCCCGTCCCTCCGGAGGCCGCGGAACGCGGAGCTTCGCGGTCAGATCCCGCCGATGCCCACGTACTTCGTGTCGAGGAACTCGTCGATGCCCACGCGGCCGCCCTCGCGGCCCAGCCCGGAGTGCTTCACCCCGCCGAAGGGCGCCGCGGGGTTGGAGACGATGCCCTGGTTGAGTCCGACCATCCCCGCCTCCAGCTCCTCGCTGACCCGGAGCGCCCGGTTGAGGTCGCGGGTGTAGAGGTAGCTGACCAGGCCGAACTCGGTGTTGTTGGCGGCGGCCAACGCCTCCTGCTCCGTCTCGAAGGTGAGCACGGGGGCGACCGGCCCGAAGATCTCGGTGCGGGAGAGCTCACTGTCCATCGGTACGTCGGCGAGCACGGTGGGCTGGTAGAAGTGCCCGGCCCCCGCCGCGGCCCCGCCGCCGACGAGCACCCGCGCGCCCCTGCCGACCGCGTCGTCCACGAGCCCCTGGACCTTCCGGCGGGCCTTGTCGTCGATCAGCGGACCGACCTGCACGCCCTCGTCCACACCACGACCCATCCGCAGCGCCCCCATCCGCTCGCTGAGCCGGGCGGCGAACTCGGCGGCCACCCCGGACTGGGCGTAGATGCGGTTGGCGGCGGTGCACGCCTCACCGATGTTGCGCATCTTGGCGAGCATCGCGCCGTCCACGGCGGCGTCGAGGTCGGCGTCGTCGAAGACCAGGAACGGCGCGTTGCCGCCGAGCTCCATGGAGGTGCGCAGGACCTGCCCGGCGCTCTGTTCGAGGAGCTTGCGCCCGACCGCCGTGGAGCCGGTGAAGGAGAGCTTGCGGATGCGGCCGTCGCTCAGCAGGGGCTCGGTGACGGCCCCGGGCGACGTGGTGGGGATGACGCTGAGGACCCCTTCGGGCAGCCCGGCCTCGGCCAGGATGCCCGCCAGGGCGAGGGCGCACAGGGGGGTCTGGTGGGCGGGCTTGAGGATCGCCGTGCACCCGGCCGCGATCGCGGGCCCGATCTTGCGGGTGCCCATCGCCATGGGGAAGTTCCAGGGCGTGATGAGCATGGAGGGGCCGACGGGCTGCCGCATGATGAGGAAGCGCGACTTGCCGTCCGGCGAGGTCGAGAAACCGCCCTCGATCCGCACGGCCTCCTCCGAGAACCACCGGAGGAACTCGGCGGCGTAGGCGATCTCGCCGCGTGCCTCGGGCAGGGGTTTGCCCATCTCCAGGGTCATGAGGACGGCCAGGTCCTCCTGTCGCTCCATCAGGAGCTCGTAGCCCCGGTGCAGGATCTCACCGCGGGCGCGGGGGGCGACCGTGGCCCACTCCCGCTGGGTCCGGTGGGCGACGTCGAGGGCGGCGAGGGCGTCCTCCTTGCCCGCGTCGGCGACCTCGCACAGCGCCTCCCCCGTGGAGGGGTCCTCCACCGCGAAGGTGGCCCCGGACGCGGCGTCACGCCACTGGCCCCCGAGGAAGAGCCGCTTGTCCACCTGTGCGACGACCCGTGCTTCCTGATCCGACATGTTCCCCACTCTCCACTCACGCACCGACCCGGACGGGCGGCCTGTGGTCAGAACTGCCCGGCGTGCGCCCTCTGGACACCGCCCGGCACGGATGTTTCCATAGCCCTGTCGATTGTCAACAATCCTACGGAACGCGCAACACGGAATTGAGGCCAGCGCATGGCGGAGCTCTCCCCGATCCTCAAGCAGGCGACCCCGGTCCTCGCGGCCCGGGGCGAGGGCGCCTACATCTACGACGAGGACGACCGCCGCTATCTCGACTTCACCGCGGGCATCGGCGTCACCAGCACCGGACACTGCCACCCCCGGGTGGTGGCCGCCGCCCAGGAGCAGGTGGCCACCCTCATCCACGGCCAGTACACCACCGTGATGCACCGGCCGCTGCTGCGACTCACCGAGCGGCTCGGAGACGTCCTCCCCGAGGGCGTCGACCGGCTGTTCTACGTCAACTCCGGCAGCGAGGCCGTCGAGGCGGCGCTCCGCCTGGCACGGCAGGCGACCGGGCGGCAGAACGCGATCGTCTTCCAGGGGTCCTTCCACGGGCGGACGATGGGTGCGGCGTCGCTGACCACCTCCGGAGTGAAGATCCGCGCGGGGATCGGCCCGCTCGCGCCCGGGGTCGTGGTCAGTCCGTTCCCGTACGCCTACCGCCTGGGGATGACCGAGGAGGAGGCGGTCGCCCACGCGCTGCGGGAGTTCGACTACCAGTTGGCCACGGTGAGTTCCCCGAAGGACACCGCGGCGGTGTTCATCGAGCCGGTGCTGGGCGAGGGGGGTTACCTGCCCGCACCGGACGCCTTCCTCCAGGGGCTGCGCGAACGCGCCGACCAGCACGGGTTCCTGCTGGTCCTGGACGAGGTGCAGACCGGTTTCGGTCGGACCGGCACCTTCTGGGGCCACGAGCCCTCGGGGGTGCGGCCGGACATCGTCATCACCGCCAAGGGGCTGGCGAGCGGCTTCCCGCTGTCGGCGATCGCGGCGCCGGAGTCGATCATGGCCAAGGCGTGGCCGGGGTCGCAGGGCGGCACCTACGGCGGCAACGCGGTCTCGTGCGCGGCGGCGATCGCCACTCTGGACGTGATCCAGGAGGAGGGCCTGGTGGAGAACGCGGCGCGGATGGGTGAGCGGCTGCGGGAGGGCCTGGAGAAGGTCGCGGGGGCCCACCCGGTCATCGGTGACGTGCGCGGACGCGGCCTGATGCTGGCCAACGAGTTCACCGCGCCCGACGGGTCGCCCGACGGGGCCACCGCCCTGCGCGCCCAGCAGGCCGCCGCCGGGAACGGGCTGCTCCTGCTGACGTGCGGCCCGGCCGGGAACGTCGTCCGGATGATCCCCCCGCTGGTGGTCAACGGCGAACAGGTCGACACGGCGGTCTCCCTGTGGGCGGCCTCCGTGGAGGAGGCGACCCGCGGCTGACCGCAACCGGGTGTCGGCCCCCTACGTCGGAGTACCCGGGGGCACCGCACGGGCCCCCGGGTATCCGGAGGTGAGGGATGGCCAGGCACCGGAAGAGCGACAAACCCCCGTCGGAGCGTCCCCTCGGTCTCAGGCCGGTGTTCGACCCGGCGCTCCCGTCCCGCCTCAGCGCACGGCTGAGGCGGGACCCGTCCGTCCTGCCTCCCGAGGCGGAGGCGTCCCGCCCGTGGTCCGGGGCCCGTCTGCGGCTGCTCGTGGGCGGTCTCGCGGTCGCGTCGCTCAACACCCTCTGGCTGGTCGGGGTCAGCGCCGTGCCCGGCGGGGAACCGCTGCTGTTCTCCTCCCCGTTCCTCTACCTCCCCGGGGTCCTGGCCCAGTCCGTGCTGGTGGGGGTCACCGGGCTCGGCGCGGTCCGCACGGCTCCGAGCTCGCTGCTCCCCGCCTGGCTGCGCAGGTCCCGCGGCCGGACGCTGTGGACGGTGTTCTGCCTGTCGGTGATCCCGACGACGGTGGCGGCCTGGACCGCCTACGGCCTCCTGCCGGAGCGGCTGTTCCTCCTCGTCTGGCACCTCCAGCCCGCGGTGTACGCCGCGGTTCCCCTGTGGGTGGCCTTCGGCTGGACCCGCCCCCAGCGGCTGGCCGTGACCCACACACGGCACTACCTCGTTCCGGACGACTTCGACCGGCCCGGCGCCGAGCTGATCCTGGTCGTCCAGAGCACGATCGACGCCGTGGAGGAGGCACGGGACCGGCTCGGCGCCTCGTTCGAGGCCACGCGGCCGCTGGAGATCCTGCGGGCCGAGGAGTGGCGGATCGCATCGACCCTGTACCGGTACCAACGTCTGCGCGCCGAACACCGGGACGAACTGGCCGCCACCGCCTCAGATCGGGTGCGAACGCTGCTGGTCGGGCAGGAGGCGCGACAGGAAGCCGCCTTCGCGGAGCTCTCGGCTCAGGTGCGGCCGATCATGGAGTACGGCACGACGGTCGGGGAGGCACTGCGGGCGCACACCGAGTGGGAACAGATCGAGCGGGCCGAGGCCCGTGAGGAACGAATCGCCGAGTTGAGCGCCCGGGCCTCGTCCGACGGCGGCGACGTGAACGCGCTGCGCGACGAGGCGCTGGGCGCGGTGGCGGCCAAACAGGCCCGGGACGAGTTGATCGACCGGGCGCTCGCCGCCGGACGGTCGCTGGCCCCGGAACCCGACGAGCGGGGCTGAGTCGGGAGCCGGGCGGGGCAACGCCCCCATGTCGCGGGTCACACCGGAAAAGTGCACGAAGCCCTCCCGACACCGTGATAGAGTCGGAGACGTCGCCAGGGAGGCACCGCCAACCGGGCGACACACAACTGAAGACCTGCACTCGTAGCTCAATGGATAGAGCATCTGACTACGGATCAGAAGGTTGGGGGTTCGAGTCCTCCCGAGTGCGCCACCTTGAGACAGTGGAGAAAGTGCCCTTGACCTGCGAAAGCGGTCGGGGCGCTTTCTTTTGTGCTGCCTCATCCGGCCAGTGTAGCGCCTCAGGTGTAGCAACGGGTGTAGCAACCGTGATGGTTCGCCACGGGTCGCCATAGGCCACAACGCCTATGTGGCGGGGGAATCCGCAGCCGCGCCCGGGTCCGGCTTCGACGACTTCAGTCGCTTGAGGGCACCGCCATCACCGTCGCCGTGCGCGCCTGCGTCTTCTTCGTGAAGTGGGTGTACACCTCCGAGGTCGTCTGCAAACGCGAGTGCCGCAGCGCGTGCTGGATGTCCTTGAGCTCCACCCCCTCCTCGTACAGCCACGTGGCGGCCGTGTGCCGAAGATCGTGGATCCGGGCATCCTCCACCCCAGCCCGCTTGCACAGCGCCGTCCACGCCCGGTTCAGGTTCCGCGGCTCGATCGGGGTGCCGATGCCGCTGGCGAACACCAGGTCCTCGTCCACCCACACCTCGGCGTCCTCGCGTTCGGCCTTCTGGGCTTCGCGGTGCGCCTTAAGCGCGTCGACCACGACCGGCGGCACGGGGATGGTCGCCTCGGACTTCTCCGTCTTGCCCCTCACGACTTCCAGACGGCCGCGCCGGCGCCCGTCCTCGCCCGGGGCCGCGTCGCGCACACGTTGCAGGGAGGGGCCGACGGCCGCCAGGCCCTCGTCGAGATCGATCAGCGACCAGCGCAGCGCGAGGGCTTCCCCGCGGCGAAGGCCCAGCACGAGGATGGTGACCCACACCGTGGCGTACCGGTCCTCAGCAGCCTCGGCGAAGACCGCGTCGATCTCCTCCTGGGTGAGCGCCCGGCCGCGCGAGGACTTGCCCGAAGGGGGGTCGACGAGCGTGGCGACGTTGCGGGTGACGATCTCCTCGCGCATCGCGTCGTTGAGGGCGATCCGCAGGACGGTGTGCGCGTAGGCCTGGGCGCGGGAGAACAGGGTCACCACGGGCGGGTTGGGGTTGTCCTTGGTGGGCTTCTTCTGGCGCCCGGACGGCTTGGTCTCCAGCTCCTTCAACCAGGTGCGCAGGTGCGCGGGCGCGAGCTTGCCGATCTCGTGCTGACCGAGGTGGGGGACGATGTGCAGCCGGACGTTGTCCGCATACGAGTTCATCGTGTTCTGCGAGATCTTCTCGGCCTTCACCCGCGCGGGCAGGATCTTGGCGACCCACTCCTTGGTGAGCCACCGTTCCAGGGTGACGCCCTTGCCGGTGATGATGGGTTTTCCGGAATCGATCTTCGCCTGGAGCTCCTTGAGCTTCGCGCGCGCTTTTGCCTGCGTCTTGCCGTACACAGGCTTGCGCTTCCCACTGAGGTGATCCCAACGACTTTGAAGCTGGATGAAAACGGCAAACCGAACCTGAGAGGAGGAACGTCCGTTCCGCAGACATAGACGTGGAGCCCCAGGTAGAAGGCGAGGTGTCGAATCTTGCCGGGCTACCGTGAAAGGCTCCACGTGGTCACCTATCGTGCCATCCTCGACGTCCCCAGGGAAGCCGTTCTCTTCCTCTCCCACCTCCTGGCCACCGAACGCAGGCTACGCGGCACCCGCAAGGGAACCCGTGCCCTGACCTGCTTCCACCAGGCAGTGCTGGCCCTGCGCCACTTCCGCGACGGAACCGACCCCGCCACCTTGGCCCGCGACCACGGCATCGGCCGCTCCACCAGCTACCGCTACATCGACGAAGCCACCGACGTCCTGGCCGCCCAGGCCCCGGACCTGCACCACGCACTGAACAACGCCCACGACACGGGTGTGTCCCACCTCGTGCTCGACGGCATGGTGATCCCGACCGACCGCTGTTCGGAGAAGACGACCAGCGTCAGGGGCCAGAGCATCGACCTCTGGTATTCGGGAAAGGCCCACCACCACGGAGGCAACGTCCAAGGCGTCATGGAACCGGACGGGTTTCCCGTGTTCATCAGCCACGTCGAGCCCGGATCAGTGAATGATCTGCCCGCGGCCCGTGCCCACGTGCTTGGCGCGCTCTACGCCTGGGCGGCCCAAGGCCTGCCCAACGCTGGCCGATCTGGGATACCAGGGTGCTGGCATCGGCATCATCACCCCCGTCAAGCAGCCGAGTGACGGGCCACCGCTGGCCCTGGACAACCGCACCCTCAACACGCTCCAACGGGGCGTGCGCTGTCTGGGCGAGCGCGGGTTCGCACTGAGCGTTTTTCATCCTGCCTCGCGGAGTTGAAGCACGAGCACAGCCCGGGTGATCTCTCC
>NZ_QPNC01000008.1 GCF_003386285.1 Nocardiopsis sp. FIRDI 009
AGACTGTCCCACGTGAGCTCAGTGGCGTCAGCGAGTTCCTCTTCGATGATCTCGTTGCACAGATCGATGCACTCATCGCAGATGTACACGCCGGGGCCAGCGATGAGCTTCTTCACCTGCTTCTGGCTCTTGCCGCAGAACGAGCACTTCAGCAGGTCCCCGCCGTCGCCGATGCGTGCCACCCAGCCACTCCTCAAAACTAAGGCCGCCCCGTCGGTGCCGCTCACGCGAACCGTGCGGAAGCCGAGCTCCCGATGCCGTCCACGACCGGGGCCACGGACGGGGCGATCTGTGTGTCGCTCTCCGCCAGACTAAGCGAAAAACCGGACCGGCTTCACCACCGGGCTGTCCCAGGCGGGTCAAAGACCGGTCCGGCTCGCTGACTTCCGACCCGCCGAACTCCCCCGGGACCTCGGGAACGGACGGCCGGGACCGAAGTCGGCACCGGCCGCCCGGGGGAGCGGCCGACAGCGCCCTACTTCATCGACGCCTTGCGGTAGGGCAGGACGAAGTCGATGATCCCGTAGTCGACCGCCTCGTCGGCGGTCAGGATCTTGTCGCGCTCGATGTCCTTGGAGATCTGCTCGGCCGAGCGTCCGGTGTGCCGGGCCAGCGTGGTCTCCAGCTGGGAGCGGATCCGGGTGATCTCGTTGGCCTGGATCTCGATGTCGCTGGCCTGACCGTGCATGGCCTCGGTGGCGGGCTGGTGGATCAGGATGCGGGAGTTGGGCAGCGCGCCCCGCTTGCCCTTCGTGCCGCCCGCGAGGAGGATCGCGGCGGCCGAGGCGGCCTGCCCGATGCAGACCGTCTGGATGTCGGGGCGCACGAACTGCATCGTGTCGTAGATGGCCATCAACGAGGTGAACGAGCCACCCGGGGAGTTGATGTACATCTGGATGTCCCGCTCGGAGTCGAGCTGTTCGAGGGTGATGAGCTGGGCCATCAGGTCGTTGGCCGACGTGTCGTCGATCTGCACGCCGACGAAGATGATCCGCTCCTCGAAGAGCTTGTTGTACGGGTTCATCTCCTTGACCCCGTACGACGTCCGCTCCACGTAGGACGGCAGGACGTAGCGGCTCTGCGGAGCCATCGAGGCCGCGCCGCCGATGAGACTGGGGTTGAACTCGGTCATTTCACGCCTTCCACGCACTGCGCCGTTCCTGGATGCAGGTCCGACGGGATCAACTCTGGGGACGGTCCGCGGTCACGTCGAGCGTTCCCTCCAGGACCTCGTCGATGAAGCCGTACTCCTTGGCCTCCTGCGCGGTGAACCAGCGGTCCCGGTCGGCGTCCTTCTCGATCTGCTCCGGCGACTGTCCGGTGTGCTCGGCGATCTTGCCGATGAACATCTTCTTCACGTACAGGAGCTGATCGGCGAGGATCCGGATGTCGGAGGCCGTACCCCCGATACCGCCGGACGGCTGGTGCATCATGACCCTGGTGTGCGGCAGGGCGTACCGCTTGCCCGGGGTACCGGCGCACAGCAGCATCTGGCCCATCGAGGCGGCCAGGCCGATGCCCACGGTCCGGACGTCGTTGGGGATGTACTGCATGACGTCGTAGATCGCCATACCCGCCGTGACGGAACCGCCCGGCGAGTTGATGTACATGGTGATGTCCCGGTGGCGGTCCTCTGCGGACAGCAGCAGGAGTTCACCGACGAGACGGTTGGCGATCTCGTCGTCCACCTGGTCGCCGAGGAAAACGATTCGCTGGCGCAACAGGCGCTGAGGCGTCTGCTCAGTAAAAGGGGAAAACTGCGGCTCGGACGCGCGGGCGTCGAATCGCGGGGACTCTTCAAAGGTCGGCGGCACTCTCGTCACCTGCTCCGGAATCGAAACGGTTGCGATACAGCGACACTAACGCCGACGGGTACCGGGGTCGCACCGATACCGTGCCTGTTCGCTTTGAGCGCAGGGTGGAACAAGCGCCACACGGGGTTTTCCTCCGAGAGCGAACGAGAACGGGCCCCGCCCGACCCGAAGGTCGAACGGGGCCCGTGGGCACGCGGCAGGCGGGGACTACTTGGTCTCCTCGCCCTCCTCGTCCTTGGCGGACTCGGCCTCCTCGGCGGCGACCGCGGCGGCGGCCTTGGCGGCCTCCTCGACGGCCTCCCCGTCGCCCTGGGCCTTGTCCTGCTCGATGACGTTGCCGTCCTCGTCGGTGACCTTGGCCTCGGCCAGGACCAGGTCCATGGCCTTGCCGCGGACGACCTCGGTGAAGGCGACGCGGATCTGGTTGGACTCGACCAGGTGCTGGGCGAGCTGGTCCGGGCTCACGCCCATGCGCTGGGCCTGCTCGAACACGTACTGGCTGAGCTCGCCCTGGTCGGCGCTGAGCTCCTCCTGGAGGGCGAGCTGGTCGAGGATGAACCCGGCCTTGACGGCGGAGCGGGCACCGGTGGTGAGCTCCTCCTCGAACTCCTCCTCCGTCTTGCCCTGCGACTCCAGGTAGGACTCCTTGGTGAGCCCGCTCTGGGCGAGCTGCTGTTCCAGGCTCTGGCGGCGGCGGGTGATCTCCTCGTCCACGACCGACTCGGGCAGCGGGATGTCGACCGACTCGATCAGCTTCTCCAGGGCCTTGTCACGGGCCGCGGAGAGCTGCTGGATGCGGCGGACCTCGCCCATGCGCTTGCGCACGTCCTCGCGCAGCTCGTCGATCGTGTCGAACTCGCTGGCGAGCTGGGCGAACTCGTCGTCGAGCTCGGGCAGCTCCTTGACCTTCACACTGTGCACGGTGACGGTGACGTCCGCCTCCTTGCCCTCGTGCTCGCCACCCACCAGGGTGGTCTTGAAGGTCGCCTCGTCACCGGCCTCCATGCCGCGCAGGGTCTCGTCGAGGCCCTCCAGCATGGTGTTGGTGCCGACCTCGTAGGAGTAGCCGCTGACCGCGACGTCCTCCAGCTTCTCGCCGTCGATGGCGGCGGAGAGGTCGATCGAGACGTGGTCGCCGTCCTGGACGGGGCGGTCGGCCCCGACGAGGGTGGAGAAGCGCTCACGGAGCGTGCCGATCTGCTCGTCGACCTGCTCGTCGGTGACCTCGGCGCTGTCGACGGTCACCTCGATGCCCTTGTAGTCCTCCACCTCGAACTTCGGCCGGACGTCGACCTCGGCGGTGAAGGCGAGCTCCTCGTTGTCCTCCAGCTTGGTGACCTCCACGTCGGGCTGGCCGAGCGCGAAGAGTTCCTCCTTCTGGATGGCCTCGTTGTAGAGCTCCGGAACGGCGTGGTTCACCGCTTCGCTGATCACCGCGCCGCGGCCGACGTAGCGGTCGATCAGCCGCGCCGGCGCCTTGCCCGGGCGGAAGCCCTTGATCCGGACCTGCTTGGCGAGCGACTTGTACGTCACGTCGAAAGCGTGCTCGAGCTCCTCAAAGGGGACCTCGATGGTCAGCTTGACCCGGGTCGGGCTCAGCTCCTCGACATCGGTCTTCACGGGGCGGTACTCCTAGTTTGCCGGCTGGTGTCCGCGTCGGCCCGCATGCGCGCCACACACAACGGCGAACGGCACGCGCGCACCCCGGCCAGTCTGGTGACCGCGTTCTCCTGGGGTGCCCTGCGACGGGCTGGGACTTACAGTTTCCTGCTGATCGCACCAAGTCTAGGGCAGACAGACAGGAGGCCACGGCGCACGGCCAGGGGCCGCTGCCACGGATGGTTTCGTCGGGGTGGCGGGATTCGAACCCGCGGCCTCATGCTCCCAAAGCATGCGCGCTAACCAAGCTGCGCTACACCCCGTGCACCTGACGACGATCGCACACCCCACCGGTGTGCGATCAACGCCCCGGAGACTGTACTCTTGTCTCCGTCGGCTCCACGAGTCTAGAGGAAACTCAGGGGCTCCGGCGCCACGCGGGCGTAGTTCAATGGTAGAACTCCAGCCTTCCAAGCTGGCCATGCGGGTTCGATTCCCGTCGCCCGCTCCGCGAGAGGCGAGCTGTGTGTCATCCGGCACCGGCTCGCCTCGCCGTTCCACCCGGGGGACGACCCCCACACCCCCGCCCCGCGAGAGGCGAGCTGTGTGTCATCCGGCACCGGCTCGCCTCGCCGTTCCACCCGGGGGACGACCCCCACACCCCCGCCCCGCGAGAGGCGCACCGTGCGCCATCCGACACCGGCTCGCCTCGCCGTTCCACCCGGGGGACGACCCCCACACCCCCGCTCCGCGAGAGGCGCACCGTGCGCCATCCGACACCGGCTCGCCTCGCCGCCTCAGAGCCTCTCGGCGACGGTGACCCGGAAGTGGAACTCACTCGTCATCCCGGTGACCCGCACGAGGTACTCATCGGCGCTGAGCCGGTACACCGCCCGGTCGCGTTCCGACCAGGGAAGCGGCGGCACGTGCTCACGGGCGCTCCTGGCCGCCTCCTCCCTCGCCTCCTGACGATCCCCGACCACCCTCTCCGAACCGAGCCGCCAGCGAATCGACTGACCGTAGCTGCTGTTCTCCTCGATGAGCACCGCCCACGACATACGCTCCGCCTCCTCCTCGGTGATCCGACACCGAATCCGACCCGCTGCGCCCCCACCCGGTTCCCGGTGATATCCGCCACACCCCGCCTCGCGAGGCCCCACAAGCACGCGAATCCGGCTCGGCCCCCACCCCGGAGAGTGGAATAGCCGTGCCGGACGGGTACGTTGATCCATCGGGTGAGCCCGTCGGCGCGACCAGGCACGGGCGCCCTCGACACTGCGCGGAACGGTGACTGGATGACGGACACGAACGCGACGGGCGGCACGGCGACCCCCCTCAGCGCGCACTGGTTCGGCCCCCACGAGCCTCCCGAGCGACCGGTCGTGGTCACCGGGGTCTTCGACGTCCTCCACGTCGGACACGTCCGCTTCCTCCAGAGCATCGCCGAACGCGGGCTCCCGCTGACCGTCGGCATCGAGTCCGACGAGCGCGTGCGCGCCTGGAAGGGACCGGGACGCCCGGTCAACCCCGCCGAGGAACGCGCCGAGACCATCGCGGCCCTCGGCTGCGTCGCGGCCTCCTTCATCATCCAGGGACCGCCCGAGGTCGCCGACTGGGCCGCCTACGCCGACGTCCTGCGCCCCCTGGCCCCCGCCGCCCTGGCCTACACGGCGGGCGACCGCTACACCCAGGCCAAGATCCGCGGCGCCGACGCCCTCGGCGCGCAGGCATGGGAACTGCCCTTCACCCCCGGCCGCTCCACGACCGCCGCGCTCGGCCGCCTCGCCCACGCGCTGTAACCTCCCCGAACGCCCCTCACTCCGGACCGAAGGGCCGCTCCCTCCCCACGGGAAGCGCTCCTGCGGCACCGGTGTTGACGCGTGCGTGGCGAACCGGCGAGACGAACAACGAGGCTGCTCATGATGTCAGGCAGGCCCTCCTACCGGGCCCTGGTCAACGACGGGAGCGCCCGGGGGCACCAGCTGCCCCCCGGCATCACCCGGCGCATCATCTCCTACGCCCGCCCCCACTGGCGGTCGATCGCGCTCTTCCTCCTGGTCACCGCCGTGGGCGCGGGCATCGTGGTGGCCAACCCGCTGATCCTCAAGGCGATCATCGACCGGGGCATCCTGCCCGGGAACACCTCGCTCGTGGTGTGGCTGGCCGCCGCGGCGGCCGGACTCGCGGTCCTGGAGGGGACGCTGAACCTCCTCGGGCGGTGGCTGTCCTCGCGGATCGGTGAGGGGGTGATCTACCAGCTCCGCACCCAGGTGTTCACACACGTCCAGCGGATGCCGCTGTCCTTCTTCACCCGGACGCAGACGGGGTCGCTCATCAGTCGGCTCAACACCGACGTGGTGGGCGCCCAGCGGGCGATCACGTCGGTCCTGCAGTCAGTGGTGTCCAACCTCATCAGCGCGACCGCCGTCATCGTGACCATGATCGCGCTGTCGTGGCAGGTGACACTGGTGGCGCTGGCCCTGGTGCCGCTGTTCGTCTTCCCGGCGAAGCTGATCGGCCGCAGGCTCGCGCACATCTCGCGGGACGCGATGGACACCAACGCCGACATGAGTTCGCTGATGACCGAGCGGTTCAACGTCGGCGGGGCGATGCTGGTCAAACTGTACGGCCGCCCCGAGGAGGAGTCGGCGGGTTTCGCCCGGCGGGCGGCCCGCGTCCGCGACCTGGGGGTACGCCAGGCGGTGTACGGCTCGCTCCTGTTCAGCCTGCTCGGGCTGATCACGGCGCTGGCCATGGCGATGGTCTACGGCGTCGGCGGCGTGCTGGCGATCGGCGGCGCCTTCGAGGTCGGCACCCTGGTCGCGCTGACCACCCTCCTCGCCCGCCTGTACGGGCCGGTGACGACGCTGTCCAACGTGCACGTGGAGATCATGACGGCCCTGGTCTCCTTCGACCGGGTCTTCGAGGTGCTCGACCTGGAGCCGGGCATCGAGGAGAGCCCGAACGCCCGCCCCCTGCCGGACGGCCCGCTCACGGTGGAGTTCGAGCACGTGTCGTTCCGCTACGCGGGCGCCGGGGAGCCCTCGGTCGCGTCCCTGGAGGCGACCCCGCAGGCGCTGGTCGAGGGCGACACCCAGGTGCTCAGCGACGTCTCCTTCCGCGCCGAGCCCGGCACGATGGTGGCGCTGGTCGGCCCGTCCGGTGCGGGCAAGACCACGTTGACCCACCTGGTGTCACGGCTGTACGACCCGACCGACGGCCGGGTCCTCGTCGGCGGGCTGGACCTGCGTGAGGCGACCGGGGACTCGCTGCGCGAGGCCGTGGGCGTGGTCACCCAGGACGCGCAGCTGTTCCACGACACGGTCGGCGCCAACCTGCGGTACGCCCGCCCGGAGGCCACCGACGCCGAACTGGAGGAGGCGCTGCGGAAGGCGCGGCTGGGACCGTTGCTGGAACAGCTGCCGAGCGGTCTGGACACGATGGTGGGCGACCGCGGCTACCGGCTGTCCGGCGGTGAGAAGCAGCGGCTGGCGATCGCCCGGCTGCTGCTCAAGGAGCCGTCGGTGGTCGTGCTGGACGAGGCGACGGCGCACCTGGACTCGGAGTCGGAGGTGGCCGTGCAGGAGGCGCTGTCGGCCGCGTTGGCCGGACGCACGTCGCTCGTGATCGCGCACCGGCTGGCGACAGTGCGGGAGGCCGACCAGATCCTGGTGATGGAGGACGGCCGGATCCTGGAGCGGGGGACGCACGAGGAGCTGTTGGGGCTGGGCGGCCTGTACACGGCGTTGTACCGCACGCAGTTCGCCCCGCAGCGGGGGTAGTGGGGGAAGGAAGGGGCCGGGGTTCGACGGGGCCGGGGGAGGCTAGCCCTTCTTCCCGCCCCTCTTGTTCTTCTCGGCCTTCTCGGCCTTCCCGTTCTTCTTGGCCTTCTTCGGCTTCCGGTCCTTCGTGGTCTTCTTCCCGCCGTCCCGCTTCGACCCGGCGGCCTCGGCCGCCTTCTTCGCCTTCTTCTCCGCCTTGCGCTCGGCCTTCTTCCGCTCCTTCTTGGCCTTCTTGGCCTTCTTGGCGTTCTTGGGCCGCTTGCGCTTCTTCGGCTTCTTGGCGTCCTTGGAGGTGACGTGGTCGACGAGCGCGTCGGGCAGCGGGGCCAGACCCGGGCCGCCCCGGGAGATCCAGTCGTCGATCGCCTCGACGAGCGCGTCGTCGGTGATCTGGCCGAGCCACACCGGGCGTCCCCCGGCGGCACGGCCCTCCTGCGAGGGCTGCACGACCACGACGTTGCCCTGGAAACAGATGCCCAGGCACTTGCTGGTGCGGACGGGCACGGGCCGTCCCGACCGGTCGTCGATGGCGCTGAGCCGGGCGAGCTGCGCCTTGTGGTCGACGCCCGGCACCTTCTTCTTCTTTCCGCAGCAGCAGCCGCGGCAGACCGTGAGCTGACAGGGCCGCCCGCCGAGTTCGCTCACACCCGCACCGCCTCACATTAGGTTCGCCTTACCTCATCAGCGTAACCTCGTGACAAACCAGGTCTGACCAGCGGAGACAGGGTCTCATCCGGACGGTGCGGGCGGGGGACGCCGAGGGGCGGGCCAGCGGGTCCGTGGACCAGCCGTGCCCGCCCCGGGTGGGCGACACCCCTCCCTACTTGTCCTTGTTCTCCTCAGCACGCTTGCGCAGGTACTCCGTCGCGGCTCCGGCGCCCTTGTCGATCTTCTCGTCGTGGGCGCCGCCCGTGGCCTTCTTCGCGGCCTCGGCGGCCTTGCCGACGACCTTCTGCGCCTTGTCGGCGTTGTCGTCGACGGCCTTCTTCAGCCGGTCGAACGCATCTCCGGTACCGGACATGGAATCCCCCCTAGATCCGTCCTGCTCCTACCGCGATACCCGCTCCACCGGCCGTTTAAGCGGAGAGCGCCGCCAACGGCACGGTGTGTACCGGACCCGGCTCAGATGCCCAGGACCACGCGGGCGACGGAGAAGTAGATGATCAGACCGGTGGCGTCGACCAGCGTCGCCACCATCGGCGAGGAGACCACCGCCGGGTCCACGCCCACCTTGCGCGCCAACAGGGGCATGGACGAGCCGATGATCGCCGCCCACGTGCACACCGCGATCACCGAGCAGGCGACCACCACGGCGACGTCGAACCCCACCAGGAGGGAGCCGATCCCCAGCGCGAGCGCGGCCAGGACGACACCGAGCAGCAGACCGACCCGGCCCTCCTTCCAGATCACCGCCGGAAGGTCGCGTACGCGCACCTCGCCGACGGCCAGGGCGCGCACGATCGCTGTGGCCGACTGGGCTCCGACGTTACCGCCGGTCCCGATGAGCATGGGCACGAACATCGCCAGCGCGGTGACCGCCTCCAGGGTGTCCTCGAAGACCTGCATGACGTTGACGGTCAGGGTGGCCGCCACGATGAGCAGCATCAGCCACACCACCCGCGCCCCGACCAGGCGCACCACCCCGACCGAGACGTAGTGCTCGGCGACCGGGCTGGCGCCGGACTGGCGGGCCATGTCCTCGGAGTCGGCCGCCTCGATGACCTCCAGCGCGTCGTCGAACGTGAACAGGCCGACGAAGCGCTCCTCGGAGTCCACCACCGGCAGGGAGACCAGGTTGGCCTCCTGGATGAGGCGGGCGGCGTCCTCGACCGGCTCGGTGGCGCGCACCCGCGGCGCGAGCACGTCGACCAGGTCCTTGAGCACCGTCTCGTCGTCGCTGACGACCAGGTCGCTGAGGCTGACCGTGCCGACCAGGCGGCGGCCGTCGCTGACCACGGGGAGGGTGTAGATGGTCTCGGCGTCGGCGCCCTTGGCCCGGACGACCTCCAGCGCGCGGCCCACGGTCAGGTCCCGGTGCAGGATGACCGTCTCCGGGGTCATGTACCGGCCGACGGAGTCCTCCGGGTAACCCAGGAGCGCCGCGGTCATCTTCCGTTCGGCGGGGCTCAGCCCGGCCAGGGCGCGGGTGGCGACCTTGGCGGGCGCCTCTCCGATGAGGCGGGCCCGGTCGTCCGGGTCCATCTGCTCCAGGAGTTCGTGGAAGGCGGAGTCCCGGAGCCCGCTGAGGACGATCTGCTGCTGGCCGGGGTCGAGCTCCTCGAAGACCTCCAGCTCACGATCCTTGTCCAGGAGTCGGAAGGGGATGATCGCGTCGCGGTCGGACATGCGGGTGAGTTCGTCGGCGATCTCGTAGGGCCTGTGTTCGGCCAACCAGAGCCTGATTCCGGTCAGGTCGTTGTTCTCGACCAGTTCGTTGAGCTCGTCAGCGCGCTCGCCGTCTGCCATACGAAGCACCCCCCTGCGTGTCCAACGCCGCGCGGGCACGCCCACGGGCAGCCTGTGTCGTCTCTCGTCTCCTCCGGCACGGCACCGCCTCCCCGAGGACGGGCACGGGCAGCCGCCCGTACGTCGGCACCGGGAGGTGGAGAGGGTGGGCACGGCGGCCCCGGGAGGGTCGTCGGCCGCGCCGGGATCGGGAGTCGGGTCGACCCTATCGCCCGCAGCGGCACGTGACCGCACGCGAGAGCCTCGGCGGGGCGTCTAGTCGCGCCAGAGGACGACCAGGGCGCAGTCGTCGTTCTTGTCCTTGCTCAGGACGTCGACGACCTCTCCGGCGCCGGTCGCGAAGCCCCTGCCGACGACCGACTCGGCCGCGCCGAGGAGGCGGTCGATCCCCGCGTCGAGGTCCTCTCCGGGCGTCTCGATGAGGCCGTCGGTGCAGAGCATGATGGCGTCACCCGGCCTGAGCTTGCCTTCGACGGAGGAGTAGGTCATCTCCGGGATGACCCCGAGGACGACGCCCTTGGCCTCGGTGGTGCTCCACACGCCGCAGCCGCTGTCGTAGTGCAGGGCGGGCGGATGCCCGGCGGAGGCGATCTGGAACTCGCCCGTGTCCAGGTCCACGCTCAGGTGGACGGCGGTGACGAATCCCTCACCGCCTCCGTCTCGGATGAGGTAGTCGTTGCAGTGGGAGAGGAAGTCCCCGGTGGGCACGGAGCCGATGAGACCGCTGAACGCGCCGGAGAGCATCAGCGCCCGGGTTCCGGCGTCCACGCCCTTGCCGGAGACGTCGACGACCGCCACGTCGAGCCGGTCCTCCCGGCGGATGGAGACGACGAAGTCGCCGCCGAAGGACGACCCGCCCGCCTGGCGCAGGACGGCGGTGCGGCCCCAGCCGTCGGGCAGTTCGGGCAGCCGGCCCTGGTGCCGCAGGCGGTCGCGCAGGTCCAGCAGCATCATCTCGCCGCTGAGCCCCTGCACACCGAGGCGTTCGCGCACCCCGGACAGCAGGTAGGACAGGACCGCGGTGACGCCGATGGTGACCAGCAGGCCGGGGCCCACCTGGCCGAAGTCGAGCATGAACGCGACGAACAGGAGCACCGCCGCGACCACGGTGAACAGGAAGGCGAGGCTCTTGCGCTTGAGCAGGAGGCCGCCGGCCAGGACGGTGAGGATCGTGGAGCTGGGCGGGAACCAGCCGGGGGGACCCCACACGGCGCCCACGCCGATCCCGACCGCGAGGGTGACCAGGGTGATGAGCACGAGCCGGTAGCGGAAGAGCACCTTGCGCCGGAGCACCGCTACGAGCCGCTGCGTGGTCGTACGCAACAGCCGGGCGATCTTGGCGGTCGGTGTGGGCTTCATGTGTCCCCTGGATCGGCACTCCCGCGGGCACGCGGGCGGTTCGGGTCTCGGTCGGTAGGGCCCGACGGAGGCGGAGGCTCTCGGTACCGGGCCGGGCGGTGGTCGGATGCGGGGCACGCCCTGATCTCCGTGGCCGGGGGCGGCGCCGTCGTCGCCGCGCCGCGGACGATGCGAGGCCGGCCACTGTGCACGAACTGTAGCGCGGGGGCGCGAACGTGGCACGCGCAACCAGCGGTGTTCTCTCCCATAACCACAGGTTTAGGTTGAACCGATAACCGAGAGTAGGGTTTCGGCCGCTGTTCCTCCAGGGATCTGGTGGGTTTTCCGGGACGATCATCCTCTCTCGGACACAAACCGTCCGACCGGGCCCTCTCCGCGGCGAAGCGCCCGAACCCGGGCACGGACGCGCCCCCGCGCCGGGCGGCACGGGGGCGGGCCGGAGCGGGATACTTACGGAAGGGGCGGGAGTTCGCCGGACTCCTCGTAGGTGGAGAGCATCCCGATGCGGCGGGTGTGCCGCTCCTCGTCGCTGTAGGGCGTGGAGAGGAACACCTCCACGAACCGGGTGGCCTCCTCCAGGGAGTGCATCCGGCCGCCGATGCCGAGCACGTTCGCGTCGTTGTGCTCACGCGCCAGACGGGCGGTGTCCTCACTCCAGGCCAGGGCGGCGCGGACGCCCTTGACCTTGTTGGCGGCGATCTGCTCGCCGTTGCCCGACCCTCCGATGACGACGCCGAGCGAGCCCGGGTCGGAGGCGACGCCCTCGGCGGCGCGCAGGACGAAGGGCGGGTAGTCGTCCACGGCGTCGTAGACGAAGGGCCCGGCGTCGACGACCTCGTGCCCGCGCTCCTTCAGCCAGGAGACGAGGTGTTCTTTGAGCTCGTAGCCCGCATGATCTGATCCAAGGTAAACACGCACGTGCACAGTCTGGCAGGTCAGGCGGGCGGCGGACACCGCGCCCCGCCCCTTCCGGCGCGGAGGGGGCGGGGCGGGCGGTGTTCCGGCGGGTTCCCTCAGGAGGTGGCGGCGGCCGCGACGCTCAGACCGAGGGCGGCGAAAAGCGCCATGGAGACCAGGGCGATCAGGTTGTACACCACCATGGACTTGATGTCCTTGGCGAGGGGTCCTGCCTTGGAGACCGCGGGCTTGTTGCTCAACTCACACCTCGTTTGGGTTCGACCGGGGGATGTCCGGTCCGCATCTTTCCACACCCCACAACGCGCCGATCACCGGGGCCGATTCCTCGCTCGCCGGATTCGACCATGTGAATCTGGGCATATCCGACCAGGTCGGGGCCGGGACGGCGGTCAGAGTTGGATCGACTTGACCTCGCAGAACTCGTCGAGACCGGCCAGACCCCACTCACGCCCGTTCCCGGAGCGCTTGTAGCCGCCGAAGGGCGCGCGCGGGTTGAGCGCACCGCCGTTGACCTCGACCTGGCCCGCGCGCAACCGCCGGGCCACGGCCAGGGCGCGGTCGGGGTCGCCCGACCAGACGGCCGCGTTGAGCCCGTACACCGTGTCGTTGGCGATGGCCACCGCCTCCTCCTCGGTGTCGTAGGGGATGAGGGCGAGCACCGGGCCGAAGATCTCCTCCTGGGCGATGCGCATGTCGTTGCGCACGTCGGCGAAGACGGTCGGGCTGACGTAGTAGCCGCGCTCGCGCCCCTCGACGGGGTCGGCGCCACCGGTGACCAGACGGGCGCCCTCCTCCACGCCGAGGCGCACGTAGTCGCGGACGCGGTCGAGCTGGGCAGCGGAGACGAGCGGCCCCATCCGGGTGGCCTCGTCCTCGGGGTCGCCGGGAACGTACCTGGCGGCGGACTCGGCGGCCAGGCGCACGGCCTCCTCGTAGGAGTCGCGGTGCACGAGCATGCGGGTGAGCGCGTTGCAGCTCTGCCCGGTGTTGCGCATGACGTCGGCGACCCCGCGCTTGACCGCCTGGGTGAGGTCGGCATCGGGCAGCACGACGTTGGGGGACTTGCCGCCCAGTTCGAGCGCGACGCGTTTGACGGTCTCGGCCGCGACCTGGCTGACCCTGGTCCCGGCGCGGGTGGAGCCGGTGAAGGAGACCATGTCCACCCGCGGGTGGGCGGCGATCGCCTCGCCGACGACCGGGCCGGTCCCCGACACCAGGTTGAACACGCCCGCGGGCAGACCCGCCTCGTGCAGGACCTCGGTGAGCGCGTAGGCGGACAGCGGCGCCACCTCGCTGGGTTTGAGGACCACCGTGTTGCCCGCGAGCAGCGCGGGGACGACCTTGAGCACGATCTGGTGCAGCGGATAGTTCCACGGGGTGATGGCCCCGACGACGCCGACGGGCTCGCGCACGATGAGCGAGTTGCCCTGACGCTCGCCCTCGAAGTAGCGGTCGCCGACCTCCTCGACCAGGTCGACGAAGGTCCGGAACATCAGGGCGGGCAGGCCCGCCTGGACCTTGCGCGCGAACCCGACGGGCGCGCCCATGTCGCGGGTCAGGACCACGGCGATGTCGTCGACGCGGGCGTTGTACAGCTCCAGGGCCTTGGCCAGGTGGGTCACCCGCTGGCCCGGGGTGAGCGCCGACCACGCGGGCAGGGCCGCCGACGCGGCCTTGACCGCGGCGTCGACGTCCTCGGTGGATCCGGCCGGGACGGTGTCGATGACCTGCTCGGTCGCCGGGTTGAGCACGTCCAGGCCCTCGTCGGAGGCGGACGGGCGCCAGGCGCCGTCGATGTAGAGGGAACGCATGTGACCACTCTCGCAGAACGCGATTCTGGTTGGCCAGCGTTCGGGGCCGGGCCGGTGGTTTCCCGGAAGGGGACGCGCCCCCGGGCGTGTCGCACGGGGGCGGTGTCGCTTGGAAGGCCCGGGAACGGAGCCGGGCCGGGGCGCCCGGTCGGCGCCCCGGCCGGACCGGGTCAGTCCCAGTGCGGCGGGCGTTCGGCGACCAACCGCGCGGTGTCGTCGTCGGAGTCGTCCTCACCCCAGCCCAGCGACCGTTCGTCGCCGGTGGTGTCGGGCAGGATGTCGAGGTCGTCGAAGAAGTCGACCGTGCGGTCGCCGTCGGGTCCGGACATGGTCACGCCCCCTGGTCGGTCCAGCCACCGTGTCCGCGACGCGGACGGGTGGGTACGGGTACATCCCCTCCGGGCGGTGCCGTGCCCGCCCGGATCAGCACCCTAGCCGAAGCTACTCGAAACTCGGGTCAACGGTACGGGTGCGCTTGAGCTCGAAGAACCCCTCGACCCCGGCGACCAGGCGCACCCCGTCCCACAGCCTGGCCGCCTCCTCGCCCCGCGGCGTCGGGGTGACGACGGGGCCGAAGAAGGACACGCCCTCCACGCTGATCACGGGTGTGCCGACGTCCTCGCCGACCAGCCGCATCGCCTCGGCGTGGGAGGCGCGCAGGGCCTCGTCGTACTCGTCGGACCCCGCCGCCGCGGCCAGTTCCTCGGGCAGACCGGCGTCGGCCAGGGCGGCGCGGTAGGTCGCCTCCTCACGCGGCTCGCCCCGCAGGTGGAACCGGGTGCCCAGGGCGGTGTACAGGTCGCCCAGGACCTCCGGTCCGTGCTTCTGCCCGGCCGCCACGCACACGCGGACCGGCCCCCACCCCGTGTCGAGGAGCTGACGGTACCCCTCCGGCAGCCCCTCCCGCCCCTCGTTGAGCACGGACAGGCTCATGACGTGCCAGCGCACCCGGACCGGGCGCACCCGCTCGACCTCCAGGAGCCAGCGGGAGGTGATCCAGGCCCACGGGCACAGGGGGTCGAACCACATGTCGGCGTGGGTGACCCCGTCCTCGGAGGAGGTTTCGGGGCGGTCGGGGGACTGCGTCATCGCTGACTCCTCGTCACTGTGGGTTCGGGCGGCCGCACGGGATCCGCTGAGAGTGGACAACCACCCGTGCTGGTTGCGCATTCCGCGTCGGCGCGTGGCAGGATCGGGATCGAGTTGATGACGACCGCCGACCCCGGCGCGGCCCGCCCCCGCGGGCGCCCGCCGCGGTCGGCGACGATTCCGGCCGGCGACGACGGCGGCCGTGGAGGGAGCGTGGCGTGGCGGGGAACCTGACACGGGACGAGGCTCGGGAGAGGGCGCGGATCCTGAGCGTCGACTCCTACACGGTGGAGCTCGACCTGACCACGGGTGAGGAGACCTTCCGGTCCACCACCGTGATCCGCTTCTCCAGTTCGCAGGCGGGCGCCCGGACCTTCGTGGACCTGACCGCTCCGAAGGTGCTCTCGGCGACGCTCAACGGCCGCGAGCTGGACCCCGGCGAGCTGTTCGACGGCGAGCGCCTGCTCCTGCCAGAGGTGGCCGCGGACAACGAGCTGACCGTCGTGGCCGACGCCGCCTACATGCGCACCGGCGAGGGCCTGCACCGGTTCGTCGACCCGGTGGACGAGTCGGTGTACCTGTACACCCAGTTCGAGACCGCCGACGCGCACCGCATGTACGCGTGCTTCGACCAGCCGGACCTGAAGGCGACCTTCGAGCTCACGGTGTTCGCGCCCGATTCCTGGCACGTCGTGTCCAACAGCGCGCCCGACGTCGAGCGCGAGGCCACCGGCACCGAGGGCCGGGTGCGCTGGCACTTCCCCGCCACCCCGGTCATGTCGACCTACATCACCGCGCTCGTCGCGGGCCCCTACCACGTGGTGCGCGACGAGCACGACGGCATCGAACTGGGGCTGTTCTGCCGCGCCTCCCTGGCCGAGCACCTGGACGCCGACGCCCTGTTCGACGTCACCAAGAAGGGCTTCGACTTCTTCCACGGCCTGTTCGACCTGCGTTACCCCTTCGGCAAGTACGACCAGCTGTTCGTGCCCGAGTTCAACGCGGGCGCGATGGAGAACGCGGGCGCCGTGACGTTCCTGGAGGACTACGTCTTCCGCTCCCGCGTCACCGACGCCCGCTACGAGCGCCGCGCGGAGACCATCCTCCACGAGATGGCGCACATGTGGTTCGGCGACCTGGTCACCATGCGCTGGTGGGACGACCTGTGGCTGAACGAGTCCTTCGCGACCTACGCCAGCGTGTACTGCCAGGCCAACGCCACCAAGTGGACGGACGCCTGGACGACCTTCGCCAACGTGGAGAAGGCGTGGGCGCTGCGCCAGGACCAGC
This sequence comes from Nocardiopsis sp. FIRDI 009, assembly GCF_003386285.1. Taxonomy (GTDB): domain Bacteria; phylum Actinomycetota; class Actinomycetes; order Streptosporangiales; family Streptosporangiaceae; genus Nocardiopsis. Next base: position 16,129 of record NZ_QPNC01000008.1, read on the forward strand.
TGCCCTCGACCCACCCCATCGCGGCCGACATGGTCGACATCCAGGCCGTCGAGGTCAACTTCGACGGCATCACCTACGCCAAGGGCGCCTCGGTGCTCAAGCAGCTCGCGGCGTACGTGGGCGTGGACGCGTTCTTCGCCGGGGTGCGCGCCTACTTCAAGGAGAACGCCTTCGGCAACACCGAGCTGAAGGACCTGCTGCGGCACCTGGAGGCCGCCTCCGGCCGCGACCTGTCGGGCTGGTCGCGCGAGTGGCTGGAGACCACCGGCGTCAACACGATGCGCCCGGAGTTCGAGGTCGGCGACGACGGCAACTTCACGTCGTTCACGATCGTGCAGGAGGCCGCCGAGGAGCACCCGACCCTGCGCTCCCACCGGCTGGCGGTCGGCCTGTACGACCGCACCGACGACGGGATCACCCGCCGCGAGCGCGTGGAGCTCGACGTCAGCGGCGCCCGCACCGAGGTGCCCGCACTGGTCGGTATGGCCCGGCCGGACCTGGTCCTGATCAACGACGACGACCTCACCTTCACCAAGATCCGCCTGGACGACCGGTCGCTGCGCACCGTGGTCGAGGCGGTCGGGGAGATCACCGAGTCGCTGCCGCGCGCGCTGGCCTTCGGCGCCGCCTGGGACATGACCCGCGACGCCGAGATGGCCGCCCGCGACTACGTGGACCTGGTCATCTCCGGGATCGGCGGCGTGGACGACGTCATGGTCGCCCAGACGCTGCTGCGCCAGGCCAACGCGGCGCTGATCAACTACGCCGACCCGGCCTGGCGCCCGGTCGGGTTCGAACGGCTCGGCGAGCGGCTCCGGGAGCTGCTCAACACCGCCGAGCCGGGCAGCGACCTCCAGCTCGCCTACGTCAACGCCCTCGCCGACACGGCGCGCACCGACGCCCACCTGTCGCTCGTCCAGGGGCTGCTCGACGGCGCGATCACCGTGGAGGGCCTCACGGTCGACACCGACCTGCGCTGGACGCTGCTGCGCCGCCTGGTCGCCCAGGGCAGGCTCGGCGAGGCGGAGATCGCCGCCGAGCTGGAGTCCGACCCGACCGCCACCGGTCAGCGCCACGCCGCCGGAGCCCGGGCCGCCATCCCCACCGCGGAGGCCAAGGCCGCCGCCTGGGAGCGGATCGTCGGAGCGGACCTGGCCAACGCGGAGTTCCGCGCCACCCTGCTCGGCTTCACCGAGCCCGGACAGGCCGAGCTGTACCGCCCGTACATGGAGAAGTACTTCGCCCAGCTGGCCCCGGCGTGGGAGAAGTGGACGGGCGAGTTCGCGCAGTCCTTCGCCGAGATGATGTACCCCAGCAGCCTCATCGAGGAGGCGACGCTGGAGCGCACGGACGCCTACATCGCCGAGAACGACCCGGCCCCGGCGCTGCGCCGTCTGCTGGTGGAGGGGCGCGCGGGTGTCGAGCGCGCGCTGCGCGCCCGCGCCAAGGACATCGCCGCGGGCCGAAGCCGGTCCTAGGCACCGCGGGCGACGGCCCCGGGGGCGCCGAGCGCGCTCCCGGGCGCCCGTCCCGGCCACGGCGCCCGACCGGTCACAGCACCCGGCCCTGGCCGCCGCCGACAGGCCCCAGGGTCCGCCGGATCCGCGCCACCGTGCGCGGGTCGGCGAGCAGCTCGTCGACGAGCACCGGCTCGCCCTCGCCGCTGGTGAGCGGGATCCGCCAGTTCGGGTACTCCGTGTTCGTACCGGGCTGGTTCTGCATCCGCCGCTCCCCCACCACGTCGGTGAGCGCCACCCCCAGCATCCGCGCCGGGGTCGCCACCAGGTAGGCGTGCATCGCCGCGACCACCGAGGCGGGATCGGTCACCGGATCCACGTCCTCGTCCAGCAGGCCCAGCTCCACCAGCAGCGACCGCCACCGGTCCACGCGGTCCTCGGAGTCGGCCAGCTCCTCGGCCAGCGGCCGGTCCAGCAGCCCCAACCGGTCACGCAACTCCACGTGTTCGCCCGACAGGAACGACGCCACCGGCGGCAGATCGTGGGTGGCGACCGTGGCCAGGCAGTCGGTGCGCCACTCCTCCGGACCGCGCGGCTCACCCTCGGCGTCCTGCTCGAACCACAGCACGGAGGTGCCGAAGATCCCCCGGTCGGAGAGGTGCTGGCGCACCCAGGGCTCCACGGTCCCCAGATCCTCGCCCACGACCACCGCGTCGGCGCGGCGGGCGGCCAGGGCGAGCGTGCCCACCATGCCCTCGTGGTCGTACCTGATGTAGGTGCCCTCGGCCGGTTCGGCGCCCTCGGGCACGCACCACATGCGGAACATGCCCATCACGTGGTCCACGCGCACCCCGCCCGCGTGCCGCAGCGCCTGGCCGATGATCTGGCGGAAGGGCGCGTAGCCGAGTTCGGCCAGGACCCGCGGATGCCAGGGCGGCTGTCCCCAGTCCTGGCCGCGCCGGTTGAACTCGTCCGGTGGCGCGCCCGCGTGCAGACCGCCCACCAGCGCGTCCCCGTACATCCACGCGTCCGCGCCGCCCGCCTGCACACCGATTGCGAGGTCGTGCACGACGCCCAGCTCCATGCCGCCCCCGCGGGCCGTGCTCTGGGCCTGGGCGAGCTGCTCGTCCAGGACCCACTGGAGCCAGCGGTGGAACTCCACCACCGGCCACCTGCGCAGGGCCTCCTGCCCCACCGCGTGCGCCCCGACGTCGCGCAGGTGGGCGGGCCAGGAGCGGAAGTCGCTGCCGTACTCCTCGGCCAGGGCGCACCAGGTGGCGAACTCGACCAGGGGTTGGCCCTCGCGTTCGAGGTAGGCGCGCAGCGCGGCCTCCCGGCCGGGCGCCCGGGGCACCTGGAACAGGACCTCCAGCGCGGTGCGCTTGGCCTCCCAGACCGTGTCCCGGTCGAGCAGGTCGGCGGTGCGCCCGCGCTCGCGCAGGGGACGGGCCAGGCGTTGGATGCCCTCCCGTTGGGCGGGGTCGAGCCGGGCGTACTCGGGGATGTCCTCCACCCGGACGTAGAGCGGGCTGGCGTAGCGGCGGCTGACCGGGAGGTAGGGCGAGGGCTCCAGCGGGCTGACCGGCTCGGTGGCGTGCATCGGGTTGACGAGCACGAAGTCGGCGCCGAGGTCGCGCGCGCCCCAGTCGGCCAGTTCGGCCAGGTCACGCAGGTCACCCGTCCCCCATGAGGCGCGGGAACGGACACTGTAGATCTGGGTCATCAGCCCCCACAGTCGGCGGTTCCCCCGCAGGGCGCTGGGTTCGATCCGGTCGGGGACCACCAGCAGCGGCGCGTCGTGTTCGGCTCCGCCGTCCTCGACCCGCAGGGTGTGCACGCCGAGCGGGAGTCCGGGGTCGAAGGGCAGCACGGAGCCGTCGGCGGTCTCGACGGCGCTGCGGGAGCCCTCCGGCAGCACCAAGTCGGGCGCCTTGCCCTCGCGGACGACCACGGCCGGGGGAAGCGGCCGTGGTCCGGTGCCGGGCAGCGGCTCCCCCGGATCCACCCCCAGGGCCGCCAGGACATGGCGGATCGTGTCGGGGCTGACGGACACGCGTTCGCCCCGCCAGTCCTCGTAGGTGGTCGCGACACCGTACTGCTCGGCCACGCGGGCCAGCTGAACGTCCCTCACAGCAACCGATCATGCCCTACCCGGGCCCGCGTACACCGGACGACAGCCCGGCGTGGGGCCAGAACGTCCGCTCCACATGGTCGCAAAACCGATCGCCGCCCGTCAGCGCCCTGTGCATAATGAGCGGGGTGCTGTCCAACTACCGGCGCGTCTTCGCCGTTCCCCACGTCCTGTCCCTGCTGACCTGGTCGCTCGTGGCACGGTTCTACATGCCCGGGTTGATGATCGCGGTCACCTTCCTGGTCGAGGGGTGGACGGGGTCCTACACCTTCGCCGGGCTGGTCGCGGGTGCGTTCACGCTGGGGATGGCGCTGGTCGGTCCGCTGCGCGGCAGGATGGCCGACCGGGGTGACAGCGCCCGGCTGGTGCTGGTGTGCAGCGCGGTGTTCAGCGCGGGGCTGCTCGCGCTCGCCCTGATGCCGGGCTCCCTGTGGTGGCTGGCGGTGCCGCTGGCCCTGTTCACCGGGGCGTTCGGCTCCCCCGCCAACCAGATCGTCCGGGCCCTGTGGCCGAGGCTCACCTTCGGCGCCGAGCGCAACGCCATCTACGCGGCCGAGGCGACCACGCAGGAGCTGCTCTTCGTCTTCTCCCCCGTGCTGACCGCCGGTGTGGTGGCCTACGCCGGTCCCCGGTGGGCGCTGTCGCTGCTGGCGGTGCTGGCGCTGGCGGGGGCGGTCGGGTTCGCGCTCTCCCTGCGCCGGGCCGGTGTCGCCGCCCCGGCCCCGGCGCCGGAGGTCCCCGCCACCGGCGCGGCCGCGCCCCGCCGGAGTCTGCTGCGCTACCCGGCGCTGTGCGTCCTGCTGTTGATGTCCCTGCTGATGATCTGCGGGATCGTGGGCGTGGACCTGGTCATCGTGGCCTGGGCCAACGAACTGGACTCCCCCCAGTACGTGATGGTGCTGGCGTCGGTGTGGGCGCTGGGCTCGCTCGTGGGCGGCGCGGTCGCCGGAGGGCTGAGGGGACGGCCGCGGCTGGTGCGGCGGAGTCTGGCCGCGGCGCTGGGCCTGGCGGTCCTGGTGCCGTTCACGCCACCGGTCGTGCACCTGCCCACTCCGCTGTGGATCACGCCGCTGCTGTTGCTGTCGGGGATGGCGATCGCGCCCACCGTGGCGGCCGTGATGGGGCGGCTGGGCGACGTCTCCCCGCCGGACCGGCGCGCCGAGGCGTTCGGCTGGCTGGCCTCCGGGATGGGTGTCGGCAGCGCCGCCGCGGGCCCGATGATCGGCGCGCTGATCGACGGCTTCGGGGTGGCGGGCGGCGCCGCAGGCGCGGCGGTCGTGGCGGCGCTGGCCGCGGCGCTGAGCCTGTTCGTCCCCTCGGCCGCGGAGGACCCGGCCTCCGCCGGGACCGGGGCTCCCGAGGGCAGTGAGCCGGGGACGGGACCGACCGCCCCGGCCGTCCCGGAGTCCTAGTCGAGGCCCGGTGGGAGGCGGTGCGCCCAGGGCCGGGCCTCCTCCAGCTGGGCCGACAGCGACAGCAGGGTGCCCTCCCCGCCCATCCGGCCGGTGAGCATGACGCCGACCGGCAGCCCGTCCGGCGACCAGTGCAGGGGGACGCTGACCGAGGGCTGGCCGGAGACGTTGTACACCGACGTGAAGGGGGTGAACTCGGTCATGCGGCGGAACTCCTCCTCCGGGCCGCCCCGGTCGAAGTGTCCGATCGGAACCGGCGGCAGCGCCAGGGTGGGGCTGAGCAGCACGTCGTAGGGCTCGGTGGCGGTGATCAGCGAGCGCACCCCCCGCTGGAGCCGCACGCAGGCCGCGACGTAGTCGGGCACGGGTGTGGCGCGGGCGCGCTCCCGCAGCCAGCGGGTGATCGGTCGGAGCTCGTGCTCGCGGTCGGGGTCCACGGGGCTGGCCGAGGCCATCGCGGCCCAGAGCACGCCGAAGTCCTCGGGGAAGGAGCCGCCGAAGTGGGCGTCGCCCGGGGTGGGGATCTCCTCCACCTCGTGGCCGAGTTCGGTGAGCAGGTCGCCGGCGGCCTCGTAGGCCGCCCGGACGTGGGGGTGGACGGGGACGCCGACGCTTCCGGCGTCGGCGTAGCGGCCCACGCGCAGCCGTCCCGGAGCGCGGCGCGCGTGGTCGACGAAGGTCTGACCGGGTGGGAGCGGCGGAGCCCCGTAGAGGTCTCCGGGCCGCGCACCGGCCATGGCGTCGAGCAGGAGCGCCGCGTCCAGCACGGTGTGGGTGAGGGGCCCGGCCGTGGACAGGCCGAGCAGGTCGGGTTTGTGGGGGCCGCCGGAGATCCGTCCCCTCGTGGGTTTGAGGCCGAACAGCCCGCACGCGCTGGCGGGGATGCGCAGGGATCCGCCGCCGTCGCTGCCGTGGGCGGCGGCGGCCAGGCGGGCGCAGACCGCGACGGCGGCGCCGCCGCTGGAGCCGCCGGGGGTGCGGTCGGTGTCCCAGGGGTTGCGGCTGGGCGGGGCGACGTCGTTCTCGGTGTAGCAGGTGCACCCGAACTCGGGGGTGTTGGTCTTGCCGAGCAGGAGGGCGCCCGCGGAGCGCAGCGCGGCGACCGCGCCGTCGTCGAGGGGGGCGGGCGCGGGGTCGACGGCCCGGGAGCCGAAGGTGGTGGGTGCTCCGGCCATCAGGTCCAGGTCCTTGACGGGGAGGGGCACGCCGAGGAGCGGGGGGAGGGTGTCCGGCGTGTCGTGCATGACCCGCTTCTCCGCATATTGGGCCTGTTCGAGCACCTGTTCCGGACTAACCGCAATGAACGCCCCGTAGGTCGGATCGAGCCGCTCGATCCGGTCCAGACAGTGCTCAGCGATCTCACGAGGGGACAGCTCTCGACGGCGCACCAGGTCGGCGAGCCGGTATGCCGGGAGTTCGTGGATCTGGGTCATGATCCACCAGATTAGCGGGCACGCCACGGGGCACCACGAGGATGGCGGCCCCTCTCCAGAGAGACCGTCGAAACGGTGGTTCTTCCCCGCGATCCGGTGCACCGACACGTATGCGCCCCGGAGACGTGGGAAGAAAAGTGTGAGAAGTCATGCACTAGGACTCGGATATGGATGGAACTAACCTGTCCGACGTGGAATCGGCAACGACAGAGAACGATCGCACCCAACCGAGCAGCGCACCGTCTCCGGCGGAAAGCCCAGAAGATCTCTTTTTCCTCAGCCAACGCAAGAAAAACGACAATTCGGGAGCACGGGCACTCTACGGAACCCTGAAGTCCAACGACACCGTCCGCAGGTGGACCATCCGCACGGCCGTCGCCGCCGTGGTCGCGCTGGCGCTCGGCGTCCTCGCCTCCGACTGGCGGGTCGGCGTCACCCTCGGCCTGCTCACCCTGGCCGGGATCACCGTCCACAGCGCCCGACGCGAGTCCGAGGTCCCCCGGTGGCGCAAACCCTCGGCCGCCCAGCGCAAGACCGAGGCCCAGCTCAGGGTCATGAAGCAGCTCGGCTACCGCGTCCTGCACGCGCGCGCGGTCCCCGGCGGCAACGGCCAGATCGACCACTTCATCGTGGGCCGCCGCGGCGCCTTCGCCGTCGACTCCGAGTCCTGGGACCGGCGCCTGCCGCTGCGCAACAAGCTGGAGAAGCTCTACCACGGCCGCTTCAGCAAGAACGAGCGGATCGACGAGGCCCTGGAGGAGGCCGAGCGGGCCGCCGAACTCATCAACCGGGAACTGGGCCGCGAGATCAAGGTGCGCGCCGCACTCGCCATCTACGGCCCCGGAATGCCCTGGGACAGCCACCGGCTGCGCGGCGTCGACATCATCACCGGCACCAAGGTCCGCAAGTGGCTGCGCACGGGCCGGGACCGGTTGAGCGAGAGCGAGATCGAGGAGATCTACGAGGCCGCGAAGAAGGTCCTGCCGCCCCGCTACTGAACCCGTCCGGGGAGGGCCCGGGGGAGGCACGGCGCCGTGCCTGCCCCGGGCCCTCCGCACGTCCGCACCCCACTGGCGGGTCCGGGCCGGGGCGAGGCGGTCGCACAGCAGTCCGTCGTCTCATGATGCGGACAGCGCGTCTTTGACTCCGAGACCGCACCACCGCTTCGGGGCGACTACCATCGAGGGGAAACACCCGGAACCGATGGGAGCCCACCCCATGCCCGCGCTACGATCACGCACGGTCACACACGGCAGGAACATGGCAGGCGCGCGCGCCCTCATGCGCGCCACCGGCGTGGAGCGCGAGGACTTCGGCAAGCCCATCGTGGCCGTGGCCAACAGCTTCACCGAATTCGTCCCCGGCCACGTCCACCTGCGCCAGGTCGCCGACGTGGTCGCCCAGGCGATCCGCGAGGCGGGCGGGGTGCCGCGCGAGTTCAACTCCATCGCCGTCGACGACGGCATCGCGATGGGCCACGGCGGCATGCTCTACTCGCTGCCCAGCCGCGAACTCATCGCCGACTCGGTCGAGTACATGGTCAACGCGCACTGCGCCGACGCCCTGGTGTGCGTCTCCAACTGCGACAAGATCACACCCGGGATGCTGCTGGCCGCGCTGCGGCTCAACATCCCCACCGTGTTCGTCTCCGGCGGCCCCATGGAGGCGGGCAAGGTCACCGTGGTCGACGGCACCGCCACCACGGTCCGCAAGCTCGACCTGATCAACCCGATGATCGCGTCGGCCGACGAGAGCGTCTCCCAGGCGGAACTGGACGAGATGGAGGAGGCGGCCTGCCCGACCTGCGGGTCCTGCTCGGGCATGTTCACCGCCAACTCGATGAACTGCCTGACCGAGGCGATCGGCCTGGCCCTGCCGGGCAACGGCACCGTGCTGGCCACCCACACCGCGCGCCGCGCCCTGTACGAGGACGCCGGGCGCCTGGTCGTCGAGGCCGCCAAGCGCTACTACGAGGACGACGACGCCTCCGTCCTGCCGCTGTCCATCGCCACCCCGGCCGCCTTCGGCAACGCCATGGCCCTGGACGTGGCCATGGGCGGCTCCACCAACACGATCCTGCACCTGCTGGCCGCCGCGACGGAGGCCGGCGTCGACTTCGGACTCCCGGAGATCGACGAGGTCTCCCGCCGTGTGCCGTGCCTGTGCAAGGTCGCGCCGAACACGGAGAAGTACCACATCGAGGACGTCCACCGCGCGGGCGGCATCCCCGCCATCCTGGGCGAGCTGGCCCGGGGCGGTCTGCTGGACACCTCTCTGCCCACCGTGCACGGCAAGACCGTCGGCGAGTTCATCGCCGAGTGGGACATCGCCACCGACACCGTCAGCGACCAGGCCGTGGAGCTGTTCCATGCCGCACCCGGCGGGAAGCGCACCACCAGGGCCTACTCGCAGAGCACCCGCTGGGACAGCCTGGACACCGACCGCGAGAGGGGCTGCATCCGCTCCGTGCCGCACGCCTACACCAAGGACGGCGGCCTGGCGGTGCTCTTCGGCAACCTCGCCCCCGACGGCGCCATCGTCAAGACCGCCGGTGTGGAGGAGGAGCTGTGGACCTTCTCCGGACCCGCGAAGGTGTTCGAGTCCCAGGAGGACGCCGTCGAGGGCATCCTGTCCAAGCGGATCGAGCCCGGTGACGTGGTCGTCATCCGCTACGAGGGCCCCAAGGGCGGCCCGGGCATGCAGGAGATGCTGTACCCGACGAGCTTCCTCAAGGGCCGCGGCCTGGGCAAGGCGTGCGCGCTCATCACCGACGGCCGCTTCTCCGGCGGCACCTCGGGGCTGTCCATCGGACACGCCTCGCCGGAGGCCGCCGCCGGGGGCGACATCGCCCTGGTCGAGGACGGCGACATCATCAGCATCGACATCCCGAACCGGGGCATCGTGCTGGAGGTCGCCGAGGACGAGCTCGACTCCCGCCGGGAGCGGCTGCTCAAGGAGCTGGGCCGCTTCCAGCCGCGCGACCGCCAGCGCCCGGTGACGGCGGCGCTGCGCGCCTACGCGGCCATGGCCACCTCCGCCTCCACCGGCGCGGCGCGCGACGTCTCACAGATCGAACGCTAGGGCGGGCTCCGAGACCTCTCGGGGTCCCGAGGTCCCGCCCCGGGGCTGCGCGTCGCTCAGGAGCAGCAGCCGCCCCCGCAGCACCCTCCGCCACCGGAGGGCGCGGGGGCGGCGGCGCGTCCGCCCACCGCCACGGTCGACAGCAGGCGCACGGTGTCCTCGTGTCCGCGCGGGCAGTCGGCGGGATCACTCGCGTGGTCCATCGGACGGGAGACCTCGAAGGTGGTGCCGCACTCGCGGCAGCGGAAGTCGTATCTGGGCATGTGGTCAGGATACGACCCCGTCGACCACCGAACGGATGCGGCGGCCGGCCCCGGTCAGCCACCTCCTCGGCGGTGCGGGCGGGCCCGGCCCGACACACGACCGCCCTCGGCGCGGTCGCGTCCGCGACCGGGCACAGCCGAGGGCGAGGGGCAGCCGCGGGGCCGGACGGGGACGCCTGACCCCGGCCCCGGGCCGTCAGGCCGCCAGGTGGGCCATGTAGGGCTCCCACTGGGGGTCGCCGTGCAGGTCACCGTTGATCAGCCGCCAGTGCGGACCCTTGGGCACCTTGGGGGTGATGTGCAGTTCCCACCCGAGTTCGTCCAGGAACTTGTCGGCCTTGCGGTGGTTGCACGGCTTGCACGCCGCCACCACGTTCTCCCACACGTGCGCCCCGCCGCGGCTGCGCGGGATGACGTGGTCGATCGTCTCGGCCTTCTTCCCGCAGTAACCGCAGGTGTGCCGGTCCCTCCGCATGAGGGCCACCCGCGTCAGCGGCACCCTGCGTCCGTACGGGACGCTGATGTAGCGTCTGAGCCGGATGACCGACGGCACGTCGTACGACCGCGTCGCCGAGTGCAGCATCGCCCCGGCCTCGTCTCCGTGCACGACCTCCGCCTTCTCCCGCAGGACGAGCAGGATCGCCCTGCGCAGGGGAAGGGTCGTCAGTGGTTCGAAACTGGCGTTGAGCAGCAGCACGTGACGGCGGGCGGTCGGTGGGCCACCCTCCCGGCTGCGTCGGCCGCTCATCGCTTCGCCCCGGCCGTCGCGTACCGCGGCCGTGTCTCCTCCCCGGCCAGCCGGTAGGCCAGCCAGGAAACCTCCCTGTGCACCGATCCGAGGATCGGTGGTTCCGTTCGCCTTGCCACACGGACCTCCCGGTGGTTTCCGCCGAGCTCGCGTCCCGCATTCAGTTTGCGTGGTCAGGCCGCTCCAGCGCCACCCCAATTTTCGGCGGGACGTCCGGAAAGCGCGTGTCGCCGCTTTCCTCCACCCATTGTGCGCCGTCCGCACCGCGTTTCACGGTGCCGCCGCGCCGAACACCGGGCGTGAGATATCGGTGGATAGAGTGCGAAGTATGCGTGAACTTCGCTACCCGCCAGCAGAGCGGCTGGACATCGTCGACACCCTGCACGGCCGTACGGTCGCCGACCCCTACCGGTGGCTGGAGGATCCCCAGGCCACCGAGACCAAGGAGTGGTCCGCAGCCCAGGACACCCTCTACTCCGAGGCGTCCTCCCGGTTCCGGACACGCGACTGGTTCGCCGAGCGGGTCCGGTCACTCATGGGCGCCGGGCACGTCGGCGCTCCCGTCTGGCGGGGCGAGCGCCGGTTCTTCACCCGCCGCACGGCCGACCAGGAGCACGGCGTCCTCCACGTCCAGGACGGCGACGGGCCCGAGCGCGTCCTGCTCGACCCCGGCGCCCTGGACCCGAGCGGGCTGACCACCCTCGACTCCTGGAAACCCGACCGCTCCGGACGGCTGCTGGCCCACCAGCTCTCCGAGGGCGGCGACGAGGAGTCCGCCCTGCGGATCATGGACGTCGACACCGGCGAGACCGTCGACGGACCGATCGACCGCACCCGCTACAGTCCGATCGCGTGGCTGCCCGACTCCTCCGCCTTCTACTACGTGCGGCGGCTGCCCGCCGACCAGGTCCCCGAGGGCGAGGAGGGCTACCACCGGCGCGTCTACCTGCACCGGCTGGGCACCCCCACCGACCAGGACGTCCTCGTCTTCGGCCAGGACCGGGACAAGACCGAGTACTTCAGCGTCACCGTCAGCCGCGACGGACGCTGGCTGATCCTGCTGGCGGTCCGCGGCACCTCCTCGGCCACCGACATGTGGATCGCCGACCTGTCCGAGGGCGACCCGGGCGCGCCCCGGCTCACACCGGTCCAGGAGGGCGTGGACGCCGCCCTGTCCGCACACGTGGGCCGGGACGGGCGCCTGTACCTGTACACCGACCGCGACGCCCCGCGCGGACGCGTGTGCGTGACCGACCCGGCCACCCCCGGCACCGAGCACTGGACCACCCTGATCGCTGAGGACCCCGAGGCGGTCCTGGAGGACTTCGCGATCCTGGACGGACCGCGGATGGATCGGCCCGAGATCCTCGTCGGCTGGAGCCGCCACGCGATCAGCGAGGTCACCCGCCACGACCTGGCCACCGGTGCACGGCTGGGCGTGCTGGAGATGCCGGGGCTGGGCAGCATCGGCGGGCTCATGGAGCGGCCGGAGGGCGGCCACGAGGCCTGGTTCGGCTACACCGACAGCACACACCCCTCGTCGGTGTACCGCTACGACGCCCTCAGCGGCACGGTGTCGAGCTGGGCGCAGGCCCCCGGAGAGATCGACCCGCCCGAGGTACGCACCGAACTGGTGACGTACACCTCCAAGGACGGCACCCCGGTGCGCATGCTCGTGGTCTCCCCGGCCCAGCCCGCGGACGGACCCCGGCCGACCATCCTGTACGGGTACGGCGGCTTCCGCATCTCCCTGACCCCCTCCTACTCGGCCTCGGTCCTGGCCTGGGTGCGGGCCGGAGGCGTCTACGCCACCGCCAACCTGCGCGGCGGGCTGGAGGAGGGCGAGGAGTGGCACCGCGGCGGGATGCTCGCCAACAAGCAGAACGTGTTCGACGACTGCGCCGCGGCCGCCGAACACCTGATCGCGACGGGGGTCACCACCCCCGAGCGGCTCGCCGTCATGGGCGGGAGCAACGGCGGACTGCTGGTCGGCGCGATGGTCACCCAGCGCCCCGACCTGTTCGCCGCCGCGGTGTGCTCGGCCCCGCTGCTGGACATGGTGCGCTACGAGGGATTCGGCCTGGGCCAGCTGTGGAACGTGGAGTACGGCAGCGCCGACGAGCCCGAGGAACTGGAGTGGCTGCTGGGGTACTCGCCCTACCACAACGTGCGTGCGGGCACCCGCTATCCGGCGACGCTGTTCACGGTCTTCGACAACGACACCCGCGTGGACCCCATGCACGCCCGCAAGCTGTGCGCGCTGATGCAGTGGGCCACCTCCGCGTCCCCGGACGAGCGGCCGGTCCTGCTGCGGCGTGAGTCGGAGGTCGGGCACAGCTCCCGCTCGGTGAGCCGGAGCGTGGCGCTGAGCGCCGAACAGCTGGCCTTCCTCGCCCACCACCTGGGGGTGTCGGCGGCCTGACCGGCGGCTCCGGCCGCCGCGGGGAGATCCACGACACACGCCAGACGCCCGGTCAGTGGAACGGCCTCCTGGGGGAATTGGGACAATCGGTGGAGTCCACCCCCCAGGAGCCGCCCACGAGAGGAACACGGGACGTGACACAGATCGAGGCCGGAGGCAACGGGACCGCGACCGTGCCGCAGCGGCACGTCCACCTGGCCCAGGTCCGCTACGCCGACCTTGACCCCCAGCATCACGTCAACAACGTGCGGATGCTCACCTACCTGGAGGACGCCCGGATCTCGTTCCTGCGGTACGGCGGCACGGTCGATGAGGGCGAGGAGGTCTTCGGCGCCATGGTCGTGGCCCGTCAGGAGGCGGACTACGTGGCGCCGCTGCTGCCCCGCAAGGACCCGGTGCGGGTGGAGCTGTGGGTGACCGAGGTGCGCAACGCGAGCTGCACGCTGGCCTACGAGATCCGCGACGACACGACCGTGTACCTGCGTGCCAGGACGGTGCTGGTCGGGTTCGACGTGCCCACGCAGAGGGCCCGGCGGCTCAACGACACCGAGCGCGCCTTCCTCGCCCAGTACGCCTGAGCGGGGCGCTCCGGGCCCTGACGGAGGCTACTTCAGGGAGATGGAGACGGTCTCGCCCTCGTCGCCGTCGCGCCCCTCGCGCGAGGCCACCGACAACGACGTCGGGTCGGCCACCGCCGGAGCCGTGGCCTCCTCCGGGACGTTGACCATGCTGTGCGCCGCCATGACCATGTACTCCCACATCTGCCGGTCGAGGGCCTCGGGCAGCTCCAGGGAGTCCATCGCGGCGCGCATGAGCTCCAGCCAGCGGTCGCGCTCGGCGGCGCCGATGCGGAACGGGAAGTGCCGCATCCGCAGCCGCGGGTGGCCGCGCCGCTCGTTGTAGGTGCGCGGGCCGCCCCAGTACTGGATGAGGAACAGGCGCAGGCGCTCCTCGGCGGGGCCGAGGTCCTCCTCCGGGTACATGGGCCGCAGCAGGGGGTCGGCTGCGACGCCCTCGTAGAAGCGGCGGACCAGGCGGGTGAAGGTCTCCTCACCGCCCACGGCCTCGTAGAACGTCGTTCGCACCGGCCCCTCGCCCTGGTTGTGGTGATCGTCTCGCGCGGAAGTCATCGTCCCCCAGGGTATGCGACACTCCCCGCCCCGTCAGGCGGGCCGGTGGGGTGGGAGTGCCGGCGCCCCCGGGTGGTTCACGGGCGGGTCAGCGGGACGGAGGGGCCAGCAGGTCGGCCAGGAGGCGGGCGCGGGCCCGGCCGGGGAGGTCGTCCTCCGGGTCGGACCGCCAGGTGCAGCCGACGCTCAGCGCGGCCACCCGACCAGTGTCCATGACCCGGCGTACCGCCCCCACCACGGCATCGGCGGAGGGGCTGCCGGGGGCGGGGAAGAGCGTCCCGGGCACCTGGTCGGGGTCGATGACGTCCAGGTCCACGTGCAGCAGGAGGGGGCCCTCCACGAGCGCGTCCGCGGCCACGTCGGCGACCGCGCTCACCCGCACCGCCGAGGTGCGCAGGTACTCGGCCTCCGGCGGGTCGAGGTCGCGTCCGTCGACGAGGAGGACCCGCTCCTCGGGGACGTCGCGCAGGCCGAGCCGGTCGGTGGCCGGGTCCGGGCGGTAGCCGGTCAGCACGCGCAACGGGATCCCGCCCGCGTACCCCGAGGCACTGGTCTCCATGGTCTGGACGTCACCGTGGGCGTCGAACCAGACGACGGAGGCGTCCGTACCGGCCCGTTGCAGCCCCGCCGCGGTGCCGAGGGCCACCATGCAGTCCCCGGACAGCACGGTGGGGACCCGCCCGGCGCGCACGTGGTCGGCGACGTGCTCCGCGACGACCTCGTGCAGGGCCGCCATCCGCGTCCACACGTGACCGTCGGGCAGGTCTGCGGTCACCGTCACGGCCTCCTCCGGCAGCGGCGGCCGCAGATCGGGCAGGTACTCGTCGAGGTGGTAGGGCACGCGCAGAATCGTCATGGCGGGACGATAGCCGCGTCCCACCCCGCACAACACCGGTTTTCTCCGTTCCGACGGGCGCCCCGACCGGCCCGTGGCACGCGGAAGGCCCCGTGGACCAGGCCGGAACCGGTCCGCGGGGCCTCGCGTGCGCTGTGAATCAGTCGCGGGTGAGCTTGCGGTGCGTGACCGCGTGCGGGCGCGCGGCCTCCGGGCCCAGACGCTCGATCTTGTTCTTCTCGTAGGACTCGAAGTTGCCCTCGAACCAGAACCAGTTGGCGTCGCCCTCCCAGGCGAGGATGTGCGTGGCGACGCGGTCCAGGAACCACCGGTCGTGGGAGGTGATCACGGCGCAGCCGGGGAAGTCCAGCAGCGCGTTCTCCAGCGAGCCGAGGGTCTCCACGTCCAGGTCGTTGGTGGGCTCGTCCAGGAGCAGGAGGTTGCCGCCCTGCTTGAGGGTGAGCGCCAGGTTGACGCGGTTGCGCTCACCGCCGGAGAGCACACCCGACGGCTTCTGCTGGTCGGAGCCCTTGAAGCCGAACGCGGCGACGTAGGCGCGGCTGGGGATCTCGACCTTGCCGACCTCGATGAAGCTCTCGCCGTCGGAGATGGTCTCCCAGACGTTCTTGGTGTCGTCGATGCGGCCGCGGTACTGGTCGACGTAGGAGATCTCGACGGTCTCGCCGACGTTGATCTTGCCCTCGTCGGGGGTCTCCTCGCCGACGATCATCTTGAACAGGGTCGTCTTACCGACACCGTTGGGGCCGATGACGCCGACGATACCGTTCGGCGGGAGCGAGAAGCTCAGGTCCTCGATCAGGACCCGGTCGTCGAAGCCCTTGGTGAGGTTCTTGACCTCCACGACCGTGTTGCCCAGGCGCGGGCCCGGCGGGATCTGGATCTCCTCGAAGTCCAGCTTGCGGGTCTTGTCGGCCTCGGCGGCCATCTCCTCGTAGCGCTGGAGACGGGCCCTGCTCTTGGTCTGGCGGGCCTTGGCGTTGGAGCGGACCCACTCCAGCTCCTCCTTGAGGCGCTTGGAGCGCTTGGCGTCCTTCTGCCCCTCGACCTTCAGGCGAGCCTGCTTGGTCTCCAGGTAGGTGCTGTAGTTGCCCTCGTAGGGGTAGAACTGGCCGCGGTCCAGCTCCAGGATCCACGTGGCGACGTGGTCGAGGAAGTACCGGTCGTGGGTGATGGCGACGATGGTGCCGGGGTACTTGGCCAGGTGCTGCTCCAGCCAGTTCACGCTCTCGGCGTCGAGGTGGTTGGTGGGCTCGTCCAGGAGCAGCAGGTCGGGCGCCTCCAGCAGCAGCTTGCACAGGGCGACGCGGCGCTTCTCACCACCGGACAGCTGGGTGACGGAGGCGTCCCCGGGCGGGCAGCGCAGGGCGTCCATGGCCTGGGCGAGCTGGCTGTCCAGGTCCCAGGCATTGCGGTGGTCGAGCTGCTCCTGGAGCTTGCCCATCTCCTCCAACAGGTCGTCGGAGTAGTCGGTCGCCATCTTCTCGGCGATCTCGTTGAAGCGGCTCAGCATCGCCTTGGTCTCGGCGACCCCGTCCTCGACGTTCTCCAGAACGGTCTTGTCGGGGTCCAGGTGGGGCTCCTGGGCGAGCAGACCGACGGTGAAACCGGGCATCAGTCGCGCTTCACCGTTGGACGGCTGCTCGATGCCGGCCATGATCTTCAGCAGCGTCGACTTACCCGCACCGTTGGGCCCCACGACGCCGATCTTGGCTCCGGGCAGGAACGACCCCGAGACGTTGTCAAGGACGACCTTGTCGCCGTGCGCCTTGCGCACGTTTTGCATGGTGTAGATGTACTCCGGCATGTCTTCCAGACTAGGGTGTCGGCGCCTGTGCCGAGACCTGTGCGGATCGCGCTGCACGGCGGCCCTGCGGAGCTCGGCGGGTCACGCACTGGAACGCCTCGCACCCGCCCGATCTTCCCGTTCGCGGAAGCCGTCCGAGAACACGGGTGCGCGGGTGCGGACGGCAGGCGAGGGACCCGCCCGCCGGCACGGCCCCTCTCCGCGGTCTCGGCACGTGTTCCGCGCTCGCCACCCCGTTACCGCTCCCGCCTCCGCGACAGCGGGGGGCGCACCCGGCACGGGTCCCGATCACCCGGTCCACGAGGATGTCCGGGCGGTCGCGCTGGACGTACCGCCAGGTTCCGTCCCCGTCCTGCCCTCCCCAGGTCCAGCCGTCCTTCAGGCCGAGGGCGACGTCGCCCGGGTAGACGGGACCGATCAACGCGCGTTCCACGTCCCCACCGCACGTCCGGGGGAAGCGCCGCCACTCCGGGGTGAAGGCCGGCCCTCGCAGTGACAGGAGGGCGTCCCGCGCCCTGTCGAAGGGATCGGGTCGGGTGTGCGGCCTCGTTCGGAACTGCTCGATGTCGTCCATGGCCCCGGCGTCCGGCTGGCATCCGTCACTCGCACAGCGACTGATGGGCTCCCGTCGTCTCACGGACAGGGTCGGGGCGCTGTGGCCACCATCCGAGACATGACGGCCTCGGAGCGGCGGGCACCTCTGGAAGGACTCCCCCGATGACCGACCGCTTCCACACATCGCCCCACTCCACGTCAGGCGGGAACCGTGTCGAGGTCAGCGGAAGGTCGGGACACCTGGGTGCGCGACACCCAGAACCGTGGCGGGGGCGGCCTCTCCTTCGACGCCTGCGAGTGGCGCGCGTTCCCGGAAGCCTCCACGAACCCCTGACCCAGCCCCACCGCGTCGGTGCGGCCCCTGCCTGGCGACCAGGTGGCGGCCCCGTCGGTCAGCTGCGGGGGCTCCCCTCACCCACCCAGGGTGTCGGTCACCCGCTTGCCGCGCCCGTCCTTGGTGATCGTGAAGCTGTCGACCACCTCACCGTCGCGGGTCTTGGCGACGTAGTCCAGGCGCGTGCCGTCGACGGACACGATCTGGTACGTCTGGGTCTCGCCGCGCTGCACCCGGACCTCGGCGCCGTTGTCGACCCAGACGGCATCGTCCACGCGGTACATCTTCGGCCCGGTCACCGCGACCACGTAGACCGGGCCGGTCTGCACGTCGGGGTCCCCGGTGCGGTTGGCGACCATGTTCCCGCGCCCGTAACTGTGGTCGTGTCCCTGGAGCACCAGGTCGACGCCGTAGTCCTCGAAGACGTCGAGCCACCTCTCGCGCAGCGGGCCGTTGTCGCGGCCGGGGGTGCTGGAGAACACCGGGTGGTGGAAGGTGACCACGGTCCAGCGCTGGGGGTTGTCCGCCAGCACGCCGCGCAGCCACTCCTCCTGACTCCCGAGCCAGCCGTCCTGGTCGCCCCCGGGAGCGTAGGCGTAGTTGCTGTTCAGCACGATGAAGCGCACACCCTGGTGATCGGTGTAGTAGACGGTGCCGTCCAGGGCCTCGTGATCGGGACCGTTACCGGCGCCGGGGAACTGGAGCGGCCAGTGGCCGCTGAGTTCGCGCCTGCTGTACTCGTGGTTGCCCGGCGCGGCCACCTGGTTGACACCGCCGGTGGCCTCCACCCCGAAGGCGTCGTACCACTCGCCCCACTGCCGGTCGTTCTCCGCGCTGTCGACCAGGTCTCCGGAGTGCACGGCGAGTTCGGCGTCGGGGGCGTCGGCCAGCGCGGCCCTGATGGTGGGCGCGGCGCCGGAGGAGATGTCGTTCTGCACGTCGCCGAAGTAGAGGAAGCGGAACGGGTCGGAGTCATCGCCCGCCGTCGTGAAGGTGTGCCAGTCGCCGAGGACACCGTCGGCGTCGCCCACGCGGTAGCGGTAGGCGGTGTCGGGGTCCAGTCCCCGCACGGTCGCGCGATAGTGCGTACCTCGGCTGCCGCCGGTGCGCACGCCCGCCACGCGCCGGATCCGGTCGGAGTCGGCCACGGCCGCGATCTCCAGGACGGGAGCGTAGTCATCGGAGGCACGCCAGGTGACGGTCTGCGAGGTGCCGGGGTCGGCGGTGGGCGACAGGGTCACGCGTTCCGCCGTGGCGGCCAGCGTCGGCGCGACCGGGGCGGTGCCGAACGCGAGGGTCAGGGCGGCGACCAGTGCGGCGCCACGCCGCGCGACCCCGGAAGGCGGAGCTGGTGAGCGCATGGGATGACTCCGTGTGAGGTGGATCGGTCACGGACCACCATAAAGAACCATTGGCAACTCAGAGTAAATAGACACATACTCTATGCATCTATCGTGTGAAATCCTCCCCCAGCGCCCATCGGAGGTGCGCGGCCCACGCTGGTGTCGTGGACCGGTCGTCGTCGCGGTACGGGCGGGGGACACGACAACGTCCTCGTCGGCGGACCGGTGACCGGTCCGCCGACGCCCGCCCGCCGCGGGTCCTCGGCTCATGCCGGTCGCCGCGCCGCACGCCGTGCGGCGCGGGCTCGCCCTCACCGATCTCGACCAGCTTCTTGGGGCTCATCAGGAAGACCCCCCACGTGGTGCTGCAGTGGTACATGAACTCCACCGGCTCCTTCCAGCCCTCGTGCCGGAACAGCACGATCGTGAAGCCGTCCTCCTGCGTGGGCTCGAAGCTGATCCGCGTCCCGATCCACTCCTCGGGACCGTCGACGACCTCCCACAGCACCCGCTCGACGGGCTGGGCCTCCAGCACCCTCACGTCGGATCCGCCGGGTTCGAAGCGGAACCGGACCGCTCCCCCGACACCGGGGTCGCCGTCCGTCTCCTCCGTCCACGCTGCCCGGCACCGACCGCCGCACCTGCATCGGGGAGGGCAACTCCCAGGTGCTCGACCACATCCTCATCTCCCCGTCCCTGGTCGACAGCGGGTACGACCTCGACGCGGCGCACACCAACGCCGAGTTCGCCCCCTCCGCCCGCGCCAGCGGCCACGACCCCCTTGATGGTGCGACTGACCCTGCCGTGACCATCGACCGGGCCGTGGGTCGGGGTGTCCTCCCCGGCCGCGCACCCCCGGGGAGCGCGGAGGGGAGATCCGCTGACTCGGGCGGGTGTTCGCCCATCGGGCCGCGGCCGAGGACGGGGCTCCCCGCGGTGCCGCGCTCCGTCGGGCATGGCCGAGCCGGTACGGACTCCCGGCCGGTCCGCCGACGCCGCCCCCTCCGCACCCGCGCCCCTCCACGGTGACCGCCCGGAGAGCGGTCACCCCCGAGGTGACACCGAACCCGGGTCAGGGGCCAGGGCCGCACTCACCCGGGCCAGCCGGGCGGGCGACAACGCGCGGTTCCCGGGGTTGCGCGGCGACCATCCGCCGTCGTTGATCCGCGAACCGTCCCCGCCCGTGGTCCACCGCACGGGACCCCACGGCTCCTGTTGTTCCAGGAGGGCGACCGCGAACCCGTCGGGATCCTCGACGCCGGTCCGGGGGCGCAGCGCCGCCGCCAGGCGTTCGACGGCACCGTCGGGCACGGCGGAGTCCCCAAGCGCCGGTAGCAGCAGGAGCAGACGACAGTCCGGGTCATCGGTGCTACCGCCGGCAAGCGCGCTGTCCGCGGCGGCGACCAACTCCGACCAAGACAGTCCGGGGCCCATGAAGTGACCGTCGAGCCGGGCGACCAGTTCGGCCTGAGCCCACTCGGGACGGTGGACGAGGAAGTCGATTCCGGGATCCTCGTCGATACGGTGGACGACATGCAGACGACCGGCGGCGAGTGGGACGGTGAAGACGGGCCAGGCCCCCTCCTCCCCCATCTGCTGCCGGAAGTCGTCCACGGCGTCGGGGTCCGCGCCGAACAACAGGTCCTCGGCCTCCTCCTCCCGCACGCTGGAGTAGAGGTGTTCCCACCAGAACAGGGGCTGGTCGAGAAGCTCGGGGCGGTGGGTCAGAGGGCCGCCGTCGTAGCCGGGGAGCCGCTCCGGGCGGGGGGTCGCGCTGTTCTCCATACGGCCCATCATGCCGTTCACCGGTGACACCGCCGGAGTCGGCGCGGTACGGGACCCGACGTCCCTGACGCCCGGAACGGCCCGGCGACGTCGAACCCCCGTCCAAGCGAGGGCCCCGGCCCACCAGCACGGTGGTCCCGGTCCGGGGGCTCTCCCCCGCCCACACCAGGCGGGTCGCGACAGCCGGGCGCGATCAGTCGCCCTCACCCCAGTCCTCCTTCCCCTCCGTCCACCGGGGGGCGGCCTGCCGCCACCGGCGCACCGGCAGCCCCCAGGCCAGGGCCCGGCTCATGAGCAGCGCCATCGAGTACCCGGGGTCAGCGTCCAGGGCGACGTCCAGGGCCGCCGACGCCAGCGCCCGGTCGTCGCGCTGCCAGGCCGCCACCGCCAGCAGCGAGGCCGGAGCCGCCCGCAGGTGTTCGGGAACGTGCCGAGCGACCCGGCTCCAGAGCCGCTGGTGCGCCTGCGCGCTCGCGGCGGTGATCCTGGCCCACACCTCGTCCCGCACACGCGTGTGCGTCAGGTACACGCCCAACGCGGCCACCTCCCCCGGATCGGTGACCCCCTCCGACCGGTACTCCGCGCGGACGGCGGCGCGGACCGCGGGCAGCCCCAGATCGACGAGGCCGTCACAGTCGCGGCCGTCACGCCCCCGGACGCGCGCGGCCACCTCCGCCGCCGCCTCGGCCACCGCGGCGCCGACCGGGCCGGAGACCGGTTCGAGGAGGGAGCGCACCCGCGCGGCGTCGGGCACGGCCGTGTGGAACGGGGCCAGGGGCGTGATCCCGCGCAGGACGGCGTCGGCGGGGGCGGTGGAGCGGTCCACATCGACCACCGTGCCCTCGGGCGGGCAGCAGGAGGTGTCGGAGCAGGTGTAGGACCAGTAGCGGCCGTCGGTGACCCGGAGTGCGTCCAGGACGGTCATCCCGCGCCCTCGGGCCGCCGCCAGCAGACCGTCGACGTGTGGGGTGACCAGCTCGGGCGGGCCGAACGCCACGACCAGCAACGTGTCGCAGCCCTCCGCGGCGGCGCGGTCGACGGCCGGGGGCGCGCTCCGCGAGCCGGGCGGGATCCCGTCACCGTCCAGGTCCGCGCACAGAACCGCGTGCACGCGTCCGTTCCGCAGCGCCAGGACCGCGATCCCGGGGTCGGGCGGCCCGCCCGCGAGGTAGGGCAGGACGGCGATCACGTCGGTCGGGGTGGTGAGCCGGAGCGCGTCCGGGGGCCGACCCGGCGGGCCGGTCGCCGTGTCCCCGGCGGGCCGGGGTGGGGGAACGGGGGCGGACTCACCGCCGGGAGGGGAGGGGGCGGAGCCGCGTCCGGCACCGCCGCGGTGGTCGGGGTCGAAGGGATCTACCGGGTGTCCGTGGTGGTCGGAGTGCATGTTTCCACGGTGCGTGAGCGGAGGGTGACGCGCAATGGGGATCCGTGGGCTGTGGACAACCCGCCCGGGAAGAACCGGCGGCCCCTCCCGGGTCCGGTCAGTCGACCTCGCCCACGGGACCGCCCCGGCCCGGCAGACCGCCCTCCCTGGGCCCGGGTATCGTGCCCGGCATCCCCGGGCGGCCGGCGGGCAGGCACACCCGGTTGCGCCCGGTCTCCTTGGCCCGGTACAGCGCCAGGTCCGCCGCGGTCAGCAGCTCCACGAGGTCGTTGCCGTGCTCACCGATGACCGCCGCCCCGATCGAGACCGTGATGGTCACCGGCACGTCGTCCACCGAGATCTCCATGCACCCGACCTGGGCGCGCAACCGCTCCGCCGCCTGCCACGCCTCCGAGGTGTCGGACCCGGGCAGCAGCACCACGAACTCCTCGCCGCCGAAGCGGCCGAGCAGGTCGGACTGGCGCAACTGCTGCGCGATGGTCGTGGCCACCCCGAGCAGCACCTGGTCGCCGAACAGGTGCCCGTGGTTGTCGTTGACCCGCTTGAAGTGGTCGATGTCGATGATCAGCACGGCCGCGTACCCCCGCTGCGCGCGCGCCCGGGCGATCTCCACCGACGCCTCCTGCTCCCACGTCGGCGCGTTCAGCAGCCCGGTCTTGGGGTCGGTGCGCGCCGCCATCTGCAACTGCTGGAACAGCAGGCTGCGTTGCAGGAGCAGCACCGGCGGAACCGCGATGGCCAGCAGGAACAGGGTGAGCTGGGCGAGGATCGCCACGGTCACGCCGACACATAATTCGACGGCGTCGACCGTGCACGCCTCCCGGTCCCACATGGGCCGCAGCGTCGTACCCGGCCCCATGCTGATCCGCGCGGCCAGGGCGACCAGGAACGTGTTCAGCACGGTGAACGCGGCACAGCACAGCACCGCGACCAGCACCCCCGCGCCCGTGGCCAGCCTCTCGTGCGCGTCCGGCACACCGCCCATCGCCTCCCACAGCCCGTCGGCGGCCACCAGATGCCACATCACCGACGCCAGGAAGCCCGACAGTCCGATGGCCGTGGCGTTGAAGACCCTCCGGTGCACCAGGGCCCGCCTGGCACGCAGTTGCAGCAGCAGGAACACCGGGATGGGGACGATGAGGGAGTACACGGGCGGCAGGAGCAGCACGACCGGGAACCACCACGCGCCCAGCAGGTCGCGCGCGAACCCCGCGGGCACCCCCAGACGGCGGATCGCCTCCACACAGATGCCCGCGCACATGGTCAGCGCCAGGAGGGTCACCACGTCCGCCAGGATCACGGTCGTCAGTGCCGCCGCCGCCCCGAACAGGAACAGCGCCGCGAACAGGAGCAGCCCCATGTAGACGATCAGGCCCCGGGGTTGCTGGAGGATCGGCCAGCGCGGCCGTTCCCCGGCGGCCGCGCCCTCCGCCGCCAACGGCTTCTCCGAGATACTCACGGCTCCATCCTCCCTCCCTGTGTCACGCTCCGCAGTCCAACCCCTACACGTGCTACTGATAGGCGAACCACCTCCTTCGGTTCTCCCTTCGACGACCCGATTTCGCGCTGAGTTCCGCGCCGCCGCCGCGCGGCGACCGGCACGGCCGCCGCGGCGCGGGCGAGTACGTCAGCACGGCCCGACGCTCCACCCCCACCACTTTACATTACGTTGGGTAATAGCTTAATTGCTGATTGTATGATCGGCGCAGGCAGCGACTAGATTGGCTCGGGACGCCCGGAGCCCGCGGGGCGGGGGTGGAACCGGGCTCCGAGACGTTCTACCGTAGGATCCGGCTTCGATGGCCGTTTTCGGACCCGAGGTGCCGACCGACCCAGCGTCCCGCCCCTTGGGGACCGGCACCGCCCGATCGGAGGAGGACACATGTACAACAGCGTGCACTGGACCTGAGACCCGACACGGCAAGACCCGGGGGCGGGTGGCACGCGACGTGCCACCCGCCCCCGGAGCGTTCCGGCGGTCCCCGACGACCGCCCGCCATCGATGTCCGCGCCCGACGGCGCGGGGTTCTCAGCGCCTCACGACGACGCCCTGGCCACCTCGTGGGCGGCCCGGAACGCCCGGTACCGCGCCAACTCGGCCTCCATCGGTTCGACCACCCTGCGGCGCGCGATCTCGGCGACCCGCTCCCCCGCGGTCCGCTCCACCTCCTCGCGACGCTGGACGGCCGCGACCTCGACCAGGTTGCCGCAGCCCACCCCCGTCAACCAGCCGACCAGCAGGGACGCCGCCACCAGGGCGGCCGAGTAGCCGACGAACACCGGCTCGTCGAACATCGCCAACCCGGTGAGGCCGCCCGCGATCCAACTCGACAGCGCCACGACCGCCCACACCAGGCCGAGCCCGGCGACGGTCAACAGGGCGTACTGCGCCGCCCGGGCCATCCGCCACCAGGGCTGGTTCCGGTCCGGGTCGCCGACCGCGCCCGAGACCGCCTCCCCCAGCTCCGCCGGAAGCCCGGCGGCCCCGCTGAGCGCGGCCGCGCGCATCCGGCGCCGCCACAACGAGGGCATCCCCTCCGAGACACCGTCGGCCGCCTCCCCCAGAACCGTCTCCAGCTCGGCGGAGTGCGCGTCGACCGGACCGCCCACACCCGTGTCGCCGTCCTGGCGCAGGAAGTCGAGCTGGACCGCCGCCAGCGGGTCCTTACGCAGCTTCGCCGCCATCCGAGCGACCGGCCAACCGACCTCGCGCCTGCCGCGCCTGACGTCGTTGGTCTCGGTCACGTCGGCCACGGCCCTGACCCCGGCGGCCCCGGCGAGCCCGCTCCGGACCCGTTCGGCCACCGGTTCGGGCACCGCCTCGGGGATCTCCCCCTCACCGTGGAACTCGTCGAAGTCCACCACCACCTGGTCCAGGTCGGCGACCAGCCGGTCCACCAGCGCCCGACGTTCGCGCACCGTCTCACCGAGGAACTCGCGCAGGTCGCGGATGCCCTTCCCGGTGACGGTCGAGGTGGTGATCACCCGGGGATGCACGCCCGACTCCGTCTCCATCAGACGCCGCAGGTCGGTCAGCAGCTCCTCCAGCTCGTCCGGCTCGACCCGGTCGACCTGGTTGAGGACCGCCACCGTGACGGCTCCGTGCCCGGCCATCCGGGCCAGGTAACGGTGGTGGACGGCCGCGTCGGCGTACTTCTGCGGGTCCAGGACCCATACGAGCAGGTCCACCGACCCGATGAGCCGGTCGGCCTCGGCGGTGTGCATGCTGCGCACGGAGTCGTGGTCGGGCAGGTCGAGCAGGACCAGACCGGTCAACTCGGAGTTGCCCGCGTCCAGGACGCCGGTACGCGAGTGGCGGTAACGGGTGGGCACACCCAGCCAGCTCAGGAGCGCGTCGGCGCCCTCGTGCCCCCACACGCAGGCGTGGGCCTTGGACGTGGTGGGGCGGGTGACCCCGGTCTGCGACAACTCCAGGCCGCACAAGGCGTTGAACAGCGACGACTTACCGCTTCCGGTACCGCCCGCCAGGGCCACGACGGTGTGCTCCCCGGACAGCCGCAGGCGCGCACCCGCGTGGTCGAGCAGCTGCGCGGAACGGGCCACGACCTCCTCCGGCAGGTCCTCCTGGCCGAGTTCGACCATGGTGGACAGCGCGTCCAGACGCTCGACGAGCTCGGCCCGGGTGACCGTCCTGGCGGACCGCCAGTGGTCGTGCGTGGTCGGACGGTACTCGTCGTCCTCACCCTCGCCCGCCGGGTCCGGCCCGGCGACCCTGTCGGACTCGACCGCCCGATCCGGATCAGCCCCCCGGTCGGACTCGGCCGCCCCGTCCGTCTCGGCGGCACCGACGCCCCCCACGGCCCGGAAGGCGCCGGAGACCGCGGACGGCCCGGGGACACGGCGGGGCAGGGGCCCGCCGTCCTCCTGCTCGGCCTCAGGCCGCGCACCCGTCCGGGCGGGCGGCCCCGAGCCCGGGTCAGGGGCGGCGTCCGGCTGACCGGTCCCCGGCCCGACCGGGGTGTCCCGGCCCTCCTCCCGCCGACCGGCGCCCCGCCGCTCCACGGACACCTCAGCCACCTCAGCGGCCTCAGGCGCCTCGGTCGAGGACACACCAAAGGAACCCCCCTCGGCGGTCGCGTGGTCCGCCTCGGCCGCGTCACCGTCCTGACCCGGGGCGGGAACCCACTCCGGGGGCCTGCCGGACACCACGGGAAAGGCCCCGGTGGTGCGACCGGCGATCTGGGCGTCCTCGGCCGCCTCGGCGAGGCTGCCCACCCACCCGGCGAGACCGTCCGGATCGTCCCCCGCGTCCGGACCAGCGCCGACATCGCGCGCCTCACGGCCGTCCCCGGCCCCCCGCGCACCGCGACGACCCCGCTCACCCCTGGTGCCGCGCACGCCGCGCCCCCCGCGGCCGCTCCGGGCGTGACCGGAGTCCGAGACCTCGCCCGCGTCGGAGCCGCCGCCACCACCGCCGACGGGCGCCCCGCCGTTCCGGTCCGGGGACACACGGGCGTGCCGCCCCGGACTCCGACGGGGAGCGGTCGACTCCCCGGCCGGTGCGGCGTCCGGGTATCCCGAGATCCCGTCGTGCGCCGTCTCCGCCGGAGCCTCGCCGGACCCGGACCCGGACCCGCGTCCGGGATGTTCGGGAACCGGAACCGTGTAGCCCCGCCAGGGGCCGCTCTCGGCCGACCCCGACGCGCCGCGCGGCACGCGGTCGTCACTCACCGCTTCGGACCTGCCCGTCGATTGGACCTCGTCCCCGGATTCGGAGGCGCCGGTCTCCCCGGACGCCCACGCGGGGTTCCACTGAGTCGTCATCGTGAAATCTCAAGGTTGTACGTGGCCTGATAGAGCTGGACGGCGCTGTCCTCGGAGGGGATGCCAGCCGACGCCAGGGTGCTGTCGAAGGGCGCGCGCTCCTGGGCGAGCAGCGCCTCGATCCGCCCGCGCAGGTTGTCGCGGGCCGCCGTGCCCATGCTACGGAGGGACTGCGCCCCGAACAGCCCCTTGAGCAGTCGCTGCGGAGAGGGCCCGGAGGACTCCGCCGCGTGCGCGCCGCCGCCGGACCGGGACCGTTCGTAGCCCAGCAGGTCCATGATGAGGACGAGCGCGACGATGTCGTGGTCGAAGGTGACGAACCGGGCCACCGAACGCTTGGTGGCGCCGCTGGCCGCGGTCATCTCCGCGATCTCGCTCTGCCACTCGGCGAGCTCCTTGCGGAACCGCTGGGCCAGGAGCCCCCCGCCGGGCAGCGCGCGCGCCTTCTCGGCCAACTCCTCACCGCCCGGCATCTCCCGCCACCGCGCCTCGATCTCGTGCCCGGCGCGCTCGGACGCCGACACCACCAGCGCCGACAGGGAGTCGCGGACCGCCTCCTCCAACGCACCGACCCGCTGTCCCCGTTCGAGTGACTCCGCGCGGCGCCGCCGCGCCCGCCTGCCACGCAACCGCAGACTCCTGGCGAGCTCGCCGCTGGCGGCCACCTCCTGCCACCGCGCGAGGAGCGAACCGCTGAGCAGGGAACCGTCGGCGAGCCCGGCGTCCACGTGGCGGCGCGCCTGGGCGTAGGCGTCGTCCACCGCGCCGCTGAGCACCCGCCCGGCCTCCACCTGCGCCTCCACCTGCCGCGCCAGCTCCGGCACCCGGGAGCGGAAACTGTCGATGACACCGACGAAGGTACGGCGCGAGACCCGGTCACGCTGGTCGGCCTCACCCGCCACGTCCGCCAGATAGGTACGGATGGGGTCGGCGACGTTGGCGGTGAAACGCTCCCCCCTGACCTGGTCGGTCTCGGGGATCGCGAACCGCGCCGCCCCACCCAGGCCGTTCGCCTCCAGCATCGCGCCGAAGTGGTCGAGCAACTGGCGGCGGCCCTTGCGCGGGACCCGGGAGAGCACGACCGCCAGCGACGTGTCCCGGTCCCGCGCCACCTGGAGGAACTCCCACACACGCGCGTCGGCGTAACGGGTACTGGTGGTGACGAACACCCACAGATCCGCCGCGTCGAGGAACTTGGCGGCGAACTCGTGGTGGGCGGCCACCGCCGAGTCGACGTCCGGGGTGTCCAGCAGGGCGACCCCGCGCGGCATGGCCTCGCTCGCCGCGAGCACGAGCATGCCGTCCTTGCCCGGCATGGCCAACCCCTGCTGACGCACCCGAGGCAGCGCCGGGATGAAGGACGCCTCGCTGAACCAGTCCACGTCGGCCGGGTTGCACGCCAGGACCGGGCTGTTGGTCGTGGGCCGCCGCACCCCCGTCGTGGTGACCTGCTCACCGACCAGACTGTTGACCAAGGTGGACTTGCCCGCGCCCGTGGAACCGGCGACCGCGATCAGCAACGGGATGTCGGGCCGCCGCACCCGGGGCAGGACGTAGTCGGACAGCTGCGCCAGAACATCGGCCTGGAGCACCCGCCCCTCCTCCGCCGCGGGCAGGCCGTCGGCGAACCTCAGATCACGGATCTGGGTGCGCAGCGACTCCAGGACCTGTTCGAAACGGTCGCTCCCCCGGGTGGCGGCGGCGTGCCTGCCCGGCCCCCCGCTGGCGGCGGTGTCGGCCGCGGGTACCGAACCCGGGCCCGGGACGGGATGGTCGGAGGTGGCGGCCGGTCCGGTGCCGAACCGGTCCGAGGCACCGGAGCCATTGGCGTCCGGTGCTGCCGACGGCCGGGTCATGATCGGTCTGCCCTCCTCATCGGTGCTGACGGTCCCCGCCGCACGGACGTCGAGCGCCGCTGACGGGGGTCTCACTGGAGATCGCGCCCGGTCGCCAGTCGACGCGTCTCGAACTGGGTCCCCGTGTGCAGTATGTCAAGATCCCGCGCCGTTTTGACCACTTCTCCGATGATCACCACCGCCGGGGGCCGAACTCCGGCCGATCGGACCGAGGCGGCGATGTCCGCCAGCGTACCCGTGACCGTACGCTGCCCAGGCAGCGTGGCCTCCTGCACCACGGCGACCGGGGTGTGGGCCGGACGGCCGTGCTCCACGAGCGCCTCGGTGATCGCCTCGACCCGCTCGACCCCCATGAGCACGACCACCGTCCCGCCCGCCCGGGCCAACCCCCGCCAGTCGACGGTGGAGCGCTCGTCACCCGGGGCCACATGCGCCGAGACGATGTGCACGTCCTGGGCCACCCCCCGATGGGTGGCGGGGATGCCCGCGCTCGCCGGAGCGGCCAGCGCACTGGTCACACCCGGGACCGCGATGACCGGCACACCCGCCGCGGCACAGGCCGCGGCCTCCTCCCCGCCCCGCCCGAAGAGGAAGGAGTCACCGCCCTTGAGCCGGACCACGAACTTGCCCCGGCGGGCACGGTCGACCAGGACGTCGTTGATGTCCCGCTGGCTCATCGACCGTCCGTAGGGGATCTTCGAGGCGTCCACGATCTCCACGTCCGCCGGCAGACGGTCCAGCAGCGAGGTCGGCGCCAACCGGTCGACCACCACCACGTCGGCCTGGGAGAGAAGCTGCTGCCCGCGGACCGTGATCAGACCCGGATCACCCGGACCGCCACCCACCAACGCGACCCCGCTGAACCGCTCACGGCCGCGCCGCGCGTCCAGGGTGCCGTCGGCGAGCCCGTCGGTGATGGCGTCACGCAGCCCCGCGGCCCTGCGCGGATCACCGGAGGCGACCACCCCGACGGTGATCCCGCCCGCGCTCCCGGTGGCGGGCGTCCAGGCCGAGGAGGCGTGCCGGTCGTCGGCGCGCACGCACCACACCCGGGCGGACTCGGCCTCCCGCGCGATCGCCGCGTTGACGTCGGGATCGTCGGTGGCGGCGTGCACCAACCAGAAGACCGGGGCGTCGGGACCCGACACGTCACCGGGGACGTAGGCCCGCCGCTCCCACGTGATCCGGCCCGCGGCGGCCAGGTCCTCCAACGCCGCCGAGACGGCGGGCGCCACGAGGGTGACACGCGCCCCCGCCTCCAACAGGACCGGAACACGACGCCCGGCGACCCGCCCCCCTCCGACCACGAGGACGTCGCGGCCCTCCATGCGCAAACCCAGCAGATAGGTCACGGTCGCGCCCCTTCCGTCGTCCGTACCGGCCCCCGGCGACGACGGCGGGGTGCGCGGATGGTGCTCCATCGCGCCGCCGGCGATGTTCGGCGATTGTGCGAGTCACCTTGTCAAAGAGGTATTACACCTGAGTAAACCGGTGCGCGCGCCCGATGTGAGCCCGACCGCACCCGGCGGCGGCACGGCCGGGCACGGCCCCCGCACCCCTCAGTCGAGGGTGGACACACCGGCGTCGTCGAAGGTCGCCACATCACGCAGGACGCGCGCGGACGCCTGGAGGATCGGCAGCGCCAGCAGGGCGCCCGACCCCTCCCCCAACCGCATCTCCAGGTCCACCAGCGGACGCAGGTCCAGATGGGCCAGGGCGAGGGTGTGCCCGGGCTCGCTGGAGCGGTGACCGGCGAAGCACGCCTGGACCGACTCCGGGGAGATGGCCGCCGCCGCGAGCGCGGCCGACCCCGCGATGACCCCGTCGAGCAGAACCGGGACGCCCAGGGCGGCACCGCCCAGGACGAACCCGGCCAGGGCCGCGTGCTCCAGACCGCCCAGGGCGGCGAGCGTGCCGATCGGGTCGGCCGGATCCACGGGGTTGGCCGCCAGGGCGCGCCGCACCACGGACACCTTGTGCTCGAAGGTCGCGTCGTCCACGCCGGTCCCCCGACCGGTGGCGTCCTCCGGCTCGGCCCCGGTGAACGCGCACACCAGCGCGGCGGCCGGGGTCGTGTTGGCGATGCCCATGTCCCCGGTGACCAGGCAGCGGTTCCCCGCCGAGACGAGCTCCCGCGCCACCTCGATACCGCCCTCCAGCGCCTGGAGGGCCTGCTCGCGGGTCATCGCCGGGCCCCGGGTGAGGTCGGCGGTACCGCGCGCCACCTTGCGGGGCAGCAGACCGGCGGCCCGGGGCAGGTCCCCGGCCACGCCCACGTCCACGACGGTCACCTCCGCGCCGACCTGCGCGGCGAAGGCGTTGACCACCGCGCCCCCGGCGAGGAAGTTGTGCACCATCTGGGCCGTGACCTCCTGCGGCCACGGGGTCACCCCCTGGGCGTGCACACCGTGGTCACCGGCGAACACCGCGACCGCGACCGGTTCGGGGATCGGCGGCGGACACACACCCGCCAGCCCGGCGAGCCGGACCGACACCTCCTCCAGGACCCCCAGGGAGCCCTTCGGCTTGGTCATGCGGTTCTGCCGGTCCCTGGCCTGCTCCACCGCGCGGGTGTTCAACGCTCCGATGGCGGCGATGGTCTCCTCCAGCAGGCTCGTGGGCTCCTGGCCGGGCAGACCGCGGCGGCCGTAGCGGTCGCGGTGCACCGCCCAGGACAGGGGGCGTCCGCCCGCCGCGTCGTCCGGGCCGGTTCCCGGCTCGGTGGGGAACTCCTCGACGTAGCCGACGCAGAGGTAGGCGACCACCTCCAGGTGCGAGGGGAGATCGAGGACGCGGGCGACGTCACGCTCGTCGACGTGGCTGATCCAGCCGACCCCCAACCCCTCGGCCCGCGCGGCCAGCCAGAGGTTCTCCACGGCGAGCGCGGGCGAGTACCCGGAGCTCAACGGCTGGGCGTGGCGGCCCAGGGCGTGGCGGCCGCCCCGGGAGGGGTCGACGGTGACGGCGATGTTGAGCGGGGCCTCGACGATCGCCTCGACCTTCAGGCCGGTCAGCGTCCGGGCGCGGGACCCGGGCAGCGCGCGCGTGTGGTCGTCGCGCTCGGACTCGGCCAGGTCGCGCACCCGGGCCCGCACCGCGGGGTCGTCGATGACGAGGAAGTCCCAGGGACGCGCGCCGCCGACGCTGGGCGCCTGGTGGGCGGCCTCCAGGACCCGGGTGAGGACGTCGTCGGGGACCGGGTCGGGACGGAACCCCCCGACCACGTCCCGGCGCTCGCTGATGGCCCGGTAGACGGCGGCGCGCTCGGGGTCACCGTAGGCGTGGTCGGCCGGGGGGCCGGAGGTGACGGGCGCCGAGGCGGCCTGGGGGCGCGGACCGGTGTGCCCGGGCTCCGGGCGGGGCTCGGCTGCTTGGTGTGCGTGCACGGTGTTGCTCTGCTCCGCTTCGGTGGTCGTGGGACGCGGCTCCGCGGATCCTGGCGCGGTGGTTCGCGGGGGCGGTTCGGGGGCGGCGGGCGCCGCCTTCGGGGTGCGTTCGCGATCGCGCCCGGCCCCTCGCTCCGAGGCCGGGCTCCGGTCACCCCCGCGGAACGGGATGACGTTGGGGCCCGGCCGGTCGTCGGCGGGGGTCGGCGCGGCGGTGGGAACGGGCTCGGGGGCGGGAGAGGACACCGCCGGCGCCTCCGCGCCCGCCTCCTCCGGCGCGGGGCCGGTCGCGTCCGCGCCCGGGGCCGCGGACGCGGGTTCCGACGGGGGCGGCCCGGCGTCCGCCCCCCGCTCTCCGGCATCGGGTTCGGCGACCGTCGGGATGGGTTCGGTGGGTGCGGGGGTGGCGGGCTCCGGGTCGGACGGCCGTGGTGACGGGCGGAACGGGTTCGTTCCGCCACCGCTCCGAGGCTGGGTCCCGCGCCCCGGCTCGGGCAGGCCGTCCAGGAGTCCGCCGAGTTCCGGGGCCGCCCGCCCGCTCCGCTCCCGGGGCTCGGCCCGGCCGTCGTCGCGCCGGGCCGACCCGCGGTCACCGTTGGTCATGATCGCTCCCCGCAGAGGTGTGCCGACTGCCCGTTGTCCACCTGATCCGACATAGACCCGTAAGCGTAGTCCGCGACGTTCGTTCCGTTCACCCGGGCCCCCACCAGGGCTGACCGCCCCGAACGGGGTCGCATCCGTACCCACTCTGCCAGAGCCCGACCCAGAACACCGTCCGCGCCGCATCCGCCCTGCGGCCCGACCCCAACGACCGGGACGGCGTGCCGAAACCCCCTGTGGACGCGGGTCTGTGCGAGGCTGTCCGACACCTCCCCGCGCCCCGGGAAGGGCCTGGCCCCGCCCCGCGTCGGGCGACCGCTCCCGGACGTCCGTCCCCACCCACGGCAGGGCCTGACGACCACCGCCAGCCGACAAGGACGACGTATGCGACGCCGCTCATTCCTCACCGGTTCCACCGCCCTCGCCGGACTGACGGCGCTCGGCACCGCGCTGCCCGCCCGCGGTCCCGCCCTGGCCGACGCCGCCCCGGAGATCCCCCGGGTGATCGCCGAACCCTCCCCCGTCTCCGGTGGCCTCGTCCGGCCGGACACCCGGTTCGACATGGTGACGGTGGCGCGACCGGCGACGGCCACCGCCCGGCCCGCGATCCGGTTCGCCAGGGACGGCGTCCTCGGCCCCTGGGAACCGCTGCACCTGCACACCTCGGGCCGGGACGACCGGGAGCCCGTCTCCTCCGCCCTCGTCCGCGCGCCGGAGGGGGCCACCGGCTACGAGGTGCGCGGCGGCGCCCGGACGTCGGCCCTCAACCTGGGCGACGGGGAGGCGCTCCGGTTCGACGGCCCCGCCCGCACGTCCCTGGCGGCGTCGGACGAGGGGTACCAGACCCTGGGCGGCTCCCCCGGGCGCCCGTCCGCGCGGTTCGTGACCCGCGCGGGCTGGGGGGCGGACGAGTCGTACCGCTTCGACGACGAGGGCAACGACCTGTGGCCCGCCGAGTTCCACCCGGTGCAGGCGATCACCGTGCACCACACCGCGCTGGCGACCAGCGGTGACCACGCCGCCGACGTGCGGGCGGTCTACCACCTGCACGCGGTCCAGCTGGCGTGGGGGGACATCGGCTACCACGTGCTCATCGACCCCGACGGGACGGTCTACGAGGGCCGCCACTCGGGTGAGGACGGGGTGCCGGTCTTCTCGGCCCGGCCCGGCCCGGGTCGGGCCGCGGCGGTGACGGCCGGGCACGTCTACACGTTCAACCACGGCAACATCGGGGTGTGCCTGCTCGGCGACTTCACCGACGAGCTGCCCACCCGCGCCGCGCGGGACTCCCTCGTCAACGTCCTGGGCGTGCTGTGCTCGGTGACGGGCCTGGACCCGGCGGCTCAGATCGAGTACGTCCGCCCGGGCACCGGGGAGACGACACCGGCCCGGACGATCTCGCGTCACCGCGACTGGCTGGACACCGACTGCCCGGGCAACGCGTTCTCGGCGGTGTTCGACACCGAGGTCCGCCAGCGGGTCGTCCGCGGACGTGCCTGAGGCGCAGCCGAATGGGGGAGGCTCTTCGAGGACTCCCCACTCTGTGTGTCCCGGAACGCGGACAGGGCCTTTACGTCGTAGATCACGGACGAACGCCGATGCTCCGTGCATAGGGTGTGCGCATCATCCGACGACCGAGGACCCACGACACCCATGCCCGAGACCCCACCGCCCTCCCCCGCCAAGCCGACTCTGCCCTCCGTGATCCTGGAGACGGAACGGCTGAGACTGCGCGCGTTCGTCGAGGACGACATCGACGACGTCCACCTGATCTACGCCGACCCCTCCCTCCAGAGGTGGGTGCCCCTCCCCGAACCCGGCGTCCCCTACACCCGGGAGAACGCCGAACGGTGGTGCCGGCTGGTCGCCCCCGCCCTGCGCGCCGACGGGGACGGGCAGCACTGGGCCACCGTGGAGAAGGACACCGGCCGCCTGGTGGGATCGATCGGCCTGCTGCGCACAGACTGGGCCGCGTTGCGGACCGAGGTCGGCTACGCGGTCGCCCCGTGGGCGCGCGGCCGCGGGTTCGCCGCCGAGGCGGCCGTGGCGGTCTCGCGCTGGGCGATCGACCAGGGATTCCAGCGCGTGGAGCTCAAGGCGGCCACCGGGAACACGGGGTCGCGGCGGGTGGCGGAGAAGGCCGGGTTCGTCCTGGAGGGGGTCGAGCGCAACGCGATGCCGCTGCACGAGGGCCGCACCGACCTGGCCGTCTACAGCCTCGTCCCCTCCGACCTGGACCGCTGACCGAGCCGCCGAGCGGGCGGTGGCGGCGCGTGCCGCGCACCGCCCGGGAAGGCGGGTCCGGAACGGCGCGACCGACGCCGCGGACGGCCGCGGGCCGCGCGCGAGGGACCCGGCCGGCAACCGCTGGGAGCCGACCGAGGTCGCGCTCCCACGAGCCGCACGCGAGGGACCCGGTCCGACACGCGGCGCGCGCCCGCCGGGCGAGTGGAGGGACCGCACGCGGCGGCGTACCCGCGCGTCCGGACGGAACCTGGACGCCGACGCGGTCCGCAACGTCCCACGGCGCGCCCGGACGGACCCCCCTCAGTCCCAGACCCGGGACAGCAGCCACTCATCGGTCACGGTGTCGTGGCGCAGTTCGTACACCCCCTGCGCCTGGGCGGTCCCCGCCTCCACCCGCCAGTGGCGGCGTTCGGGAACCCGGGGCGCGCTGGCCGGGCTCCAGTCCATGCGCACGGTCACCCAGTGGTCGAGGATCCTGCGCACCCCGAACACCCGGCCGTTCCAGGTGAACCTGGTCGGACGCCCGGAATCCTCGACGACCGTGACACGCGCCCCGTAGTGCCGTCCCACCGCGCTTCCCCTCACCGTCGACCGCCCCCGTCCCGACACACACGCCGGACCACCCGCCCGGGGGAAGAACGGACCGGTGTTCGAACCTGTGTTCTAACACTAGCGAAATCCGGACCCTCGTGGAACCGTTTCTCCCGCGGACGCGTCCACCCTGACGAACCCCACACACCAGGACCAGCGTCGGCCACGCCGGCGCGACGGCCCGCGCCCGCTCCGCTCGCCCGCGGGGCGACCGGGCCCCGAGCGTCCTGGACCCCCCTTCCGGAACGCGCCCCCACCGCGGCATCGGTACGCTGTTGGACGCGAATCACCCGATCCATGCGAGGACCCCCAACTGTGACGTCGAACGGGCAGCAGAGCGGCACCCCCCTGCGTGCGGGGGACCCACGCGAACTCGATGGCTACCGGATCGTCAGCCGGCTGGGCCGGGGCGGCATGGGAACCGTCTACCTCGCCCGCGACGCCTCGGACCGCCCGGTCGCCGTCAAACTCATCCGCCCCGACCTCGCCGACGACGAGTCCTTCCGCCTCCGGTTCGCCCGCGAGGTCCAGGCCGCGCGACGCGTGGCCCGCTTCTCGACCGCGGGGGTGATCGACGCCCGTCTGGAGGGCGACCCGCTCTTCATCGTCTCGGAGTACGTCGCGGGCCCCAACCTGGACGAACAGGTCCGCGCGGACGGGCCGATGATCGGCGGCACCCTGGAGAGCCTCGCGCTGGGGGTCGCCGCCGCGCTCACCGCCATCCACGGCTCCGGGGTGATCCACCGCGACCTCAAACCCGCCAACGTCCTGCTGTCCACCGTCGGCCCCAAGGTGATCGACTTCGGCATCGCCCGCGCTCTGGACGGCACGGACGGCGGGGTGACCCGTTCCAGCGAGCTCATCGGCACGCCCTCCTATCTGGCGCCCGAGCTGCTCGACGGGCACAGGGCGGGCCCGGAGGCCGACATCTTCGCCTGGGGCTGCCTGATCGCCTTCGCGGGGACGGGGACCGCGCCCTTCGACGCGGCGACCGTCCCGGCCGTACTGCACAACATCACCTCCGCCCCGCCCCGGTTGGACGGCCTGGACCCGAGCCTGCACACCCTGGTCGCCGCCGCGCTCGACAAGACGCCCGAGAACCGTCCGACCGCCAAACAGATCCTCGCCCGACTGACCGGTCAGGAGGACCCCGGGGAGGCCGAGGTCCGGCGCACCATCAGCACCTCCTGGGCGCCGCCGAGCACGCCCCCGGTTCCGGGCGCGGCGCCCGACCGGGAGCCGCCGGAACCCGCGGGCGGGACGCCACCACCGCACGCGAACGCGCCGGAGACGGCCACGTCCCAGGCTCCGCACTCCGTGACGGAGACCGTCCCCCACGACCGGGAGGGCGGGTCCGCGCACGCGGGCACCGGCGGTTCCGACCGGCAGGAGGGGTTCCCCGGCGGCACGACTCCCCCGGGCACGACACCCCCGAGCGACCCCCACGGCGCGTACGGCGTGGACCCCACGGCCCAGCTGCCCTGGACGCCCCCCGCCGCACAGGACCCGACTCAGACCCCGCCGACCCGGTTCCCGCCGCCCCACGGTCAGCCCCCGACGTACCCGCCCCCCGGCGCCCAGGTGCCCGCGCGCAGCGGTCAGCCGCCACACGTGCCCGGATCGGGTCCTCAGCACTCCGTGCACCAGGGCGGCCATCCCCTTTCCCAGGGGCCGGGCGCGGCCCCCGGGCACCAGGGGGCGTCCGGCGGCTACCCGCCCCCGGGCAACCACCTTCCCGGGCACACCCCCAGTGGAGGACAGCACGGGTTCGGCGCGCACCCCGGAGCGGGCGGCCCGGGTGGTCCCAGCGGTCCCGGCCAGCCGCCGCACGACCCGCGGGGGAACGGCGCGCCCCCGCCCCGGCGTGAGCCCCGACGCCGCAACGGCCGCCTCTGGGCCGTCGGGGGCGGCGCGCTCGCGCTCGTCGTGATCGCGGGCGTGGGCGGCTACGCCCTGCTGGCGGGTGGTGACGCACCGCCGCAGAACACGGAGGAGATCTACGGGGAGAACTTCGCGATCGACCCGGACTGGAGCAACGGCGTCTACGACCCCGAGGACGAGAGGGACGACGGGTACTGGGCGGACCGCGGCATGCTGCTCATGCTGGACCCCGAGGACCAGCCGAGTCGCGGGGAGGTCGCCCCCATCGACGCCGAGCTGCCCGATTCCGTCCTGGTCACGGCCACGGCACACGTGGTCGAGGGGCCCGGGCAGGCCATGTTCGGCGTACGCTGCTGGGACAACCGGGACCGACGGGGCGAGGGGCCGCGCAGCATGTACGAGGCCCTGCTGCGCCACGACGGGCAGCAGGCCGAGATCCGCCGGGTCATCATGGGCGGCGACGATCCCGTCACCGAGTCCCTGGACGAGACCTTCGACGTCCCCGGCTACGAGCCCTACCCCCTCTACGCCGACGGGCGCGGCGCGCAGGGCGCGGACGAGGCGGACCCGTACGACATCGGCCCGGACGACCCCCTGGTCACCAACACCGTCATGTTCGCGTGCGAGTACTCCGACGAGGGCGACGAGGAGACCATGCGGCTGCGCATGTGGGTCAACGGGGAGCTCGCGGCCGAGGCGGTCGACGACGACCCGCTCCCGGACGACGCCGAGGAGCCCGAGGACCGGCACCGGGTGGGGGTCGTGCTCCGGGGCGGGTTCGGCAGCGCCCCGCTCGGGGTGCTCTACACGCACTTTTCCGTGCGCGAGATCCTCCCCGGGGGGTGACCGGGGCCCCGGTGCGCGACGGTGCCGTGCCGGACCGGTGCGCGACAGCGCCGGTTCCGGCTGACATGATGCGGGCAGTCGGACCCAGCGAAGGAGTGGACCAGTGCGCGCCATCGTCATCGAGGAACACGGCGGCCCGGAGGTACTGCGGCTGACCGAGACCGACGACCCCGAACCGGGACCGGGCGAGGTCCTGGTCGACGTGACCGCCCGCGGCGTCAACTTCATCGACGTCTACCAGCGCGAGGGCCGGTACGAGGTCCCCCTCCCCTTCGTCCCGGGGATGGAGGCGGCCGGTGTGGTCGCGGCCGTGGGCGAGGGGGTGCGCGACCTGTCCGTCGGCCAGCGGGTGGGATGGGCGATGTCCCCCGGCGGCTACGCGGACCGGGCGGTCGTCAGGGCCTCCCTCGCGGTGCCGCTCCCCGACGGGGTCTCCGGGGAGCAGGCCGCGGCGCTCCTCCTCCAGGGGCTCACCGCCCACTACCTCACACGCTCCGTGTACCCCGTGGCCGAGGGGGACACCGTCTTGGTGCACGCGGCCGCGGGCGGGACCGGCCTGCTCATCACCCAGCTGGCCAAGGAGCGGGGCGCGCGCGTGATCGGAACCGTGTCCACCGAGGAGAAGGAGCGGCTCGCCCGGGAGGCGGGCGCGGACGAGGTCATCCGCTACACCCGGACCCCGGTGGCGGACGCGGTGCGCGACCTCACCGATGGGCGGGGGGTCGCCGCGGTCTACGACGGGGTCGGACGGAGCACCTTCGACGCGAGCCTGGCCGCCCTGCGCCCGCGCGGCGTGCTGGCGTTGTTCGGCCAGTCCAGCGGGCCGGTGCCGCCCGTCGACCCGCTGCGGTTGACCCAGGCCGGGTCGGTGTACCTCACCCGGCCGTCCCTGGCCGCCTTCGTGGCCGAGCGGGAGGAGTTGCTGGAACGGGCACGCGACCTGTTCGGGCTGCTGGCGGCCGGGCGGCTCGACGTCCGGATCGGCGGGCGCTACCCCCTGGCCGAGGCGGGACGGGCCCAAAGCGACCTCGCCGCCCGGCGGACCGCCGGGAAGCTCCTCCTGGTCTGAGTTCCGGGCCCCGGGGAGCCGAGGGCCTCCCGGCTCCCCGGGGCCCGCACGGTCCCGCGGGCTCACCGGTCCACCGTCGACCGGTGTGGCTCCGGTCCCCGGCCCCCGGTGCGGTCAGGACTCCTCACGCGGGTTCGGCATCGCTCCCATGCGGGCGCCCGCCCTGCGCACGTCGTCGCGCGCGTCGGCCACCGCGCGCTCGGCCGCCTCGGCGGCCTCCACCGCAGCCTGCTCCGACGACGACCGCTCCGACTCGTCCGCCGCCGTGATCCGCGCGGGGCCGGTCTCGCCGCCCTCCGTCGCCTTCTCCGTGGAGGGCACGGACGCGGCGGCCTCGCCCGAGAAGGCGTGGGTGACGTTCTTGATCGCCTCGGTCAGCTCGCCGGGGATGACCCAGAACGTGTTGCCCTCGCCCTGCGCCAGGTGCGGCAGGGTCTCCAGGTACTTGTAGGCGAGCAGCTTGGCGTCGGCGTCGTTGGCGTGCACGGCCTGGAAGACCCGCTCCACGGCCTTGGCCTCGCCGTCCGCGCGCAGGATGGCGGCCTGCTGGTCGCCCTGGGCCTCCAGGATGGCCTGCTGCCGGGCGCCCTCGGCCTTGAGGATCCGGGCCTGGCGCTCGCCCTCGGCGTGCAGGATGGCGGCGCGCTTGTCGCGGTCGGCCCGCATCTGCTTCTCCATCGCCTCCTTGATGGTGGGCGGCGGGTCGATCGCCTTGATCTCGACCCGGTTGACCCGGATCCCCCACTTGCCGGTGGTGTCGTCGAGGACACCGCGCAGACGGGTGTTGATCTCCTCCCGGGAGGTGAGCGTCCGCTCCAGGTCCATGGAACCGATCACGTTGCGCAGGGTGGTCACGGTGAGTTGGTCGATCGCCTGGAGGAAGTTGGCGACCTCGTAGGCCGCGGCCTTGGGCTGGGTGATCTGGTAGTAGAGGACGGTGTCGATGTTGACGACGAGGTTGTCCTCGGTGATCACCGGTTGGGGTCGTGAGCTGAAGACGTGTTCACGGAGGTCGAACTTGGTGTTGACGCGGTCGACGCCCGGGATGATGAAGTTCAGCCCCGGGTTGAGCGTCCTGATGTAGCGGCCGAAGCGCTCGATGTTGTAGGCCCTCGCCTGCGGGACGATACGGATCGCCGACAGCGCGACGGCCACGAGGATGACCGCGAGGATGACGAAGGGAATAGCCGGGTCGATCATGTCCGCACCTGACCTTGGGGTCGTGGCTGTGGATCGGGACTGTGCAAAACTGCGGTGCCCGTCGCCGCCTGGCTCAGGGCAGGGCCTCCCGGGGGTAGACCACGGCGGTGGCGCCGTCGATCTCCATGACGTCGACGTGCGTGCCGACCGGGATCACCAGGTCCTCGTCGATACACCGTGCCGACCACTCCTCTCCGGAGAGCTTGATCAGCCCGTGGTCCCCGTCGACCTCCCGGAGGACGACCCCGGAGCGCCCCACCAGGGCGGCGGCGCCCGAACGCGCGTCGGGTCCGCGGGTCATCTGCCGCTGCATGATCGGGCGGACCAGGACGAGACCTGCGGTGGCGGTCGCGGCGAACCCGATGATCTGCACGGCCACGGGCAGTCCGATCGCGCCC
Source organism: Nocardiopsis sp. FIRDI 009 (assembly GCF_003386285.1). Taxonomy (GTDB): domain Bacteria; phylum Actinomycetota; class Actinomycetes; order Streptosporangiales; family Streptosporangiaceae; genus Nocardiopsis. The sequence goes on from NZ_QPNC01000008.1 coordinate 57,126, forward strand.
AGGAGCGCGGCGACGAGCGCCGCGACGGCGACGAGCCCCAGCACGAAGGTCAGGGTGAAGGCCTCGGCGACTCCGAGGGCGACAGCGAGGATCATCCAGATCAGCCAGTCGGGCATGTTCTGCGGCCCTCCCGCGACGTATCGGGTAATCCTTAAGCTACCCACACGAGCCGGACGAAGCACGCGATTCGCCGGAGTGATCGGCGGCGTGGCCGTCGACGCGGCACGGACGCGGTCCGCGGCGGCTCCCGTGGGAACCGTCGCGGACCGCGGGTGGAGCGACCGGTCGGCCGGAGGCGCTACCTGCCGCCGGAGAACTGGTAGACCATCTGGTAGGTCGGCCGGTTCTGCCAGGCGACCGGCCACATACCGATCCCGCCGACCGCCTGGTGGACCACCGTGTCGGCGCACAGCTGGTCACCGGCGGAGCAGGGCCCGCCGCCCGGGTAGACCTCCTCGTCGGGGACGGCCGCCGCCTCCGCCAGGGTGTCGAGCAGGACCGTGCGGCAGGTGTCGAGGTCTCCCCCGCCGCAGTAGGTCTCGCCCAGGGGGCCCCGGACCTCGTCGCCGAGCACGGCGCGCAGGTCCTTGTCGACGTAGGACCACCAGCCGTACTGGAAGGCCGAGCCGACGTGGCCGTTGCCGGAGGGCGACTCGTCCACGCTGGCGGCGCGGGTCAGCTCGGTGTACAGATCCGCGCCGAGCCCCGGTTCGAACTGCCCCCGGACCAGGCGGGGCCACCAGGCGTCGAGCACGCGGATGGCGTCGGCGTGCTCGTAGTATCCGGCGTCCCGCCGGGGTTCGCGCCGCAGGGAGCCGGACTCGTGCCAGGCGCGCAGCTCCTCGACCGTGGCGGCCAGTTCGGGGTCGTCGACCCCGGCGGCGTCGATGACCTCCAGGAGCAGCGGCAGGACCTCCTGGGCCCGCAGGTCGGCGACCCCGGCCTCCATCATCACCCGGGTGAGGGAGGCGGTGGTGAACCGGTGGCCGCTCTCGACGAGCGCGGAGACACGGACGTCGAGGAGGTCGCCGCGGTGCACGGAGCCGGTGGACCACCCGGAGGTGTACCCCTGGGCGGGCTTGTTGTTCCAGTTGACGATGTAGTCCGGGTTGATCGCCTGGGGGTGGTCGGACAGCGGGTGGTAGTCGGCCGCGTTGGTCGCCGGGTCCCAGCCCGACCAGCCCGCGCCGGAGGAGGCGTCGATCGGCAGGTTGGGGTTGGTGCCCTCGGAACGGACCGGGTTGGCGCCGGAGTTGACGAAGGCGATGTCCTCGTCGTCGACGTAGTGCCAGTTGAAGGCGTAACCGATGTCGTAGGCGGCCTCGGTGAAGGTCTCCGCCGAGGTGATCTCGTCCGGGTCGTTGAACCGCTGGAAGCCGATGATGGAGTCGACCTCCCGCATGTAGGTGGAGCGCAGCGAGGTGAAGGCGACCGGGTCGCCGTCGACGGTGGCGAAGGACCGCACGAGGCCGTACTCGGAGCGCAGGGAGGTGAGGGTGTACCCGCCCGCGGGGGTCTGGTCGGCGACGGTGGGCTCCCAGTCGTTGGAGACGCTGAGCTCCTCGAAGGGGACGCAGTCGCCGGCGCTGTCGACGTAGGCGCGGGAGTCGGTGGTCGGGGTGGATCCGTCGGTCTCGCAGAGGTCGACGGCGAAGGTGTCGGTGAGGTCCTGGCCCGCCGAGGTGGCGCTCCAGGCGTAGTCGACGCCCCGACCCATCTGGACGTAGAAGCTCACGCCCGCGAACGAGGCGCCCCGGGCGCTGATGCCGGGACCCTGGAGCTCCTGGAGCATGAGCAGCTGCGGGGAGAAGTAGCCGGTCTGGGGGCCCATGACGGCGACGGGGTTGCCGCTCTCGGTGTGCTCGCCGGAGACGAGCAGGGCGTTGGACATCCCGCGCGGATCCATGAAGCCGTCCGGCAGGACGCCCTCGTTGAAGACGCCCTCCAGGGGGTCCACGTCTCCGTCCTCGACCATCTCCTCGACCCGTTCCCGCTGGGACCGGGGGAGGTCGTCGAGCGTGGGCGGGTCGGCGGCGTCCTCGGGTTCGACCTCCTCAGCCGGCGCCTCCGCCTGCGCGGCGAGCGGGGCGGCCGGATCGCCGGAGGACGCGGATCCGTACTCGTCGTGGACGATGTCGTAGTACTCGACGGAGCCGGGGTCGGGCACGACCTCGCCGACCGGGTCGTCGGGGGTGCCTGTGTAGGGGAACTCGCCGTCGACGCTGACCACGGCCTCGGGGTCGTTCTCCATCCGCCAGTCGGCGTAGAGTTCGGCGCCCGCCTCGGCGCCGTAGCGGTCCTGGAAGTTGGCGAGGACGATCGCGGAGCGGACCTCCCCGCCGCCGCCACCGCCGAAGATGCCGCCGACCATGGCGGCGATACCGACCACGTCGGCGGGGGTGAAGGGTTCGATCTCACCGGCGTTGGTGATGGCGTCCTTGTGCCCGGTCAGGACGTACTCGCCGGGGAAGTAGCGGCCCTGGTCGGACTCGCGGATGTAGGTGTTGACGCCGTCCAGGTAGGCGTCGACGTCCGCCAGCGCCTGACGGCCGCGCTCGCCGCTGGCCGCGACGCGGTCGATCTGGGCCTGCTTGTCCTCCTCGGTGTAGGGGGCGGTGCGCCACAGGTCCTGTTCGAGGGCGCGGTTGCCCGCGGCGCCGCCCGCGAAGGAGGTGAGTTCGCCGCGGCCGACCCTGCGCAGGACGTCCATGAGGAAGAGGCGGTCCTCGGCGGCGGCGTACCCCGCGCCGAACATGGTGCCCTCGCGGGTGGTGCCGGTGATGTGCGGGATGCCGTGGCTGGCGTCCCTGACGATGGTGACGTCCTCGCGGGGCCGGTACTCGCGGCCCACGTCGTCGGGGTCGACCCCGAAGGTGGAGTCGAGGAAGAAGTCGTCGAGTCCGTCCTCGGTGAGCCCGTCGTAGTGGTGGACGAGGTTGTCGTACATGTCCAGCTGGCTGGAGGAGTACGGGGGTCGGGTGCCGAAGAGCTGGTGGCCGAGGATCTCGGCGAGGGTCGCGCCGCCGTTCTGTCCGGGCGGCAGGATGTCGTGGCATCCCTCGGGCGCGCAGTAGTCCTGGAGGGGTCCGGGGTCGGCCGCGGCCGAGGTCGCGGGGAGTGTGCCGGCGGTCGCCGCCGTGACCGCGAGTGCGGCGCCCGCCGCACCGGCGCGCAGCCGTCCGCTGAGTCGGGGGAACACGTACTGTCACCACCTGGGGGTCGGCGATGGGTCAGCGGAATGTTACGCACAGGTAATCTAATCGCGAAAGACTTTCATGTTTTCCCCGCGAGGCGAACCCGATACCCCACATCTCGCGGGTTTGAAGTGATTCACGCCACAAGCAGCGCGAACCGTGAGGGCACGGTCCGCGGAGGCGCCGTCACCGCCGGTCGCGTGTGGCCACATCCGGCCACGCGTGCCGGTCCGCCGACGTCCCGACCGCGCACGGATCCCACCCGATGCCCGTTTCCTCCCGACGACCCCGGGGGCTCTGACACAATCGCGGCATGAACCAGTACCCCAACCCCAACCCGGGCGACCCGTGGCAGCAGCCCGGCAACGAGCCCCCCGGCTGGGGGCTTCCCCCGGAGCAGCACATGGGCGGGGCGATCGAGCCCTACCAGGCGGGAACCGGCGGATACCAGCCTCCCGTGCCGCAGGTTCCCGACGAGGCCCCGCTGCTGACCATCGGGGACATCGCGATCACCCAGAACACGGTGGTCACGCCCGCCGGACGCTTCCCGATCAGGGGCACGGTGTGGACGGTCACCGACATGAGCCGCACCGAGCGGAACACACCCACCTGGGCCGTCATCACCGCGATCCTGGTCTTCTGGTGGACGTGCCTGCTCGGCCTGCTCTTCCTCCTGGTCAAGGAGCAGAAGACGCACGGACACGTTCAGGTGACCGTCCAGGGCCACGGCACCTACCACGCCACACACGTCCCCGCCGTGTCCCCCGCCACGGCCCACCAGATCAACGAGCAGGTCAACTACGTGCGCGGCCTCGCCGCCTGACGTCCGCCGCCGGTCGTCCCACGGGATCCACCGGAGGGATGACCGGCGCTCGGAAGGGCGGCCACCCCGGTCGAGACGAGGAGGGCGAGGACGTTGACCGTCCTGGCCAGACGCACGGCGCGGCGGATGTCGGCGACCCCCGCGGGCGGCCCGTCACCCAGGAGGGGACGGCGCTCCTCGTGCCCCGAGTACACGTTGACACCACCCAGGGTGCATCCGAGCGCACCGGCGAACGCGGCCTCGCACTGACCGGCGTTGGGGCTCGGGTGGGCGTCGCCGTCACGGCGCCAGACCCGCCACGCGCGCTCCACGTCGCCGCCCACGGCGGGAGCGGCCAGCACGGCCAGCACGGCGGTGAGGCGCGCGGGGCCCCATCCGGCGAGGTCGTCCAGGCGCGCGGAGGCCGCGCCGAACCGCGCGTAGCGGGCGTTGCGGTGGCCGACCATGGCGTCGAGGGTGTTCACCGCCCGGAACCCGGCGAGGCCGGGAACCCCGGCGAGCGCGCCCCACACGAGCGGACCGACGACGGCGTCGGAGGTGTTCTCGGCGACGGACTCCACGACCGCCCGCGCGACGCCGTCCTCGTCCAACTCCGAGGGGTCGCGACCGCACAGGCCGCCGAGGAGCTCCCGAGCGGACGCCAGGTCACCGGATTCGAGCGCGTCGGCGACGCGTTCGGCCTCACGCCCCAGCATGGCGCCGCCGAGCGTCGCCCAGGTGGTCAGGGCCGTGGACACGACACCCCGACCGGCCAGGAGACCGCCCCCGACCACGGGCAGGACCGCGCCCGCGGCGAAGAGCGCCCCGGCCGCGGTGGAGTCCCGGTAGACGAGCCGCTCCCACCTGCGGGCGGCGGTGCCGAAGAGCGCCACGGGGTGCCCCCGACGAGGGTCCGGCACCACGGTGTCCAGCAGGAATCCCGCCAACAGTCCTAGAGATCGCACGGGACCACGGTAGCCGCGTCAACAGCGGCTCCAGGCAACCCCAAACCACGGCAAACCAGCGTTTGCCACGCAATGTATTCGCCCATACACGTAGAGCGCCCTACAGTCGACCGTGGAGGGAAACCAGATGCTCGTCACGTTGGCGTCCATGATGCTCCTCGCGGGTCAGTGGTGGATGTTCTGACCCGCCGGGCCGCCCGGGGCGGGGGCAGCCCCGCCGGACTTCACGAAACGCCAGCGGCGCAGCACCGCATCGGGGGTTAATCACCGGTAACGTGGTACGCGAGGCCCATAGAACCCGGTTTGGTGGAGCACGAGTGGTAACGAGACGCATCTACGAATGACCGTAGTTGGTCAGACTTTGCCCACCTGTGGGCGAGATCAGGCAAATACCCTAGAATGTCTCCTCGGGAGCCACAGGCACCACGACACGGGCCCTCCGGTCGCAGGTCACCGCCCCGGCCCCCACCCACAGTGACCCACCCGCGCCACAGGTAACGGCTCGGCAAAGCACTGACACGTAGGGCGACAATTGAAACAGGCACCCGTAGCTCAGTGGATAGAGCGTCGGACTTCTAATCCGGGGGTCGCAGGTTCGAATCCTGCCGGGTGCGCCACAAAACCCCAGGTCAGACGGGGTGCACGAGTCGAACAGACGAGGCGCGAGGCCCCGTTCGGGGCCTGAAATGCTCCTCGTGTGCTCCCCAGTGCAAGGTCCAGTACAGGTGGGCACCCACCTCCCGGAGCATTTTGCCATCCCGTGACCCTGGCCGCCCGGGCCCAGCCCCGCCCGCCGGGGCGGCCCCGCGTCCGCCCGCCAGCGCCCCCGCAGCCGCCCTGACACCCCACGTGGGGCACCGTTGGGCCCGGGTGCGCCCTGTCGCCCCACCGGCCGCATACGGCCGATTCCACCGAAACCCCTTACCCCACACGGGTTCCCGCGCCACAATCAGATGGCACGAAGCACACCGCAGAGAACCAGACCCCAACCCCACCCACCGGTCCACCAACCCACGAGTCCTTCACCTGACACACCGGGCACCCACCACCAGCCCTCCCCCTGGCAGAAAGCCCCCCGTGGAACCCCTTCACCCCACCGACCCCCCACACATCAGCGAATACAAGCTCACCGCACGCCTGGGTACCGGCGGCATGGGCCAGGTCTACCTCGCACGCACCACCTCCGGACGACAGCTCGTCGTCAAGGTCATCCGCCCCGAACTCGCCAACGAAACCGGCTTCCGCGCACGCTTCGCCCGCGAGGCCGAGGCCGCCCGCCGCGTCGGCGGCTTCCACACCGCCCAGATCATCGACGCCGACCCCCACGCCGACGCCCCGTGGATCGCCACCGCCCACATCCCCGGACCCACGTTGACGGAGGCCGTGCGCGAGAACGGGCCCATCACCCCGCCCGCCCTGCACGTCCTGGCCACCGGCCTGGCCGAAGGACTCAAGGCCGTCCACTCCTGTGACCTGGTGCACCGCGACCTCAAACCCGGCAACATCATCCTGGCCGACGACGGCCCCCGCATCATCGACTTCGGGATCGCCCGCCCCCTGGACGCCGACAGCATGACCACCCACGGCGCCATCTTCGGCACCCTGCCCTACATGTCGCCCGAGCAGACCGACGGCTCCCGCGTCGGCCCGGCCTCGGACCTGTTCTCCCTGGGCACCGTGCTCGCCTACGCCGCCACCGGCACCAACCCCTTCAACGGCGCCACCATGGCCCAGACCCTGCGCCGCCTCATCAGCCCACCACCCGACCCCGGCGACATCGACCCGGCCACCCGGGACCTGATCACCGCCTGCTGGAACCACGACCCCACCCAGCGCCCCACACCCGAACAGATCCTCGCCCGCTTCGCAGACCACGACCTTCACGACTCCTGGCCACCGCCTCAGCCCACCACACCGTCCCGTCCCGAACCGGCCATCCGTCCTCTACCGACACCGCCGATCCCGACACGATCCAAGGAAGAGTCCTCCCCCGCGCCACGCGAACCCCGAGTCACACCCCCCGCTGCAACCAAGACGAAGAGGGAGGGCGACGCTGTCCCGCAACGCGCCGAAGCCCAAAGCCCTCCTCCGAACGCTGGGAAGACCTCCCTCGCGAAGGCCACCCCCCTAACAAAGGCACGTCCTGACCAACACCGTGGGAAGCGAAAGGTCAGGGCATCGTGGTTCTACGGGATATCCGCAGTCATCGCCGCGGTCGTCCTGCTCTCGTGGTACATCTCCAACCCGCGCCTCGGTGAGTCCGGGGCGAGCGAACCTGGCATGGGTAAATCCGAGGCAGATGAGTTCAGTACGTCTGAATCCAGCGCGCTGCTACCCACCTCGATTACCCGCATAGGCTACGGAGACGCGTATTCAGTGGCGTTCAGCCCAGACAGTACTACAGTCGCCACCGGCCGCACCGATAGCACTGCCGAACTTTGGGATGTCACCACCGGCGAACTCATCACCACTATCACGAGCAACGAATCATCGATGCCAGGCAACAACACTATATTGTCGGTGGCTTTCAGTCCGGACGGATTCATAATCGCGACCGGTAATTCATTTGGCACTGCTCAACTTTGGGACGCCAACACCGGAGAACCGATCACCACCATCACTGGACACGACGAAGCCGTATATGCGTTAGCTTTCAGTCCTGACAGCACCACGATCGCCGTCGGTATGGAGTATGGCAGTTCCACTTCTGACAACGTTGTCGCCCAGTTGCTGGATACTGAGACAGGCGACCTGATCACCACTCTTACCGGGCATAACGGCTCCGTGGTTTCGGTGGCTTTCAGTCCGGACGGCACTGCGCTCGCCACCAGCAGCGCAGACGGCACCGCCCGACTCTGGGACGCCAACACCGGAGAACCGATCACCACCATCACTGGACACGACGAAGCCGTATCAGCGGTGGCTTTCAGCCCCGACAGCGCTACACTCGCCACCGGCAGCACAGACGGCACTACTCGACTCTGGGACACTGAAAGCGGTGACCTCATCACTAGTCTGGACGACTACGGAAGTCGGGTTCGGTCGGTGGCTTTCAGCCCCGATGGCGCCCTGCTCGCCACTGCTAGCACCAATACCGACCGAAGTGGCTCTGTCCGAATATGGGAGCTCAACTGATCTCCAAAAATATCAGTTTTTTTACAGCCTAGCAGAGGAGTTTGAATCTCTTATCGAAGTAGCAAATTCTCGTATCCAATAGCGGACCACGAGAAGGAGGTGTACCTACTTTGAAGGAACCGACCTCCTAAGTTACACCACCTAGCGAAAAACAATCGAGTAGAACCGGATGCAAGCAATACCGCTATCCAACTGGACCTTTGATCCGGTGGGGCTCAGTTCTGGTTCACCGGCCAGACCACCGCCGGATCACAGTGCTCCGGGCAGGCCAACAGGTAGACCTCGTTCCCCAGAAACAGGTCATAGTGGCCCTCCGCGCCGCTGTCGGGCTGCTCCGGCTGTCCCGGAACAACAGCGAACCCCATATCCTCCGGCACCTGGCACACATACACCAGCTCGGCACCGCACGCGCATTGGTAGTGCTTGGGGTCCTGCGCCCAGGACGGCGTACCGCCCACCTTGAAGATCTGGGCTCCCTTCCCCCGCTCGTTGAGGGTGTCTGTGAAGGGCCGCAGCGTCAGTGGCCGAGCGCGCAGGGACGGTTCGGACTCTGCCGAAGGCCGCACTGCGCGGCGCTGAAGTAGCACGCGCCAGAACGACTCGTTTGGATCATCCCAGTACCGGGGTGCCAACCGACCGTCATCGGACAGTTCGGGGTCAGCGACCTCGTTGTGCGCGCGGCAATGGAAGACCAGCAGGTGGTCACCACCGAAGGGCCCCAGATCCTGGGGGAGATCCAGTTGGAAGAACAGCACCAGCCGCTCGCCGCAGAAGCACTCCGGCCACTCCTGCCCCTCATCGAGGAAGGGCCAGCCACCCACCGAGTTCCGCGACGGCCACTCCAGCGGCTCGGCACCGATCTCGATCGTGTACGCAGCGAACGCCTCCTGAGGAGGTCGCATATCAGGTTCGACCATCCGCTCACCCTAAAGGAGACCTTTGATCCGATCGGATGGCGCCCCCGGGAACGAGGAAACCCCAGGCCAGTACGGGTGAGTCTCCCGCCTGACCCGGGGTGTGGGGCGACTTCTCGCTCCTGGTGTGCTCACAGGTCCGGCTACCCCGCTACTACGCCCTCGCGGGTTTGAGCATCGCCGCCGTCGCTTCGGCCGCCGCCCTGGCGACCTCGGGGAACACCGTCTGGTAGGTGTCCTGCGTGAAATGGGTGGTCGCGTGGCCCAGCTCGGTGGAGACCACCTTCACGTCCGCCCCCGCCGCCAGGGCGAGGGAGGCGGCCCCATGACGGAGCCCGTGCAGGTGGATCGGCGGGAGCCCCGCCGCACGCACGATCCGGTTGAACCAGCGGGTCACCACCCCCGGATGCCACCCGGTCCCGTCAGGCTGGGTGAACACCAACCCCGAATCCGCCCACCCCTGCCCCGCCTGCAGGCGAGCCTCGTTCTGGAACCGCTTCCACGAACGCAACACCCGCACCGTGCCGGAGTCCAGAGTGATCGTCCTCCGTCCGGCCGCGCTCTTCGGGATGGTCGTGATCGTCTTCCACCCGAGGGTCACCACCTGGGTGCGGATGTCAACCTGACCGTCGGTCAACCGGGTGTTGGACCAGGGCAACCCGACCGCCTCACCCTGCCGGAGCCCCTTGACGGCGATCAGGTGGAACATCGGGAACAACCACCGGTACTTCTTCGCGTGGGTCAGGAAGGTGATGGTCTGCTCCGGGGTCCACACCATCACCTCCCCCGGCACCACCCCACCCACCTGCCACTGACGCACCCGCTCAGCCGTCCACACCAACGGCTTGCTGCGCGGGCACGACGGCAGTCGGGCGTGGGAGGCGATGTTCACGGCCACCGGCAGGTCCGGGCGTCGCACCGCTTCGGAGAACGCACTCCGAAGGGTCGCGCGGATGCGGTGCTTGGTCGACAGCGAGATCACCCGCTGCCCACGAACGGACGCCCGCACCTTCGCGTCGTCGGACTCGCGGCACTCCAGGATGCGCTGGTTGTTCTCCTCGATCGCGGCGAACATCTCCTCCACCTGCCACGACGTCAACTTGTCCAGACGTGTGGCCCCCAGGTGCGGGGCGAGGTGGTTGCGGATGTGGTCCTCATAGGAAGCCCGGGTCTTGGGTGCCAGGTCGGGTTTGCCATCCAACCACTCCTTCAACCATTGGGCGACGGTCGGGACCTTCTCCCGTGTGCGCACCCCGACCCCGATGCGGCGTTTGACCTCGACCGTCTCCGGGAGCGGGCGGCGGGCCTTGAGCGCCTGCTGGATCAGGTCGGCGACCTGAACCTCGATCTCGGGCTCGTCCTCGGCCAGCCGCATCAGCGCCTTGAGGTGATCGAGCTGGGCCTGGGCCTGCTCCTGGGAAGCCAACCCGCCCCGCCGCGCCTGGCGGCGCTTCCCCTCAGTCGTGCGGGGGAGTTCGAGTTGGAAGGCCCACTCGCCGTGGCGGGGGTTCCACGCCCCGTCCTCACGGCGCAGCTTCGGGCACTTCGCCCCCAACAGCTTGCTGGTGGCCTCGCGGCGGCATCCGCAGCGTTTGAACACCGACCCGTCCTGAGAAGCCATTCACGGCCTCACTTTCGTGTTGTCGTCCTCGCGCCCACCACACCGCCCGCACCCACCGCGGTCGAGGAAGGCAGCATCCAGGCCGAGGTGGGCCAACACCCCCGCCGTCGGAACCACTCACGCCCTGCCCGCACGATGCGCGGGTACCGGGAAGGCGCCTTGGCGCAGGAGCTTGTAGGTGGTGGTGCGGCCCAGGCCGCGCACGACGTCACGGGTGGGCCTACGTCATCGTCGACGCCCGCCCTGATCGCCTGCGACCGTGTGGGAGCCGACCGCCCGTTCTACTCCGGTAAGCACCGGCAGCACGGCATGAACATCCAGGTCGTCGCGGCCCGGATGGTGAACCCCTCTGGACCTCGCACTCGCGGTTGGGATCGGTGCACGATGTCAGAGCCGCACGGGTATGGAGAATCGCCGAGCGCATCGCCGCCTCAGGTCTGCTCGGCCTGGGCGACAAGCAGGGCTGTTTCAAAGTCGGGGTCGTGGTGCATCAGCGCTGATCACAGCCCTGTAGCGATCCGGTCGAAGCCCCCACCAACGAGCAACGGAGCCCGCTAGAAGATCAGGGACTCTCACATCTCTGATTTCCAAGGGACTCCGTTGCGCCCCCGGTCTGCCACGCCCACGGTCGCCCCTGTCGACCTTCTCGGCAAACTCGCGGCCCTGGACGATCCCCGCTCACCGCGAGGACGCCGCCACAGCCTGGCCAGCGTCCTGCTCTGCGCCCTGTCCGCGATGCTCGCCGGAGCCCGCCACCTGCGGGCGATCGGCCAGTGGGCCGACGCCGCACCGCAACACACCCTGGCCCGGCTGGGCTGCCGGATCACCTGCCCCGCCCTGGGAACGCGCACCGCTCCGTCCCCGGCGACCACCCGCCGCGTCCTGCTCGCCCTGGCCCCCGAGACCCTGACCGCCCTGGCCAAGCCCGAGACCCTCGAGGTGGTGGCGGTGGACGGCAAGACCCTGCGCGGATCGGCCACGTCCACCGAGACGGCGGTGCACCTGCTCGCCGCCCTGACCCCCGACCGGCACCTGGCCGCGCAGGTACGGGTCCCCGCTGACACCAGCGAGATCGACGCCCTGGCCGTCCTGCTGGACGGTGTGGACCTGGCCGACGCCGTGGTCACCGCCGATGCCCTGCACACCCGGACCGACACCGCCTCGTACTTGGTGGAGGAGTTGCACGCCGACTATGTGTTGACCGTCAAACGCAACCAGAAGACGTTATTCGACCAGGTCAAAGCCCTGCCCTGGACTCAAGCCCCCACCTTGGGCACCACCCGGGACCGCGGCCACGGGCGAGCCGAGACCCGCACCGTCAAGGCCATCGACCTCGCCGGACGGACCGGTTTCCCGCACGCGGTCCAGGCGGTACGCGTGCGCCGTCACGTGAAGAATGTGCGCACCGGGGAAGTGTCGTGGACCTGCGCGTATGCGGTGACCTCGCTGGAGGTCGGTCAGGCGGACGTAGCCCGGATCGGTGCGCTGGTGCGGAGACATTGGGGCATCGAGGCCTGGCATCACGTCAAGGACGTCACTTTGGGTGAGGGCGCCTGCAAGGTCCGCTCCGGGCACGTTCCCGACAACCTGGCCGCGCTGCGAGCGGTCGCCCTGGTGTTCCTGGACCGGTTGGGGCAGGACACGGTGCCCGACGCGATCCGGTGGGTGTCGTATGAGGCGTTCACCCGCCCGCTGGACGTGATCGGTCTTCTCTGACCAGTGCGAACGTCACCACTCACCGAGAATGAAACAGCCCTGCGGTTGGGCTGGAGCTGACGCACCCCACACACCACGCCCTTGACCAGATCAACGTCCGGCCACCGCAAGCCCAAGACCTCGCCACGACGCAGCCCTGTCTTCACCGCCAAAGAGAAAGACATCCAGACTCTGCGTCAACGCCCAGGAACTCTTCTAAAAACCACCCGACACGCCGAAGCGGCGGCCGCTCGACTGGGGGATGTTTCTTGAAGAAAACCACTCACCGCAGAATATTCGATCGCATCCAGATCCCAATCGAATGCGTCATCAATTCTTGAAACAAGGGCTTGCAGGTCGGAGACACTAGCATCTTCAAGCCGAGAGAATACTCCATAATCAACATCTAGATAAAACCATCGAAAGCCATCACCAAAAGAAATAAGAGACACCGTTCGATAACATCGCCACTCCCTTTTTTTAAAGTAAGCATAAAGGTAAGCCGAAGATGTATCAGGCAGTCGATCAACGAATGCTACTCTACCCCGAGGCCCCTTTCCTCTGGGCCAGGCACTCCGACACAACTCCAAAAAAAGCCCTTTGGGTGCTGTCTTTACGTTTCCCAAGATGGGCTCGCCGGTTACAATCTCAGGGAAAAATCCCCATTCATCTCGCATCAGAAGTAGTTAATCTTGATCGGAGTGTCCCATTGAATCAATCCGTCGCCCCGCTTCGCCCTAATCATCAGCTGGTAGCTCCGGTGATTTCCATTTTCAATTACACCCCTTTCCCCGCGATCGAGATCGACTGCAATTCCAAGTGGGTCTCTGTCTCTGTTTCTCTCGTGATGGTTGACTATCTGAAGGAGCTTATCGTCCGATATATTTCTCACCTCTTCCATTTTTCCTTCTTCAACTGGGTTTCCGAATGTATATCTCCTCAAGTCTGAAACTGTCGAATTAAGAGCTCATCTCAAAAGTCCTGCGAGGCGACTCTGAGCCTGGCATGATCATGTGCTGTGAGCGATGTGTTGCCCGACGGGCTCTGGGAGATCGTCCAGCCCCTGCTGCCCCCACCACCGAAGACCGGCCGCCCCCGCGCGGACCAGAGAGCGGTGCTGACCACGGTGCTGTTCGTCCAGGCCTCGGGCTGCTCCTGGGAGAAGGCCGACGGCCTCTTCGGCGTCACCCGGGCCACCGCCCACCGCTGGTTCCAGACCTGGACCGAGACCGGCCTGTGGCCCCGCATCCACCAAGCAGTCCTGGACGAACTGGGCAGACGCGCCCTACTGGACTGGTCCCGCTCCACGGTCGACTCCCAGTCGATCCGCGCCAAGAGAGGGGGAGAAGACAGGGCCAAACCCCACCGACCGGGGTAAACCCGGCTCCAAGCCCCACCTTGTGTGCGACAACCAGGGACTACCGTTGACCTGCGCGATCTCCGCGGCCAACGTCAACGACGGTGAAGCACTCCAACCCCTGGCGCGGGGCATCCCCACGGTGCGCTCACGGCGAGGTCCCAGGAGGCGCCGCCCAGCCAAGCTTCACGGAGACAAGGACTACCACTCCCGTGACCGGCGCCGCTGGCTGCGCGAACGCGGGATCGGCGTGCGCCTCGCCCGGCCCGGCATCGAGTCCTCCCAGCGGCTGGGCCGCCACCGGTACAAGATCGAGCGCTCGATCGCCTGGCTGGGCTCCTACCGCAGGTTGAACGTGCGCTGGGAGCGCAAGGCCTCCAACTTCCTGGCCATGCTCGGCATCGCCTGCATCCTCATCTGCTACAAGCACTTGGCCAAGCACACCGACGGCTTTTGAGATGAGCTCTCAGTGAGATGAGCCCATAAAATCCTCTTCTATCTCATCCAGCTCTTCCTCGCTGGGAATCATGGGCGCCCAACCTGTGGATTCGGCATGACGAACAAAGCGATCAGGGAGTCGAACATTGTATTCACGAACGTAGTAAGACAAATCAGAAGGCCACAGCCAGACCCCATCGGTGAGAACCGACAGAGAGCAGATCGCAGGGCATTTCTCATCCAGTACGTCAAACAGCACCTGGGTCGATGCCGCGACAACCGAACCTCGGTCCAGATATTCCGCGATTTTCCCTTTCCGAGTTTCGTCGCCTTTCGACACATGAGACTTCAGACTTTCCCCGCGATCATCACCGTGCGAAAGCTCCCGAAAGAAACCAATCTTCTCTACCCCCATCAAGGCATCACCCCCGGACTGAACAATCTCCACAAATCAGGCGACAGACTCTTCTTGGCGCTGGTCGGACCAACGAAGAGAGTGCCATGACGACCTGCCCAAAGCGTATCCACAGGAGCCATGACATTGACTCCGAGCTTGTTCGCGAGATTCTGCGCGAACGAACCGTCGGGAGAACCGGTCGAGCAGGCGCACAAACGGATGTCACCTCCGGGATACGAAGGATCACGCATGAGCCTGTTCGCGAGCTCACGATGGCCGAACTGCCTGCCCATTGGGGCACTGGAAACGGAGTTCGGTGTCCCATGGATCACTACATCATGAAAACCTTCCATGGGCTTCGTCCTGGCATGGTTGGCAGCAAAGGGATCCCCCGGCTCCATGTAATTGGTCCGGGGATTGCAGTTGTGGTTGAGGAGGTCGAGCTCCCCCGCCGCCACATGGTACGTGTGCAGGTCCGCGACCGTCAGGTTGTGGACCGTGGCGGGCTGGGTGGCGACCTCCACCGCGGAGACCTGCACCCACGTACCGGCCGAGGTCTGCAGCCACATCCCCGGCGCCAGGTCGATCGCCTCGACCCAGGCGTTCAGCTCCGGAACCCAGAACGGGTGCCCCTCGGTCGCGATCACCACCTCTCCGACCGCCACCGGACCGGGAACCTCCGAGGCGCTGTCGGAACCGGCCGACTCGCCCTCGGGCGGCGCCTCGCGTTCGGTGGTCGGGTCCACGGTGATCTCGACCAGTGTCTTGGCGCCCTGGCCGACGATCGTCGCCGCGACCGTCCGCGTCCCCTGCTCACCGGCCTCGGGGTCGGTGGCCAGCACCCGGTCGCCGACCTCGACCTCCTCGATCGGCTTGGTCGACCCGTCGGCCATCAGCACACCCGTACCGGGCGCGAAGCTGTTGCAGGTGCCACGCGCCCCCGAGGTGGCCGGGGTCGTACGCGGCGCCGACGTCGTCGGCGTCGTGCGCGGTGTGGTCCGCACCGGAGCGGGTGTACGCGGCTGCACCGGAGCACGGCCCGACGTCGCGGCCCCCGACCGCGATCCCGCCCCACCGAACCAGGACGAGAACCGGCTCGCGACCGATCCGCCGAACCGCTGACCGGCCCACCGGGCCCCGGCACTGGCCGCGCTGCCCAGCGCGGCACCGGCCGCGCCGCCCACGGCGCCGCCGATGGCGCCGGTGACCACCGAGGTGGCCGCACCCGACCACGTCCAGTCGTTGCGCGGGGTGTCCAGCCCGTACTGGACCAGGCCGCCCACGGCGCCGCCCAGCGCGGCACAGCCGACCACTCCGGCTCCGCCAGTCAGGGCCGTGCAGCCCACGCCCACGGCCGTGCCCACACCCACCGAGATGATGGTGTTCTTGTTCCTGCTGGCCCAGTCCTTGGCGGAGTTGTAGCCGGACCGCACGGCGCTGCCGACCCTGCTGGCGCCGGACTTGACCTTGTCCCACGCCTTGCTCAGCCACAGACCCGTGGGGTCGGAGAAGGTCACCGGGCTGTTGTTGGCGTAGGCGTAGCCGTTGAGCTGCAGCGGGTCGGAGGTGTCCAGCACCGGGTCCGCGGACAGGAAGCGGCCCAACGCGGCGTCGTACTCGCGCGCGCCGACCAGGACCAGCCCGGTGGAGGTGTCCAGGGTCTTGCCGAGGAAGCGCTTGTCGTCGGGCCAGGCCCAACCATCTCCGCCGCGCTCCTCGCCGAAGGGCGTCATGTAGCGGCGGACCATCTGCTCGTTGTCGGCGTTCATGGACACCTGTCCGGTGCCCTGGTGGTCGGCGGCGAGCATGTGCACCTGGTCGGGGGTGCGCAGCGCCACGGTCCGACCGGCGTGCTCGTAGTAGCGGGTGGCCTTCACCTCTCCGGTGAACTTGTCCGAGCGCACCTCCATGCCCGGCAGGTACAGGACGTCCTCGTAGGGGGTGGAGCGCACCAGCCGGTCGCCCGAGGGGGTGTAGACGTAGGAGGTCTCGCCCACGTCGTTGGTGACCGTGTCCAGCCTGCCCTCGGCCGTCCAGTCCAGTTCCTGGCGTTCCCCGGCGATGTCGCGGACGGTGGTGTTGCCCGAGGCGTCGTAGTCGAAGGTCGCCAGGGTGTCGCCCTGGGCCGTCCGTTCCACGACCTCGCGCAGGGTGTTGGGCTGGGGCCCCTCCCCCTGCGGGTAGGTGTAGTCGCGGGTGACGTCACCGCCGTTGCCGGTGGTGTCGTGCCGGACCTCGCTGATCCGGTTGCCCGCCGCGTCGTAGGTGTAGGAGTGCCAGTAGGCGCCGGGACCGCCCACTGACTGGGCGGTGGGCTCGGCGTCGCACCCGGTCGGGTCGCCCTGCGGTAGCGTCCACGCCTCGGTGAGCTGGAGCAGCCCGTCGTAGGTGAAGCACTGGGTCTCCTGCTGACCGCCGTTGGGCGCGTCGGTGATGGCGACGACGTTGCCGGAGGCGTCGTAGTGGTACCCGGTGTCCAGCAGGGGCGCCGCAGCACCCTGGCGGTCGACGCGGGTGCCGATCAGGCGCTGGGTGCCCTTCTCATAGCTGTTGGTGATCCACGCCTTGGGGCCGGTGCCCGGGTTCAGCTCGATCTGGAGGGGCAGTCCGGCCTGGGTGTAGTCGGTCCGGGTGACGTAGGAGCCGGCCCCGTCCAACGTGGTGGGGCGGAGCAGGTCGTCGTAGCCGATGGTCAGTGACTCGGCGGGCAGGCCGCCGGCGGCGGGCATGCCCGTCCCCTGGACGGTGCCGTCGGGGTTGTAGCTGACGGAGAACTCGTAGTCGCCCGCGAGGTCTCCCTGTGAGGCGGGGATGCCGTAGAGGATGTTGGTGGGCCGGTACAGCTCGTCCTGCCCGACGAGGCCGATACGGAAGTCGCCCTGGTCGGTGTGCCGGGTCTGGATGAACAGCTCGCCCTTGTACTTGGTGTCGTACTGGTACGAGGTGAGCTTGGTGCCCTGCTCCGGCTCGCCCTCCCAGCTCTCCACCATGCGGCCGAGGTCGTCGTAGACGTAGGAGACGGTCCGGCCGTCGGCGTCCGTGGTCGAGACGAGTTGGTCGAGGTGGTCGTAGGTGCTGGTGGTGGTGCCGGTGTCGGGGCTGTGCACCGCCACTCGGCGCCCCTTGTGGTCGTACTCGTAGCGCCACTCGTCGCCGGCCGGGGTGGTCATCGTGGAGAGCTGACCACCGGGGGTGTAGGAGTAGGTGGTGGAGACGTGGTCGCCCTCGGGGGCGTCCCCGGTGTACTGGCGCTGTTCCACCCGTTGGCCACGGGCGTCCCGGATGACGGTGACCGGCACGCCCCCTTCCGGCGGGGTGACGTGGACGCGGTCGCCCTCGTGGACGGCGGTGGTCCGCCACTTCTCCTCACCCGCGACGCGACGGATGGTGGCCACGGGCCGTTCGGCGCCGTCGTAGGTGTAGACGGTCTGGCCCTGGACGTCGCCGTCACGGACGACGAGCAGGCCGGGAGCGGGAGCCCCGGTGGCGTAGTAGGGGTCGTTGGTCTTGGCGACCTCACCGATGCCGTTGTAGAAGGTGTCGGTGACCAGGCGGCCGCCGTCCGGCCCGGGCGCCTGGGTCTGCCGCGTGCGCAGGAAGCCGTCGAGGATCTCGTAGGAGGTCGCGTAGGAGCCGTCGTTGCGGATGCTGTGGGTGGCGACCGAGACGGGTGCGTCCTCGGCGATGGTGTAGTCGTACTTGACGTTGGGGGTCATCCCCTGGCTCTTGGGCCGGTTCGGCAGCCAGACGGCGGTGACCCTGCCCAGGGGGTCGTGGCCGATGTCGGTGCGTCGGCCGTTGGCGTCCACCTCGGCGTGGACCGAGCCCCGCGCCGGGTCGATGTGGGTGACCTGGGTGTGGTCCAGGGCGTTGGTGGCGGTGACCTCGGTGACCAGACCGTGGGTGTAGGTGTGGTCGGTGGTCTGGGTGACCAGGCCCTCGGCGTCGGTGATCTGGGTGACCTGGCCGTACTCGTCGTAGGAGAAGCCCTTGACGGTGCTGTAGACGGGGTCGCCGTCGGCGTCGCGGCCGTCGAACTCCTCCATGACGGTGATGTCGCCCCGGGTGGGCGCGTCGCCGTAGCCGCCGCCGTCGTAGTGGCGGCGCACGTCGGAGATCAGGTCGTCGGGTCCGGACTCCCGCGAGCAGGCGACCGCGACGCTCTCCACCCGTGCGATGAGCGTGTAGATGTGCGCGTCGGCGTTGTCGGCGTAGGTGGTGCGCGTGCACGTGTCGTCGTCGGGTGTGGAGGTGTCCCCGCGGTCCTCGACGCGTTCGGCGCGCCCGGTGTCGGTGTCGAAGGCGGTGACGCGTTCGGTCTCCATCCACGACCCGTCCGACAGCGCGGTGTAGCCGCGTTCGGTGTCGGTGGCGGTGTAGGCCGCGTGGTCGGTGCCCCAGTCCTCGGTGCGGGTGGCGGTGACGTGCCGCCAGGGCTCGGAGATCGACTTGGTGACGACGTCCTCGCCGTCGTAGGTGATCGTCTCCAGCTCGTGCCCGGCGAGCTCGTCGTGGTCGGTGTACTCGGTGCCGGTGGAGTCGGTCACCGTCACCGAGGCGGTGCCTCCGCCGGGTTCCTCCCCGCCGTCCAGTCCGCGCAGGTAGGTGTGGTCCGTGCGGGTGGGCATGGTCTGGCCGTCGCCGGTGCGTACCCGGACGGTCTCGTAGCCCCGCCACTGGTTCCAGGTCTGGTACTCGTCCTCGGTGATGCCGTCGGGTTCGGTGTGGCGCCACCCCGCGTCGCCGACGTACTCGTACCGGGTGTACTGGTCGGGCGCCTTGCCGGTGAGGTCGGACTCGATGACCTCTTCGACCACGTACTTGTGGAACCAGTCGGTGATCGGGTCCTCGGCACCCGGCGGGTTCCACTTGACCGGGTAGCAGCGCCCGGTCTGCTCACCCTCCGCGGGCAGGTCGTCGTGCGAGCACGTTCCGCCCGCGTAGTTGACGTCGATCTGTCCGCCGGTCTCGGTGAAGATCCTGGACAGGCGGAACCGGACCAACGGCTGGATGTTGTCGTCGGGGTCGTCGACCCGGTTGGGCAGTTGCTGACCGTCGAGTTGGACCGGCGGCAGGGCCTGCTGTTCGTCCCCGTCGTGCCCGGTGCGGGTGATCTCCGACAGCCACAGGGTGCGCGAACCGTCGCCGTTGTCGGTGAACAGGTGGGTCAGTTCCCAGGAGTCGACGGTCTGGTATCCGTCGTCGGTCCTGTACTGGGTGCGGACCTGTTCCAGACGCTTGCGGGTCCAGAAGGAGGGCGAGGTCTGGGTCCAACCGCAGTCGGTGCCCTCCTCACAGGCCAGGTCGTAGGGGACGTCCGGCCAGTGCCGGGCGTTGTCCTCGGTCAGCTTGTCGGCGGCGCAGTCGAAGTCGTCGTCGGGCAGGCAGCGTTCGGTGGTGTCGAAGACGACGCGTGCCGGGGCGTCGCCGTCGTAGACCTCGCCCGCGCGCTGTCCGTAGTCGATGCGGGTGAGGTAGCCGCCGCGGGTGTAGGCGGTGCCGTTGGTGTCGGTCTCGCCGTTGAGGGCGTAGTGGTTGGTCTCCTTGGCGTAGAAGTAGGTCATCACGTTGCCGTGGGCGTCCTCGACGTAGTCGAGGTTCCAGCGCCAGCCCTGCTGGCACCAGGAGTCGGCGAACGTGGAGTCGTGGCAGGGTTCACCGGCGTCGTCGCCGAAGACGGGGACGGTCCAGACCGAGTCGGTGGTCTCGTCGCCGCTGCCGTAGCCGGGCAGGCGGTTGCGGCCGAAGTAGTAGCGGGTGCCGTCGGTGGTGGTGACCCGCCAGTACTCGCCGTCGTCGTCGCCGTTCTCGGCTCCGGTGAGGCGTTCGATCCTGGAGTTGTCGTCCGACTCCAGTCGCCACTGGCCGGTGTCGTCGTCCTTGATCAGCTTCCCCGAGGTGCCGTTGAGCATCAGGGTGGCGTTCTCGGTGGCCCAGCACTGGTCGCCCTTGGCGTCGTGGCCGTCGTCGGTGCAGGCCTTGTAGGCGCGTTCGATGTAGCCGGGCTCGTAGGAGAAGCCCTCACCGATCCAGGAGCCCTGGTTGTTGGTGGCGCTGGTGCGCCCGTCCACGGACTGGGAGGAGTAGTCGAGCGACAGTTTCGGCTGGAGGCTGGAGGGGACCGGCACCGACTCCAGCGGGTAGGACCAGGTGAAGGCGCCCGAGGAGGTGGACACCGTCCATGTGGAGGAGGGTTGGAGGGCGGTGGCCCCGTAGTCACCGCCGGAGGAGGAGGTGGACGCGGCCAGGGCGAAGACGCCCGTGGACACGGTCACCGGTTCGGCGGGCGGGGCGGCCGGGACGCCTGGGGCGCGGGCCTCGTCCGCCTCCGGGCCGTCTCCCCGCTGCGGGGTGAGCGTGGCGGCCACCGTGTCGGGGCTGTCGGTGGTGACCGGGGACAACTCCAGCGGCGTGTGGCACTCGGGTTCCGCCGGTGTGGTGAGGAAACAGTCCGGCATGGGCCACAGGGCCAGCCGGTTCCCGTAGGAACCGCCGAAGGCGTCGGCGAAGTCCGAGGGGTCCACGTGCACTTCCGCGCCCTCGGGCGCGGTCACTCGCAGTGCGAGCCCGTGGGCGCCCGCTCTGGCTGCGGGTTCGGCTCCCACCACCTCGACCTCCGCGGTGCCCTCGGCCCCTTCGGCGACGACCTGCACCGGCAGACCGCCGACCGTCGTCATGCCGTCGCGCCCGGCGGTGTCACCGATCGGGACGGTGGCGCTGTCCTGGGAGGGCCAGGACGCCCGGGGTTCTCCTCCGGCGGCGTCGGCCAGTTCCTCGCCCATCTCGCGGGGTTCGACCTCACCGGTGGCGCCGGTGACGGGGTCGGCCAGTTCCTGGGTGTCGGGGACGGAGTCGTCGCCCATCCAGTCGGGCAGCCGGGGCAGGACCACAGCGAGCGTGACGGTCACCACCACCGACATGAGGGCGGCGGTGGTGGCGAGCACGCCCTTGCGCAGCCGTGTCCTGGTGGCTTTGGGCTGGTCCGCCTCGTCGGTGGGGGCGTCGGTGTCGCGGTGCGGGGGCATGCCGATCACAGCTCCGGGTTCTCGGTGGTCCGGCTGAGGGCGGAGATGAGGGTCTCGTCGGCGGCTCCGGCGTAGACGCGGACGTCGTCGACCGCGCCGGAGAAGTACTGGCGC
Organism: Nocardiopsis sp. FIRDI 009; assembly: GCF_003386285.1. GTDB lineage: Bacteria > Actinomycetota > Actinomycetes > Streptosporangiales > Streptosporangiaceae > Nocardiopsis. The sequence goes on from NZ_QPNC01000008.1 coordinate 78,783, forward strand.
CACGAGTAGGAGTCGGCCTTGGCCCGGCCGACGTTGAGCAGGACCCACGGGGCGTTCGGGTCCTCGGCCAGGTCCTGCGGGGTGGGCCACAGCGGGTGGAAGCCGCGGGTGACGGCGTGCGTGCCGTTCACGTAGAAGCGCACCTCCTGGGCGAAGGCGTCGAAGACCAGCAGGAGGTGGTCGCCCCGGTTCTCGTGGCTCGGGGCGACGTCGGACGCCTCGAGCACGGTGGGGTCGGCTTCGGGTGTGTCCGCGTCGGACAGGACGGCCTCCCACCGTCCGCTCGCGGCGTTGTACCGGAGGTCGATGAGGGTGTTGTAGGCGGTCTGGGAGAGGACCGTCATCGACTCCTCGGGGGCGGCCGCCGCCAGGCGGGCCCGGGCGCTGATGGTGAAACTGCCTGCCAGGGGCGCGTCCATGAAGGCGCCCGCCGAGTCGCCGTCACCGTCGAGCCGTAGGTGACCCTGGCCCATCAGGGCGCTGTCGCCTCCCCAGGGGTCGGACTCGTGGATGGCCGCGTCTCCGTTGAGGACCATCGGGTCCCGACCGTCGGCCTCGGGGCTGGTGCCGTCCACGGCCGCGTTGAACGGCCAGTAGGACCGTCGGTCGACCGGGAGCATCCGGAGCCGGTCGAACTCGTATCCGCTGACGATGCGGTCGAAGACACGCACGTCGGCCACGGCGCCGCGCAGGAAACGGTCGTAGCCGCTGCGGGTGGTCGAGCGGCCGATCTGGAGTGCACCGGGGGCGGACCAGACGGTTTCGCGCTCGACGGTTCCCTCCGGGGAGCCGTTGACGTAGAAGCGGACGGTGTCGGTGTGGCTGTCGTGGGCGAAGGCCAGGTGCGCCCACTGGCCCTCGGTGACCGTCGCCTCCGCGGAGATCCCCCACCCGCCGAGGGCGTCCATGTCCGCGTCGGGGAAGGCGACACGCCATGCCTGGTCGGAGGCGTCGTAGCCGAGGGTGAACCCGGGCTCGCCGGTGCCGTCCTGGGAGACGACCACCTGGTCGCGGCTCAGGTCGTCCAGGCGGACCCAGGCCGAGACCGAGAACAGGCCGGTGGTGTCGACCAGCCGCGCGTCGGGGGTGAGGTAGGCCCCCTCCGTACCGTCCAGGGCGGCGGCGCGGCTGCCGTCTCCGCCGGGTCCCTCCTCCCCGAAGGTGACCCCGGCACCGGCGACGGCGGTGCGACCGCCCTCGGCCGCGTCGGCGGCGCCGTCGGAACCCGCGTCGTCGCCCATGCTCCACTGGCCGACCGCGGGCCTGCCTCCGTCGACGAGGAACAGGTGGTTGGCCCGGCTGCTGACCTTGCCCGCCCGGTCGACCGCCTCGACGTAGAGGCTGTGCGGCCCCTCGTGCCACGGGCTCCAGGTGAGGGTCGCCGTACCGTCGGCGTCGGCGGGCAGCGTGTTGGCGGCGGAGGGGTCCTCGTTGACGCCGTAGCGGTATTCGACCACGTCGTCGGAGGGCGAGGAGAAGGTGAAGTCGCCGTAGACGCCCACGCCGTCGTGCCAGGCGTCGTCGGCGGGGAAGTCGTCCGAGGTGATCTCGGGTTCGCCGGGGGCGGTGGAGTCGTAGACGAACTCGCATCGGGTCTGCGCGCCCGTCCAGCTCCACGGTCCCCAGGCGTGTCCGTCGGAGGCACGCACGATCCACCCGACGGTGGTGTTCTCCGGGATGTCGTCGGGCACCTGGTAGTGGAAGAAGGAGCCGGACGCCTTCTCCGAGGTGGTGTGGGTGCGCTCCTGTTCCTCGCCGTTCTGGTCGGTCCAGAACACACGGAACTGGGCCTTGAGCTTCTCGGTGGAGGAGCTGAACTCGTCACCGTCGGACAGGTACGCCGTCAGGCGCGGCGGCTGGTCGACGTAGGGGCGGTCGGTCCCGTAGACGCAGGCGCCTCCCGGAGACATCCCCATCCAGGACTGGTCGGGGATGTCGGGCACCGTGTTGTAGCGCACCTCGAGTTGGGCGTTGTCGCAGAAGCGCTTCCACTGGACGGCGGTGGACTCGTCACCCGCGCGCAGGCCGAAGGACGTGGAGGAGTAGCCGTTGTCGGCGGCCCTGCCGACCGCTTCGGAAACGTCGAAGCGCACGTTCTGGTTGGTGGGGGTGCAGGAGGCCGTCGGGTCGGAGGGGCTCCTGGTGTCCTGCCGTTTGGACCAGGAGGGCTGGTTGTTCCAGGTGGTGGAGCTGTTGAACCCGCCGGTGCGGTAGGCGCGCACGGGGTAGGCGGTGGAGTTGTAGGTGTGGCGCAGCGTCACCGCCAGTTCGGCGGACAGGATCTGCTTGTCGGCGTAGGCGCCGGTGGGGATGCGGTAGAAGAGCCGCTTGACGCCCGTGCCGTTGCAGTGGAAGGGGTCGCCGTACAACTGCGGGCAGCGGCCGACGCCCTCGTGGTCGTTGCCGGAGAACTTCCAGTAGGAGGTCCCCGGATAGCCGGAGGAGACCATGGCCCAGGCCGAGAGGGTGGAGGTCTTCCACACGGGGTCGATGTAGATCGGGTAGGCGGTGTCCTCGGCGGAGGCCATCTCCTGGTCCGGGCGCAGGACGATGTCGCCGTCCTCGACGTCGGTGCTCACGGTGGCGACCCGGGAGGACTCCAGCGGTCCGTCCTCGGGCCGAGCGCCCTCAGGCTCGGCGGTTCCCTCCGGTTCCTCGGCTGCGAGGGGGGCGATCCGGGACGATTCCGTCGGCCCCTCCTCGGTCTGGGAGCCCTCCGGACCGGCGGCTCCGTCCGAGCTCTGACCGGCCTCCCCCTGGTCACCGGAGTCCCACATCAGCGGCTCGGGGGCCTCGAACACGTTCCCCCCGGCCCCGGTGTCCACCGCGGCCAGTCCCCGCTCCGCGACGGTGATCTCCAGACCGGTGGCCTCGGTGGCCAGTCGCAGCTCGGCCAGTTCGGGGCTGGCCGCCGCCTCGGGTGTGTGCACGACCAGAACGTGGGAGAAGCCGTCGACATCGGCCCGTACCACCAGGTCCACGTCGGGCAGGACCGAGGTGTAGCGGGCACGGGGACCGTCGAGTTCGGGTTCGGGGAGGGCGGTGGGCCAGTCGACGGACAGCTCCTTCCCGGCCCGGGTGAGGGTGGCCAGTGGCCCCTCACCGCCCGGGGAGATGCTCAGCCCGACCGTTGAGGCCCGGGGGGTGATGGTGCCGTCGTCGTGGCGGACGAGGGTGGGGTCCGGATCGACCCACGCTCCTTCGCTCAGCACGCGGACCGGGTTGAGGTGCTCGACGGCGGTGAAGCTGCCGTCCGGTTGGGCGTAGACGGTCCGGCGCTCCTGGCGCAGGTCGGTGACCTCGACCCGCTCCCCCGACCCGGCCGCCTGGCGCAGGGCCTCGGCCTCGGTCGCCGCGGTCGGTCCATCCTCGGCGTACGCCGCACCGTCGCCGGAGGGGGTACCGGTGACCGGCAGCGCGACGGCCAGGGCGGTGACCAGAGCGGTGGCCGAGAGGGCGGCCGCGGTGCGGCGCAGCAGGGCACGGACACGCGCGTGTTCGGGAGCGCCGTGGGTGTGCACGGGGGAGTCCTTACGGGCAGTCGGGGAGCGGGGGAAACGGTGTTCGGGTCAGCTCAGCGCGGCGCCGAAGGCACGGCCGCCTTCGGGCAGACCGTCCTGGCCGGGGCGCCAGGTACGCCATTCGGGCGCACCACCGTCCAGGGCGGCCCAGGAGGTGGCGTACACGGCCCCGGGATCACCCGGGTCGAACGGGGTCGCCAGATAGAGGTCATCGGCGGTGGTGTGGAAGGACATGCCGAAGTACCCGCCCGCGACGGGAGCGCCCAGGGCTTCGTGGCCGGAGCGGTCCAGGTCGGTCCGGTCGGTGACGGCTTCGGTGAGGGGATGGAAGATCTGCACCAAACCCGCGGCGTGTTCTGCGCCGACGGTGTGCCCGGGGGTGCCCGCGACGAGTTTGATCGAGGTGTCGGTGGCGTTCTGGCCGGGGGTGGTGTCCACGAGGCGGACGTGCTGCCCGAGGAAGTCGGAACTCTGGGCCAGGTCCATACCACCGGAATTGCGGCCGACGGCCCAGATCTGCCGCCGGGTTCCGTCCGCCTCGGCGCTGAAGACGTGCGCTCCGCCGACGTCGGTTTCCCCCTCACCCAGGTCCTCGCCGGGGGAGCCGACCGCGATCATGGTCTCGGTGTCGCCGTCCGCGGTGCGGTAGTCGAGAGCGTGGACGGAGGTCCCGGTGCGGTCGCCGGCCTCCGAGCTGCCGCTGACCCCGCCGGGCAGGTCCGAGTTCTGGTGGAGGGACCCGACGTAGTCGAGTCCGGCGCTCGCCTGCTCGTGGTTGAACAGGAGCACGCTGCCGGCGAACTCCTCGGCACCGATGGCCTCACCGGGGCTCCCGACGGCGATGAGGGTGTCGCTCGCGGAGACGTCGAACCCGAGGCGGTCATTGCGCTCAGCCGCGCCGCCCACGCCGTCGGTGTCCTGGTGGACGGAGTCGGTGAGGTCTCCGCGCAGGTAGTGGACGTATCCGGCGTCGTCGATGTCGCCGATGCTCTCACCGGGGACGCCGATCACGGCGTAGGGAGTTCCGTCGGCGGCGTTGCCCGCGGCCACCGCGTGCCCGAACCAGTCCCCGGCTTCCGGTGCGCCACCGAACCCGGAGGTGTCCTGGTCCCAGAGTTGGGTGGCGGCTCCCGTGCCGAGTCCCTGCGGTGATCCGTGGACGAGCATGACCGCGCCTGCCTCGTCCAGGTCGTCGACCCGCTCGTAGGGCAGTCCCACGAGCAGGTCGGAGCAGCCGTCGCCGTCGTGGTCGAAGGTGTCGAGCACCTCGCCGAAGCGGTCTCCCTCAGCCGGACTCCCGGGTATGCCACCGGTTCCGCGTTCGAGCAGGTCGGCCCCGCCCGCTCCGTAGGCCACGGTGATGCGACCGGCCCTGGAGGCGCCGCCGACCTCGGCGTCGGGGTCACCGATCACCAGGTCGGCCACACCGTCGCCGTCGAAGTCGGAGTCGACGCCGCCCTGGCAGGTGTCCGCGTCGGCCTGGGGCGGGGCGAGCGCGACCAGCACGAGGGCCGTGGCGGCCAGGAGAGCGCTCACCCGCACCGGAGCATGGGCAGGGGATGTCATATGCGTTGGGTCCTAGCTGGGGGAACAGAGATCCAAACGGAACGGGAAGCTAGAGACTCAACAAAACGTAACAATAACAACACAAAAACACAAAACAGGCACAAGGGATTCAAGGCACATTAAAAGCAATCTTCAAATCCTGACCCACGCAGGTCAAAGCGACGACTGACACCACGGAAGCATCTCACGCGCACGTGATGAGAACGTTATGAAAGATGTGACCGCCGGAACACCGCGCAGAATCCGAGTCGAGCCCCTCCGGCCGCGTGGCCCGACTGAGCCGCCGTCGCCGTTCACCCTGTTCAACGGGGTACCGGTGCGTGACACGCCCCGCGTGACATCACCCGTGTGACCCTCGTCCTGCTCACGGTCGGTGGGGGTGGCGCCCAACGGCAGGACGAGTGCGGTCGGTCACCGCAAGGGTGGAGTGCCGACATGCTCGCTGACCGGGTCGTGTCCCGACCCGCCTCGAGCCTCGTCGGACCTCTCAGGCACCAGCGGGCAGGAGCCGGACCAACCCGACACAGGTGTCCGGGTCCGCCCACGCCTGGGTCGCCCGCACCCGCCACCGGCCGGGCGGCAAGGACACGGGTGCCTGCTCAGGTACCCCTCCATCGGGGTACACCTCGTTCAGCTCCGCTCCCGGCACAGCGGCGTCCATGAGCACGGCCGGACCGTCCGTCACCCAGGTGCCGCACTCGTCCCACCTCGCGGCCGGATCGGCCAGCACATCCTCAGCCGCGCTCCTCAGGTCGGATTCGGAGTCAGCGGCGAGCCAGCGCAGGAAGGCCCGGTGTTCGGGCAGGTAGCAACTGGTGTCGGGCTCCTCGCCCAGGACCAGCGCCTGCCCGCCGCCGTCGCCCACGGGGAGCACCCCAGCCAGGCCGTCCACCGCACAGGCCCGGTCGTAGTCGTCGGGGACATCCCCTCCCATGAGGACCCCGGTCGTCGTACCGCCGCCCCATGCGGCCAGTGCCGACACGGGGACGACGACCAACGGACCGCCCAGTGACTCCACCCACGTGGGGGAGGGAGGACCCCCATCGGCACGAGGGGCCGGAGAAGCGCTCATACCATCGACTCCCCAATCAGGACCGTGGCCGCTCACAGCTCAACGGCCTTGCGGACCCGTTCCAGCCGCGCCCGGTTCTCCTCCACCCACTCATCCGTGAAACCGATCGGCACGCGCACCGCGATCTGTGTCGAGGGCATGTCGTGCACGGTCATCTCCACCGGATCGTCGGGCACCACTTCCAGCCAAGGGGTGCGGTCGCCCGGGGGCCACTCGACCCGCTCCTCGGCATCGAGCGCGTCCAGGCAGCGCTCCCAGTCGTCCAGGTCCCCGTCCGAGAGCGCCAGTTGGAGACGGCCGCTGACGAAATCGCTCTCCACCACGAGGAGGGCGGGATGATAGCGCTGTGGTTCCGCTGCTCCCACCGTCCAGGAATCACCGCACTCGACCACGACGGCCACGCTCTGCCCGATATCGGAGAACCGGAAGAGCTCCAACGACCGCTTTCCGCTCACTGACGAACCTCCCAGGAGTACCCAACGGACCCGGCCGGCCCCGATCTTTGCTACACCACCCCCAAGACAACCGACGCCCCACCGCCACGCACACCGTGAGTTCGCCCCCACCTGTCAGGGTGAGGTGAGACCGGCGCCCCACAGCAACCCCGCCTGACGCAGGAGCAGAACCAGTACCCCGTATCGCCCATGGCCAGCGGCGGGTCGACGTCGAGGGTCAACCTGCTCCCAGCGGCAACACGCTTCGTCCCCGACGGGGATGCTGCGCCCGGCAGGGGCACCAGGCGCGGCTGACGAGGTCTCGCGGACGGGCGCGCGGCCAAGAGCGCCGGCGCCGTCATCCAGGATGAACTGACGGATAGCGGTGAGACCGTTCCCCACGCAGAGGAGTACACGATGGCGTCTGTGGACGATCTGATCACCCTGCTGCCCCCCGAGGGGCACCCCTCACCGGTCAGGGAAGAGCCACTGAACGTGGACCTGACGTCCGACTTCCGGGAGTTCCTCACCCGCCTCGGCGGCGGCATCGACAAAGATGGACGTTGCGTTGAGCCTCCCTCGCCAGAATTAAGAACACACATTGCCATTTCCACCGGACCGCGATTCTCCGACGCCCCCGCCAGGGCTGATGTTCATATCTGCACGGCAAGCACCTCGCAAGGTGCCATCGGACGCCACCAACCGGCCGTTCATACTCTGTTTGCGCCCTTCAGTTCCGCACTGACACGACACCGGGAGGCACCACACGGCCTCAGGCAGCACGACGGAGAGGCCGCACATGAGGTTCGACCATCCGCTCACCCTGGAGCAGACCTTTCATCCGATTGGACGACGCACCCGGGAACGGGGAAACCCCCGGTCACGCTGGATCTGCACTCCGCATGACCTGCGGTCGGAGGCGCCTTCCCGCTCCTGGTGTGCTCGCCGGTCCCGCACACCCCCACCGTTGCGTCGCCGCCCCCTGGTCCTCCGCGACCCCGATCGACACCCGCTGTCTGGGACGGCTGCTACCGTCCGGCGGTGTGAACGATGGCGTGTACGTAGGCAACGCGGGCAAGGACGCGGCCCTGGACCGAGGGTGGCTCCTCGGACACTTCAAGGACTCAGGCGACCCCCGCCACAGCGAGGACGTGGAGATCAAGTGGGGCGTCCACCCACGCGGAGACACCAGGGCACAGTGGGTGACGGGTGAGCGGCGCACCGCTCTCCTGGTCCTCATCAGCGGACGTTTCCGCGTCCAGCTTCCCCACCGCGACGTCGTCCTCCAGCAGCAGGGCGACTACATCGTGTGGGGACACGGAACCGACCACTCCTGGGTCGCGGAGGAGGAGTCGGTGGTGCTGACCGTCAGGTGGCCGTCCGTGCCCGGCTACGCGGTGACCGCGATGGAACCGTGACCCCCGTCGAAGGTTCACCCAGGAGGACGTGCTCAGGAGGGGACCCGGCACTGACGTCTTCGTGCTCGTCACCCGCCTGAGCGCACCGGGAGCCGCCTTCACGGGCTCCTTCCCCATCGGCTCCGACGAACCCCCACGGTGGAGACTGCTCCTCGTCAGCCCCGCCGCCCTCCCAAGACGAATGACGTCTCGTGCCGGGTTCATTGGAGGCTGGTGGTGTGTCCCGCGTTTTTCGGAGTCGGATTCCTGGATCCTGGGACCACATGACCTCAAGGAGGCGTCGCGGGACGTCGTGGATGCCCCGCCGAGTTCCGCCGCGAGGTCCTGAACCTGGTCGGAGCAGGGCGCGGCGTGGCCGACGTGGCGCGCGATCCGGGCATCAGCACGACACACTTGTGTCGGGTGCGGCGGGAATACACGAACCGAGGGAGGCCCCATGGTCGCTCGCCCGAGCGCCGTTGCTTTCGATGTGCTCGAAACCCTGGTGAACCTGGCTCCGCTCCGCACGCGGTTGGAGGAGATCGGTCAGCCCGCTCAGCTGTTGGAGCCGTGGTTCATGCGTTTCCAGCGCGACTCGATGGCGTTGACCCTTGCCGGGGATTTCGGATCGTTCGAGTCGGTGGCACGGCAGGCGTTGCGCACCGACACCGGACACACCGCCTCCGAGGACGAGATCGGCTACGTGCTGGAGGGGTTCGGCCGACTGCCCGCGTATCCCGACGCCGAACCGGCGCTGCGTCGGCTCTCCGAAGCCGGGCTGCGGATCGGCTGCCTGACCGTCGGCAGCGCGGAGAACACGGCGCTCTGCCTGGAACGAGCGGGCCTGGCGCACCACGTGGACCAGGTGATCACCGCGGAGAAGGCCGGCACTTGGAAACCCGCGCCGTCCGTCTACCGGGTGGCGGCCAGCGAACTCGGAACATCACCCGGCGACATGGCGCTGGTCGCGGTACACGCCTGGGACTGTCACGGCGCCAAACGCGCCGGCTGTCTCGCCGGTTGGTGTGAGCGGTTGGAAGGCCGACACGGTGACGTCTTCACAGCACCTGACGTAAGCGGCGCCGATCTTGTCCAGGTCGCCGAACGCCTGCTGCGGCTGTCCTCCGACTGAGTTCCGCCCAGAGCGTTCCGTTCAGGATGTGATGGGGGTTCTCGCATCTGTCGGGCGGGGAGCGAGGATGAACGGGCGACTGTTTCCCATCGACCGCACCGCACCGTGCGATGGAAGGTGGCCTCCGGCCCGTGGACCCCGTGAGGCGCCATCGGGGGCCACCTCCCCGACACCCGCCGGAGCATATCCCCAGGGCTGTGCCCCGGTCTGCGCCCTGAGCCGCCCCACCCCGCGCCGGAGTCCGCCGGAACGCGGTTCATCCGCACAGATCGCGGGAGGAGCGCGAGGCCGCGACCCCACACTGCGGCAGACCTGACGGGACGACCTGATCACGGTTGGGGCCGGAGACGGACCGAGACCGGGGACACGGCGGCGTGGAAGACCCACCGACCTCACTGGTTGGCTTCGATCAGCCCCCGGGCGCGGCGGAGCAGTGCCTCACGCACGGCGTCGGTGGAGAGCACCCTGAAAGGTGTGCCGAGGCCGAGCAGGTAGTCGACGAGCTGTTCCACGTCGTTGCCGCCGATCTCGACCACCGTGGCACCGGGACCGTCGGGGGCGTGCGCGCCGATCGTGGACGGGACCACGGCCAGGGCCCGGTCCAGGGGAAGCGGGAGCCGAACCGTCGCATACACCGGGTACACGACGCTCGCGATGCCCCGGGAGACCAGCGACGCGGCATCCGGCGGATCGACCAGGTCGACCGGCTCGGCGGTGATCCGCGTCCCCGTCACACGGTCGGCCCGGAACGTACGCCACTGGCCCCGGCCGACGTCGCGGGCGACGAAGTACCAGCGAAGGCCCGTGTGGACGAGGCGGTACGGATCGACGTACCGGATGGTCGAACGCCCCGCGTGGTCCCGGTACGACAGCTCGGTACGCGTCCCGCCGCGGCACGCTGTCGCCAGTTCCAGCAGCCTGTCCGGGCTGATCTGCGGCTCCTCGGACCGCGGGGTGTGCGCCAGGGTGGCGTCGAGTTCGCCCAGTCGGCCGGCCAGCCGCCTCGGCAGGGCCTGTCGGAGCTTCAGAAGGGCCGACAACGCGGCTTGGTCAGCGCCCAGGGCCCCGCTGAGCGCGGCCGACCGCAGGCCGACGGCCACGGCCAGAGCCTCCTCGTCGTCCAGAACCAGCGGGGGCAACCGGGTGCCGGGGCTGAGCCGGTAGCCGCCCCAGGGCCCCGGGGCGGATTCGATGCCGTAGCCCAGATCCCGTAGCCGAGCGATGTCACGCCGGACCGTCCGCTCGGTGACCGACATGTGTTCGGCCAGTTCACCGCAGGTCCGGACCGGTCGTGTGGACAACAGCGACACCAGTCGCAGCAGTCGAGAAGTGGCATGCGTCACGGTCACCCGGTGTGGGGGAAGACCAGGACAGTACCTGTCCGGGTCGCCCTCTACCGTCCCACCATGAGCACAGGAGATACCCCGTCCACCCCCGTGATCCGATTCCTCTCCGTCGACTTCGACTGCCCGGACCCGGCCGAGCTCGCCCGCTTCTATCGCGACGCCCTCGACCTGCCCGTGCTGTTCTCCAGCGACGACTTCGTCCTGCTCGGCCGGGCGGACGCCCCTGGGCTGGGGTTCGTCCGGCAGACCGACTACCGGCCCCCGACCTGGCCCGACCCCGCCCAGCAGAAACAGGCGCACATCGAACTGGGTGTCGAGGACCTGGACGCCGCGCAGGACCGGATGCTGGCCCTGGGCGCCGTGGCGGCCCCGTTCCAGCCGCGGCCCGATGTGTGGCGGGTGCTGCTGGACCCGGCGGGCCACCCCTTCTGCCTCTCCACGCACGGAGTCTGACACCAGGGGCCCTTCGAGCCGAGCCGGAGTCCGTGGCGCGGGATCGGGCGGCTCCTCGTTCTGCGGCGGTGACGACGTCGTCGCGCCCGAGGTCCCGCCTGACGGCGAACCCCAGCCTGTAGACCACGGGGCAGAGCTCCCCGATCGCCCGGGTGAGGGCCGGTGAGGTGTTCGGATCCCTGTGTCCGTCGATCATGAGGTGCCGCCGATCCGGCGCCTCCGCCACCGGGTACCCGGACATCGGGTCCCCGGACTCGGAGGGCGAGTCCCGGCCTTTCCGCCTCCAGGAGGCTCGGTGATCAGGAGGCCCGGTGGGCACGAGAACACCTCACGCGCCGCCTGCGCGGAGGGGGTCCGCGCCCGCTCGGCGTTCCGCGCTCCGGCACACCGGTCGCGCGGGCCGGGTCGGACGAGCGGTCAGACGCCGGGGCGGGCCGCGGCGGGGGACCGCGTGCCGATGTCGGGGTCCGGCACGGCTCTGATCAGCAGCCACGCGATGAACGAGAGTTCCGCGATCGCCGCGGGGGTCATGGCGAACGCTGAGATGTCCGCGCCGAACTCGGGGGCGAGGAGGCGCGCGAACACGTCCGTGAGGTGGCCGCAGCAACCGATCACCAACAGGACGCCCAGCGCCTTGGGGAAGTAGCCGGACCTGACGACCAGGTAGCCCAGCGGCAGCAGCCACAGACCGAAGTACGTCTGCGCGATCAGGTACCCGTCGTGCTGCATCCCGGTGAACAGCAGGGTGAGCTGGTCGGAGGCGGCCGGGCCGAGAGCGTCGGCGTGGCCCTGGTCGGTGGCGACCCTCAGCGCCGCGTTCTGGTTGAGCAGGTTCAGGCTCTGCATCGCGACGCTGACCGCGACGATGGTGACCATCGCGGCGGCGACCAGCTGGTTGACGCGCCTGAGCAGCAGGTACAGGGTCATGGCGGTCAGTAGGAAGGCGGTGGCCCCCACCAGTTCGCTGACGAGCCCGACACGGAACAGGGTGGCCGAGGCGTCGATGTTGTCGGCGGTGGCCCCGGCGTCCCCCGGATCGACGATCCGCGTGTTCACCACTCCGGCGAAGATGGTGAACACGGCGACGAGCAGGTACAGGGCACCCGCGGCCCGCGCGAGCGTCTTCGGTGCGGTCACGGTGTGGTCCTCTCCTGGTGCGCGGAGCCGGGCGGTCGGGCCCGGCGCTGGCGGCCGACGGGCGCTCACGCCGGGCCGCCGGCGTGAGCGAGGGCCGACGGGGTCAGCCGGCCGACGATGGCCGGCGCCTCGTGGACGAGGTCGTCGTTCTCCACCGCCTCGACCATGAAGCGGGCGTAGTCCACGCGGCGGGTCAGGTTGCTCGCGAGGACGGGATCGCCCACGTGCCGACTCCACACCGGCAGCCCCTGGCTGTCGCCCTCCTCCAGGTCGCTGCCGCGCACGACCGTCCACCGGGTGTCGCTGGCGAAGACCCGCCGGCACGCCGCCACCTGGTCGTCCACGTCGACGACACGGGCGAGCTTGGCCAGCCGACCGAACACGGCCGCGTACAGCCTGAACCGCCGGGTGTAGACGTCCTTGCCGTCGCGGGTGATGTGCCAGCCGCAGGAGAACACCAGGCGCGCGCCCGGGGGCGCGTGGTCGAGCACGGCCTGGGCCGTTCCGGAGGCGTAGTGGTGCACCCCCCACGGCACCAGCACCGTGAGCACGGCGTCGCACCCGTCCACCGCCCGCGCGATGACCTCGCGGTCGTCGGTCATGCCGGGGAGCACCGTGATCCGCCCCTCGAACTCGGCGAGCTTGTCCACGCTCTGCTCGCGGCAGACCCCCACGACCTCGTACCCGCGGTCCAGCGCGTGCCGCACCATGTGGCGGCCGAGCTTCCCGGAGGCGCCGACGACGCACATCCTCTTCCCCGTGCCCGGTTTCCCGGTTCCGTCCCTGCTGATCGGTTCCACGGCCCTCTCCCTCGTCCGCCACCGCCTGTCTTACGCCGTAAGGTATATGCCTTGCAGTGTAAGGTTGTCAAGAGTCCGCGTATCCCAGACAGGAGGACCCGTGACCACGGAGCCCGCCGACACACCCCGCCGCGACCCGCTCAGCAGGGAGGCGGTGATCCGCACGGCGGTCGCGCTGGCGGACGAGTCCGGCACCGGCGCGCCGAGCATGCGCGGCCTCGCCAAACGGCTCGGCGTCGAGGCCATGTCGCTGTACCACCACTTCCGCAACAAGGAGGCGATCCTCGACGGCATGGTCGACCTCGTCTTCGGTGAGGTCGAACTCCCACCGGACGACGTCGACTGGCGGACCGCGATGCGACGGCGCGCCTCCTCGCTGCGCGACGCGCTGACCCGTCACCCGTGGGCGATCAGCCTGATGGACTCCCGGACCAGCCCCGGCCACGCGACCCTGCGCCACCACGACGCGGTCATCGGCTGCCTACGCGCGGGCGGCTTCTCGATCTCCGGCGCCGCGCACGCGCTCTCGGTGCTGGACAGCTACGTGTACGGGTTCACGCTCCAGGAGCTCAGCCTGCCCTTCACCTCGTCGGCCGATCTCGAGGACGTGGCGGGCGCCATGCTGGAACGACTCCCCCGCGACGAGTTCCCCCACCTCAGCGAGATGATCGTCGACCGGGCCCTCAAGCCCGGCTACGCCTACTCCGAGGAGTTCGGGGTCGGGCTCGACCTGATCCTCGACGGGCTCCAGCGGCGGCGCGAGAGCCTCTGAGCCGGTGGCCGCGGGACGACCGCGCGATCGGACGACGGAAAGGGAGCCCCCACCATGACCGGACGCCTCCTGCGGGTGGGACCGGTGATCGTCGACGTCGTCGCCGCGGCGTCGTCTCACGGCCCGTCGCCCACCTCGCGCAGGACCAGCTCCCCGGCGTCCGGGAAGCCCCGGAGGAGACGCTCCCGGTGAGGCCCCAGCTCGGCTCCGCCGCGGCGGAGCCAGTCGGCCGTCAGGGAACGGAAGGCGGCCTCCCGCCGCCGTCCCGGGAGGGCGCCCGCCGACAGGATGTCCCGTCCGGCCCCCTCCAGGGCGCGACAGCACGCCGCCAGGGGAAACCCGGCGGCCTCCCGGGGGTGGCGGGCCGAGCGCATCCGGATCATGGCCCAGGCCGCGAAGGTCGCCGCTCCACAGGTGGAACCCGCCAGGTCCCCCCACGGCGCGGGGCGCTCCGACAGACCGCCGCGGCGGAGCGGGAACAGCGCGCCGACCCGGCGGGCGGGTCCCGGCCGCCGCTCGGGGCCGAGCAGCGCGTCGATCCGGTGTCCGGCGGCCGCGCCCTGCTCCACCATCCACGCGCGGCGTTCGGGCCCCAGCCGCGCCATCCACTCCAGGACCGCCCGGGCACGCCGTTCCCGCTCGTTCCCGGACGGGCCCGTCGCCGCCCGGAACAGGGGGAGGGTGCCGTTGTCCCACACGTCGGCCGCGGTCCTGACCGTCCGGCGGTCGAACACGGGGGCGGAGGCGGCGTCGGCGATCTGGGTGAGGGACCGGTCCAGCAGGGCGCCCAGGGCGGCGAGGGCCGGTCCGGGAGGGGCGTGGCGCACATCTGAGATCCTGCCACCCCTCCCGGCGCGACCCTCCCTCGGGGGTTCAGTCCTCCCGCATGCCCTGGAGGGCCTCCTCGACGCGGTCGAGGGTGTGGTTGGCGTCGGTGTAGCCCGCGACGGTGTTCTTCCCCGCGAGGTAGTCGCGCCCGTTCCGGACCGCGGGGAGCTCCTGGTACAGGGTGGTCGCCTGGAGGAGGTCCGCCATGAACGCGTTGACCTCGCCGCGCAGGTTCGAGTCGACGAACAGGACGGCCGCGTCGCCCACGACCGACCCGAGCCGCTCGTTCGAGACGACGGCCTCAGGCTCCGCCTCGTCGGCGACGGTGGCGTTCTCCTGCTCCGACCAGGTGAAGCCGAGCGGCGTCAGCAGGGTGCCGCTCATGTTGTCCTCACCCCACCGGACGGCCGTCGTGACGCCGCCGAACACCGCGGTGAGCGCCACCCCAGCGAGGGTCATGGGCACGGGGGTCGCCGGTCCGCGGCCGGTGGACGACAGCGACAGGACGGCGACCGCCGCGAAGGCGGCGCCCGCGAGGGCGGGGCAGACGAGCACGCCGACCGTGGCCGCCGACCCGCCGAGGACCGCCAGGGCGCCGACGAGGATCGCGCGGTCGTGCGCGGACCACCGGTCCCCGGCGGCGCCCGGCAGGTGGACCGGCCGGCCGTGGGCGACCCGCCCGGCCGTGTACGGGGCGGCGTCGCCGGAGACGGCGAGGGTGCGGGCGTCGGCGGCCACGGGGAGCTTGGCCAGCGGCTCCAGCACGTACTGGAGCAGGTCGGCGGCGCGGTCCTGGTGGGCGGTGTCGAGGTCGGGCACCCAGTACCTGACGCTCTCCACGGGGTGGAGGGGCGCGCTCACCGGTCCACGTCAACGGGACGGCGGGCCGGAGGGGCGGACCCGCCGTCCGGTCGCGGACCGCACCGTCAGAACAGGCCGCGCTCACCGGCGATCGCGTCGATCCACTCGTGGAGGGTGCCCGCGATCGCCTCCGGGTCGGTGGACTCGTGCTCGATGCTCAGGCGCAGGAGCGTGTCGCCGCCCTCGCCGAACAGGACGCCGGGCTTCTTGTCCAGCTCCAGCACCACGTCCATCCCCTCCTCGTCGGTGAGGAAGGTCAGTTCGAGCGACTCCAGGCCCTCGTACTGCCCGGCGCCGGTGTACTCGAACTCCTGGTAGAAGGGCAGCTTCTGGCGGGTGCCGGGGATCTCGGCCTTCTCCAGGTCGACGTCCTTGAGCTCGAAGCCCAGCGCGTGCAGGGCCGCCAGGACCGCGACCTGGGCGGGGAGCGGCTCGATGAGCAGCGGGTCCACGTCCTTGCGGTCCAGGGCGTTGTCCACGTGCAGGCGCGTGTTGAGCCCCACCCCCTCCAGGAAGTGGTGGCCGTCCACCGCGGTGATGGGCGCCTCCATGGGAATGGTCAGCTCGAAGGCGACCTCGAACTCCTGCTCGGGCTCCAGCTCGAACGCCTCGTCGCTGACGACCTGCTCGGCGACGACCACGTCGATGGTGTACTCGCCCGGCTGCTCCTCGCCCTCGGAGTCCTCGTACTCGTACTCCTTCTCCACGGTGGCGCGCAGTCCGACGCTGATGCCCTCCACGGTCTGGGCGACGTTGCCGCCGGTGACCTTGATCGTGCCGGTGACGGTGCCGCCCGGGGTGACGGTCTCCTCGTCCAGGGTGGTCTCCACCGTGGCACCGCCGATGCCGACGCTGGCGAGCATGCGCTTGAAGATCACGGGGCGTCTCTTTCCTCGGTCCCGCCACCCCGGGCGCCGGGGGAAGGGGGTGGTGGACCCGTACGCGGGTGGATGGGGTACCGGCGCCGTGTTCTAGGACGCGGTGGGCTCGGTGCGGGTTTCCCGCCGTGCGCGGAGATTCGTGCCGGACGGGCTCACGGCGGTCCGTCCGGGTGGGGGAACGCGAGGTGGGGAGCGGGGCGGGAAGGCGGGAGGCGGGTGGTGGTGGGGGGTCGGGATACGGGCGCCGGAGGTGGGGGTTGAGGGTGGTGGGGCCGCGGGTCGGGGCACACGGCGCCGCCGGGCCGATGACAGCGCCCCCGAATCAATGGTCTCCCGGCGTGCGGCGCGCGGGCAACGCACGGTTCACGGCCTGTGGACGGCACGCGGACGCGCACCCGCGCGCGGAACCCCGGGAGCGCCGAGCCCGTGGACGGACCCCCGGCAGGTGCGCCAGGATCGGCGGATGATCATCATGGAACCGGTCCTGGAGATCCGTCCGTCCGACGGCTTCGCCCTGTGGCCGGTCGGCGGCTCCGCCCCCTACGGCTTCCTGCCCCTCGACGGCGCGCTCGATCCGGCCGGGATCGGCTCGGCCGTGATGAGCGTCGCCGACGACAACGACGTCGGCAGCTCCGAGGACCGTCCGACCCGCCCCGAGGAGTCGCCTGACGGATTCCTCCACGGGCTGCTCACCTCGGACGGCCCCGTCACGCCCGGCGGGCTGCGGGTCACCGACACCGCGAGCGGCACCACGCTGGTCCCCGGGTGCTGCGCGGGACTGGAGACCTGGCGGGAGTGGTGCGGACTCCCCGACGACCCCGGACCGGTCTGCCTCGGCCACGACCCCTCCCCCTCGCCGAACGCGTCGGAGGGGACATCCGGTTGACCGTCGACACCGCGCGGGAGGGCGGTCCGGTGATCGAGCTGCCCGTGGCTGCGCTCCGAACGCTGCTGGCCGGAGTCGCCGTGCCCGCACGACCACGGAAGCCGGCCCGGCCGGGGCGGCCGGACCGGCTCCGTCACCGGGCGTCAGGCACCCGGGGTGAGCATCAGACCAGGTCGAACCGGTCGGCGTTCATCACCTTGTTCCACGCCGCGACGAAGTCCGCCACGAACTTCTCCTTCGCGTCGTCGGAGGCGTACACCTCGGCCAGGGCGCGCAGCTCGGAGTTGGAGCCGAACACCAGGTCGACGCGGCTGCCGGTCCACTTCACCGCACCGGACTCGTCCGTGGCCTCGAACGTCTGCGAGGTCTCGGAGGTCTCACCGGTCGGGCGCCACGTGGTGCCCAGGTCGAGCAGGTTGACGAAGAAGTCGTTCGTCAGCGCGCCCGGCTTGTCGGTGAGGACGCCCAGGTCGGAGTTGTCGTAGTTGGCGCCCAGCACCCGCAGGCCGCCCACCAGGACGGTCATCTCGGGCGCGCTCACGCCGAGCAGGTTGGCCTTGTCGAGCAGCAGGTACTCGGCCGGGAGGCGGTTGCCCTCGCCGTAGTAGTTGCGGAAGCCGTCGGCGACCGGCTCCAGGTAGGCGAACGACTCGACGTCCGTGTGCTCCTCCGTGGCGTCCACCCGGCCCGGGGTGAAGGGCACGACGATCTCCTGACCGGCGGCCTTGGCGGCCATCTCGACACCGACACCGCCGGCGAGCACGATCAGGTCCGCGAGCGAGACCTTCCTGTCCGAGGAGGCGTTGAACTCCTTGGCGATCTCCTCGAGCGCGCCCAGCACCTCGCGCAGCTCGGTCGGGTTGTTGACCTCCCAGTCGATCTGCGGCGCCAGGCGGATGCGGGCGCCGTTGGCGCCGCCGCGCTTGTCGCTGTCACGGTAGGTCGACGCCGAGGCCCACGCCGTGGACACCAGCTGGGCGACCGACAGGCCGGACTCGGCGACCTTGGCCTTCAGCGTGGCGATCTCCGCCTCGCCGATGACCTCGCCCTCGCGGGCGGGCAGCGGGTCCTGCCAGATCAGCGTCTCCTCCGGGACCTCCGGGCCGAGGTAGCGCACCTTCGGGCCCATGTCACGGTGGGTCAGCTTGAACCAGGCGCGGGCGAACGCGTCGGCGAACTGGTCGGGGTTCTCGTAGAAGCGGCGCGAGATCCGCTCGTAGACCGGGTCGAAGCGCAGCGACAGGTCCGTGGTGAGCATGGTCGGCTTGTGCTTCTTACCGGCCTCGTGGGCGTCGGGGATGATCTCCTCGGCGTCCTTGGCGACCCACTGCTTGGCGCCGGCCGGGCTCTCGGTGAGCTCGTACTCGAACTCGAACAGGTTCTTGAAGAAGCCGTGGCTCCACTGCGCGGGCGTGGTGGTCCACGTGACCTCCAGGCCCGAGGTGATCGTGTCGTTGCCCTTGCCGGTGCCGTGGTTGTTCTTCCAGCCCAGACCCTGCATCTCCAGGCCGGCTGCCTCGGGGTCGGCCTCCAGGTTGCTGTCCGGGGCGGCGCCGTGCGTCTTGCCGAAGGTGTGGCCACCGGCGATGAGGGCGACGGTCTCCTCGTCGTTCATGCCCATGCGGCCGAAGGTCTCGCGGATGTCGCGGGCGGCGGCGATCGGGTCCGGGTTGCCGTTCGGGCCCTCCGGGTTGACGTAGATCAGACCCATCTGGACGGCGGCCAGCGGCTTCTCCAGCTCACGGTCGCCGGTGTAGCGCTGGTCGTCGAGCCAGGTGGTCTCGGGGCCCCAGTAGACGTCCTCGTCGGGCTCCCAGACGTCCTCGCGGCCACCGCCGAAGCCGAAGGTCTCGAAGCCCATCGACTCGAGCGCGACGTTGCCCGCGAGGATCATGAGGTCGGCCCAGGAGATGTTCTGGCCGTACTTCTTCTTGACCGGCCAGAGCAGACGGCGGGCCTTGTCCAGGTTGACGTTGTCCGGCCAGCTGTTCAGCGGCGCGAAGCGCTGCTGACCGGCGCTGCCGCCGCCGCGGCCGTCGTGCGAGCGGTAGGTGCCCGCGCTGTGCCACGCCATGCGGATGATGAGCGGGCCGTAGTGCCCGAAGTCGGCCGGCCACCAGTCCTGGGAGGTGGTGAGGACCTCGGCGATGTCGGCCTTCACCGCGTCCAGGTCCAGCGCCTCGAACGCCTTGGCGTAGTCGAACTCCTCACCGAGCGGGTTCGCCACGGCCGGGTTCTTGGCCAGGATCTTCAGGTTGAGCCGGTTCGGCCACCAGCCGCGGTTGCCGCCGCCCTCGGTCGGGTGCGGGGCCCGACCGTGCGCGACCGGGCAACCGCCAGCCTTGGCGGCTTCGTTGTTTTCAGACATGGAGATCCTTCCAACGTTGGGAGGAGGCGAACAGGATGATTCACGAACCGTGTGTGCTCGAGCAGTCGGGGCACAGACCCCAGTAGACGACCTCGGCCTCGTCGACCGAGAAACCGTGGTCGTCGGAGGCGGTCAGGCAGGGCGCGTGGCCGACGGCGCAGTCGACGTCGGCTATGGCACCGCATGACCGGCACACGATGTGGTGATGGTTGTCCCCGACCCGGGTCTCGTAGCGGGCCACGGAGCCCTGCGGCTGGATGCGTCGCACCAGACCCACGCTGGTCAGTGCTTTGAGCACGTCGTAGACGGCCTGGTCGGACACCGTGCCGAGGTTCTCACGCACGACACCGATGATCGACTCGGTGTCCGCGTGCGGGTTGTCGTGCACGGCCGAGAGCACAGCCAGCCGAGGGCTCGTCACCCGCAGAGCGGACTCGCGCAGCATTCGCTCGAAATCCGAAGGGGTTGGCATGCTCAGTAGTCTGGCTCGTTTTCTGGAGTAAGTCAAATGATGTGGTGAGTCTGACCTGACTCGGGGCAGCGCCGCTCCGCCACCCCGGACGCGGCACGCGCGGAGCGGGTGGTTTGATGACCGCATGGCCCCTCCCCCACGGATGACGCGCACCCTCGCCCCCGCCGCGGCTCTGTCCCTGGTCTGGTTCTACGAGGGCCTGTGGTGCAAGGTCTGGCCGGGCCGCGCCGACCACCGGGCGATCATCGCCGACCTGCCGCTGCTGCCCGAACCCCTGGTCACCCCCCCTCATGGTGGGGATCGGTCTGGTGGAGGCCGCCATCGGGCTGTGGGTCCTGTCCGGTCGTCGGCGGTACGCGGCCGCGGCCGTCCAGACGGCGCTCATCGGGGTGTTCAACCTCGGCGGGCTGCTCCTCTCCCCCGCCGCCATCGACGAACCCGGGCGGATGCTGACCGCCAACCTGGCGATCGTCGCGCTGGCCTGGGTCGTCGCGGCGCGAAGCGCCGAGGCCCGGTCATGACCGGCACCCCCTGGTCCGCCGGGCGCGTCCTCGCCCTTCCCGGGCGCGGCCCCCGTCTGCTGTTCGGCCGGATGTACGAGGACCCGCGCGTGGAGGAACGCGTCTTCCCGGCCGCCCCCGCCCGTGTGCTGTGCGTGGCCTCGGCCGGGGACACCGCCGCCGCGCTGGCCCGCGCGGGGTACGACGTGACCGCGATCGACGTCAACCCGGTGCAGCTGGCCTACGCCCGCGCCCGTGTCGAGGAGGGCGCTCCGGCGGCCCGGGGCAGCGCCGAGCTCATGCTGGCGGCGGCCCGGCGGACCACCGCCGCCGCGCTTGTGTCCTGGCGCCCCGACGCGCTGCGCGCCTTCCTCGACCTGGCCGACCCGCGGATCCAGTCCCTGTGGTGGCGCACCCGACTCGACGGCCCCGGGCTGCGGCTGCTCATGGGGGCGGCCCTGCGTCCGGTCGGGGTGCTCGCCGCGGCCCTGGCCCCGGGCTTGCGCCACGCGGTCCCGGCCCGTTTCGACACCGAGCTGCGCGCCCGGATCGCCCGCGTCGTCGCCCGCCACCCGAACGCGGACAACCCCCTGCTCGCGGCGCTGCTGACCGGACGCGCACCGGAGCCGCCCCCGGACGGCCCGTCCCCCGCCGACGGAGTGCGGTTCGTGCTCGGTGAGATCACCGAACACCTGGAGTCGGTCCCGGCCGGAAGCTACGACGCGGTGACCCTGTCCAACGTTCTGGACGGCCCCGGGCCCGCCTACCGCCGGCGGCTGCGCGCCGCGGTCGAGCGCGCGGTACGGCCGGGCGGGACCGCCGTCCTGCGCAGCGTGGGTTCGGCGGAAGGCGCGGCCGCCGTCCGCGCGGAGGCCGAACGCTGCCCCCTGTGGGGAAGCCTGTACGTCACGACCGTCGGAGGGACGGCTTGAGGATCCGGGAACACCCCCTGCCCATGCGCGCGCACTTCACCGACTCGTTGGTGCTCACCTACGCGTTCCCGCCGCGGGTCCTGCGTCCGTTACTCACCCCCGGCCTGGAGTTGGACACCTACCGCGCGCCGGACGGAACCGAGTACGGCTTCGCGGCGGTGGCCGCCGTGGCCCTCCGGGACCTGCGTCCGGCCTTCCTGCCCGCGTGGACGGGTGCGGACCAGGTGATGACCGGCTACCGCGTCTTCGCGCGACTGCCGGTGGAACGGGCGAGGACCGAGGGAGGACCCCGCACCCTCCGGGGCCTGCGCATCCTGCGGAGTCAGACGTCGAGCCGGGCGCTGGCCGCCGTGGGCGCGCTGCTCACCCGCTACCGGTACGAACGCGCCGTGCTCGGGACGCGCCGGACCGGCGACCGGTGGGAGGTCGCGGTGCGGTCCGCCGACGGGCGGGCCGACCTGCGCGTCAGCGCCGACCTGGGCGGACCGGCCGCACCGCTGCCCGAGGGCTCCCCCTTCGCTACGTGGCGGGACGCCCGGCGCTTCGCCGGGCCGCTGCCCCACACGTTCGAGCATGACGAGCGCGGCGGCGACGTGCTGGTGGTCAAGGCGTTGCGGACGAACTGGGAGCCGCGCCCGGTGTCGGTGGACGTGGAACGGTTGACCTTCTTCCGCCACGGCCCCTTCGCGGGGACCCGGCCCGTCCTCGCCAACGCCTTCCACGTCGCGGACGTCGACTACGGCTGGCACCGGGGTCGGCGGATGACCCCGGCGGGGAGGCGGGGATGAGCCGCCGCGGGGACCGCCGGCGGCGCCCGTCCGGGGCGCGGCACGTGGTCGCCTACAACTGGCCCCTGTACCTGGCGGGCGGCGCGGTGGCCGTCGGCGGGGCGCTGGTCGCCCCGCGGCTGCGGGGGATCGCCCGCGCGGCGGCGTGGACGGCCGGGGCCGCCGCGTCCTGGTGGACCGCCGCCTCCCTGGTGGCCTCCCACGTCGTCTACGACCGGTCGCCGCTGCACGGCTGGGGGTGGCTCGCCTCGGACCTGGCGCGGGCGGGGCGACCCGCCGACCCGGGCGACCACCTGGTGGTCTCGTCCGGTCTGGACGAGGCGAGCGAGGTGATCGGCGCGCTGCACCCCGGGGGCGGGCAGACCGTCGCCGACCTGTACCACACGCTGCCCGTCGTGGAGCCGTCGCTGCGGCGGGCGCGCCGCAGGGTTCCGCCGCGCCCGGGGTCGGTGGCGTGCGCGGCGAACGCGCTGCCCGTCCCGGACGCCTCCGTGGACACGGTCATCGCCCCCTTCGCGCTGCACGAGCTGCGCGCGGCGGCGGATCGGGAGGCGGCGTTCGGCGAGGTGGCGCGGGTGCTGCGCCCGGGAGGCGCACTGGTCCTGGTCGAGCACTGCCGCGACGCGGCCAACATCGCCGTCTACGGCCCGGGGGCCGGGCACTTCATGCCGCGCGCCCGCTGGTTGCGGGCCGCGCGCGGCACCGGGCTCCGGCTCGCCCACGAACGGCGGTTGGGCGGCTTGGTCACGGTGTTCGTCCTGGTGGGGCCGGAGCGGTGACCGCCTGGGTGTTCTCGCTCCAGGGCCAGGTGCACCTGGTGGGGGCGGTGCTGGTGGCTCTCGGCGCGTTCCACCTGGTGCTGCCCCGACTGATCGGCTGGCCCGAGCAGGTGGCGCGGATGGCGGCGCTGCCCCGGCAGGTGGCGGGGGCGCACTTCTTCTTCATCGGCCTGACCTGCGTGCTCCTGGGCGCGCTGCCGCTGCTGCTGGCCCCGGAGCTGTTGGCCGGGGGTCCCCTGGCACGCGCGCTGCTCGTCGCGGAGACCGTGTTCTGGTCCCTGCGCTGGCTGTTCCAGTTCGCCTACTTCTCCCCCGCCCTGTGGCGGGGGGACCCGCCGCGCACCCTCGCCCACGCGGGGTTCTGCCTGCTGTGGACGTGGGTGGCCGGGGTCTTCGGACTCGCACTGCACGCGACCGTCTGATCCCGCCCGGCACGGACCCGCGCACGCGAGGAGACTCGGGGCCCGAGAGGGCGTCGGTAGAGTCGCCAGCGCCCTGTCCCAGGAACGGTGAGAAGGGTCCATGCGCACCACACAACATCCGGCGGGAACGAGAATTCCGAAGGTCGTCGTCGTCAACTCCGCGCTGGCCGCCTGCGTGTGGCTGGTGTGGGCGCTGGTGTGGGGACCGCGGTTCCTCGACGCCCTCCAGGCCAACTGGCCAGTGGCGCTCACGATGGTGTTCGGTTCGCTCATCGGCGGCGGGACCAGTGAGGGCGGCGGCGCGGTCTCCTTCCCGGTCATGACCAAGCTGCTCGGTGTCCCCGCCGACGAGGCCCGCGTCTTCACGTTCGCGATCCAGTCGGTCGGCATGACCGCGGCGTCGATCTCCATCCTGGCGTGCCGGGTGCCCATCGAGAGGCGCGTGGTGGTCTACGGTTCGGCCGCGGGCGTGGTCGGCGTGGTCGTCAGCGCCGTGTACCTGGCGCCCCTGGTGCCGCTCCCGATGGTCCGCGTGCTGTTCACGATGCTGCTCGTGGCGCTCGCCGTCGCGCTCCTGCTCCAGCTGTTCCAACGCGGGTACCGGAGGAACCCGGTCATCCCCGAGTGGACCGCCCGGGAACGGGCCCTGGTGGTCGGCACCGGGTTCGCGGGCGGACTGCTCAGCGGTGTGGCGGGCGTGGGCGAGAACTGCGTGATGTTCCTCCTCCTGGTGCTGCTGTTCCGTGTCTCGGAGAAGGTGAGCACGCCCACGACCGTGATCATGATGACCGTGGTCTCGCTCGCCGCGTTCGCCACGCACGTGTTCGTCATCGGGGACTTCACCGGGGCGGTGGTCGGCTACTGGGTGGCGGCCTCGCCCGTCGTCGCGGTCGGCGCGCCGCTGGGCGCGTGGATCTGTACGCGGCTCACGCCGTTCACGATCCGGATGATCCTGTTCGTGCTGATCGGGAGCGAACTGGTGAGCACGCTGCTGTTCGTGCCCTTCACACCCCTGCTGACGGTCCTGAGTCTGACGACGCTCGCCGTCTTCACGGTGCTCTGTGTGGCCTTCATCCGGACCGGCCGGTACGCGGCCCCACCGGCCGTGTCGGGAGAGGCCGACGGAGCCGGGACCCCGCAGCGGGCCGGAGCCCTGTGACGACGTCGCGGTCCGCCCCCGCCCGGGGGTTCCGGTCGGGGGCGGACCGCGAGGCGCGGGCCGGTGGGGCTCAGTCGTTGCCGGACTCGATGGCGGCGTGGTCGAGCAGGTCGCCGTCGCCGGAGCCCTCGCCGCGGGAGGCGATCGTCTCGGCGCCGCCCTCGGGCATCGCGCCGATCAGGCCGGTCGAGGCGGCCTGGGCCGCGCCGATGGTCGTGGGGTGGGCGCCCTCGCCGACCATGCCGATGCTGGCGTACTCCTCCAGCTTGGCGCGGGAGTCGGCGATGTCGAGGTTGCGCATGGTGAGCTGGCCGATGCGGTCGACCGGGCCGAACGCGGAGTCCTCGGTGCGCTCCATGGACAGCTTGTCCGGGTGGTAGCTGAACGCGGGGCCGCTGGTGTCGAGGATCGAGTAGTCCTCGCCCCGCCGCAGTCGCAGGGTCACCTCGCCGGTCACCGCGGTGCCCACCCAGCGCTGCAGCGACTCGCGCAGCATCAGGGCCTGCGGCTCCAGCCAGCGGCCCTCGTACATGAGCCGGCCGAGCCGCCGTCCCTCACTGTGGTAGGCCGCGAGGGTGTCCTCGTTGTGGATCGCGTTGACCAGCCGTTCGTAGGCCGCGTGCAGGAGCGCCATGCCCGGGGCCTCGTAGATGCCGCGGCTCTTGGCCTCGATGATGCGGTTCTCGATCTGGTCGGACATACCCAGGCCGTGGCGCCCGCCGATGGCGTTGGCCTCCAGAACCAGGTCGACGGCGGAGGGGAAGGACTTGCCGTTGAGGCTCACCGGACGCCCCTGCTCGAAGGCGATGGTGACGTCCTCGGCGGGGATCTCGACCTCGGGGTCCCAGAACCGCACGCCCATGATGGGGTCGACGATCTCGACACCCGTGTCGAGGTGTTCGAGGGACTTGGCCTCGTGCGTGGCGCCCCAGATGTTGGCGTCGGTGGAGTAGGCCTTCTCCGTGCTGTCCCGGTAGGGCAGACCGCGCTCGGTCAGCCACTCGGACATCTCCTTGCGGCCGCCGAGCTCGTTGACGAAGTCGGCGTCCAACCAGGGCTTGTAGATGCGCAGGGCGGGGTTGGCGAGCAGGCCGTAGCGGTAGAACCGCTCGATGTCGTTGCCCTTGAACGTGGAACCGTCGCCCCAGATCTGCACGCCGTCCTCGAGCATGGCGCGCACCAGCAGGGTGCCCGTGACCGCCCGCCCGAGCGGGGTGGTGTTGAAGTAGACGCGGCCACCGGACCGGATGTGGAACGCCCCGCAGGCCAGAGCGGCGAGCCCCTCCTCCACCAAGGCGGCGCGGCCGTCGACCAGGCGGGCGACCTCCGCCCCGTAGTCGGCGGCCCGCCCCGGCACCGAGGCGATGTCGGGTTCGTCGTACTGGCCGATGTCGGCGGTGTAGGCGCACGGGACGGCGCCCTTCTCGCGCATCCACGCGACCGCCACCGAGGTGTCGAGGCCGCCGGAGAAGGCGATCCCGACCCGTTCACCGACAGGGAGAGAGGTGAGTACCTTGGACATGGCAATAAGTATGCGTGAAAATGAATGATCATGCAAGACGGGCGTGGGAAGGCCCGGTGCACACCTCCCGCCCGCCGGGGCCGGGGAAGACCGGGAGGCCGCGCGTCCGCGTGGGCGCGCGGCCCGTCGGAGGTCAGAAACGGGCGGCGGCCAGAACCACGTCCACCAGCCGGTCGGCGGCGTCCGGCCGACCCAGCTCGCGGGCGCTGTCGGCCATGCGCCGACGGAGTTCGGGGTCGGCCAGCAGCGGCTCCACCGCCCGCCGGAGCCGCTCGGCGTCGACCTCGTCGAGCAGGGCGACCGCCGCGCCCGCCTCCTGGAGGTGGCGGGCGTTATGCCGTTGCTCGTCGCCCGCGGAGGTGGCCAGCGGGATCAGCGCGGCGGCCTTGCCGAGCGCGGTCAGCTCCGCGATCGTCCCCGCCCCGCTCCGCGAGATCACCACGTCGGCCAGGGCCAGCAGGTCGGGCAGTTCGGGGCCGACGAAGTCGGTCACGTGGTAACGGCCGCGCAGCTCGGGGGCCAGTTCCCGCGACGCCTCGCGCAGGGCCTCCAGGTTGGCGGCACCGCACTGGTGGACGACGTTGGCACGGGTGAGCAGCCACGGCAGCAGGTCGCGGACGGTTCCGTTGATCTGGACCGACCCCTGGGCCCCTCCGGTCACGTAGACGGTGGGCAGCGACGGGTCGTGGCCGTCGAACCCGAGCGCCTGGGCCGCCCGGTCCGCCCGGCCGCGCAGCACCTCCGGCCGGACCGGGTTGCCCGTGATCACCGCGCGGTCGCGCACGTCGTCGGGCAGCAGCTCCGTGCTCGACGGCGAGGACACCGCCACCCGGGCGGCCCGCCGCGCGAGCACCTTGTTCGCCAGCCCCAGGCGCACGGTCTGCTCGTGGACCACCAGCGGGCGGCGGCACATCGCCGCGCCCAGACCGACGGGGACCGCGACGTAGCCGCCGGTGGCCAGCACGACGTTCGGCGCGAAGTCCGTGATGAGCCGGCGCGCCTGGACCACGCCGCGCGGCACGTTGGCCATGTCCCGCAGATTCTCCCGGGAGAGCATCCTCAACGGGTTGGCCGCGCGGCGGACCTTGCCGACCTCCACCGACTCGAAGGCGATCCCGTTGGCCGCCGCCACACGCTCCTCCAGGCTGTTCGCGGCGCCCACCCACAGGACGTTCAGGGCGCCGCCCTCGGCTTCCAGCCGCTTTCGCAGGGTGTTGACGGCCGTCAGGGCGGGATAGGTGTGCCCGCCCGTTCCCCCGCCGGTCACGATCAGACGCAGTTCCTGGGTTCGGCTGTGGTTCACGGGTGTCCTGTTCTCTGCCCGGCCTCGGGAGCGCACGGGTCGGGGTCTCGTCGGTCGAAGGGGAGGCCCCCGCGGTCCGGTCGGGTCCCGCCGGGGTCGACAAGCACGGTAGCCGCCCACCGGACCCGGCGCACACGTGGCGGGCGGCCCCCGACGACCTCGTCCCCCGCCTCGCGGCAGCCCAGCTGGCCGCCGCCGACCGGACCCTGTTCCGACGGGTGCAGGAACTGACCCTCGGCGGATGGGACGACGCCCGGATCGCCGAGACCGTGGCTGCCTCCGCCGAACGGGCGTTCGCGCTCCTGGAGGGCTCCCTCAAGGACTACGCCGTGCGGTGACGGCGGGCGGAGGAGCGCCGGGGCGGCCCCTTCCGCCGCACCGCCCTTGCCCCCGAGCGGGTCTCTCGCGCTTTTCGCGCGTGTCGTGAAGGTTTTCCACAGAACCTCCGGACTCCGCTGCCGCACGTGTCCGGAAAGCTACGATGAGATCACACTCGGTGTCTGGCCCACGCACAGCTTCCAGGGAGGAAGCCGGAAGGAGCCACGTTGACGCGACCGACACGGGACCGGCCCGCCCCCGAGGGCACCGCGGCGCGGACCCGCGCCCCCCGTACCCTCCTCCTGAGCGGCGCGCTCGCCGCCGCGCTCACCGCCGTCCCGCTCCACGCGCCGCCCGCCGCCGCCGATCCGGGGTACGGCCACCGCAACGGGCCCGCGGAGTGCGCGGCCGATCCGCTCGCCCCGCCCAAGCGCGAGATGCGCGCCGAATGGATCGCGAGCGTGGTCAACATCGACTGGCCCAGCGAGCAGGGGCTCACCGCCGAGGAGCAGCGGGCCGAACTCGTCGAACTCTACGACGAGGCCCGCGCCAACGGGCTCAACGCCGTGTTCGTACAGATCCGTCCCACCGCCGACGCCTTCTGGCCCTCTCCGTACGAGCCGTGGTCGGAGTGGCTCACCGGTGAACAGGGGCGGGATCCCGGATACGACCCCCTGGAGTTCGCGGTCGAGGAGGCCCACGCCCGCAACCTGGAGTTCCACGGGTGGTTCAACCCCTACCGCGTGGCCATGCACGACGATCCGGACCGCCTGGTCGAGGACCACCCGGCCCGACGGAACCCGGACTGGGTGTTCGACTACGGCGGGCGCCTCTACTACGACCCGGGCGTCCCCGAGGTGCGCGAGTTCGTGATCCGGGCGATGACGCACGCGGTGGAGAACTACGATCTGGACGGCGTCCACTTCGACGACTACTTCTACCCCTATCCGGTGTCCGGGCGGGCCATCCCGGACCAGGACACCTTCGCCGAGTACGGCGGCGCCTACGACGACATCGGCGACTGGCGGCGCGACAACGTCAACCGCCTGGTGCGGGAGATGGGCGAGGCGGTGCACGCCGTCAAGCCGCACGTGCGGTTCGGCATCAGTCCGTTCGGGATCTGGCGCAACTCCTCCAGCGATCCGGACGGCTCCGACACCCGGGGGTTCGAGTCCTACGACGCCATCTACGCCGACAGTCGCAGATGGGTCCGCGAGGGGTGGCTCGACTACGTCAACCCCCAGGTCTACTGGGAGATCGGGCTGCCGATCGCCGACTACGCGGTGCTGGTCCCCTGGTGGGAGGAGGTCACCGCGGGCACCGGCACCCACCTGTACATCGGCCAGGCCGCCTACAAGGTCGGCAATGACGGTTCCTGGTCCGACCCGCGCGAACTCGCCCGGCACGTGGAGCTGAACCGGGAGCGCTCCGGGGTGCACGGCGACGTCTACTTCAGCGCCACCTCACTGCGCACCAACGCGGCCGACGCCATGGCCGTCCTCGCCCGGGAGCACTACGCCCACCCCGCCCTCATCCCGGTGACACCGGGTCGGGGCGGCCGGGCTCCCGGACGGCCGCTGCTGGTCGAGGCGCGCGAGACCGACGGCGAGGTCCGTCTGACCGTCCTCGCCGGTCGCGGCCAGGACCCCGCCTACTACGCGGTCTATGCACTCGACGGGCAGGACGGCCGCAGACCGGACCCGTGTCTGCTGGCGGACCCGCGCTCGATGGTCACCACCGTCCGTGCCTCGGGCGGCCGGGAGACGGTCCTGACGGTACCGGGCGGAGGAGAGCACACCTACCTCGTGACCGCGCTCGACCGGCTGCACCACGAGAGCCAGCCGAGCAACCCGCGCCGCCTTCCCTGATCCGGGCGGGCGGCCCCTCGGGTGGTGGAGGGCGACGAAGAGGGAGAAACCGCGCCGCAGGCGTCCGTCGAGGGTGACTCCCGCCGCGAAGCGGCCCCCGGGCGGTGGAGGGCGACGGGCGGGCAGGGCCCCAGCCGCACGGGCGCCCGAACACGGGCCGAAGCGCGGCGCAGGCCCGAGGCGAACACCGCCTACGCCCGGGCGGCCCTACGGCGGGGCGGCGCGGGCTCGATGCCGGGGTCGGGCACGTGCTCGGGAAGCTCGCGGTCGGTGAAGGGCAGGCGGGCCGGGTAGCCGATGGCCAGGGCCACGTGCCGCCCGGCCAGTTCCCGTGCCTCCGGGACGGTCAGCGCCGGGTCCCGGGCCAGAAGACGCACGGCCAGTCCGCCCAGCAGCGCGTGGGCGGCGGTGGCGGCCTCCTCCGGGTCGCAGGGACCGAAGTCCCCCGCGGCGACACCGTCACGGACCGCCGCCGCGAAGGGCTCGCGCATCCGGGCGTACAGGTCGGCCAGCGCCCCGGCCAGGTCGGCAGAGCGCACGGCGCGGCCCTCCAGCTCCGACCACAGCATCCATTCGCGCACGTCGTCCGGGGTGAGCGGTAGCCAGAAGTCGACCAGGTCGGCGACGCGCTCGGGCGGTGAGGTGCGTCCGACGTCGTCGGCCAGGTCGGCGAAGCGCGCGTGTTCGCGGTCCAGCGAGTGGGTGATGGCCGCGGCCAACAGCTGGGTGCGCGTGGCGAAGTGGTAGTGGATCAGGGCCGTGGACGACCGGGCGTGCCGGGCGATCTCGGCCAGACGGACGCCGTCGTATCCGTCCCTGGCGATGAGCTCGACGGCGGCGTCCAGGATGCGGGTGCGGCTGTCACTGGAGGTCATGGCGCCATTCTTTACCATCGGCGGCTTGTGTCGCAGCTCACCCTGACTTTAGGATCAGTTACATTGATTTTAAAGTCAGGACCCGAGGAGTACACATGCCCGACCCCCACGGCATCCGCCCGCCGAGCACGGGAGTGGCCACGGACGAGGTCTTCCAGGTCGAGACGCACGGCGCCGACCGCATCCCGCACGGCGACCGCCACGGCGGCCCTCGCGAACTCTTCTGGGTGTGGTTCGGCGCCAACCTGACCTTCACCTTCGTCATCAACGGCGCCCTCGTGGTCGGCTTCGGCCTCTCCTTCTGGGAGGCGACCGCGATCTTCCTCGTCGGCAACCTGGCCTTCTTCGCGGTCGGCGCCGCCTCGATCACCGGCGCCCGCACCGGGTCGCCCACCCTGGTCGTCGCCCGCGCCTCGTTCGGCCGCTGGGGCAACTACCCGGTCGCCGTGCTCAACTGGCTCGTCAGCATCGGCTACATCATCCTCAACACGGTCGTCGGGGTCCTGGCCCTGACCGTCCTGGCCGACACCGTCGGCCTGGGCGACGGCGCGGCGGTCCGCGTCATCGCCCTGGTCCTGATGATCGTGTGCACCGCCAGCGTCGCCATCTGGGGACACGCCACCGTCGAGGTCATGCAGCGCTGGCTGGGCGTGGGCCTGGTGGTGTGCACGGTCGTCCTGGGCGCCCTCGTGCTGCCGCAGGCCGACCTGTCCGCCACCGCCCCGACCGAGCCCCGCCTGTGGGCGTGGAGCCTGGGGCTGGTCGTCGCCGTCTCCGGCGGAGCCCTGTCCTACATCGCCATCTGCGCCGACTTCACCCGCTACCTGCCCGCCGCCAGCCGGGCGCGCGGCATCACCCTGGCCACCGGACTGGGCGCGGCGCTGCCCTCGGTCGCTCTGGGCGTCATCGGCATCGCCGCCGCCACCCGGGTCGGGATCGGTGGCGACACCGACCCCGTCGAGGCCGTCGCGGGTCTACTGCCGGTGTGGTTCCAGATCCCGTTCCTGCTGGTCGTGGTGGGCGGCTCGGTCACCAACACGATCATGACCCTCTACTCCTCCGGCCTGAACCTCCAGGTCCTCGGTGTGCCGCTGAAGCGGGCCCGGACCGTGCTGATCCAGGTCGTCCTGGTCACCACGGGGTCGGCGGTCGCTCTGTTCGTCGTCGACTTCACCTCGGCCGTGCTGTCCCTGCTGTCGGTCATGGTCGTGGTCTTCACGCCCTGGGCCGGGGTGTTCCTCACCGACGCCGCCCTGCGTCGCGCCCGCTACGACGACGCCGGGCTGCACGATCTCCACGGCGGCCCCTACCGCTACACCCGCGGCTTCCACCGCTCCGGCCTGGTCGCCCTGGCCGCGGGCACCGTGTTCTCGACGCTGGCCGCCGACTCCGAACTGTGGCTCGGCCCGCTGGCCGCTGCCGCCGGCGCGGACCTGTCCCTGCTGGGCGGACCGGTCGCCGGAGCCGTCTACTACCTGCTCGT
Organism: Nocardiopsis sp. FIRDI 009; assembly: GCF_003386285.1. Classification (GTDB taxonomy): domain Bacteria; phylum Actinomycetota; class Actinomycetes; order Streptosporangiales; family Streptosporangiaceae; genus Nocardiopsis. Next base: position 110,658 of record NZ_QPNC01000008.1, read on the forward strand.
CCGGCGCCGGGTGGGTCCGCACACCGCCCCCGGACCGAACACCACCGCAACCACCACCGAAGGAGACCGTCCATGACCCGTTTCGCACCGTTGTTCGGCCCCGACATCACGTTCCTCGGCATCGACCGGTGTGACCTCGACGAGCCCGCCACCTGGGCCGACTCCGAGGCGGTCATCATGGGGGTGCCGTTCGACGGAGGCACCTCCTACCGGGCGGGCACGCGCTTCGGCCCGCGGGCGCTCCGGGGCACCGACTACCTGCCGCACGACGGCCGGCGGCCGCACCTGGCGGTCCGCGCCGACGGCCTGGTCGAGCTCAACGTCAGGGACGCGGGCGACGTCGACTGCTTCAACGGCGACATCGAGGGGATGGTCGCCAACGTCCGCCGGGCCGTGACCACGGTGGCCGCGGCCGGGAAGATCCCCGTCATGCTCGGCGGCGACCACACCATCGCCCTGCCCGACGTGCAGGGCGTGGCCAGCCACCACGGGTGGGGGCGCGTGTCGGTGATCCACTTCGACGCGCACGCCGACACCGGCGACATCGACTTCGGCTCCCTGCTCGGTCACGGGCTGCCCATGCGTCGGCTGATCGAGTCGGGGGCCGTGCGCGGCGACCGGTTCATCCAGATGGGGCTGCGCGGGTACTGGCCGGAGGAGGAGACGCTGTCCTGGATGGCGCGGCAGGGGATGCGCTGCTACGAGATGAGCGAGATGGACGCGCGCGGCCTCAACACCTGTCTGGACGAGGCCTTCGCCCTGGCCACCGACGAGTGCGAGGGCGTGTTCCTGTCGGTCGACGTGGACGTCGTCGACCCCGGGATGGCCCCGGGCACCGGGACCCCGGAGCCGGGCGGCCTCACCTCGCGCCAGCTGCTCGACGCCGTGCGCCGTATCTGTGTGGAGCTGCCCGTGGTCGGCGTGGACATCGTGGAGGTGTCCCCGGACCACGACCACGCGGACGTCACCGCGATGCTGGGCAACCGCGTCGTGCTGGAGGCGCTGTCGGGGATCGCCGCCCGTCGCCGGGGACAGGGCTGGGACCCCACCCGTCCGATGCTGGGCGGCCGCTGACCCGGCCCCTCGCACCGCGACCGCCGGGCCCCGTACGTCCGGGGCCCGGCACCGCTCCGGGAACGTCCATGACGGCGGGGCGTGGTGTGACGTCCCGCTCCCCGGCCTCCCCTGTGGGCGCCCCCGGCGAATCCGGGTCTAACGTGGGGTGAACACCGGCAGGAGGAGGACACCGTGGCGCAGGCGCACCACATGCGGATCGGCGAGGTGGCGGAACGCACGGGGCTGTCCCTGCGCACGATCCGCTACTACGGCGAGGTCGACCTCGTCGTGCCCTCCGCGCGCTCACGCGGCGGGTACCGGCTCTACACCGAGACCGACGTCGACCGCCTCCAGCTGATCAAGCGGATGAAGCCGCTCGGGTTCAGCCTGGACGAGACCCGTGAGCTCCTGGCCGCCGTCGACGGACTCAGCGCGGACGACACCGACGAGGACGAGCGCGCCGCCCTGGCCGAGCGGCTCGACTCCTTCGAGGCGGCCATCGCCGACCGCTGTGTCACCCTGCGACGTCAACTGGAGATGGCCGAGGAGTTCGCCGAACGTCTACGACGGCGGCGCGCCGGTCGCGCCGCGTCCGCCTGACGCCCGATCCGTCCGGCCGCGCCTCCCGCCCGGCCCCGAGCGGGTGATCGGAAGGTGTGAACCACTCGGGCGTTCCGCACTGATCATCACACAGCGTCATCGGCGACGAAACACCGGTGTGATCCACGTTTCCGGCTGTTGTCAGGCGGAACGACACCGACCGCCGCCCCTGTGAGAGTTGTCTCAGTCGCGCACAGTGACACCAACCCTCACGTAACGGTAGGGTCGTTCGCGTTGGGCCCACTCGTCACGATCCCGTCCAACCCTCCTTCTTCCCGGCGCGTCCCGTGGGGCGACACGCTCCCACCAGCGCGGCCGGGCACGCGGCGACGCGGCCGCGCTCCGGGGCACCCACCCGTGCCGCACCGGAACCCCAGGCGCCACCCCTTCACCACCACCGGTGTGGGTCGCCGCGCGCCGTCACCGCACACCTGACCCGAACATCGCGGCCCCACCCGTCGGGCTGCCCGACCCCAGATGGGTTCCATGAATCTGCCTGTGAAGACCCGCACCGGGTCGCTCAAGTCCAAGATCCCGGGCGTGGCCCGACTGCGCACCGAGGTCCTGGCCGGTCTGGTCGTCGCCCTCGCGTTGATCCCCGAGGCCATCGCCTTCTCCATCATCGCCGGGGTCGACCCCCGCGTCGGGCTGTACGCCTCCTTCGTCATGGCCGTCTCGATCGCCTTCCTGGGCGGGCGCCCCGCCATGATCTCGGCGGCCACCGGCGCCATGGCCCTGGTCGCGGCCCCCCTGTCCAAGGAATACGGGGTCGACTACCTGCTGGCCGCCACCATCCTGGCCGGAATCATCCAGGTCGTCCTCGGCCTGCTCGGGGTGGCCAAGCTCATGCGGTTCGTGCCCCCGTCGGTGATGACCGGGTTCATCAACGCCCTGGCCATCCTCATCTTCCTGGCCCAGATACCCCACCTGGTGGGCGTGGGCGTGCCGATCTACGTCATGGTCGCCGTCGGGTTGGCCATCATCTTCGGCCTGCCCTACCTGACCAAGGCCGTCCCCGCGCCGCTGGTGGCGATCGTCGTACTGACCGTGGCCTCCCTCGCGTTGGGCATCAACGCCCGCACCGTCGGGGACATGGGCGAGCTGCCCGACAGCGTCCCCGTCCCGTTCCTGCCCGACGTGCCCTTCACCCTGGACACCCTCACCCTCATCGCCCCCTACGCCCTGACGTTGGCGCTGGTGGGTCTGATGGAGTCGCTGATGACCGCCAAGGTCGTCGACGAGCAGACCGAGACCAGTTCCAACCACGCCCGCGAGGCCCGCGGGCAGGGCATCGCCAACGTCATCGTCGGCTTCTTCGGCGGTATGGCCGGGTGCGCCATGATCGGCCAGACCATGATCAACGTCTCCTCCGGCGCCCGCACCCGGATCTCGACGTTCCTGGCCGGGCTCTTCCTGCTGATCCTGTGCGTCGGCCTGGGTGACATCGTCGGCATGATCCCGATGGCCGCCCTGGTCGCGGTGATGATCTTCGTGTCGATCGTCACCTTCGACTGGCACAGCATCGCCCCCCGAACGGTCCGGCGCATGCCCTGGACCGAGACCCTGGTCATGGTCGTCACCGTCGGCGTCGTGGTCTACACCCACAACCTTGCGTTCGGGGTGATCGTCGGCGTGATCGTGTCGATGGTGCTCTTCGCGCAGAAGGCCGCCACCCAGGCCGACGTGACCAGCGTGCTGGACCCCGAGGGCGGCACACGGGTGTACACGGTGCACGGCGAGCTGTTCTTCGCCTCCACCAACCAGCTGGTGGGCCGGTTCGACTACGCCGAGAAGGACCTGACCAAGGTCATCGTGGACATGTCCGAGGCCCACGTGTGGGACTCCTCCGCGGTGGCCGCCCTGGACCACGTGGCCGAGCACTTCCGCAGGCACGACGTCGAGGTCGAGATCACCGGCCTCAACCAGCCCAGCCAACGGCTGCACACCGAACTGACCGGCACCCTGTCCGGCGGACACTGACCGACCGGGCCCGCCAGGCGGCACCGACGGCTGACCGGCTCGGCCGTCAGTGCCGCCGCGCTCCGAACCGGTCGGCGCGGAAGGGCTCCAGGACGGCGGGACGGGCGCCCTCCACCAGGAAGGCGGCCAGCGCCTCGGCCGCCGGTGCGGACAGGGTCAGCCCGAGCATGGAGTACCCGGTGGCCACGTAGGCGTTGGCGTACCCCGGGAGTCGGTCGACGACGGGCAGGCCGTCGGGGGTGAGGGGGCGCTCCCCCGCCCAGGCGTGCCGTCGGTCCGTCCAGTCCGCGCCGACGATCATCGGCGCGGCGCCGCGTGTGATGGCGTCGATCCGGGCAGGGTCGGGCCGGATGGGGCCGCGGCCGAAGTCCATGCCGCCCGACACGCGCAGCCGTCCGCTCATGGGGGCGCACGCCACGTGCGCGTCGAGCAGCAGGGTGGACGCCCGGGGCAGCCGCTCTACGGGCACGTCGAAGCTGTACCCCCGGCCGCCGACGACCGGGACGCGCCGCCCCAACCGGGTGGTGAGCGCGGCGGCCTTGGCGCCGGTCGCGACCACGAGCGCGCCCACCGGGCGCTCCCCCGCCGTCGTCCGCACGGCGTCGACCACCCCGCCGCGCGTCCTGACGTCGGTCACGGCCACCCCCTCCTCGACCGGGACGCCGCCCGCCCGCAGGTGCGCGGTCAGCCCGGCGACGAGGCTGGCCGGTTCGGTCTGGACGTGGTCGCGCAGGAGCGCCCCCGCGCGCACGCGGTCGGACAGGGCCGGTTCGATCTCGCGCAGCCGGTCCCCGTCCAGGGCGGTGGTGGGCAGGTCGAAGCCCGCCTCGCGCAGGGGTTCGAGGGAGCCGAGGTAGGCCCGGACCGCCTCCGGTTCCCGGGCGACGGCGAGGAAGTCGGTCCGGGTGCGGGTGAACTCGACCCCGTCCTCGGCGAGCTGGTCCAGGAGGGGGAGGGCACGGGTGCCCAGCGCGGCGAGCGCGCGGGCGCCGCGGGCGTGGCGGGCCCGGGTGCAGTTGCGCAGGAACCGCAGGAACCACGGGGAGAGGAGGGGCAGCGCGTCGGGGGCGATCCGCAGCGGGGCGTCCGGGTCGCGGAAGGCCCGGAGGGCGTCCCCGAGAAGGACGGGATCGGGCAGGGGCCCGGCCTGGGCCGGGTTGACCCAGCCCGCGTTGCCGTGGGAGGCGCCCGCACCCGGGTGGCGGGAGTCCACGACCGCGACGTCGACCCCCCGTCTGCGCAGCTGGTGGGCGATGTTGAGCCCGGCCACGCCGGCGCCGACGACGAGCACCCCCATCTCACCTGCGGGCATGGCACGACTCCTCTCGGTGATGGACCCCCGTGGTGTTGCACTGCCCGCCTGGGCGGTGGGGAAACGGCCGCACCGGTGTGCGGCGGTCGGGCTACCGGACGGTAGGAATGGAGGCGGCGCGCATCTTCCGAGCCCCGTGACCCCCGAGGAGACTCCCCATGTCCACCGCCCCCACCCGAACCGCCCTCGTGACCGGTGCGTCCTCCGGCATCGGCGCGGCCGTCGCCGCCGCCCTGGTGCGGCGCGGGTACCGCGTGTACGGCACCAGCCGCAGGCCCGAGGCGGTCACCGCCCCGGTCCCCGGTGTGGAGTACCTGGCGCTGGACCTGACCGACGACGCGTCGATCGAGGCGTGTGCCGCCGCCGCGGGGCCGGTGGACGTACTGGTCAACAATGCCGGGGAGAGTCAGAGCGGGCCGCTGGAGGAGTTGCCGACGGCGGCCCTGGAACGGGTGTTCCGGACCAACGTGTTCGGGGCGGTGCGCCTGACCCAGCTCGTGCTGCCGGGGATGCGGGAGCGGCGTTACGGGCGCGTGGTGATGGTGGGGTCGATGCTGGCCAGCTTCCCGCTCGCCTTCCGGTCGTCGTACGTGGCGACCAAGGCGGCGATCAAGGGGTTCGCCGACGCGCTGCGCCGCGAGGTGTCGCCCTACGGGGTCGGTGTGACGACGGTGGAGCCGGGGTCGATCAACACGGGCATCAGCGAACGGCGGACGCAGTACCTGGCGGCGGACTCGCCGTTCGCCGACGAGTACCAGACGATGCTCAGCGCGCTCAACGCCAACGAGACGCGGGGGATCTCGGCGGACACGGTCGCCCGGACCATCGTGCGCGCGATCGAGGCGGACCAGCCGCGCCCGCTGTACGCGGTGGGCAGCAACGCCCCGCTGGTGTTCGCCCTGCGGCGGCTGTTCCCGCGCTCGGTCGTGCTGCGGATGGTCTCGCGCAGACACGGACTCTGACACGGGCGCGTGGGTCCCCGCGGTGTCGGCGGCCTGGGGCAGGATGTGGTGGGCGACCCACACCGATCCGGGGAGTCCACCGTGAAGCAGCAGGTCCACTTCGTCACCCTCGCCACCGCCGACCTCGACGCCGCCCGGTCCTTCTACTGCGACGGACTCGGCTGGCAGCGGCTCCTGGACGTGCCCGGCGAGATCGTCTTCTTCCAGATCGCGCCGGGCGTGGTCCTGGGGTTGTTCGACGCTGAGAAGTTCGACCGCGACCTCGGCGGCGCGACGGGCGTGACGGGGACGGCCGGCGCGTCCGGGGTGACGTTGGCGCACAACGTCGACAGCCCCGAGGAGGTCGAGGAGACCGTGGCGCTGATGGCGGCGGCGGGCGGTTCGGTGCTCAAGCGCCCCCAGCCGGGGGAGTTCGGCGGGGTCTTCCACGCCCACGTGCAGGACCCCAACGGGGTGGTGTGGGAGATCGCGCACAACCCGGGGTGGCGGGTCGACGAGAACGGCGACGTCGTCTTCGGCTGATCTGCGCCCGATAGGTTGGGGCCGTATCGAACAACGCGAAGGGTGCGACATGAGCGTCGTCAAGTTCAACGTCCTGACCGTCCCCGAGGGCGCGGGAGCCACCCTGGAGGAGCGCTTCGCCAAGCGGGCGGGGCTGGTGGAGAACCAGCCGGGGTTCGAGGAGTTCCAGCTGCTCCGCCCCGTCGAGGGCACCGACCGGTACCTGGTCTACACCCGGTGGCGGTCGGAGGAGGACTTCCAGAACTGGGTGGACAGCCAGGACTTCCGGCACGGGCACGCCCAGGCCGCGCGGGAGTCCGGGCGGAGCGGCCACGGGCACGGCGGCGCGGAGGGGGACGGGCCCGCCGCGACCGGAAGCGAGCTGTGGGGCTTCGAGGTCGTCCAGCGGGTCTCCGGCCGGGCGTAGCCCGGCGCACGGCGTGCGAGGGGGCCGGACCCCGGTCGGGTCCGGCCCCGGCTGGACGGGGCGTTCAGCTCTTGATCTCCCGCTTCCGGCCGCCGCCACCGGTGATGCTGATCCGGCGCGGCTTGGCCTTCTCCGCCACGGGGATGGTCACCGTGAGCACGCCGTCGGCGTACTCGGCGGACATGTTGTCGGTGTCCAGTTCCTCGCCGAGGTAGAGCTGCCGGGAGAACTTCCCCGAGGGCCGCTCGGCCACGACGGCCTCGCTCCCCTCGGGAACCGTCAGCGGACGCTCCGCCTTGCAGGTGAGGACGTTCCGCTCGATCTCCAGGTCGATGGAGTCGGCCCGGACCCCGGGCAGGTCGAACCGCACGACGAACTCGTCGCCCTCGCGGTAGGCGTCGATCGGCATGACGACGGGGTGGACCGCGTCGCCGAGGAGACGCTGGGTGATCCGCTCGAACTCCTGGAACGGGTCGGTGCGCATGAGCATCATGACGACCTCCAGGTTCGTGAATCGAACCGAGATTGCCTCACGTTCGCTTCATTCCAGCAAAGCCCGTCGGATAAACCGTGCACCGCCCGCCACGGCCCCGCCGGTACCGCCCGCCCCCTCGGGGGCACCGGACCGGCTGCGGGACGCCTCCGCGCCGGAGGTCACGGGTCCGTCACGACCTGCCCCCGGAGCCCCCTCGCCGCCGTACCGACAGCGGGCGCACCCGGGCGGGTTCGGCCACCATCTCCCGTCTCAGGGAGCGCAGAAGGGCCGCCATCATGATGAAGGCGATGACGAAGAACGGCAGGCCGAACACGATGATGGTCTGCTGGAGGGCGTCCAGTCCGCCCACGCCGGAGGCGGTGAGCACGGTGGCGGCGACCACCCCCTCGGCCACCCCCCAGAAGACCCGCTGTCGGGTGGGGTTCTTCGCCTCCCCCGAACACAGCATGTCCACCACCAGGGACGCCGAGTCCGAGGAGGTGGTGAAGAAGATGACGACGATGAGGATCGAGACCGCCGACAGCAGGGTCGTCAGCGGGTAGTGCTCCAGGAACGCGAACAGCGCGCCGGGCAGGTCCTCCTCCACCACGACCGCCTGGACGAGCCCTCCCCCTCCGTGCATCTCGATGTCGAAGGACGACAGCCCGAACACGCTGAACCACACGATGCTGAACGCGGTCGGGATGAACAGGACCCCGATCACGAACTCGCGGATGGTGCGGCCCTTGGAGACCCGGGCGATGAAGATGCCCACGAACGGTGACCACGTGATCGTCCAGGCCCAGTAGAAGACGGTCCAGGAGCCCTGCCAGCCGGTGTCGCCGAAGGTGTCGTTCCAGAACGACAGCGGGATGAGCGCCTCCAGGTACACGCCGGTGGTCTCGATGATCCCGCGGGCGAGGAAGACCGACGAGCCCAGCACGAACACGTAGGCGAGCAGTGCCACGGCCATGACGATGTTCATGGTCGACAGCCACTTGATGCCGACGTCCAGACCGGAGGCGACCGAGGCCACCGCGATGCAGGTGACGATGGTGATGAGCGCGAGCTGGGTCACCCGGTTCTCGGAGACCCCGAACAGCTCGTTGAGGCCGCTGTTGATCTGCATCGTGCCGAGGCCGATGGTGACCGCCACCCCGAACAGGGTGCCCAGGACGGCGACGATGTCGACGGTCCGCCCGGCAGGCCCGCTGATCCGGTCGCCGATGAACGGGTGGAGGACGGAGCTGAGCCGGAACGGCAGCCCCCTGCGGTACACGAAGTAGGCGAAGGCGAGCGCGGGCAGGCAGAAGATCGTCCAGGTGTGCAGGCCGAAGTGGTAGAGCGTGAACCCCATGGCCTGCCGGGCCGCCTCCACCGACTCCGGTTCCACGTCCGCCCTGGGCGGGTCCGCGTAGTGGCTGATCGGCTCGGCCACCCCCCAGAACATGAGGATGCTCCCGATCCCGGCCGCGAACAGCATGCAGAACCAGATGAAGTCGTTGTACTCCGGCTTGCTGTCCTGCGGCCCGAGCCGGACGTGGCCGTACCGGCTGAGGGCGATTCCGATAAGGAAGACGAGGAATGTGGTGACGCCGAGGATGTAGAGCCATCCGAGGTTGGTGAGAATCCACCCGGACACGGCTCCGAAAGCGGTGTCGACGGCGTCGGTGAAGACGATCGCGCTCACCACGAAGACGATGGCCAACGCGGCGGAGACGGAGAAGATGACCGGATCCGTCCGCAGCCCCAGCCGTTGTGTGATTCTGTCGAGCATCCCGTGTGCTTTCTGGTGTCGGTGGCCCGCTCCACCGCGCCGGGGCGGGCCCTGACACCCGCTCCGGCCTCGCACGATACAACGGACGTTGGAAAGCCGGACGGCACCGTTCCGAGGCTTCGGCGAGCGTCTCTTATGCCCTCCCCCAAAATCCCGGAAAGCACACGGTGAAATCCCCGACAATCCCCTGAGAGGGATTGTTTCGAAGTGATCCGTCGTTTTTTGGGGTGAAGTATCACAATATTTCAGACAAGGGACGGCGCGATCATCGTCCCCTCCGCACCCGGTTCTCCCCATGAAAAGGGCGCGCACGCCGTGCGGCGTGCGCGCCCTCCGGCCCTTCGGGGCCGTCAGGCGTGGTTGAACGTGGCCGGGTCCGGGCCGATCCGGCCGTCACGGTCGAGCGCGGAGACCGCCGCCATGTCGCCGCCGTCGAGCTCGAAGTCGAAGACGTCGATGTTCTCGCGGATGCGCGCGGGGGTCACGGACTTGGGGATGACGATGTTGCCGAGCTGGAGGTGCCAGCGCAGCACGACCTGGGCGGGTCTCTTGCCGTGCTTGGCCGCCAGCCGGGTCAGCACCGGGTCCTCCAGCAGCCCCTTGCCCTGGCCGAGCGGGCTCCACGCCTCGGTGCGGACGCCATGCGCGTCGTTGGCGGCGCGCATGGCCTCCTGGGACAGGTACGGGTGCAGCTCGATCTGGTTGACCGCCGGGACGGTCCCGGTCTCGGCGACCAGCCGGTCCAGGTGCTCGGCGGTGAAGTTGGAGACGCCGATCGAGCGGGCGCGCCCCTCGTCGCGGATCCGCTCCAGGGCCCGCCAGGTCTCGACGTACAGGTCTCGCGCCGGGGTCGGCCAGTGGATCAGGTACAGGTCGACGTAGTCCGTGCCGAGGCGGTCGAGGCTGGCGTCGAAGGCCTTCAGCGTGCGGTCGAAGCCCTGGTCGTCGTTCCACAGCTTCGTCGTGACGAACAGGTCCTCCCTGGGCAGGCCGGACTGCGCGACGGCCCTGCCCACGCCCGCCTCGTTGGCGTACAGCTTGGCGGTGTCGATGGACCGGTAACCGGCCTCCAGCGCGGTGGTGACGGCCCGCTGGGCCTCGTCGTCGGAAACCTGCCAGACGCCGAAACCCAGTTGCGGCATGGAACGGCCGTCGTTCAACGTGACGTGCTGCATGGATCTCTCTCCGGTGGTGGGGCTGACGGTCGGTGGTGCCGGGTCCGCGGCGCGGCCCCGGCCGGGCCCTCAGGATCCCAGACGCACCAGCATCTTGCCGGTGTTGGCCCCGCGCATCATGTCGAGGAAGCCGTCGACCGCGTGGTCGATCCCGTCGACGACGGTGCGCTCCGCCCGCAGCGAGCCCTCGGCCAGCCAGGTCGCGGCGCGCCGGGCGTACTCCCCGAACAGGTCGTAGTGGTCGCCGACGATGAACCCGCGCAGGGTGAGCCGCTTGCCCACCGCGAGGAAGAGGTTGTCCGGGCCGGGCACCGGCTCGGTCGCGTTGTACATGGAGATGGCCCCGCACAGCGCGATCCGCCCGTGGGTGCGCGCCGCGCCGATCGCCGCGCGCAGGTGGTCTCCGCCGACGTTGTCGAAGTAGACGTCGATCCCGTCGGGGGCGGCCTCGGCCAGCTGGCCCTTCAGGTCGCCCTCGCGGTAGTCGATCGCCGCGTCGTAGCCGAACTCCTCCAGCAGACGGCGCTTCTTCTCCGGACCGCCCGCCGAACCGATGACACGGGAGGCGCCGAGCTGGCGCGCGATCTGCCCGGCGAGGCTGCCGACCGCGCCCGCCGCGCCCGAGACGAACACGACGTCGCCCTCCTCGACCGGGGCGACCCGGGTCAGACCCGCGTAGGCGGTGAGTCCGACCATGCCCAGGACACCCAGGTAGTCCTCCGCGGCCGCCTGGTCGGTATCGACCACGCGCACCGCGTCCGCGTCCAGCAGGGCGTACTCGCGCCAGCCGCCCGTGTGCAGGACGGTGGCGCCGACGGGGACGGCGTCGCTGCCCGAGGCGGTCACGGTGCCGACGGCCCCGCCCTCCATCACCTCGCCGAGGCGGAAGGGGGGCACGTAGGACTCGGTGTCGTTCATCCGACCGCGCATGTACGGGTCGACGGACATCCAGTCGTTGCGGACCAGGACCTGCCCGGGGCCGGGGTCGGCGACGGAGGTCTCGACCAGGGCGAAGTCCCCGGGCTTCGGTTCGCCGACCGGACGCGCGACGAGGTGGACTTCCCTGCTGGTGACGGACATGGTGCTTCCTCTTGCCTGGGATCGGGTGGTACGTGTCGCGCGGTCAGGCGCGCACCCGCCCACGGTAGACCTGACCCTGATCGCGTTACCAATAGAAATGCCTGAGGTCGGCATAGATTTTTCTATGGGAATGTCGGCCGGTGAGCGGGATCCGCGGCCACCGTGCGGGAATCGCCGTCCTGTGGGCCGGCCCATGTGACCAGGGGCACCGCGCGAGGCCGGTCACCGGGTCCGCCGAGGCGCGGGCCGTGGCGGTGCGGACGCGAACCATCGGGCTCGCCCCGTGGTCCCATGGGTGAGGACGTTACCCGGAGCACGGAGGGGGTCGGTTCGATGGTCGGGCGGGAGGCGGCGTGGGAGGCGGAGCCGGACCGCGCACGTGAGCGCACGGGCCGACGGCGGAACCCGGTCGTGACCGTGGCGGTCTGGGCGACGGCGGTCGCCTTCGCCGTGTTCGCCCTCGTCCGGCTGTTCGGCTGGGAGCGGGGGTACCCGCTGGTGCCCCTTCTGGCCTTCACCCCGTACGTGCTGGCGGCCGGGCTCCCGGCCGTGCTCGTCGCCGCCCTGCTCCGCCGATGGATCCCGCTGGCGGCGCTGGCCGTGGCCGTGACCGTGCTGGCGGCGGTGGTGGTGCCGCGCACGATCGGCTTCGGGGTCTTCGTGTCGGGCGACGTGGCGGTGCGGCTCCTGACGTTGAACGTCCTGGGCGGCGGTGTGGACGCCGACGACGTGGTGGAACTCGTCCGTGACCGCGAGGTGGACGTCCTGGCCCTCCAGGAGGTCACCCCGGAGGTGGTGGACGGTCTGGACGCGGCGGGTCTGGGCGAGCGGCTGCCGCACGCGGTCGACCACTCCGCCCCCGGCCCGTACGGCAGCAGCATCCACTCGGTCTTCCCCCTGACCGACCTGGGCGACCCGGGACGGGAGGTCGGCGGGTTCCACATGGCGCACGCGAGTTTCGAGGTGCCCGGGTACGAGGAGGAGATGGCGGGGTACGGTTGGGACCCGCCCCCGGTGGAGGTGGTGTCGGTGCATCCCGTGCCCCCGCACTCGGCGGAGAGCCTGCCCCTGTGGCGGGCGGGCCTGGCCGCGCTCCCGGCGCAGGACGAGATCGACGGGTTCGGGATCCTGGCGGGGGACTTCAACGCCACCCTCGACCACGCCCGGATGCGCGAGGTCCTGGACTCGGGTTACACCAGTGCCGCCCAGGTCCACGGCGCGGGGCTGGTCGGAACCTGGCCCGCCGACGGACCGCCGCGGGTCACCATCGACCACGTGCTGGTGCCGGGCTGGGAGATCGGGGTCGAGGAGTACGAGGTGCTGGACGTGGACGGCACCGACCACCGGGGGATCCTCGCCGAACTGACACTCCCCGGCTGGCGGTAGCGTGCGTCGGGAACACAGCGACCGATCGGAGGAACGCGTGGGCGACTACGCCGAGGCGACCGTCCTGTTCGACCTGGACGGGGTCCTGGTCGACTCCGGGGCGAGCATCGCCGCGGGACTCACCGCGTGGGCACGGGAGCGCGGTCTGGACGTGGGGGAGGTGCTGCGGCACCACGCGGGCCGCACCGACCTCGATCTGGTCCGCCTCGTCGCCCCGCACCTGGCCCCGGGGGCGGAGGCGCACCGGATCCAGGCCCACGAGGTGGCCCGGGCGGAGGACGTCGACGCGATGCCGCACGCCCGCGAGCTGATCGCCGGGCTCGACGCCCGGCGCCGCCCCTGGGCGATCGTGACCTCCGGCGGCGACCTGATCGCGCACGCCCGCCTGGAGGCGGCGGGGCTGCCGTTCCCCGAGGTGTTGGTGACCGCCGACCACGTTACGGAGGGCAAGCCGCATCCGGCCCCGTACCTGCTGGGGGCCGAGCGGATGGGGACCGCGCCCGAGCGCTGCGTGGTGGTGGAGGACTCCCCGTCGGGTGTGCGGGCGGGCCGGAGCGCGGGGATGCCGGTCATCGCCGTGGCCTCCACCCACACGCCCGAGGAGCTGGCGGAGGCGACCGTGGTGGCGGCCGACCTGCGCGAGGTGGCCGACCTGCTGCTCTGACCGGGGCCGCGGTCCGGGCCGTGGCCGGGAACGGGTGGGGGGTCGACGAGTGGTACCGCATCGACACCCCCGATCCGCGTGCTTTCGGATGGTTCGCTACGTTTGCCGCATCCGAGTCGAGGAGATCCCGTGACCGAACCCGTCACCTTCGCCCCCGCCCGCGCCGAGGACGTTCCGGCGATCGTCGCGCTGCTCGCCGACGACCAACTGGGAGCGGCCCGTGAGGACGCGACCGACCCCACGCCCTACCTCACCGCGTTCGAGGCGATCGACGCCGATCCCGGAGAGCTGCTCATGGTCGGCCGCCGCGACGGCCGGGTGGTCGCCACCTTCCAGCTCTCCTTCATCCCCGGCCTGTCCCGGGGCGGGGCGATCCGCGCCCAGATCGAGGCGGTGCGGGTGCACGCCGACGAGCGCGGCAACGGGGTCGGGGCCGACCTCATGGCCTGGGCCGAGGCGGAGGCTCGCCGACGCGGGTGCGCGCTGCTCCAACTCACCTCGGACGCCACGCGTGAGGACGCGCACCGCTTCTACGAGCGGCTGGGCTACGTCCCCTCGCACGTCGGCTTCAAGAAGCGCCTGACCTGACCGCCCCGCCACCGGTGACCGGATCGGTCCGGCCACCGGCGCGATCGTGTCTACCGCGGACCGGGGCCGCGCCGCCACGATCGACCCATGGCACACGCACTCCTCGTCATCGACGCCCAGCAGTCCTTCCTCCGGCGCGAGAGCTGGACGGCCGCCTCCGACCCGGACGTCGCCGACCGGATCGCCGTCCTGGTCGACCACGCCCGCGAGCGGGGCGACCTGGTGGTCTGGGTCCTGCACGCAGAGCCCGGCACCGGCACCGTCTTCGACCCCGACCGCGGGTTCGTCGAACTCATGGACGGGCTCGTCCCGCGCACGGGCGAACCGGTGCGCACCAAGAGCGTGCACAACGCGATCACCGGCGCCGACCTGCACGGGTACCTGACCGAGCGCGCCGTGGACGAGGTCACCGTCTGCGGCGTGCGCACCGAGCAGTGCTGCGAGACCACCGCCCGGGTCGCCTCCGACCTCGGCTACCGGGTGACGTTCGCGGTGGACGCCACCGCCACCGAGCCGATCGAGGCCCCCGGCGCCCCCGCAGGCCGCTCCCTGGAGGAGGTCCTGGCCGACCCCGCCACCCTGCTCCCCGACGCGATCATCCGGCGGACCGTGTACGCGCTCTCGGGCCGGTTCGCCGAGGTGCGCACGGTCGCCGAGATCACCGAGGGGGCCGCTACACTGACCGGATCGTGACCACTGTCGTCTTCCTCCTCACACCGGGCCTGCACCTGCTCGACCTCGCGGGCCCGGCGCAGGTGTTCTCCACCGCCGCGACCCTGCTGGGACCGGAGTACCGGACCCGGTACGTCGCCGAGCGCCCGGAGGTCCCCACCGCCCAGGGCGTGACCCTGCTCGCCGAGACCTCCTGGCCCGAGCTGGGGACGGACGACCTGGTCCTGGTCCCGGGGTGGCGCACCGGGGGCACCGCCGTGCGCCGGGTGCTGTCCGACGCCCGGGCCCGTGCCCTGGCCGCCCACCACGCGGCGGGCGGCACCGTGGCGAGCGTGTGCTCGGGGGCCTTCGCCCTGGCCGAGGCGGGGCTGCTCGACGGGCGGCGCTGCACCACCCACCACGAACTCCAGGCGCTGCTGGCGCGGAGCCACCCCCGGGCACGCGTGGTGCCCGACGTGCTGTACGTGACCGACGGCGGCGTCGTGACGTCGGCGGGGATCGCCAGCGGCATCGATCTCGCGCTGCACCTGGTCACCGTCCGGCACGGCCCCTCGGCGGCGGCGTCGGTGGCGCGGCAGATGGTGGTCTACGCACGCCGCAACGGCGACGAACCGCAGGCCAGCGCCATGCTGCGGCACCGGGGGCACGTGGTGGACGTCGTGCACCGGGTGCAGGACGCCATCGACGCGCGGTACCGGTCGCCGTTGCGGCTGGGGGAGCTGGCCGCGGCGGCCGGGGTGAGCGAGCGTACGCTGACGCGCGCGTTCACGTCGGCGACCGGGCTGACGCCGCTGCGGTACCAGCAGGCGCTGCGGTTGGAGCACGCCGAGCACCTGATCGGCACCGGGGAGACCGTGGAGGGGGCGGCGCGGGCGGTCGGTTTCCAGGACGCCCGGATGCTGCGACGGCTGCGGTCGCGCTCCGCCGCCGGGACGTCCTGACCGACGGCCGGCCCCCGAGGCGGCGACCGGTCAGGACCGAACCGGTTCGGCCCGCGTCCGCGACCGGTACCGGGACGGACTGACCCCTGTGTGCCTGCGGAAGGCGGTGCTGAACGCGAACGCGCTGCCGTAGCCGACCCGCGCCGCGACCGCCTCCAGGCTCAGGTCCGGTTCGGCGGTGAGCAGGTCGGAGGCGGTGGTCAGCCGCCAGGTGCGCAGGTAGGTCATGGGCGGGGTGCCCACGGCCCGTTGGAAGCGCGCGGCCAGGGTGGCGCGGGAGACGGAGCAGGCCCGGGCCAGCTCCTCCAGGGTCCACGGGTCGGCGGCGCGTTCGTGGATCAGGTCGAGGGCGCGCGCGACCACCGGGTCGCTCTGCCCGCACAGCCAGTTGGGGACGCGGTCGCAGTCCTCCTCCAGCCACGCGCGCACGGCCATGACGAGAAGGGAGTCCAGGAGCCGGTCGGTGAGACCGGCCTGGGCCACCCGGCCGGAGGTGATCTCGCGGCCCAGCAGGTCCACGAGCACCGGGTCGACCCGCCCACTCGGCAGGACGGTCATCGGCGGCAGCGCGGTCAAGGCGAGTCGGCCGACCTCGCTGTCGTCCTCGTAGGCGCCCATGACCGCCGTGTCCTCACCGTCGGGGTCGTTGCCCCAGATCCCGACACCGTGGTTCATGGTCAGGTGGACCTCCTCCCCCTCGGCGGACACGCAGCGCTGGCCGGGAAGGATCGTGACGGTGGGCGCGGGGGCGCTCCCGGCGGAGTCCGAGACGACGTACGGATCGGGCCCGCGCATCAGGACCACGTCGCCGGGGGCCAGGTCGGCCTCACCGTGGGCGCTGGTCACGCGGATCCGCCCCGAGGTCACCACGACGAGGGCCAGCGCAGCGCCGTCGCGGACCTCGATCGCCCAGGGCGGGCGCATCACCGTGCGCAGCACGCAGGCGCCCCGGGCGCGGGGGCCGTCCAGGAAGTGGGTGAGGGGATCCATGTCCCCACCCTACGCCGATTCAGACGATCTCTTATGTAATCCAGCGTCTGAACGATGTTCCGTCCGGATCGGCGCTGCTGTACTGAACGCATGACGACACACGAACGCATTCTCGTCACCGGCGGCACCGGCATGACCGGGCGCCGCGTCACCGATCTCCTCAGGCAGCGCGGCGTCGACGTCCGCGTCGGGTCGCGGTCAGGCGCCCCGCCCTTCGAGTGGCACGACACCGGCACCTGGGACCCGGTTCTGGAGGGGGTCACGGGCGTCTACCTCTGCTACCACCCCGACCTCGCCTTTCCCGGGGCGGCCGAGACCGTCGCCGCCTTCGCCGCCCGGGCCGCCGAGCGCGGAGTGCGCAGGGCGGTGCTCCTGTCCGGACGCGGGGAGGACGGCGCCCTCGCCGCCGAACACGCGGTCCGCGAGGCGTTCCCGGCCACGACCCTGGCGCGGTCCTCGTATTTCGCGCAGAACTTCTCCGAGTCCTTCTTCACCGAGCAGGTCCGCGCGGGGACCACGCTCCTACCGGTTCCGGACGTCGCCGAACCCTTCATCGACCTGGACGACCTCGCCGAGGTCGCCGTGACGGCGCTGACCGGGGACGGACACGCCGGGCGGACCTACGACCTGACCGGGCCCCGGTCGCTGACCTTCACGGAGGCCGCGGCGGTCCTGTCCGAGGCGTCCGGACGGACGGTGGAACACCGGTCGATCACACCGGAGGAGTACGTCGAGGGAGCGGTAGCGGAGGGCCTTCCCGCCGAGCTCGCCCAGGGCCTGGTGGAGATCTTCCAGGGGACCCTGGACGGACGCAACACCGAGCCGACCGACGACGTACGGCGGGTGCTCGGCCGTCCGGCGGGCGACTTCGCCGACTACGCCCGCCGCGCGGCGCGCACCGGGGCGTGGACCTGACCACGCCCTCCCCCGTGACGTGGCCTAACGTGGGGGCGCGCCCAGCCCGTTCCCGCCGCTGAGAGGTCCCGTGTCCGCGTCCGAGAGGTTCCAGAGCGTCTTCGTGGCCGCCGCGGCGCTCGCCGGGCTGGCGGTCGGCTCCCTGTGGCCCGTCGGCGCCGCCGCGGGCCACGTGGTCCTGCCCGCGCTGATCCTCCTGCTGGTGGCGGTGTTCACCCAGGTGGACACGGGGCAGGTCCGCGCCGTCCGGGAGACCGGGCGGGTGGTCGCGGCGAGCCTGGTGCTCAACTTCGTGTTCACTCCGCTCCTGGCGTGGGCGCTGGGGGCCGGGCTGCTCGGGGTCAGCCCCGACCTGCGGATCGGGCTGCTGTTGCTGCTGGTCACGCCCTGCACGGACTGGTACCTGGTCTTCACCGGCCTGGCCCGGGGGCACATGGGGGCGGCCACCGCTCTGCTGCCGGTCAACCTGGTGCTCCAGCTCGTCCTGCTGCCGGTGTACGTGGTGCTGCTGGGCGGTGAGGCGGCGATGGTGGGCGCCCGCACCCTCGTCGAGGCGGTGCTCCTGGTCCTGCTGCTCCCCCTGGTGACGGCGGTGGTCCTGCGCCGGACGGCGCGGTGGTGGAGGGGTCCGCTCTGGCGGGACCGGGTGCTCATGGGATGGGCGAACCGGGCGGTGCTGCCGCTGCTGTACACCGCCGTGCTGGCGATGTTCGCGTGGCAGGCGCGCACGGTCGCCGGGCACGCCGGGGAGCTGGTCGCCCTGCTGCCGCCGTTGGCGGTGTTCTTCGTGGTCGCGCCCCTTGCCGCGCTGGCGGCCTCGCGCGCCCTGCGGCTGCCCGCCGACCAGCGGGTCACGCTCACCATGACGACGGTCGCGCGCAACTCGCCGGTCGCCCTGGCGGTGGCCGTCGCCGCCTTCCCCGACCGGCCGCTCATCGCCGTCGCCCTCGTGGCGGGCCCCCTGTTGGAGCTGCCGGTGCTGGCGGTGCTCAGCCAGCTCGTGCGGGTGCGGTGGACCGACGCGCCCGGCTGAGCCCGGACGGCCCGAGGCGGTCAGACCAGCTGGGCGGAGAGGGCGCCGCGACGGCTCTGGAGGAGCTCGATCCGGGCGTCCAGGTCGCGGCCGAGGTGCCCGGCGCCTGGCGCGCCGTCGTACGCGACTTCCTCGACCGGCACCCCTGACGGGGCCGGTCGTCCCTCAGACGACGGAGGGCGCGGCCGTCCGGGCGAAGGCCCAGGCGTCGGCGACGATGTCGTGCAGGTCGGGGCGCTCGGGACGCCAGCCGAGCACGCGCGCGGCGCGCTCGGCCGAGGCCACCAGGACGGCGGGGTCCCCGGGGCGGCGCGCGGCGGACACGGCCGGGATCGGATGGCCGGTGACCTCACGGCAGACGTCGAGCACCCGTTGGACGGAGAAGCCCGCGCCGTTGCCCAGGTTGAGGATCTCGTGCCCGCCGGGCCGGGCGTGCTCCAGCGCCAGCAGGTGCGCCCGGGCCAGGTCGGCGACGTGGATGTAGTCGCGCACGCACGTGCCGTCGGGGGTGGGGTAGTCGTCGCCGAAGACCGACACCGACGCCCGCCCGCCCGAGGCCACGGACAGCACGGTCGGGATCAGGTGGGTCTCGACCGTGTGCCGCTCGCCCCGGCCCCGGTCGGCTCCGGCGACGTTGAAGTACCGCAGGCTGACCGCCGCGGTCCCGTGCAGGCGGGCGTGCTCGGTCAGGGCGGCGTCGACGGCGGCCTTGGTGGCGCCGTAGGGGTTGGTGGGGCGGATCGGGGCGTCCTCGGTGATCGGGACCGTCTCCGGTTCGCCGTAGACGGCGGCGGTCGAGGAGAAGACCAGCCGCCCGGTGCCGGTCGCGCGCATCGCCTCCAGCAGCGCGAGCGAGGTGCCCACGTTGCCGTCCCAGTAGCGGTCGGGACGGGCGACCGACTCGGAGACGACCGAGCGGGCCGCGAAGTGCACGACCGCATCGTGGCCCTCGGCGAGGACCTCGGCCGCGCGGTCGCGCACGGTGCCGCGTACGAGGCGCGCCCCGGGGTGGACGGCGTCGGCGTGGCCCGTGGAGAGGTCGTCGAGCACGGTGACCCGGTGGCCCTCCTCGACGAGCCGCGCGGTGACGACGCTGCCGATGTATCCGGCGCCTCCCGTGACCAGAATCCTCACCGTCGTCTCCCCCGTGATCGGCGTTGTGGAGTCGTGATCGCCCGTGGCGATCGGATCCACCCTAGTTCCCCGGCGGAGGACATGTGCGTGATTCGGTGGTCGCGGCGGACGGAAACGGCGCGCACGCGCCCAGGAAAAGGGAGTTTCCATCGTCTTCCCGGACATCACCATCCTTTTCCCGGAGTTCGCCGACATTCGTCCGCGCTCTCCTTCGCGCCCCGGACACAGGGCGACACGGACACGGCCCCACGGACGACATGCGACAGGGAAGCCCTTGGCGGGTCTTCCCTGTCAGGCGTGTGCCGCTGCGGCACACGGTCGGTCTCCCGGGTGCGACGGGTCGCTCACGCGGCCGGGGTCGCCGGGACTCACACTGTGGACGCGGTGGTGATCACCAACGGCGCCATAGCCGTCGTTCGTCCACCGCAGGACCGGCGTGGGTCGTCACCCCTGTACTCCTCGCAGCGCCGCGGATCCGTGGGCGCCGCGGACTCCGTCGTCCTGGCCGAGACGGTCTCCTGTCGGACGGCTGCCTGACCGTCGGTCCGGGCGTCCGTCTCCGTCGCGGCGGACGGCGCGCCGAACGCCAGGGTCGGAATCACGAGCCCCGCGAACAGGGCGCCTGCCATCGTCTTCCGCTTCATGGGGCCCTCCTCCCCTGGGTTCTGCTTGGCTTTTCTCTTACTGTCTGTCTACCCACACCTGGGGGGTTATAGGTGAACCGTCAGGGAGGTGACACTCGTTCCGCCCTTTTCCGCCGACGAGGAGTTCACCGTTCCCCGAAAAACGGATACGGGGTGGGCCGGGCTCGCTCCACGCGGATCAGCCAGAGCGTCTCCGGCCGATCGGCCGGAGACCTCACGCGTTGGCCCACCAGATGCTCAGGTTGAGGGCCGAGGCGTAGGCCGCCCAGAGGAGGTAGGGAACGAGCAGCAGGGCGGAGAGCCGACGCAGGCGCCAGAAGGCGGCGACCGTGACGGCCAGGGCGACGAGCAGCAGGCAGATGTCGAGGAACGCCAGTCCGTACTGGCGCAGGCCGAAGAACAGCGGGGTCCACATCGCGTTCAGTCCGAGTTGAACGCACCACCACACCAGCGCGACGCGCGCGCCCCGCCCCGACCGCCGCCAGACCAGCCAGGCCGCCACGCCGATCATTCCGTAGAGAACCGTCCACACCGGGGCGAACAGCCATGGCGGCGGCGCCCAGGCCGGTCGTTCCAACGAGGCGTACACGGCACCGGCGTCCGACGCCGCGGCGGACCCCAGGGCCGCCACCGCGTAGGCGGCGCCGACGAACACCACCAGGGAGACCAGGCCGGGACCCCGACCGCTGCCGGCGGACGGGGCGGACGAGTTCGTGGTCGACACGGTGTCCACCGTATCGACCGGTACCGGTGCGGGCACGGACCGGCTCACTCCACACGGATCAGCCCGCGTTGGATCGCGGTGGTGATCGCGGCGGTCCGGTTGTCCACACCGAGTTTGTCGAACACGTGCACCAGGTGGGTCTTGACCGTCGCCTCGCTGAT
Source organism: Nocardiopsis sp. FIRDI 009 (assembly GCF_003386285.1). GTDB lineage: Bacteria > Actinomycetota > Actinomycetes > Streptosporangiales > Streptosporangiaceae > Nocardiopsis. The sequence goes on from NZ_QPNC01000008.1 coordinate 131,855, forward strand.
GAACAGCTCCCGCGAGATCGCCCGGTTGGACAGCCCCCGCGCGAGCAGCCCCAGAATCTCCAGTTCGCGCGCGCTCAGCGCCGGGCTCGGCGAGCGCAGCCGGGCCATGAGCCGGTTGGCGACGTCGGGCGCCAACGCCGTCTGTCCGCGCGCCGCCGCGTGCACGGCCTCGCACAGCTGGTCGGGCGGGGCGTCCTTGAGCATGTAGCCGGTCGCCCCGGCCTCGACCGCCGCCAGGATGTCGGCGTCGGTGTCGTAGGTGGTCAGCACGAGCACGGGGGGTGGGGCGTCGAGTTCGGTGATCCGGCGGATCGCGGTCACCCCGTCCATCCCCCCGCCCATGCGCAGGTCCATGAGAACCACGTCCACGCCGGTCCCGGCGGCCAACACGTCCAGGGCCGCCCGCCCGTCGGCCGCCTCGGCCACCACCTCCATGTCGGGACGGTCGGCGAACATCGCGGTGAGCCCGTGGCGCACGACCGGGTGGTCGTCCACGAGCAGGATGCGCAGCGGGGTCTCGGTCACGGGGACTCCTCACGGGTCAGCGGCAGGCGGACGGCGATCGCGGTGCCCTGGCCGGGGGCGGACTCCACGTCGAGCCGCCCGCCGAGCAGCGCGACCCGCTCCCGCAGCCCCACCAGGCCGAACCCGGTGCCGTCGTCCCCGCGCGGTGTGTGCCCGGGGTCGAACCCGACCCCGTCGTCGAACACGTCCAGGGTGACCTCCCCCTCCAGGTAGCCGAGCGTGACCACGGCCGTCCGGGCGCGGGCGTGCGCGGCGACGTTGGCCAGGCTGGCCTGCGCCGCGCGCAGCAGAGCCACCTCGTAGCCGGGCGGCAGCGCGGTCGGCGTCCCGTCCAGGCGGAGGCGGCAGTCGATCCCCTCGGCCCGGCCGACCCGTGCGCACAGGCGGCGCAGGGCCTCGGGCAGGTCGCCGCCGGCCAGGGACGGCGGGGCCAGGTCGCGGACGAACCGCCGCGCCTCGGCGAGGTTGGCCGAGGCGCTCTCGCGGGCCTCCGCGATCCTCGCCGCCGCCAGGTCGGGCGCCTCGGGCAGGGCGCTCTCCGCGGCGCGCAGCAGCAGGACGATGCTGGACAGGCCCTGCGCGAGCGTGTCGTGGATCTCCCGGGCCAGACGCTCGCGTTCGTCGAGCACCCCCGCGCGCCGCTGGCTCTCGGCGAGTGCGTCGCGGGTCCGGGTGAGGGTGTCGATCAGCTCCCGCCGCCGCTCGCTCTCCCGGTACAGGGCCACGTAGCCGACGGCGATCGCCACGGCGAACGCCGCGCCGAGGATCGGCCCCAGGACCGTCCCCGCGGTGACGTCCGCCGCGTGCAGGGCCTGTCCGCCGATCGCGGCGGCGGTGATCACGGCGACCGCCACCACGCCGTGCGCGCCGGGCAGCAGGTGCAGGTGGAGGAAGAACAGGGGGAAGGCCAGCCACACGAACCCCGGGGCGGCCAGGGACAGCAGCGCCCACAGGGCGGTGACGGCGGCCAGCCAGACCAGGGAGCGCCCGCGCCGCACGCCGTGCCGGGCCGCCAGCGCGCCCCCGCAGTAGACGGCGGCGAGCAGCAGCGCGCCAGCCACGACCGCCCACCGGGTCCACAGCGGGTGCCCCGGCGCCACGGCGTCGGGACCGGGCAGGAGGTAGCGGGCCAGGCCCAGCCCGAGCAGCAGCAGGAAGCACGCGTGCAGCAGCAGCCGGAGGGCGCGCAGCACCGTCGTGACCTCGGGCGCCCTGGTGACCCGTCCTTCGTCGTACCGCATCATCGCAGCGTACGGCGTGCTCGGCCCGCCCCGCATCAACCGAACGGTGGAGTTCGCGCTCCACCCCGGCCCCGCCGAGGGCGCTCCCTTCGGGCGATGCGGCCGAGCCCGGCCTCGGGGGAGCCTGGGGGACATGCACCACTCATGTGTTCCCAGGAAGGAGGGCCGCCGTGTTCGTCGCCCTTCGTGACATCCGCTTCGCCCGGGGGCGGTTCGCCCTCATGGGGTCGGTCGTCGCGCTCATCACCCTGCTGGTCGTCCTGCTGTCCGGGCTGACGGCGGGGCTGGCCGACCAGTCCACCTCGGCCATCCGCGACCTGCCCGCCAGCCGCATCGCCTTCGGGACCTCCGGCGACGGCGACCCCGAGGAGTCCTACGCCGACAGCACCGTCACCGGAGCCCAGCTCGACGCCTGGCGCGGTACCGACGGCGTGGCGTGGGCCGAGCCGCTGGGCCTGACCACCGTCCGCGCGGAGTTCACCGGCGGCGCGTCCTCGGCGGTGGCGCTGCTGGCCGCCCCGGCGGGCGGGCGCCTCGCACCGGAGGGCGTCGCCGACGGCGTGGTCGTCTCCCGGGACCTCGCCGACGAGTACGGGCTCGAACCCGGTGACACGCTCACCGTCGTCGGGACCGACCTGACCGTGGCCGACGTCGCCGACACCGGCCACCACAGCCACCTGCCCGTGGTGTGGGCCGACATCGACGCCTGGCGGGACCTGGACCCGCGCCCGGACCGGGGCGGGGACCCCGACACGCCGGTCGCCAACGTCATCGCCGCCCGGGTCTCCTCCTCCGACGCCGCCGCGACGGCCGACGCCGCCGCCGGGACGCTGTCGGTCACCCGTGCCGACAGTCTGACCGCGATCGGCTCCTTCTCCTCCGAGAACGGGTCCCTGGTGGCCATGCAGGGCTTCCTGTACGCGATCTCCGCGCTCGTGGTCGGGGCGTTCCTGACCGTGTGGACGATCCAGCGCGCCGGGGACGTCGCGATCCTCAAGGCGCTCGGCGGCTCCACCCGCTATCTGCTGCGTGACGCGCTCGCCCAGGCGGCCGTCGTCCTCGTCTCGGGCGCCGCCGTGGGCGGTGCCGCGGGTGCGGCGCTGGGCGCGGCGGCCGCGTCTGCGGTGCCCTTCGAGCTGGCCCCGACGACCACCCTCGCGCCGGTGGCCGCGATGGTCGCGCTGGGCATGCTCGGCGCGGTCCTGGCCGTCCGCCGCGTCACCTCCGTCGATCCGTTGACCGCCCTGGGAGGCGTCCGATGAGCCTGGAACTGCACGACGTGACCCTGACCTTCCCCGACGGCGACGGGGTGGTGACCGCCCTGGACCGGGTGTCGGTCCGGGTGTCCCCCGGTGAGCTGGCCGCCGTGGTCGGCCCGTCCGGTTCGGGGAAGTCGAGCCTGCTGGCGGTGGCCGCCACCCTGGTGCGCCCGGACTCGGGCGCGGTGGCCGTGGGCGGGACCGACACGCTCGGCCTGCGGCCCCGGGAGCTGGCCGCCCTCCGGCTGCGGGAGGCGGGGATCGTGTTCCAGCAGCCGAACCTGCTGGGGTCGCTCACCGCCGTCGAACAGCTCCAGGCGGTCGAGCACATGCGCGGGCGCCCACCCCGTCGGTCGCGTGCCGCCGCCCTGGAGACCCTGGCCGCCGTCGGGCTGTCGGGCAGGGAGCACCGGCGCCCGCACCAGCTGTCGGGGGGTGAGCGCCAGCGGGTAAACATCGCCCGCGCCCTGGTGGGGCGGCCGAGCGTCCTGCTGGTGGACGAGCCGACGGCGGCGCTGGACCACGATCGGGGAGCGCGGATCATGGACCTGCTCTCCGAGGCCACCCGGACGTTCGACGTGGCCACCCTGCTGGTCACCCACGACACCGAACACCTCGGTGCGGCCGACCGGACGCTGGAGATGCGCGACGGCCGTCTCTCCGCCCTCGCACGGACCCGGTGACACCGATCCGACGGCCGCGTCCCACCGGTGGGACCACGTTCTGCCGACGGGCGCGGGACCGCGGCGCCGTCCCCCATCTGGTCCCCGGGGCGTCTGCACCGCCGCTGTGCCCCCGCTGCACCCGGGATGCAGTCCCGGTACAGCCGGTTCACCGACGCTGGCGGTCATGCTCAGGAAACCGCGACATTTCGGTGACACGATCGGCGTCGCCCGACGGGGCGACCAGGCACACGGCTCCGGCCGACGGTCCGGGACGACCGACCACCTCCGCGCGGGGGACCGCCGCAGCCGCCCCGGCCCCGCGGCCGCCGCGCGCGCCGTGGGCCACGGCCGCGTCGGCGGCCCGCGCGGATCGGTCTCGGGGACCCCGGAGGAGCGGATCCGGCGGGTGATCGACACCGCCCGGGCACAGGTCGGCCGAGGCTACAGTTACTCCTGGGGCGCCGGCGGCTACGGTGGCCCCTCCTACGGGATCAGTTCCCCCAGCCCCGACGGCCACTACGACCACGACGTCCTCGGCTTCGACGGTGCGGGACTGACGCTGTACGCCTTCTGGACCGGTGCGGGCATCGACATCGGCGTCCATCCCGAGGCGCAGTACCGGCACGGCTCCGCCAGGCGGGTTCCCTACGACCAGCGCAAGCCCGGCGACCTGGTTTTCTGGGAGGACGCTCCCTCCCCGCCCACACACGTGGCGCTCTACACCGGCGGCGACCGGATCATCGAGGCGGCTCCGCCGCGCGACGCCGACAGCGTCCGTGTGTCGCGGATCGAGGGGCCCCACGGTTCTCCCGTGCCCACCGTGGTCCGGTTCATCGAGTAGATCGAGAAGGCATCGACCGCCGCCCACGCCCAGGATCCGTTCATCCCGTTGTGGGAGAATCCTCGGCGTGGACTTCCTCGTACTCGGCCCCCTTCGCATCACGAACGGCGACGTGTCGGCGGCCCCACGGGCCGCCAAGGACCGGCTCTTCCTCGGCGAACTGCTGGCCCACGCGGGTAGTCGAGTCTCCACCCCGCACCTGGCCGACGCCCTCTGGCCACAACGCCCGCCCGCCAACCCCGCCAACGCCGTCCAGGTGCGCGCCTCGCGGTTACGCGCGACGCTGCGCTCCGTCGGCGGGTCCGACGAGATCTTCGAGACCGTTCGGACGAACCCGGGCGGCTACCTCCTCGCGACCGCCCCGTCGGACCTGACCCGGTTACGGGAGGCGGTCCGCCTGGCGCCGGACTCGGCGGAGGGCAGGAGTCTTCTGGCGGACGCGCTGGCGCTTTGGCGGGGCGAACCCTTCGCGGACGTCCCCGACACCCTCTGCGTCGAGGCCGAGCGGGAGCGGGCGCGCGAACTCCGGCTCACCGCCCTGGAACTGTACGCCGACCTGTCGCTACGGGACGGTCGGCCCGAGCCCACTCTCATCGCGGAGCTGTCCGAGCAGACCGGGCTCCACCCCCTCCGGGAGTCTCTGCACGGTGGTCTGATCCGGCTGCTGCACGCCTCCGGGAGGTCGGCGGAGGCGCTGGACGCCTACGAGAGGCTGCGCCGGAGGCTCGCCGAGGAACTCGGGTGCGACCCGAGGCCGGAGATCCAGGAGCTGTACCAGGGGCTCCTGCGCGACACGGCCGCGGCGCGGCCCACGACGCCCCCGACACCGGGCCCCGCGCCGCCGGATTCCGCACCGACCGGGACTCAGGACGGCCCGGCCGAGATCGGGAACGGGTCGGGCTGCTGCCCTGTGGCCGGGGCAGCATGGTCCTGGTGACCAGCCGACGCGACCTGAGCGGTCTCGTGGCGCGGCACGGGGCGCGACGCGTCCGCCTCGACGTGCTGAGTCCCGAGGAGTCGGTCCGACTCCTGAGATCGGTCACCGGCGCCGAAGCCCTGGCGGGGCGGCCGGAGGCCGAGGCCGAGATCAGCGAGCACTGCGGGCGCCTGCCCCTGGCGCTGCGTCTGGCCGCCGCCAACATCAGCACCCGGAGCTGGGACGTCGCCGAGGCGCTAAACGCCCTCCAGGGGGCCGACCGGTTCTCCTTCCTCTCCGAGGACGGCGGTTCCGGCGGCGTGGCGGCGGCCTTCTCCGGCACCTACCGGTCACTGCCCTCGGACGTGGCCCGGCTCTTCCGGCTGCTGGGAACGGTTCCCCTGCGATCGGTCACGCATCGGACCGCGGCGGCCGTCGCCGACGTGTCCCCGGACCTGGCCGCGGACGGGCTCCGCGGACTGAGCTCCCACCACCTGGTCGAACGCGGCCCCGACGGCCGGTACCGGTTCCAGCGTCTCGTGCGGGCCCACGCCGCCGAACTCGCGTCGGACCGGGAGAGGGCGTCGGTCGCGCACCGGCTGCTGGCCTACTACCAGGACGCAGTCGACAGGTCCGAACCGCGCCTGTGGGAGGAGTGCGGGAACATCACCGCGACCGTCGTCCACGCCCGTGAGCACGGTCGTCCCGAGGAGGTGGTGCGTCTCGTCCGGGCACTGTCCCCCCTGATCCGGGACGGCGGCCCGCACACCGCGTGGCTGACCACCGCACGGGCCGGGTTGGACTGCGCCCGAAGGTGCGCGGCCCCGGAGGCGGAGGCCGCCATGCACGTGCTCCTGGGCGAGATCCACCTACGGTTCGGTCCCACCACCCAGGCAGGGGAGTCCTTCACCGCGGCGCTCGACGCGCACCGGGGGCCCGGGGCGGACCGGACACTGTCCCGTGCCCTGCTCGGGCTGGCCAGGGCCGCCGCCCACCAGGGCGACCTCACCAGGGCGGTCCCGATGCTCGGGCGGGCGTGGCGGACGGCCGAGGGCATCGGCTGGCGGTCCGGGTCGGCGGCCGCGAGGGGGCATCTGGGGGCGATCCTCGGGTGGATGGGGCAGGTGGAGGAGGGGCACCGGAAGCTCGCCCTGTCGATCGAGGAGTGCCGCGAGTCGGGGTCCGAGCCCCTGCTCCACTGGTTGCTGTGCGAGATGAGCTGGAACCGGCGCGCTCTGGGCGACCCGGACACGGCGTGGAGGGACGCCGGGGAGGCGCTGGAGATCGCCGAGGGGATCGGCAGCCCGACGTCGCGTGCGGTCGCCCTCTCCGGTCTGGCCCAGGTTTTGTGCGACGTCGACGACCCGGCCGCGGCGCTCGCCCACGCCGGGAGGGCGATGCGGGCGGCGGAGGAATCGGGGACGCCGTGGGCCGTGACGGCCGCGCTCAACGCCCGGGGGCGCGCCGAGTTGTCGATCGGTCGGCACGCCGACGCCGACGCGCTGTTCACCGACTCCCTGCGGCACCAGGTACGGGACGGGCTGCACTGGCACTCGATCGAGGCGCTGATCGGCCGCGCGGCGGCCTGCGCCGGGTTGGGCCGGGACGAGCGCGCCGCCTGGTTCGCCGAACAGGCGCGGGCGGTGGCGGACCGACACGGTTACGCCCTCCTGAGAGCCCGGGCCGCCGACCAGCTGTCCGAGCTGCGCGCCCGCTCGGACAGGACCGCCGCCATGCCCTGACGACGTTCTCCTCCCACCGCCACGGCCCCGCCCACGGTGGAGGGCCCGCCAGGCGATCGGGCGTTCCATGAGCTTCAAGGGCCCAACGCCTCGATCTCTGCTCGGGCCCTCTCCAACAGACCCTCGCGCACCTGGGCGAAGAGAGCGAAATCCGCAGGGTGTTCCTCGATCAGACCACGTTGCGCCTCGGCCTCGGCGCTCCGCCAGATCTCGACGACCGAGGCTTCTTCCTTGCAGGCCACATCCGCCGTCGCCACCTCGATCTCCTCGGGGAGCGGTTCACTCTCCCTGGCCGCCCAACGAGCGTCGTCTCCCGCTTCCAAAGGTGTTCCGTAGTCGAAGCCCCGGGTCGCCATGCACGTGCTCCATTCAGCGAAGGCGCCGATCACCTCGGGCTCCTCCTGCGACGCGTCGAACCCCGTGGCGATGTAGGAGTTCAACAGGTTGTAGTCCATGTCGGGAACACCGTCCGTGACGCGTTCCCGTGCCTCGCCGTGGCACCCGCCGTCGCCGTCGGCGCCGAAGGCCGCTTGGTATTCCGCGCGTGGCAGGGTTCCACGACTCTCCCGTACCTCGGCCCGGGCCCTGTCGTCCTCGGATCCGATCGGTGCCACGTAGCCGTAGTTTTCGGCCACTTCGGGTTCGATCACGCCGTAGCGCCGCCGGTGTGGAGGGTCGGTGTTCTCCTCCTCCGGAACCGGAAGGACTTCCCAGTCCATTCCGCGCTCCTCCATGCAGTCACGGATGATCAGGTCCTCCGCGTAGTCGATCGTCTGTATCTCGAAAGGGGAGAGAGTGTGGTCGTCGAAGGGAAGGACCAGCGACCGAGCCCGCTCGCTGGAGGGGAGTACGGGATTCTCGGCTCCCTCGTCAGCCCGGACGCCACAGGCGGTGAGACCGAGAACGACGCACAGAGACGCTGCCGCCAGGAGGGAACGTGGGTTGGACATGAGGGTTTTCCGCTCCTCGACATCAGAAGCGGGGGCGGAGGTCCAGCATCCGCCCCCGACCCGTTTCCGGACTACCAGAACTTGATCGAGCTGATGTTGTTGTCGAACCCGTTGTTGGTCAGGTCCTTGTCGGAGGAGTTCGGCTGCGCGTAGTAGGACGGACCCCTGTAGTCCGCGTGCACGTACATGGAGACACCTCTGTCAGTCCGGTTCTTCATCGAGCTGGCGTTGTCGTTGACCCCACGGCAGCCGCTACCGGCCCAGCAGTTGTTCGACAGGTTGCTGTCGTTACCGGAGAAGTAGGCGTAGCCGCCACCGTAGTCGTCGTGCTCGTAGATGTAGAGGTAGCTGGCCTGGGCCCCGACCGTGGGGGCAGCGGCGGCCGAGGCCGCCGGAGCGACTCCGAGCACGCCCGCCAGGGCGATCGAGGCCATCACACCAGCGGTGGTGATCTTGCGCTTCATTCCAGACATGAGACTCCCTTTCACGATGGAACAGACGTGAACCCGGGCCGAAGGCGCCCGACAGGTGGAGGACGGGCTCACGGCCGGGTGTGCTCCCTGTCATGCGCGGGCGCTGGAGACCACGCTGTCGTCACCGGCTTTGTTCTCGCTTGTCTTCCGCTTCGCAACGTGGGGCCTGCGCGTCGTCGTGCGGCGGCTTCCGGGCCAGCCCGATCCGACCGCCCGACTCGGGCCACGGGTCGGAATCGGTCGGCGCCGGGGTTCGTCGGCCTCAGAGTGAGCTGTCGGGACAGGCGGAGCCCGCGCGAGGCACTGCGCCGGGAGACAGACCGCGACCGGTCCTTCCCGGCCAGGAACCCCCGAACGAACGGCGGTCCTGACGCTTCCCGATAGGGTCCGACCCCATGCCGACAGCACAGAAGGTACGAAACACCGCGAATCTCTTCTGGTCCCTGACCATCGACCTGCTGATCGTCCTGGTCGGGGTCTGGATCGTGGCCGGGGTGAAGGCCGGTGTCGGGGAACTGGACGAGAGGTGCGCGCACGGGATCGTCGGCCCCGGCGGATGGCACGAGGTGGAGCGGACCGCCTACCCGCCCAACGTGACGTGCGTGTACCCCGGTGGAGAGGCGATCTCCAGCGCGGGAGTCCTGGTGTTCGTGTGGTGGACGTGCGTGATGCTCGTCGTGGTCTGTGCGCTGCTGGCGTTCGCCCTGGAGTTCGTCGGTTTGTCGCACAGGGGGTTCGACAGCCGCTTTCAGGCCTTCGCGGTCCTCTTTCCCTCGCTGCTCGCGAACCTCTACGTCCTCGTACTCCTGGCGACCGTCGTTCCCACACTCGTCGACCCGACCAGATGCGGGCTCGGCACGAGGTCTTCCGGCGACGGGGCGAACCTTCGGTACGAGCCCTTTCCACAGCAGGTGACGTGCGACTACGGGCACGGCTTCCCGATGACCCTGGTTCCTCAGTGGGTGGCCGCGCTGGAGTGGGCCCTGCTCCTCGCGACGGTGATCTCCCTCGTGGGCGTGCTCGCGCAGCGCCGCGCCCGTGTGTCGTCCCGCGGCTCGGGGATGTGACGGGCCCCGCCACCGACCCTGGCGGGTGTCGGCTCACCTCTACCCGCTGACACGCGCCGGGGCCGCTACGGCGGCCTACTCACCGGCCGGAACGTCCAGATGACCCAGTGCCCGATTTCGCGTGTCCCGAACTCCGGCAGTTGGGCCTTCAGCGACCTCCACGCCGTTATGCGCCCCGTCGCTGCGGCTCGACCTGTGCCGCCCAAAGCCACGTCACCCGCGGCCCGCGCCCGGGCCGCCGTGCCGCCGGGTCCCGCGCAGGGACTGCGGTGACGGGGCTCAGGGACGGAACCGCACCCGCGTCCCGGGCGCGGCCTGGGCCGCCCGGGGCAGGTGCGTGGAGTGCACGACGGCGATGACCGGGTAGCCGCCGGTCACCGGGTGGTCGGCCAGGAACAGCACCGGCTCCCCGCCGGGCGGCACCTGGAGCGACCCCGGCACCATCCCCTCGCTGGGCAGCTCGTCGGTGCGCGACCGCGCCAGCACCGGCCCGGTCAGGCGGGCGCCGACCCGGTCGCTGCGCGAGGTGACCTCGTACTCCCGGGACAGCAGCGTGTCCACGGCCTCCCCGGTGAACCAGTCGTGTCGCGCCCCGAGCACCACCCGCAGGTCGATCACCGGACCGCCCACGGGGGCGGTCGGGGCGTGGTCGACCGGGGGGAACCCGGTGGGCGCCGGACCCACCGGCAGCAGGTCGCCGGGGGCGGGCACGGCCGGGCCGAGCCCCGCCAGGACGTCGGTGCTGCGCGAACCCAGCACCGGGGGCACGTCCACCCCGCCGCGCACGGCCAGGTAGGTGCGCAGTCCCCGGGCGGGCACGCCCATCGACAGCTCCGCCCCGTCGGGCAGGTGCAGGACGGTGTTCGGGGCGGCGCCGCGTCCGTCCACCCGCAGCGGCGCGGGCGCCCCGGTGACGGCCACGGTCACCGGACCGCGGGCGCGCACGCGCAGACCGCCCATGGTGGCCTCCAGGGCGGCGGCGCCGACGGGGTTGGCCAGGAGCCGGTTGGCCAGGGCGTAGGAGTCGGCGTCGGCCGCTCCGGAGCGCCCCACGCCGAGGTCGGCGTGGCCGAACCGCCCCGCGTCCTGCACGGTGGTCATCGGGCCGGTGGCCAGGATCTCCAGCTCGCTCACGCCGCCTCCGTGAATCGCACGCGCACGCCGGGCCGCAGCAGCCCCGGCGGGTCGCGGTCCAGGTCCCACACCCGTACGTCGGTGCGGCCGATCAGCCGCCATCCCCCCGGCGAGCTGCGCGGGTACACCCCGGTGAACTCCCCCGCCAGGGCCACGGATCCGGCGGGAACCCGGGTGCGCGCCTCGGAGCGGCGGGGCACGTGCAGGCGCGGGTCGTCGCCGACCAGGTACCCGAACCCGGGCGCGAAACCGCAGAACGCGACCGTCCACGTGGCTGAGGTGTGGGCCCGGACCACCTCCGCCTGGGTGAGTCCGGTCAGCGCGGCCACGTCGGCCAGGTCCTCGCCGTCGTAGGTGACCGGGATGGTGACCGTGCCGCCGTCGACCGCCCGCTCCGCCCCCTCCAGGGGCAGGGCGGTGACGGCGGCGGCGACCGCGTCGGTGTTCGTGCCGGGCGCCACCCGCAACAGCACGGTGCGGGCGGCGGGCACGACGTCGGTGACCCCGGGCACGGGACGCGCCGCGAGCGCGGCGCGCAGGGCGATCACCTCCGCCAGGTCGGCGACCTCCACCAGCACCCCGGTGTCGGCGCACGTCAGGACGCGCACGTTCGGTTCCTCCCAGTGTCAGGCGGTGAAGGGGGCGAGGGTGACGCCCTCGGCCCGCAGCTTGTCGGCGACGGTGCGGGCGATCTCCACCGCTCCGGGGCTGTCGCCGTGCACGCACAGCGAGTCGGCCTCGACCCGGATCCGGCTGCCGTCGATCGCGGTGATCGGCTCGCCGCGCGCGATACGCAGGCAGCGTTCGGCGATCTCGGCCGGGTCGTGCAGGACGGCGCCGGGTTCGCGGCGGGAGACCAGCGTCCCCTCGGGGGTGTAGGCGCGGTCGGCGAACGCCTCGCGGTGGGTGGGCAGACCGGTCTCCTCCGCCAGGCGGAGGAACTCGGAGCCGGGCAGGCCGAGGACGGGCAGGTCGGGGTCGAAGGCCCGGACCGCCTCGACCACGGCGGCGGCCTGGTCGGTGTGGTGCACGATCGCGTTGTACAGGGCGCCGTGCGGCTTGACGTACCGGACGCGCTCTCCGGTCAGGACCGTGAACGCCGACAGGGCGCCCAGCTGGTAGACGATCTCGTCTGTCAGCTCGGCGGGCGGCACGTCGATGAAGCGCCGCCCGAACCCGGTCAGGTCGCGGTACCCGACGTGCGCGCCGACGGCCACGCCGCGTTCGGCGGCGTCGCGGGTGGTGCGCCGCAGCACGGTCGGGTCTCCGGCGTGGAAGCCGCAGGCGACGTTGGCGCTGGTGACGATGGACAGCAGCGCCTGGTCGTCGCCCAGCTCCCAGCGGCCGTGGCCCTCGCCGAGGTCGGCGTTGAGGTCGATGCGCAACGTGGGTCCTCCTCAGGGGTGGCGCCCCGCCCGGGTTCCCGGCCGGACACGGGGTCGGACGGGGTACGGGTGGGGTCGGGGTCGGGTGTGTCGCCCTACTGCCAGAGCGCGGCGATGCCTCCGAGCGCCTTCCAGGCCATGTACACGGTCAGCGCCCAGGCGGCCCAGCCGATGACGAGCAGCCAGCGCGGGTAACGGTAGCCGCCGAGCAGGTCGCGGGAGCGGCGGGTGGCCACCCACAGCATGATCCCGAGGCCGGCCGGCAGGATGGCTCCGTTGAGCGCCCCGGCCAGGACGAGCAGGGTCGCGGGGGCCTGTCCGGCGAGGAGGAAGACCGCCAGCGAGACGCCGACGAAGCCGGTGACCAGCGCGCCGCGGCGCCGGGTGAGCACGGGGTGGAAGGTGGAGACGAAGGAGACCGAGGTGTAGGAGGCGCCGATCACGGAGCTGACGGCGGCGGCCCAGAAGATCACGCCGAACATCCGCAGCCCGACCTCGCCCGCCGCCGCACGGAACGCCTCCGCGGCCGGGTTGGCGGCGTCCATGATGGCGGCGCCGCCCGCGACCACGCCCAGGACGGCGAGGAAGAGCACGATCCGCATGACGCCGGTGACGACGATGCCGGTGACGGAGGTGCGGGTGATGGCGGAGACGTTCTCCCGACCGCCCTTGCCGAGCTCCACCAGGCGGTGCGCGCCCGCGTAGGTGATGTAGCCGCCGACGGTGCCGCCGATGATGGTGACGGTGGCGAGGAAGACGTCGGTGCCGAGCCGGTCCGGCAGCACCGTCTGGCGCAGGGCCTCCCCGACGGGCGGCCGGGACACGAACGCCACGTACAGGGTCAGGGCGATCATCGCCACGCCCAGCACCACGAGGATCCGGTCCAGGGCCGCGCCGAGCCGCCTGACGCCGAGGATGACCACGGCCAGGACCGCCGACAGGACGGTGCCCAGGCGCGGGTCGAGGCCGGTCATCGCCGCCAGGCCGAGCCCGGTCCCGGCGAGGTTGCCGACGTTGAACACCAGGCCGCCGAAGACGACGAGGGCCGCCAGCACGTAGCCCGCCCCGGGCAGCACCCGGTTGGCCAGGTCCTGGGCGCGCGTGTTCGCCACGCCGATGACGCGCCAGATGTTGAGCTGGACCGCGATGTCGACCAGGACCGACACCAGGATCGCGAAGGCGAAGGTGGCGCCGAGCTGGGCGGTGAACGTGGTGGTCTGCGTGATGAAGCCCGGACCCACGGCGCTGGTGGCCATGAGGAACAGGGCGCCGAGCAGCCCGCTGTTGAGCGCGACGCGGCCGGGACGCGGGCGCGGCCGGGCGGGCGCGGAGGTGTCTTTCACGGGGGTCTCCTGGCGTGGAGGGGGATGACTGTGACCCACACCATCGTGGGATTGTTGAACAATACTTCAATCCAACAAGACCGGTAAAGATCCGGTCAGTAAAATCCAACCCGCCGGTACGTACCATGGAAGGGACGATCCCGCCCCTCGAAGGAGCCCCGCGTGACGGCCACGGACGACCTCATCGACCGGCTCCCCGAGCCACCGGAGGCCCTGGCCCGCGCCACCAGCCAGGCCGAGCGGGTCGCCGACATGCTGCGGGTCTTCGTCATCGACGGGGCGCTCGCCCCCGGCACCCGCCTGTCCGAGGAGCGGCTCAGCCGCAAGTACGGGGTCTCCCGCAACACCCTGCGCGAGGCGTTCCGCCTGCTGTCACGCGAGCGCCTCCTGGTGCACCAGATGCACCGGGGCGTCTTCGTCAGCCGCCCCACCAGCGCCGACGTACGCGACCTGTTCAGCGCGCGCCGCTGCCTGGAGCTTCCCGCGGTCCGGGGCGCCCGCCACGCGTCCGAGGCGGCGGTCGCCGCCGTCGGGGCCGCGGTGGCGGAGGGCGAGGCGGCCCGCGAGAAGGCCGACTGGTGGGGTCTGGGCACGGCCAACATGCACTTCCACCGGGCGCTGGCCGGGCTCGCGGGCAGCGCCCGGATCGACGAGTTCATGAGTCAGGTGTTGGCCGAGACCCGCCTGGTCTTCCACGTGATGAACGCGCCCGAGCAGTTCCACGCCCCCTACCTGGACTGGAACCGGCGGATCCACCTCCGGCTGGCCGAACGCGACGCCGACGCCGCCGCCGTCGAGCTGTCCCGCTACCTGGACGCCTCCGAGGAACAGCTCGTCACCGCCTTCACCGCGATGGAGCGCGACGCGGGCGGCGCCTGACCCCGCCCGCCGCCCGGACCGGTCCGCACGGCTCAGGGGGCGTCGGCTCCCGCCGTGTGCTCAACGCGCTCCACATCGGTGGAGCGGCCCCGCCCCTCGGGCACGGCCCGGCCCGCCCGCCCCGGCCACCAGGTCCGGGCCCCCAGCTCCAGCGAGAGCGCGGGCACGAGCAGCGAGCGCACCAGCAGCGTGTCCACCAGGACGCCGAAGGCGACCAGGAAGGCGAGCTGGAACAGGAACAGCAGCGGGATCACCGCCAGCGCGGCGAAGGTCGCCGCCAGCACCACGCCGGCCGACGTGATGACACCGCCGGTCACGGTGAGGGCGCGCAGGACCCCGGAGCGGTGACCGTGCGCGAGGGTCTCCTCCCGCGCCCGGGACATGAGGAAGATGCTGTAGTCGATCCCCAGCGCCACCAGGAACACGAACGCGAACAGCGGCACCACGGGGTCGGCGGGGGGCAGGTCCAGCACGTGGTCGAAGACCAGGGCGCCGACGCCCAGGACGGCGGCGAAGGACAGCACGTTCGCCGCCATCAGCAGCAGGGGCGCCACCAGCGAGCGCAGCAGCGGGATGAGGACGAGGAAGACGACCGCGAGGACGAGCGGGACCACCACCGTGAAGTCGCGCCGCGCCGTCTCCCGGGTGTCCAGGGTGGTCGCGGCGACCCCGCCGACCAGCGCGTCGGCCCCCTCGACCTCGGCCAGGGAGTCGCGCAGCTCCCGCACGGTGTCCACGGCCTCGGCCGACTCCGGAGGGGCCGCGAGCACGGCCTCGACCAGGACGCGGCCGTCCTCGACGATCGGGGCGCCCTCCCTCCCCGGCGGGCCGGGTTCGGCGACCACGTCGGCGCCGGTGACCCCCCGAACGCCCTCGGCGGCGGCGACCACGGCGTCCGCGTGGTCGGCGTCCGCGACGACCAGCGCCGGGGCGGCCGTGGAGCCGGTGCCGAAGCCACGGCTCAGGGTCTGCTGTCCGTCGACCGCCTCCACCTCGGTCCGGAAGATCTCGGCCTGGGAGCTGCCCTCGGCGTCGAACCGCGGCGCGAAGACCGCGGCGGCCAGGAGCAGGACCGCGGTGCCCACCCAGGAGGCGCGCGGGCGGCGGCCGACCGAGGCGGCCACCGCGCCCCACAGGCGGTGCCCGCCCGGGGTCGCGTCGGCCTCCGGCCCGGTCGGCTCCCCCCGGCGGTGCGGGGTGAGCGGCCAGAACGCCGCCCGGCCGAGCAGGAGCAGCGCGGCGGGCAGGAAGGTCAGCGCGGACAGGACCGCCGCGCCGATCCCGACGGCGACCACGGGCCCCAGTCCGCGGGTGGAGGCCAGGTCGGCGGCGAGGAGGCAGAGCACCCCCAGGACCACGGTCCCGGCGGAGGCCAGGATCGGGCCGAGCACGCCGCGCACGGCGGCGCCGACGGCCTCCGCCGCGGTGTCCCGCACCGCCAGTTCCTCCCGGTGACGGGCGACCAGGAGCAGGGCGTAGTCGGTGCAGGCGCCGACCACGAGGATGAAGAGGATGCCCTGGCTCTGGCCGTTGAGGGTGATCAGGTCCGCGTCGGCGGCGGCGTACACGAGCGCGCCGGACAGGGCCAGGGCCAGGAGCGCGGCCACGATCACCACGAGGGGGAGCAGGGGGGAGCGGTAGACGGCGACGAGGATGACGAGCACGGCGGCGAGCGCGACCAGGAGCAGGGTCGTGTCGATGCCGCCGAAGGCCGCGCCCAGGTCGGCGGCGAACCCGGCCGGTCCGGTGACCTGGGGTTGGAGCCCGGCCACCGGGTCCTGCGCGAGCGCGTCCCGGAGTTCGCCGACGGCCCGGCCGGTGTCCGCCCCGGCGTCGATCGGCACGATGAGCTGGGCGACGGAGGCGTCCTCCGTACCGGGGAGGGGGCCGACGACCGATCCGTCCACCCAGGGCCGGTCGGCGAGGCCCTCGGCGACCGCCGACAGGGCCGCCAGGTCGGCGCCGTCCAGCTCGTCCTCACCGGAGTAGACGACGATCGCGGGGACGCCGTCGCCGCGGTCGAACCCCTCGGCGAGCTCCCCCGCGCGCGTGGACTCCGCGCCGATCGGCAGGAAGGCGCTCTGGTCGTTGGTCTGGACGTCGCCCAGAGCGCCGAGGAGCGAGCCGAGCGGTCCCGCCCCGAGGATCCACGCCAGCACCGTCACGGCCGCCACCGCTCCGGGCAGCCGCCTCCGGCGCCCGGTGCCCGGCGCCCCTCGCCATGCCCTCACCGCACCCACCTCCGGCATCGACGAACAATAGCTCTGAAAGCGATTATCTCGCTTTTCGAGCTAACTTCGACACGACGATAACACGAACCCCGGCGGCCCCGGCCACCGCCCCTCGCGGCCGCCGACGCCGCGCTACCCCTCCCGAGCCGCCTGACGGGCGATGTTGCGGGCCATCGAGCCGAAGATCAGACCGTGGAAGGGGGTGACCGCCTTCCAGTAGAGGTGTCCGGGCAGCCCCCTCGGACGGAACAGCGCACGCTGGCGGTACACGGTGCGCCCGTCCTCACGTCCCACCCGCAGCTCCAGCCACGCCAGACCGGGCAGGCGCATCTCCGCGCGCAGCCGCAGCAGTCCGCCCGGCACGATCTCCTCCACCCGCCAGAAGTCGAGCGAGTCACCCACCCGCAGCCGGGCGGGGTCCCTGCGGCCGCGGCGCAGACCGACCCCTCCGACGGCCAGGTCGATCCATCCGCGCGCGGCCCAGGCCAGCGGCCACGAGTACCAGCCCCGGTCGCCGCCGATCCCCTCGACGACCGACCACAGCCGGTCGGGCGGCGCGTCCACGAACCGGGAGCGCTCGTCGGTGTACAGGCTCGCGCCCGCCCAGTCCGGGTCGGTGGGCAACGGGTCCGAGGGGGCGCTCGGCCAGGCGGCGGACGACCACCGGGTGGCCACGCGCGCCTCGGCCACCCGGCGCAGGGCCAGCGCCACCGCCTCGTCGAACCGGAGCCGGTCACGGTCGTCGAGCAGGTCGGACAGGTCGTCCTCGCCCATCACCGAGTCGTGGCGCAGCGACTCCACGAGCGGACGGGCGATGGAGGGCGGCACCGGCGTCACCAGACCCACCCAGAGGCTGGACAGGCCCGGCGACAGGACGGGCACCGGGACGATCCACCGCCGCCGGAGCCCGGCGACCGCCGCGAACCGCTGGATCATCTCCGCGTAGGTGAGCACCTCCGGGCCGCCGACGTCGAAGGCGCGGTTGGTCCCCTCGGGCAGCTCCGCCGCCTCCACCAGCAGCCTGAGCACGTCCCGCACGGCGATGGGCTGGACCCGGCTGCGGACCCACCGCGGTGTGGTCATCACGGGCAGGCGCTCCGTGAGGTGGCGCAGCATCTCGAACGAGGCCGAACCCGAGCCGATGATCACCGCCGCGCGCAGGACGGCGGTGGGCACGGCGGAGGCGAGCAGGATGTCGCCGACCTCCGTCCGGGAGGCCATGTGCGCCGAGAGCCGGCCCTCCCGCGGGGCCAGCCCCCCGAGGTAGACCAGGCGTCCCACGCCCGCCTCCTCGGCGGCGCGGGCGAAGGCGCGGGCGCCCCGGGCGTCCTGTCCGGCGAAACCGCCCCCACCGGCCATCGCGTGCACCAGGTAGTAGGCGGTGTCCACCCCCGCGAGCGCGTCGGCCAGCCCCGACCCGTCGACCACGTCCCCCCGGACCACCTCGACCCGGTCTCGCCAGGGGTGGTCCCGGAGTTTCTCCGGGGTGCGCGCCAGGCACCGCACGTCGTACCCGGCGTCCAGGAGCAGCGGGACCAACCGCCCTCCGATGTAGCCGCTGGCCCCGGTCACGAGTACCCGCACGGCGCTCAGCCCGCCGCGCCGAAGCCGATGAGCACGGGCCCGGTCGGCGCCGCCCCCGCCCGGTGGACGGTGGCGAGGCGCCGTTCGGTCGAGCGCTGCGCGTCGCGTTCCATCGTTCCGCTCCTTTCGGTGCCGTCCCGGCTAGAGTCGGTCGCACGCGGCCGAGGTCACAAGTCGCACCGCTTTCGCAACGTTTCGGGAGGCGCCGTGCCCGACGCGCTCACCCCCGGGGCGGCGGCCCGCCTGCTCGGCGTCGCGACCTCGACCCTGCGCAGCTGGGACCGGCGCTACGGCGTCGGCCCCCGCGGCCGCAGCCCGGGTGGACACCGCCGCTACACGCCCGACGACATCGCCCGGCTGCGCGAGCTGTGCCGCCTGGTCGGCGAGGGCGTGCCCCCGGCCGACGCGGCGGAGCGGGTGCGAGGCGGCGCCGCCACCGTCGAAGCTCCGCGCCGAGCCGCGCCACCGCCCCCTCGGACCTGCGACGATCGGGCCGACCGGGCGACCCCGACCCTCCAGGGGGTGGTCCACGCGGCGACGCGCCTGGACGCCGACCTGGTGGAGGCGATCCTGGAGGACGCCCTCCGCACCAGGGGCGTGGTGGCCGCCTGGGAGGAGCTGGCGATGCCCCTGCTGTACGGGATGGGCCGCAGGTGGGAGGCGACGACGCGGTACGTGGAGGTCGAACACCTGCTGTCGTGGTGCGTGTCGTCCGCGCTGCGCCGGGTGCGCGGGCCCGCCCGCGCACCGGCCGTCGAGCCCTGCGGGGAACGTCCGGTGCTCCTGGCCTGCGGCCCGCACGAGGCGCACAGCCTGCCTCTGGAGGCCCTGGCCGCCGCGTTGCGGGAGGCCGGGGAGCCCCACCGGGTGCTCGGCGCCTGCACCCCGGCGGAGGCGACGGTGGCCGCGGTCCGCCGCATCGCCCCCCGCGCCGTGGTCGTGTGGTGCCACGGAGCCGACCGCTCGGGCGGGGCGGCCCTGCTGGCGACGGCGCGGGCGGTCTCCGGAGCCCGCCCGCGGACCCGCCTGTTCACCGCCGGTCCCGGTTGGCGGCCGGTTCCCGGCGCCGCCCGGGCGCGCGACGGCCACCTCACGTCGCTGGCCGCGGCCGTGCGCGTCCTGGCGCCCCGTGCGGGGTCGTCGGACCGGGCCGGGGCGGGGCCACCGGAGAGGACCGCCACGGGCGGGACGCCCTAGACTCCTGGGTAGGACCGGACCAGCCGGTCACCGACCCGCCAGGAGCTCCATGGAAACGGCGCCGGCCTCGCCCACCGGCGGCCCCGATACCAGGTCGCGGACCGAACTCTACGACGCCCTCCAGGACGGCGGTCAGCGGCTCGCGGTCGGACTGGTGCGCCTCCTGCACCGGATGGCGGCCCACAGCGGGATGAACCCGACGGACTTCCAGTGCTACACGCTGCTGCGCGTGTCCGGCACCCTCACGCCGGGGGAGATCGCCGACAGCCTGTGCCTGTCCACCGGGTCCGTCACCGGGGTCCTCGACCGGTTGGAGGAGCGGGGCCTCGTGGAGCGGACCCGGCACCCCCAGGACCGGCGCAAGATCGCGGTGCGGCTCACCGAGGGGGCCGAACGGCTCGCCGCCGTCTCCTCCCCCGGCATGCGCGCGGCCATGACGGAGCTGCACGAGCACTACTCCGACGGCGAACTGGCCGTCATCGCCGACTGGTTGGGCCGCGTCGGCGCGACACTGGACGGGGTGGTCCGCGCTCCGCGGCCCCCGGCCTGAGATCCCCGCCCCCGCATCGGAGAAACCCGGGTGACACAGGTCCCGCACTGTCATGATGGGGACGACATGGAACTGAACGGACGCCCCGTCAACACCGGGGAACTCGCCAGCCTCGCCCTGCACGGATACGGCCACTTCACGACCATGCTCGTCACGGACCTGCGCGTCCGCGGCCTGGACCTGCACACCGAACGCCTCGCCCGCGACTGCCGGACCCTGTTCGGCACCGAACCGGACCTGCCCCGCGTGCGCGAGCTGGCCCGCCGCGCCGCCCGCTCCCGCCCCTCGCCCTGTGTCGTGCGCGTGACCGTCTTCGACCCGGACATGGACCTGGGCCGCCCCGCCGCCCGCGCGTTCCCCCAGATCCTGGTCACCACCCGCCCCGCGCCCGACCCGGACGCCCCGCCGCGCCCGCTGCGCCTGGGCACCCGGCCGTTCGTCCGCGACACTCCCCAGGTCAAGAGCACCGGCCTGTTCGGCTCGATCCACCAGCGCCGCGCGGCCCAGCTCGACGGCCACGACGACGCCCTGTTCACCGGGTCGGACGGCCGCGTCGCCGAGGGACCCACCTGGAACATCGGCTTCCTGGACGGCGACGGCCTGGTCTGGCCGCACGCGCCGTGCCTGCCGGGCGTGACCGCGCGACTGGTCGAGCGGGCCGCCGTCGACCTGGGCGTCCCGGTCTCCACCCGCCCCGTCCCGGCCGCGTCCTGCACACGGATGGCGGGCGCGTTCGTCACCAACGCCACGACCGGTGTGCGCCCGGTGACCGCGATCGACGGTGTCCACCTGCCGCGTTCGGTCCTCATCGACCGGCTCGCCGATGCCTACGCCGCCCTCCCCGGCCAGCCGCTCTGACCGGGGCGCTCCCCTCACCCCCACCCGTCGTCCGTTCCGTCACGGTTGATGGGTGAAACTCCCGGATCACTCCGATGGGGACCCACGCCCCACCCGGCTCTACCATCCGGAATACACCGGCCGTGACCTGCACGGACGACATCTCGACACCGGACACCGCCGTCCCGGCCAGCAAGGCAGCCGACCGTCCGGGGCTGGGGAGGAGCCACCATCTCAACCCTGCGCGACTACATACGGGAACACACCAACCCCCCGGTCTTCTTCACGTCCGGGGTCGTGATCCTCGCCTTCGTCACCGTCGGCATCATCGCCACCGAACCCCTGCTCAACGCGGCGACGGCCACGCGCGACTGGATCGGGAACCAGCTCGGCTGGCTCTACGTCCTGTGCACGACGTTCTTCCTCGGCCTGGCCGTCTTCCTCATGCTCAGCCGGTTCGGCCGGATCCGGCTCGGCCCGGACGACTCGCGGCCGGAGTTCAGCACCCTGGCCTGGTTCGCCATGCTCTTCACCACCGGGATGGGCATCGGTCTGGTGTTCTGGGGCGTGTCCGAACCGATCCACCACCTGACCTGGCCGAGGAACTCCGACTTCCTCGTGCCCGAGGGCCAGGCGCCCCCGGTCGAGGCCGCCGACGAGGCGCTCGCCCTGAGCTTCTTCCACTGGAGCTTCCACCCGTGGGCGATCTACATCGCGCTCGGCATGTCGCTGGGCTACTTCACGTTCCGCAAGAACCTGCCGCTGCGCCCGGCCTCGGCCCTGTACCCGCTGATCGGCGACCGCGCGTTCGGCTGGCCGGGCAACCTCGTGGACATCCTGGCGGTGTTCGGCACGCTCTTCGGCCTGGCCACGTCCCTGGGCCTGGGCACACTCCAGATCAACGGCGGCCTCAGCCACGTGTTCGGCCTGCCCGTCAACCAGACGATGCAGTCGCTCATCATCGTCGTCATCACCAGCATCGCCCTGCTGAGCGTCCTGGCCGGGATCGACAAGGGCATCCGGCGCCTGTCCGTCATCAACCTGTGGCTGGCGTTCGCACTGCTCATCGTCGTCTTCCTGTTCGGGCCCAAGCTGTGGATGATGAGCACCATGACCACGGCCGCGGGGGAGTACTTCGCCGCCCTCATCCCCCTCAGCCTGTCCTTCCCGAGCCCGCTCGCCGACCCGCAGGCGGCCCGGTGGACCACCACGTGGAGCATCTTCTACTGGGGCTGGTGGATCTCCTGGGCGCCGTTCGTCGGCATCTTCCTGGCCCGGATCTCCTACGGGCGCACCATCCGCGAGTTCGTGGTCGGCGCGCTGTTCGCCCCGGTGATCGTCTCCGTCCTGTGGTTCGGGGTCTTCGGCGGGTCCGGCCTGTACTACGAGCTCTTCGAGGGCGCGGGCCTGTCCGAGCTCAACGAGGAGGACCGCGCGTTCCGGCTCGTGGACGTGATGTTCTCGTTCTCACCGGCGCTGGGCAACGCGATCGCGCTGCTGCTCATCCTCGTGGTCACGATCTTCTTCGTCACCTCCTCCGACTCCGGGTCGCTGGTGGTCGACACGCTGACCAACGGCGGCGACACCCACCCCGTGCGGGGGCAGCGCGCGTTCTGGGCGATCTCCGAGGGCGCCGTGACGCTGGTCCTGCTCGTCCTGGGCGGCGCGGACGCCCTGTCCGCCCTCCAGGCCGCCTCGGTCGTGACCGGCCTCCCCTTCGCGGTGATCCTGCTGTTCATGCTGTGGGGCCTGGGCCGGGCGCTGGCCGAGGAGCCGCCGGCCGGCGCCGCGCGGAGCGACGCCGGCCGGGAGCGGCGCACCGCCCCGAGGCCCCGGAGCGAGTGAGGGGGCCACGTGGACCAGCCGCAGACCCAGACCCGTAGGAGGCGAACGTGACACGCAAGAAGTTCGGCAACCCCTTCCACGGGGTGATGGACATGATCACCGAGATGAACCGGATCTCCGAGACCATGTCCTCGGGCGAGATCAGCCACGCCGGGGAGCGCGAACGCGGCTTCGCCGACGCCTGGAGCCCGCCGACCGACATCCTCGCGCGCGGCGACGACCTGGTGATCCGCTGCGAACTCCCGGGGGTCTTCGAGGACGACGTGACGGTCAGCCTCAGCCAGAACGTCCTCACCATCAGCGGCCAGCGCCGCCGGGACGAGGACGACGTCGTGTACTACTCGTCGGAGCGGTACATGGGCGCGTTCCGCCGCGACATCAGCCTTCCCGAGAACATCGGGGACGAGGACGTCGACGCGACCTACGGGGAGGGGCTGCTGGAGGTGACCGTGCACGGCGCGGCCAACGCCGCCGCACCCACCCCGATCGCGATCAGCCGGCGCCGGCGCCGCTGAGACGGGCCCGCCGGACGGGGCGGGGCGGGCCCGCACGGGCGCCGAACTTCTTCTCCTCGGCGCTGTGGCCACACGACGGGAACCGGGCGCGGTCCCAGGGCGACTGTCACGGTGAACGGCCGCGTCCGCGGCCCGACCACGGAGTCATTCGATGCACCAGCGCACGACCCGTTCCGCCACCGCGGCGGCCCTGTTCGCCCTGGCCCTCACCGCCTGCGGCGGGGGCGGCGAACAGGAGGAGAACCCCACCGGGGAGGCCGCCGAGGCCACGGCGGCCGACGGTTTCGAGATCACCGACCCCTGGATCAAGGCGGTCACCCAGGACGAGGGGATGACCGGTGTCTTCGGTGAGATCACCAACAGTTCCGGGAGCGAGATGACCATCGTCGCCGCCGAGGCCGACGGCGCGGACATGGTCCAGCTCCACGAGGGCACCCTGGAGGGCGCCGACGCCAGCATGAGCGAGATGGAGGGCGGCTTCGTCGTCCCGGCGGGCGGCACCTACACCCTGGAGCCCGGCGGGGACCACATCATGCTCATGGAGCTGACCCGGGACCTGGCCGCGGGTGACGACCTCACGATCACCGTGGAGTTCGAGGACGGCTCGACCACCACGTTCGACGCGGCCATCCGCCCCTACACCGGCGCCAACGAGGACTACGGCGACATGGAGGGCGAGGACATGGGCGACATGGACGGCGACCACGAGGGCCACGGCGACGGCTCGGACACGGGCGAGGACGGTGGCGGCTCCGACGACGGATACGGGGACGAGTGATGGCCGACCCCAGACCCGACGACGAGACACGCGGCGGCCGGGTGAGCCGCCGGGGCCTGCTCCTGGGCGGCGCGGCCGGGCTCGGGGCCGCGGGGATCGGCGCGGCCGGGGCCACCGCCGCGCACCGACTGGTCGGGGGGACCGACCCGGCTCCCGGATCGGAGTCGGCGCCCCCGCACGGCGGCCGGACCGTGCCCTTCCACGGCCGACACCAGGCCGGGGTGGAGACGCCGCCGCAGGCGCACGCCACGTTCGTCGCGCTCGACCTGAACGAGGACGCCGACGCCGACGCCGTGCGGCGACTCATGGTCATCCTCAGCGACAACGCCGCCCGCCTCACCCAGGGCAGCCCCTCCCTCACCGACACCGAGCCCGAACTGGCCGAGGTCCCGGCCCGGCTGACCACCACCTTCGGGTTCGGGCGCGGACTGGTCGAACGGGTGGACCCCGACGCCGTGCCCGAGTGGCTGGGACCGCTGCCGGAGTTCGAGCAGGACGACCTGCGCCCGGAGTGGGGTGAGGCCGACCTGCTCGTCCAGGTCTGCTCGGACGACCCGGTGACCGTCTCCCACGCGGTGCGGATGATGGTCCGGGACGCCCGCCCCTTCGGTCGGCCGCGCTGGTCCCAGAGCGGCTTCCGGCGCTCCTACGGCTCCCAGCCGGACGGCACCACGATGCGCAACCTCATGGGCCAGGTGGACGGCACCGTCAACCCGAAGCCGGGGACGGAGGACTTCGACCACCTCGTCTGGGGCGGGCGCGGCCCGGACTGGATGGCCGGGGGCACCAGCATCGTGCTGCGCCGGATCGCCACCGACCTGGACACCTGGGACGAGATCGACCGACCCGCCCGCGAGGCGGTGGTGGGGCGCCGCCTGGCCGACGGCGCTCCGCTGACCGGCGAGAACGAACACGACGAGGTGGACCTGGCGGCCACCGGCCCCGACGGCCTGACCGTCATCCCCTCGTTCGCGCACGTGCGGCGGGCACGGACCGGCAACCCGGACGAGCGGATCTTCCGCCGCGGCTACAACTACGACCTGCGCGACGGAGCGGGGGGCGAGGCCGGGCTGCTCTTCGCCTCCTACCAGGCGGACCCGCTGCGCCAGTTCGTCCCCATCCAGCGCCGGTTGGACGAGCTCGACCTGCTCAACGAGTGGGTCACGGCCGTGGGATCGGCGGTGTTCGCCATTCCTCCCGGATGCGAGGAGGGGGGATATGTCGGCAGCACACTCCTGGAGGGATGAGCTCCGGGATGTCAGTATGTAGCCCATGACGGAGCGCCCACCGCTGCGCACGGTACGCGCCGGGGTCTTCACCTCGGTGTGCGCCTCGGTGTCGGTGGCCGGTCACGCCCTCTCGTCCGGGCACGGTGTCCCCCTGGTCGGCCTGCTCGTCGGATCGGCCCTGGTCTACGGGCTGGCCTGGGCCGTGACCGGCCGCGAACGGGGTTTGGGCGCGATCACCGGCTGGATGGCCTGGTCCCAGTCGGCGCTCCACCTCGTGTACACGACCGCGCAGTCGGTGGGCCCGACCGGCCACCACCGCTCCTACGACGACGCGCTGGCGGCGGCCTCCGGCAGCGGCGGCATGCTGGCCGTTCACGCGGTCGCCGGGGCCGTGTGCGCCTGGTGGCTGCGCCAGGGCGAGGCCGCGCTCTTCGCCTACCTGCGCCTGGTCGCCGCCGCGCTGCTGCCGTTCCTGACGCTGGTCACGACGGCGCGGATCCGGACCCGGTCGCCGGGGGCGCGGCCGACGACGCCTCGGCGCGGCCGGGCGAGCGCGCTCTACCTGCGGCACAGCCTGGTGTTGAGGGGACCTCCGGTGTTCGGCTGAGGCCCGCCCCGCGCACCGCCCCGCGAGCGTCGCCGCACCGGCGCGGATCCGGGCACGCGCGGGCCCCGGTTCGGGCAGACGCCTCCGCTCCCGCCCCACGCGTTCCGTCCCTGGTCGGCGCAGTCCGCACCGGGTCGTCCGGACGCGTCCAGAACCAGGAGAGAGCCCCCCATGCCCGTCGAGACCACCCCCGTGGACGGAGAACTGGAGCGCCTGGCCTTCGCCGCGCGCGACGGATCCGCCACCGCCCTGGACGCCCTCGTCCGCAGGACCAGGCCCACCGTGATCCGACACATCGCCCGCCGGGTGCCCGCGGGCCGGGTCGAGGAACTCACCCAGGAGACCTACCTGCGGGCCCTGTGCGGTCTGCCCCGGTTCGCCGGGCGGGCGCCCGTGCGGTCGTGGCTGCTGGCGATCGCCCGCAACACCGTCGCCGACGGCTACCGCAGCGAGGCGGCCCGGCCGCGGTGCGTCAGCACCGACGACTGGGACCGGCTGTCCGTGCGGTTCACCCGCTTCGACGAACACCTGGCCCTGCTCGACCTGCTGGACGGGCTCGCGCCCGAGCGGCGGCAGGCGTTCGTGCTCACCCAGGTCGAGGGTCTGACCTACGCCGAGGCGGCCCGGATCGCCGGGGTCCCCGTGGGCACCATCCGCTCCCGGGTCTCCCGGGCCCGGGAGGAGCTGCTGCGCGGTTTCACCGGCTGATCCCGCCGAACACGCGACAGCGGGTGAGGGGCTGTCCACCTCACCCGCTGTTCACGGCCGCGCTCCGGCGGAAACCGCCTCCGGGTCAGAACTCACGGTCCTTGTCGTAGGGGCCGATGACCGCCAGCGCGCGCGGGCGCGCGAGCAGTTCGGCGGCGACCTCGGCCACGTCCCGCTCGGTCACGGCGTCGAACAGCGCCAGGTCCTCATCGATCGACAGGTGGCGGGGGTGGTTGAGCTCGTGTCCGAGCAGCCGCCCCATCCGGGCGTTGGTGCCCTCGTTGCCCAGCACCCACGTGCCCTGGATCTGTCCCTTGGCCCGGGTGAGCTCCTCGGCGGTGATCCCGGAGGCGGCCACCTTGGCCAGCTCGTCCCGGCATACGCCGATGACCTCGTCGGCCTTCTCCGGCAGGCAGCCCGCGTAGATCTGGAACGTCCCGGTGTCGGCGTAGCCCGTGTGGTAGGCGTGCACCGCGTAGGCCAGGCCGCGCTTCTCCCGCACCTCCTGGAACAACCGGGAGGACATGCCGCCGCCGAGAGCGGCGCTGAGCAGCCGCAGCGCGTGCCAGCGCGGGTCGGTGCGCGGCAGGCCCTCCGACCCCAGGATGATGTGCGCCTGCTCGGTCTCGCGCGGCTCCACCACCGTGCCGCCGAACGTCGGCACCGGGCCGTCGGCCAGACGCGGGCGCGCCGGTCGGGCGTCCCCCGCGGCGGCCAGCTGGTCGGCGAACATCTCCCGGACCCGCGCCACCACCTCGTCGTGGTCGAGGCTTCCGGCCGCGGTCACCACCAGCTCACCGGGCACGTAGGCGGACCGGTACTGTTCGAGGATCCGTTCGCGGGGCAGGTCGCGGATGGTGTCGATCGTACCGAGGATCGGCCGCCCCAGCGGGCTGTCCCCGAAGAAGTGCGCGGCGAAGACGTCGTCCACCAGGTCGGCGGGCTCGTCCTCGTACATGGCGATCTCCTCCAGGATCACGCCGCGCTCGGTCTCCACCTCGCCCTCGTCGAGCACCGAGTTGGCGACCATGTCACCGACGACGTCGATGGCCAGCGGCAGGTCCCGGTCGAGCACCTTCGCGTAGTAGCAGGTGTGCTCCTTGGTGGTGTAGGCGTTGTGGTCGGCGCCCACCCCGTCCAGGAGCGCGGAGATCTCCATCGCCGACCGCGTCCGGGTCCCCTTGAACAGCAGGTGCTCCAGGAAGTGCGCCGAGCCCGCGTGCGCCGCGTCCTCGTCGCGCGAACCCGTGGTCGCGGAGATCCCGAAGGCGGCGGAGCGCCCCCCGGGGACGTCCTCGGTGACCACCCGCAGGCCGCCGGGCAGCACGGTACGCCGCACGAGACCGGACCCGCGTTCGGGCTCCAGCAGCGTGACGGTGGTGTCCGGCTCCTGTTCGGCGGCGATGGGGACAGAGCTCATGAAACCTTCTTCTTCGCGTCGTTGGTGCGCTGGATCGGTCCGTGGACGGTGCGCGTCCCGCCGGTCCGGTCGGGGATAGGCGGCGGGGGCGGCCACACCATCGGTGCGACCGCCCCCGTCAGCTCGTTCTCCGATCGGACCCGGCCGGTCAGGTGTTCTCGGAACGGCTGGAGGAACGGCGGCGACGGCGGCGCGGCGCGTCCCCGCCCTTCTCGGCCGGCTTGTCCGCGGGCTTGTCGTCCCCGGACTCGGCGGCGGGCTCCTCGGTGTCCGCGGCGGCCTCGGCCTCGACCACCTCGACCGGGACCAGCGACAGCTTGCCGCGGTCGTCGATCTCGCGGATCTCGACCTGGATCTTCTCGCCGATGCTGACCACGTCGTCGAGGTTCTCAATCCGCTTGCCGCCGTGCAGCTTGCGGATCTGCGAGATGTGCAGCAGACCGTCCTTGCCGGGCAGCAGCGACACGAACGCGCCGAACGTGGTCGTCTTGACGACGGTGCCCAGGTAGCGGTCGCCGACCTCGGGCATCGTCGGGTTGGCGATCTGGTTGATCGTGTCCCGGGCGGCCTCGGCGGAGGGGCCGTCGGTGGCGCCGATGTAGATCGTGCCGTCGTCCTCGATGGTGATCTCGGCGCCGGTGTCGTCCTGGATCGAGTTGATCATCTTGCCCTTGGGGCCGATGACCTCGCCGATCTTGTCCACCGGAACCTTGACGGTGAGGATGCGCGGGGCGTTCGGGCTCATCTCGGCCGGACGCTCGATGGCCTCCTGCATGACGTCGAGGATGGCCAGGCGGGCGCCGCGGGCCTGCTGGAGCGCCAGCGCGAGCTGCTCGGCGGGGATGCCGTCGAGCTTGGTGTCGAGCTGGAGCGCGGTGATGAGCTCACGGGTGCCGGCGACCTTGAAGTCCATGTCGCCGAACGCGTCCTCGGCGCCGAGGATGTCGGTCAGCGTGACGAACTCGTCGCCCTCGCTGATCAGACCCATGGCGATGCCGGACACCATCTCCTTGAGGGGCACACCGGCCGCCATCAGGGACATGGTGGAGGCGCAGACCGAACCCATCGAGGTGGAGCCGTTGGAGCCCAGCGCCTCGGACACCTGCCGGATGGCGTACGGGAACTCCTCGCGGGAGGGCAGGACCGGGAGCAGGGCCCGCTCGGCGAGCGCGCCGTGACCGATCTCGCGCCGCTTGGGCGAGCCCACCCGGCCGGTCTCCCCGGTGGAGTAGGGCGGGAAGTTGTAGTTGTGCATGTAGCGCTTGGTCTTCTCCGGGTTGAGCGTGTCAACCGTCTGCTCCATGCGCAACATGTTGAGCGTGGTCACACCCAGGATCTGGGTCTCGCCGCGCTCGAAGAGGGCCGAGCCGTGCACCCGCGGCAGGACGCCGACCTCGGCGCTCAGCGAACGGATGTCCTTGGGGCCGCGGCCGTCGATGCGGACCTTGTCCCGCAGCACGCGCTCACGCATGAGCTGCTTGGACAGGGAGCGGAAGGCGGCGCCGATCTCCTTCTCGCGCCCCTCGAAGGCTTCGCCGACCTTCTCGGCGGCGACGGCCTTGACGCGGTCCAGCTCGGCCTCGCGCTCCTGCTTGTCCGCGATGGTCAGCGCCTTGGCCAGCTCCTCGCGGACGGCGGAGTTGACGGCCTCGTAGGCGTCCTCCTCGTAGTCCAGGAAGATCGGGAACTCGGCGACCTCACGGCTGCTCTGCTCGGCCACGGCGGCCTGGGCGCGGCACAGGACCTTGATGAAGGGCTTGGCGGCCTCCAGGCCCTCGGCGACCGTCTGCTCGTTCGGGCCGACGGCGCCCTCGGCGACCAGCTTGAGGGTCCGTGTGGTGGACTCCGCCTCGACCATCATGATCGCAACGTCGTCGTCCTCCAGGACGCGCCCGGCGACGACCATGTCGAAGGTGGCGTTCTCCAGCTCGGAGTGGGTGGGGAAGCCGACCCACTGGCCCTCGATCAGGGCGACGCGCACGCCGCCGATCGGGCCGGAGAACGGGATGCCGGAGATCTGCGTGGACATCGAGGCCGCGTTGATGGCGACGACGTCGTACAGGTGGTCCGGGTGCAGGGCCAGGATCGTCTCGACGATCTGGATCTCGTTGCGCAGGCCCTTCTTGAACGACGGGCGCAGCGGCCGGTCGATCAGGCGGCAGGTGAGGATGGCGTCCTCGGAGGGGCGGCCCTCACGCCGGAAGAAGGAGCCGGGGATGCGGCCCGCGGCGTACATGCGCTCCTCGACGTCCACCGTCAGCGGGAAGAAGTCGAGGTTGTCCTTGGGGCGCTTCGAGGCGGTGGTGGCGGACAGGACGACGGTCTCGTCGTCCAGGTACACCGACGCCGAACCGGCGGCCTGGCGGGCCAGCCGACCGGTCTCGAAGCGGATGGTTCGGGTGCCGAAGCGACCGTTGTCGATCACGGCCTCGGCCGAGTACACGCCCTCCATGGGCGACCTCCTACTGCACGTTCTCGGGGCGCACCCGGCGGGCCGTGCCCGGGGTGCGTTGATGTTCTGTCCCGCGCCCGTGCCCCGGAGTTGATGACGGCCGGTCATCGATCGAAGTCCACGGAGCCCGTCGCGGGCGTCCGGGGACCACTACCGAGGACCGGCCTCGACTCTGCGGCCGAGGGAAGGATCGCGGGTGTGTCTCTGTGAAGTTGTGGTGCGCACACGCGGCGGAGCCAACCGGTGCGTGTGTCACACCTTACTAACAAAGCGGGAGCGGCCGAAGCCACTCCCGCCAGTCACCTAGCGGCGCAGACCCAGACGCTCGATCAGCGAGCGGTAGCGGGTGATGTCCTGCTTGGCGATGTACTTGAGCAGACGGCGGCGGCGGCCGACCATCAGGAGCAGGCCGCGACGGCTGTGGTGGTCGTGCTTGTGGTCCTTGAGGTGCTCGGTCAGCTCGATGATGCGGTGCGTGAGCAGCGCGACCTGGACCTCAGGGGAGCCGGTGTCGCCCTCGGAGGTGGCGTACTCGGCGATGATCTTTTCCTTGGTGGCGGCGTCGATCGACACAGCGCTCCGTTTCTCGTTGTCGGTACGCGGGAATGGCCCGGCCGAGCGGCCGGGGTCAGACGCGGTGACCGCGCGTACGAACAGTCACCGTCGCGTGCGGTGGGCGCGGGCCACGCTCCGGCGTGGGCGCGCCTCCCGGGCTCGGGCCTCCAAGGGGAGGGCCGTCCGCAGGGCACACGTGGACACCGCCCAGCCTACCGCAAACGACGAGGTGAAAGCCCCTTCGTCCGATCCGGGACGGCGGGGCGCTCAGTCGGAGAGGACCTCGCGGCAGCGGTCGACGTCGCGGCGCATGGCCACGATCAGCTCGTCGATGCTGTCGAACCGCTCCTGGCCCCGGATGTGCGCGGTGAAGTCCACGGCCATGTGCGCGCCGTAGAGCTCCAGGTCGTCGCGGTCCAGGGCGTAGGCCTCGACCGTGCGCTCGGCGCCGTCGAAGGTGGGGTTGGTGCCGACCGAGATCGCCGCGGGCCACCGCGACTCCTGGCCCTGGACCGGAACCGTGTGGCTGAGCCAACCCGCGTACACGCCGTCCCCGGGGACGGCCGCGTTCGGGGTGAGGTTCATGTTGGCGGTGGGGAAGCCGAGCAGTTCCCGTCCGCGCGCCGCCCCGTGGACGACCTCGCCCTCCACCCGGTGCGGGCGGCCGAGCAGGGCGGCCGCCTCCGCGACGGCGCCGTCGGCGAGCAGGGCGCGCACGCGCGTGGAGGTGATGGTGTCGCCGTCGGCCACCAGGCGCACGCCGTCGACGCTGAAGTCGTACTTGTGCCCGAGTTCGGTGAGCGCGGCCACGTCCCCGGCGGCGCGGTGCCCGAACCGGAAGTCCTCACCGACGACCACGGCGGCGGAGCGCAGGCGGTCGACCAGGACGCTCTGGACGAACTCCTCCGCGCTCAGCGCCGAGAGGTCCCGGGTGAACGGCAGGACGCACACCTCGTCGGCGCCGTACTCCTCCAGGAGCCCGACCCGCCGCTCCACGGGGGTGAGCACCGCCGGCGCGACGCCCCGCAGCACCTCCTCGGGATGGGGGTCGAAGGTGACCACCACCACCGGGAGGTCGAGCGCGCGGGCCCGGCCCGCCGCGGTCGCGATGATGGCCTGGTGTCCTCGGTGCACGCCGTCGAAGACACCGATCGCCACCACGGACCGGCCCCAACCGGGGGGAACGTCCCCCAGTCCATCCCATCGCCCCACCTGAGGACTCCCCTCCAAACCGTGCGCGTGCGGCCACGCGGCGCGTCGGCGACCGCGCGTGGCCCTCCGGAACAAGGGTGCCATGCCGACCGCCGCCCCGTGCACGCGCAGGAGGGGATAGCGCGCCGAAGGCGTCCGCCGAGGGGGCGGGCGACCGCTCTGCCCTCGGCAGAGAGGGGTTGGCGTGGGCGCGGCGGCCCCGTAGCGTCCCCGCATGGCGAGAATCACCATCGGATCGACGGCTCTGGGCTACGAGGAGAAGGGGACGGGGTCCCCGGTGGTCCTGGTGCACGCGGCGGTCGGGGACCGCTCGATGTGGGACCACCAGTTCGAGGCGCTGGCGCGGAACCACCGCGTGGTGCGCTACGACCGGCGCGGATACGGGGAGTCGGACGACGCGGAGGGGGCCGTCGCCCACCACGAGGACCTGCTGGCGCTGATGGACGCGCTGGACATCGAGCGGGCCGCCCTGGTGGGCGCGTCGATGGGCGGCGGGCACGCGGTGGACGCGGCGCTGGTCGCGCCGGAGCGGGTCGGGGCGCTGGCGCTGGTCTGCGCCGGGATGACCGGCCGGGAGTGGCCGAGGAGCTTCACCGAGGCGGCGGGACCGGCGATGGCGGGAGCGGTGCCGCCGGAGCGCATGGCGCGGTACCGGGAGGGTCACGCCGACCCCGACCCGGCGGACGTGGCGGCGATGGCGCGGGCGCAGGCGCGGTTCGTCGCGCTCGGCCCGCGGCGGGACCCCCAGGACCTGCCCGCGCCGGTGTGGGAGCGGATCCTGGGGCTGTACCGGGCGACCTTCCACCGGATGTGGAGCGGGCCGCCGACCACGACGCGCCCGCCGGAGCCGCCCGCCGAGGGCCGTCTGGCTCAGATCGGTGCACCGACCCTGGTGGTCAGGGGCGGGTTCGACGTGCCCGAGATCCAACAGGTGTCCGACGTCTACGCCGAGGGGATCCCGGGCGCCCGGCTGGTGGAGATGCCCGAGGCGGGCCACCTGCCGTCGGTGGAACGCCCGGACGAGCTCACCGGGGTCCTCGGTGAGTTCCTGGCGGAAGTGGGTCCTTGGAGCTGACTTCTGTGGAAACACGTCCATCGCGAGACCGGGGCCGCTACGTTACGTAACGTGAACCGGACGAAGCTCGATGAGCTGGCTGATTACTACGACAACCACGACGTGAGCGAGGAGATAGCGAGAGGGGAATTCATCAGACACGGTCCACGACCTGGTCATGGCACGCTGGGTAGCATGCACGGTATGGGACGTGCCACCGGGAAGTACTCCGTGACCCTGCCTGAGGACATCGTGGAGGAGGTGCGTGCTCGAAGCTGGAGTTCCGGGCTGTCCGCCTACGTCGCCGAGACCGTCAGGCATCAGATCGAACAGGACCGTCTCGCTGAACTCCTGGCCGCGATGGAAGCCGAGCACGGAGTCGTCACCGATGAGCGCATCAACGCGGTCCCCGATCGCATCCACCAGGCGCACGTGGAGCAAGGAGTCCGGTCCGCTCCCCCACCCGGTGGGACCGGGGCGGCATGACCGAAGCACGTCGAACGATCAATCGGACCCTGGTCCTGGACAGCGAAGGTTCTCGCCAAAGCGGTACTCCGTGATCCCGGGATAATCGACTGGATCGCCGCCGCGAAGGTCACCCGGATGTCAGTGATCACCAGTGCGGCCGCACTCGTCGAGGTGGTGCACCCGCGTATCAGGCGCCCAGCCCTGGAGTGGGCGCTGTCCAAAATCACCATCGACCCGGTTACCGAAGACACCGCGCGTCTGGCGAGTCGGTTGCTCGCCGGTGCTGGAATGCACGGTCACAAGCACGCGATCGACGCCATGTTGTGTGCGACCGCGGTTCGAGCGACTGGACCGACCACCATCCTCACGTCCGGCCCCGACGACCTGACCGCGCTCTGCGAGGGCAGAGTCGCCGTGGTCAAACTCTGATCACGCCGGGTCGAAGACCACCACCGGCTTCATGTGGTCGCGCCGGTTCTCCCCCAGCGCGACCACCCGGCCGTCCGGCGCGAACAGCCCCACCGGCCCCGGCCCCAGCGTGCTCGGGTCGATCCGGTTGCCGTGGCGGATCCGCCTGGTCTCCTCCTCGGTGAGCGTGCGCACCGGGAACGCCGCCGCCACCGCCCGGTCCAGCGGGACCTGGGTGAACTCCTGCGCCAACTGGTCCAGGGTGCGTGCCTGCGCCAGGTCGTAGGGCCCCACCCGCGTGCGGCGCAGCGCGGTCAGGTGGCCGCCCACCCCCAGGTCGTCGCCCATGTCGCGGGCCAGTGACCGGATGTAGGTCCCGCTGGAGCAGGTGACCGCGGCGTCCACGTCCACGAACGTCCCCTCCGGCTCCGCCACCCGGCGGATGTCGGACACCGTGAACTCCGCGACCGTCACCTCGCGCGCCCGGAGCGCGACCTCCTTGCCCTCCCGCGCCGACTTGTACGCCCGCTTCCCGTCCACCTTGATCGCGCTGACCTGCGGCGGCACCTGCTGGATCCGGCCGGTCAGCCGGGCGGCGGCCGCGCGGACCGCGTCGTCGGCCACACCGGAGGCGTCCGCCCGGACACCGGGCTCACCCTCGGCGTCGTCGGTGTTGGTCCTCAGCCCCAGACGGATGGTCGCCTCATAGGTCTTCTCCGTGAGCGTGAGGTGGCCCAGGAGCTTGGTGCCCTTCTCGATCCCCAGCACCAGCACCCCGGTCGCCATCGGGTCCAGCGTGCCCGCGTGGCCCACCCGGCGGGTCCTCGCCAGACCGCGCGTCTTGGCGACCACGTCGTGCGAGGTCCAGTCGGCGGGCTTGTCGACGACCACGACACCGCTCTCGGCCATGAATCTCCTCAGGGGAAACGGGGGCGGCGGCGCGTGTGCGCCGCCGCCGGGATGTCACGCGTTCGGGGAGGCTACTCGTCCTCGTCCTCGGCCCGGGGGGCCTTGTACGGGTCGGGCTCCCCCGCGGGCTGGGCGCCGGTGGCCCGCTGGGCCACCTCGGCGTCGGCCTGGCGCGCCTTGGCCAGCAGTTCCTCGATGTGCTGGGCGTTCTCCTGGACCTCGTCGACGACGAAGGTCAGGCTCGGCGTGTGCCGGATGCCGGTCTGGCGACCCACCTCGCTGCGGATCACGCCCTTGGCGCTCTCCAGCGCGGCCGACGTGCCCGCCTTCTCCTCCGGCGTGCCGAACACCGTGTAGTACACCGTGGCGTCCCGCAGGTCGGCGGTGATCCGGGCGTCGGTCACCGTGACGAACCCCAGACGGGGGTCCTTGATCCGCCGGTCCAGCATCTCGGCGACGACACGCTGGATACGGTCGGCGATCTTCCGCGCGCGTGCGGCGTCAACCATGGTCAGTCTTCCTCTTCGTTGAAGAGCCGCTGTCTGGCGGACAGCAACTCCAGTTCGGGTCGGGCCGCGACGAACCGTTCGCAGGCGTCCATGAGCTCCCGCACGTGCGCGGCGCTCGGCGCGACCACCGCGACACCGATCTTCGTCCGCCGGTACAGATCGTGTTCCCCGGCCTCGGAGACCGCCACCAGGAACTTGCGGCGCAGGTCGGCGATGACCGGACGCACCACCGAACGCTTCTCCTTGAGCGAGTGGACGTCACCGAGAAGGACGTCCAGGGTCAGCGCCCCAACGTACAAATGATCACCCGTGATGTGTGTGAACCGTCAAAGGCGGGGCCCCGGCCGCTCGGCCGGGGCCCCGTGGGTCAGCTCCGCGCCCTAGTCGCGGGGCTTCTCCTGCATCTCATAGGTCTCGATGACGTCCTCGACCCGGATGTCGTTGTAGCCGATGCCGATACCGCACTCGAAGCCCTCGCGGACCTCGGTCGCGTCGTCCTTGAACCGGCGCAGCGACTCCACGGTGAGGTTGTCGGAGACGACCACCCCGTCGCGGATGAGCCGTGCCTTGGCGTTGCGGCGGATGAGACCGTCGCGGACGATCGCACCGGCGATGTTGCCGATCTTCGGCACCTTGAAGACCTCGCGGATCTCGGCGCTGCCGAGCTGGACCTCCTCGTAGACCGGCTTGAGGAGACCCTTGACCGCGGCCTCGATCTCGTCGATGGCCTGGTAGATCACCGAGTAGTACCGGATGTCGACGCCCATGCGGTCGGCGAGCTGGCTGTTCTTGCCCTCGGGCCGAACGTTGAAGCCGACGATGATCGCGTCCGCGGAGGCCGCCAGGTTGATGTCGTTCTGCGTGATCGCACCGACACCGCGCCCGATGACCCGGATGCTCACCTCGTCGCCACCGGCGTCGATCTTGAGCAGCGACTCCTCCAGCGCCTCGACCGAACCGGACATGTCACCCTTGATGAGGAGGAGCAGCTCGGAGCGCTCGCCCTCCTTGAGGTGGTCCTGCCAGGTGTCGAGGGTGACCCGGCGGGCCGAACGCGCCTGCTGGGCGAAGCGCTCGCGCGCCTCGCGCTGCTGGGCGATCTGCCGCGCCACCCGGTCGTCCTTGACGACCAGGAAGCTGTCACCGGCGCTGGGCACGTTGGTCAGACCCAGCACCTGCACCGGACGGGACGGCTCGGCGCTCTCCACGTTCTGGCCGTGCTCGTCGAGCATGGCCCGGACGCGGCCGTAGGCGTCACCGCACACGATCGAGTCACCGACGTGCAGCGTGCCGCGCTGGACCAGCACCGTGGCCATCGAACCGCGGCCGCGGTCCAGGTAGGCCTCGATGGCCAGGCCCTGCGCGTCCATGTCCGGGTTGGCCTGCAGGTCCAGGGCCGCGTCGGAGGTCAGGATGATGGCCTCCAGCAGGGCGTCGATGTTCTCGCCCTTGAGGGCGGAGATGTCGACGAACTGGACGTCACCGCCGTACTCCTCGGCGACCAGGCCGTACTCGGTCAGCTGCGCGCGGACCCGCTGCGGGTCGGCGCCCTCGACGTCGATCTTGTTGACCGCGACGACGATCGGCACGTCGGCCGCCTTGGCGTGGTCGATGGCCTCGGCCGTCTGCGGCTTGACGCCGTCGTCGGCGGCCACGACCAGCACCGCGATGTCGGTGACCTTGGCACCGCGGGCACGCATGGCGGTGAACGCCTCGTGACCGGGGGTGTCGATGAAGGTGATCTTGCGATCCTCCTCGTCGACGACCGTGGAGACCTGGTAGGCGCCGATGTGCTGGGTGATGCCGCCGGCCTCGCCGCTGACGACGTTGCTCTTGCGGACCGTGTCCAGCAGCTTGGTCTTACCGTGGTCGACGTGACCCATGACGGTGACCACCGGCGGCCGGGGCCGCAGGTCGGCGTCGGTGCCGGCGTCCTCTCCGTACTCGATGGAGAAGGACTCCAGCAGCTCGCGGTCCTCGTCCTCGGGACTGACGACCTGAACCTTGTACTTCAGCTCCTCGCCGAGCAGCTGAAGGGTCTCGTCCGGCAGCGACTGGGTCGCGGTGACCATCTCGCCCAGGTGCATCATGACCTGGACCAGCGACGCCGGGTTGACGTCGATCTTGTCACCGAAGTCCGACAGCGAGGCGCCGCGGGACAGGCGGATGACCTGGCCGTTGCCGCTCGGGATCTTGACGCCGCCGAACGACGGGGCCTGGAGGTCGTTGAACTCCTGACGCCGCTGCTTCTTGGACTTGCGGGCACGCCCGGGACGACCGCCGGGACGCCCGAAGGCACCCGCCGTGCCGCCGCGACCGCGACCGCCGCCGCCGGGACGGCCACCGAAGCCGCCCGGACGGCCGCCGCCGCCACCGGGGCGCGGACCCGCGCCCGCGGGGGCTCCCCCGCGACCACGGCCACCGCCGCCGGGACGACCGCCGCCGCCACCGCCGCGACCGCCGCCACCGGGCGGGGTCGGACGGGACGCGGGCATGTTCATCGGGCTGGGGCGCGGACCACCGGGACGCGGGCCCGGACGCGGAGCGCCGCCGCCCGGACGCGGAGCGCCTGCGGCACCGCCCGGACGCGGGGCGCGCT
The DNA here is from genome assembly GCF_003386285.1 of Nocardiopsis sp. FIRDI 009. Lineage (GTDB taxonomy): Bacteria > Actinomycetota > Actinomycetes > Streptosporangiales > Streptosporangiaceae > Nocardiopsis. The sequence continues at coordinate 169,942 of NZ_QPNC01000008.1, forward strand.
GGTCGCCGCCGCCCTGCGGACCACCCGGACGCGGACCGGGACGCGGGCCCGGACGCGGAGCGCCGCCGCCCGGACGCGGGGCGCGCTGGTCGCCGCCGCCCTGCGGACCACCCGGACGCGGACCGGGACGCGGGCCCGGACGCGGAGCGTTGCCGCCCGGACGCGGAGCGGCGGGCTTGGCGCCCATGCCGGACGCGTTGGACGCGAACGGGTTGTTACCGGGGCGCGGGCCGGCCGGACGCGGGCCGGCCGGACGCGGACCGCGGCCACCCTCGGGACGGCCGCCGCGCTCACCGCGCTGCGGGCGCTCGCCACGCTGCGGGCTGGGCTTGGGCGCGCCACCGGGACGCGGGGCCTCGCCACGGGGACCCTTCGGACCCGGCTTGGGCGCGGGACCCGGCTTGGGCGCCTCGCCCTGCGGGCCGGGCTTGGCCGCCGGACGCGGACCCGGCTTGGGCGCGGGACCCGGCTTGGGGGCCGCCGCGCGCGCGGAACCCTCGGACGCGGCGGGACGCGGACCCGGCTTCGGAGCCGATCCGCTCTTCTTGTTGCCGCCCTCGGATCCGTTGTTGAAAGCTTCCTGTAGGCGTCGAACGACGGGCGCCTCTATCGTCGAGGACGCCGAACGAACGAATTCGCCCATCTCGTTGAGCTTGGCCAGGACAGCCTTGCTCTCTACACCGAACTCCTTGGCGAGTTCGTACACCCGGACCTTCGCCACTACTCTCCTTCAGCTTCGGTCCGGGACATGGGCACGTGCCGGACCGTCGTTAGCTTGAGTTACTCATCGCTGCGTACTCATCAGGCGCTCATCGCAATCTCGACCTGCTTCCTCATCGCTACACAACAATGGGCCGGTTCTGCGTGCCGACACAGCACCGCACGCCGACCACGGTCACTACAACACCGTCGGTCGGCTCAGACATTCCAACCCTAACCGGAATACCCCCCGGATCCGCCACTCGGGGTGGCGCCGATCAACGCCTCCACACGTGAGAGGTCCCACCCGGTGGAGCCCCCTCCGTCGCGGCTCCGGAAGGCGCGCGCCCACACCCTGCGACGTACGGCGAGCTCGAGGCATCGCCGCTCGTCGTGCAGGTAGGCACCGCGCCCGGGACGTCGACCCCGGGTGTCGGGCGTGATGACCGTGCCCTCGGCCACCAGCCGCACGAGGTCGGACTGGACTGCCCGTGACCGGCACCCCACGCACGTGCGCACGGGTCGGTCAAGACCGCCTTCTTCCACCCTATCGCGTCGGGACACGGGCGCGACCCGATTATTCGCCCGCGGCGGCGCCGTCGGCGTCCGCCCCGGCTCCGTCGGCGGGCTCGGCGTCGGATCGGATGTCGATGCGCCACCCGGTGAGTCGGGCCGCCAACCGGGCGTTCTGCCCCTCCTTGCCGATCGCCAGGGACTGCTGGTAGTCGGGCACCACGACACGCGCGACCCGGGCCGCCATGTCGAGGATCTCCACCGAGTTCACCCGGGCGGGCGACAGGGCGTTGGCCACGAAGACGGCCGGATCGTCGGAGTAGTCGACGATGTCGATCTTCTCTCCGTGCAGCTCGGCCATGACGTTGCGGACGCGGCTGCCGAGCGGGCCGATGCAGGCGCCCTTGGCGTTGACGCCGCCGCGGTTGGAGCGCACGGCCATCTTGGTCCGGTGTCCGGCCTCACGGGCGATCGAGGCGATCTCCACGGTGCCGTCGGCGATCTCGGGCACCTCCAGCTCGAAGAGCTTGCGGACCAGGTTCGGGTGGGTCCGCGAGAGGGTGACCGAGGGACCGCGGTGGCCCTTGCGGACCTGCACCACATAGGCGCGCAGGCGCTCGCCGTGGGTGTAGGTCTCCGTCGGCACCTGCTCCTGCGGAGGCAGGATGGCCTCGATCTTGCCGAGGTCCACCAGCACGTTCCTGGGGTCCTTGCCCTGCTGGATGATGCCGGAGACGATGTCGTGCTCGCGCCCGGCGAACTCGCCCAGGGTGAGCTCGTCCTCGGCGTCGCGCAGGCGCTGGAGGATGACCTGCTTGGCGGTGGAGGTCGCGATCCGACCGAACCCGGTGGGGGTGCCGTCGTACTCGCCGACGACCTCGCCCTCCTCGTCGAGCTCGGCCACCCACACGGTCACGTGACCGGTGGAGCGGTTCAGCTCGACCCGGGCGCGCTTGTCGGCGCCCTCCTCGCGGTGGTAGGCGATCAGCAGGGCGTCCTCGATGGCCTTGGCGACCAGCTCGACCGCGATGTCCTTCTCGCGCTCCAGGCTGCGCAGGACACTCATGTCAATATCCACGGGGCTCCCCCTCTAGTCCGCCGCGTCGGCGTCGGCGTCGCGACGGAATTCCACCTGCACCTTGCCCTTGGCCAGTTCGGCGTGGGCGAAGGTCCGGGGCTGACCCTTGACGTCCAGGGTGACCCCCCGGTCGTCGGCGTCGGTGACACGGCCGGTGACCTGGCCGCCCTCGGCGAGGGTGGCCTTCACCAGCCGGCCGCGGGAGCGGCGCCAGTGGCGGGGCTGTGTCAGGGGCCGGTCCACGCCGGGAGAGGTGACCTCCAGGACGTAGGGAAGCTCACCCATGACGTCGGAGGCGTCCAGGGCGTCGTTGACGTCCTGCGAGACCTCGCCCACCGTGTCCAGGTCGACCCCGTCGTCGGAGTCCACGACCACGCGCAGCACCCGGCGCTTTCCCGCCGGTGTCAGATCGACGGCCTCCAGGTCCAGTCCGGCCTTGGCCAGTACCGGCTCCAGCAGCTCGGCGATGCGCTCCAGACGCGCCTGCGCTCCCATGTGGTGTCTGCCCCTCCAACAACGGCGAAATCCCGCCCGCTCGGCCCGTGGCCGTTGTACCGGGGCGGTCCAGCTCTGTACGTAGTCTGCGACATATCCCGCGCGTCGCGACGCGACGGCGGTCGTGCTGCAAGGGTATCCACTCCCGGGCACGTTCCAGGTCGCCGATGGTGGACGGGGCGCGTCGAAACGCGCGTGGACCGTGGAAAGATGGGGCGCGATGAGAGGAGGGCGCGTGGGCCCGAGCAGCGTCAGCCGCCGTACGGCGCTGGGTGTGGCGTTGGCCGTGGGGGTGGCCGGATGCGGCCGTACCGAGTGGTACCCGTCCGACGTGACCCCGGAGGAGTACGTGCTGCGCGCGATGATCCGGGAGAAGGAACGGACGGTGGCGCGCTACGAGGCGGCGCTGGCCGACGGCGCCGGCCCGGAGGAGCTGCTCACACGCATCCTGGAGCACCACCTGTCCCACATCGACGCGCTCACCGAGGCCCTGCCGGAGAGCCCAGCGGCCGGGGACCCGCAGACCCCCCTCGCGGAGATCCCCGCCCCGGACGCGGTGCTGGACACGGCCGAGCTGAGCGCCCTGGAGTCGGCGGCGGCCAGCGCGCGCGTCGACCGGGCCCTGGCCGTCGCCGATCCGGGGCTGGCGCAGCTGATCAGCGGGATCGGCGCGTGCGAGGCCGGGCACGCGCACCTTCTGGACCGGGCGGACGGAGAGGACGGGCGCGGGTGAGCGAGACGACGGACGTCGCCGGGGCGCTGGCCGAGGCGCTCGGCGCCGAGCACGCCGCCGTGTACGGGTACGAGTACCTGCGCGGGGTCGCCGGGGACCAGGGGCGTCGCGACGCCGCCGGAGAGTACTCCCACCTGCACAAGGCGCTGCGCGACACACTGCACGAGGCCGCCGTGGAGCGGGGCGTGGGGCCCGAGCCCGCCCGGGCGTCGTACCCCCTGCCGGCCGGGCGGGACGCCGCGGACCTCGACGCGTACGCGGTGGGGTTGGAGGAGACCACGGCCCGGGCGTACGTCTGGCTGACCGCCGCCGAGGACCCCGCGCTGCGCTCGACCGCGGCCCGCGCGCTCCAGGAGGCCACCGTGCGCGCCCTGGTGTGGGGCGGCGGACTCGACCCCCTGCCGGGCTTCGAGGAGGCCTGACGCCGCGGGGCGTCAGGCCCCGCAGGTCGGCGTCGCGCGGTCGAGGGCGCCCCGGGCGTCGGAACGTCCGGGGCGCCCTCGGGGTCGCTCGGATGCGGGCTCAGGCCCCGCAGGCCGCCGTCGCGCGGTCGACGATCTCGGCCAGGGCGACCTCCTCGCGGTCACCGGTCGCGCGGTCGCGCAGCTCGACCAGCCCGTCCTTGAGGCCGCGGCCGACGATGACGGCGGTCGGGACGCCCAGCAGCTCGGCGTCGGTGAACTTCACGCCCGGCGAGACACCCCTGCGGTCGTCGACCAGGACGCGCAGGCCCCGGGCCTGGAGCTCCGCGCCGATCCGCAGCGCCTCCTCGATCTGCTCGCCCTTGCCGGTGCCGACCACGTGCACGTCGGCCGGGGCGACCTCGCGCGGCCACACGATGCCCTTGTCGTCGTGGGACTGCTCCACGATCGAGGCGACCGCGCGGGAGACGCCGATGCCGTAGGAGCCCATGGTGACCCGCTTGGGCTTGCCGTCCGCGCCCAGCGCGTCCACGCCGAAGGCGTCGGTGTACTTGCGGCCGAGCTGGAAGATGTGGCCGATCTCGATGCCGCGCGCCGTGTAGAGCGTGCCCTGACCGTCGGGCGAGGGGTCGCCGTCGCGCACCTCGGCGACGTCGATCGTGCCGTCCGGGGTGAAGTCGCGTCCGGCGACCAGGTCCACCACGTGGTGGTCGGCCTTGTCCGCTCCGGTCACCCAGGAGGTGCCGGTCACCACGCGCGGGTCGACCAGGTAGCGGATCTTGTTGTCGAGCAGCGCGCGCGGACCGATGTAGCCCTTGACGAGGAACGGGTTGGCGGCGAAGTCGGCCTCGTCGAGGAGGGCGACCTCGGCGGGCTCCAGGGCCGCCTCCAGGCGCTTGAGGTCGACCTCGCGGTCGCCGGGCAGGCCGATGCCGAGCAGCTCCCACTCGTCGGCGCCGGGGGCGCGCGTCTTGACCAGGACGTTCTTCAGGGTGTCGGCCTCGGTGAAGTCCCGCCCCAGGTCGGCGGCGTTGAGGAAGTCCACCAGCGTCTGGATCGTCGCGGTGTCCGGGGTGTGGTGGACGCGGGCCTCGGGCAGCCCCTCGACCGGCCGCGCGGGCGGCGCGGGGGTGGTGACGGCCTCGACGTTGGCGGCGTAGGAGGAGTCCGTGCTGCGCACGAAGGTGTCCTCACCGGTCGGTGCGACGGCCAGGAACTCCTCGGAGGCCGAGCCGCCCATCGCGCCGGAGGTGGCCGAGACGATCACGTAGTCGAGGCCGAGGCGGTCGAAGATCCGGATGTAGGCGGCGCGGTGGGCGTCGTAGGAGGTCTGGAGCCCCTCGTCGTCGATGTCGAAGGAGTAGGAGTCCTTCATGTGGAACTCGCGGCCGCGCAGGACGCCCGCGCGGGGCCGGGCCTCGTCGCGGAACTTCTCCTGGATCTGGTACAGGATGACCGGGAAGTCCTTGTAGGAGGAGTACTCGCCCTTCACCAGGAGCGTGAACAGCTCCTCGTGGGTGGGGCCGAGCAGGTAGTCGGCGCCCTTGCGGTCCCGGAGGCGGAAGAGGGTGTCGCCGTACTCGGTCCAGCGTCCGGTCGCCTCGTAGTACTCCTTGGGGAGCAGGGCCGGGAGGAGGACCTCCTGGGCGCCGATGGCGTCCATCTCCTCCCGCACGATCCGGGACACGTTCTCCAGGACCATCTTGCCCAGGGGCAGCCACGAGTAGACGCCGGGCGCGGCGCGGCGCACGAAACCGCCGCGCACGAGCAGCTTGTGGCTCGGCACCTCGGCGTCCGCCGGGTCCTCACGCAGGGTGCGCAGGAACAGGTTCGACATCCGCAGTAGCACGGCCACTCCTCGTTGCTGGCGCCCGACGGCGCACGGTGGGGATTCCTGGAAACCCAGGCTAACGCCAGTGCCGACACGTTCGTGCGCCCTCACCGGGGGTAGGGCATCCGGCGCGGGAACGCGGCGGGCGGCCCGCGGCGGGAGAGCGAGGAGAGGCCCATGCGCACCAGGACGATCGGCGACCGGACCGTGAGCGCGGTCGGGCTCGGCGCGATGCCGCTGTCCCTGGGCGACCGTCCGGCCAGGAAGCAGGCGGTCGCGACCGTCCACGCGGCGCTGGACGCGGGGATCACGCTGATCGACACCGCCGACGCCTACCACCGCGACGCCACCGACCCCGGCCACAACGAACTGCTCGTCGCCGAGGCGCTGCGCGCCTACGGCCGGGACACCTCCGACGTCCTGGTGGCCACCAAGGGCGGCCACACCCGCGACGCGGAGGGCGGCTGGGGGCTCGACGGCCGCCCGGAGCACCTGCGGCGCGCCTGCGAGGAGTCGCTGCGGCGGCTCGGGGTGGAGCGCGTCGGCCTGTACCAGTTCCACCGGCCGGACCCGGCCGTCCCCTACGCCGAGTCCGTCGGCGCCCTGGCCGAACTCCTCGACGAGGGCAAGGTCGAGATGGTGGGGATCTCCAACGCCGACTCGGAGCAGATCCGCCTCGCGCAGGAGGTCCTGGGCGGACGGCTGGCGGCCGTGCGGAACGAGTTCTCCCTCGACTTCCGCTCCAGCGAGCCCGAACTGGAGCTGTGCGCCAAGTTGGGGATCGCCTTCCTGCCCTGGAGTCCCTTCGGCGGCGGTCCCCGGTACGGCGGGCTGGCGGACCGGCACCCGGTCCTGGAGGAGATCGGGGCGGTCCGGGGCGCCACCCCCTTCCAGGTGTGCCTGGCCTGGATGCTGGCGAAGTCGCCCGCGGTGATCCCGATCCCCGGCGCCTCCCGCCCGGAGAGCATCCGCAGGAGCGCGTTCGCCGCCGACCTGGAGCTGACCCCCGAGGAGTTCACGCGGATCGACGCCTCCTGACGCCTCCGGCGATGGCCTAGCCTTGGGGCATCGGCGAACGGGGGCGGGGCGACATGGGCAGACGGAGCGCGCGCGAGGCGGACACGGCGCCGGAGGCGCCCGAGGCGTCCGGCGTCGAACTGCTCGCCGACGCCGACCGCCCCGACTCCTGGTTCCTGGTGGTCGAGGGCACCCCGCAGTCCCACGTGGACCTGACCGACCCCACCCACCTCGACTTCTCCTACGTCCGGCGGATCGCGCACGCCGTCGACCTGGTGGCGCCCGAGGGGGAGCCGATCGACGCGCTGCACCTGGGGGCCGGCGCGCTCACGCTGGCCCGCTACGTCGCGCACACCCGGCCGGGGTCGCGCCAGCGTGCGGTCGACGTGGACGCCCCGCTGGTGGAGATGGTGCGCCGACGGCTGCCGTGGGACCGGCGCGCCCAGCTGCGCGTGGGCATCGGCGACGCGCGCGAGTGGATCGCCGCCCGGCACGACGCCAGCGCGGACCTGATCGTCAGCGACGTCTTCGCGGGCGCGCGGACCCCGGCCCGGCTGACGTCGGTGGAGTTCTACACCGAGGCGGCGCGGGTGCTGCGGCCCGGCGGCCTGCTCGTGGTGAACATCGGCGACGGCCACCGGCTCGACCACGCGCGCGCCCAGGTCGCCACGGCCCGCGCGGTCCTGCCGCACGTGGTGCTGACCGCCGAGCCGGGCGTCCTGCGCGGGCGCAGGTTCGGCAACCTCGTCCTGGTGGCGGGGCACCGGCCGCCGCCCGCCGACGACCTGGGCCGCCGCGCGCACCGCGACCCCGAGATGGCGCGTCTGCTGGCGGGCGGGGACCTCGACCGGTTCGCGTCGGGTCGGGCGCCGGTGCGCGACGCCGACGCGGTGGACTCCCCCGCTCCCCCCGACGGGGTCTTCTGACCGGCGGCGTACTCCCCCGGGAGTAGGCGCGGCGCGCGGGAGCCCTCCCCGGGACGACGCGCGCCCCCGAGGAACGTCCCGTACCGTCGGTGACGTGGCAGCACTACTCCCGCGCCCCACGCGCGCCGACGCCTGGATCGCCCTGGCCCTGCTGTTCCTGTCGCTCGGCAGCACCCTCGTGCTGGAACGGGACGCACCGGTGGCGACCGAGGCCTCGCGCGACGCCTGGCCGTGGGGGTACGCGCTCATCGTGGCCGGGTGCGCGCCCGTGTTCTGGCGGACCTCCCGCACCTGCGTCGGAACGGTCGTGTCGATCGTCGCCGCGAGCCTGTACTACCCGTTGGGCTTCCCCGACGGGATGGTGATGTTCGCCGCGGCGGTGATGCTGTACTCCGCGGTCCGGCTCGGGTACCGGATCTTCGGGTGGACTCTCGGGATCGGCCAGTTCGCCTCGATGAGCCTGTACGAGACGGCGGTGACCGGGACGGTGCGGCCGGAGGCGATCGGCCTGGTGGCGTGGGTCCTGGTCGTGCTGTGCTCGGCCGAGGTGACGCGTTGGCGGGCGGAGTACCAGCGCGCCGACGCCGAGCGCGCCGCCGAGGCCACGCGCACCCGGGAGGAGGAGCTGCTGCGGCGGGCCGCCGACGAACGGCTGCGGCTGGCGCGTGACGTCCACGACACCGTCGCCCACAACATCTCCCTGATCAACGTGCAGGCCGGAACGGCGCTGTACCTCATGGAGAGCGAACCGGAGCGGGCCGCCGAGGCCCTGGCCACGATCAAGGCGACCAGCAAGGACACGCTCACCGAGCTGCGCGCCATGCTCGGCGTGCTGCGGTCGGCCGACGAGGCCGCGCCCCGCTCCCCCGTCCGGGGGCTGGACCGCCTCGGGGAGCTGGTGGAGGGAGCCCGGCGGGCGGGGGTGAAGGTGCGGGTGGAGACGACGGGGCGACCCCGGCGCCTGCCCGTGGGGACCGACACCGCCGCCTACCGCACCGTCCAGGAGGCCCTGACCAACGTGGTCCGCCACTCGGGCGCCGCCACCGCGACGGTGCGGATCGCCCACCGCGGCACGGCCCTGGACATCGAGGTCGCCGACGACGGGCACGGCACCGTCGGTCCCCCCGTCCCGGGCAACGGCATCACCGGTATGGCGGAGCGGGCCGCCCTGCTCGGCGGCACGGTGGACGCGCGCCCCCTGGAGGGGGGAGGATTCCGGGTACGGGCGCACCTGCCGCTGGACGGCGGTGAGCGCCCCTCCGCCCCGGCCCCGGAGGAGGCCGCGACCGCCGACGGAACGGAGCGACCGTGATCCGGGTGCTGCTCGCCGACGACCAGGCGTTGGTGCGTGCGGGGTTCCGCGCGCTCCTGGACAGCACGCCGGACATCCGGGTGGTCGCCGAGGCGGGCGACGGCGCGGAGGCGGTGCGGCTGACCCGTGCGGAACGTCCCGACGTCGTCCTGATGGACATCCGCATGCCGGGCGTCGACGGGTTGGAGGCGGCTGGACGCATCCTGTCGGACCGGGCCCTGGACCGCACCCGGGTCGTCATCCTCACCACGTTCGACCTGGACGAGTACGTCTTCGAGGCGCTGCGGGCGGGGGCGAGCGGGTTCCTGGTCAAGGACACCGAACCGGCGGATCTGCTCCAGGCGGTGCGGGTCGTGCACGGGGGCGAGGCCCTGCTGTCGCCGGGGGTCACGCGGCGGCTCATCGCCGACTACGCCCGCCGCCCCAGGAGCGCGCCCCAGTCGTCGGCGCGGCTGAACGGGCTCACCGAGCGGGAGCGCGAGGTGGTCGCGCTGGTGGGTGCGGGTCTGTCCAACGAGGAGATCGCCGCCCGCCTGGTGGTCAGCCCCGCCACGGCCAAGACCCACGTGAGCAGAGCGATGGTGAAGCTGGGCGCACGCGACCGGGCGCAGTTGGTCGTCATCGCCTACGAGACCGCCCTGGTCACCCCCGGGTGGAGCCGGGAGGGCTGACGGGCGCCCGCGGTCCGGGGCGCGCGGCGGTCGAAAGGCCCCGGGTTCCCCGAGCCTCCCCGGGGGATCCCCCGTACACGCCTCGGAGTAGCCGGGGCGGCGCGTGTACGTCGAGGAGCGGTGGCCGGGTGACGCCGAGGGGACGACGCGCGGCGCCGGGGCGGCGGCGGATGCTGGGACCCGTCCACGGCACCCGACCCCGAGGCCCACGATGTTCGACGATCCGCTCCTGCTCGCGCGGCTCCAGTTCGCGCTGACGGCCGCCACGCACTACATGTTCGTGGCCCTGACCCTGGGGCTGGCCCCCTACATCCTGGTCACCCAGGCGGTCGCCGCCGTCCGGCGTGACCGCGCGCGGATGACGGCGGTCCGGTTCTGGGGCGGCCCGTACCTGGTCAACTACGGCATGGGGGTGTTGTCGGGCCTGGTCATGGAGCTTCAGCTCGGGCTGAACTGGAGCGGTCTGCAGGAGGTGTTCGGCTACTCCTTCGCCGCGCCGCTCGCCCTGGAGACGATGACCGCGTTCTTCGTCGAGTCCACCTTCCTCGGACTGTGGATCTTCGGCTGGGACCGGATGGGGCGGTGGGCGCACCTGGCCTGCTTCGCCGTGGTCACCGCGACCGCCTACCTGTCCGCGTGGTGGGTCCTGGTCTCCAACGGGTTCCTGCGCCACCCGGTCGGGTTCGAGATGGTCGACGGGACGGCGCACCTGACCGACCCGGTCGCGTTGATGACCAACCCCGCGGCGACGCTGGCCTTCGGACACGTCGTGACCGGGTCCCTGCTGGTCGGCGCGTTGGTGGTCGCGGCGGTGAGCGCCCACCACCTGATGCGGCGCGGGGATTCGCACCGGATCTTCCGCCGGGGGATGCGCTACGCCGCGATCACGGTGACGGTCCTGGCCCTGCCCGTGGCGGCCTTCGGCGGAACGCAGTTCGAGATCTTCGGCGAGAGCCCGCCGACCAGCGGTCTCACCTACACCGCCGGGGAGATCCAGGCGATCGAGGCCGCCCACGAGGGCGGTGCGGCCTCGGCGATCGGGACGGCCGGGGGACTGACGATGTTCATCGCGTGGTCGCTCATGTCCCTCATCGGCCCGGCCATGCTGCTCGGGTGGCTGGTCAGCCGCTTCGTCGAGGTGTCGCGCCGCTGGACCCGGGTTCTGGTCCCGCTGCTGTTCACCCCCCTGCTGCCGTACGCGGCGAGCGTCGGCGGCTGGGTGTTCCGGGAGACCAACCGCCAGCCGTGGGTCGTCGTCCACCACCTGACCACGGCGGACGCGGTGACACCCCTGTCCCCGGGGAGGGCCGTGCTCTCCTTCTCGCTGTTCACTGCGGCGTTCGCGATCCTGGCCGCGGTCACCGCCTGGCTCCTGGTGCGCTACGCCCGGCGCGGCCCCGAGGGCGGCCCCCTCGCCGAGCGCCCGGGGGCCGACCCCGAGGAGCCCGCCGCCCCCGTCCACTCGTTCTGACCCCTGGGAGCAACCATGGACGTCCTGTCCTGCGCACTCCTCGCCCTCCTGTTCACGGGCTACCTCGTCCTGGCGGGTTCCGACGTCGGTCTGGGGATGCTCATGCCCGCCGTGGCGCGCACGCCCGACCAGCGCCGCCGGGTGGTCGCCGCGATCGCCCCCTACTTCCTCGCCTCGGAGGTGTGGCTGGTCGCCACCGTGGGCGTGCTGGCCGGGCTGTTCCCCGTCACGGAACACCACGTGGTCGCGGAGCTGTGGCCGGTGCTCGTCGCCCTCCTGGCCGGATGGCTGGTCCGTGACGCCGGACTGTGGCTCCGCGCGCGGATCGACCGTCCGGGGTGGCGGACGGCCTGCGACGGCGCGATCGTGGCGGGCTGCTGGGCGGTCGCGGTCGCGTGGGGCCTGACGGTGTCGGGGCTGCTCACCGGCGGCCTGGTCGCGGGCCTGTTCACCGCGGCGTGCGCGGCCGCGGTGGTCTGCCTGTTCGCGCTCCGGGGCGCGGCCTTCGGGGCCGAGCGCCTGGTCGGCGCGGACGATGGCGACAGCGCGGACGCCGCCGCCCGCGCGACGCGCCCGCTGGCCCGGGTCGGGCTGGTCCTCGGTGTGCTCGCGGTGGCCACGGCGTTCCTCCCCGCGGGGCCGGTGGGCGGTGCGCCGGTCGTGGCGGCGGCCCTGGCGGTGGTGCTGCTCGGCGCGCTGGTGCTGACGAGCGGGCTGCGGGGGCCGATGCTGTCGCGGCACACGTCGGCGGCGGCGATCGCGGTCCCGGGCGCGCTGGTGGCGTTGACGGCCGACCTCCCGACGGCTCCGGTTCCGGACACGACCGCCGTGTTCGTGTGGGTCTGGCTGGCGCCCGCGGTTCCGGTCATGGTCTTGGGGCAGGTTTGGCTGTACCGAATGACGCGTCGGCCGGCGGCGGAGCCGACCTTCTTCGCCTGACCGACTCTCCGGTGAAGAGCCAGGTCAAACCGGGTTCGCTCGGGAAACGCAGGGAGACACCGCCGGTCGGGTACGGCCCGTCGGGGGCGTTCGGCGGGTTGGCTGGACCGGACAGGGGGCACCTCTGTCGTCGGGATACGTGCCCGTGGCGTCCCCGCGAATCGGGGGCTTGCGAACGTGACCGGCCACGGGCGCCGTCGAGCCCGGAGGAGGGACCGTGACTCACCCCCTGACCACACCCCCGACACTGAGCGGATGCAACTGCGGTTCCGGTTGCGGCTGCGGCTGTCAGAGCGGTGGCTCCTGCAACTGCGGCGGAAGCTGCGGGTAGGGCGCGCCGACACGGCGACACGCGGTGTCGGAGCACCGTGGGCGGGCCGTCCCTTCCCCCGGAGGGCGGCCCGTGCCTCGAACCCCTCCGCGTGTCGCGACATTCCGCAATGATAGTTATACTCTGTGTGACATCGTGAGGCCGCGCAGCCACCCGGCGGGGGGAGATCAGCGATGTCACCGTTCACCACGCCAGCGCCGCGTGGAGGGATCACCTCCGAACACGCGCGACTGCTCCGCTGCGTCCAGGGCATCCGGGAGCGCTCGGCCCGAGCCGTCCCGTGGGAGCCCGACACGGTCGGCCTTCCGCCCGCGGACGACTCCGACAGCGCCCTGGCCCGGATCAACGACGTCGCCTTCTACGCGAACGCGCGGGACGAGGTGACCGCGCTGGCCGGGGTCTGCGTGGACCTGCTGTTCCTGCACAGACCCGACGAGGGGACCGAGGACGGGGGCCACCGGTGCCTGGGCTGCGACATGCCGTGGCCGTGCCTGACCTTCGGCGAACTCACCCGGCTGCTGCGCTGACCGCGCGGCCGGAACGCGGCCCGCGACACCCCGGCGACAGGGCGCCGCCCGGTGAGGTCGGGGCGCGATCCGACCGCACCGGGCGGCGTTCCTTGCACTCGCCGTCCGTTGGCGCCCGATGACCGAACAACCGGGCGCCCCCACCGGGCGAGGTATGCTCAGAGGCTAAACTGAAACTCGTTCTACCGCAAGGCCCCGGCACCACTGGACATGACGAAGGCCCGGTGAACCAGGTCCACCGGGCCCGTGGAACGTGATCTACCCGCCGCTCTCGACCGGGAACTGGATCGCCGCGCGGTCCGCCAGCATCGGGCGGATGACGGCCAGGGCCGCCTGGTGCGCGGGGTGGTCCCGGTAGGCGAGGAAACCCGCCTCGTCGTCGACGTCGGCGACCACGGCGAAGTCGTAGGCCCCCTCACTGATCCCCGCGTCCGGCCCGAAGGCGTAGGAGCGCAGCTCGGGGATGGCGCCGGGCAGTTCACCGAGGAGCTTCCCGACCTGGGCGACCCCGGCCGGTGTGACGTCGTCCCGCCAGCGGAACAGTGCGATGTGTCGGATACCCATACGGGAGAACCTACTCCCCCGCCTCGGCACGGGGGCGGTCAGGCCCAGGGGCGGGGGACAGCCCCTGGGACCGACCGGGGGCGCGGAGCGCAGCGACCCGTGGACTCTCCGAGAGCAGGACCCCCCAAACGCGACGGGGCGCGCCTCGCACCACTGACGTTAACGAGACGGCGGTAACGCGAACACCCTCCAACAGGTAACCGGAATGTCTCGATTCACTCGGCGGACATCTCAGGCGCACCCTGCTGACCTGCGACGACACAACGTCACGCGGGTGTCACGGCCCAACTCCTCCGCCCGCCGCACACGCAACCCGGTACCCGTGGGCCCCGGGAACACCGGGAGCGAACCCGCCGGAGCGTCGCCGCGCAATCCCGGAATCGACAAAGGTTGCACCGGGTTGCAATTCCCATCGGAAGGGGGACAGAAAACGCCCCGGGTTTCCCCGGGGCGTCTGGTCAACTGATCCTCGTCGCCAGGAGATAGGCGGAGGGTGAATCCGCGTCGACGATATCCGTGACCCTCCAAGCCTGCCCGCCGACGGTGAAGACGTCACCGACGCGGACGTCGATCATCGGCGTGGGGCGCCACTCCTTCGGGCCGCCGATCTTCGCCACCGGCTGGCCGTCCTCCGCGATCCAGAACTGACCGCCGCCGACCGGGCCGCCGGCGAAACGATCGTTCCGTCCGTAACTGATCTTCTCCTGCGCACCGACCTCGTGGACCACCGTGGATTCAGTCCCAACCGTCTCGGATTCCATGGAAAAACAGCATGCCGACCCGGTCGAGCCAAAGGCACAGGGCACTTTCCCGCCGGTCCGGTAATTCAGCAGACTAGTGCACGAAAATAATGCGCGGGCGGGACCTTGGTCCCGACCCGCGCACGGAAATACGGTGTGTGACGCGGTTCTCAGCCGCGCCCCGCGGCGCCCCTTCCGCCCTTCAGGCGGCCCACCAGGGTCTCCAGCGCCGAGCTGAAGGGGTGGTCGTGCACCATGTACGTCCAGGTCATCGACGGGCGCTTGACACCGACCTCGCTGACGTCGAGCTCGCCGTCGCGCACCTCCAGCTCCTCGAAGCTCTTCGCGGCACGCGCGCGCGCCTCGTCGAGGAAGCCCTTGAAGACCGGCACGGCCTCCCGGTTGAACTCGTCGAGGGGGTCGCGGCGGCCGAGGAAGCGCAGATGGATGCCCTCCCGCAGCTCCGCCAGGAAGGCGTTGTGGTCGGTCCAGCCCCGGTCCAGGTGGTAGAGCGTGATCAGCCGCGCCGCCCGCGCCACCGTCTCCTCGTCGAGCTCTTCGACCAGCTCCTCGTACCGTTCCGGGCTGTCCGCCGCCACGTGCCGGACGCCCTCGTCACCGGTCAGCACCTTCTCGCGGTGCTCCAGCACCACGTCGCGCTGGACGTCGATGAGCTGGTTGTACCGCCACGTGTTGCGGTGCACCTCCAGCAGCTGGCCCTCGGCCACCCGCTGGGCGTGGTCGACCATGGCCAGCCACCCCTCGTCGGTGATCTCACCGTCGCCGGTGGTCTGGTAGCCGGTGGTCTCCGACGCGTGGTTGACCAGCAGGTCGTCGTCCATGCTGACGAAGAAGATGGAGTCGCCGGGGTCGCCCTGACGGCCCGCGCGGCCCCGGAGCTGTCCGTCCAGGCGGCTGGAGGGGTAGCGGCCGAAGCCCATGACGTACAGACCGCCCGCCTCCACCACGCGGTCGCGGTCGGACATGTCGCTGCCGCCCAGGCGGATGTCGGTGCCCCGACCGGCCATCTGGGTCGACACCGTGATCGCGCCGTGGGTACCGGCCTCGGCGATGATCGCCGCCTCGTCGGCGTCGTTCTTGGCGTTGAGGACCACGCACTCCAGCCCGGCCCCGCGCAGCCGCCCGGCCAGCAGTTCGGACTCGGCCACGTCCTGCGTACCGATGAGGATCGGGCGGCCCGACGCGTGGACCTCCTCGACCTTGGCGACGAGCGCGTCCTCCTTCTCCTCGCGCGTGGCGTACAGGCGCGTGCCGTGGTCCCGGCGCACGCACGGCTTGTTGTCGGGGATGACCGCGACCTCGAGCTCGTAGAACTCGCGCAGCTGCTCGGCCACGGACATGGCGGTACCGGTCATCCCCGCGCGCACGGGGTAGCGCAGGACCAGGGACTGGACGGTGATCGAGTCGAGGACCTCGCCGGTCTCGCTCAGCGCGACCTTCTCCTTGGCCTCGACGGCGGCCTGGAGCCCGTCCGGCCAGCGCTGGAGCAGGGCGATCCGGCCGCGCGACTCGTTGATCAGGCGCACCTCGCCGTCGCGCACGACGTAGTGGACGTCGCGCTGGAGCAGGACGTGGGCGTGCAGGGCCAGGTTGACCTGCGGCAGGACGGAGGTGTCGTCCTCGGAGTACAGGTCGACGCCGCCCAGGGCCTTCTCCACCGCGTCGATGCCCGCGTCGGTGAGCTGGACGTTGCGTCCCTCGCCGTCGACCTCGTAGTGCAGGCGCGGGGTGAGGGTGCGCACGACGTCGGCCATCTCCACGTCGGCGGAGAGGCTCTCGGCGGCGCCGGCCAGGACGAGGGGCACGCGCGCCTCGTCGACGAGGACGGAGTCGGCCTCGTCGATGATGGCGACGCTGGGCTCGGGCACGACGCGGTCGTCGACGTCGGTGACCATGCGGTCGCGCAGGACGTCGAAGCCCAGCTCGCTGACGGCCACGTAGGTGACGTCGCAGGCGTAGGCGGCCCGGCGTTCCCGCGGGGTCGACTCCTCGTTGATCCAGCCGACGGTCACGCCGAGCAGGTCGTAGAGGGGACGCATCCACTCGGCGTCACGCCTGGCGAGGTAGTCGTTGACGCTCAGGACGTGCACCCGCTTGCCGCGCAGCGAGAAGCCGGCCGCGGCGAGGGCCCCGGCGAGGGTCTTGCCCTCACCGGTGGCCATCTCGGCGACGTGTCCGTCGAGCAGGGCCATGACGCCCAGCAGCTGCGAGTCGAAGGGCCGTTCGTCCAGCGCGCGCCTGGCCGCCTCACGGCCGACGGCGCACAACGACACCAGGTCGCCGCGTTCGTAGGGGAGCTCGGCGTTGCCGAGGTCGATGGCGCGGTCCGTCAGCTCGGTGTCGCTGAGCTCACGCAGACCGTCCTCCTCGGCCTCGATCGCCGGCAGGAGCTTGGTATAGGGCCGCAGATCCACCGCGCCTGGCTTGCCCAGGAGGCGGCGGACGCTTTCCGCCATTCGTCCGAACACCACGCCAGGGTAACGCTGGACACAACCCCCCGGTTCCCGCCGAGGCCCCCTCAGGCGAGTTGGCGGCGCGGTCGCTGCCGGGCCTCCAGGGCCATCGCGTGCTTGACGAGGGTGACCAGGACGCCCACGACGGACTGCCGGTCGCGCGCGTCGCAGTGGACGATCGGCACGTCCGGCGTCAGGTCCAGCGCGTCGCGCAGCTCCTCGACGGTGTAGGCGGCCTCGGGGTCGAAGTCGTTGACGGCCACGACGAAGGGGAGCCGGTACTGGCGCTCGAAGTAGTCCAGCGCCTGGAAGGTGTCGGCCAGGCGACGGGTGTCGGCCAGGACCACGGCGCCCAGGGCGCCCCGGACCAGGTCGTCCCACATGAACCAGAACCGCTGCTGCCCGGGTGTGCCGAACAGGAACAGGGTCAGCTCGGTCTCCAGGGAGATCCGCCCGAAGTCCATCGCGACCGTGGTGCTGGTCTTGTCCGGCGTGTGGGAGAGGTCGTCGACCCCGGCGCTGGCCTCGGTCACGGCGGCCTCGGTGCGCACGGGAGGGATCTCCGAGACCGCTCCCACGAACGTGGTCTTGCCGACGCCGAAGCCACCGGCCACGATGATCTTCGTGGAGAGCCCGGTCGCCGCCTGCGCGTGCTGGGAACTGTTGGTTTGATGGATCACAGTAAGTCCTAGCGGAGAGTGCCGGACGCGCGCACGGACGGTGGGTTGGCGCGTCCCGGGCTTGAGGGGCGCGGTCTCCCCCCGGGTCCGAACCACCGCGAGGGTCGCCGCCCCTGGAACCTAACACCGGAACGCCGTCGGTGAAGGCGATTTGGCGCAGTGTGACGCGGCTCCCGCCCACCGCGCTCCCGGTCCCCGGGCACGGCGGTGCGCCACGGGGCCGACCGAGGAACCTCGTGGCGGGCGGTCCGCGGATGCGGACACACGGTAACCAGCAAAGCACGGAACCGTACCCCGGGGAACCGACTTTACGACTTTGTGAGCGGCCGTTTCCGGCCGCTTTCGGCCGCATCGATCCCTGTCCGGGACCGGCGGCGGAGTCTACGGTGGAGGACGGGGCACTCGCCAAGGATCGGTCGCCGGGACTCCTGGCACGAGCGGGCGACCGAGGGGGGCGCCTCGGCGGCGCACCCGGGGCGACGCGCCCGCGAACCGACGCCTCGCTCTTCGGTGTCGGGGGCGGGTGGCGACCCGAGTCCGACGCCCACGGAGCCCGTCGGCCCACATCCGTCCACGTGGGTCGGCGGGCCCGTTCCGCGCAAGGCGCCCGCCCGTCACCCGCAGCCTGTGGACGACCCGGACGGCGGCGCCGGTTGCCCGTAGGATGGACGCAGCCCCTTCCCACGTCGGAGCCGCACGTCGGCGGGCGCGGGAGCCGGGGGCGCGCCCGAGCACCGATTCTCCCGAGGGAGCCGAGAACCCCACATGTCCGAGCAGCGCGTCGTCCGCCCCACTCCCATCAGCGGTTTCCCCGAGTGGACCCCACAGGTCCGGGCCGTGGAGCAGCGTTGGCTGGACCATATCCGCGCCGGGTTCGAGTCCTACGGCTTCGCGTCCGTGGAGACGCCCTCGGTGGAGAACCTGGACGTGCTGATGGCCAAGGGCGAGACCTCCCAGGAGGTCTACACCCTGCACCGGCTCCAGGCGGACGCCAAGGACGACTCCGACG
Source organism: Nocardiopsis sp. FIRDI 009 (assembly GCF_003386285.1). Lineage (GTDB taxonomy): Bacteria > Actinomycetota > Actinomycetes > Streptosporangiales > Streptosporangiaceae > Nocardiopsis. The sequence continues at coordinate 188,374 of NZ_QPNC01000008.1, forward strand.
CCAGGCTCGGGCTGCACTTCGACCTCACCGTGCCCTTCGCGCGGTACGTCGCCCAGCACTTCAACGAGCTGACCTTCCCGTTCAAGCGCTACCAGATGCAGCGCGTCTGGCGCGGGGAGCGCCCCCAGGAGGGCCGGTACCGCGAGTTCACCCAGTGCGACATCGACGTCATCAACGTCGACTCCGTCCCGCTGCACTTCGACGCCGAGCTGCCGCGGATCGTCCACCAGGTGCTCAGCGGCCTGGACCTGCCCTCCTGGACGCTCAACGTCAACAACCGCAAGGTCCTCCAGGGCTTCTACGAGGGCCTGGAGGTCAAGGACCCGATCGCGGTCATCCGCGCCGTGGACAAGCTGCACAAGATCGGCGACGACGGCGTGCGCGACATCCTCCTCGGCGAGGGCCTGAGCGACGAACAGGCCGACGCGTGCCTGGCCCTGGCCCGGGTGCGCGGCACCGGCGAGGACGTCGCCGGGAAGGTCGAGGCGCTGGGGGTCGCCTCGGACCTCCTCTCCGAGGGGCTGGAGGAACTCACCTTCGTCCTGGACGAGCTGGCCGACCTGCCCGAGGGGAGCGTGGTCGCGGACCTGTCCATCGCGCGCGGGCTGGACTACTACACCGGCACCGTCTACGAGGCCTCCTTCGACGACGACCCCGCCTACGGCAGCATCTGCGCGGGCGGCCGCTACGAGGACCTGGCGGGCCAGTTCATCCGCCGCCGCCTGCCCGGGGTGGGCATCTCCATCGGCCTGACCCGCATCTTCGCCAAGCTCGTGGCGGAGGGTCGGATCCAGGAGGGACGCGTGTGCCCCACCGACGTCATGGTGGTGGTGCCGAACGCCGAGCGCCGCAAGGAGGCCCTGCGCACCGGGGCGCTCCTGCGCGAGCGCGGTTTCAACACCGAGGTGTTCCACTCCACCGCCAAGGTCGGCAAGCAGATCCAGTACGCGTCGAAGAAGGGCATCCCCTTCGTCTGGTTCCCGCCCTTCGGCGAGGACGGCGACCACGAGGTCAAGGACATGGCCTCCGGCGAGCAGGGTCCGGCCGACCCGGCGACCTGGCGTCCCGCCGACGACGGCGCCACCGGTTAGCACCAACGGTCCCGGCATGGGCGGTTTCTGGCCGCTCATGCCGGAACCGGCCATTCACGAGACAGCTCCGGCCGGTCGGTGGGAGACTGGAGGCAGGCTGTTCCCGTGCCGTGGCGCCACCCGGGTGCGCGCCGCGGGCCGATTCGGTGTCCAAGTAATCGAGGCCATGTCTCATCCCCGCCACAACCTGCCCCTGTCCGCTGGCGAGTTCATCCGGTTCGTCGGTCGTGAGCGCGACATCGTCGACCTGGGCCGCCTTCTCGGAACCGCCAGGATGGTCACGCTCACCGGGACCGGCGGCATCGGGAAGACGCGGCTCGCCCTCCACCTCGCCGAACGCGTGCTCCGCCGGTTCCCCGACGGCGTGCGCTTCATCGACCTGAGCGAGGCCTCCACCCACGACCAGGCCCTGCGCACGGTCGCCAACGGCCTCCAGGCGGTGGAGGACGACGCCCGTACGGTGATGGAGGCGATCATCACCGCGCTGCGCACCCAGAACCTGCTGCTCCTGCTGGACACCTGCGAACACGCCGTCGGTCCGATGGCCGAACTGTGCCAGGCGGTCCTGCGCGACTGCCCCCGGGTGCGCATCCTCGCCACCAGCCGCCAGCCCCTGCACGTGCCCCAGGAGAACATCTGGCGCGTGCCCCCGCTCTCCCTCCCCGCCCGGCCGACCCCCACCGACCCCTACGCCGCCGACCCGGCGCCCATCCCCCGCCGCGACACCCAGCGCTACGAGTCGGTGCGCCTGTTCGTCACCCGGGCCCACGCGGCCCGCTCCGGGTTCGAGATGACCCGCGAGAACTCCGGCTACATCGCCGAGATCTGCCGGATGCTCGACGGCATGCCGCTGGCCATCGAACTGGCCGCCGCCCGGGTGCGCGTGCTCTCCGTCCAGCAGATCCTGCGCCGCCTGGACGACCGCTTCCGGCTGCTCACCAGTGACGGCTCCGACGACCTGCCCGCCCGCCAGCGCACCCTGCGCGCGGTCCTGGAGTGGAGCCACGACCTGCTGTCGGAGTCCGAACGCCGGCTGCTGCACCGGTTGTCGGTGTTCACCACGTGGTACCTGGAGGTCGCCGAGGAGGTGTGCTCCGGCGACGGCGTCGACCCCGCCGACATCCTCCCGCTGCACTTCTCCCTCGTCGACAAGTCGCTCGTGGTGATGGACGCCGAGGTCGACGGCACCACGCACTACCGGCTCACCGAGACCGTCCGCGCCTACGCCGCCGAGCACCTGGCCGAAAGCGGCGACGAGGACGAGCGCTGGGAACGCTACCTGGACTTCAGCGTCCGTCGGCTGGAGGAGATGGCCGCGAACGTCGGCAAGCCGATGGCCTGGGAGGACCGGCTGGGCCAGCTCCGCTTCCTCGACCACCACCGCGACAACCACGCCCGGGTGACGCAGTGGGCGGTCTCCCACGGCCGGGTGGACGAGGCCCTGCGCGTGTGCGTGGCGCTGCGGCCGTACTGGATGATCCGCGACCTGGCCGCCGAGGGGAGCCGCGCCCTGGAGACCGTCCTGGCCACCGACCCCGACCACCAGTCCCCCACCCTGCGCACGCGTGCCCTGGCGCTCCACGCCGAACTCCGGCTCGACCTGGACCCCGCCCCGCGCGTCACCGCCCTGGCCCAGTGCGCTCTGGAGGCCGCACGGGCCTGCCGGGAAGCCGGGGCGGCCGCCTCCGCGCTGACCACCCTGGCGGCGCTGGCCCTGCGCACGGGTTCGCTGGAGGAGGGGCAGCGGTGCGCCGAGCGGGCCCGGTCGTGGGCACGGGACGCCGGGGACCCCATCACCGAGGGGAGCCTGCTCGGTGTGCTCGCCCAGCTGGCCCGCCGCCGGAACGAGACCGACGAGGCGGTCCGCCACCTGGAGTACAGCATGGAGGTGGCCGAGGGGCTGGGCGACCGGTGGAGTGTCGCCCGCAGCCTGCACGGCCTGGGCACCATCGCCGCCGAGGAGCGCGACCACGAGCGCGCCCGGGGGTTGCTCTCGGAGGCGCTGGAGGTCTTCCGCGAGTTGGAGGCGGCCCCGGCCGCGGCCCGCTGCGCCCGCGCCCTGGGGCGGCTGTTGTTGAACGAGGGCGAGGTTCTGGAGGCCCGAGAGCCGCTGTCGACCTGTCTGCGGGTGAGTTTCACCTCCGGGCAGCGGATCGCCGTGGCCCGTGCCCTGGAGGCGCTGGCCGAGCTCGCGTTGGCGGAGCGGGAGGCCGAACGGGCGGCGGCCCTGGCCGGTGTGGCCTCGGACCTGAGGACGTCGCTGGGCCGCCCCTCGGCCGAGACCGTCCGCCTGCGCTCGGCGGTGGAGCGGTGCGTGGGAGCGGCCCGGGCCACCGAGGCGTGGAACGCCTGGCGCGCCCTTCCCCTGGAGCAGGTCCGGGACCGTGCCCTGGCCTTTCCCCGGGCCAGCGGCCGCGCCACCGGCCCCGAGTCGCTGACCCCCCGGGAACGGGAGATCGCCGAACTCGTGGAGGAGGGCCTGTCGAATCGTGAAATAGCAGAACGATTGACCATCAGTCAGGCGACCGCCGCGCGACACGTCGCGAACATCTTCAGAAAACTCTCGATTTCGTCGAGAACGCAGTTGACCGGCTGGACCTCCGCCACGGATTCCGGATGAGAGGCGGCGTGTTGTCCGGAAGCACTTGCACAGTGCGCGTGCACACGCTAAACCAGAAACTCGAAGTACCACGTCCCACCTCCCTACGTGTTCGTCCCTGCCCCCTTTCCTCCGCACTGGTGAAGACCTTCCCCGACCGCCCCTACATGTGAAGGCCATGGCACCTCTGACCGCGCCCGCGCGGCACAACCTCCCTCGGCCGGGTACCGGCTTCGTGGGCCGCGAACGGGATCTGAGCGACCTGCTCCGGCTCCTCGGTTCCAGCCGTTCCGTCACCCTGTGCGGGCCCGACGGCCTCGGAAAGACCCGGTTGGCGCTGCGGGTCGCGGAGCAGTCCACCGTCTCCTTCCCCGACGGGGTGTGGATCGCCGACCTCACCGACGCGAGCACGACGCTGGAGGTCTACGCCCGTGTGGCGAACGCGGTCGGCGTGGTCGAGGAGCCCGGCCAGCCGTTGTCGGTGACGGTGACCGAGGCGCTGCGCTCGCGTCGCCTCCTGCTCGTCCTCGATCCGTGCGACCACCTCACCGACGCGGTGACGGAGGTGGGCGAGACCCTGCTGACCTCGTGCCCCGCCGTGACGGTGCTGCTCACCAGCCGGGACCCGATCCGCCTGTGCGGCGGGACCGTGTGGCGGGTCCCTCCGATGGCCCTGCCGGTGGCCGCGCGCAACGCGCCGCCGCCGGACCCCGCCAACGCCGAGGCGGTCCGGCTGTTCCTGGACCGGGCCCGTGCCCGCGACCCCCGCTTCACGGTCTCGGGCCGGGAGCTGGAGTCGGTGGCGGTGCTGTGCGACCTGGCCGGCGGGGTGCCGCTGGGCATCGAGGTGCTCGGCGCGAGCGCCCCGGGGACGGGTGCGGAGGCCCTCGCCGAGGCGCTGCGCTCGCACCTGTCCTCACCGGACGTGCGCCCCGGCCCGGGGCAGGCCGTGGCACGCAACGAGGTGCTGCCGCTGGTGCTGGACTTCGTCTACGGGAACCTCACCGAACAGCAGCGGCTGCTGCTGTGCCGGCTGTCGGTGTTCCGCGGGTGGGACCTGGAGCTGGCCGAGCAGGTGTGCGCCGATGAGGACCTGCCGGAGACGGACATCCTCGACCTGCTCACCTCCCTGCTCAACCGGTCGCTGATCACGGTGACCGGTGAGTTCGAGGGCCGGGTGCGCTACCGGCTCCCCGGAGCCGTACGCGACTTCGCCCGGGAGCGGCTGGCCGAACGGGGCGAGGCCGAGCGGTTCCAGGAACGGCTCCTGGCGCGGATGCTGCGGTTGGTGGAGGACCTGGGGCGACGGCTGGAGTCGAGTCAGTCGATGCCCTGGACGGAGCGGGACTCCGGCCGCCAGCGGGTCATCGCCGAGTTCTCCACGCTGCGCGCGGTCCTGCGGTGGGCCTACGAGCACGGCGCCGCCGAACCGGGGCTGCGGCTGTGCGTGAGCCTGGTCGCCCACTGGGTCAGCCACCAGTCCTACGCCGAGGGCGCGCACTGGATGGACCTGCTGCTCGGGCTGGAGGGCGCGGCCAAGGCCCCGTCGCGCGCCCGTGCCCTGGTCGGCCGGGCCCAGCTCGCCCGGGTGCGGCGCGACCACGAACGCGCCCTGGCCCTGGGCGAGGAGGGGCTGCGGCTGTGCCGGGAGGCGGGGGACGACGCGTTCGTCCGCACCTGCCTCAACCTGCTCGCGCTCGTGGAGGTGCGCACCCGCCACCTGGACCGGGCGGCGGTACGGGTCGAGGAGGCCCTGCGGCTGTGCCGCGAGGCCGGGGACCTGTGGGGTGAGGCGATCGCCCTCGGGACGCGGGCCGCGCTGGTCGCGCGGCAGGGCGACTACCCCAGCGCCGACCACCACTACAACGCGGCGCTGACCCTGCTGCGCGGGATCGACCACCGCTGGGGCGTCGGCGTCATCCTCATCGGGCAGGCCGGGGCGGCGGAGGCCAGCGGCGACCTGATGACCGCAGACCGCTGCTACCGCGAGGCCCTGGACACCCAGCGGCTGATCGGGGCGGCCGCGGAGGAGGCCCGCTGCCTGTCGGGCATCGGGCGGGTCGCCCACGCCCAGGGGCACACCGAGCAGGCCCTCGACTACCTGAGCGAGGGGCTCGTCCTCAGCCACACGACCGGGCAGCGTGCGGAGGCGGCGCGTACCCTGACCGCGGTCGCGCGGGTGGCGTTCGACCTGGGTCGGCGCGAGTCCGCGTGCCGCCTGGCCGGCGCGGCCGCACGGGTCCGGGACCGTCTGGGGCTGCCCACGCACCCCGCGCCCTGGCCGTTCACGGACCGGGAGCGGGTCCGGCGGCGCAGGCGGCAGTTGGTCGGCTGGTGGAAACAGGGCCGCGCGCTGGAGCTCACCGAGGCGGTCAGGGAGGCCGAGCGGCTGTCCGAGGAGGGGCGACGGCCGCCGTCACGGCGGTCGTCGGGCGGACGGCGCAACGGGACGCGGCCGGGGCGCGCGGAGGCGTCCGCCGCTCCCCCGCCGGAGTCGACCAGTCCGCAGCAGCGGCTGACCCGGCGGGAGCTGGAGATCGCGCGCCTGGTGAGCACCGGTAAGAGCAACCCGGAGATCGCTCGGGCGCTGTTCATCACGCCGTCGACGGCGGCCCGGCACGTCGCCAACATCAACCGGAAGATGGGGTTCCACTCGCGCACCCAGATCACGGCCTGGATCGAGCGGCACAGCGCCTCCGGGTGAACTGACACAGACCACCGGGTGGTCGCCCGGTATCCGCGCGGCATGAATCTACATATGCATCTGCACCGCAACATGCATGTGCATCTGGCCGTGAAGGCGTTAGGCTTCCAGCTATGGGACTTCGGGCCCGCGGCACCCCGCGGTGACGCGCCCACCGGGGTCCCTGAAGCGGCCGTCGGCCCCGGACCGAACACGGGGAGTCGGCGGACCGTCAACCCCGGGCCCGCCCCGGGGTCGGTGGAGAACCGTGCCGGGCCCTGGCGCCCCCAGGGGAGGGGACAGGCGTCGAACGCCCGGCACGGCGCGCCGGGCTCGCCACGTGGAGGGGGCGTGACGAGCCCGGATAGCCGAACCGCCGCCTGGGAGAGCTGGGGGTACGCATGGGGGTAGGACTGACTTCGGGAACCGGACGGCCGGGACACCATCTGCCGCGCAGGGACGACCCGATCGGCTCCCTGACCGGGGGCCTGTGCGAGCGCCTGCGGCTGCGCCCCGCGCGGGGCGGCACCATCCGGGGGCGCAGCGGCCGGGTGGACGCGCTGACCTTCGCCGCGACCGTGGAGCAGGCGGCCGCGGGGCTGAGCCGCCGGGGGATGTGCTTCGGCGACGTGGTAGGCGTGCTGGCCCCCGTGTGCCCCGAGCGTTTCCTGGCCACGTACACGGTGATGTCCGTCGGCGGACGCGCCCTCCCCCTGTCGACCGCCTCCGACCCGGACACCCAGAGCGCCATCCTCGCCGAGACCGACACGCGGCTGCTGCTGGTCACCGAGGACCTGGCCCAGACCGCGCTGGAGCTGGCGGAGCGCTCCCGGGTGCGCCAGGTGATCGCCTTCGGGGACGCCCTGGGGACGACCTCGTTCGACGAACTGCTCCAGCCCAGCCCGGACGGGAGCGGGTACAGCCCCACCCGCGGGCTCTTCGACAACGGCATCCTCGGCTACGAGAGCACCGGCGACGGCGTGCTGGCGACCCTCTACCCGCACAGCGACCTCATGTCGCGCTTCTGCGACCTGCGGGAACGCCTGGAGCTGACGTCAGACGACGTGGTCGCGGTGGACGAGCGCGGCGACGAGCCCACGAGGGTGGCCCTGGTGGCACTCGCGCTGTGGACGGGGGCCTGCGTGGTGGCCGGGGACGACTCCCCGGTGCCCGAGGGTCGGAGGGTGACGGTGCGCTGCGCCCCGGCCCCGGTCCGGGTGTCCCACCCGCACGCCGACTCGATGTTCTGAGGACTTCATCCACCCCCGGGGGGGGTGTGGCGTTCGGGCGCTGCCGGGGTTCCTCAGGCGGGTACCGCGCCGCGGACGTCGGTTGAGGGGCGGTGGCGGGCGCCCGAACACACTGTCAGTCGACCGCGGGCGCGGTGTCCGGGTCGTCGATCTCGAACCAGGCCACGTGGGTGGAGCCGCTCCAGTACTCGCCGCTGCGGGTGGCGCAGCTGTCGACGATGAGCCGCCCGCGCCCGTAGTCCTCGCCGTCCTCACGCGAGTGTCCACCGGATCCGTCGCGTTCACCCTGGTCGGCGATGGCGACCCGCAGCCGCCCCGGCCCCGAGCGCAGGAAGAGCGTCATCACTCCGCCGGTCTGCCCCGACCGCGAGTGCAGGAGCGCGTTGGTGGCGAGTTCGCTGACGGCGAGTTCGGCGTCGTCCAGGGCCGCGTCACCGTGCCCCCTCCCGGAGAGGAATCCGCGCACGCGCGCCCGGATGGAGCGGACGGCGGTCAGGTTGCCCGCGCAGCTCCAGACGGTGTTGTCGGTGGCGTCGCCCGGGAGGTCCGTGACCTCGATCGTCGGCGTGACCGGCGGCGTCGGCGCGGTGTCCTCCGGGACCTCCGCGGGCACGTGTTCCCGGAGTTGCCTCGCCTCAGCCATCCGGTCACTCCAATCACCCGCGACGGGCGCGCGGGTCGCGCAGCCTGCACTCACCTTAGACAAGGGTGGGCTGGGTCCAGAACAGCACACCCGGCGTCCCGCCGTCGCGGATTGGCCACAAAACGCCGTCATGTGTCCTCCCCCGTGAGGACAAAGGAAACAGTTCTGACCCCAGAACCACCCATGTGACGTGTAACACGTTGGCAATACCACGCCGGAATCGGCCGTTCGCCTGACACGCGACCATGATTGGAACGATAATCGTTCTCATTCCCGAGGGTCGCCGTGCGGCCCTGAGACCGTGCGGGCGGGGCCGTCTGCCGACCCGCACCCGAGACGGAGGACCACATGAAGATCGCGTTCGCGGGCAAGGGCGGCAGCGGCAAGACCACCCTCGCCGCGCTCTTCACCCGCTATCTCGCCGCCCAGCGGGCGCCCGTGGTGGCCATCGACGCCGACATCAACCAGCACCTGGGCGCCGCGCTCGGCGTGGCCGAGTCCCGCCTGGCGCGGCTCCCGGCGCTGGGCGCGCACCTGACCGAGATCAAGGAGATCCTGCGCGGCGACAACCCGCGGATCCCGTCGGCGGAGGCGATGGTCAAGACCACGCCGCCGGGCCGGGGGTCGCGCCTGTTGACCGTGACCGGACAGAACCCGGTGCACGCGCGGTTCGGCGCCGACGCCCGCGGGGCGACGCTCATGGTCACCGGCCCCTACTCCGAGGAGGACCTCGGCGTGTCCTGCTACCACTCCAAGGTGGGGGCGGCCGAGATGTACCTCAACCACCTGGTCGACGGGCCGGGCGAGTACGTGGTGACGGACATGACGGCGGGCGCCGACTCCTTCTCCTCCGGGCTGTTCACCCGTTTCGACGTCACCTTCCTGGTCGCCGAACCGACCCTGCGCGGCGTGGGCGTGTACCGGCAGTACGCCGACTACGCGCGCGACCACGACGTCGAGATCCGCGTGATCGGCAACAAGGTGCGCGACGGCCAGGACGTCGACTTCCTGCGCGAACACGTCGGCGACGCCCTGGCCGCGTGGCTGACGCACTCGGGGTTCGTGCGGTCGATGGAGAAGGGCCGCCACCCGGAGTTGGCCGAGCTGGAGGAGGACAACGTCAAGACGCTCGGCCGGATGCGGGACATGGTCGACGCCCACCCCAAGGACTGGGCGAAGTTCACCCGCCAGTCAGCCGAGTTCCACCTACGCTACGCCCGCGCCCGGGCGGGCGCCGCGGACCTGGCGGCGCAACTCGACCCGGACTTCCTCATGGGGCCGGCGGCCCTGGGAGGTGAGTCGGCCTAACCAGAAACCGACAAAACAGACAAAAAGGACATCAAACACCACGGTTTCACTTCCCCCCGACATCGATTCGGGCACAACCCTGGAGTGGGCCACACCACAAACACCCCGTGGGCGTCATGCGCGCACGACCGCGTGCGTCGCCCGCGGGGACTCCCCCAAACGGCAGGCCACAACGGCTTTGCGCCCGTATCACAACTACACCGCCGGTATACCCGTCGGAGTGCGATCCGTGCCTTGGACACCGTCTCGACCTGGTTTGACGCTTCCCAGGGGTCACACAAGTATCGACAGGTGGACTGATACCCGCCAGTAAGCCCAGGCCCGGCCCCTGTCCGGGACCTCCCGGGCCGCGGTGTCGTCCCGCCGAAGATCCCGTACCCCACATGAGGTGTCCCGTGTCGTCCCTGCCCGAAGAGCCCATGACCGCTCATCCGCGCACCCCCAGCCGCCGCTCCCTCCTCAAGGCCTCCGCGGCCGGCGCGGCCATCGCCCCGGTCCTGGCCGCCTGCGGCGGGGAGTCGGACACCGGCGGCTCCGCCTCCGGCGAGCCCCAGCGGGGCGGCCGTCTGCGGGTCGGTATCGCCGGCGGGGGCGCCAGCGACACCCTGGACGCCCACGACCCGACCGACAACGTCGACATCGCGCGCAACCACGCGCTCTACGCCACCCTGGTGTCCTACACCAAGGACGGCGCCATCGAGATGGACCTGGCCGAGTCCCTGGAGCCCAACGACGACGCCACCGAGTGGACCGTCGTGCTCAAGGAGGGGCTGACCTTCCACGACGGCTCCCCGGTCACCGCCGACGACGTGCTCTTCTCCCTCCGCCGCATCATGGACGAGGAGAACCCCATGCGCGGCGCGGGCGACCTGGCCAGCGTCGACATCGACGCGGTGGAGGCCACCGACGAGCGCACCGTCGTCATCCCCTGCACCGAGCCGTTCGTGACCCTGCCCGAGGCGCTCGCCGAGTACTACAACTGCGTCGTCCCCCAGGGCTACGACCCTGAGAACCCGGTCGGCTGCGGCCCGTTCAAGTACTCCGAGTTCACCGCCGGCCAGTACAGCCTCTTCGAGCGGCACGAGGGCTACCACGTCGAGGGCCTGCCCTACGTCGACGAGCTGGAGATCATCGACTTCCCCGAGGACGACGCCCGGGTCAACGCCCTCACCAGCCTCAGCGTCGACGTCATCAGCCAGGTCCCGCACGCCCAGGTCGCCATCATCGAGGGCAACATCGACGTGGAGGTCATGGAGTCCGAGACCGGCATGTGGCTGCCGTTCACCATGCGCGTGGACCGGGCGCCCTTCGACGACGTGCGGGTCCGCCAGGCGTTCCGCCTCATCGTCGACCGCCAGCAGATGGTCGACCAGGCCCTGGCCGGGTACGGGCAGATCGGCAACGACATGTACGCCCGGATGGACCCGTCCTACCCCGAGGACTTCCCGCAGCGCGAGCAGGACCTGGAGGAGGCCCGCCGCCTGCTCGCCGAGGCCGGCTACGAGGACGGCCTGGAGGTCGAGCTGGTCACCGGTGACATCAACGCCGGCATCGTCGCCGCCGCCGAGGTGTTCCAGGAGCAGGCGCGCGAGGCCGGGGTCACCGTCAACCTGCGCCGGGTCAACGCCAGTGACTACTGGAACGAGGAGGAGGGCTTCCCCTACACCTTCGGCCAGGACTACTGGAGCGCGCGCAACTACCTCACGCAGACCTCGCAGGGCTCGATCGTGGGCGCCCCCTACAACGAGACCATGTGGGGCGAGGACGAGGAGTGGGTCGAACTCGTCGACCAGGCCCGCCGCACCCCCGACGACGACGAGCGGGGCGAACTCATCCGGCAGGCCCAGAAGATCGAGTACGAGGAGGGCGGCTACATCGTGTGGGGCTTCGTGAACCTGCTCGACGCCCACTCCCGGAGGATCCATGGTCTGGAGCCGTCCGTCTCCGGCCACCCGCTCGGTTCGTACTCGTTCCACACGATGTGGAAGGAGCAGTAGCGGCTCCGCGGGAACGCACGACAGGAATCGCTACCGAAAGCTCACCATGACTCGACTCATCGCCGTCCGCCTCCTGTTCGGCGTGCTGACGCTCTGGGCGGTGTCCGTCGTGGTCTTCGCGGCCACACAGGCACTGCCGGGCGACGCCGCCCAGCTGATCCTGGGCCGGGACGCCACTCCGGAGCGCATGGAGGCACTGCGCGACCAGCTCAACCTGCACCAGCCCGTGGCCGTGCAGTACGCGCAGTGGCTCCAGGACCTCCTCCGGGGGGACCTGGGCACGTCCTTCTCCAACCGCCAGCCCGTCACCGAGTACCTGGAGTCCCCGTTGGGGAACTCGCTGGTCCTCATGGGTCTGGCGGCCCTGGTCGCGACACCGGTCTCGCTGCTCGTCGGCGCGTTCAGCGCACTGCGCCGCGACCGGGGGTTCGACCACACCGCGTCCCTGGGGACGCTGGTTCTGGCCTCCGTCCCCGAGTTCGTGGTCGGCATCCTGCTGATCCTCCTCCTGGGGCCGGGCGGGCTCGACCTGTTCCCGTCGGTGTACTCACGGGAGGGCGGACCCGACCAGTGGGTCCTGCCCAGCCTCACCCTGGCGCTGGCGGTGGCGCCGCCGATCGTCCGGATGATGCGGGCGACGATGATCGAGGTCCTGGAGAGCGAGTACGTGCAGCAGGCGCGGCTCAAGGGTCTGGACGAGCGGGTCGTGCTGTGGCGGCACGCGGCCCCCAACGCGATCGGGCCGGTGGCCCAGGTGATCGCGCTCCAGCTGGCGTGGCTGGCCGGCGGCGTCGTGGCCGTGGAGTTCCTGTTCAACATCCCGGGCATCGGCAAGGTCCTCATGGACGGCATCGCCAACCGCGACGTTCCGCTGATCCAGGCCGTGGTCCTGCTCATCGCCGGCATCTACATCCTGGTCAACCTGCTCGCCGACGTGATCGGCCTGGCGGCCAACCCCAAGGTGCGGGTCTCGGGCAACCGGCCCTCCGCACCGAGGACCGCCGCGGCGAAGGAACAGGACGAGGACGGCGCCGCCGGAACCCCGGCGGGCGACCCGAAGGCGAAGGGCGTGCGGCGATGAGCGGACCGACGACGGAACCCGAGGTCGGGAAGGCCGCCAAGGCGTCCAGGCGCAGGCCCGGACTGCTGCGGACCGCGTGGGGCTTCGGGCGGACCAAGGTGGGGGTGGCCCTGGCCGGGATCATCGTCCTGATCGCGGTGGCCGGCCCGTTCGTGGCGCCCTACGAGCCCACCGAGTTCGTGGCCATGCCCTACGAGACGGGCGTCGAGGGCGTCGTGTTCGGCGGTGACAACCTCGGACGCGACGTGCTGACCCGGTTCCTGTGGGGCGGGTGGACGCTGCTGCTGCTCGCCGTCTCGGCGGCGGGGCTCGGTGTGGCCGTGGGCACGGTGGTCGGCATCGTGGCCGGGTACCGGCGCGGATGGCTGGACGACGTGCTCATGCGCTTCAACGACGTCCTGCTGGCCTTCCCGCAGCTGATCGCCGCTCTGCTGGTGATGTCGATCATCGGTCCGAAGGTGTGGCTGATCGTCGCGGTCATCGCGGTGTCCCACGTGCCCCGGGTGGCGCGCGTGATCCGCGAGGCGACCCGCAAGGTGATCGAGCAGGACTTCGTCAAGGCCGCCGAGGCGATCGGGCTGCCGCGCTGGCGGATCATGGCGGTGGAGATCCTGCCCAACGTCACCAGCCCCCTGCTGGTGGAGCTGGGGCTGCGGCTGACCTACTCGATCGGCGTGGTCGCGGTCCTGGGCTTCCTGGGCATGGGCCTCCAACCGCCGACGGCCGACTGGGGTCTGATGATCAACGAGACGCGACAGGGCATGGCCGTGCAGCCGTGGCCCGTGGTCCTGCCGGTGACGGCGATCGCGGTCCTGACCATCGGCGCCAACCTCATCACCGACGGGCTGTCGCGCGCGGCCATCGGTATCGACCGGGGGGTCGAGAAGTGACGCGAAACGAGCACACCGTTCTGCGGGTCGACGACCTGACGGTGATCGGCCGCCCGTCGGACGTGGAGATCATCTCCGACGTGTCGATCACCGTCCGGCGGGGCGAGATCCTCGGCCTGGTCGGCGAGTCCGGGTCCGGCAAGACCACACTCGGACTGTCCCTGCTGGCGCACTGCAAGCGGGCCACACAGATCGCCCGCGGCCGCGTGGAGGTGGGAGGCGAGGACCTGGCCCGCCTGTCGGAGCGGCAGGTCCGGAACCTGCGCGGGCGGGCGGTCGCCTACATCCCGCAGTCCCCCGCCTCGGCGCTCAACCCGGCGCTGCGGCTGCGGACGCAGCTGAGCGAGGCCCTGCACGACGCCGCGCTGTCCCGGGCCGCGGTCGCCGAGCGGGTCCGCGAGGTGCTGCGCGAGGTGGCGCTGCCCGACGACGACCGGTTCCTCGACCGGTACCCGCACCAGCTCTCCGGAGGGCAGCAGCAGCGGGTGGCCATCGCGATGGCGTTCGTCGGCCGTCCGGAGCTGATCGTCCTCGACGAGCCCACCACGGGGCTGGACGTCACGACGCAGGCGCACGTGCTGGCGACCATCCGGCGGATGACCCGCGAGTACGGGACCGCCGGGGTCTACATCAGCCACGACATGGCCGTGGTCGCCGACCTGGCCGACGAGATCGCGGTGATGTACCGGGGCGACCTGGTCGAACGCGGCCGCACCGACGAGGTCCTGGCCGGTCCCGAGCACGAGTACACGCGCCGGCTGCTGTCCGCGGTCCCGCTGCTGCGCACCGATGGGCACGGGGAGGCCGAGGAGCCGGAGGAGGAACCGCTGCTGCGGGTCTCCGGGCTGGCGGCCGGGTACGGGCGCACCCGGGTGCTGGAGGGGATCGACGTGTCGGTCTCCCGCGGTGAGTGCGTGGCGCTGCTGGGCGAGTCCGGTTCCGGCAAGACCACGCTGTCTCGGTCGGTGGCCGGACTGCACCACCAGTTCACCGGCGAGGTGCTCTTCGACGGTGAGCCGCTGGCGCGCAGCAGCTACCGGCGCACCGCCGAGCAGCGGCGCCGCGTGCAGTACGTGTTCCAGAACCCGTACGAGGCGCTGAACCCGCGCAAGCGGGTGCGGGACCAGATCCTGGGCCCCTACCGGCACCTGGTGGGCCGGCCGGCGGACCCGGACGCGGTGGTGGCCGAGGCGCTGGAGCGCGCGGCCCTGCCCGCCTCCTACGCCGACCGCTTCCCAGAGCAGCTCAGCGGCGGTGAGCGCCAGCGCGTGTGCATCGCGCGCGCCGTGGCGACCAAGCCGGACCTGATGGTGTGCGACGAGATCACCTCGGCGCTGGACGTATCGGTGCAGGCGGAGATCGTGACGCTGCTGCGCAACCTCCAGGACGAGGGGATGGCGCTGCTGTTCGTCACGCACAACATCGCGCTGGTGTCCAACATCGCCCAGCGGGTGGCCGTGCTGAACAAGGGGCGGATCGTCGAGTACGGTCCGGTGGGCCGGGTGATGTCCGAGCCCGGGCACGAGTACACGCGCGCGCTCATCGCCGACACCCCGGACTTCCGGCCGTCCTTCGCGGCGGCGGAGTAGGGCCCACATCACTGGGGGCGCGGGCGTTCGGGCGTCCGCGCCCCTCCCCTCAGAACAGCACCGACATGACCTCGCCCACCTGGCGGAAGCCGACCCGGCGGTAGGCGGCGCGGGCCGGGGTGTTGAAGTCGTTGACGTACAGGGTCACGCGGGGCGCGATCTCCGCCAGCGCGTACTGGACCACCGCCGCCATGCCCGCCGTGGAGTGTCCCCGCCCGCGCAGGTCGGGGTGGACCCACACGCCCTGGACCTGGCAGGCGTGCGGTGTGACCGCGCCGATCTCGGCCTTGAAGACGACGCGGCCGTCCTCGATCCGGGCGAACGCGCGCCCGGTGCGCACGAGTTCCTCGATCCGCGCCCGGTACAGGGCCCCGCCGTCGCCGGAGTCCGGCGGGACGCCGACCTCCTCGGTGAACATCGCCACGCAGGCCGGGACCAGCGTGTTGAGCTCGGAGAGCCGGACCCGGCGCACCTTGGGGTCGGCGGGCACGGCGGGCGGCGTGTCGATCTCCAGGACCGGTTGGCTGGCGCGGATGACGCGGGCCGGTCCCCAGGCGGGCGTGACCTGTTCCCAGAAGTCCCGGACGGCCTCGACCGGGCCGACGATCGAGGAGCAGCGGCGGCCGCGCCAGCGGGCGTGGTCCGCGAAGCTGCGGATCGCCGCCGGTCCCGCGTTGACCGGGACCAGGTTGGCGCCGGAGTAGCACAGGGCCGTCAGACGCCCGTCCTCGACGAACCCCCACACCTCCGTGCCGCTGAAGCGCGCGGAGATCCCCGTCGTCATCAGACGCGAGGCCACGAAGACGTTGCCCACGGGGTCGGCGTCCAGGAGCGCGCGCACCGCCGCCCGGTCACGCTCTCCGAGGATCCGCACCGGCGAGGTCCGAAGCATCGCGTTCTCCCCCATCGTCCAGTCCGTCCCCCGGGGGGAGCCCCGGAGGCGACGACCCGATCCAGTTCGCGCCGGTTCCAGACTATTCGACGGGTTACCCCGGCTCACCGGGAAGCTCCGGAATGACCGCTCCGGCGCCCTCCGTCACGGCCCTCAGGTCCTCGCGCGGGGTGCCCGGACGCGGTTCGGGGCGGGCCCCGCAGACGAGGTCCGGTCCGGCCGTCCGGCGGTCGGGCAGGGCGCCGCGGAGCAGGTAGTCGGTGACGACCTCGTCGACGCACTCGTTGCCGGTGAAGGCGACGCCGTGGGTGTACCCGCCGTCCTCGATGACCAGGACCGCCCCGGGCAGGCGGTCGCGCAGGGCGTGGGCGCCCTCGACCGGGGTGGCGCCGTCCTCGGTCGCGTGCACGATCAGGGCCGGACCGGCGTAGGGGCGGTGTTCGTGGGGCGCGTCACCGACCTGGAACCAGTCCCCGGACCCCGCGGCCCAGTCCAGGCAAGGAGCGTTGTACCAAGCGTTGTGCCAGCCGATGAAAGGTGCCTCCTCGTACGCCAGGAGGGCGTCGGAGCGCCAGGAGGACCAGTCGGTCGGCCAGTGCGCGTCGGTGCACTGGACGGCGAGGTAGCCGCCGTAGCCCTGGTCGCTGTCGGCGTGGTCGCCGTAGGCCCGGTGCAGGCTGAGCACCCCGGTGGAGTCGCCGTCGTTGATCCGGGCGGACAGCGCGCGGGCGACGCCGGGCCAGGTGGCGCTGGAGTAGGCGACCACGATGACGGCGGTCTCCAGTTCGGTGGGGCCGACGGTGTCCTCGATCGGGGTCCGCCGCACCGCGGAGCGCAGGTCGTAGTAGGCACCGGCGACCTCGTCCCCGGTCCGGCCGAGGCGGTAGGTGTCGTGGTGGCGGGCCACCCAGTCGAAGAAGTTCTGCGCCGCGCGCTGGATGGAGCGGCTCTGGACGTGGTTGCTCTCGTACCAGGGGTTGTCCGGGTTGACGACGCTGTCGAGGACGAGCCCGCGGACGTGGTCGGGGTAGAGGGAGGAGTAGACCGTGCCGAGGTAGCTGCCGTAGGAGTAGCCGAGGTAGTCGATGCGGTCCTCGCCCAGAGCGCGGCGGACGGCGTCCATGTCGTGGGCGGTGTCCTCGGTCCGGGTGTGCTCCAGGAGGGCTCCGGTGTTCTCTGCGCAGGCCCGGGCGTAGGCCCGCGCGTCGGCCCGCAGGACGGCCTCCTCGGCCCCGTCCGCGGGCACGGTGTCCGGGCGGACCGGGGTGAAGTAGTGGGGGTCGCAGGTGATGGCGGGGGTGGAGGCGCCGACGCCGCGCGGGTCGAAGGCGACGACGTCGTAGATCTCGCGCAGCTCCTCGGGCATGCGCTGGTGGGTGATGGAGGCCCAGCGGCGGGCCCCGCTGCCGGGTCCGCCGGGGTTGACGAGCATGGTGCGTCGGGTGGTGCCGGTGGCGCGGACCCGGGAGAGGGCGAGTTCGACAGTCTCGTCGGCGCCGGGGACCCGGTCGCCTCCGGCGGTGCGGACGAGGGGGACGGTCAGGGTGGCGCACTCCAGGATCTCGTCGCCCCGGGGTTCGAGGTCCTTGCAGGGGGCCCAGTCGAGCCCGGTGCGGTCGATCCGGGTGGCCGGTTGGGCGGTCTCGGCCAGGGTGGGGACGGGGATGAGCGCGAGCGAGGCCAGAAGGACCCCGGCGGTGGCGGTGGCCCGGATTCGTCGTCGCACTCGTGCTCTCCCCCTGCGCGTCGTGATGTCCATACGCATTGTCTCAATTACCTACTGTGACATGCGGAAGCGACACGAACCCCAGGAGGTACCGCCCCGGTAGCATGTGCCCTGGTGAGGTCAGACAGGGACATAAGGGGCACAATGCGTCTGGATCGTGTCGACGAGCGGATCATCGCGATACTCGGCGCGGACGCGCGGATGAGCTTCGCCGAGATCGGCGGCGAGGTCGGACTCAGCCCCTCGGCGGTCAAACGCCGCGTCGACCGGTTGGTCGAGTCCGGCGCCGTACGCGGGTTCACCGTGGTCGTGGAGCCCCAGGCGGTCGGCTGGACCACCGAGGCCTACATCGAGCTGTACTGCCGCGCGCGCACCTCGCCCAGCGAGATCCGCAGCGGGCTGGCGGGGTACGCGGAGGTCACCTCGGCGTGCACGGTGACCGGCGAGGCCGACGCCTTCGTCCAGGTCCGCGCCCGCGACACCCACCACCTGGAGGAGGTCATCGAGCGCATCGGCGCCGAGCCCTTCGTGGTGCGCACCAAGAGCACCCTGGTGCTGTCGCGGCTGGTCGACCAGCCGATCCTGGCGGGGACCGCCGGACTGCCGTAGCCGTGTTCCTGTGGGCCTCCGCTTCGCTTCGGCCCGTGTTCGGTCGCCCCGAAGGCAGGGATTCTTCATCCTCGCCTTCGCCCGCCCGTCGCCCTCCACCACCCCCGACCGACGCCTGCGGCGCAGCCCGATTCATGCTCGTTCCTCGCTCGCGGCCCAGCCCGTCTTGCGGAACCCTGCCGGCGCCCGAACGGAAACCCCCATGGTGACCGTTCCGGAGGACGAACAGGGACGGCCCCCGGCCGCGCGCGGTTCGGTGGACGCGCGGCCGGGGGCCGTCGAGGCGAGGCCGGTCGGACCTCAGTCCTCGGGAAGGCGCACGGGCGCCAGGTCGTCGAAGAGGTCGCCCGGACCCGGGTTGGTCGGGTCCGTCTGACCTCCGAAGTGGTGCACCACGCCCCACACGGCGTTGAGCGCGGTCTGCACGGCGCCCTCGGCCCAGCCCGCCGTCCAGGACACGTCGTCCCCGGCCAGGAACAGGCCGCGGTGGCGCTCCTCCAGCTCGTCCTGCTTGAAGTGGGTGAACAGGCGGCGCTGGTAGCGGTAGTGCCCCGGCAGGTTCGCCTTGAACGCGCCCATGAAGTAGGGCTCGTCCTCCCAGGAGATCGTCACCGGGTCACCCGTGATGTGCGCGCGGATGTCCACGTTCGGGTAGATCTTGCCGAGCGAGTTCAGCATGACCTCCATCCGCTCGTTGGCGGACAGCGGCAGCCACTTGAGCGAGTCGTCGCACCAGGTGTACGACATGCAGATCGCGGCGGGGCCGTCCGGGTCCTCACCCTCCAGCAGGTAGGTGCCCCGGGTCATGCGGTCGGTGAGCGTCATGCTCATGACGTCGCGGCCCGTCTCGGGGTCCTTGTCCCGCCAGAACGCGCGGTCCACCGGAACGAACAGCTTCGAGGACTCCATGTAGTGGGTCCGCTCGATCGCCGTCCAGTGGTCGATCGGCAGCAGGCTCTCGTCGCAGTCGATCTTGGAGAGCATCATCCAGCTCTGCGCGGTGAACACCGCCGCCGCGTAGGTGCGGGTGGAGCCGGAGGCGTCGGTGACCGTGATGTTCCCGGACGGGGAGCCCTTGGCCGCCGTGCGGCGCAGCGCCGTGACCGCCGGGCGCGGTCCGTCGCCGTGCAGGGAGGCCAGGGACGTGCCCTGCGCCCAGTACGTGATCTTGTCCGGGGCGTGCTCCCACATGCGCAGCGGCAGCTGCTGGACGCCGCCGACGATCCCCATGTGGTCGTCGTCCGCACCCGTGTAGGTGACGCGCAGGATCTCCAGGATGGAGTTGGGGAAGTCGGTGTCCCAACCGCCCGTTCCGAAGCCCACCTGGCCGAAGATCTCACGGTGGCGGAAGGAGGCGAAGGCGGGCGACTCGCACAGGAAGCCGTAGAAGGTCTGGTTGTCGAGCCTGTCGACCAGCTCGTTCCAGATCTCCTTCTGGGTGGCGACGTCGCGCTCGCGGATCGCCTTCTGCATGCGGGTGTGCTGGGCGCCCTCCTCCAGGGTGCGGTCCCAGGCGCGCGCCACCTCGCGGTAGACCTCGGGCAGGTCGTCGAGGGTGGTCGCGTAGTGCGACTCGCCCTTGAGGTCGACGACGGTGCTCGGGGTGACCGGCGCGAGCGGGTTCGGGAAGGGGACCGTCTCCAGGCCCATCTTCTCGACGTAGTGCAGGAACGCGGTCGACGACGGCGGGAAGCGCATGGCGCCCATCTCCGCGACGACGTCGTCGGGGCAGTTCGGCAGCTTCTCCGTGCGCAGGCGTCCGCCGATCTGGTCGGCCTCGTAGACGACCGGCTTCAGGCCCATCTTCATGAGCTCGTAGGCGGTGACGATGCCCGACAGGCCACCGCCGATCACGGCGACCTCGGTCCCGTGGCTCTCGGCCGGGACCTGTCCGAGCCCGGCGGGGCTCTCCAGGTAGGCGTCGTAGGCGAACGGGAAGTCCGGTCCGCACATGTTCAACGGTGTGTCCTGCGCGGGCGCGGAACCTGCGGCCGTGGGCACGGCGGACGTCATGGGCCCCTCCTTACACAAGGGTCTCGTCGAGCGGGGTGTACCGCGTGGCTGGTGTGACTGGTATCGGGTGGTGGTTCAGGGGACGAGCGACCCGTACAGATCGGGTCGGCGGTCGTCCAGGTAGGACTGCTCGGCCAGCAGCTCGGCGGTCACGGCCGGGTCCACGTCGGCGACCAGCAGCTCCTCGTCGGGCCCGGCGCGCAGCAGTTCGGCGCCGTCGGGGCCGACCAGGGTGCTCAGCCCCATGTAGTCGAGGTCGCCCTCGACGTCGCAGCGGTTGACGTAGGCCAGGTGGAGCTGGTTCTCCAGGGCCCGGGCCGGGACCAGCAGGGTGGGCACCCGGACGTTGGGGTGCATGAGCGCGGTGGGTACGACGAGCAGTTCGGTCCCGGCCAGGGCGTGCGCGCGCACGGTCTCGGGGAACTCGACGTCGTAGCAGATGAGGAGGCCGAGCCGGACGCCGTTCAGGTCGGCCTGCACGACCGGGGTGTCCCCGGGGGCGTACATGTCCCGGTCCAGGTCGCCGAAGAGGTGGCTCTTGCGGTACAGGGCCAGGGGCGCTCCGTCGCCGCCCACCAGGCGCACCGCGTTGTACACGCGCCCGTCCGCGCGCTCGGGGAAACCGTAGACGATCGCGACACCGGTGTCGGCGGCCACCCGCGCGACGGCCTCGGCGAGGGGGCCGTCGGCGGGCTCGGCCAGGCGGGCGACCTCGGCGCCCAGGGCGTAGCCGGTCATCGACATCTCGGGGCCGACCAGCAGATCGGCGCCCTCGTCGGCGGCGGCCCGGGCCCGGTCGGCGAGCCTGGCGAGGGAGGACGCGGTGTCCCCGCTGCGCCCGGCGCCCTGGTCCAGGGCGACGCGCAGGCGTCGGCGTGTCATCGCTCCCCCTCCCGGTCGGTCGTCGTGTGCGGCCGCGTCCACTCTAGGTGGACGATCGCGCCACAAACGTGCCTCAAAGCATCCACTTCGTTGCGTATTTCGCGTGGTCGCCGGTGGTTCGTTGCACCGCCTGCGGAACTCTCACCCAGCCGTTCCACGCGGGCACCCCCAGCAACGCGGGGGCGGGGCCGGAAGATTCCCGGCCCCGCCCCCGTGCCGAGCCCGGTCAGACCCCGGCCTCGACGGTGCCCTCCGCCTCCAGCGCGGAGCGGCGCATGCTGTAGGCGAAGTAGACGGCCAGGCCGACGACGAGCCAGGCGACGAAGGCCGTCCACACGCTCAGGTCCATGCTGACCATCAGGTAGGCGCAGGCGAGCACGCCCAGGACCGGCGTGACCGGGGCGCCCGGCATCCGGAAGGCGCGCTCCAGGTCCGGGCGGCGCCTGCGCAGCACCAGGACGGCCACGTTGACCAGGGCGAAGGCGAAGAGGGTGCCGATGGCGGTGGCGTCGGCGAGCGGCCCCAGCGGGATGAGCGCGGCCAGGACGGCGATGAGCACGGAGGTGATGACCGTGTTGGCGCGCGGGGTGCCCTTGGCGTCGACCTTGGAGAACGCCTTGGGGATGAGGCCGTCGCGGGACATCGCGAAGAGGATGCGGGTCTGGCTGTACAGGACGACCAGGACGACGCTGGCCAGCGCGAGCACGGCGCCCGCGGCGAAGATGACCGCCCAGACCGTGGTGCCGGTGACGCTGGTCAGGATCCCGGCCAGGGAGGTCTCGCCGTCGGCGAAGTCGGTCCAGTTGAGCGCTCCGACGGCGGTGAAGGCGACCAGGCAGTACAGGGCCGTCACCAGGATCATCGAGAACATGATGGCGCGGGGCAGGTCGCGCTGCGGGTCCTTGGCCTCCTCACTGGCGGTGGAGGCGGAGTCGAACCCGATGTAGGAGAAGAACAGCGTGGCGCCCGCGGCGCTGACACCGGCCATGCCCATCGGCATGAAGGGGGCGAAGTTGCCGTCCTGGACGGCGGTGACGGCGATGACCACGAACATGACCAGGATCGCGATCTTGATGGCGACCATGACCGCGTTGACGCGGCTGCTCTCGCGCACCCCGGCGAGCAGGGCGAACATCGACAGCAGGACGACGATGGCGGCGGGCAGGTTGATCAGACCGCCCTCCATCGGCCCGGCGAGCAGCTCGGCGGGCATCGACATTCCGGTGGTCAGGTGCAGGAGCTCGTCGATGTACTGGCCCCAGCCCACTCCGACGGCCGCGACGGACACGCCGTAGGTGAGCATCAGGCACCAGCCGCAGATCCAGGCCATGAACTCGCCCATGGTGGCGTAGGCGTAGGAGTACGCGGAGCCGGAGGCGGGGATCATCCCGGCCATCTCGGCGTAGGCGAGGGCGGAGAACAGCGCGGTGACCCCGGCCAGCACGAACGCGATGATGACGGCGGGCCCGGCGACCGGCACGGCCTCACCGAGAACGACGAAGATGCCGGTGCCCAGGGTGGCGCCGATGCCGATCATGGACAGCTGCCAGAAGCCCATGTGGCGGCGCAGCCCCGCGCCTTCGGCGGCCTGGGTCTCGGCCACGAGCTTCTCGACAGGCTTGCGGCGGGTGAGGCGGTCCCTCAGCGAGGGCACACCGCCCCGGCCGACGGGCACGCGGGTGCCCGCCGTGGTCTTCTGGTCCACCACGTGAATAACTCCTCGACGCTTTCGTGCATGGGCGCACCACACCCCTGGGAGGGCGTGTGATGAGGGGGTGGCCACCGCTCGCCGGAGGACGCACGGCGAGGGGGTGGCTGGCCGTTCCCGCCGCTCACGGCTGGGATGTGCCTCCAGCAACGTTATCCGCGTTACCTAGGTAACATGACCCACGAACGTTGCGTATGTCCGGGTTTCACACCATGATCAATGCGTAATGACGCAATAAAACGCACACAAAAGTGATTCATGTCATATGTTGTCACCCACAGTAGCGGTAAACCTTTGACCTGCGAGGGGGTCGGCGGACACCGGTCGTTTGCCCGAGGTTCACCCTCGTCCGCCCCTCCCGCCGGAACGACGGGAGCCCGGTCCACACGCGTGGACCGGGCTCGTGTTCGTTCGGGCCTCCGCGCCGGGGGAGGCTCCCAGGGGGCGGGGTCAGCCCGCGACGGCCACCGTGGGCTCGCCCGGCTCGACGGACTCGCCCATCTCCTCGGCGATCCGCATGGCCTCCTCGATGAGGGTCTCCACGATCTGCGACTCCGGCACGGTCTTGATGACCTCGCCCTTGACGAAGATCTGGCCCTTGCCGTTGCCCGAGGCCACCCCCAGGTCGGCGTCGCGCGCCTCGCCGGGGCCGTTGACGACGCAGCCCATGACGGCCACGCGCAGCGGCACCTCCATGCCCTCCAGGCCCGCGGTGACCTCCTCCGCGAGCCTGTAGACGTCGACCTGGGCGCGGCCGCAGCTCGGGCAGGAGACGATCTCCAGGCCGCGCTCACGCAGGCCCAGCGACTCCAGGATCTGGGTGCCGACCTTGACCTCCTCGGCGGGCGGGGCGGACAGCGAGACGCGGATGGTGTCGCCGATCCCCTCCGACAGCAGGGCGCCGAAGGCCACCGCAGACTTGATGGTGCCCTGGAAGGCCGGACCGGCCTCGGTCACGCCGAGGTGCAGCGGGTAGTCGCAGGACTCCGCCAGCTGCCGGTAGGCGTTGACCATCACGACGGGGTCGTTGTGCTTGACCGAGATCTTGATGTCGCGGAAGCCGTGCTCCTCGAACAGGGAGCACTCCCACAGCGCCGACTCCACGAGCGCCTCGGGCGTGGCCTTGCCGTACTTGGCGAGCAGCCGCTTGTCGAGGGAACCGGCGTTGACGCCGATCCGGATCGGCACGCCCGCGTCACCGGCGGCCTTGGCGATCTCGGCGACCTTGTCGTCGAACTTCTTGATGTTGCCCGGGTTCACGCGCACGGCCGCGCATCCGGCGTCGATCGCGGCGAACACGTACTTGGGCTGGAAGTGGATGTCGGCGATCACCGGGATCTGCGACTTCTTCGCGATGATCGGGAGCGCCTCGGCGTCGTCGTTGGTCGGGACGGCCACCCGGACGATCTGGCAGCCGGTCGCGGTGAGCTCCGCGATCTGCTGGAGGGTCGCGTTGATGTCGGAGGTGCGGGTGGTCGTCATGGACTGGACGGACACCGGTGCGTCCCCGCCCACGGGAACGTTTCCGACCATGATCTGCCGCGACTTGCGCCGGGTCGCCAGCGGGCGCGGCGGAGTGGCGGGGATACCGAGATCGACGGTCACGCTTGATTCACCTCGTCTGCCACCGGAGGGGGTGGCACTTGATTCGTCCGGATGCGGAAAAGAAGGAGCGCCCTGAGCGGCGCGCGGTGCCGCGACCGGGGAGTCGATTCACCTGCGGCGCCAGTCTGCGCCGTCGTTCCCGGATCGCGCTGCCCAGGTTACCGTTGCTTTGAGTCTCAGCGACTCTCAACATCCCGAACGTTTCCGCCCGGAAGGTCCGTCACAGGGTCACCAGAGTCTGAGCTGTTCGGTGCCTTGAGGACGGTGTCCCGCACATCGGCCACCGGGGTGATTCCTAGTGAGGGAACAGACGTGTTTGACGGATCACAGAACAGTTGACAACCCCTACCGGTAGGGACGGGGAGGCGGATGTGGCCCACCCGTCACCCTCCACCGTCCGAGGGCCGCTTCGCGAGGAGGCGGACACCCTCAGCCGAACAGCCGCACCGGGTTGAACAGGTCGGCCACGAGCAGGACCACGCTGAACACCAGGAAGCACGCGACCACCACGTAGGCCACCGGGGTCAGCATCGCCACGTCCACGGGGCCCGGGTCGGGCCGCCGGGTCAGCCTGGCCCACCCGCGCTTGACCCACTCCCACAGCGCGCCCGCCATGTGACCGCCGTCCAGCGGCAGGATCGGCAGCATGTTGAAGGCGAACAGGAAGAGGTTCACCCCGGCCAGGATCTGGATCATGAGCGCGGCGGTGTCGGCCAGGGGCAGACCCTGGGACATGATCTCGCCGCCGATGCGGGAGATCCCGACGATGCCCACCGGGGAGTCCTGGGTGCGCTGCTCGCCGAGGAAGGCCGCGGCGAACACGTCGGGCACCTTGCCGGGCAGGGCGACGAGCGCCTCGCCGACGCCGACGAGCATGGTCCCCATCTCGGCGGCGGACTCGCCCAGGGTCAGGGTGGAGCGTTCGGAGGCGAACACGATGCCGAGGAAGCCCACGGTCTCGGTCTGGTAGACGCGGTACCCCCGGTCGTCGTAGACGTAGTCGCCGTCGGCGTCGGTCTCGTAGCGGATCTCGCCGTCGGCGTCGCGCGCGGGCAGCTCGTTCTCGATGATGTCGACGTCG
Organism: Nocardiopsis sp. FIRDI 009; assembly: GCF_003386285.1. GTDB lineage: Bacteria > Actinomycetota > Actinomycetes > Streptosporangiales > Streptosporangiaceae > Nocardiopsis. The sequence goes on from NZ_QPNC01000008.1 coordinate 214,021, forward strand.
AACGGGACCCGCTCGCCGTCGCGCTCCACGACGATCTCGGTGCTGCCCAGGGAGCCGCGGATCGCCTGGTTGGCGGCGTTCCAGTCGGGAGTGGGCGTCCCGTCCACCTCCACGATGACGTCACCGGCCTCCAGACCGGCCGCCGCGGCGGGGGTGGGCGGTTCGTCGGTGCACTCGGTGACCGACTTCCCGGCGGGCACGACGCACTCGGTGACCATGCCGATCGTGGTGGTGCTCTGCGGGACGCCGATACCCATGAACAGCACGCCGAGCAGGATCGCGGCCAGCACCACGTTCATGCCGGGACCGGCGAACATGACGATCAGCCGCTTCCACGGCGCGCGCTGGTAGAACTGCCGGTCCTGGTCCTCGGGCCCGATCTCGACGTAGGAGGCCTCGCGCGCGTCCTCGGCCATCGCGCGCCAGCGGGAGAGCTTGCGCGAGCCCTCGTCGGCGGTCCTGCGCGCGGGCGGCAGCATGCCGACCATCCGCACGAAGCCGCCCAGCGGCACGGCCTTGATCCCGTACTCGGTCTCGCCCCTGCGCACCGACCACAGGGTCCTGCCGAAGCCGACCATGTACTCGGTGCACTTGATCCCGAACATCTTGGCCGTGGAGAGATGGCCGAGCTCATGCCATGCGATCGAGAACAGCAGCCCGAAGACGAACAGGACGATCCCGATCACGGTCATCAACGCGACCATGCACTCTCCTCAAGCCGGTGTCAGGCCCGGCCCGTCAGCAGTTCACGCGCGCGCGCACGGGCCCAGGCGTCAGCGGCGTACACGTCGTCAAGGGTCAGGTCAGCCGAGGAGGCGCCGAGGGGGCGCTCCGACCGCTGATGCTCCGAGACTACCCGGGACACGGTGTCCATGATGGCCGGGAAAGCGAGGTTTCCCCGCAGGAAGGCGTCGACCGCCTCCTCGTTGGCCGCGTTGTAGACCGCGGGCGCCGTGCCGCCCGCCGCGCCGACCTCGGCGGCCAACCGCACCGCGGGGAAGGCCGCGTGGTCGAGCGGCTCGAAGGTCCACTCCTGGGGTCGGGTGAAGTCCAGACCGGGCGCGGCGTCGGGAACCCGGTCGGGGGAACCGATCCCGTGGGCGATCGGGATCATCATGCTCGGCGGGCTGGCCTTGGCGATGGTCGACCCGTCCACGTACTCGACCATCGAGTGGACGACGGACTGCGGGTGCACCACGACGTCGATGCGGTCGAAGGGGACGTCGAACAGCAGGTTGGCCTCGATCACCTCCAGCCCCTTGTTGACCAGGGTGGCGGAGTTGACGGTGATGACCGGGCCCATGCTCCACGTGGGGTGGTCGAGCGCGTCCCCGGGGGTGACGTCCTCCAGCTCGTGGCGGTCGCGACCGCGGAAGGGGCCGCCGCTGGCGGTGACCACGAGGCGGCGCACCTCGTCGCGGCGGGCGTGGACGTGCCCCTGCGCGAGGCTGGTCAGCTCCCCCTCGGGCACGCGGGGGAAGCACTGTGCGATGGCGTAGTGCTCGGAGTCGACCGGGATGATCTGGCCGGGCGCGGCCGCCTCGCGGACCAGCGGACCGCCGATGATGAGGGACTCCTTGTTGGCCAGGGCCAGGGTGCGACCGGCGCGCAGGGCGGCCAGCGTCGATTCCAGGCCGAGCGCGCCGGTGATGCCGTTGAGGACGACGTCGCACTCGGCGCCCGCCAGTTCGGCAACCCCCTCGGGTCCGGCCAGGACGGTGGCGGCGCTGCCGTGCTCGGCGAGGGCGCGCGCGAGTTCGGCGGCCCGGTCGGGGTCGGCGACGGCCACCATCCGGGCGCCGAGGTCGGCGGCCTGCTTCGCGAGCAGGTCGGTCCGGCCGCCGCCCGCGGCCAGGCCCACCACCCGGAAGCGGTCGGGGTTGCGCTGGACGATGTCGACGGCCTGGGTGCCGATCGAGCCGGTCGAGCCGAGGACCACTACGGTTCGCTGCTGTTGTTGTCGCACGTCCTCATTGTTCCGCACCGCGCGTACCGGCACGTGCTTCGGCGGGGTTTCGGGGGCTTTACAAGGACGTGTCGGTGGCTTACCTTACTCGTTAGTAAGTTACCTCACAGTACCCCATGCCCCCCGTCACACCCGGCCGGACCGGACGGCCGCGTCCCCCGATGGCGAAGGCGCGACCCATCGGGAACCTCCCGCTCCCCCGACGACCCCCGAGGTTCCCCCTCATGCGTCACACAGACACACCCGCACCCGCTCGCCGCGGCGGGCGCGCGACCCCCGGCGTCCCGCGCGCACTCGCCCGGCTGTTGTCCTGCGTCCTGGCGGCGGTGCTCGCCGCCGCGCTCCTGCCCGCCGCCCCCGCCGCCGCCTCGGTCGGGGCCACCGTCAGCTACGAGACCATCGTCAGCCACGACGGCACCGAACTCGGCGCCAAGGTGATCACCCCGACCGGGGTCGAGGGACCGCACCCGCTGCTGGTCATGCCCTCGGCCTGGGGGACGAACAACCTCCTCTACGTGGGCGCCGCCTACCGGCTCGCCTACGAGTCCGGGTACCAGGTGGTCTCCTACACCTCCCGCGGTTTCTGGGACTCCGGGGGCGAGGTCCAGATCGCCGGCCCCGAGGACCGGGCCGACGCCAGCGCCGTCATCGACTGGGCCCTGGCGAACACCGACGCCGACCCCGAGCGGATCGGCATGGCGGGGATCTCCTACGGCGGCGGCATCAGCATGCTGACGGCCGCCGAGGACGACCGCGTGCGCGCCGTGGCCGCGATGAGCGGCTGGACCGACCTGGTCCCGTCGCTGTACCCGAACGAGACCATCGACATGCAGTCCGTGGAGGTGCTGCTCGCGCTCGGCAACCTCACCGGCCGACCCGGCGAGGTCATGCGCGAGGTGGAGCGCGAGTACCGGCGCGGGAACGTCGGCCCCGCGCTGGAGATGGCGCCCGACCGGTCGGTGGCCACCAAGGTCGACCGGATCAACGCCAACGGCACCGCGGTCATGCTGGCCAACGCCTGGAACGACGGCTTCTTCCCGCCGGGGCAGATCACGGACTTCTACGAACGGCTGGAGGGCCCCAAGCGGCTCATGCTCACCCCCGGCGACCACGCCACCGCCGAGGCGTTCGGCGCGGCGGGCCTGCCGAACGAGATCTGGGAGTCGGTGGGCGACTGGTTCGACCACCACCTCAAGGGCGAGGACAACGGAATCGCCGACGAGGACCCGGTCCACGTCAAGCCGAACAACGGCCGCGGCGGGTGGACGACGCACGCCGACTGGCCGTCGGTGACCGGCGACACGGACCGGTACTACCTGGACCGCCCCAGCACCGGCTGGTTCCGCTGGCAGAGCAGGGGGGCGATGGAGCCGGAGCCGTCGACGGGCTGGGACTACGACTTCCGGACCGGGATCGGCACCACCGCGACGAGCGGGACGGTGCTGCTGTCCGGCGCCCTCCAACAGTTCCTCGACCTGCCGACCGGCGTCCTGCTCCCGACCGTGGACCGCTACCGCTCGGCCGTGTGGACGAGCCCCGCCTACCCGGACGGCGCCCGGGTGGCCGGCGCGCCGGAGGTGACGCTCACCCTGGAGCCCACCGCCGAGGACCAGTCGGTGTTCGTGTACCTGTACGACATCGACGCCTACGGAACGGGCTCACTGGTCTCCCACGCCCCCTACACGCTGCGGGGCTCCGCCGACGAACCGGTGACGGTGACCACCGAACTCCAGCCGGTCGTGTGGGACGTTCCGGCGGGCCACCGGCTGGCCGTGGTCGTGGACAGCGCGGACCCGCGGTACACGAGCGAGAGCCCGTACTTCAACCGGGTCGAGGTGACCTCCCCCGAGGACGCCCCCTCCCAGATCACCATCCCGCTCGCCTGAGGACCCGCCGGGCCGGGACCCCCGCCCGGCCCGGCGGCCCCGCGCGGCGACCCCGGCGGTGGAGGAGGGGAGTTCTCTTCCCCCCGAACGCAAGACACAAACACAAAGTAGCAACCGAGTTACTGAAAGTGTGCGAAGATCGGTCCATGACCTCGTCCACCGCACACAGGATCCTCGCCCCCGTCGCCGCAGTGGCGCTCACCCTCGGGGGAATCGCCCTCCTCGAACTCCCGTCCGGCCCGGCCTCCGCCGTCACCCGGGCCGTCCACGCGTCCCAGTCCGCCGAGCCGGAGCGGGAGCGGATCGCGCTCTCGCGCATGGAGGGGGTGTCCCACCAGAGCGCCGCCGTGACCAACGCCCAGCGCAGGGCCGTGCTCGACTACTGGACGCAGGAGCGGATGGCCGCCGCGCGGCCGATCACCGGCCTGGTCGGCGACGCGCTCGCGATCACCGGCCCGGGGGACGCCGACGGATCCGACACCGACCACCAGGCGGCGCCCCGCGCCGACAGCACCGGCGAGGTCTGGAGCGCCGGCGGGCTGGTGACCCGCACGACCGGCAAGGTGTACCTGACCATGAACGGCCGCGACTTCACGTGTTCGGCGTCGGTCGTCGAGGCGGAGAACCGGAGCACCGTGGTCACCGCCGGGCACTGCGCCAAGGACGGGACCGGCTCCTGGGCGCGCAACTGGACCTTCGTGCCCGGGTACCGGGACGGGAAGAGCCCCTACGGCCGCTACACCGCCCGCGACATGCTGGTCTCCCCCCGGTGGTCGCGTGAGGCCGACGACAGCTACGACATCGCGATGGTCGTGCTCAACACCGACTCCGGCCAGACCGTGCAGGACCGGGTGGGGGCGCAGCGGATCTCGTTCTCGGCCTGGTCCGATCAGCAGGCGCGCGAGGGCAGGCAGGTGTACACGTTCGGGTACCCGGCGGCCTCGCCCTTCGACGGGCGACTGCTGCACTACTGCTCGGGGCGGACCTCGCCCGACACGGGGGGCACCACCGCCAACGGGGTGCGGTGCCGGATGACCCAGGGCTCCAGCGGCGGCCCGTGGTTCACCGCGTTCGACCCGAAGACCGGCCGGGGCACGGTCTCGTCCGTCGTCAGCTTCAAGTACGCCGACGACCGGGGCACCCAGTACGGTCCCCGCCTGGGCGAGGAGGCGCGGCGCCTCTACGAGGGGGCCGAACGCCTCTGATCCGTCCCCGCGCATGAACGCGGCGGCCCCGGCGCCGGGGCCGCCGCGTTCGCGTTCGGACCGCTACACCTCGATGCCGGTGAGCACGAGGACGCGCTCGTAGGTGAGGTCCTCCATCGCGGAGCGCACGCCCTCCTTGCCCACACCCGACTTGCGGATGCCGCCGTAGGGCATCTGGTCGGCGCGGAAGGTCGGGACGTCGCCGATGACCACGCCGCCGACCTCCAGCTCCCGGTGGGCGCGGAAGGCGGTGGGCAGGTCACGGGTGAAGACGCCCGCCTGGAGCCCGAAGTCGCTGTCGTTGACGGCGGCGAACGCGGCGTCGGTGTCGGCCACGCGCTGGATCACCAGGACGGGGCCGAAGACCTCCTCGCGGACGACCTTGGCGTCGGCCGGGGCGTCGGCGATGACCGTCGGCGCCACGGTCACGCCGTCGCGGGTACCGCCGGTGAGGATCGTGGCGCCCGCCTCGGCGGCCTCGTTGATCCAGGACTCGACGCGTTCGGCGGCCGCCTCGTCGACCAGCGGGCCGACGTCGGTGGCCGGGTCGGCGGGGTCGCCCGTGCCGAGCGCCTCCACCCGGTCGACCAGCTTGGCGACGAACGCGTCGTGGACCGGGTCCTCCACGATCACGCGCTGGACGCCGATGCAGACCTGGCCCGCCTGGTTGTTGCCGAACAGGGCGACGCGCTGGGCGGCCCAGTCCAGGTCGGCGTCGGCCAGGACGACGGCGGCGGCGTTGCCGCCGAGCTCCAGGGTGACGTGCTTGTGCGGGGCGCGGCGCTGGAGCTCCCAGCCGAACTGGCCGCCGGTGAAGGAGATGACCGGGAGGCGCTCGTCGGTGATCAGCGACGCGGCGCGCTCGTTGGGCATCGGCAGCACGGACAGGACGCCGCCGGGCAGGTCGGTCTCGGCGATGATCTCACCGAGGACGAGCGCCGTCATCGGCGTGGCCGGGGCGGGCTTGAGGATGATCGGGGCGCCGACGGCCAGGGCCGGGGCGATCTTGTGCGCGACCAGGTTGAGCGGGAAGTTGAACGGGGAGATGCCCAGGACCGGGCCCTTGGGGACGCGGCGGATGAGCGCCATGCGGCCCGTGCCGCCGGGGTCGGTGTCCAGGCGCTGGAGTTCTCCGCTGTCCCGGCGGGCCTCCTCGGCCGCCAGGCGGAAGACGGACACCGCGCGCCCGACCTCGCCGCGCGCCCACTTGATCGGCTTGCCGCTCTCGGCGGTGATCGTCTGGGCGATCTCCTCGGCGCGCTCCCCGAGCCTGCGGGAGACGTGCGCCAGGGCGTCGGCGCGCACGTGCGCGGGCAGGGCGGCGGCCTCACCGGAGACCGCGTGCGCGGCGGCCACGGCCTCCTCGATCTGGGAAACGGTGGGCACGGCGACGGTGCCCGCGGGTCGACCCGTGTAGGGGTTGACGACGGTGATCTCGGTGTCGCCGGTCGCGGCGGTGCCGGCCAGCCAGAACGGACGCGTAGACATGCCAGGAACGCTAGCCCGCGCCGCACCCCCGCGCCTTGTCCACCATTGCCAACCGGCCCGTCCGACTTGGCCACACTGGCGCACCCGGTCGGGTCCGCGCCCGTCCGCCCCTCGGCCGAGGCACCGCCCGAAGGGTCCGGAGCGTGTCCCGCGGACGCCGTCCGCCGCGCGAGGGGGGGTGGGCGCCCGCCCCACACGCCCTAAGCTGGTCAGTCTGAGAAGGATCCTTGACCGCCCGACTGGCGTCGGCGGACGCCTTCGTTCACAGTGGTTGGTGAGGGTTTCGCCCACTGGTTCGGGCCGGCCCTCGGGTCCACCGCAGCCGACGGGAAGCCCGGGAGTGCTCATTGCCACTTGTCTACCGCACGCTCGCCTCGGTCCCGGAAACCGGCAGTGACCTGGTCACCCTCACGTCGACGGTCCTGTCCCGGTGGCTGAGCAAGAGGGGCAACTCGGGCGCGCGCGTGGACTTCTCCGCCTCCGGCCGTTTCGAACTGAGCAACCGCTCCCGGGCGCTCGTGGTCCGGCACGACAACCCCGACGAGGGGCTCGTGTTCCTCCGCCTGACCACGGAGTCCGAGAAGCCCGACGGCGTGTGGCGCACCGTGGTGACGTCCGTGGTGGACCCCGAGCTCTCCCCCCGCGATCACGTGTGGATCGACATGAGCGTGGAGCCCCTCGACCACGCCGCCCCTCCGTCGGACCAGCCCCGACCGGACGTCATGCCGCCCGAGGCCGCGCGGATGCTCCTGGAGGAGCTCGACGCCCACGACGGCCGCTGTCCCCTGCCGTCGACGCCGAACATCGTGCGCGGCCGCGACGACACCCTGGTGGCGGCGCTGGTGTCGGCGATCAGGGACCCGGACCGCCGGATGGCGATCGTGGCGACGGGCGCCCCCCGTGACGTCACCGTGGCCGCCTGGCGCACCGCCGTGGCCGGCGCCCTGGCCCGGTGCACCGGGATGTGCGCCGGATACGTCCTGGACGCCGCCGCGCTCGACCGGGTCGGCGGCTTGCTGCCGGAGACGCTGGACATACCCGCGGGCGGGGTGCGCACCTTCTTACCGGGCGTCGATCCGGCGGACGAGGCCGACCCGGGACGCCACCCCCGGATGAGCCCGGCCACGCTGGACACCGCGCGCGACGGCGACCGCATCCGCAACTGGGTCGGCGCGGCGCTCGCCCGCAGGGTGCGGGAGAACGCCGTGAACACGCCACTGCCCGCCCCGCTGCGGGCCATCGACGCCCTCCTGGCGGAGGAGACGGAGGACCTGCGCTCCCGGGCCGGGGCGCCCCCTCCCGCGGCGGCGCCGCCCCACCGCCCCCATCCGGCGGCCCCGCCGCCGGCCGTGGCGGCCGAACTCGCCGCCGCCCAGGAACGGGAGGCCCAGGAACAGCTGACCCAGCGGCTGCGCGACGAGGTCAAGCGGCTCAGCGCGCGGATCAGTGAGCTCGCCGACGAACGCCAGGAACTGCTCGCCGAGACGGCCGACCTGACCGATGAACTCGACACCGCCCGCGAGCAGCTCCGCGCCGCCCGCCACGAGGCCCGGTGGCTGCGCGCCCGGGCCCGTGAGGAGGGGCTCTACCGCCTGGCCGCCGCCCCGGCCCCGCGCGACACCCGACGACCGCCCCCCACCTGCGTGAGTGAACTCCTGGAGCAGATCACCGACGGCTCCGCCCTGCCCCACCTGTTCTTCACCATCGAGGACCACGACACGGTCTACGAGCTCTCCGACAGCCGCAAGGAGGGGCTGTGGGTCACCCGGGCCTGGGAGGCCCTGTTGGCCCTGAACGACTACGCCCGCTACCAGTTCGACAACCCCGGGAGCGGTCTGGGCTTCCACTCCTACCTGCGCGAGACCCCGGACGGCTACCAGGTGATCCCGGTCAAGCGGTTGGCGTCGCAGGAGTCGGACTACGTGCGCAACCGGGGCAAACTCAACGAGAAACGCCTCTTCCGGGTCCCCACGGAGGTGGACCCGAGCGGGCGGGTGCCCATGTACGCCCACATCAAGCTCGACACGGAGTACGGGATCTGCCCGAGGCTGTACTTCTACCCCCACCTGGGGCCCGGCACCACCAACCGCGTCTACGTGGGCTACCTGGGCCGCCACCTGCCGGTGCAGCAGTCGAACTGAACGGCGCCACCGGGGTCCCGCGTACCCTGGGGGCCGTGATGGGAACGACGACCGGGGCGGTGACCGCCCTCGCCGAACGGGAGTGGCGCGAGCGCGCCCGACGGCACGAACGACGCGTGGACGCGCTCGTCGCCGACCACCTGCGGCGCCGCCGGGAGGGCGAACGCCACCCGGTGGAGGACTTCCTGTTCACCTACTACAACCTCAAACCCTCCCAACTGCGGCGCTGGCACCCGGGCGTGGGCACCGTCCTGCTCGGCGAGGGCGCCGGGGACCGCCTCGGCGAGCGGTTCTACACCGAACTCCCCGACGGCGGCGTCGGCCTGGACACCGCCGCCTTCCTCGCGGCGCGCCGGGTGGTGGACTTCGTCGAACGCCTGCTGTCGGCGGTCGCCGACCGCCCCGCCCACCTCGGCTGTTTCGGGCTGCACGAGTGGGCGATGGTCTACCGGACGGACGAGGTGCGCCACGGACAGGTGCCGCTGCGGCTCGGCCGCGAGGGCACCGACCGGGTCGTGGAGTCGCACCGGATCCGGTGCTCCCACTTCGACGCCTTCCGGTTCTTCACCGAACCGGCCCGTCCGCTCAACACCCTCCAGCCGACCCGCGAGGCCCAGGCGGACCTCGACCAGCCGGGCTGCCTGCACGCCAACATGGACCTGTACAAGTGGGCGTACAAGCTCGCCCCGGCCGTCCCGTCGGAGCTGGTCGTGGACTGCTTCGAGCTGTCGAGGGAGATCCGGGTCCTGGACATGCGCGCCTCCCCCTACGACCTGGCCGCGTGGGGGTACGAGCCGGTACGGATCGAGACCGCCGAGGGCAAGGCCGAGTACATGGCGGCCCAGCGGGGGTTCGCCGAGCGCGGCGCCGTGCTGCGGCAGCGTCTGCTCGACGTGTGCGCGGCGCTGCGCGCGGGCTGAGCCGGCCCGGGAGCGCGGAGAAGGGGCGGCGCCCGCGGCACCGCCCCAGGACCGCGTGGCGCGCTACTCCGTGGCGGAGCCCTTGCCCCGGCGGCTGAGATAGACGGCCGCTCCACCGCCCACGACGGCCACCGCGCCGACCGCGACCAGGCCCGCGAGGGCCGATCCGGTCACGGGCAGGCTCGGGGAGTCCTCGTCCGGGGCCGGGGCGTCGTCACCCTCGGTCGGCGCCGGGGTCGGGGTCTGGTCCGGGGTCGGCGTGGAACCCGGGTCGGTCGGCTCCGTGGAGGGGTCCGTCGTCGGAGTCGGCTCCGGGGTCGGCTCGGCCGAGGGCTCCTCGCTGGGCTCGGCGGAGGGCTCCTCGGTCGGCTCGGGGCTCGGCGACGGGCTCGGCTCCTCGTCGTCACAGGTCACCTTGAAGACCTTGTGCTTGGCGTCACCGTTCTCGCCCTCGAATGTCCAGTTCAGGCGGTAGTGGCCGTCGGGGAGGTCCAGGAGGTCGGTGCTGCCCTCGCCCTCCTCGTCCAGGACGAGGGTGTCCTCCAGGACGGTCTCGCGGGAGTCCGGCGCGCCACCCTGGGTGACGATCTCCCATGCGACCTCCTGACCCGCGTCGAAGTGGAAGGCCCTGATGTAGAAGCCGCAGACCTTGGGGACGTTGCGGTTGTCCTCCTCGGGGCGCTCGGGGTCGTGGATCTTCACGGTGCCGTTGTCGCCGGGGGCGCCGTTTCCGCCGCCGTTGCCGGGGTCGGCCGACGCGACGGCGGTGCCGCCGAGGACGAGACCGGCCACGAGGGCCGTGCTTGTGAGCAGGCACGCCCGGTCCGGGGTTGGGGGACACGGGGGACTCCTGCGGTGTGCGAGCCCGGGGAGCGGGGACCCAGGACAAAAGGGAAAAGGACGACACAAATCTAACGCGTGCACCACCCGGAACAGGAAACACACGCCCCATGGATACCGAACGGAAACCGTCGCGCTCCGGACGGCCGACCCGTGACGGCGCCGGTCACGCGCGGGCGGCCACCAGGTCCCACAGCATCAGCGAGCCGAGGGTGAGCGCGAAGACCGCCGACAGCGCGAACACCGGCACGTGCAGCCACCGCCCGTCCCTGGTGGACGTCCCGCGGAGGAACCGCGCTCCGACCGCCGCCCCGGCCGCCACGGCGCCCGCGGCCAGCGCCCACAACAGCATGGGGGTCGAGCTCCAGCCCCCGGCGAGCTGACCGGTGGCCGGCCAGGCCGCCGATCCCAGCAACAGCGACACGACGCGCAGTCGGTGCAGCGGACGCTGGGTCGCGAGCGCGCGCAGACGCGGCAGGAACGAGAGCAGGAGCACCGGGGAATCACCGCCATCATCACGGTCGGAACGGTCGTGGGCCGGACCGGGGCGCCTCCGGTCGGCGGCTCCGGGTCGTCCTTCGGGAGTGCGCGGCTCGGGTCCAGGGAGTCGACGCGCATCGGGTCGGCCGTCACGGCCGACCCGTGGGTGTCGTCGAGGGCCGCCTCGTGCTGGTACCGAACGTACCGGGGCGCCGGGCCCCTCCCACCCGGGCGCGGCGGCCGGGGGCGGCGTGTCCTCGTCCTCGGCGAGGATCGGGGGCGGCGACGACCACGCCCCCAGCGTTCCGGAGCCGACGACCCGTCGGAAGTCGCGGCTGTCACCGTCCGGCCGTGACGATTCGCCGGTTCGGGGATGACATCTGTCATGTGCCCGGGCGCCGCCCGGCTCGCTCACCCGCGAACGGGCCACCCGCACCCGCCCAGGCGGCCCTCAGCCCCCGCGCACGACGCGCTCGGCGCGCTCCTCGTCCGGCTGGATCTGGCCGGACAGGATCCGCTCGGCGTGGTGGCACGCCACCCGGTGGGTGCTCGTCTCCGGCGCCCCCGCCAACCGCCGCAGCTCCGGCCGCTCGGTGGCGCACCGGTCGTCCTGCCGCCACGGGCAGCGGGTGTGGAACCGGCAGCCCGACGGGGGATCGGCGGGCGAGGGCAGGTCCCCGGAGAGCAGGATCCGCTCCCGGGCGTCCTCCACCCCGGGGTCGGGCACCGGCACCGCCGACATCAGCGACCGCGTGTACGGGTGCAGCGGGGACTCGTACAGGTCGTCGCTGTCGGCCTCCTCGACCAGGCCGCCCAGGTACATCACCCCGACGACGTCGCTGACGTGCCGGACGACCGCCAGGTCGTGCGCGATCACCAGATAGGTCAGGCCCAGCTCGTCCTGGAGCTCCTCCAGCAGGTTGAGCACCTGCGCCTGGATCGACACGTCCAGTGCCGAGACCGGCTCGTCGCAGATGATCAGGTCCGGCTCCAGAACCAGTGCGCGGGCGATCCCGATGCGCTGGCGCTGGCCGCCGGAGAACTCGTGCGGGTAGCGGGTGAGCGCCTTCGACGACAGCCCCACCCGTTCCAGGGCGTCGACCACGCGCCTGCGCTGGTCCTGGAGTACGAGGCGGTCGCGCCCGCGACCACGCGGGGCGCCCTCGCCCTCGTCCGGTCCGCCGATCCCGTGGACGCGCAGCCCCTCCATGAGGATCGACCCGACGTTCTGCCGAGGGTTGAGGCTGCCCAGCGGGTCCTGGAAGACCATCTGGAGTCTGCGGCGCTCGCGGCGCATCGACCGCCCGTCCAGCCCGGCCAGGTTCCGGCCGTCGAACCACACCGAGCCGCCGGTGATGTCCACCAGGCGCAGCACGGCGCGGCCCAGGGTGGTCTTGCCGCAGCCCGACTCGCCTACGAGCCCGTAGGTCCGGCCCCGCTCGACCGCCAGGCTCACGCCGTCGACCGCCCGCACGTGGCCGATGGTCCGGTCGACCACCACCCCCCGCCTGATCGGGAAGTGCACCCTGAGGTCCTCGATCCGCAGCAGACTCATGCCCGCCCCTCCTCGTCCTCGCCCACCGCCGCCGTGTGCTCCGCCCCGTCGTCCGCGCCGGTCTCCGCGTCGGAAGCCCCCTCCGGCCCGGTGTCCGCTCCGGCGGCCCCGGCGGCCTCCTCCGGTTCGGCCCGCGCGGCCCCGCCGGGGTTCACGCAGCGGTGCACGTGGGCGCCACCGCCCGCCGCCCCGACCAGCTCCGGCGGGCCCTGGAGGCAGTCCATCGCGTAGTGGTCGCAGCGGGGGGCGAACGCGCACCCGTCGGACCAGGCGATGTTGTCGTTCACCGAACCCCGGACGGGGGTGAGCGGGTCTCCGCGCGGCGCGTCCAGCCGGGGGATGGAGCCGAGCAGCCCGATCGTGTAGGGGTGGGTGGGGTCGGAGAACAGCTCGGAGCGGGGCGCCCGTTCCACCGCCCGCCCCGCGTACAGGACGTTGATGTCGTCGCACAGTCCGGCGACCACCCCCAGGTCGTGGGTGATCATCAGCAGTGCGGTGCCCTCCTCGGTGACCAGGTCCCGCAGCAGCTCCAGGATCTGCGCCTGGATGGTGACGTCCAGCGCCGTGGTCGGTTCGTCGGCGATCATCAGCCGGGGGCGGCACGCGACCGCCATGGCGATCAGGGCCCGCTGACGCATGCCGCCGGACAGCTGGTGCGGGTACTCGCGCAGCCGCCGGGTCGGGTCCGGGATGCCCACCCGGTACAGCAGGTCGGCGGCCTCCCGGCGGGCCCGCTCCCCGCCCAGGCCCCGGTGGCGCCGGAGGATCTCGGTGACCTGGCGGCCGATGGGCACGACCGGGTTGAGCGAGCTCAACGGGTCCTGGAAGATCATCGCCATCTGGGACCCGCGCAGGTCGCGCATCCGCCGCCGAGGGAGGGAGAGCAGGTCGACGTCGCCGTCGGGCAGCCGCAGCACCGCGGAGCCGCCGACCGTGACCCCCCGCTCCGGCAGCAGCCCCATCAGGGCGAGGGAGGTGACGCTCTTGCCGCAACCGGACTCGCCGACCAGACCGGTGACCCGGCCCTCCTCCAGGGTGAAGGACACCCCGTCCACGGCCCGCGTCGCCTCCGCCCCGCGCCGGCGGAACACCACGGACAGCTCGTCCACGGACAGCAGCGGCGTGCTGGAACTCATGGTCACTTCCTCAGCTTGGGGTCGAGGGCCTCCCGCATCGCCTCACCGAGCAGGGTGAAACCGAGCGCGGTGACGATGATGCCCAGGGCGGGGTAGACCGCCAGGGAGGGCGCGCTGGACAGGAAGCGCTGGGCGTCGGCGAGCATCGTCCCCCACTCGGGGAAGGACGGGTCGGGGTTGCCCAGACCCAGGTAGGACAGGGCGGCGGCGTCGATGATCGCGGTCGCCAGGGTGAGCGTGGCCTGCACGATCACCGGGCCCATCGAGTTGGGCAGGATGTGCGTGAGCGCGATCCTGCGTTCGCTCACCCCCAGCGCCCGCGCCGCGAGCACGTAGTCGCGGCCGCCCTGGGAGATCATCGCGCCGCGCAGCAGCCGGGCGAAGATCGGCACCTGGGCCACGCCCACGGCGAGCATGACGGTGAGCAGGCTGGGGCCGATGAGCGCGGCGACGGTGACGGCGAGCAGCAGGGTGGGCAGGGCGAGCATCATGTCGATGAAGCGCATGACGGCGTTGTCCAGCTGTCGGCCCCAGCGCCCGCCCAGGACGGCGGCGGCGCCGGCCGTTCCGCCGAGCAGGGCGCCGACGCCGAAGCCGACAAGCGTGGCGACGACCCCGACCAGCAGGGTCTGCTGGGCGCCGATCACCATGCGGGAGAACTGGTCGCGGCCGAGGTTGTCCAGACCGAACCAGTTCTCGGCGCGCGGCCCCACGAACACGTTCCGGTTGGGGAAGACCTCGTCGCCCCAGGTCTGTTCGACGGGGCTGTGGGGCGCGATCACCGGGGCGAACAGTGCGATGAGCAGGAAGACGACGACGATGGCGGCGCCGGTGATCGCCATGGGGCTCCGGCGCATCCGGGAGAGGGCCTCCCGCCAGATGCCCGCGCCGTGGCCGCCGTCGGTGCGCTCGCCCATGAGTTCGGCGAGCCGGTCGGCCTTCGCCGCCTTGCGGCCGAGGAGCCCGGGGCTGGGTGTCGTTGGCATCACTGGGCCCGCACTCTCGGGTCGAGGAGGCTGTAGGAGATGTCCACCAGGAGGTTGATGAAGACGTACATCGTCGCGATGAGCAGGATGAAGCCGGTGAGCGCGGGGTAGTCGCGCTCCTGGGTGGAGGAGTAGACGAAGGATCCGATCCCGGGGAAGGCGAAGACGCTCTCGGTCAGGACCGCCCCGGCGAACAGGCTGCCGGTGAGCAGGCCGACGGCGGTGACCACGGGGAGCATGGCGTTGCGCATCACGTGGCGGGTGCGCACGGTGCGGCGGTGCAGTCCCTTGGCGTCGGCCGTGCGCACGTAGTCCTCGCCGAGGACCTCCAGAACGCTGGCCCGGGTCATGCGCACGATGACCGCCAGCGGGATGGAGGCCAGCGCCAGGCCGGGCAGGACCAGGTGCACGAGCCCGTCCCAGACCACGTCCCACTCCCGGGTCATGACGGCGTCCAGCAGGACGAAGCCGGTGATGTCGGTGCGGGTCAGCCCGGGCGAGAGGCGGAACGCGGAGGGCAGCCAGCCCAGGGTCTCGGCGAAGATCACCTTGAGGATGAACGCCAGGAAGAAGACCGGCGTGCAGATGCCGAGCAGGGACCCGCCGATCGCGGCGAAGTCCAGGGCCGAGCCGCGGCGGCGGGCGGCCAGGTACCCGAGCGGGACCCCCACGGACACGGCGATGAGCATCGCCGTCACGGACAGCTCGAACGTGGCGGGGAAGCGCGTCCAGAACTCGGTGAGCACGGGTCTGCCGGTCTGGAGGGAGGCGCCCAGGTCACCCTGGGCGATCCGGCGGAGGAAGGCCAGGTACTGGACGGTGAACGGTTCGTCCAGGCCGAGCGCGCGCCGCAGCGCCTCGCGCTGCTCCTCCGTGGCGTCGTCGGGGAGGAGGGCGTACTCCGGTCCGCCGGGCAGCCGTTGCAGCCAGACGAACAGCAGGATCGACAGGCCGCCCAGGGTGGGGATCAGCTGGAGGGCACGCCTGACGATGAATCGCAGCACCTTTGCCGCCTTTCGCCAGATGGGCACGGACCGGTGGTCGACGCGGTCCGGTGCTCGGGAACGGTGTGCGCGGGGCGCCCCTCCCCCGGTGGGGGGAGGGGGCCTCGGGTCACTTCCAGGAGGCCTCGGCGAACTCCTCCTGGGTCAGCGGGCTGACGTTGGGCGGGTTGACGTTCGGCGCGAAGGCGATGGAGGGCGGGGAGCTGGAGATGGGCAGCCCCGGCAGGATCTCCATGATCCGCTCGTTGAGGTCCTCGTAGGCGGCGACGCGCTCCTCGGTGTCGGGGTTGGAGCTGGCCTCGGCCATGGCCTCGAACAGTTCCTCGTCGCGCAGCCCGAACTCGTCGGTGGGGCCGCTGAACCAGGTGCCGATGAAGTTGTAGGCGTCGTTGTAGTCGCCGGTCCAGCCGAGCAGGTACATGTCGCACTCGCCCGCGTTGGTCCGCGGGATGTACTCGGTCCACTCGTAGGTCGTCGGCTCCACGGTGACGCCGACGGCCTCCAGGTCGGCGGCGATGATGTCGAAGATGTCGCGCGGTGCGGGCATGTAGGGCCGGGTGACGTCCGTGGGGTAGCAGAACTCGACCGTCAGGTCCTCCTGCCCGGCGTCCGCCAGCATCTGCTGGGCGAGGTCGGGGTCGTAGTCGTAGGTCCGGACGTCGGACGACCAGCCGTCGAGGGTGCCGGGCATGAACTGGGTGGCCACCTCACCGCCCTCGGGGAGGATGGTGTCGACGATCCGCTGCCGGTTCACGGCGTGCGCGAGGGCCCGGCGGACCTCGACGTCGGCGAGGGCCTCGTTGGTCTCCTGCTGGTAGGCCATGTAGAGGATGTTGAACACGCCGCGGGTGGGCACCTGGAACCCGGCGGCCTCCAGGGGTTCGACGTCGGCGGGGGCGACCAGGTCGTAGCCGTGGATGTCGCCCGCCTCCAGGGCCTGGCGGCGCGCGTTCTCGTCGGGGATGGCGCGCAGGATCATCGTCTCGAAGCCCGCGGGGTCGCCCCAGTAGTCGTCGTTGCGCTCCAGGGTGACCTCGGCCTGGTCCTGGTTCCACTCGGTGACGCGGAACGGTCCCGTTCCGGCGACCGTCCCGGCCTCCTGGGTGTAGGCGGGCAGGGTGAAGTTGCCGGGTTCGCCGGTGATCTCCTCATCCTCGATCTGCTCGATCACGGCGGGGCTCATGATGCCGAAGGCGGCGAGGGAGAAGCCTCCGGGGAAGACCGAGGAGTACTCGGAGACGGTGATGACCGCGGTGAGCTCGTCGGGCGCCTCGCAGGACTCGAAGCGGGGCTCGTCGAGGTCCTCGCTCTCGTTCTCCGCGAACCCGCCGAAGATCGCCTGCCAGTAGTAGGAGTTGTTCCCGTCCTGGTAGGGGCCGGTCATGTTGAACCAGCGGTCGAAGTTGGCGCACACGGCCTCGGCGTTGAATTCCTCGCCGTCGTGGAAAGTGACGCCGTCACGCAGGTGGAAGGTCCATTCGGTACCGTCCGCGGACTGTTCCCAGTCCTCGGCCAGACCACCGACGATCTCCGTGCCGCCGGATTCGTGTTCCAGCAGGGTTTCGAAGACCTGTCTGCTGTAACGGAACGTCTCTCCGTCGGTGGCGAAGAAGGGGTCGAGGGAGCTGATGTCGCCGGCGCTCGCGAAGACGAACGGGTCGGATTCACCGCCTCCCGGACTCTCGCGGTCGCTCTCCGCGCAGGCTGTGGCCACCAGCGCGAGTGCGCTGGCCGCGGCCAGCGCGGCCGACGGCTTTCGGGAAGACTTCGTGAACATGGTCCACCTCGGTGTGGGCGGGGGGTCGAGGCCCTGGTCGATGGTGTGGACCCTAAACCGCGTGAAGTCCGCCGGGGAAGATGGACGGCTCGGTATTAATACAACCGTTTCAGTACTGTGCCGTGATCCATAGCTGCGATTTTCTGGACACGATGTCCAATCGAACCTTTTTACCCTCCCGACCCCCGAAAGAAACCCGAGGGAGGATTATGTGGATCTTGATGTCATTGTGGGCGAAATAAAAGGGATCATGTGATGTTCAACGTTTGTCCTATTTGTCCGACAAAAGGAAGTTGGGGACCAGAGACCGAACCAGACATCAATCCTTAGAACCTACCCCAGTGTTCCTCAAACTACCCTGTTGCTCAGGAAGATGCGGAAGGTTACGGTAGTCCCGTGAATGATCGCCTCTACTCCGTGGACCAGGTCGCCGAACGCTTGGGCCTGCACGTGCGCACCATCCGCAACTACGTGCGCGACGGCCGACTCAACGCCGTGCGCATCGGCAAGCAGTACCGGATCTCCCAGTCCGACCTGGAGGCGTTCACCGGCTGTCCGGTGCCCGACCCGCCGGGTGGCACACCCGGACCGCGGCACGGCGAGGTGTCGGCCGTCGTGGACGTCGAGGGGGTGGACCGGGCCACGGCCGACCGCCTGACCACACTCCTGACCGGCATGGCGGCCGGTCCGCGCCCCGACGGTCGGCGGCTGCGCGTCGAGACGGTGTTCGACCCCGACCGGTCGCGGATGAAGGTCGTCGTCCTGGGCGGCCTGACGGACACGGCCCGGCTGCTGGAGTACATGGAGGGGGTGCTCGACCGATGAGCGCGATCTACCGGACCCCGGCCGCGGAGCGCGGGATCCGGGAGCGGTACCGCCGGGACCTGGCCGCGTGGCCGGTGCCCGTCGAGCACGTGCGGGTGCCCACCCGGGCGGGTGGGACCTTCGTCGTCTCCTGCGGACCCGAGGACGCTCCCCCGGTCGTCCTCCTGCACGGGTCGGGCGCCAACACGACGGCCTGGCGGGACGACTCGGCCGTCCTGGCGCG
This sequence comes from Nocardiopsis sp. FIRDI 009, assembly GCF_003386285.1. Lineage (GTDB taxonomy): Bacteria > Actinomycetota > Actinomycetes > Streptosporangiales > Streptosporangiaceae > Nocardiopsis. The sequence goes on from NZ_QPNC01000008.1 coordinate 232,453, forward strand.
GCGCTTCCGGGTGCACTGCGTCGACCTCGTCGGCGAACCGGGCCTGAGCGCCCCCACTCGCCCGCCCCTGGACTCCGACGCCCTGGCGTCCTGGCTGGACGAGGTCCTGGACGGGCTGGGGATCACCTCCACCGCGCTCGTGGGCACCTCACTGGGCGGCTGGGTGGCCCTGGACTACACCGACCGGCGCCCCGAGCGGGTGCGCCGCCTGGGACTGCTGTGCCCAGGCGGCGTGGGCCGACAGCGGACGGGGCGGATCCTGGGGGCCATGCTGCTGGGGCTGCTGGTTCCGGGAGGAAGGCGCCGGTCGGTGCGGGCGATGACGGGCCTGGGGGATCCGGAGCACCGGGAGCTCCTGGACGCCGTACACCTGACCTTCTCCGGCTTCCGGCCCCGTACCGAACGGCTGCCCGTGTTCTCCGACGACGCGCTGCGCCGCCTGACCGTGCCCGTGCGGCTGATCGTGGGCGACCGCGACGCGATGTTCGACTCGCGCCAGACCGCCCGGCGCGTGCGCGCGTGCGTCCCGCACGCGGAGGTCACCGTGCTCCCGGGGACCGGTCACGCGATCCTCGGGCAGGGCGAGGCGCTCGCGGCTTTCCTGGACGGCTGACCGGCCCACGGGAGGGACCGGTCTCAGGCAGCCCGCCGGACGTCGCACCAGCGGCGGACGGCGGTGGTCCACAGGGCGATGTTCACGACGATCGCGAGGAGTGCCGCCAGCGCCGCGGCGACCATGACGAGGGTGCTGGAGAGCTGGGCCGCCCGGTGCAGGCCCGACAGGGCCACCCCCATCCCCGCGAGCGCGCCGAACTGGGCCGCCCGCCACAGCAGGGGCACGGCCCGGAGCACGGGGACCGCCAACCCGACCGCCACCGCCCCCGCCAGGACGGAGAGGACGAGCAGAGTCCACAGGTCGGTGACGGCCTGACCGGGCGCCCCGGCGTCCAGCCGGTCCCACGCGGCGTAGGCCAGGAAGCCGAAGAACGGCCCGGCGACGAACATCAGGGCGCAGGTCTGCCGCACGTCCGACGGCGGCCGTTCGCCGGGGCGGCGGCCGGAGAGGAGTCCCGCGCGGGGGCGGGGGGTCGGCGGGGCGGTCACGGACCGCCGCTCGGGGACGGAGGGGGAGGAAACCGTCTCATACATGACGAACAGGGTTGCGTGCGGCGGGGGCGCCGCGCAACAGCGGGGCGGTCCGTTTCCTCCCCCGGGCCCGGACCCCAACCCGGGCCGGGGTTCGGCCACCCGGCCCGTCCACCCAGGTCAAAGCCGCCTCAGGTGCGGGCGCCACCGTGATTCGGGCCCCGGCCGGCCCAGGCGAGACGGCCGACATAGGCCAGGGCCAGCTCGGTCAGGGCGTCCACGTCCTCGCGCACGTCGAACACCCCTCCGCGTTCGTCCGGACCGAGGTCCTCCAGGGTCGCCAACTGCGATTCGAGCAGGGCGGGGGGCATGAAGTGGCCCTCCCGGGCGCCCATCCGCGCGCTGATGACCTCGAAGGTCCCGCTCATGTGCAGGAAGTGGACGTCGCGGGCGCCCTCGCGCAGCACGTCGCGGTAGGAGCGCCGCAGCGCCGAGCAGGCCATGACCGTGGACTCGCCGCGGGCGTCGTGCCCGGTGATCCATCCGGCCAGGTCGCGCAGCCAGGGCCACCGGTCCTCGTCGGTCAGCGGCACGCCCGCGGCCATCTTGGCGATGTTGGCGTCCGGGTGGAAGGCGTCGGCCTCCGCGAAGGGGAGGTCGAGCCGTCCCGCCACGCGCGCGGCGACCGTGGTCTTGCCGCTGCCCGAGACGCCCATGAAAACGAGGTGCATGTCTCTCCCGCTCTCGTGTGTACCCGCGCGTGGGCGCGGCCACCACCTTGAATAGTGATATCAATCAGTCCGGCTAGGCTTCGGGCTGGCCGCGCCGATCACGGCCGGGCCCTGGAATCCGGAGCGCTGGGAGCACGATGGGCACTGACAACCGCACCCTGCACAACCGCGTGCTGGCGGTCCTGGGCCCCGCGATCGCCGCCGACGAGTACGAGCCCGGCCACACGTTCACCCTCCAGGGGCTGGAGGCGGACTTCGGGGTCTCCCGCACCGTCGCCCGGGAGGCCGTCCGCGTCCTGGAGTCGATGCGCCTGGTCGTCAGTCGGCCCCGGACCGGGATCCGGGTGCTGCCCCGCTCGGACTGGAGCGTCTTCGACCCCCAGCTGATCCGGTGGCGGCTGGCCGGTTCGGGCCGGATGGACCAGCTGCGTTCGCTCAACGAACTGCGCGCCTCCGTGGAACCGGCCGCCGCCGCCCTGGCCGCCGTGCGCGGCGCGCCCGAGGAGCGCGCCCAGCTCACGGTGGTCGCCGACCAGATGTCCCGCACCGGCCGCGCCGGGGACCTGGACGCCTTCCTCGACCTGGACATCGCCTTCCACCGTCGCGTCCTGGAGCTGTCGGGCAACGAGATGTTCGTCGGCCTCTCCCAGGTGGTGGCCGAGGTGCTGGTCGGACGCACCTCCTACCACCTCATGCCGCGGCGGCCCCGCCCGGAGGCGCTGCGCCTGCACACGGCGGTGGCGCGGGCGGTCGCCGACGGCCTGCCCGACGTGGCCGAGGCGGCGATGCGCTCCATCGTCAGCGAGGTCGCCGTCGCCCTGGAGTCGGACGACGGCGCCCACGCCTGAGGAGGCCGGCCGGGCCCCGGTCACACCACCAGGCTCAGGCCGAAGGCGAGGCCGAACCCGACGAAGCCGATGAGCGTCTCCATGACCGTCCACGTCCTGAGCGTCGTCTTGACGTCCATGCCGAGGAAGCGGCCGACCAGCCAGAAGCCGGAGTCGTTGACGTGTGAGAACGCGGTGGCGCCGCACGCGATCGCGATGACGGTCAGGGCCAGGTCGATCGAGGAGAGCCCGCTGGCGGCGTGCACCGCCGGGGCGATCAGACCCGCCGCCGTGGTGAGGGCCACGGTCGCCGACCCCTGAGCGACGCGCAGGGCCAGCGCGATGACGAAGGCCGCGACGATGACCGGCAGGCCGGTGGACTCCAGGGTTGCGGCGAGCGCCTCGCCGATGCCGCTGGTGCGCAGGACGCCGCCGAACATGCCGCCCGCGCCGGTGATGAGGATGATGCCGCAGACCGGGCCGAGCGCGCCGCCGACGATCTCCTCGACCCTCGCGCGGGAGAACCGGCCGCGGCCGAGGACGACCATCGCGACCAGCACGGTGAGCAGGAGCGCGATCGGGGTCTGGCCGAGCAGCTGCAGGACCCGTACCCACCCGGCGTCCTCGGCGACGGCGCCGGTCGCCACGAGCGTGGCGGTGCCGGTGTTGCCGAAGATCAGCGCCATGGGGAGCAGCAGGATGCCCAGGACGGTGGCCAGGCGCGGCGGGTCGTCGTGCTTGACGGTGCCGTCGGCCAGGATGTCGTCGGGGACGGGGAGCTCGAAGCGCCCGCCCGCCCAGAGGCCGTAGAGGTAGCTGGACAGGTACCAGGTCGGAACGGCCAGGAGGAGGCCGACCAGGAGGGCCAGGCCCATGTCGGCGCCGACCTCGACCGCGGCGGTGACCGGGCCGGGGTGCGGCGGGACGAAGGCGTGCATCACCGCGAACGCGCCGGCCGTCGGCAGGGCGTAGGTGAGCACCGAGCCGCCGAGGCGCCGGGCGACGCTGAAGACGATCGGCAGCATGACGATGAGGCCGACGTCGAAGAAGATCGGGAAGCCGAAGAGCAGCGAGGCGACGCCGAGGGCCAGCGGGGCGCGCTCCTGACCGAACGCCTTGATCAGGGCCCCGGCGAGGACGGCGGCGCCGCCGGTGATCTCCAGCAGGCGGCCGATCATGACGCCGAGGCCGACCAGGAGTGCAACGTTGGCGAGCGTGCCGCCGAAGCCGTCGAGGAGGGTCGGCACCACGCCGGAGGCGGGGATGCCGGTGGCGAGCGCGGTCAGGACGCTGACCAGGACGAGCGCGACGAACGCGTGCAGTCGGAAACGGATGATCAGGAGCAGCAGGAGGGCGATGGCGCCGGCCGCGATCCCGAGGAGGGGTCCCGTGCCGTAGACGGGTTCGAAGTTCTCCACGACGGAGCCTTCCGGTGGGCGGTTGAGGGTTCTGGGCCGCCGATGACACGGCCTTGACCTGCCCTTGGAACAGGTGACGGCAATGGTAATACCATTTGTGAGACCGTGTGAACCACGGCGTTCGTTTCTGTTACGACCGCGAGACCCGGGTCACCGGAAACCCGTGCGCCGACACGCGTTCGGGGCCGCGATGACGTGCACCACGACCCCGAACCGGTGGGTGGGGTGTCGCCTCAGTCGCCCCACTCGACGTCCTCGAACGGGTCCGGCACCCGTTCGCCCCGGGCGCGGAGCTCCTCCTCCCAGGCGATCCGCAGGGCCACCCAACGGCCCTGGATCTCCACGGCACGCTCTTCCCCGGGCGTCAGCGGGGCGTTCTCGGGATCGGCGTCGTTCATGACTGCCCGCCCGTCTGCTCGCCGAAGAGGCGGCGGATCTCGTCGGCGTCGAACCGCTGGCCGCCGCTGGGCGTGCGCACGCACCGCACCCGGCCCTGGCGGGCCCACCGGTTGACCGTGGCGTCGGCGACCCGGAACACCGCCGCCACCTCACCGGCCGTCAGCAGCCTCGGGGCGTTCTCCAGATGCTCGCTCACCGCACGCCTCCGTCCCGGGGCGGCGGGACGCGGCGCAGCCTACGGCGGGCGATGACCGAGAACAACTCCTTGTACGAAGGAGCCTCCAGCCGCTCGAACGGGTTGCCGTCGCCGGTCCAGCCGACCGGTCGCCGGGCGGTGTAGGTGCGCACCCCGGCGTCGTCGATCTCGTAGGAGACCACCCACCGACCGGCGATCAGTTCGTCCAGGGCACGGCGCGCTTCGCGTCGGTCCATTCGGTCCATCACCGCCACCCCGCCCTCAACCAGCTCAGACCGGTCGCGGCCAGTCGCGGCCCGGGGATCAGGCGCACCAGGTCGGCCGGGCCGGACACCACGAACGGCAGCGCCGGACCGGGACGGGCGTAGCGGCGGGCACGCGCCGCACGACGGGGACGGACGGTGTCGCGTACGAGCCGACGCACGGCGCTGGGGACGCGGTCGGCTGCCGGGGGACGGTAGATGGCGTGGGCAGGGGGCCACAGCGCCAGCAGGAACAGGAGCAGGTAGCGCACAGGCGCACCTCCACGACTCGGATGCCGCCGATGAGGCGGCCGGGGCGAATGCGCTTCTATGATGAACTTAGGAATCTAATCTTTGCAAGGCAATCAAGAGAATCCGATCACAGGATTCCGAAAGATGCCCTGATGAGAAGTTCGCCATACGATCGGCACGACCACCCTCACGGGGAGAGGCAGATGAGCAGGAAATACAGCCCCACCGTTCGTCGACGCCGTCTGTCTGCGGTGCTCCGCCACCTCAGGCACGAGCACGGGAAGACGCTGGAGGAGGTCACCGCAGCCCTGGAATGGTCACGCGGTCGTTTGGCCCACATGGAGGGCAACAAGTGGACGCGTCCTGACCTCGGCAACATCCGCCAACTCCTGGACTACTTCGAGGTCAGGGATGACGCCACTCGGGAGGCGATCCTGGAGTTGGCTCGCCAGTCCCGAACGAAGGGCTGGTGGGCCAAGTTCAAGGATGTGTTCGGCGGATCCTCGTTCGTGGGATTCGAGTCCGAAGCGTCCGTCATCTCGACCTACCAGCCCATCGTGATCCCTGGTCTGCTCCAGACTGAGCGCTACGCTGCCGCATCGGCACGAGCAGCCCTTGCACGGCCTGCCGACGAGGTAGACCGCATTGTCGAAGCGCGGCTGGCCCGCCAAGAAATACTGCATGGTGAGCACCCGCCGACGATCTGGGCTGTGATCGACGAGTCAACTCTCCATCGGCTCCCCGCAGCAGAGGGCATCGCCCAGGACCAGCTTCGGCATCTCATCACCCAAGCCGAGGATCCTGACAACGCCATCACCATCCAGGTGCTCCCGTTCTCCGCAGGACTGCACCCTGGCCTCAGCGGGCCGTTCGTGCTGCTCGATTTCCCAGACGAGATGGACGCTCCACTGGTCTATCTGGAGACCCGTACTGAGGGCCTGTTCCTGGAGGAGGAGGCCGAGGTGGCGGAGTATCGCCATGTGTTCGACCACCTCCAGGTGACAGCCAGATCGCAGCTGGAGTCCATCCGAATGATGAAGAAGATGCTTGCCGACCTCTAGGAAGACCACCTATGCACTCATCCGCAGACGACCTGCACTTCCGCAAGTCCAGCTACAGCAGCACCGCACAAGAGTGTGTGGAGGTCGCAGACATGCCTAGTGGGATGGCCATGCGCGACACCAAGCATCGTGAGCTTGGCCATCTGGAGCTGCCCTCAGCCGAGTGGCACGCTTTCCTGACCTCCGCCTGCTACGACAGGACTTAGGTCCCCTGGAAGCAAGAAGGCCCCGACCGCGACGGTCGGGGCCTCCTCTGCATTCATCCGTGACCCACGGTACCCGCCAACATAAGGGCGTGCCAGTAGACCGGCGGTTCTCTCCGGATAAGGACAGTTGATCTCAGCACGCCATTGTGAAGGTCCAAGCGGGGCAGGAAGGCGACCATGCACCTCTCCATGAACCCGACCTTCCGTAAGTCCAGCTACAGCGGCAGGGGTGATAACTGCGTCGAGGTCGCTGACCTGCCCGCTGGAGCTGCTGTCCGCGACACCCAGAACCGGCAGCTGGGACACATCTCGTTCGGCGACTCGTCCGAGTGGCGCGCCTTCCTCGCCGCCGTTCGACAGAAGACGAAGTAGTTCCCTCGAGTAGGAGCCAGGGGCTCCACGGCCCCTGGCATACCACTGCGTACCACCGGGCACGCGGGCCATGTCCTCCGTGGCCAACGCCGTGACGGCCCGGTTCTCGACCCCTCACCTTTTTATTCGTGAGGGTTATGCGTTTGCGGACTGCCCGAAAAGGAACATCAGACCTTTTCTGCGCCATTTCACCCACACGCCCGACACGAGTTCCCTACCGTGTCATCACGGCGTGGATGGCCGGACACACCACCCCGCCACTCCTCTCGGACAGCCTCCCGTGCTTCATTGACAACATGTTGTCATGATGACAGGATGCTGTCATGAACGCACCACTCAATCGCACCGTCCACCTCGCCGTCTACGACCAGATGGCGGACTGGGAGATCGGGCACGCCATCGCACACATCCGCAACGGCCACGCGCAGCGCCGCCCCGGCCGGTACGACGTGGTCACGGTCGGCCTCACCGGCGCGCCCGTCACCACGATGGGCGGGCTCAGCGTCCTGCCCGACGTCGCGCTCCACCAGCTCAAACCGTCCGAGAGCTCGATGCTGGTCCTCCCCGGAGCGGACGGCTGGGACGCCGACCCCGAGTCGCTGTCCCCCTTCGCCTCCGCCGCCGGGATCTTCCTCGACGCCGGGGTCCCGGTCGCCGCGATCTGCGGGGCCACGGCCGGGCTGGCCCGCGAGGGGCTGCTCGACGACCGCGCCCACACCAGCGCGGCCCCCGAGTACCTGCTGGCCACCGGTTACGCGGGGATCTCCCACTACCGGTCCGAGCTGGCCGTGACCGACGGGGACCTCATCACCGCCGGTCCGACCGCTCCGATCGAGTTCGCGCGCGAGATCTTCGCCGCGCTCGACCTGTACTCCCCGCGTGTGCTGGACGCCTGGTACCGGCTCTTCGCCCGGCACGACCCGGAGGCCTTCGCCGTCCTGGCCGAGGCGTCCCGCCCATGACCCCGTCCGCGCCCGACGAACGCCCCTCCGACCTGCTGTCGGGGACCGCGCTCACCGTGTTCCGCCTCAACGGGCAGCTCATGTCGGTGGCCGAGGAGCTGGCCCGGCCGGCGGGGCTGACGGCCGCCCGGTGGCAGGTGCTGGGCGCGGTGGCCGACGAGCCCCGGACGGTGTCCGCGGTCGCCCGCAGGTTCGGCGTCTCGCGGCAGAGCGTGCAGCGCATGGCGGACCTGCTGGTGGACCAGGGGCTGGCCGAGTACCGGCCGAACCCGGAGCACAGCCGGGCCAAGCTGCTGGCCCTCACCGAGGAGGGCCGGACGGCGATGCGCCGCATCCGCCCGGACCACGCCCGGGTCGCCGCGGCGCTGGTGGACGAACTGGGAGAGGAGGAGACCAGACGCGCCCTGGAGTCACTCCGGCTGCTCTCCCGGGCGCTGGAGCGGCTCGGGGAGGACTGACGCGGCCCGGAGCCGTCCGGGGCGCGGGCAGTATCGTCGGTTCCGCGTCCAGCGGAAGGAACCTTCGATGATCGACCTGCGCTCCGACACGGTGACCCGCCCCACGGCGGCCATGCGCCGCGCCATCGCCGAGGCCGAGGTCGGTGACGACGTGTACGGCGAGGACCCGACCGTGCGGGCCCTGGAGGAGGAGACCGCCGCCCTGCTGGGGAAGGAGGCCGCGGTCTACGTGCCCTCCGGGCACATGGCGAACCAGATCGCGCTGTACGTGTCCACGCGCAGCGGCGAGGAGGTGTGGGCGCACGAGCACCACCACCTCATCGGCTCCGAGCAGGGCGCCGCGGCGGTCCTGTCCCGGGTGCAGCCGCGCCTGTACTCCGGCGCCCCCTTCCCGGCCGACGACGTCCTGGCCGACTGGGCGCGGGGGGCGCGGGAGGACGACGCGCACCGCGCCGAACCGGCGCTGCTGTGGCTGGAGAACACCTTCACCGGCCAGGTCGTGCCGCTGGCCGAGCAGCGGCGGGTGGTCGCGTTCGCCCACGGCCACGGCATGCGCGCGCACCTGGACGGGGCCCGGCTGTGGAACGCGGCGGCCGCCCTGGACGTGGCGCCCGCCGAGGTCGCGGCGGGCTTCGACACGGTGTCGGTGTGCTTCTCCAAGGGGTTGGGCGCACCGGTGGGTTCGGCGATGGCCGGCGACACCGCGACCGTCCGCCGCGCCCGGCGGGCCCGCAAACTCCTGGGCGCCGGGATGCGGCAGGCCGGGATCATCGCGGCGGGCGCCCTGCACGCGCTGCGCCACCACCGGGAGCGGATCCCGCAGGACCATACGCGCGCCGAGCTGCTCGCCGAACGGATCGGGTCGGTCCCGGGGCTGTCGGCCCAGGCCAGGACCAACGTGGTGCTGTTGGGGACGCCGGAGGGGGCCGCCGCCCGCCTGGTCGGGCTGGTGGCCGGGCACGGTGTGGCCGCCCTGGCGATCGGCCCCTCGCTCATCCGGCTCGTCGTGCACCTGGACATCACCGACGGCGACGTCGACGAGGCCGCGGAGGCGATCGCCAAGGCCGCCCGGGAGCTGTGATCCTTCCCTCCCCCGCAGGTCAGAGAAGGGGTCCAGGGCTACACTTGCCCGACCGCACGCGGAGCCGAGCCGAGACGAGGTGTGACGCGTCACATCGCGTAGTAGCATTTCGCGTATGACATTGTCGTACTAGAGAGTGGTTGCACCCCCATGCCGGGAAGAATCCAGTCGATCGAACGCGCCGCCGCCATCCTCCGGCTCCTGGCCAGCGGCGCCCGGGGGCTGAGCCTGGCGGAGATCTCGCGGTCGCTCGAACTGCCCAAGGGGACCGCGCTGGGCATCCTGCGCACGCTCCAGCACGTCGGCTTCGTCGAGCAGGACCCCGAGTCGGGGCGCTACCGCCTGGGCGGCGGCATGCTGAGCCTGGGCACTCGCTACCTGGACGGCAACGAACTACGCACCCGGGCGCTGAACTGGGCGGACACCCTCGCCTCCCGCAGCGGCGAGAGCGTGCGCATCGGCACCCTGCACAAGAGCCAGGTTCTGGTGGTGCACCACGTCTTCCGCCCGGACTCGACCCGGCAGACGCTCGACGTGGGCGACCTGCTGCCCCTGCACGCGACCGCGATCGGCAAGGTCCTGATGGCCTTCGACCCCCTGGCCATCCCCGAGGAGGACACCCCCGCCTCCGAGAGCGAGGGCGCCGTGTCGCTGCCCGCCTTCACCCGGCACACCGTGGTCTCCCCCGTGGCGCTGGAGGAGCAGCTCGTGGAGGTGCGCGACAACGGCTGGGCCTGGGAGGCCGAGGAACTGGTCGAGGGCGAGGTGTCGATCGCGGCCCCGATCCGGGACCGCCGCGGCGTCACCGTGGGCGGGATCGGGGTACGCGGCGCCGTGGAGCGCCTGGCCTCGGACGACGGCAAGCCGGACATGGAGCAGGTCTCCTACGTCCGCGACGCCGCCCGCGCCATCTCCCGCGACCTGGGCGCCTCCCCCTACTAGGCGGCGCCCTCTCCGCTCCGGCCGCGCCAGGCCCCCGTCGCCCGCGGGGCGGCCGGTCGTCCACAGGTCGGCGGTCGGGGGTACCGCGGGCACCCTCCGCCAGGTTGACTGGAAACCGGGGGCTCCCACCCCGCCCGCGCCGCCCCGCCCAGGTTTCCCCGGCCCCCGAAACCGCTGGTCGGAGTGGTGCGTTCCACCCGGGTAGCGCTCCTGGCACAGTTCACGTGAACCCATCGACGATCACTCTCCGCAACATGTGATCCACGCGACACGATTGCGTCACACCGTCTTGACATGGGAAGGAAAGACGGATGAAACTGACGCGTACTTCATACGTCAATGTCGTACGCCGTTCGGTCCATACCGACTTCACCCGTTCGACACCCATCCCGGCTTCCCACCCGCAGCCGTCCACCGGAAGGCGAACAACCCGATGAGTCAGCAGTACGTCGCCGCGATCGACCAGGGCACCACGTCGAGCCGCTGCATCCTCTTCGACCGGGACGGGCGGATCGTCTCGGTCGACCAGCGCGAGCACCGACAGATCTTCCCCCAGCCGGGCTGGGTCGAGCACGACGCCGAGGAGATCTGGACCAACGTCGAGGTCGTCGTCCAGCAGGCCCTCCAGAAGAGCGACATCACCCCGGACCAGGTCGCCGCGATCGGCATCACCAACCAGCGTGAGACCACCGTCGTGTGGGACCGCGAGACCGGAAAACCGGTCCACAACGCCATCGTCTGGCAGGACACCCGCACCAACGACATCGTCCGCGAACTGGGCAACGCGGGCGGCCAGGACCGCTTCCGCGAGAAGTGCGGCCTGCCCCTGGCCACCTACTTCTCCGGCCCCAAGCTCCGCTGGCTGCTCGACAACGTCGAGGGCCTGCGCGAGCGCGCCGAGCGCGGCGAGGTGCTGTTCGGCACCATGGACACCTGGCTGATCTGGAAGCTGACCGGCCACCACGTCACCGACGTGACCAACGCCAGCCGCACCATGCTGATGAACCTCCACACGCTGGAGTGGGACCCCGAGATCCTGGACGCGATGGGCATCCCCGCCGCCATCCTCCCCGAGATCCGCTCCTCCTCCGAGGTCTACGGCACCGCCCGCGGCTACCTCGCCGGGACGCCGGTCGCCTCCTCCCTCGGCGACCAGCACGCCGCCCTGTTCGGCCAGACCTGCTTCGACCCGGGCGACGTCAAGGGCACCTACGGCACCGGGACCTTCCTGGTCATGAACACCGGCACCGAGCCGGTCACCTCCAACAACGGGCTGCTCACCACGCTCGGCTACAAGCTGGGCGACGAGCCCGCGGTGTACGCCCTGGAGGGCTCGATCGCGGTCACCGGTTCGCTCGTGCAGTGGCTGCGCGACAACCTGGGCCTCATCTCCACCGCACCGGAGATCGAGACGCTCGCGCGCACGGTCGAGGACAACGGCGGCTGCTACATCGTGCCCGCCTTCTCCGGCCTGTTCGCCCCGCACTGGCGCAGCGACGCCCGCGGTGTCGTCGCCGGTCTGACCGGATACGTCAACAAGGGCCACATCGCCCGCGCCGTCCTGGAGGCGTCCGCCTGGCAGACGCGCGAGGTCGTCGACGCGATGAACGCCGACTCCCAGATCGACCTGACCACGCTCAAGGTCGACGGCGGGATGACCGCCGACAACCTGCTCATGCAGATCCTGTCGGACGTCCTCGACGCCGAGGTCGTGCGCCCGATGGTCGCCGAGACCACGTGCCTGGGCGCGGCCTACGCCGCCGGTCTGGCCGTCGGCTACTGGCCGGACGTGGAGACCCTGCGCGCGAACTGGCACAAGGCGGCCGAGTGGACCCCGAAGATGGACTCCGAGGTCCGCGAGCGCGAGTACCGCAACTGGAACAAGGCCGTGGAGCGCACGCTCGGCTGGGTCGAGCACCCGGACGGGCAGTAGCGCACCACCCCTCTGACGACCGCTCCGGGGGTCCGCGGCGACCGCCGAGGACCCCCTGGGAGCGGCACCGGGGGCACCTCGTGTGCCCCGCGCATCCCCATCACGTGACGGGTGTGTCCAACGTCGCCCCGCTCCCGCGCCCCCCGACGCGGAGCGACGGACCTCCCGCACCCCGCATGCCCCTTTCGGGGCGGAGGTCCTCATGGTTTATCTGGCAGAGTTCGTCGGCACGGCGATCCTGATCCTTCTCGGTGGCGGTGTCGTCGCCGGTGTGGTGTTGGCCAAGTCCAAGTCCAACAACGCCGGCTGGATCGTCATCACGTTCGGCTGGGGCATGGCGGTCGCGATGGCCGTCTACGTCACGGGCACCACGAGCGGCGCCCACATCAACCCGGCGGTCACCATCGCGCTGGCGAGTATCGGGGACTTCTCGTGGTCCCTGGTGCCCGGGTACATCGCCGCCCAGATGGCGGGCGCCTTCACCGGTGCGGTGCTGGTGTACCTCGTCTACCACGCGCACTGGGCGCCGACCGACGACCCCGACGCCAAGCTCGCGGTCTTCAGCACGGCCCCGGCCGTGCGCAAGCCGGTCGCCAACTTCGTCACCGAGGTCGTCGGCACCGCGATGCTGGTCCTGGGCATCCTCGGCATCGGCGCCAACTCCGGGCACGTCTCCACGGGCGGGGTGGACCTGTCCGCCCTGTTCTCCACGGGTCTGGCCCCGCTGCTGGTCGGTCTGCTCGTGTTCGCGATCGGTCTGTCCCTGGGCGGCCCGACCGGGTACGCGATCAACCCCGCCCGTGACCTGGGCCCGCGCATCGCGCACGCGCTGCTGCCGATCCCGGGCAAGGGCTCCTCGGACTGGGGCTACGCCTGGATCCCGGTCGTCGCCCCGATCGTCGGCGGCGTCATCGGCGGCTGGATCTGGAAGCTGACCGGGTTCGGCGGCTGACGCCCGTCCCGGACGCGAGGGGAGCCGGGTACCGCCACGGGGGCGGTACCCGGCTCCTCGCGTCGTGGGGGCGCCCTTCCCGGCGGAGACACCGCCACGACCCGTCGGTCGGGACGCACGACCCCGACGGAACCCGGCGCCTCTACGTCGTTCGACAATACCGAACGCTTGTGACTCTATGAACATGCCTGATTATTGAGGGAGACGATCTTTCGCGATTCCTCCCGCAGCGACGCCCGATCTCATCCGTACTCGCTGGTAAGAAGCAGGGGTATCTTCACCATCGTTCGGCATTGTCGTATTATGCACAGGACACCTGCCTGAAACGTCAGAGCCCGTTCAGGTACAGGCGCGGCACCCGCCATCCCTCCCGAACGGACGGAGCACCAGCCATGACCGCCAGAACCCAGCAACACGACATCGCCTCCTCCCGCGCCCACACGCGCGAGGAACTCGCCCGGGGCACGTTCGACCTCCTCGTGATCGGCGGCGGCATCCTGGGCACGTCCGCCGCCTGGACCGCCACCCAGGCCGGTCTGCGCGTCGCGATGGTCGACGCGGGCGACTTCGCCGGAGCCACCTCCAGCGCCTCCTCCAAGCTCGTGCACGGCGGTCTCCGGTACCTGCAGACCGGCAACGTGCGGCTGGTCGCGGAGAACCACAAGGAGCGCCGCTCCCTCGCCTCCGACGTGGCCCCGCACCTGGTCAACCACATGCCGTTCCTCGTGCCCATCTACTCCGGCGGCCCCCACGGGGCCGCGAAGATGGGCGCGGGCGTGTTCCTGTACTCGGCGCTGTCGGCGTTCGGCGACGGCATGGGCCGCCTGCTGTCCCCCAGCCAGGCCAAGCGGGTGGCCCCCGGCCTGCGCACCCGGGGCCTGAAGTCGGTGGCCGCCTACAGCGACCACCAGATGAACGACAGCCGCATGGCGATCATGACCGTCCGCGCCGCCGTGGACGCGGGCGCGGTCGTGCTCAACCACGCCGAGGTGGTGGGACTGCGCACCACGCGCGGCCGGGTGACCGGCGCCGACCTGCGCGACCGGGTCGGCGGCGAGGAGTTCGGCATCGACGCGCGGCTGGTGCTCAACGCCACCGGTCCGTGGGTCGACCACCTGCGCCGGATGGAGCAGCCCGGCGTCGCGCCCAGCGTGCGGCTGTCCAAGGGCGCCCACCTGGTCCTGAAGACGCCGGAGCCGTGGCGCGCCGCGCTGACCATCCCCGTCGACAAGTACCGCGTCTCCTTCGCCATCCCGTGGGAGGGCCGCCTGCTGCTGGGCACCACGGACGAGGAGTTCACCGGCGACCCCGCCGAGGTGGGCGTGGTCCCCGGTGACGTCGACCAGATCCTCAGCGAGGCCGCGCTGGGCATCGACGCCCCCTACCTCAACCCGGACAACATCACCTACTCGTTCGCGGGCCTGCGGGTCCTGCCCGGCGGCCCCGGGGACACGAGCGCCGCCAAGCGGGAGACCGTGGTCACCCAGGGCCGCGGCGGGATGCTGTCGGTGGCGGGCGGCAAGTGGACCACCTACCGGCACATCGGCCGCACGATCCTGGACGAGCTGCGCAAGGTCTCGGCCGTGCCGCTGGCCGAGGACATGGCCGACCCGCTCAAGACGGTGCCGCTGCCCGGCCTGGCCAGCCCCGAGGCGGTCACGCACCGGATCATCATCGACCGCGATCCGGGCGCGCGCCTGGACCCGTTGGTCGCGCGGCATCTGGCCTCGCACTACGGGAGCCTGGCGATGGACATCGCCGGCCTGGTGCGCGACCAGCCCGAGCTGGGCGAGCGCATCCACCCCGACGGCCCCGACATCTGGGCCCAGGTGGTCTTCGCCCGCGACCGCGAGTGGGCGGTCACCGTCGACGACGTGCTGCGCCGCCGCACCACCGTCACCGTGCGCGGACTGGACACCCCCGAGGTGCGCCAGCGCGCCGAGTCCCTGCTCCGGCAGGGCTGACCCCGCCTCCGGCCGTCCCGCACTCCCTGGAGGGGCGGCCGGTTCCCCAGCGGCCCGGTGGCCGGGTCCACGCCCCGGCCGCCGGGCCGCGCCGCTCCCACCGCCGCCCGGCGAAGGCGCCGCCGACGCCGACGGGCGTCTGGGCGAACCCCCCGGTCCACCGGCGCCCGGCGCTGCCCGAGGACCGGTCGGCCGTTCGGTCCGGGCACACGAGAACGCCCCCGGAGGGCGGAACCTCCGGGGGCGTACTGTGGCGCTGTTGCTTAGATCGCGACAACGTTCTCGGCCTGCGGGCCGCGGGTGCCGGCGACGATCTCGAACTCTACGCGCTGGTTCTCCTCGAGGTTACGGAAGCCCGAACCCACGATCGCGCTGTAGTGGACGAACGCGTCCGGCCCACCGTTGTCGGGGGAGATGAAGCCGAAGCCCTTCTCGCCGTTGAACCACTTCACAGTACCCTGAACAGCAGTGCCCTGAGCCATGTTCTCTCCTTCAGCTCGCTGTGCACGGACGCTTACACACACGTCCGAGCAATTGCCGCGAGCCGATCCACGAGAAACCGCCCGCCGGTCACAAACTCCGCGGGCATACACCAACTGCGAAATTCAACGACTAACAATCACTACGAACGTATCACAGCCGGACCAGCTCGTGGGGGATTTCGGTGTGGCGACTCGCACGGAGCCCGGGGGAATAACCGCTCCCCAGCAGCTCAGGGCGCACGGCCGCCGCTCCGGTCACCGAAACGTCACCCCCCGCTCACCCCGAGGCCGCTAGAACGTCGTTGACGCACCTCAGGACGGGTGCGGTGAGCACCGCGTCCGGGTCCAGGCGGGCACCGCCCGTGATCACGAACGTGTGCTCCTCCCCCGGCAGCAGGGTCACCGGGGCGCTGTCCGCCGCGGCCGACGGATCGAGGCGGTCGGTCTCGACGACCAGGTCCCGCAACAGCGCGCGAGCCCGTATCCATACCCGCAGATCCCCACCGTCCACACGTGTTCGGGCGTCGAATTCCGGTTTTTCGTAGTCGAGATCCCGGTCCCGGGCGAAGAACCACCACGCGCGCTCCCCCGCTCCGTCGACGGTGAGCACCTCCCCCTCGGCCCGCCCCGGCACGGCCACGTGGTCGGGGACGGGCACCCGCAGGGAGCCGCGCGGGGCCACCCGCACGGGGTGCGCGGACGAGGCGAGGACCCCGCCCTCCGCCCCGATGCCGCGCCGTGCCACGGTCACCTCCGCCGTCCACTCCTCGTCGGTGTCGTTGCCCAGCACGACGCACAGTCCCTCCCCGGCCGGCTGTACCGTGGCCACCCGGTCGGCGTAGGCCCCGCGGACCGCGTACCACGCGGGCTTGCGCCGTCCCGCGCCGTCGACCAGCGCCCACGAGGTCACCGGCCAGCAGTCGTTGAGCTGCCACACCACCGTCCCCGTGCAGTGCGGCCACAGCGAGCGGAAGTGCCCGATCCCCAGCTCCAGCGCACGGGCCTGGAGCACCCGGGTCAGGTAGTGCCAGTCGTCGTAGTCCGGGTCCCGCACGCCGAAGTGCTCGACCAGGCCCCGGGTGAGCTTGGCGTCGCCGTCCTCGGCCTTCTGGTGGTGGGCCACGCCCGGGGAGGCGGGGGTCAGCGGGTCGTCGGAGACCGCCGCGCGCAGTGTGGCGTGGTTCGGCGGCGCCTGGTAGCCGAACTCGGCGACGAACCGCGGCCGGTGGTCGCGGTAGCGGGTGTGGTCGAGCTGGTTCCACACGTCCCAGACGTGCATGACGCCGTGGGCGGGGTCGTTGGGGTGGCGCCCCTCCCCCGGCGAGTAGGGGCTGCCCGGGAGGTAGGGCCGGGTCGGGTCGAGTTCGGCCACCACGCGCGGCAGCACGTCGAGGTAGTACCCCGCACCCCAGGGCCGCCCGTCCAGGACCGGTTTCCAGTCCCAGTCCTCGTGTCCCCACAGGTTCTCGTTGTTGCCGCACCAGACCGCGAGGCTGGCGTGCGGGGACAGCCTCACGACCGCGTCGCGCGCCTCGGCCGCCACCTCGGCCGCGATCGGCTCGTCCTCCGGGTAGGCCGCGCAGGCGAAGAGGAAGTCCTGCCAGACCAGGACCCCCAGCTCCGAGCACGCCTGGTAGAAGTCGTCCGACTCGTAGATCCCGCCGCCCCACACGCGCAGCAGGTTGACGCCGGCCGCGCACGCCTGCTCGATCCGCTCCCGGTACCGGGCGCCGTCGACGCGGGAGGGGAAGGTGTCGTCGGGGATCCAGTTGGCGCCCCTGACCAGGATCCGCCGCCCGTTCACCGCGATCGCGAACCCGGTGCCGCGGTCGTCGGGCTCGTCGGCCACCGCGACCGTGCGGAAGCCGACGCGACGGCGCCACGTGTCGCACACCCTCCCGTCGGCACGCGCCTCCACGGCCAGCTCGTACAGCGGCTGGTCGCCGTGGCCGCGCGGCCACCACAGGTCGGGGTCGGCCACCTCCAGCTCCAGGACGGCGGTGTCCTCGCCGGGGGCGGCGGTCACCGTGGCGGCGGCGCCCGCGACGCGGGCGGTGAGCTGCACCGCGCTCCGCCGACCGGCGGCGGTGCGCTCCAGGTCGACGTGCACCCGCACCCGGCCGCGGACGGGACCGCCCCCGTCCGCGCCCGCCACGCTCACCAGCGGGCGGACGGCGGCCAGGCGCGCGGTCGACCAGGCGTGCAGCCGGATCGGGCGCCAGATCCCGGAGGTGACCAGGGTGGGCCCCCAGTCCCAGCCGAAGTTGCAGGCCATCTTCCGGATGTACTGGTAGGGCTCGTCATAAGCTGCTGGGAGCGCTCCCATTCGTTCCCGGTTCGCCTCCGCGTACCGGTACGGGGAGGCGAACTCCACGGCCAGCTCCGGTTCGCCGCCCCCGGCGGCCAGGGCCTCGGTGACGTCGAACCGGTGGGGGCGGTGCATGTTCTCCGACCGCCCCACCTCGTGCCCGGCCACCCGCACGGTGGCGACGGTGTCCAGGCCCTCGCACACCAGGTCCACGCGCTCGGCCGGTCCGCCGCCGTCGCCGCCGGACCGGCCGAGCGCCGCCGCCTCCCGCGCCAGGGAGCGCGTGTAGCGCCAGTCCGTACGGCCGATCCACCCGAGTCGGGTCTCGTTGTCGTCCGTGTGGGGGTCGTCGATCACCCCGTGGTCGAGGAGGTCGGTGTGGACGCAGCCCGGCACGGTCGCGGGCAGCGCGTCGACCGTGGCGGCCGGGGCTCCTCCCCCGGCCGGGACACAGGTCAGGGTCCACCCGTCGTGCAGGTCGAACCAGGCGGTCATGGGGACTCCGATTCCGTTCGTGGGATGGTGAATGCGAGGGGCGTGCGGGGTTCCGCAGGAGAAGCCGAGCCGTCGGCGAGGAACGAGCCGGGCGAGAGCGACGACGAAGAACACCGTTCTCCACGCCCCGAGCCGCGGCCGAGCCCGCGAGGCCGCATCAGCACGGCTACTTCTGGTCGATCCCGACGAAGTGCCCCTCCTCCGCCTCCAGGAGAGGCGCCGAGGTGTCGCCGTCGGCCACGGTCGGCAGGGTGACGTCCTCCGGCGGGTTGGCCGCCAGGTCGGCGTCGACCTCCGCCCACGTGCGGTGCAGCTGGGGCACGCAGGAGAGCAGGTGGCGGCTGTAGGGGTGCAGCGGGTTGTCGAAGACGCGCGTGGTCGGCCCCATCTCGGCGATCGCACCCTTGCGCAGGATCACCGAGGTGTCGCTGACGTAGTTGCCCAGGGACAGGTCGTGGGTGACGAACAGGATGCCGAGGCCGCGCTCCTTGAGGTCGGCCAGGAGGTTGAGCACGTCGATCCGGGTGGAGGCGTCCAGCATGCTGATGATCTCGTCGGCCACCAGGAGCCGGATGTCCAGCAGCAGGGCGCGGGCGATGAGCATGCGCTGCAACTGCCCGCCGCTGAGCTGGTGGGGGTACTTGTTCAGCACGTTGCCCGGGTCCAGGCGCACGGTGCCGAGCGCCGACAGCACCCGGTCCCGCCAGTCGGCGTCCGACACCTCGGGGAAGTAGGAGCCGCGGACCATCTCGAAGACCCGGTCGGCCTTGAAGATCGGGTTGAAGCAGCTGAACGGGTCCTGGAAGACCCCCTGCACCCGGCGGTAGTACTCCTTGCGCGCGGCGAACCCGCGGATGCCGGCGACGTCGGTGCCCTCCACCAGGATCCGGCCCTCGGTCGGCCGCGACAGGCCGAGCACCATCTTGCCGAGGGTGCTCTTGCCGCTGCCGCTCTCACCGATCAGCGACACGACCTCGCCCGCCCGCACGGTCAGGCTGACGTCGCGGACCGCGCGCTTGCGCCCGCCGCCGAAGGCCCCGGTCCGGTACACCTTGTGCACGTGTTCGAGTTCCAGCAGGGTCTCGCTCACCGTCACTCCCCCGTCTTCCAGCAGGCGGCCCAGTGGCCGGGTTCGATCTCCACCAGCGGCGGCTGCTCGGCGCACCGGTCGAAGGCCATGGGACAGCGGTCCCTGAACCGACACCCCTGCGGCGGGTTCAGGAGTCCGGGCGGGGTGCCGGGGATGCCCTCCAGCCGCCCGCCGCTGACCGTGCTGCCCACCTCGGGCAGCGCCGAGACGAGCATCCGGGTGTAGGGGTGGCGCGGGTCCTCGATCACCGCCCGGGCCGGCGCCTTCTCGGCCACCCGCCCGGCGTACATCACCATGATCGTGTCCGCCATCTGGTACACCAGCGAGATGTCGTGGGTCACGAACACCATGCTGCGGACGTACTCGCGGTCGCGGAACTCCACCAGTGACTCGGCCACCGAGCGCTGCGTGGACACGTCCAGGGCCGAGGTGACCTCGTCGGCGATGAGCAGCGAGGGGTTGAGCAGGGTGGAGATGACCATGACCACGCGCTGCTTCATGCCGCCGGACAGCTCGATGGGGAAGCGGTCGAGCACCTCGGGGTCGAGCCCGACCAGCTCCAGGCGGCGGCGCAGCTCGTCGGCGACGTCACCGGGGCGCACGCCCCGGGAGCGCAGCAGTTCGTTGATCATCCGCCCGATCTTGCGGGTCGGGTTGAGCGCGCTCATCGCGTACTGCGGGATGAGGGAGATCTCGTGGTACCGGAGCGGGACCATCGCCTCGTCGTCGGCGATGGGCACGTTCTCGCCGTCCAGTTCGACCGTGCCGCCGACGTGGCGCATCCGCGAGTCGAGCCGGATCAGGCTCTTGCTCAGGGTGCTCTTGCCGCACCCCGACTCCCCGGCCAGGCCCATGATCTCGCCGTCCGCGAGGTCGAAGGAGACCCCGTCGAGGGCGTGGACGTCCCCGCGCAGCGTCTGGTAGTAGACCTTCAGGTCCTTCACGCGCAGAGTCATCACAGCTCCCGCAGTTTGGGGTTGAACACTTCGTCCAACCCGACGTTGAGGATGTACAGCGACCCGACGATCACGGTGATGCCGAGCCCCGGCGGGATGAACCACCACCACAGCCCGAGCTGGAGGGCGCTCCAGGCGACCGCGTTCTCCAGCATCAGGCCCAGGGACACGCCGTTGGTCGGCCCGAGGCCGATGAAGTCCAGGCCCGCGGCGATGAGGATGGAGCCGCCGAAGAGCAGGATGAAGGTCATCACCAGGTAGGAGCTCATGTTCGGGGCGACCTCGGCGGTGATGATCCGCCAGGTGCGCCGTCCGCTGAGCCGGGCCAGGTCCACGAAGTCGCGGGTGGCCAGGGACAGGGTCTGGGAGCGGACCGCGCGCGCCGCCCAGGGCCAGGAGGTCAGGCCGATGAACACGCCCTGGACCAGCACGCCGCGCGCGTCGAGGTAGGCGACGGCCACGATGAGCACGACCAGCGCCGGGAGGACCAGCACCACGTTCGTGATCATGTTGAGGACCTCGTCCACCCAGCCGCCCTTGTACCCGGCGAGGAAGCCGACGGCGGTGCCGATGACGAACGCCACCCCGCCGCCGAAGACCCCGATGAGGAAGGTCGAGCGCAGGCCGTGGACGAACTGGGCCCAGATGTCCTGGCCGAAGCTGGTGGTGCCCAGCCAGTACTCGCCGTTGGGCGGCTGGCTCTGCGGACCGACGTACTCGTTCGGGTCGTGGTCGATGAAGAAGGGGCCGATGAGGCCGATGAGCAGCAGGGTCAGCACGATGCCCGACCCGATGAGCAACTTGGGGTTGCGCCGGGCGAAGTGCAGGGTCTCGGAGCGTCGGCGTTCGGCTGCCGGTTCGGGCGCCGGGGCCGCGCTGTCGGCGCCCGGGGCGCCAGCGACGTCGGTCATGCCGCACCTCCCGTCATCTGGACCCGGGTGCGGGGGTCGATCAGGACGTAGACGATGTCGATGACGAAGTTGGCGATCAGCACGCCGACCACCACGAAGAGGAAGATTCCTTGCAGGAGGAAGAAGTCACGGTTGTTCAGGGAGTCGAGGATGAGGGTGCCCAGGCCGGGGTAGTTGAAGACGATCTCGGTGAGCAGGGCTCCGGCGATGATCGTGCCGAGCTGGACCGCCAGGCCGGTGATCTGCGGCAGCATCGCGTTGCGGAACGCGTAGCGGCGGATGAGGCGGCGCGGCGCGCCCAGGGCCTGGAGGTAGTTGGAGTAGTCCGCCTCCAGCTCGTAGATGATCATGTTGCGCATCCCGATCGCCCACCCGCCGAGCGCCACGACGAACATGGACAGGAACGGCAGGAACCAGTGGCTGATCAGGTCGGAGACGAACACCCAGGAGAACTCCGGCCGCAGCGCGTAGCTGTATCCGCCCGCGACCGGGAAGACCCCGGCGACGACGCCGAGCGCCCAGGCCAGGAGCAGGGCCAGCCACATGTACGGCGTCGCGGTGAGGACGTAGCCCACCGGGAGGATGGTGTTGTCCAGCACCTTGCTGCGGGCCGCGAAGGCGCCGAAGCGGTTGCCGACGACCCAGCTGATCAGGATGGCCGGGAGCAGGACCGCCAGGGTGTAGGGGACGGACCGCATGATGACGTCGGTGACCGGCTCCGGGTACAGCATGATGCTGACGCCCAGGTCGCCCCGGAGGAGTCCGCCCCAGAAGCTGAGGTACTGCTGGTGGAGCGGGGTGTCGAAGCCGAAGACCTCGTTGTAGTAGGCGTTCATGCGCTCCAGGGCCTGGGGGTCGCTGACCGAGGCGCGGGAGAGCATGCTGCGTACGGGGTCACCCGGCATGAACCGGGGGATCATCCAGTTGATGGTGACCGCGATGACGAACGTCAACAGGTAGATGACGAGTTTGCGGCCGATGTAGCGCCACACGCGCTTGACCTTTCGGGAGTGGACGGCGGACGTGGGTCCCGGCGGCGCCCGCACCACGCTGGTGGGGACACCGCCGGGACCGCCCGGTCGGCCGTGTGCGCCGGGGCCGACCGGGCCGGGGAGGGGCGGGAAGGGGAGCGCTCCCACCCCGTGGGGGTTCGGGCGCCCGCTAGCCGACCGGCTCGATCTCGGCGAGCGTGAGCACACCGCCCAGTTCCAGCCAGCCGTTCCAGAGGCTGGCGGCGGAGTTCGGGGTGTCCTCGTGCTCGCTCGGCCAGTTGGTCCAGTACACGTTGCTCGTCTGCGACCAGAGGCCGTTGTACCAGAGCGGGATGGCGGGCATCTCGGCCAGCTGGATCTCCTGGATCCGCGAGCTGATCTCGGCGGCGGTCTCCACGTCGTCGGTCGGGACGGCGGCGAACTCCTCGACCAGCTCCCAGACCTCCTCGTTCTCGTACCGGCCGAAGTTGACGGTGGTCTGCTGCTCCTGGACCGGCAGCTGGAAGAGGTAGTCGTAGTAGGTCCAGGGCGTGTTGCTCTGCTGGCGCTCGTTGTTGATGAGCATGTCGAACTCACCGGAGTTGCGGTTGTCCACCAGCAGGTCGAACTCGGGGAACTCCGCCTCGACGTTGATGCCGACCGCCTGGGCGTTCTCCGCGATGAGGCGCGCGGCCTCCATCCAGTCGGTCCAGCCGGAGGGGACGATGAGGGTCAGTTCGATGGGGTCGCCGTCGGGCGTCTCGACGAAGCCGTCGCCGTCCTCGTCCAGGTACCCGGCCTCCTCCAGCATGCCGACGACCTCGTCGGGGTCGTAGCCGATCTCGGCCTCGGCGACCAGTTCGTGGTCGATGTACCGGTCCCAGCTCGGGAGCAGGCCGGTGGGGTTGGCCGCCTCCACCAGGTTGGAGTAGGGGCCCCCGATGATCTGGTCGATGTCGATGGCCCGCGCGAGCGCCTGGCGGAAGACCACGTCGTTCATCGGCTCGCGGTCGTGGTTGAGCACCAGCCAGGCGGTGTTGGCGCTCTTCATGTAGGGCGGGCCGTCGTAGAAGCTGGTGAGGGTCTCGTCGCTGCGGAGCTGCTGGTCGATGCCGGGCAGGAAGTTGTTCGACAGGTCCAGCTCGTCCTGGGCGAGCATGTTCATCGTCACCTCGTTGGAGGCGTTGACGATGTCGACGATGTAGCGGGCGTCCATGTCCAGGTCGAGCTGCTCGATCGCCCACCAGTCGTCGTTGCGCTCCCAGACCATGCGGTCGTCGGCGTGGTCGGAGTAGACGTAGGGTCCGGTGCCGACCGGGTCCTCGTTGGGGCTGTCGACGAGGTCGTCCTCACCGCTGTCGGCCCAGATGTGGTCGGGGACGATCGGGTTCGCGTAGGCCCAGTTCATCCACTCCTGCGGGCGGGGCTCCGAGAAGGTGACGGTGACCGTCCGGTCGTCGGTCGCCTCGACGCTCTCGACGTAGTCCCACACGTTGCTGTAGGGGACCGCGTCCATCTGGCCGAGTTCGAGGGTGGTGACGACGTCCTGAGCGTCCAGGGTCTCGCCGTCGGTCCACTGGATCCCCTCGCGGAGGGTGATCACGTGGACGTCCTCGGCGGCCCACTCGTCGCTCTCGGCGAGCCAGGGGATGTACTCGTTCTCCATCGGGTCGAACAGGAAGAGCGGTTCGTAGACCAGGCCGATGGTGCCGACCGCGTACTGGCCCCGCATGAACGGGTTCCAGCTGACCGGCGGCCCCCAGGCGGTGCCGGAGGTGTACAGGGTCTCGTTCCGGGGATAGGCACCCGAGCCTCCCTCTTCTCCGCCGCTGCCCGAACACGCCGTGGCCGCCAGGGCCAACGCCGTGAGAGCGGCCGGAACCCGCAGAGCTCTCATCACGACTCCTCCTTCGACCCCGGTCGGCCTTCGGGTGGGGGTGGTCCCTCCGTCGCACGGCAGGGTGGGAGCGCTCCCAATCTGGGGCGCGGAAGGCCGTTGCTGAACCGGGTAAGTGACGTCCACAACAGCATGTCCGCGTCATACCCGTCAATCCCCAGCAGCACGGGCGTTATCCGCTTGTAACGGGAGGACCTGCGCATCCGCCCCGGAGACGGCGCCCCGGAACACCCCTCAGGGGGCGAGCGGACCGGTGCTCGCGCGCGGGTGCAGCTCCCCGGGCGGGGCCTGGCGGCTCGCGACCGCCTCGCCCTCGACCCTCCCGAGCAGCATCCGCGCCGCCTCGCGCCCGCACGCGACGGTGTCCCGGACGACGGCGGTCAGCGAGGGGCGCACCAGGCCGCACAGGACGGAGTCGTCCCAGGCCACGATGGACAGCCGGGAGGGGACGTCCACGCCCATCTCCCGGGCCACGCCGAGACCCGCGACGGCCATCAGGTCGTTGTCGTAGACCAGCGCGGTGGGCCGCTCCGCCAGGGCCAGGAGCCTGCGCGTGGCCCGGGTGGCCGCCTCGCCGGTGTAGTCGGCGTACACCGTGCGCGTCTCCGCCAGCCCGGCCTCGCCCGCCGCCTCTCGGAAGGCCCGGGTCCGGTCCCGGGTGTGCCGGAAACCCTCCGGACCGGCGATCCGCGCGATCCTGCGGTGACCGAGAGCGGCCAGGTAGCGCACCACCTCACGCATCGCGGCGGTCTCGTCGGAGTGCAGACAGGGCAGCCCGCCCACGCCCTCCGGGCCGCCGAGGACGACCGCGGGCAGCGGCAGCTCCTCCAGGGCCGCGACCCGGGGGTCGTCCGTGCGCAGGTCGACCATGATCACCCCGTCCACGCGCCGCTCGGCGGCCCACCGCCGGTAGGCGGCCAACTCCTCCGCCTGGTCCTCGGTGACGTGGAGCAGCAGGTCCACCCCGGCCGCGGTCAGCTCCGTCTCGATCCCCGACACCAGCTGCATGAAGAACGGCTCGACGCCCAGGGCGGGCGCGGGGCGGTCGACGACCAGCCCCACCGCGCCGACCCGGCCCCCGGGCGACAGGGCGCGCGCGGGGCCGCTCGGGGCCCAGCCCAGGTCGCGGGCGATGTCCAGGATGCGCTGACGCGTCCGATCGGACACCCCCGGCTTGCCGTTGAGCGCGTAGGACACCGCCCCCTTGGACACCCCGGCCACCCGGGCGATGTCCACGATGGTCGGCCGTCGCATCTGAGACCCCAACGCACCCCCATGCACACGTGAAAGCTGAACCGGTTAAGAACGCGGCTGGGAGTCTACGCCACCGGGGCCGAGAAGTGTGCGGTTCCGGGTCAGCGCTGGCAGCCGGGGCACCAGTACAGGGTGCGTCCGGCCAGGTCGGAGGCGGCGATCGGGGACCCGCACACGCGGCACGGCTCACCCGTGCGGTAGCACACGTACAGCGTGTCCGGCCGGGGCACCGGGCGGGCGTCGGGGTCGGGGCGGTGCTCGGGACGGGTGGTGATGATGTAGCCGTCGCGCACACCGTCGCGGAGCAGGGACACCAGGTCGGCCCAGAGCGCGGACCACTGCTCCCGGGTGAGGTCGCGGCCCGGGGTGAGCGGGTCGATCCCCGCCCGGAACAGGGACTCGGCCCGGTAGATGTTGCCGATGCCCGCGATGACGTCCTGCCGCATGAGCAGCACCGCGACGCTGCTCCGGGAGCGGCTCACCGTCCGCCACGCCCGCTCGGGGTCGGCGTCGGCGCGCAGGGGGTCGGGTCCCAGCCTGTCCTGGACCGCGCGTTTGTCGTCCTCGGTGATCACCTCGCACGCCGAGGGTCCGCGCAGGTCGGCCCAGCCGGAGGTGTTCACGAGCCGGGCGCGCACGGTGCCCGTGGGAGCGGGCGGCACGACGAAGCCCTCGGCGTCCCGTTCCAGGGCGCGGCGGCCCGCGCCCTCGGTGCGGGGCGCGCCCAGGTGGCGTTCGCCGTCGGCGTCGCCGAAGGTCCACGCCCCGTACAGGCCCAGGTGCACGCGCAGCCACTCCCCCGAGTCGAAGCCGAGGAACAGCTGCTTGCCGTGTGCCTCGCTCTCGGTGAGCACCCGGCCGTCCACCCGCGCGGCTCCGTCGGCGAACCGGCCCTGCGGGCTGGAGGCGCGCACCGCGCCGCCGCCGAAGGTCTTGTCGAAGTGCGCCGCCAACCGGTGCAGCGTGTGGCCCTCAGGCACCCGTGTTCTCCCCTCCGCGCCCCGGGGCGCGGACGAACCACCGCGACCCGGACATCGTGCTCCGATCAGCGTAGTCCGCCGCTCCCGCCCCCGGGACGGGTTCCGCGCGGCCGAGCGGCGGGGGCGGCCCCGCGGTCAGTAGGCGGCGAGGATCTCCTCGACCAGGGCGCGGGGGTCGGCCAGGCACCGCCAGGCGGGGACGAGGACCACGGGGTCCCCGGTGACCCGGTTGAGCGCCTCACCCCGGACGACCAGATGGCGCAGGGCGCGCCCGTCGGGCTCCCGGTCGAGCAGGATGATCAGGCGCCGGGCGGCGAAGCGCACGACCAGGTCCGCCGTCCAGCCCTGCACGGTCTGGAGCAGGGTCACCGAGGTGCCCGCGCCCCGCAGCTCGTCCACCAGGGCGTCCCTGGCGGCGTCGGTCCCGGCCACCGTCCGCGCGCCGGACACCAGGGTGTCCAGCTCGGCCAGCGGCCCGTCACCGCCGACCCAGTACCCGCGGTCGCCGACCACCACCAGCCGGCGGCGCGTGCGTGTGAGCACCGACGACCACAGGTGGATCATCCGTAGCACCCTGCGTTCGGCGATGGCGGGGGCCGCGGCCGCCAGCATCGGCGACAGGACGGTGACGTCGGCGGCGTCCCGGTCGCAGTCGAGCAGGTCGGGGCCGCCGACCCGCACGTCGTGGCGGGGGTCGCGGTGGCGGAGTTGGCGGCGGATGAGCGCCACCTGCGGCTGGGTCGGGGCGACCACGGCGATCACCTGGCCGGGGGGCAGTTCGGCGTCGAGCTCGTCGACCACCACCGCCACGCGGTAGGCCTCGTCCCGGTTGACGTAGGAGGCGCCGGGCGCCGCCTCGCACGTGCCGGGGACGTCGTGCCACTCGAAGACGGGGCCGCCCGCCGGGTCGGGGACCGTCCGGACGGAGATCCGCCCCCCGTAGCAGTGCCGGGAGGCGGCCTCGGCGAGCGGCGGGGCCGCCCCCGTGTGCTCGTCCAGCCACAGCAGCGGCGGCGCGGCCTTGTAGGCGGCCCGCAGCGCCGACCCCGACCCGTGCCGCAGCCCCCGGTCGTCGAGCTGGTCGGCGGTCATCCCCGCGGCGGCCAGGGCCCGGCGCTCCTCGGCGGGCTCCAGCACGCTCATCGGGCCCGGGTGGGCGGGGTCGCCGAGCACGACGGCCCGGCTCGCGCGGTAGAGGGCGGGCAGCACCTCGGCGGCCCGGGTGCGCTCGGCCCCCACCACGATCACCAGATCGTAGAGTGCGGCCTGCGGCGGCAGGGCGCGGACCTGGTCGGTGCGGCACATCCACGTGGGCAGTGTGTCCAACAGGTTGGACACACCCGGCCAGCCGGTGCCGTGGTGCCAGTTGAGGGTCTCCAGGCGGTTCTCGATCGCCGCCCGGCCGCGCCAGAGCCTCGGTTCGGTGGCCGCCCTCAGACAGGCGGAGCTGGACCTGCGGTGTCCGGCCAGGGCGTCGGCCAGGGCGCTGGTGAGCTCGCCGAGCGGGGCGCAGCGGGTTCGCTGGTCGACCGCCGACCGCCACTCGCTCTCCATGCGGGCGACCGCGCACAGCCGGGCCAGGCTGTCGGGGTCGGTGCTCACCCCCAGTTCCCGACGGATGGCGGCCCGGTGCTGGAGGCCGACGAACCCGCCCGCCCCCGCCCGTTCGGCCCGGTGCAGCCAGTACTCGGGGCCGCCGCGCTCGGGGGTGAACAGGGCGTCGGGGTCCCAGCCGCACGCGATGCTGCGGCCGCGTTCCTCGGCGAGCCGGGCGAGCGCGTGCCCGCCGGAGGCCATGACGTCCATGGCCCGCCACGCCTGGCGGACGCGCGCCCAGTCGTGGGCCAGGTCTTCCCGGTGCGAGGCGGGTTCGCCGTCGGGGGTGTCGGGCACGGGCGGGGGCGAGGCCCCGGCGTGGTCGATCAGCAGCCGGTTGAGCTGGCGGATCTCGGCCGCGCGGTGTTCGGGGCCGCCGACGCGGACGACGGGGTGGCCCGGCGCGACGGCGGCGCGACGGGTGATCTCTGCGAGGTCGCCCTCGGTGCGCGCGCAGAGCAGGACACGCTGGCCGTTGCTGACGGCGGTGCGGACGAGGGCGTCGACCAGGTCGTGGGCGCCGCTGCCGGGCGGGGTGGCCGCCACGGTGAGCTGGTCGCGCATGGCGGCGCTCAGCACCGCGTACTGGGACTGGTTGAGCGGCGCGGCTGAGACGGGGACCACCGCGGCGGTGTCCTGCGGCTCCCGGGTGACGGGGGCGGGCGGCCTGCGGGCGGTCCGCCCGGTCGGGGGGCGGCCCTGGTCCGGGTGGAGGGGGCGGGCGTTGGCGGACCGGCCGAGGAAGGGTTCCAGGGCGGTGCTGACGGCAGCCTCGGGGTCGAGCCCGTCCCGGTCGGAGGGGTCGAGGTCGGCGAGGACGCCCTCGACGGAGCCGGGTGCGTGGTCGTCCCCGTCGGGCTGTCCGCCGGGGCCCGCGCGGAAGAGCACGGCGACGTTGTGGGCCCCGTTGGCCGGGGCGGTCGGCCGCCCCCGGGCGCCGAGGGGGTCGATGTCGTCGATCCGTTCGACCTCCAGCCGGGAGAGCAGGGTGCGCACCTTCACGGCGAGGTCGGCGACGGCCGCCGGGCGGTGCACCGTGTCGGGGGCTCCGGTGCGCAGGCGGGTGCGCAGCTCGAACAGGTCGTCGGGGTCGGTGATGCCGAGCCGGGCGAGGAGGGCGGCGTTGACGTCGGGCGGGCCGACGGCGCGGACCGCGGCCCCGGTCTCGGGGCGCGGGCCGAGCTCGCGCGGGAGCCCGTCGAGCTCGTCCACGGCGCGCACGTCCGTGGTGAGCAGCGGGAGTGCGACGCGGTCGTCCCCCTGCCCCAGGACCACCAACGGGTAGCCGTACCGGAGGGCCTGACCGCGCGTCTGGGCCAGATGCAGGACCCGGGCCGCCGCCGGTTGCAGGGGCACGGTGTCCCGGGCGCCGCTGAACAGGAGTTCGGGGCCGGGCGGGAGGCAGGCGCAGGAGTCGGAGTCGAGGTCGTGGGGTCGCACGACGTGGGCGTGCACGGCCTCGCGGCTCAGGCAGGCGCGCAGGTAGGCGAGGACGGAACGGACCTCGTCGTGGTCGATCGGGGGCTTCCAGCGCAGCGAGGCCGCCCCCACCCCGGACCGGCCGACCTGGGTGGTGACGGGGCCCGGCGCCCCGGCGACCCCTCCGGGCCCGTCCGGCCCGCCGATCTGCTGTTCGTCGTCGCGCAGTGACCTCACGTCGCCCCCCGGTCCGCCACCCCGTGATCGGGTGATTACCGCCCGCTAGCAACGCCCATTGTCGTGGAAGGAGAGGGGTTGGACCGGCCGAACGGGGAAACCGCCCCCGACTTTCACGCTGGGTGACGAACGCCTGTGCGGTTCGTGTCCGCCGCGCGGGCCAGGGCGCCCCGGGCGGGGAGGAACCGCGCCGCAGGCGTCCGTTGAGGGTGGTGGAGGGCGACGGGCGGGCCGAAGAGCAGCGCAGGCCCGAGGTGCCCGAACCCGGGCCAAAGCTCAGGCCCGGGGCGAACACGGCTCACCCGACCCCGAGCACGCGCAGGGCGATCCACAGCTCCGCCCGGTAGTCGGGGTCGTCGAGGTCCCCGGGGAGCAGGTCCCGGATGCGGGTCATCCGGTAGCGGAGGGTGTGCCGGTGGATGCCCAGGGACTCGGCCGCGGCGTCCCACCGGCCCGAACTGGCCAGGTAGGCGCGGAGCGAGGACAGGAGTTCGGCCCCCGTGCGCTGGCCGGTGAGCGGCGCGAGGAGGTCCTCGGCCATGCGCACCCCCACCGGGGTCTCCGCCAGGCCGAGCAGCCCGCCGGGCAGATCGCCCGCGCGCACCACACCGCCGTCCCCCTCCCGGGCGACGCTGCGCGCGTGTTCGGCCGCGGCCAGGCCGGTGTCCAGGTCGGCGTAGAGCACGGGCTCGCTCACCCCGATCGGGCCCTCCAGCACCTCGCGGATCACGCCGCCCGGGGCCGGGGCCCCGGCCAGCAGCAGGGCGCGCCCCTCGTGCTCGGCGACGAGGACGCCCTCGGGCGGGTGGGTCGCCCCGGCGGCGTCGCCCACGCCCACCACCACCGGCTCGTCCGGGAGCATCGCGCGCAGCGGGGCCGCACCGTCGTGGCCCGGGTCCAGCGCACCGGTCAGCAAGGCCACGAGGACGCCCTCCCCCACCTGGGCGGAGGCGCCCCGACCACCGCGTTCCAGTTCGAGCGAGAGCAGGGAGACCGCGGCGTTGACCAGGGTGCGCTCGTCCGATCCCAGGGGTCCGGCGGTCCCCACGGCGAGGTAACCGCGCACGCGCCGCCCCGTGGCCAGGGGCTGGACGGACACCCGTTCGCCCGACGACTCCACGGAGGCGCTGGCGCGCACGCCCGCCTCGCGGAGTCGGGGCAGTTCGCCCGCGACCACGGCCGCGTGCCGTCGCGCGCCCGGGGGCGCCGCGTGTCTGACGGCTCCGTCCTCGCCGAGCAGGAGCACCCGGCCGCCGAGGTCGCGGGCGAGGCGGTCGACGATCTCCGGAGCCCCGGACAGCGCCGCCCGCGTGAGTTCGCGCTGCGCCGCGAAGGCGCGGGTGAGCCCCTCGTACTCCTCCTTGGCCAGCAGCCGGGAGACCTCCTTGCCCACCGCGATGAACGGCGTCTCCCGCGCGACCTCGACCAGGGGGACCCCGAACTCGGCGGCGGCCTCGCGCAGGGGGCGGGGGGTCTCGTCCAGGACGACGCCCACCCCGAACCCGAGCCCGGCCACCCGCCGCTCGGCCAGTCGGCGCACGTAGTCGCGGTGGTCGGGGTCGCTGTCCGCCCAGCGGACCCCGGTGGTCAGGACGAGTTCGCCCCCGGCCAGGTAGGGGGTGGGGTCGGTGAGTTCGCTGACCGCGACCCACGCGACCCGCCGGTCCAGCTGGTCCTCGCCGTTGAGCAGGCGCAGCCGCAGACGCGGCGTCCGTAGCAGGGCGCCCAGGGTCGGGGGCATCCGTTCTCCCTCCGTCCACGTGTCGCGCGCCGCATTGGCGCAGGTCCCTGGATCAATTATCCACCGTGTCCATGTATGACCCGTTCCGTGCCGCCTAAGGTCATGGCAGTCGGATCGACTCCCTCACCCGAGCCCGTTCACAGGAGGCAGCCGCATGGCCACGTCCGAGGTCGTCCAGTCACGTCGGATCGTCACGGAGATCCCCGGCCCGAAGAGCCGCGCGATCCAGGAGCGCCGGTCGGCGGCGGTCGCCCAGGGCGTCGGCAGCGTGCTGCCGGTCTACGTCGAGCGCGCGGGCGGCGGGATCGTCGAGGACATCGACGGCAACGCCCTGATCGACTTCGGTTCCGGCATCGCGGTGACCAACGTCGGCAACGCCGACCCGCGCGTCGTCGAGCGCGCCGCCGAGCAGCTCGGCCGGTTCACCCACACGTGTTTCATGGTCAACCCGTACGAGGCGTACGTGGACGTGTGCGAGGCCCTGAACCGCGTCACCCCGGGCGACCACGAGAAGCGTTCGATCCTGCTCAACTCCGGCGCCGAGGCGGTGGAGAACGCGGTCAAGATCGCCCGCAGCGCCACCGGCCGCCAGGCCGTCGTCGTCTTCGACCACGCCTACCACGGCCGCACCAACCTCACCATGGGCCTCACCGCCAAGAACATGCCCTACAAGCAGGGCTTCGGGCCGTTCGCGAGCGAGATCTACCGCGTGCCGATGGCCTACCCCTACCGCTGGGCGACCGGCGCCGAGAACTGCGGCCCCGAGGCCGCCAAGGCCGCCATCGACCAGATCACCAAGCAGATCGGCCCGGAGAACGTCGCCGCCGTGGTGATCGAGCCGATCCAGGGTGAGGGCGGCTTCATCGAGCCGGGCGCCGGGTTCCTGCCCGCGATCGTGGACTTCTGCCGCGCCAACGGCATCGTGTTCGTCGCCGACGAGGTCCAGACCGGTTTCGCCCGCACCGGCGACATGTTCGCCTGCGACCACGAGGGGATCGTCCCCGACCTCATCACCACCGCCAAGGGCATCGCGGGCGGTCTGCCGCTGGCCGCCGTGACCGGCCGCGCCGAGCTGATGGACGCCGTCCACGGCGGCGGTCTGGGCGGCACCTACGGAGGCAACCCGGCCGCGTGCGCCGCCGCGCTGGCCGCCCTGGAGGCCATCGAGTCCGACGGCCTGGTCGAGCGCGCCCGCCGGATCGGCGAGCTGATGCTGGGCCGCCTGCGTGAGCTGGCCGCCAAGTACGACATCATCGGCGACGTGCGCGGCCGCGGCGCGATGGTCGCGATCGAGCTGGTCAAGGACGGGGACAAGACGCCCAACCCGGAGGCGCTGGGCAAGGTGCTGTCCCACGCCCACCAGCAGGGTCTGATCCTGCTGAGCGCGGGCACCTACGGCAACGTCATCCGGATGCTGCCGCCGCTGGTCATCTCCGACGAGCTCCTGAACGAGGGGCTGGACATCCTCGACGAGGCCTTCGCCCAGCTCTGACCGGTGCGGGGCGCTCCCCGACGACGTGGAGCGCCCCGCCCGAACGGACCACCTTGGCGGACATCGCCCGATCACGGCCGCACGCAACAGGCTCTGGTATGCCGCGTCCTCCGTGATCTCGCCAAGGCACGGCCCCGTCCGCGCGTCTCGTTGGGCGCGGACGGGGCCACTCCGGGCTCCGTCTAGCGCGTGCCCCAGGCGTAGGTCTGCTTGCGGAGCTTGAGGTAGAGGAAGGTCTCCGTGGTGTCCACCGTGTCGATGGCGCGGATGTCGGCCAGGATCTCCAGCAGCCGGGGGTCGTCCTCGGCGACGACCTCCACCAGCAGGTCGAACGAGCCCGCGGTGATCACCACGTACTCCACGCCCGGGATGTCGGAGATGGCGTCGGCCGCCGTGTTGAGGTCGCCGTTGGTGCGGACGCCGATCATCGCCTGGCGGCTGAAGCCCAGCATCATCGGGTCGGTCACGCCCACCACCTGGACGACCCCGGCCTCCAGGAGGCGCTGGACGCGCTGGCGCACCGCCGCCTCGGACAGGCCCACGAGTTTGCCGATGGAGGCGTAGGACCGGCGCCCGTCCTCCTGGAGGAGCTCGATGATGCGCTTGGCCGTGTCGTCGAGGACGACGCCGTTGTTCCTGCGTGCGGGACCGGAGTCCGCCTGGTGGGTCACATGATCCTCCGCTTGCGTCCGCAAGAATCCGATGAATTCTGGCCTGGGGACTTGTGGAATTCGCCGATGCGTCAGCCGCCAACGACGGATTCCACGTTACTGCACGGGTGTTTCCCGGGTGGGGACCGAACCGGGAAACCCGGCGTCTCCCCAGGTCAGCGGTCGTCTCGCACCGAGTCCAGGGACAACAGGGCCACGTGCAGCGACAGGCAGGTCTCCACGGATTCCAGGTCGGCGTCGAGGATGTTGGAGATACGCCGCAGCCGTTCGTAGAAGGCGGGTCTGGACAGGTGGGCCCGGCTGGCGGCGAGCGCCTTGTTGCGTCCCGCGCCCAGGTAGCGGCGGAGCATGTCGGTGAGGTCGTCACCGTGCCGGGCGTCGTGGTCGAGCAGCGGACCGAGTTCGCGCTCGACGTAGGTCTGGAGGCGCTCGTCGTCGCGGAACAGGTGCAGCAGCCCGCGCAGGTGCAGGTCGGGGAGCCGGTAGAAGGGGCGCTGGTCGTTCTGGCGGACGGCCACGTCGCCGACCTGCCGCGCCTCCAGGAAGGACCGGCGCACCTCGCGGATGCCGTCCGCCGACGAACCCACGGCCAGCACGGCGGCGTCCCCGATCGCGTTGCGCACCCGGTCGGCGAGCATGTGCAGGGTCGGCTCCAGCCGCTGCTTGCCGGACAGCGGCAGCAGGATGCCCACGCGCAGGTCGTCGAGCGAACCCACCAGCGCGGGCAGGCGCAGCTCGCGGCAGGCGCGCGCGGCGCCCTCGGCGGTGTCGGACAGCCGGGCCTGCCCCGCCAGCCCGGTCCCGCTCTCGCGCAGTCGCAGGACCAGCCCGACCAGTTCGCGCCCCTTGAGCGGCACACCGACCGCGCGCGCCCTGACCAGCGCCTCCTCCGGATCGGAGTAGGCGCGGTCGATGATGCCGGAGATGATCGTGCGGTGCGTCTGGCGCTCCAGGCTCTCCTGGTGGCGCTCCAGCAGCCGACCGAGCGCCAGCGTGGTGGCGGCGCGTTCGATGAGCATGCTCTGGCGCCGGGTGGGGCTCGCGCCGACGATGAGGATCAGGCGCCCCCAGTCCTGGCCGCGCGCGCCGACGGTGGTGACCAGCCAGCCGGTGCTGGGCGCGTGGACGGTGTGGCTGCCCGAGCGGATCGCGCGTGAGCGGCTCTCCCACGAGGTGAGCAGCGTGCCGGGGTCCTCTCCGTTGAGGTCGCAGGCCAGGACCTGGTGGGTGAGGTTCTCCAGCACCACGGGGCAGCCGGACAGCTGGGCGACCTCGTGCAGGATCTGGGCGCTGTCGGCGCCCTCCACCGACAGCTGGGTGAAGACCGAGTGCAGTTTCTCCGACTCGCGCAACTCCTCCAGCTGCTCGTTGACGACGCGGATGTGCACGGCCTCGGTGATCTCGACGAACCGCGCCTCGCGGTCGAGCAGGACGACGGGCACCCCGGCGTCGCGCGCGGCGTCCAGGAAGGCGGGCGGGAGTTCGGCGTGGTACTTGCGGCCGAGCTCGACCGCGATACCGCTGACCCCCGCGTTGGCGAGGTCGTCGATGTAGCGGCGCAGGGCGTCGGGGTCGTCGGGCATGGCGATGCCCGTGCTGAGCACCAGCTCGCCGCCGCGCAGCAGGTGGGCCAGGTCGGTGACCTCGGCGATGTGGACCCAGCGCACGGGGACGTCCAGCCGGTCGGAGCCGACCACGACGCGCGGGCGGGCGCGTTGGAGGGCGGGCAGCTGGAGGACCTCGGCGAGAGTGGGAAGCACCCTCCCATACTAGGACGCACTGTCAGGTTCCGAACCCTGGATCCTTACATCCTGCACCGGCGGCCGACCATCTGACCACGGCAACTGCGTCTTCCGTCGCGGCTTACACACCGTAAAACCAGCCACCATGTTGTCAACATGGTGATCCTGGTCATCCGGTGGGGGCGCGGCGAGACTGGGGTCATGTCGGAACTTCTCTCGCGCCACCGCGCGGTCATGCCCTCCTGGCTGCCCCTGTACTACGAGACCCCGCTGGAGATCGTCAGCGGCAAGGGGTCACGCGTCACGGACGCCGAGGGCCGCACCTACCTCGACTTCTTCACGGGCATCGTGACCAACATGATCGGCTACGACGTGGCCGAGGTCCGCGAGGCCGTGGAGCGTCAGATCGCCAAGGGTGTCGTGCACACCTCCACCCTCTACCTCATCCGCGGCCAGGTCGAGCTGGCCGAGAAGATCGCCCGGCTGTCCGGGATCCCCGACGCCAAGGTCTTCTTCACCAACTCCGGCACCGAGGCCAACGAGACCGCCCTGCTCCTGGCGACCTACGCGCGCGGCAGCGACGAGGTGCTGGCCATGCGCGGCAGCTACCACGGCCGCTCGTTCGGCACCGTGGCCGTGACCGGCAACCGGGGCTGGAAGAACTCCTCCCTGTCGCCGCTCAACGTCCACTACCTGCACGGCACCGACCGCGGCGCCCCGGCCTTCCGGGGCATGTCGGAGCAGGAGTACATCACCGCCTGCGTCGCCGACCTGCGCGACGTCCTGGACACCACCGCGCCCAACGTCGCGTGTCTGATCGCCGAGCCGATCCAGGGCGTGGGCGGCTTCGCGATGCCGCCGGACGGCCTGTACGCCGCCTACAAGGAGGTCCTCGACGAGCACGGCATCCTGTTCGTCGCCGACGAGGTCCAGACCGGGTGGGGCCGCACCGGGACGAGCTTCTTCGGGATCGGCAACCACGGTGTCACCCCGGACGCGATGACCTTCGCCAAGGGCCTGGGCAACGGTTTCGCGGTCGGCGGCGTCGTGGCGCGCGGGGACCTGATGGACCGCCTGCACGCGCTGGGTGTGGCCACGTTCGGCGGCAACCCGGTGTCGATGGCGGCGGCCGGGGCGACCCTCGACTACGTGCTGGAGCACGACCTGCAGGGCAACGCGCTGCGCCAGGGCGGGCTGATCATCGACGGTCTGCGCCCGCTGACCGACCTGCCCAGCGTCAGCGACGTGCGCGGCAAGGGTCTGATGTTCGCGGTGGAGATGGTCGACCCGGACACCGGCGCCCCGTCCTCGGAGCTGGCCGGCCGGGTCCTGGAGGCCACGCGTGAGCGCGGGCTGCTGGTCGGCAAGGGCGGCGTGCACGGCAACGTGCTGCGGATGGCCCCGCCGCTGACCCTGTCCGCCGAGGAGGCGGCCGAGGGCCGCGACCTGCTCCTGGACGCGGTGCGCGCGGTCGACGCCGAGGCCTGAGGGTTCTGAGGGGCGGCACGGGGTCGGCGGCCGCTGTGCCCCCTTGTCAACAAGCAAACACGGTGCGCCGCGGGCGCGCCAGTCCCGGGCTGGCCGCCTGTGGACGACCGGTACTCGATGGAGAAGGAACGCATGAGCGAGAACGTCACCCACTGGATCGGCGGAGCCCGCCACCAGGGTCCCGCGGAGCGCCGCGCGGACGTGTACAACCCGGCGACCGGCAAGGTGTCCGGCACGGTCGACCTGGCCGGACCGGCCGAGATCGACGCCGCCGTGCGCTCGGCGAGGGAGGCCTTCCCCGGCTGGCGCGACACGTCGCTGTCCAAGCGGGTCCAGGTCCTGTTCCGCTTCCGTGAGCTGGTGCGCGCCAACAGCGACCGCCTCGCCGAGGCGATCAGCGCCGAGCACGGCAAGGTCGTCTCCGACGCCGCGGGCGAGGTGGCGCGCGGCCTGGAGGTCGTCGACTTCGCCTGCGGCATCCCGCACCTGCTCAAGGGCGGCTACTCCGAGAACGTGTCCACGGGCGTGGACTCCTACTCCATCCTCCAGCCGCTGGGCGTGGTCGCCGGGATCACCCCGTTCAACTTCCCGGCGATGGTCCCGATGTGGATGTTCCCGGTCGCGATCGCCTGCGGCAACACCTTCGTGCTCAAGCCCAGTGAGAAGGACCCGTCGGCGTCCCTGCTGCTCGCCGAGCTGTGGGCCGAGGCCGGGCTGCCCGACGGGGTGTTCAACGTGCTCCAGGGCGACAAGGTCGCGGTGGACGGCCTGCTGGAGCACCCGGACGTGGCGGCGGTCAGCTTCGTGGGTTCGACCCCGATCGCCCAGTACATCTACTCCCGCGCCGCCGCGAACGGCAAGCGCGTGCAGGCGCTGGGCGGCGCGAAGAACCACATGGTCGTGCTGCCCGACGCCGACCTGGACCTGGCCGCCGACTCGGCGGTCTCGGCCGGGTTCGGCTCGGCCGGTGAGCGCTGCATGGCCATCTCCGCGATCGCGGTCGTGGACTCGGTAGCCGACGAGCTGATCGCGCGGATCCGCGAGCGGGTCGAGCGGCTGCGCGTGGGTCCGGGCGACGACGACCGCAGCGAGATGGGGCCGCTGGTCACCCGGGAGCACCGGGACAAGGTGGCCTCCTACCTGGAGTCGGGCGTCGAGCAGGGCGCGACGCTGGCCATCGACGGCCGCGTGCACCCGGTTCTGGGCGGGGAGTCCGACGGGTTCTGGCTCGGCCCGTCGCTGCTGGACCACGTCACCCCGGAGATGGACTGCTACCGCGACGAGATCTTCGGTCCGGTGCTGAGCGTGGTGCGGGTGTCGGACTACGACGAGGCCGTCCGGCTGATCAACGACAACCGGTACGGCAACGGCACCGCGATCTTCACCAACGACGGCGGCGCGGCACGGAGGTTCCAGAACGAGATCCAGGTCGGCATGGTCGGCATCAACGTGCCGATCCCGGTGCCGATGGCCTACTACTCGTTCGGCGGGTGGAAGCAGTCGCTGTTCGGCGACTCGCACGCGCACGGCACCGAGGGTGTGCACTTCTACACCCGGACCAAGGCGGTCACCGCCCGCTGGACGGACCCGGGCAAGCGTCCGGAGGGCGGCGTCAACCTGGGCTTCCCCACGAACGGTTAGGGCCGCCTAACAGGAAATCGGGACGGATCTCTCTTACTGACGGTCGATCGCGGACAACACGGAGTATCGTTGGTGGCGACCGCTCCTCACCGGGAGTGGTCGCGGAGGAGGACGCGGAGACCATCCTGGAAGGACGCGCTCAATTCCCCTCCTCCCCATGGAAGCGGGCGCGTCGGCGGAAGCGCTCCGGGTCCGACTCTCCCCCTGGACCCGGAGCGCGACCGCGTCGGCTAACGGGCGGCGTACACCGGCCGGTCGGGGGCCGCTCCGGGCCCCGCGCCGACGAGGTCCGCGCACTCCTGGCATCCGAACACGTGGCATCCGTCCGGCGTCCGCCCCAGGAACCGGCGGGGCCGGGGCCACTGGGTGTGGCAGACGGCGCAGGCGTCCCCCATGCGCTGGGCCCCCGTCAGCGCCTCCGGGTCGTAGACGTAGGTTTCCGACGTGTCGTCAGGCCGTGCACTCGTCGCACACACCGTGCTCGTTCCGCGCAATGTCCTTGCTCCCCCCGTGGTTTAGGACAGTCTGGCGGGCCGATAGTTACCGGCTCTTTAGCGAATCAGAGGCTCCCGGCACTGGGAAGTGTCCGGACCGATCCAAATCACTCCGTGCACGTAAATCATAACCCTAAGTAACGAACCCTGGGAAGACCCCCGTTGAGAGATGTGGATTCATCTGGTTTGCCCGATGCCTACTGAGTAGTAGGGGTACGGGACCTCAGCTCAGCTCGCGCGGCGTAACCGCGAACCGGCGCAGCGACAGGGCCGGATTGACGGTCCGAACCTCCTCAACCCGGGCGGCCGAAACCTCCGCGGAGGCGACCGCGAAGCGCTGCTCCCCCAGCGCGGCGACCGGCGTGCCCATCGGGTCGACCACCATGCTCCCGCCCGACCCCGACGGCGCCGCCTGCCCCGCCGCCGCGACGTAGACGGTGTTCTCGATCGCCCGCGCCCGCGCCAGCGTGCGCCAGTGGTCCTCCTTCAACGGACCCGGAACCCACTGGGCGGCCAGCAGCACCACGTGCGCCCCCGCGTCGGCGATGCGCCGCGTCACCTCCGGGAACCGCAGGTCGTAGCAGGTCTGGAGACCGAGGACGACGCCGTCGACGGTGAAGGTCTCCGGCTCCTCGATCGGCCCGGGGCGGACCACGTCCGACTCGCGGACGCCGAACGCGTCGTAGAGGTGGATCTTGCGGTAGAGCGCGCGTCGCCCCCCGTCCGGGCCGAGGGCGACGAGCGTGTTGACGAAGTGGGTGGCCTCGCCCGCCTCGTCCTCGGCGACGGTCTCCTCGTTGACCCCCAGCACCAGGTGCACGCCCTCCGCGCGGGCCGTGTCCGCGGCGGCGGAGAGGAAGGGACCGTCCAGGGGCTCGGCGGACTTCACGTACCGGTGGTCGGTCCGCGGCGCGGTGAACATCGTGTACTCGGGCAGCAGCACGACGTCGGCGCCCTCGGCCGCGCCCCGCGCCGCCAGTTCGGCGACCGAGCGCGCGTTCTCCGCCTTGTCCTGGCCCGGCGCGAACTGGGCGACCGCGATCCGCACCATGGGTGCCTCCCTCCTCGACGCCGGAGCGTCTGGGGCGCCCCGGACCGTGCCCCGCAGTCTACGGGGACCGGGGCGGGACGGTTCCCCCACTTCGGCGAACCCGGACGGCTGAACGCATTGCCAGCATACTGAACATGCGTTTAGTCTGGTGAACATGGATTCACCTTCCCGGAGGCCGCCGGACCGCGCGGAGGACCTCACCGCACGCGCGCGCATCCGCGACGCCGCCATCGACTGCTTCGGACAGCGGGGGTTCGACGTCCCGGTCCGCGAGATCGCCGAACGCGCCGGGGTCTCCCCCGCGCTCGTCATGCACCACTTCGGCAGCAAAGCCAAACTGCGCGCCGCCTGCGAGGAGCACGTCACGCGCGTCGTCCGCGAGGTCAAGACCGCCTCCGTCACCGACACCGACGCCGACCACAGAACCGTCCTGAACCACCTCGCCGAGGCCGAGGAGTTCGCCCCGTACCTGGGCTTCCTCTTCCGGTGCCTGCAGACCGGAGGGGACCTGGCCCGCACCCTGTACGAGCACATGGCCGCCGACGTCCAGACCTACCTCGACGCCGGGGTGAGGGCGGGCACCGTCCGTCCGAGCCGGGACCCCGAGGCCAGGGCCCGGTGGCTCGCCGCGACCGGCGGCGGGTCGCTGCTGTTGCTCATCACCCTGCGCCACCCCGGCCCCGACGTCGACTTCCGCAGGGTCATCCGCGAATGGTCGGAGGAGTTCACCCTCCCGGCCCTGGAGCTGTACACCGAGGGCCTGTTCACCGACCGTTCGATGCTCGACGCCTACCTCCTGTACGTGAGCGACCCGCCGGAGGAACCGTCCTGAACCGGCCACGCCCACGACCACGTCCACCGCCCACGCGTCATCCCCCCAGGAGACACCCATGCCCTCACCCGCGATCGACGTGCGCGGACTGCAGAAGTCCTTCGGAAGCGTCAGGGCCCTCGACGGCCTCGACCTCACCGTCCAGCCCGGCCAGGTGGCCGGGTTCCTCGGCCCCAACGGCGCCGGGAAGTCCACCACCATCCGCGTCCTGCTCGGCCTGCTCCGGGCCGACGGCGGCACCGCCCGACTGCTCGGCGGCGACCCCTGGCGGGACGCCGTCGACCTGCACCGCCGCCTGGCCTACGTGCCCGGCGACGTGGCGCTGTGGCCGAACCTCACCGGCGGCCAGGCCATCGACCTGCTCGGGCGGCTGCGCGGATCGGTCGACCCGGTCCGCAGACGGGACCTGCTCGACCGGTTCGAGCTCGACCCCACCAAGAAGGCGCGCACCTACTCCAAGGGCAACCGGCAGAAGGTCGCCCTCGTCGCCGCCCTGGCCTCCGACGCCGAACTGCTCATCCTCGACGAGCCCACCTCCGGGCTCGACCCGCTCATGGAGTCGGTCTTCACCGACTGCGTCCGCGAGGCCAGCGCCCAGGGCCGGTCGGTCCTGCTGTCCAGCCACATCCTGGCCGAGGTCGAGAAGCTCTGCGACACCGTGACCATCATCCGCAGGGGGCGGACTGTCGAGTCCGGCACCCTCGACGAGATGCGCCACCTGACCCGCTGCACGGTCCGCGCCACCACCGACCGCGACGCCGGCGTGCTCGCCGGACTGCCCGGCGTGCACGACCTGTCCGTGGACGGCGGCAGCGTCACCTTCGACGTCGACAACGACCGGATGGATCAGGCCCTGCGCGCCCTGACCGAACTCGGCGTCCGCTCGCTGGTCAGCAACCCGCCCTCCCTGGAGGAGCTGTTCCTGCGCCACTACGGCGACGAGCTGGCCGCCCGGAACGGTGCGGGGAGGGGCGCGGCGTGAACACCCTCACCGGGACCGGACACCTGATCCGGTTCGTCCTGCGCCGCGACCGGCTGCGGATGGCGGTCTGGACGGCCTCCCTGGTCGGCCTGCTCGCCATGACCGTGCCGACCCTGGCGGAGATGTTCGCCGAGCCCGCGCAGCGGATGGCCCGCGCCGCCGTCATGGCGACGCCCACCGGCATCGTCTTCGGCGGGCCCGGATACGGGCTGGAGGAGTACCGGCTCGGCGCGATGGTCGCCAACGAGATGACCCAGACCCTGCTGGTCGCGCTGGCGGTCATGAGCGTCCTGCACGTGGTCCGCCACACCCGGGCCGAGGAGGAGAGCGGGCGCGCCGAGCTGCTACGCGCCAACGTGCTCGGCCCCAGCGCCCAGATGACCGCCGCGCTCGCCACCAACGCCCTGGTCTGCGCCGTCATCGGGGGGCTCCTGACCCTGGTCCTGGTGGGCAACGGGCTGGCCGCGGCCGACTCGGCGGCCTTCGGCGGGGGCGTCGCGCTGGCCGGGATCACCTTCGGGGCGCTCGCCGCCGTGTGCGCCCAGGTGTCCGAGCACGCGCGCGGCGCCGGCGGGCTGTCCTTCCTCGCCGTGGGCGTGCTGTTCATGTTCCGCGTCGTCGGCGACATCGCCGAGCGCGGCGGCAGCGCCCCGTCGTGGTTCTCGCCCTTCGCCTGGGCCCAGCAGACCCGGATGTTCGACGACCTGCGCTGGTGGCCGCTGGCACTGTACGCACCGGTCATCGCCGTTCTGTTCGCACTCGCCTACTCCCTGGCGGGCCGCCGCGACCTGGGGGCCGGGCTGGTCTCCGCACGACCGGGACCTGCCGGGGCGGGTCCCCTGCTCACCGGGGTGTTCGCCCTGCACCTGCGGCAGCAGCGCGTGTCGATCGCGGTGTGGACGGCG
This sequence comes from Nocardiopsis sp. FIRDI 009, assembly GCF_003386285.1. Taxonomy (GTDB): domain Bacteria; phylum Actinomycetota; class Actinomycetes; order Streptosporangiales; family Streptosporangiaceae; genus Nocardiopsis. Next base: position 275,170 of record NZ_QPNC01000008.1, read on the forward strand.
GCCGTGGCGCTGTTCGCGCTGTCCTTCGGCACCCTCGTCTCCGAGATCGACGTGATGGCCGGGCAGAACCCCGAACTCATGGCTCGCATGGGCCTGGACGCGACCAACATGACCGAGGGGTTCCTCGGCATGCTCGTCCTCTACGTGGTGATGGCCACGGTCGCCTTCGCCGTCCTGTCCGTCCTGCGCACCCGCGCCGAGGAGAGCTCCGGACGCGCCGAGCTGACCCTGGCCGCCGCCGTGGGCCGGATCCGCTGGATGGGGTCGGCGGTCCTGGTCAGCGTGCTGGCCGCGACCCTGATGCTGCTCCTGGGCGGGCTGGCGATGGGGGTCGGCGCGGGTCTGGTCACCGAGGACGCCGGCTGGATCCGCACGGTGGCCGAGGCGAGCGCCGCCCAACTGCCCGTGGTGCTGCTGTTCGTCGGCCTGACCACCCTGCTGCTCGGGGTCGCGCCGCGCCTGGTCGGCCTGGTGTGGGCCTGGTACGGCTACGGGCTGGTCGTGGCGGTCTTCGGCCTGATCATGGACCTGCCCGAGTGGCTGCTGGACGCCGGTCCGTTCCAGCTCCTGGCGCAGCCTCCGACGGAGGAGTTCGACGCGGTGCCCTTCCTCGCCGTCCTGGCCGTGGCCGGAGCCGCCGCCGCGGCGGGCCTGGGCGGTTTCCGCCGCCGCGACCTGGTCGGCGCCTGAGCGGCCCGCGGTCGCTGTCGCTCGCCCCCGGGTGCGGCCCCGTCCGCCCCGGGTGCGAGCACCGGGTACTCCCTACGACAGGGACCCGTGGAAGGGGGCACCGTGTCCGGGACGGACGGCGCGAGCCGACACCGGGGCGCGCCGCGCCGCGCCGTCACCGTGGCGGTCGCCGCCGCCACCGTCCTCATCCTGCTCGGAGGTCTCATGTGGGGTATGCAGCGCTGGCTCGTCTACCTGCCCACGGGCGGCGCGCCGCCACCCGCCGCCGAGGTCGTCTCCGGTGCGCGGGACCTACGCCTGCGCACCGGCGACGGGCTCGAACTGGGCGCGTGGCTGGTCCCCCCGCGCGGCGCCGACCGCGGCACGGCGGTGCTGGTGGCCAACGGCAACTCCGGTAACCGGGAGACCCGGGCTCCGCTGGCGCGCGCTCTGGCCGACGAGGGGTTCACCGTCCTCCTCTTCGACTACCGGGGCTACGGCGGCAACCCGGGCAGGCCCTCCGAGGGCGGCCTGGCCTCGGACGCCCGGGCCGCCTCCGATGCCCTCGTCGCGCTCGGGCACACCCCGGACAGGACCGTCTACCTCGGGGAGAGCCTCGGCGCCGCCGTGCTCAGCGGGCTCGCCGCGGAGCGTCCGCCCGCGGCCCTCCTGCTGCGCTCCCCGTTCACCTCGCTCGCCGACGTCGCCGCCCACCACTACCCGTTCCTGCCGGTCCGGGCCCTGCTCCGGGACCGGTACCCGGTGCGCGCGACCGTGGCGCGGATCGACCGCCCCACGACCGTCGTCCTCGGCGGACAGGACCGGATCGTCCCGCCCGAGCAGAGCCGCGCGGTGGCCGCCGCCAGTCCGCGGTTGGTCGAGGAGGTCGTGGTGGCGGGCGCCGACCACAACGACGCCGCGCTCGTGCACGGCCCGGAGCTGGTCGCGGCCCTGGTCCGCCTGGCCGACCGGGCGCCCGGTCCGCGGTGAGCGGGGGCGCCCCGGGTCACCCCGGCAGGAACGACATCGCCCAGGCGGGCGCGAACACCACCACGAGGAAACGGGCGGTCCGGGTGACCCACGTGACCAGGAAGAACACCACGACGCTCTGCCTCACCACACCCGCGAGCACCGAGACCACCACGAACGGCGGAACACTCGCGAACGAGCTGAGCGCGACCAGCCCGGCGCCCCACACCGGCTGTTCCTCGGCCCTGCGCCGCCAGCGCGCCACCCGCTCCGTCCAGCGTCCGGGGGTCTGGGCCTTCCGGCGCAGCCACGGCGTGGAGATCGTGCCCCGGCCCACGTAGTAGTAGGGCAGCTTGCCCAGGGTCTGCCCCAGACCGGCGGCGACCGCCATCGCGGTGAGGGCGCCGTCGTCGGTCAGGGCGACGGCGCCCACCAGGTACACCTCGATGTTGATGACCGGGACCAGGCCGGAGACGGCGGCGACCACGAAGGCCAGCAGGGTCTCGGTCACGGGGCCGTCCCGGCGGTCGCGCCGCTCAGCGCTCGGCCGCGGCGAGCTGCCCGCACGCCCCGTCGATCTCCTGGCCGCGCGTGTCGCGGACGGTGACCGACACCCCGTGCGACTGGAGCCGCCGGACGAACTCGCGCTCGTCCTCAGGGCGCGAGGCCGTCCACTTGGAGCCCGGCGTGGGGTTGAGCGGGATGAGGTTGACGTGCACCAGGTGGCCCTTGAGCAGCTCGCCGAGCAGGTCGGCCCGCCACGCCTGGTCGTTGATGTCCTTGATCAGCGCGTACTCGATCGACACCCGGCGGCCGGTGGTCCCGGCGTACCGCCACGCGGCGTCCAGGACCTCGGCGACCTTCCAGCGGGTGTTGATCGGCACCAGCTCGTCACGCAGCTCGTCGTCGGGGGCGTGCAGGGAGATCGCCAGGCGCACCTGCATCCTCTCCGCGGTGAGCTTCTCGATCGCGGGCACCAGCCCGACCGTGGACACCGTGACGCCGCGCTGGGAGATGCCCAGGCCGTTGGGGACCGGGTCGGTGATCCGGCGGACCGTCTGGAGCACCCGCTTGTAGTTGGCCATGGGCTCGCCCATGCCCATGAAGACGATGTTGCTGATCCGGCCCGGCCCCCCGGCGACCTCGCCGCGCGCCAGGTCGCGGGCGCTGGCCACCACCTGGTCGACGATCTCGCCGGTGGACAGGTTGCGGGTGAGCCCCGCCTGCCCGGTGGCGCAGAACGGGCAGTTCATGCCGCATCCGGCCTGGGAGGAGATGCACAGGGTGACGCGGTCCGGGTAGCGCATGAGCACCGACTCGAACATCACCCCGTCGAAGGCCCTCCACAGGGTCTTGCGGGTCATCCCGTTGTCGCAGGTGATGTGCCGGACCGGTGTGAGCAGGGTCGGCAGCAGCGCCTCCCCCAGCCTCTCCCTGGACGCCTCGGGCAGGTCGGTCATCGCCGAGGTGTCCGACTCCAGGTGGCCGAAGTAGTGCTTGGCGAGCTGCTTGGCACGGAAGGGCTTCTCCCCCAGGCCCGCGACGACCTCGGCCCGCTCCTCGGGGCTGAGGTCGGCGAGGTGCCGCGGCGGCTGGGCGCGGCGAGGGGCGACGAAGGTGAGCTCGGCGGGCATAGGTATCCGTAAGGGAGTGGCGTCGGTGGTCTGGGCCCGGTGCGGGACGGCGCGCTCGCCGGTGGTCAGGCGCGCGTGCCGGTCGTTATACGACCTATACGCGGCTTGCGGTGCGGCTCCGCCGGTCAGGGCACTACCGTCGATTCTACGCACTGTCCGGACGGACCGGGCTGGTTCGGCGCCGGACGCGGGCGACAACACGGGTACGGCGCGTGGGAGGGCCGGTGACAGGGATCGACGTCCTGCTCGACGAGGTCAGCCCCTACCAGAGCCGCCGGGTCGTCGTCGAGTGCGACTCCCGCACCACGGCCGCCTACCTGCTCGACGCGCGCGGCCGAATCCGCGTCCCCGTCTGGCTGGCCAACCACGACGTCGCCCCGGTGGCGGGCGAGGAGGGCGGCCTGTTCGAGGGCCGCGCCCCGCTGATGCCCGAGTCCTACACCAAGCACCCGCAGGGACGTCCGCGCTTCGACCCCGCGCGCCTGCGCGCCGTGTGGTTCGAGGAGGGGGACGGGGTCGCCCTGCTCGACGAGGAGGGGCTGCTCGCGGTGATCCCCGGCTGGGCCGAGGCCGACAGCGGGCTCCCCGGGTACGCCCGGGAGGCGATCGGACGCAGCGCCTTCGCCTGGGACCTGGACTCGGTGCGCGACCAGCTGTGGCCGCGGGTGGTGCACGCCGAGGCCTACTGGGACTGGCGGCGGGCGGCGGGTGCGTGGCGGAGTGTGCAGCGCACGGTGCTCAGCCACCTGAACCGCCGCCTCGGCGCGCCCGGGCACTACTGGGACGTGTCCGACGGCCACCCGCCGCTGCTGCGGCTCTCGGAGCGGCCGCCGACCGCCGAGCGCCCGTTCACGGTGTTGTCCACCGTGGGCATGTGCGGGCAGCGCATGCCCACGCTGGACCGGTACATGGCCAACACCTCCCAGCACGCCCGGGTGGAACTGGCACTGGCCACGACGATGCCCGCGCACCGGGCCGCACGGATCTTCCGGTGGATCGGCGCGTTCCCCTGGCGTGCGGTGACGTGGTTCGGAACCGGTCACACGGTCAAGTGGCTGGACAACCCCGAGGACCGTGCGATGCGCGGGGACGCGGGGGCGGTGCTGCTGTTGGAGGACCCGTCCGCGCTGGTGACGCGGCCCGACCACCGGCCGCCGGACACCTCGGGGCTCACCTTCCAGGGCGATCCGGTGCGGTGGCTGTGGATCGTGCCGATCACCCGGCCGGAACACCTGTTCGCCAAGGAGCACGACAGCGCCACGCTCGTGGAGAAGCTCGCCGCCGAGGGGCGCAGCTGGGTGTTGGGTCCCGGTTCGTCCCGCCCGTGACACGAGCCGCGCGCGACTCTGGGTAGGCTGCCCAGGTCACCCCTTCCAGATACCGCCGCGGCCCCTTCGCCGTGCGCGCCCCGGCTGCCTCCGGCCGAGGGCTTCCATCACGGAGCGACCACCGACATGTCCCTGTTCGAAGCGATCGTCCTTGGCCTGGTCCAAGGGCTGACGGAATTCCTACCGATCTCCTCCAGCGGTCACCTGCGCGTGGTGTCGGCGCTGTTCGGCTGGCCCGACCCCGGCGCGGCCTTCACCGCCGTCAGCCAGCTCGGCACGGAACTGGCCGTGCTGATCTACTTCCGGCAACGTATCTGGGCGATCCTGTCGACGTGGACGAGGTCGCTGTTCGTCCGAGAGCTGCGCGGTGACGTCAACGCCCGCATGGGCTGGTACGTCATCCTGGGCTCGATCCCCATCGTGGTCCTGGGCCTGCTGCTGGAGGAGCAGATCGACAGCGTGTTCCGCGACCTGCGCCTGGTCGCGCTGAACCTGATCGTCTTCGGCGTCATCCTCGGCCTCGCCGACAAGTACACGCGCAAGCACCGGACCCTGGAGGACCTCACCATCTCCCGGGGCCTGACCTTCGGTCTCTTCCAGTCGCTGGCGCTGATCCCTGGCGTCTCCCGCTCGGGCGGCACGCTCACCGGCGGGATGCTGCTCGGCTTCACCCGCAAGGACGCCGCCGAGTACTCCTTCCTGCTGGCGCTGCCCGCGGTCTTCGGCGCGGGCCTGTACAAGCTCACCGACATCGGCGGCGACGAGTACGCCGGGTGGGGGGCGACCATCGTGGGCACGGTCATCGCGGGCGTCGTCGGCTTCGTCGTCATCGCCTGGCTGATGAGGTTCATCTCCACCCACAGCTTCATGCCGTTCGTCTACTACCGCGTGGGCCTGGGCATCCTCATCCTGGCCCTGGTGAGCTGGGGCCAGCTCGACCCGGAGGGCGGCGCGGAGTCCCAGCTCGGCCGCAGCGAGGTCATCGCCGAGGAGCAGGAGATCCAGGAGGAGTCCGAGCCCGAGGCGGACCCGACGCCCGAGACCGGCGCCGAGCCGGGGGCCACCCCCGAACCCTCCGCCGCCCCCTCCACGGAGCCGCCGGCCGCCCCGGAGATCGACCCGGTGACCGGCTGGGAGATCGACCCCGTCTCGGGTCTGCTCCGCAACCCCGAGACCGGCCTGCTGCACGACCCCGACCTGGGGATGGACGTGGACTACGACGTCACCACCGGTCTGGCCACCAACCCGATCACCGGGGAGACCTACGACCCCCGGGCGACCGACGCCCCCGGCTGAGCCGACGGCCGCCCCGGCCGGACCGGTCTTCGCCGAAGGCAGAAAACGGTGGACTCCCCTCCCCGCGCTCTGACATCGTGCTCCGGTCGGGAGTTCGGTCGGGAGGGGGACACGGCGCGTGACGGGAGGAGACGGCACCGCCCCGCGGGCGTCCGCGGGGCGGTCGGCGGACGGCGGGGGAGGCGGGCGGTCGGGAACGGGTGTCCTCTCCCCGTTGCGGCATCCGGCGTTTCGTGCCCTGGCCCTCGGCCGCTCCCTGATGTACCTGGGCAACGGGATGGCCTCGGTGGCGCTGGCCTTCGCCGTGCTGGACACGACCGGTTCCCTGGTGAACGTGGGGCTGGTGGTGGGCGCCCGGTCGCTGGCCAACGTGTGCCTGCTGCTCCTGGGCGGGGTGATCGCCGACCGGCTCCCCCGGTCACTGGTGCTGCGCGGCGGCTGCGCGCTCGCCGCCGGCAGCCAGGGCCTGCTGGCCCTGACCCTGCTCACCGGGGCCTCGTCCCTGCCCCTCATGGTCGGCCTGAGCCTGCTCAACGGCGCGGCGGGCGCCGCCAACCTCCCCGCCGCGGCGGCGCTGACCCCGCAGACCGTCCCTCCCTGGCTGCTGCGCCCGGCCAACGCGATGCTGCGGGTCGGCACGCACACGGGCATGTTCGCCGGGGCGGCCCTGGGCGGCGTGGTCGTGGGCGCGGCGGGTGCCGGGTGGGCGATCGCCGCGGACGCGGCGCTGTTCACCGCGGCGGGAGTGGCCTTCGTCTTCCTCCGGGTTCCGGACGGTACGGGCCCGCAGGGCACGGAGGGCGCGGAGGGCGCCGGTGTCCTGCGCGACCTGGCGGAGGGGTGGAGCGAGTTCACCGCCCGCCGCTGGGTGTGGATCGTCGTGGCGCAGTTCATGGTGGTCAACGCCTCGTGGACGGCGTCGGTGTCCGTCCTGGGCCCGGCGATCGCCGACACGGCCTTCGGCCGGACGGAGTGGGGCCTGCTCATGGCGGTCAACGCCGTGGGGCTCCTGGTCGGCGGCGCCCTGGCCGCCCGGTGGCAGCCCAACCGGGCGCTGCTGTTCGGCGTCGCGCTGATCCTGGTGCAGACCGTGCCGCTGTACGCGTTGTCGCTCCAGGCCCCGCTGCTCCCGCTCCTGGCCGCGATGTTCGTGGCGGGCGTGGCCGTGGAGCAGTTCGGTGTGGCCTGGGAGGTGTCCGTCCAGGAGAACGTGCCCCCGGACCGGCTGTCGCGGGTGTACTCCTACGACGCGCTGGGATCGTTCGTGGCGATGCCCGCGGGGTCGTTCGTGGCGGGGCCGTTGGCGGAGCGGATCGGCGCGCAGGCGTCGGTCGCGCTGCTGGCCAGCCTGACGGTGGCCGCGACCCTGGCGGCGATCGCCTCTCCGAGCGTGCGGAACCTGCGCCGCCGCTGACCGGGGACACGGGGCGGCGACGCGGTTCAGCTGGCGATGCCGCGGCGGCCCCGGGCCTGGTCGAGCAGCCGGTGGAAGCGGGCCATGTCCTCGTCGCTGAACCGCTCCACGAAGCTGAGCAGGGTCGCGCCCGGGTCCGGCCCCTCGTTGAGCACCTCGTCCATGACGCGCGCGGTGTACTCGGCGTGCGTCTCACGCGGCCAGTACACCCAGGCGCGCCCCGCCTTCTCCCGGTCCAGCAGCCCCTTGTGGAAGAGGATGTTGGCGACGGTCATGACGGTCGTGTAGGCGACCTCCCGGTCGTAGACCATGGTCTCGCGGACACGGCGCACGGACAGCGGCTCCTCGGCCCGCCACAGCGCGTCCATGATGGCCGCTTCGAGTTCCCCGAGCCCCCTCACGGTGCCCACCCCCTGCGTATGTCCCCGGTTCGTACCGAGATCGTAGGCATGAGAAGGGCTCTCGCGTGGGAAAACGCCGGAGAGCGCACAGATCCGTACACCCGTGGCGGCGATGACCGGCGTTTCGCGACCCCGGACGGCCCCGGGGGCGCGGAAGGAGCCGCCCGACGCCTCCGGACCGTGGTCGTCGTGGGACGCGTGTGACACACCACATCCGGTATGGCCGGACTCGGTCACTCCACCCCCGCCAGAAAATCCCCACAAATCAGCACATTCACGACAGAGCAACCACGCTCCGCCCACGATTCACCACGCAGAGACAACGGGACTGTGAAAGATTGTTAGCTATCTCCTAGTTTCAACAACGCCCGCGTTCCCCGCTTGGAGGGCGGTACAAGTAGCCTGGGACCAGGACGAGTGCTGGCCAGGTCAGATACTCCCCGGACCACGGGGACCACCCATGCGTTCATTGAGCCCGCCTTGCCAGCAGCCACCCGTCTCCATACACATTCACTAGCGAGCTGCGGAAGTGGGCGATCTCCGCCGTGTCGTCTGAGGCGTCTCAACCCCTGACAGATTTCGGCCCCAACGAGTGGTTGGTCGAGGACCTTTATCAGAAGTACTTGACCGACCCCAACTCCGTTGACAAGGCCTGGTGGAACTTCTTCGCGGACTACAAGCCCGCGGACTCCGGTGCGAAGGGCGGAGGAGCCACCAAGCCCGCCAAGGCCCAGAGCAAGGCCCCCGCGGCCCCCGAGGCCCCCGCGCCGAAGAAGGCCGCCAAGGCCGCCGAACCCAAGAGCGACGATGCGCTCCAGGTCAAGCAGGAGCGTCTGCGCGGCGCACCCGCGCGGACCGCGACCAACATGGAGTCGAGTCTGGCGCTGCCGACCGCGACCAGCGTGCGCGCGGTCCCGGTCAAGCTCCTGTTCGACAACCGCATCGTCATCAACAACCATCTCCGCCGCGGGCGCGGTGGGAAGGTCTCCTTCACCCACCTCATCGGCTTCGCCATGGTCAAGGCGCTCAAGTCGATGCCGGAGATGAACTACTCCTACGTCGAGGTCGACGGCAAGCCGGGTGTGGCCAAGCCCGAGCACGTCAACTTCGGTCTGGCCATCGACCTCCCCAAGCCCGACGGCTCCCGCCAGCTCGTCGTGCCCTCCATCAAGGGCGCCGACGAGATGGACTTCACCGAGTTCTGGAGCGGCTACGAGGACCTGGTCCGCAAGGCCCGCAACAACAAGCTGGGCGTGGCCGACTTCCAGGGCACCACGATCAGCCTGACCAACCCGGGCGGCATCGGCACCGTGCACTCCGTGCCGCGCCTGATGCCCGGCCAGGGCACCATCCTCGGCGTGGGCGCCATGGAGTACCCGGCCGAGTTCCAGGGTGCCTCCCAGGACACCCTGAGCGAGCTGGGCATCAGCAAGGTCATGACGCTGACGTCCACCTACGACCACCGCATCATCCAGGGCGCCCAGTCCGGTGAGTTCCTCAAGCGGATCCACCAGCTGCTGCTGGGCGAGGACGGTTTCTACGACGAGATCTTCCGCTCCCTGCGCATCCCCTACGAGCCGGTGCGCTGGGTCCAGGACATCCACGTCAACACGGCCACCCAGCTCGACAAGACCACCCGGGTCCAGGAGCTGATCCACGCCTACCGCGTGCGCGGCCACCTGATGGCGGACACCAACCCGCTCGACCACGACGTGCGCCGCCACCCCGATCTGGACGTCCTCCAGCACGGGCTGACCCTGTGGGACCTGGACCGCTCCTTCCCCACCGGGGGTTTCGGCGGCAAGCAGGTCATGAAGCTCCGCGACGTGCTGGGCGTGCTGCGCGACACCTACTGCCGCACGGTGGGTATCGAGTACATGCACATCCAGAGCCCGGAGGAGCGGGAGTGGATCCAGGCGCACGTCGAGCGTGAGCACGAGAAGCTCGACCGCGACGAGCAGCTGCGCATCCTGCACCGGCTCAACAGCGCCGAGGCCTTCGAGACCTTCCTCCAGACCAAGTACGTCGGCCAGAAGCGCTTCTCCCTGGAGGGCGGCGAGTCGCTGATCCCGCTGCTGGACGGCGTGATCTCCAAGGCCGCCAAGGCCGAGCTCGACGAGGCCGTCATCGGCATGGCCCACCGCGGCCGGCTCAACGTCCTGGCCAACATCTGCGGCAAGTCCTACGCCCAGATCTTCGGCGAGTTCGAGGGCAACCTGGACCCGCGCAGCGCGCACGGTTCGGGTGACGTCAAGTACCACCTGGGCACCGAGGGCGTCTTCGAGACCCCCGACGGCGACAAGATCCGCATCTCGCTGGCGGCCAACCCCTCCCACCTGGAGACGGTCGACCCGGTCGCCGAGGGCATCGTCCGTGCCAAGCAGGACCTGCTCAACAAGGGTCCGCACGGGTTCACGGTGCTGCCGATCCTCATCCACGGCGACGCGGCGTTCGCCGGTCAGGGCGTGGTCGCCGAGACCCTGAACCTGTCCCAGCTGCGCGGCTACCGCACCGGCGGCACGGTGCACGTCATCGTGAACAACCAGGTGGGCTTCACCACCTCGCCGAAGGACAGCCGTTCCAGCGTGTACGCCACCGACGTGGCGCGGATGGTGCAGGCGCCGATCTTCCACGTCAACGGGGACGACCCCGAGGCCGTGGTCCGGGTCGCGCACCTGGCCTTCGCCTACCGGCAGGCGTTCAACAAGGACGTCGTCATCGACCTGGTCTGCTACCGGCGCCGCGGGCACAACGAGGGCGACAACCCCGCGTTCACCCAGCCGCTGATGTACGACGTCATCGACTCCAAGCGCTCCACCCGCAAGCTGTACACCGAGGCCCTCATCGGCCGCGGCGACATCACGGTGGAGGAGGCCGAGTCGGCCCTGCGCGACTACCAGAACGAGCTGGAGCGGGCCTTCACCGAGACCCGCGAGGTCGAGAAGAACCCGATCGAGCCCGGCTCGGTGGTCAAGCCCGAGGTGTTCACCGAGGGTCGGCTGGACCACTCCGCGGTGGAGACCGCGATCAGCTCCGAGACCATCAAGCGGGTCATCGACACGCAGGTCAACCTGCCCGAGGGCTTCACGCCGCACCCGCGGCTGGCGCCGCAGATCGCCCGCCGCGCGCAGGCGGTCGAGACCGACGCGATCGACTGGGCGACCGGTGAGCTGCTGGCCTTCGGGTCGCTGCTGCTGGACGACCACACCGTCCGCCTCATCGGCCAGGACAGCCGCCGTGGCACCTTCGGCCAGCGGCACGCCACGCTGATGGACCGCGACACCGGTGAGTCGTACACGCCGCTGAAGCAGTTCGACAACGGCACCACCCGCTTCCACGTGCACGACTCGCTGCTGAGCGAGTACGCGGCGCTGGGCTTCGAGTACGGCTACTCGCTGACCCGCCCGGACGCGCTGGTCATGTGGGAGGCGCAGTTCGGCGACTTCGTCAACGGCGCCCAGACCGTCATCGACGAGTACATCAGCGCGGGCGAGCAGAAGTGGGGGCAGCGCTCCAGCGTCACCATGCTGCTGCCGCACGGCTACGAGGGCCAGGGGCCTGACCACTCCTCCGCCCGCATCGAGCGCTTCCTCCAGCTGTGCGCGCAGGAGAACATGACGGTCGCCATGCCGACCACGCCGGCGAGCTACTTCCACCTGCTGCGTTGGCAGGCCAAGTCGCCGCTGGAGCGCCCGCTGGTGATCTTCACCCCGAAGTCGCTGCTGCGCCTGAAGGCCGCCACCTCGGCCGCCGCCGACTTCACCTCGGGCCACTTCCGGCCGCTGATCGGGGACGAGACCATCGCCCCGGAGAAGGTGCGGCGCGTGGTGATCTGCTCCGGCAAGATCTACTACGACCTGGACGCGGCGCGTCGCAAGAGCGGCGACAAGCACACCGCGATCATCCGCGCGGAGCGGCTCTACCCGCTGCCGATCGAGGAGATCCGGGAGCAGCTCAAGTCCTTCCCGAACGCGGGCGAGGTCCTGTGGGTCCAGGAGGAGCCCGCGAACATGGGCCCGTGGCCGTTCGTGGCGCTGGTCTTCTCCGAGCAGCTCGACCGTCCGTTCACCCGGATCTCGCGCCCGGCCTCCTCCGCCCCGGCGGCGGGTTCGGCCAAGCGGCACGAGGCCGAGCAGCGCGCCCTGGTGGACACGGTGTTCCCGCCGGCCGACTAGGACGGGTGAGGCGTCGTGTACTACACCGATCGCGGAATCGAGGAGTTGGAGAACCGCCGCGGCGACGAGGAGGTCAGCTTCGCCTGGCTCGCCGAGCAGCTGAGGGCGTTCACCGACATCAACCCCGAGTTCGAGACGCCCGTCGACCGCCTGGCCACCTGGCTGGCCCGGTTGGACGACGAGGACGACGAGTAGGGCCGTAGCGGCGGAGAACGCGGAAGGGGCCCGGGTCATCGCGACCCGGGCCCCTTCGCGTGTTCGGACCTCAGGACAGGGTGTCGGTCGCGCGGAGCCAGTCCCGGCTGGACTGCAGGACCCACAGCAGCACGAGGAGGAAGGCGGGCACGATCAGGTTGACCACGAGGCCGACGGTCCAGGCGACCACCGCGGTCACCCAGTCCTCCACGAGCGGGTCGGTCGCGGTCAGCACCGTGGTGTCGGCCACCGCCAGGGCCGCGTCCAGGGCCAGGGCGGTGAGCACGGTGTCGCGGGCGGTCCGGCCGCCCCGGCCGAGCCGCGCCGCGGCCACGCAGTAGAGGACGGCCAGGGGGGCCGATCCCAGCGCCCAGAGCCAGAGGCGGGGGGCCGAGATGCCCCACTCGACGGCCCAGGTCCCGGACGCGTAGGCGGGGTCGTTCAACACCAGCAGCAGGATGAGACGTAGGGGACCAACAACAGGGTGAAGGTCGCGTTCAGGACGCACAGCACGCGCAGGAACCTCAGGGGGAGGGGCATCCGGTCGGTGCGCACCGGCGGCGCCTGGTGCGGTCCTCCCCCGGGCCGGGGCTGCGGCGGCGGTGGGAGGAGGTAGGGCTCCTGCCTGAGCGGGACGGGGTCGGGGTTCGGGGGATGGTTCATTCTCGGGGACTTCCTGGGTGGATCGTCGTCCGCACCGGCCGGATCACCGGGCGACCCTCCAAGGAAACCCCTGAAAGATGACAAAAAGGACGCCAGTGAGCCTCAGGGTCCCCCCGACGCTCCCCTGAACCTCCCCCGAGATCCGCGACATATCTTGAGTTCGCCCCACTCGCGACATATCGTGAAGCCATCGAGCGAGCGAAAGGGTGCACGATGGCACGTTGGACCATCGACAGGCCGATGACCCACACACTCGACGGCATCGTCGCGCTGAAGGTCAGGATCATCGGCGGTCACGTCAACATCCTCCCCACCGACGACCCGGTCACCTTCGAGGTGACCGACATCGTCGGCGAGCCCGTCCTGGTGACCCAGGAGGCGGGGATCCTCACCATCCACTACGAGGACCTCACCAGCCAGGGTCTCCTCGACCGGCTGCGGCCGATCCAGCTCAACAGCTACAAGGGCATGGGCGGCCGCAAGGCCACCGTGAACCTGCGCATCCCCGCGGACTGCCCGGTGGAGGTGAACACGGTCAGCGCCCCCGTCGTCGGCGCCGGGCTGGGCGCCCGCACCAGCATCCGGACCGCCTCCGGTGAGATCACCCTCGACGACTCCTCCGGCGCGACCGACATCACCACCGCCAACAGCCAGGCCGCGATCCGCAACCCGTCCGGATCGCTGACCTTCAACAGCGTCAGCGGCCAGCTCGCCGTCGCGGGCGGACGGCTCTCGGACTTCAACGCCAAGACCGCCTCCGGCCAGATCCTCGCCGACACCGACCTCGCCCCCTCCGGGCGGGTCCGCCTCAACTCGGTGTCCGGCGAGATCGCCCTGCGCGTCCCCGCCGAGACCTCGGCGGCCGTCGAGATGCGTTCCATCACCGGAAAGCTCGACACGGACTTCTCCCTGGACCGGCGCAGCGCCCCGGCCCGCAACGTCCTCAGCGGGAAGATCGGCCCCGGCGTCGACCCCGCGTCCATCACCACCAACACGGTGTCGGCGCGCACCGCGCTGCTGCGCCGCGCCCCCGCGACACCCGCGGCGATCCCCGAGGGGGCCTGAATGAGCACCATCTTCGGCCACGGCAGACTACGGCTCTACCTGCTCAAACTGCTGGACGAGAGCCCGCGTCACGGCTACGAGATCATCAGCCTGCTCCGCGACCGCTTCCTGGGGGTGTACTCCCCCTCCCCCGGCACCATCTACCCGCGCCTGGCGCGGTTGGAGGAGGAGGGGCTGGTCACCCACACCGAGGAGGGCGGACGCAAGGTCTACCGGCTCACCGACAAGGGGCGCCAGGAGCTGCGTGAGCGCAGCGGCGACCTGGACGACCTGGAGCGGGAGATCACCGACTCGGTGCGCGACATCGCCCGGGCGGTCAAGCAGGACGTCCGCGCGACCATCAGCTCGCTGCGCGAGGAGCTGAAATACGCCTCCGGCGGCGCCCGCCGTCCGGCGCCCGAACCCACCGCCGCCCCCGGCCCCGAGTCCGCCGGGCCCCGGGAGGGCGGGGAGCCCCGACAGGAGCGCGAGCAGGCCGGACCGGCGGACGGGGGCGCCCGGGAGGCACCGCGCTCCGGCGCCGCCGCGGAGGGAACCGAGGAGGCGTCCGGCCAAGGGCGCCGCGAGGAGGAGCGGCGGGAGCGCTGCCGCGACGGCGGCCCGTGGGCCCGCGAGTGGGAGCGCTTCGCCCAGGGGTTCAGCGGCGCGTTCGGCGCCGCCTGGGGACGCGGTTCCGACCGCTCGCACACCCCGGAGTTCGACCAGGCCCTGCGCGACTTCTCCGAGCGCGTCCGCGACGTGGTCCGGGAGGCGGGCCACGTCGGTGAGGCCGCCGCCACCGACCTGCGGCGCATCCTGGACGACACCGTCGAGGTGATCCGCCGGGACATGCGCCGGTGGGGTCCGCCCGCCGACCGCTCCGAGGAGAGCGAGGGGGACGGGCCGAAGGCCGGCCCGGACACCGCGACCGGCGACACGACCGGCACCGGAACGTCCACCGGCGCCACGACGGACTCCGCCGCCGGTGAGCGCGCCGGGGAAGCCCGTCCCGGGGAACCCCGCGCCGAGGAGCCGCAGGCCCGACCGATGCCGCCCGTCGACGGGGGCTCGGCCGCCGACCCCTGGGGCACCGCCGTCAGCGAGCAGGACGACGCCGGGACCGACCCGGACGGGAACCGGAAGGACGGCAAGGACGGGGACGGGGGCGCGTAGAGCCCCGGGAACGCACGAGGGGCCCGGAGCCGCCGCGGGGGCGTGTCTCCGGGCCCCACCCGTGTGGGGTGCCCGCGCGTCACCTACCGGCGACGCCGTCCTCGCGCGCCTGGGCGGCGACGGCGGCCGCGACGGCGGGGGCCACCCGCTCGTCGAACGGGCCGGGGATGATGTAGTCGGCGGACAGGTCGTCACCGACCAGGTCGGCCAGCGCGGTGGCGGCGGCCTGCTTCATGTTCTCGGTGATGTCGCTGGCACCCGCGTCGAACGCGCCCCGGAACACGCCGGGGAAGGCCAGGACGTTGTTGATCTGGTTGGGGAAGTCGCTGCGCCCGGTGGCCACGACGCTCGCGTACTTGCGGGCGACGTCCGGGTGGACCTCCGGGTTCGGGTTGGCCATCGCGAAGACGATCGCGTTCTCCGCCATCGTGGCGACGACCGACTCGGGCACCTCACCGGCCGACAGGCCGATGAAGACGTCGGCGCCCTCCAGAGCGCTCTCGATCGAGCCCTCCAGGCCCGCCTTGTTGGTGAGGGCGGCCAGCTCCCGCTTGACCGGGGTCAGCCCCTCGCGGCCCTCGTGGATCATGCCCTTGGAGTCGGCCACGGCGATGTCGCCGATACCGCCGTCCAGGAGCATCTTGGTGACCGCGACACCGGCCGCACCGGCGCCGGAGACCACCGCGCGCAGGTCGCCGAGGGTCCGGCCGGTCAGGCGGGCGGCGTTGCGCAGCGCGGCGACGGCGACGATGGCGGTGCCGTGCTGGTCGTCGTGGAAGACCGGGATGTCCAGGCGCTCACGCAGCCTGCGCTCGATCTCGAAGCAGCGCGGCGCGGAGATGTCCTCCAGGTTGATGCCGCCGAAGGACGGGGCCATGCGCACGACCGTCTCGACGATCTCGTCGACGTCGGTGCAGGACAGCGCGATCGGCACGGAGTCGACCCCGCTGAACTGCTTGAACAGCAGCGACTTGCCCTCCATGACCGGCAGGGACGCCTCGGGGCCGATGTTGCCGAGCCCCAGCACGGCGGTGCCGTCGGTGACGACGGCGACCAGGTTGCTCTTCCAGGTGTAGGTCTCGACGAGTTCCGGTGTCTCGGCGATGGCGTCGCACACGCGGGCGACACCGGGCGTGTAGGCGAGGGACAGGCTCGCCTGGTCGTTGACGTCGACGGAGGAGGTCACGTGCAGCTTGCCGCCGCGGTGCAGGGCGAAGGCCGGATCCTGGTCCAGGCCGGTGGACGTGCCGTGGGTATGCGCATCAGTGGACAACTTCTCAAACCCCTCAGGTTTCGCGTGTACGCCGACGTCGGCCATGACGAGGGCGGACTTGATAGCGGCGGGGGCCACGCGCGAAGACGTCTTGAGTGCTAGGGGAGCCTCCACGGCACCGGTCCCGTCGGACCGGAGGTGCGTTCCGGGAGGGTCGTTCTTCGCCGGACTCCTATGCGAGTACTGCGCGGCCGCCTCTCACGGGGTTGACCCGTTACGCAATCCTCTCACAACGGTGACCGGAGGAACATCGCGGGTGGCCACCATTGACGACACCCCAGTAGCCCTTTTTTGTACAAAATGTCGTGGATGTTGCCTGGAAATGGGCGATCGGGCCTCTTTCCCCAGTCCTGACCAGGTGCGACGTGCGCTCGAAGGAGACCCCATCATGGCCACGCACACACCCCGGTCCGCGCGATGGACCCTTCTCGGTGCCCTCACCCTCACCGGTGTCCTGACGCTGACCGCCTGCGGTGGCGGCAGCGGGGACGGAGGCTCCGACGCGGGATCCGAGGACACGGACACCACGGTGACCATCGGTGTCGAGGCCGCCTACCCTCCCGGTGAGTTCCTGGAGGACGACGGCGAGACCGTCCAGGGTTTCAACGTCGACCTCGTCGAGGCCGCCCTGGCCGAGATGGGCCTGGAGGCCAAGTGGGTCCCCACCACGTTCGACTCCATCATCATCGGTGTCCAGAGCGGTGAGTACGACCTCGGCTCCTCCTCCTTCACCGTGACCGAGGAGCGAATGCAGGCCGTCAACATGGTCAGCTACTTCTCCTCCGGCACCCAGTGGTTCGCCCAGGCGGGCAACCCGCAGGGCGTCGATCCGGAGAACCCGTGCGGCATGCGGATCGCCGTGCAGTCCAACACCGTCCACGACGAGGACATCGAGGCCCGCAGCCAGGCGTGCGTCGACGCGGGCGAGGAGCCCGTCACCATCGAGAAGTTCCAGAGCCAGCCGCAGGCCACCGAGACGGTCGTCTCCGGTCTCAACGACGCCTCGCTCGCCGACATGCCCACCTCGGCCTACGCCCTGGAGCAGACCGGCGACGGCGTCCTGGAGTTCATCGGCGAGCAGTACGACGCCGCCCCCTACGGCATCGTCGTGCACCAGGACGACGCCGAGTTCGCCGACGACCTCGCGGCGGCCTTCAACACCCTCATGGAGGACGGGACCTACGACGACATCCTCGCGGAGTGGGGCATCGAGGCCGGTGCGATCGAGACCGCCGAGGTCAACCCCTCCCTGTAGGTAGCGGCCGCGCCCCGGCGACCGCGCCAGACCGCTCCACCGAGTGAAAGACCCAGACGTGTCCTCACCCAACCAACCGGCGGACGGTCCGAGGAAGGTCCAGACCCCGGACCCGGACCGCTCCGCCGCCCCCATCACCGCCGTCCCCGTCCGCTACCCGGAACGGTGGGTGGCCGCGGGCTTCATCCTGCTCCTCGCCGCCATGTTCGTGCACATGCTCTTCACGAACGACGCCTTCGACTGGCCGTTCATGTTCGAGAACATGTTCTCCGAGCCGGTCGTGCGCGGTGTGTGGGTCACCCTGAGCGCCACGCTGCTGTCGATGGCGATCGGCGTGGTCCTGGGGATCGTGCTGGCGGTCATGCGGCTGTCCGGAAACCCCGTCCTGGTGTCGGTCTCCTGGCTGTACACCTGGTTCTTCCGCGGCGTGCCCCGCCTCGTGCTGGCCGTCCTCTTCGGCAACCTGGCCATCCTGTACTCGACCATCGAGCTGGGCGTCCCCTTCGACACCTACCTCATGGCCGCGTTCGGCCTGGAGGGCGATCTGCGGTTCTTCGAGATCGACGCCCGCACCCTCCTGAGCGGCTACACGGCGGGCCTGCTCGCCCTGTCGCTGTCCGAGGGCGCCTACATGGCCGAGATCATCCGGGCCGGGCTCCAGTCCGTGGACAGGGGCCAGACCGAGGCCGCCCAGGCGCTCGGGATGAGCCGCGCCAAGGTGCTCTGGCGGATCACCCTGCCGCAGGCCATGCGGGTGGTCATCCCGCCCACCGGCAACGAGACCATCGCGATGCTCAAGGACACCGCGCTGCTCGCCTACGTGCCGGTGACGATCGAGCTGTTCTACCAGCTCCAGGCGATCGGCACCCGCAGCTACCAGATCTTCCCGATGCTGGTCGCCGCGTGCCTGTGGTACCTGGCGATCACCAGTGTCCTCATGGTCGGCCAGTACTTCGTCGAGCGCAGGTTCAACCCGGGCCAGAACAGCGTTCGCAACCGCGTCGTCGGAGGTGCGCACTGATGGCCGAGATTCCTGAGAGCCCCGTGACCCCGGGCGCCCCCGACGCCCTGGTGGTCGCGGACAACGTCCACAAGCGGTTCGGGCGGCTGGAGGTCCTGCGCGGGATCGACCTCACCGTGAAGCGCGGCGAGGTCATGTGCGTCGTCGGCCCGTCCGGTTCGGGCAAGTCCACCTTCCTGCGGTGCGTCAACCACCTGGAGAAGCTGTCCGCCGGGCGGCTCTGGGTGAACGGCGAGCTGATGGGCTACCGGCAGAAGGGCGGGCGGCTGCATGAGCTGCGCGACCACGAGATCGCGGCCCAGCGCCGCGACATCGGAATGGTGTTCCAGCGGTTCAACCTGTTCCCGCACCTGAGCGTGCTGGGCAACATCATCGAGGCGCCCGTCCAGGTCAAGCGGGTGCCCCGGGCGGTGGCGACCGAGAGGGCGATGGAGCTGCTGGAGAAGGTCGGGTTGCCGGACAAGGCCGGGGCCTACCCCGAGCAGCTCTCCGGTGGTCAGCAGCAGCGGGTGGCGATCGCCCGGGCACTGGCGATGGAGCCGTCGCTCATGCTGTTCGACGAGCCCACCAGCGCCCTGGACCCGGAGCTGGTCGGCGAGGTCCTCGACGTCATGCGGGACCTGGCCGAGGGCGGCATGACCATGATCGTGGTCACGCACGAGATGGGGTTCGCCCGGGAGGTGGGCGACTCCCTGGTCTTCATGGACGGGGGAGTCGTGGTCGAGTCGGGGACTCCGACGGACGTGCTGACCGATCCCCAGCAGGAGCGGACCCAGGCGTTCCTCTCCAAGGTGCTCTGAGACCCGTCCACACGGGGGTGCCCCGCGTGCCGTTCGGCGCGCGGGGCACTTCACTTTCCTCAGTCGCCCCACTCGACGCCCTCGAACGGGTCCGGCACCCGTTCGCCCCGGGCGCGGAGCCTGTCCTCCCAGGCGATCCGCAGGGCCACCCAACGGCCCTGGACCTCGACCGCGCGCTCCTCCTCCGGCGTCAGCGGAGAGTCCTTTGGGTGTTCGTTCACCGCGTGCCTCCGTCCCGGGGCGGCGGAACCACCCTCAACGTCCGGCGGGCGATGACCGAGAACAGCTCCGTGTAGGAGGGAGCCTCCAGCCGCTCGAACGGGTTGCCGTCGCCGGTCCAGCCGACCGGCCGCCGCGCGGTGTAGGTCTTCACGCCCGCGTCGTCGACCTCGAAGGAGACGACCCACCGACCGGCGATGAGCTCGTCCAAGGCGCGGTGCGCCTGGCGTCGGTCCCTGCGGTCCATCACCGCCACCCCGCCCTGAGCCAGCTCAGCCCGGCGACTACCGCACGGGGGGCGGGGAGCAGGCGCAGCAGGTCGGCCGGGCCGGAGACCACGAACGGCAGCGCGGGGCCGGGGCGGGCGTAGCGGCGCACACGCGCCGCACGGCGGGGGCGGACGGCCCCGCGCACGAGCCGACGCACAGCACCGGGAACGCGGTCGGTCCCCGGGGGACGGGCGACGGCGCGGGCAGGGGGCCACAGCGCCAACAGGGTCAGGAGCAGGTAGCGCAAAGCGCACCTCCAGGTTGGGATGCCGCTGGATGAGGGCGACGTGGATGAGTACGATTCCATCTTCTACTCGAAACTTTTAAATCGCAACCCCCTAGTCGCGATACGGTGTTTCGCATCATCACACTGAGGAGTTGCGAAATGTCCGTTTCTAGCTCATTGGCGATAGCATCAAACACGTCCCCTGAGGAGGTCGATGTGAGCAGCCCGTCCGTGGCACGACGCCAGCTATCAGCACAGATGCGGGCAAAACGACTCAACGCGGGCATGACCATCGAGCAGGTCGCTGACGAACTCGAATGGTCGAGCACGAAAATCTCGAACATCGAGACGGGTCGGTCAAAGAAACCCGCTGTAACCGACATCCGCATCCTGCTCGACCTGTACAAGGTGACGGACGAGCGTGAGCGTGACTCGATCCTCGCCCTGACACGACAGTCACGCGAACGCGGATGGTGGAACCGCTACGACGACGTTCTCGGCGGCGCCTACGCCTCCCTGGAGGCCGGAGCGAGGAGCCTCCGGCTCTTCGAACCGCAGTACATCCCCGGGCTGTTCCAAACTCCGGAGTACGCGGAGGCGATCGCCCAAGCGACGCTCATCCGCGACCCCAACGACATCCAGCGGACCGTCGAAGCCCGCATGCGACGGCAGGAGATCCTGACCCAGGACGACCCGCCGGACGTGTGGGCGATCATCCATGAGGGCGCTCTCCTGATGCTCAAGGCATCACCAGACCTGTTCGAACCTCAGGTGGCACGGCTCATCGACCTCGCGGAGTCACCCAACTCCGTCACCCTCCAGGTACTTCCCACGTCAGCAGGGCTGCATGCTGGGATGGGAGGGCCGTTCTCCATCCTCGACTACGACGCCGCTCAGTCGCTCGTCTTCCTGGAGACGAACACGGATGGGCTGTACCTGGAGAAGCCGTCGGAGATCACCCGATATCGCAGGTGCTTCGACCGCCTGCTGGCCAAGGCCCTTGACCCGGACGCGATCCCTGACTACTTGCGATCGCTAACCGCCTAGAAAGTCACGACCATGTACTCATCCACCGACGAACTGAAGTTCCGCAAGTCCTCGTACAGCAACCCGTCGAACTGCGTCGAGGTGGCGGACACGCCCAGCGGAGACACAGCCGTGCGCGATTCGATGAACCCCGGCTACGGGCACTTCCTGTTCCCCGGCACGGAGTGGACGGCGCTCCTGTCCGCCGTGCGACGCGATCACGCGTAGCTGAACAGCAGACAGGCCCCGGCAGGGAATTCTGCCGGGGCCTTCTGCGTACTCATCCGGTGCTGATTCTAATGCCCGGACCGGCCCGACAGCCAGGCTCCGGAACACCCGACCAGAACGGGTGAACTGATCTCGGCGTGCCATGAAGAGGCACGGAGGCGGGAGAGCACACACGGGAAGGCACCCATGCGCCCCTCCCCGAACTTGAAGTTCCGCAAGTCCAGTCACAGCGCTGGCGCTTCCGAGTGCGTCGAGGTCGCGGACGTCGACGGCGGCTCCGCCGTCCGGGACTCCACCCGACCGGAGCACGGCCGCCTCACCTTCCCCTCCCGAGAGCGGGCGACGGCCGTCAGGACCGTCCGCAGCACCCTCTGACCCCGGCCGAGCAGAAGACGGACGAAGAGCGCGCGGCGCGTTCGGGCTCGGTGCCCGACGTCCGCTGTGGTACGCGCGGGAGGGTGACGTCGTCGTCCTCCCCGGCCCGGTGGACCGCCGGGAGTACGCCGCCCAGACGACCGGAACCGCCCCCGCCCCCTGACGCGATGGCCGTCCCTCCCGCCGGTGCGCTGGGCTCCGACACGCTGACGACCGTCGACACGGCGACCCTGGGCCGGGTGGCCTGCCGCGCCCTCCCCGAGAACCACGCGAACGCCCCGGGACCAGGAGCGGGTACTCCTGTCGCAAGCGGCATGAAGAGGAGAATCGCGTGACGACGAACACACCGACCCCCACGCCACCCCCGGCCACACGACCGGGGTCCGCCGCGGTCAACAGCTGGGACGAGTTCACCACGCTGCGGGAGGTGGTCGTCGGGGACGCCACCGGCGCCCGGGTCCCCGCCCAGACGGACGTCTCGGCCTGGCTCAACTGCTATCCCGACCTGACCCCGGCGGAGCTGGCCCGCATCGGGGAGGGCGCCTATCCCCGCCACGTGATCGACGAGACCAACGAGGACCTGGCGACCCTGGCAGACGTGCTGCGCAGCTTGGGCGTCACCGTCCACCGGCCGCCCGCCGTCGACTCCACCACCGAGTACGGGGCCCCGGGGTGGCGCTCCCGCGGGCGCAGCTCCTACTGCCCGCGGGACCTGGCCCTGGTGGTGGGATCGGCGATCATCGAGACTCCGAGCCCGATGCGGGCGCGCTACAACGAGCTGTTCGGCCTGCGTCCGCTGTTCCAGGAGTACATGCTCGCGGGCGCCCACTGGATCTCGGCTCCCAAGCCCCAGCTGCGCGACGAACTCTACGGCCTGGACGCGGACGGATTCCCGGCGCTGGGCGAGGCCGAACCCGTGTTCGAGGCGGCCAACTGCCTACGGCTGGGGCGGGACGTGCTCTACCAGGTGTCACGGAGCGGCAACGAGCTGGGACGGCACTGGCTGGAGTCGACGTTGGACCTGATCAGCGGGGTCCGGCTGCACCCGCTGCGCGGCCTCTACCAGGGCACCCACATCGACACCACGATCGCCCCGCTCCGCCCCGGTCTGGTGCTGCTCAACCCCGAGCGCGTCACACCGGCGACCGTCCCCGAACCGCTGCGCGGCTGGGATGTCGTCTGGTGTCCCCCGATGCGCGAACGGCCCACAGCGGTTCCGCACACCCTGAGCAGCCCGTGGATCGGCATGAACCTGTTGATGGTGGACCCCGACACCGCGATCGTCGACGCCGATCAGACGGAGCTGATCGCCGCCCTGGAACGGCACGGTGTCGGTGTCCTGCCGCTGCGGCTCCGACACGCGCGCGTCCTGGGCGGCGGCTTCCACTGCGTCACCCTCGACACCGTCCGGGACGGGGGGCCGGAGGACTACCGCTGACGGTCAGCCCCGGCCGAGCAGAAGCCGGACGAGGCGCACGGTGCGTGCGCGGCGTCCCCAGGCGACCACGCCCATCGGCACGAGGTAGGCCACCGGGACCAGCGCGGTGACCGGCTCGGCCACCAGCAGCTGGGTCACGGTGGCCCCGACCAGCAGCGCGGCCAGACCCAGCGCGGCCGGGCCGCTGAGCGCCGGGGCGAGCAGCGCGACCGCGCCCGCCAGCTCCACGGCACCGACGGCGTACATCAACCACAGGCCCAGGCCGATCTGCTCGAAGCCCTCGACCGCCTGGGGCATGGCGGCGAGCTTGACGCAGGCCGCCATCAGGAAGGCCCCGGCCAGCAGGACCTGGAGACCCCACAGCCCGGCGTCGGCCGCGCGACCGGGGGCGTTCGTCTTCACGGTGCGGATGCTCGTCATGTCCCCGTCCTTCGTTCGTGTGACCCTCGTGGCGGACTCTCACCCCCAGGTCGAACGGGCCCGGCCCGGATCGACGCCTCCAGCGGGATTCCTCGAACCGGTTCCGGATCCTGGCCGGATCGGGACAGTTAGCTCCCGAACGCCTTGGGCGGCCCCAGG
Organism: Nocardiopsis sp. FIRDI 009; assembly: GCF_003386285.1. Classification (GTDB taxonomy): domain Bacteria; phylum Actinomycetota; class Actinomycetes; order Streptosporangiales; family Streptosporangiaceae; genus Nocardiopsis. Next base: position 298,840 of record NZ_QPNC01000008.1, read on the forward strand.
ACGGGTAGTGAGGCAGGGGAGCACACGATCCGCTGAGGAAGGCGACCATGAACCCGCGCACAGCCCCGGGCCCGCACGAGCCCGACTACGGAGCCGTCTGAGGTGCGCCCCGGAACGGACGGGGAAACACCCTCCGCCGCGCTTGACCTGGCCGAGGCGGGCCACGAGAGTCGTGGCGCAGGGGCAGCAGCACGGCCTTCGGGGGAGGACATGGACCCGCGCACCGAGCGCGCACGCACGCTCTGGAACCGCAGAGCCGCCCGGTACGATCTCGGCGAGGCCCTGGAGGGCCCCGCCCTCCGCCGCACCCGGGAGATCCTGTGCGCGGGCGCGCGCGGCCGGACCCTGGAGGTCGCCGTCGGCACCGGCCGCAACCTCCGCCACTATCCGCCGCAGATCGAACTGACCGGCATCGACCTGAGCCCGCAGATGCTGGAGAGGGCACGGGAGCGGGCCGAGGGCCTGGGCCGCCCGGTCCGGCTCGTCGAGGGCGACGCCCAACGGATGGAGTTCCCCGACCGCTCCTTCGACACCGTGGTGTCCACCCTGTCCCTGTGCGCGGTGCCCGACCAGCGCCGCGCGCTGGAGGAGATGTACCGCGTCCTGGTCCCGGGCGGCCGCCTCCTGCTGGTCGACCACATCGAGTACACCCGCTTCCCCGCCACGCTGCTGGAACGGCGCCGCGAGCACCCGCGTCGGCTCCCCCGGGAGGTCGCCTCGGAGGTCGGCTTCGAGGTCGGCCACCACGACCGCCTCCTGCTCGGCCTGGTGGAACGGATGGTCGCCCACCGCCCAACGTGAGCGGCAGCGGGAACGCCCCGGTCACGGCATAGGCTGGAGGGGTTCGTTCCCTCCCCCGACCGAGGTGATCCGATGATCCGGCCAGCCCGCCCCGACGACGTTCCCCTCATCCACCGGATGATCCGGGAACTCGCCGAGTACGAGAAGGAGCCGGAGTCGGCCACCGCCACGGAGGAGGACATCCACACCGCCCTCTTCGGCGAGGACGCCGCCGTGTACGGCCACATCGCCGAGCACGTCGGGCAGGACGGGGAGACGGAACCGGCGGGCATGGCCCTGTGGTTCCTCAATTTCTCCACCTGGACCGGTAAACACGGCATCTACCTGGAGGACCTCTACGTCCGCCCGCACCTGCGCGGACACGGGTACGGCCTCGCCCTGCTCCAGAACCTCGCGCGGATCTGCGTGGAGCGCGGCTACACCCGGCTGGAGTGGTCGGTCCTGGACTGGAACACGCCCGCGATCGACTTCTACGCCGCCCTCGGATCCAAGCCGATGGACGGGTGGACGGTCCGCCGTCTGGACGGCGATGCGCTGCGCGAACTGGGCTCCCGAAACTCCTGAGAAGGACCGTTCGTCTCACGTTCGTACCAGATCGGGCGGACACGATCTCACTTCCCTGCGGCGGTGGCAGGGTGAAACGAGATACATTGCAGTCAAGCGGCAACCTCGCCCCCCGAAGGAGGGACGTGACCGAAGAAACCGCTGTGCCCACGGCCGACGCCATCGGCGTCCGGGACGCCGTCACCGTCAACATGCCCGCGGACAGCGCCTATCTGTCCGTCTTGCGGACGGCGACGGCGGGCCTGGCCGCACGCCTCGACTTCACCCTCGACGAGATCGAGGACCTGAGGATCGGGGTCGACGAGGCCTGCGCGATGCTGCTGGCCCAGGCTCTGCCCGGCACGGAACTGACCACGGAGTTCGAACTCACCCCCGAGGGGATGCGGATCTGCGTCTCGGTGCTGACCGCCGACGGCCGCCTCCCCGAGCGGGACACCTTCGCCTGGACCGTCCTGTCCGCCCTGGCGGGCGAGGTCGACGCGGGCGTCGGACCGGACGACCGAGTCCACATCGTCCTGTACAAGCGTCGCGGCACGCTGGAGTCCGCGTGAGCGAGAGGGGGCCCGCTCTGACAGCCAAGACCGAGCACGCGGTGCCCGACCGGGCCCGCGCGAGAGAGTTGTTCGAGCGCCTGAACGAACTCGACGCGGACTCCGAGGAGCGGCGGCGCATCCGCGACGAGCTCGTGGAGCTCCACCTGCCGCTGGTCGAGTACCTGGCGCGCAGGTTCCGCAACCGCGGGGAGTGGCTCGACGACCTGACGCAGGTGGCCACGATCGGGCTGATCAAGTCCATCGACCGGTTCGACCTGGAGCGCGGGGTGGAGTTCTCCACCTACGCCACCCCGACGATCGTCGGCGAGATCAAGCGCCACTTCCGCGACAAGGGCTGGGCGGTCCGGGTTCCCCGACGCCTCCAGGAGCTCAAGCTCTCGCTCACGAAGGCGGTGAGCGACCTGTCGCAGCGGGAGGGGCGCTCGCCGACCGTCGCCGAACTGGCGGCGCACCTGCAGATGACCGAGGAGGAGGTACTGGAGGGCTTGGAGTCCGCCAACGCCTACTCGACGGTGTCGCTGGACGCGCCCGACAGCGGGGACGAGGACGCCCCGGCGGTGGCCGACTCCCTGGGGATCGTCGACGAGTCGCTGGAGGGTGTGGAGTACCGCGAGTCGCTCAAACCGCTGCTCGAACAACTGCCCCCGCGGGAGAAGCGCATCCTGCTGCTGCGCTTCTTCGGCAACATGACCCAGTCGCAGATCGCCCAGGAGCTGGGGATCTCCCAGATGCACGTGTCGCGCCTGCTGGCGCGCACCCTGGCCCAGCTTCGCCAGGCCCTGACCACGGACGACTGACCGGCCGACCACCCGCGGCCGCGGGCCTACCTCCCCTTCTCGGGAGGGAAGAGCACCGCGGTCGTCGGTGGCGCCAGGACCGCCCCGGCGGCGCACAGGGCCACCGCCAGCAGGACACCGCCGATGAGGAACTGCCCGCTGGTGAACATGTAGTACGCCACCACCGCGAGGAACATCTGGGTGACCACCACCGGCGTGCGGGCCCACTCGCGCAGCAGCAGCAGGCCGCGCGCGACGAACACCAGCAGGGCACCGGCTCCCACGCCCAGGACGGCCAGCGGGATCGCCGAGGTGACCGAGGCGGCCCGGCCGGTGGCCGCGGTGACGAGGCTGTAGAGGCCGCCCACGCCCGCGGCGAGCCCGATCAGGGCCTCCAGCGCGGCGGCGACGACGAGGGTGACGGGACGCGTAGACACGCGACGAGCCTATACGCGCGCGCCGGCCGCCCTCACCCGCCTCCCCACCCAGGTCACACCCGTTTCCCCGGCCCGGAGCGGGGACCCGGCGGCTCCGGCGCGCCGGGGCGGCCGGAACGCCGGGAGGGCACCGCCTACACTTGGGGCCGTGCGCGCCCTTTTCATCGTGAACCCCCAGGCGACCACGACGACCACTCGCACCCGAGAGGTGATCGTGGGCGCCCTGGCCGCGGAGCTGGACGTCACCGTCGTCGAGACCGCCTACCGGGACCACGCCAGCGAGCTGGCCCGCAAGGCCGCCGCGGACGGTTTCGAACTGGTCCTGAGCCTGGGCGGTGACGGCACCGTCAACGAGGTGGTCAACGGCCTCCTGGCCACCCCCGACGATCTGCCGCGCCCCCGCTACGCCGTGATCCCCGGCGGCAGCGCCAACGTGTTCATCCGCTCCCTGGGCGTGCCCGGGGACCCGGTCGAGGCGACCGGCACGGTGCTGGAGGCGATCCGCGCGGGCCGCGAGCGCGAGATCAACCTCGGCCGGATCAGCAGCGACCAGGACGACCGGTACTTCACGTTCTGCGCCGGGTTCGGGTGGGACGCCGACGTCGTGCAGCAGGTCGAGCACGAGCGCGCCCAGGGCCGCAGGGCCACCCCCGCCCTGTACGCGGAAGTGGCGGTGAAGCTGTTCTTCCGCGGGGATATCCGTGATCCCTCACTGCGCGTCTCCGCGGGCGGTCCGCCCCGGGACGGGGTCTATTTCGCGCTCGTCACCAACACCACGCCGTGGACCTACGCGGGCGCGCTGCCGCTCCAGCCGACGCCCGCGTCCCGTTTCGAACTGGGCCTGGACGCTTTCGCCCTGACCAACTCCTCGCACGCGCTCACCGGCTGGGTCCTTTCGCAGATGCTCTTCCCCAAGGGGCTCCCGGCGATCGGGGAGGGGTACCTCACCTGGCACGACCTGGACTCACTGGAGATCTCGTCATCCCATCCCAGGGCCTTCCAAATCGACGGTGAATACCTGGGAGACCGCGAACAGGTCAACTTCCACTCGATACCGAAGGCATTACGAATCATCTGTTAATTGGCTCGAAAGGGTCCATTCACGGCCACTGTGACGCACCCGACACGCCGATCGGGACCTTTGACCCCGAGAGCTCTTGCACCGACCCTGCGAGCCTGTCACGCTCAAGTTATCGCCATGAGTTACGGGCGAGTTAATTGGGGCGTTTCCCACATGGCCGTGGGGTGAAACCTGACCGCTTCGGCCCTGCACCCTCCGGTGGGAACCATCCACCGGGCGCCCTGCGCACCGACCGATCGTGAAAATGTTCACAACCCCCGATCGCCTCACTGTGAGGAGTGGACCGCATGGACTGGCGCCACGACGCAGCCTGCCGTGACGAAGACCCCGAGCTTTTCTTCCCCATCGGCAATTTCGGCCCCGCACTGATCCAGATCGAGGAGGCCAAGGCGGTCTGCCAGCGCTGCCCCGTCAGCTCGGCCTGCCTGAAGTGGGCGCTGGAGAGCGGCCAGGACGGCGGCGTCTGGGGCGGCATGAGCGAGGACGAGCGGCGCCTGCTGCGCAAGCGCGGCACCACGCGTCGCTCGGTCGTACGCGTCTAGGCTGTGCTTTCCCGGTCCTCCGCTCCGCTTCGGACCGTGTTCGGGCGCCCGTGCCGCCAGGGATTCCTCGTCTGAGGCTCGTTCCTCGCCAGCGGCCCGCCCCGTCTCGCGGAACCCTGGCGGCGCCCGGACGGCGCACCCCCTCAGGTGACCGCTCCGGCGAACACGACCGCGCGCCCCCGGAGCCTCCGCTCCGCCCGGAGCGCGGGGGGGCGCGAAGAGCCCCGGGAGCCGCCTCAGGGCAGTTCCCCCTCCTCGTGCTCCAGAGGAAGGCTGATCGCCACCTCGGTCCCCCCGTCATCCCGCGGCTTGATCGCCAGGGTCCCGCCCAGCTCGCCCACGATGAGCGTCCGCACGATCTGGAGTCCCAGACTCGTCGTCCCCTCCAGGTCGAAGTCCTCCGGCAGTCCCCCGCCGCTGTCGCAGACCGCCAGCTCCAGGCTGCTCCTACCCGGGTAGCCGGGCACGGCGTCGAACCGGCGGACCCGCACCGTGATCTCCCCGGGGCCCTGCCCCAGGCCGTGCTCCACCGCGTTCTGCACCAGTTCCGCCAGGACCATCGACAGCGGTGTGGCCACCAGCGCCGACAGCAGCCCGAAACCGCCCTCCCGGCGCGGTACCACCGCGCTGCCGGTCGAGGAGACCTCGGCGGCCATCTGCATGACGCGGTCGGCGATGTCGTCGAAGTCGACCACCTCGTCGGGCGTGTGCGAGAGCATCTCGTGCACGATCGCGATCGACCCCACCCGGCCGACCGCCTCGTCCAGGGCCGCGCGCGCCTCCGGCACGTCCAGCCGCCGCGCCTGCAACCGCAGCAGCGCCGCGACCGTCTGGAGGTTGTTCTTCACCCGGTGGTGGATCTCCCGGATGGTCGCGTCCTTGGTCAGCAGCTCGCGCTCGCGCCGCCGCAGTTCGGTGACGTCGCGGACCATGACCAGCGCTCCGATCCGCACACCGTCGATCACCAGTGGTATGGCGCGCAGCTGGACGGTGACCCCCCGCGCGTCCACCTCGGCCTCCTGCGGCGCGCGGCCGCTCGCGGTGTAGGTGAGCGCCTCGTCGCGGGCCTCCCCCTGCGCCGCCAGCTCCAGCGTGGTGCGGTCCAGCCGCGCCCCGACGAGGTCGGCGGCCAGCCCCAGGCGCCGGTAGGCCGACAGCGCGTTGGGGCTCGCGTAGACCACCTCGCCGTTCTGGTCGAGCCGCAGCAGCCCGTCGCCGACCCGGGGCGAGCGCACCATGAGCGGCCCCTGGTCGCTGAACGGGAACGCGCCCTCGGCGATCATCTGGGCCAGGTCCCCGGCGCTCTGGAGGTAGGTGAGCTCCAGTCGGCTCGGGGTGCGCGCGGAGCTGAGGTTGGTGCTGCGCTGGATCACCCCGATGAGCCTGCCCTCGCGGCGCACGGGGATGGTCTCCTCCCGCACCGGGACGCCGCCCGACCAGTCGGGGTCGCCGTCCCGGCAGATCCGCCCCTCGTTCCAGGCGCGGTCGATGAGGGCGCGGCGCCCGATCACCCGGGGCGCCGACCTGGACGTGACGTCGGTCATGTCGTCCAGCAGGACGGTCTCCACCAGGTCGTCCTGGAAGGCCGTCGGCCCCGTCGTCGGCCGCATCTGGGCGACGGCGACCCAGCCGTCGTCGCCGCGCAGCCGCACCCACAGGATGAGATCGGCGAACGACAGGTCCGCGAGCAGCTGCCAGTCGGAGACCAGGGAGTGGATCCACTCCAGGTCCGCCTGTTTGAGCGACGTGTGGCGTCGGATGAGATCACTGAGGTGAGGCACTCACAAATCATCCCATGAAGGCGTGCATACTCAAGAGATACGCACTCGACCAGTGGTCCACACCAGTCGGCGGCCGCACGGCCCGCCGCGCCGACCACACCGGAGGGGTGTGTGGACGGAGTCGGGACGCGTGGGAGGACACCGATGACAGGCCAGCGCACACTGGACGGCAACCCCAGGGTGCCCAAGTACTACCAGGTGAAGAAGCAACTCCTGGAGCTCATCGAGGCGATGCCCGCGGGCAACCCCGTGCCCCCCGAGCGCGCCCTGGCCACCCAGTTCGAGACGTCGCGCACGACGGTGCGCCAGGCGCTGACGGAGATGGTGGTCGAGGGGCGCCTGCTGCGGATCCAGGGCAAGGGCACGTTCGTGGCCAAGCCGAAGGTCGCGCAGGTCCTCCAGCTGACCAGCTACACGCAGGAGATGCGGTCGCACGGCCTGCACCCGGCCACGCGCATCCTCGACGTCAGCTACATCAACGCCGACGACCAGCTCGCCGAACTGCTCGCGATCCGCTCGGGCGGGCGCGTGCTGCGGATCGAGCGGCTGCGGTTGGCCAACGGCGAGCCGATGGCCGTGGAGACGGCGCACCTGGCCGCGCGGCGCTTCCCCGGGCTCCGCAGACAGCTCGACCGCTACGCGTCGCTCTACGAGGCTCTCGCGAGCGCCTACGACGTGTCGCTGGCGGAGGCGGAGGCGTCGATCGAGACGGTTCTGGCCACCCCCAACGAGGCACGGCTGCTGGGGGTGGACGTCGGCCTGCCGCTGGTGCTGCACTGCCAGCACAGTTTCGACGCCGACGGCCACCCGGTCGAGTGGGTGCGTTCGCTCTACCGGGGCGACCGGTACAAGTTCGTCACCCGCCTGCGCCCCCCGACGGACTGAGCCGGGGAGGCGCCTTCTCGGGCCTCCGCTTCGCTTCGGCCCGTGTTCGGGCGCCCCGAAGGCGGGGACGCCCCGTCCTGGCCCGCCCGTCGCCCCCGCCACCCTCAACCGACGCCTGCGGCGCGGCCCTGCCCGTGGCTCGTTCCCCGCTCGCGGCCCGGCCCGTCTCGCAGCACCCTGCCGGCGCCCTCAGGCGCGGGCCAGCACGGTGGCCAGGGCGTCGACCACCTTCGGGTCGTACTCGCTGTCGGTGTCCATCCGCAGGCGCTCCAGGACGGCGGCCCGGCGCTCGTCGTCGCCGTTCTCCCCCACCAGGTCGTCGAAGGCGTTGGCCACCTTGATGATCCGGCTGCCGAGCGGCGGCACCCCCTCGTCGCCGTCCCCGGCCAGCGGCTCGCACTGACGGCGGACGATCTCGGCGACGCTGTCCAGGACGCCGGTCTCCCGGATGATGGCCGACCCCAGTTCGGCGATCCGCCGCTGCTCCCGGGGTGAGGCGAGCACGGTCGCGCCGCCCGCGATGGGCTCGCGCAGGGACAGCTGCCCGATGTCGTGCATGAGGGCCGCGTACTCCAACTCCAGCAGTTGGGCCTCGGAGAAGCCCAGCTCGCAGGCGATGGCGTGCGCCAGGTGGCTGACCCGGCGCGAGTGTCCGTTCTCCACGTACCCGCCGACCTCGGTGACCCGCGACAGCGCCCGAACCGTCTCCAGGTAGGTGCGCCGCACCTCCGCGTGGCGGCGGAAGGCGACCTGGGAGACCAGGAGCGGGGCGCTGAACACCAGCAGCCCCACCAGACCGGTGACCGTGCAGGCCAGCGCGATCAGCACGCCGCTGGCCCCGATCGCCGCGCCCGTCGCGAACTGGGCGCGCACCTCGTCGCGCACCGCGACCAGCAGGTTCGTGCGCAGGCGTTCGGCGCGCAGCACGCCGGCCATCGCGGCGTCCACCAGCCAGGCCAGCAGCACCAGCGAGGCCATGATCAGCGTGACCCGCACCGAGGGCTCGGTCAGCGACAGCTGCGTGACCAGCGGGCGGAAGGCCGCCGCGATGAGCATCACCGCCAGCACCCGCCGGGCCAGGTCCTCCAGGCGCGGGCTCCGGCCCACCGCCACGTGCGGCAGCTCCCCCAGCGCCAGACCGAGTCCGACCACGGCGATCACCTGCGCGGCGGAGTGCTCCACGGGCGCGTCGCCGAGGCTGACCAAGAACGCGTAGCTGATCGCCCCGGCCGAGGCGATCGGCGCGACCTCCCGGTGTCCGGGCAGCGTGATCCGCGCGAGCTCCCCGACCGCGATGACGAGGCAGAAGGTGAGCGCGACGTAGGGCTCGACGGCCCCGTGCGCGGCGGTCCACACGACCGCGGCCATCGTGCCCGCTCCCGCCGCCGCGACGGACACGGCGCGGACGGGACGGGCGGTGCGCCAGATCGGCTCCCGCGACCTCTGGAGCCCGAGCGCCCCGCCCTCGGGGCCGGTGAGCGGTGGGCGGGGCGACGGGGCCTCGCCGGACTGGCTCTGGGTCATCATCGGTCACGCCCGCCCGGAACGGCCTCGGCGGGGGCGGGCGCCGAGCCCTCGGCGGCCGGTGGGCCGGTCCGCCCGACCGCCTTCTCGGCGGCCTCGTAGCAGCCCCCGGGCGGCTCGACGACGTCCGGGGTCTTCCAGCCCTCGCGCTCGACCGCCCGGACCAGCGCCTCGACCATGCGCCCGTCGAACTGGGTCCCCACGCAGGCCCGCAGTTCGGCGATGGCGTCCTCCACGGACCACGCCTTGCGGTAGGAGCGCGTGGAGGTCAGGCAGTCGAACACGTCGGCCACGCTGATGATGCGCGCGGACTCGGGGATCTCCATCCCCACCAGCCCCATCGGGTAGCCGCGTCCGTCCAGCCGCTCGTGGTGGTGGCGGATCCCGGCCAGGGCCTCGTCGAGGAAACTGATCTCGCGCACGATCTCGTAGCCCCGCGTCGGGTGCAGCTTGATCGCCGCGTACTCCTCGTCGGTGAGTTTCCCGGTCTTCTGCAACACCTTGGTGGGCACCCCGAGTTTGCCGATGTCGTGCAGCATCCCGGCGTAGCGGATCTTCTGCACCCGTTCGGCGGGCATACCCAGTTCGCGCGCGATCATGGCGGCGCCCTCGGCGACGCGCATGCAGTGGCCGCGCGTGTAGTAGTCCTTGGTCTCGACCGCCTGGCACAGCGTGGCGAGCGTGGCCTCGTGGGCCCGCGCCTCGTCGGCCTGCTGCGCGAAGGTCCAGCGCGCGATGAACAGAGGCAGCAGGACCAGCAGGGGCGCGACGACCCCGACGCCGCCCCACACCGCGGCGATGGCCAGGCCGAGCATCTGGTAGCCGATCGAGGAGAGCTCGACCGCCACCAGCGGACGCCAGTGGATCGGGCTCCTGCGCCGGGTCCTGACCGCGCCGAGCGTCCACATCAGGACGCCGACGAGCGCGGAGTTGACCGCGGTGTGGGTGACCACGGCGGCCACGTACGGCAGCAGGATCATCGGAAAGTCCGCGCGCGCCGGTTCGCCGACCGCGCCTCCGCACAGGAGGTAGACGTGTCCGGCCGCGTAGGCGGCCAGAGCGAACTGCGCGCCGTTGAACGCCCGCTTGACGAGGATCTGCTTGCGGATGGTCAGGCAGGAGGCGAAGCCGACGACAGCCGCCCCGACCGGCCCCACCAGAACGACCGCGGCCAGTGACACCGCCGAGCTCGGCGACATCCCCATCTTGCCGTTGGAGACGACGATGGTGCTGATGGACTCGGCGACCACGAAAAGGACGGCCACGAGGACCAGGGTCTTCAGGTCGATACCCGAATACGGACCGACCAGCACGATGGTGACAGCACTGACAACGATGATTCCGACGTAGACACGCGCGCCCCCAGGAAGAGCCCGCACCCCCGTTCACCCCCCGCCGACGACGACCGGACTGTCATGATTTCACCGGTTCCGTTCTACCACCAGGACCATCCGGCGAAGGCGGATACCGTCCAAAGAACCATCATCGCCACGTACAGCATGCTGATGAACACGGTTGTCCCCTCTCCCCCGACGCCGCGCACCCCATTCCCCTGGACACGCGGCGTAAATTACCCCATTCGTTGGATATGGCGTCCAGTTTAACGGGCCGACGCGGGTCCCCGATTACCCCCAACCCGAACCGCAGCCCCGGCGCACAACCCAACCGACCAGTAGTTCCGGAATATGGAATTACTAATTCAATTCGTAATCACGAGCGATAACACTGAGTTACCGAATGCCACCGGGCGACGGTGTCGAAAAGTCCACAGCGAGGCCCATCGCACCGCACTTCCTCGCCCACCCTCACCTGCATTGACTACTCTCAGTAATCAATTGGACGAAGGAGATCGGCCGACGGGAAAAATCATTCCGAGTCGATCACGACGCGAAAGAGGTCGGAGGCCCCGGGCGTGTCGGTCGGCCTCCGCCCGCCCCACCCGGGCGGACACGTGTCCAAAACCCCCGCAGACACGGGGAATCCGACCCGACATACTCACAAACAACCACAGACCACGCATGATCTGACATCGTGCGACAATTCAAGACACCAGATCATAAGACATAAAAAAGGAGCGGTGACCGGAAATCCAGTCACCGCCGCCGTGTCCCGCCGCCGGGTCCGTCCCGAAGCGGAACGAAGGTTACTCCGAACTTGCCTCGCGCACGAGGTTTTCTCCGCCCGCGTTCGCCTCGCGCTCCAGCGATTCCTGACGCGCTCGTGCCAACCGCCCGAGAACCTTGTCACGCAGATCCAGGGGAACCGGGTCGCACCCGCAGTGCTTGGCGACCAGCTTCTTCACCGCCTCCTCGAGCCCGTACTCGTCGAGGCAGGGCGCACAGTCGTCCAGGTGCTCCCTGATCTGCTCGCAGTTGCCCTCCTCCAGCTCCCCGTCGATGTAGGTGTAGAGCTTGTCGAGCACCTCGCTACAGGGGGTCTCGCTGTCCTTGCCGTGGCCGCCGCTCATTGCCGATCTCCTCGATCCGACCCGTTCGCCTGTCCCCGACCGCCCGCGGACGTACCCGACGCGACGGCGCCGGCGGAGGCCGCCGCCCGCACCGTCGGCAGGAAGCCGCGGTCCACCGCGTACTCCTCCAACAGGGACCGGAGCTGACGACGTCCCCGGTGCAACCGGGACATGACCGTCCCGATCGGCGTGCCCATGATCTCGGCGACCTCCTTGTAGGCGAAGCCCTCGACGTCGGCGAGGTACACCGCGATCCGGAAGTCCTCGGGCAGCTCCTGGAGCGCCCGCTTCACGTCGGTGTCGGGCAGGTGTTCGAGCGCCTCGGCCTCGGCCGACTTGAGCCCCACGGCCGTGTGCGAGGCGGCCTGCGCGAGCTGCCAGTCCTCGACGTCCTCGGTTCCCGCCTGCTTCGGTTCCCGCTGCTTCTTGCGGTAGGAGTTGATGAAGGTGTTGGTGAGGATGCGGTACAGCCACGCCTTGAGGTTCGTCCCCTGCTTGAACTGGTGGAACGAACCGAACGCCTTGGCGAACGTCTCCTGAACGAGGTCCTCCGCGTCGGCGGGGTTACGGGTCATCCGCAGCGCCGCGGAGTAGAGCTGGTCGAGGAAGGGCAGCACGTCCCTCTCGAAGCGCTCCTCCCGCTCACGTGCTGTCTCCTGGCCCTCTTCCAAGCCCGTCGGCCTCCCTGCGCTGGTCCCGGCTGGAGCATCCATATCCCCAAGATACGGCTCCGCGCCCCGGTCCCGCGCACCGACGCCGCGTGGCGCGGACACGGCCTCCTCGCGCTCCAGGCACGCGCTGGCGGTCGACATAGCCGAAGATTCCTCCCCAACGTCCGTTGCCGCGCACCGGACCCTGCGTCCTGCGCGGTGTCGGTGACAACAACGCCCTCCGCGAGCTGATTCCGGCCCGGCGGGAATGAACGGGCCGCCGCGCGGTGAACTTTGTCGTTTGGCGTCATCGGCGGAGGTAGGGCATGGGAGAGTGCGGGTAGGACCACACAAGGATGGGAGAGGAGTGCACGTGCGACCGTCCTCGACCCCGGCGTCGGACCGACCACGGTCCCCGGCCGCCCAGTTCGCCACACCCGACCGGTTGTCGGACTACTGGCGCTTCTACTGGGCCGTCGCCGAGACACAGATCGCGCGGTGGCTCCCACCCGCGCCCGCCCGACTGCTCGACCTGTCCAGCCCGGACTTCCAGGGCACCCACCGCGCCGTCGCCGCCGGGCACGACGTGGTGACCCTGCTTCCGTCGGAGGACGTGGCGGTGCGTCGGCCGCTGACCCTCGTCAACGGACACGCGGGTGTGCCGCGCCCGGCCCGCCGCGGACGGCTGCGGCACGTGGTGGGCGACTCCGCGCTGCTGCGCACGTTCGCCTCCGAGGTCTTCGACGGGGTGATCGCCGACAACCGCGTGCTGTCGCGGCACCTGGCCACGGAGTCTTCGATGGCGGAGATCGCGCGGGTCCTGCGCCCGGGGGGACGGACGCTCGTGTGCGTCGACTCCGTGGTGCTCGGCATGGCGCTGCTGGCCGAACAGGACTGCTGGCCCGAGCTCAGCCACGCGCCCAGCGCCGACGTGTTGCTGGTGCCCTGGCCGGACGGCTCCATCACCCGCTGCTTCACCTCCGAACAGCTCACCGAGACCCTGGCCGACGCGGGGCTCGAACTGGAGTGGATCAAGCCGCGCACGGTGCTGTCGCCGTCCACGGTGGAGGGGATGCTCGCCCGCGACCCCCGGTCGATGGGCCGCCTGGTGGAGATGGAGACGCGCGCCACCGAGACCGACGACTACGTGGGCGTGCACCTGGTGGCCAGCGCGCGCAAGCCGGGCTGATCCCGCTTCCCGAGCGGCGGAGCGGCCCCGGCCGGGAGGGACCGGCGCCCCGTGCGGAGCGCCGACCCCTCCCGCGGTTCCCGGGGCCGCCGGACGGGTCAGTCGGCCAGCGGCAGGTACACGCGGTTGCCCGAGGCCGCGAACTCCTCGGACTTGTCCGCCATGCCCTTCTCGATCGCCTCCACCGTGTCCAGGCCGTTCTCCTCGGCGTACCTGCGCACGTCCTGGGAGATCTTCATGGAGCAGAACTTCGGCCCGCACATGGAGCAGAAGTGCGCGGTCTTGGCCGGTTCGGCGGGCAGCGTCTCGTCGTGGAAGGACTGCGCCGTCTCCGGGTCGAGCGACAGGTTGAACTGGTCCTGCCAGCGGAACTCGAACCGCGCCTTGGACAGCTCGTCGTCCCACTCCTGCGCCCGGGGGTGGCCCTTGGCCAGGTCGGCGGCGTGCGCGGCGAGCTTGTAGGTGACCACGCCGGTCTTGACGTCGTCCCGGTTGGGCAGGCCCAGGTGCTCCTTGGGGGTGACGTAGCACAGCATCGCCGTGCCGTGCCAGCCGATCTGGGCGGCGCCGATGGCGGAGGTGATGTGGTCGTAGCCCGGGGCGATGTCGGTGGCCAGGGGGCCGAGCGTGTAGAACGGCGCCTCGCCGCACAGCTCCTCCTCCAGGCGCACGTTCTCCGCGATCTTGTGCATCGGCACGTGCCCCGGCCCCTCGATCATCACCTGCACGTCGTGCGCGCGGGCGATGTGGGTGAGCTCGCCCAGGGTGCGCAGCTCGGCGAACTGGGCCTCGTCGTTGGCGTCGGCGATCGAGCCGGGCCGCAGACCGTCGCCGAGGGAGAAGGTGATGTCGTAGGCGCGCAGGATCTCGCAGAGTTCCTCGTAGTGGGTGTAGAGGAAGCTCTCCTTGTGGTGGGCCAGGCACCACGCGGCCATGATCGAACCGCCCCGGGAGACGATCCCGGTGACGCGCCTGGCCGCCAGCGGCACGTAGCGCAGCAGCACGCCGGCGTGGACGGTCATGTAGTCGACGCCCTGCTCGGCCTGCTCGATGATGGTCTCGCGGTAGATCTCCCAGCTCAGCTTGGTGGGGTCCCCGTTGACCTTCTCCAGGGCCTGGTAGATGGGCACGGTGCCGATCGGGACCGGCGAGTTGCGCAGGATCCGCTCACGGGTCTCGTGGATGCGCCTGCCGGTGGACAGGTCCATCACGGTGTCGGCTCCCCAACGGGTGGCCCACACCATCTTCTCGACCTCCTCGGGCACCGACGAGGTGACCGCGGAGTTGCCGATGTTGGCGTTGATCTTCACCAGGAAGTTCTTGCCGATGATGGTCGGCTCGGACTCCGGGTGCCTGCGGTTGACCGGGATGACCGCGCGGCCGATGGCGATCTCCTGGCGCACGAACTCGGGGTCCATGCCCTCGCGCGCGGCCACGAAACGCATCTCGGGGGTGATGATCCCGGCCTTGGCGTAGGCCAGCTGGGTGACCGCGCCGTCGATCGGTTCGCGGGCGTCGATCCACTCCTGCCGCGTGCCGGGCAGGCCCCGGTGGACGTCGATGTCGGCGGTGGAGTCGGTGTACGGACCTGACGTGTCGTACAGGTCGAAGTGGCTGCCGTTGCTGAGTTCCACCCGGCGCTGCGGGACGCGGAGCGTGAAACCGGCGGGGTCGTCGATCTCGCGGTAGACCTTCCGTGATCCCATGATGGGACCGGTGGTCACCTGGTGCTCGTCGGCGGTGGTACTCGCGGCGCGGCTGTCCATAGCCGTCATGGCATGCCTCCCTACGTCGGAATTACCCGAACAGGTTCTGCGGTCGGCGACACCGTTGAGCCGCCCTCTCAGCCCGCCATGGCGCGAGCTCCCGCGTTGCGTATTCACGTGTGCGCACGTCGGGGATGGGATGGACGACGTGCGTGCGCCCGGAGGGGCGCGTTGGCCGTGTGGCCTCGCACACCATACACACAGCTCCCCGGGCCGTGTCCAGCGACCCCCGGGTCAGAAAAGTGTGTCCGATCCGCCGTCCCCGGCCGCCGCCACGGGGGTGAGCAGCTCGGGACCGTTGTTCCTGATGCTGTTGACGTCGGTGGAGACCTCGTCGGACACCAGGCGCTCGGCCGGTGTGGCGGCCATGACGTGGGCCAGCTCGTCCGCGCCGGAGTCGGGGTCCAGCCAGGTCGCCCAGTCGTCCCGGGACAGGATGACGGGCATGCGCTCGTGGATGTGGGCGAGTTCGGGCGCGGCCTCGGTGGTGATGACCGCGCAGGTCCACAGCCAGGCGGCGGGGTCGTCCTCGTCGACCTCCGGATCGCGCCAGCGTTCGAAGATCCCGGCCATCGCCAGCGGTTCGTCGTCGCCGTAGCGCACGGCGAACGGCCTCTTGGCGGCCTTGGCCTTGCGCCTGCGGTGGTGGGGGTCGGTCGCGGGCGAGGTGCTCGGCTCGGCGCGGCCGTCGGCCCCGACGAGCTGCCACTCGTAGTAGGCGTCGGCGGGCAGCAGGCACCGGCGGCGGCGGAAGGCCGCGCGGAAGGCGGGCTTGTCGGCGACGGTCTCACCGCGCGCGTTGATCATCCGGTAGCCGATGTTGCGGTCCTTGGCCCAGGAGGGGACGAGCCCCCAGCGCAGGGTGCGCAGGTGGCGCGGCCCGGCGGGTTCGTCCGCCTCGCCGGACCCGCGCGGCGGCGGTCCGAGCACGGCGTAGACGGACCTGCCGGGGGAGACGTTGTAGTCCGGCGGCAGGTCCTCCAGCGGGGGCCACGCCCGGGGGTCGGCCTCCTCCGGGATGGTCTCCTCGGGGAGGTCGAAGGCGAGCCGGAGCTGGTTCCGGTTCCGGGACTGGGCATAGCGACCGCACATGTGTCCGATCCTAGGGCGTCTTCGGCCGCTCCCCGAGCCCGTCCACCCAGTCGATGTGTTCGCGCGCCTCACGCCGTCGCAGCGACGCCGTCTCCCGGGTCCGCCAGGCCCGGGCGAGACCGGCCAGGACGGCCAGCCCGCCCAGCGGGCCGAGGGTCCAGGGCGCCCAGGTGTCGAGGGCGGTGAGCAGGAACGCGCGGACACGGGCCTGTTCGGCGAGAGCGATCACCTGCCCCTCGGACAGGGTCAGCTCGGCCGTCAGCAGCCCGACCTCGCCGCCTCCGCCGCGCGGGCGCAGGGTCTCGGCCCGGGCCTCCTGGGCGTTGACGACCAGACCGCTGACGGGTTCGACCCAGTACACGCGGGTGACCTCCACCCACCGCGCGGCGGTGACCGTGCCCCGCGCACCGGGGGTGAACAGGGCCGCGGGCACCGACCGGGCCGATCCGGGGACCTGGGTCGACTCGATGGTCTGGGTGTAGCGCCGGGCCGTCACCCCGGCCACCTGCCCCTCGCCCTCGAACTCCAGGCGCGGCGCCGAGCGCACCTCGGCGTCGTAGTGGGTGACGTCCTCGGCGGGGGCGCCCGCGGGCCAGTGGAACACGAGCCCGGCCTGCCGGACCGCCCGGTCGCCGTTGACGTGCTCGCCGCAGCAGTTGACGGCGCGGCCGCTCACCCGGTCGACGATGACGCGGCGGCTCCAGTGGTCGATCATCCGCTCCGGGGTGGACACGTCCACGGACATCTCCCACGCCGACCAGTGGCCGCCGTGCGGGGTGGCGTCCACCCTGACGATCCGCCGGAGTTCGACGCCCCGGCGCAGGGACCACGCGGCCGTGTCGAGGTAGGCGGCGTCCTCGTCGACCATCCTGAGTTCGAACTCGGCCGAGGCGGGCAGGAGCGCCACCCGGTCGTGGACGTAGAGGGGCAGCAGGGCGGCCAGGGTCAGCAGGAAGGCGCCGGCGGCCACCAGGAGGGTGCCCCGGCGGGGCGGGAGGTCGTCGGTGGGTGCGCTCATGTGCGGGCCCCCTCCACGTCGGACTCGGGTGCGGGCTCGGCCCCGTGCCCGTTCCCGTTGACCGCCGTCCCGGCCGGGCGGACGGGTTCCTCGAACGGCACGGTGCTGAGCCGCTCCGGGGACCGGGCCCGGGCGGCCGCACCGGGGGGCGGGGCGTCCTCCCCGGGCTGGCCGAGGGCGAGGACGAGCCTGACCAGGGCGGGCAGGCACAGCGCCTGGGCGACCCAGCCGCGCAGCGCTCCCCCGAACATCTCGGTGACGTCGTGGAAGGGCATGTACAGGGCGAGGTGGGTGCCGACGGCCATCGCCAGGCCCGCCAGCGCCAGCGAGGCCGTGACCGGCCACGGTCCGGCCAGGTGGGGCAGCGTCCGCCCGCCCAGGGAGGGTCGGCCCGGTCGGGCGTGGCGCAGCCCCCTGGGGGCCTGGCGGCCGAGCCACCAGACGCACGACAGGATCACGGCGACGACGGCGGCTCCGGCCGCGCCCGCGACCCACACCCCGTAGGCCAGGCCGAGGGGCAGGACCGTCCACCGGCTCAGCCATCCGGGTCCGGCGGCGGGCAGCGCGCGTCCGCCCCGGCCACGCGCCCCGGTCAGGCGGGCGACCGTGGGGGCGAGCGCGGCGGGGACGAGCCGTCGCGGCCACAGCGCCAGGACCACCAGGAGCCCGGCCAGCCCGGCGCCCACCGCGAGCGCGGCCCGGTAGGGGGTGTCGGGCGCGTAGGTGAGCGTGACGGTGCCCTCGCTCCCGGTGGGGAGCACCCACGCCTGCTTCCAGCCCTCCAGTCGGACCGGTTCCAGCGTCCCCTCGGCGCCGGACAGGGTGGCCGTCCAACCCTCGTTGAAGTTCTCGTTCACGACGAGCAGGCTCTCCTCGTCGACGGCGACGTCGAGGCTGCGCTCGCCCGGCCCCCACGTGTGGACCTGGTCGACCTCGGCCGTCTCCACCGGGGCGCGGTCGGCGAGGGAGGTGTCGGTCTCGACGAGGGCGGAGCGGACGTCGTACCGGTTGCCGGGGTCGACGATGATCCGGTTCTCGCCCTCGGTCAGGTCGAGGTCGGTGCAGCTCTCGTAGCGCAGCGGGCGCCCGGTGAGCTGGTCGGCGAGGGTGCCCTCGAAGATCCGGGTCTCCACGCGCCGACCGTTGACCCGCAGGGTGGGACCCAGCCCGCAGGCGGTCGCGGCGTCGCCCTCCGGGAGCGGCTCCACCGGGTCGACGCCGGGCAGGGTGATGGTGCCGATCTCCAGGTCCTGGCCCTCGGGGCGCTCGAAGGTGATCCGGACGGACTCGGCCGTCAGCTCCGCGAAGTCCAGGCGGCCGCTGCCGTCGAGCCACCCCTCGCGGACGGTGTCGCCGCCCTCGACGGTGACCCGGATGGGCCGGAGCACGCTGTCGGCCCGGGGGAAGGCGACCTCCAGGTGGTCCAGTGCGGTCGGTGCGCCGAGGTCGATGTCGAGCCAGGGGCGCTTCTCCTCCGGGTCGGGGTACCAGACGGTGGACTCGTCGTCGTCGAGCGTTCCCCGGCCCATCGCGGCGGGGTGCTCGACGGCGGTGGAGGAGGCGGTCACGTGCGGGTACGGGCTCGCCCGGTTGGCGGCGTTCTCCGCCTCGCGGGGATCGGTGAGGACGACCTCGCCGGACACCCGGTGCGCGCTCTCCGCCGACGCGGCGGAGAGCTCGAAGGTGCGGTCCAGCCGGTTGGCGTCCTCGCCCTGGACCTCCAGGCGGGAGTTGCACACCCACACGTGGGAGCCCTCCATGCACCCCGGCGCGGTGCCGGTGGAGCCGGTGAACAGCAGGGTGCCGGCGTCGGCGGGGCCGGGGACCCGCAGGGTGCGGGCGGCCTCCAGCCCCGGCAGGGACAGGGAGGCGATGCCCACGCGGGTGCCGAAGCGGTACTCGGGTTCCCAGGCCAGTTCGTCGACGCGCACCCGCAGGGTCGAGGTCGGTCCGGGCGGGGCCATGAGCTCCTGCGGCTCGCCGGTCCCGGCGACCGGTACCTCGGTCTCGCCGTTGTCGGTGATCACGGTGACGCGGGAGGGCGGCGGCTCGCCGGGCAGCCGGTCGAAGGCGATGGTGAGGCCGTCGACGTCGCGGGGTTCGGTGAACTCCACCTCCAGCCACTGGCCGAGCGCGCCGGTGAAGGCGCTGGAGCGCCAGGCGGTGGTGAGGTCGTCGTCGAGGGCGGCGTGCGGCGCGTGGCCGGGGTCGCGGTCGGAGCCGCGCGCCCCGGCGCCGCTCTCGGAGGAGGAGGCGGTGACCGAGGCGACGCCCAGGTCCTCGGCGTGGGCGACGTAGGGCTCCCAGGCGGGGTCCAGGACGTCGGGTGCGGGCACGTCGCGTTCGAGCTCGGCGTCCTCGGTCAGGGTGGCCGAGACGTTGCGCCGCACGTCCGGGTAGACGACCTCGCGGCGGCGCGCGGAGTCGGTGACGACCGTGTCCCGGGGGGCGATCGCGTCCGCGCCCGGGTCGTCGCCGAGCAGGACGGGGCGGTCGTCGTTGATCAGCCCCTGTTCGGCCAGGTGGAGCAGGGACTCGGGTCCGCCGGTGACGCGGACGGCCTCGTCCGCGGGGACGGTGCCGACGGTGGGCGCGGCGTCGGCGACCTCGTAGACGGTCAGCGCCGGGTAGGGCTGGTCGAACCAGCGCGCCGCGGGCTGGTGGTCGAGGGAGCCGATGACCGGGCCGAACTCGGCGACCTGGGTGATCCCGGGCGAGTCGCCCAGGGCCTGGTGGACCCTGGCGGGCCAGCCGCCGTTGTTGCCCGCGCGCTGGAGGTCGTTGCGGACGATGAGGTGGGTGACGCCCATGCGGGCGAGGGTGTCGGCGAGTCCGGCCGAGCCGCGCCCGGAGGAGACGCGCTGGTCGATCTCGTGGGTGAGCCGGGAGACGCCCGCCGAGCCCCACGGGATGATCTGGTGGTTGGTCCAGGCTCCGGTGAGCAGCGGCTGCATGGGCTCGTCGAGGGGGCGGCCCCACTCGTACTCGCCGCGGGCGGAGCCGGGCAGGGCCATGGTCATGCCGCGTTCGTCGGCGCGTTCGTTCAGCCAGGCGGCGGCCTCGCGCCAGTGTTCGGGGAGTGACTCGTAGCCGCCGTGGGGGGCGATGCCGACGGTGCCGATCGGCAGGAGGGTGGCCAGGAGGGCTGCGGCGCTCCCGCCCGCCACGGCCCGGTACACGCGGGGCGCGGCGGGGGCGCCCCGGCGTTCGGCGCGGTCGCGGGCCACGACCACGGGCAGGTGGGCCAGGCCGAGCACGACCGGCAGACGGATCAGGGCGTCGAACTTGTGCACGTTGCGGAAGGGCGCGAGGGCGCCGTCGAGCAGGTCGCGCATGAGGGGGGCGAGGGGGCCGGTGAGGTCCCCGGTGAAGCCCGCGACGATGATCGCCGTGCCGGTGAGGACGCAGGCGATGAGGAAGAGGCGCTCGGGGGTGCGCCGGTTGACCAGCCCGGCCAGGCCGAGCCCGGCGACCAGGGCGGTGAGGGCGATGAGCCACGGGGTGAGGGACAGCGCCGCACCCGAGGGCAGCGCGGTGTTGCCCTGGTCGGGCAGGAAACCCATCCAGTTGGAGGTGCCGCGCACCGCGTTGAGCAGGGAGGTCACACCGGTGGTGACGGCCGCGTCCTCGGTGTAGGGCATGAACGAGAACACGTACCGCGACATGAGCAGGAGCGGCACGACGTACCAGAACGAGGCGAGGACGAGCGCGACCGTCCACCAGGCCATGAGCCGCCACTTGCGGGGGCCGTTCGCCCGGGTGAGCAGGTAGAGGCCGGGCACCACGAGGACGGCCAGCTCCGAGGCGGCGTTGGTGCCGCCGCACATCAGGAAGGCGAGCCCGGACAGCAGGGCGGCGCGGGCCGGGGAGAGCCCGCCCCGGGCGCCGAGCACCAGCGGCAGCAGGATCCACGGCATGAGCAGCATGGGCTGGAGCTCGGCCGAGTTGTAGGAGAGCAGGGTCAGCACGCGCGGGGCCAGGGCGTAGCCGACCCCGGCGAGGATGCGTGTGTCGACCGTGCCCAGGCCGAGGGCCCCGGCGACCTTGTACACGCCGGTGAAGGCGGCGATCAGCAGGAGGGCCATCCACAGCCGCTGGGTGATCCAGTCGGGTGTGCCCAGGGCGTCGAAGAGCAGGTGGAAGGGGCCGTTGGGGAACAGGTACCCGTAGGCCTGGTTCTGGATCTGCCCGAAGTAGGAGGCGTCCCACAGGTGCAGGGCGCGCTCCAGGAACCCCCCTGGGTTGGCCGTCAGGTCGAGCTTGGTGTCGCTGACGATCCTGCCCGGGTCGATACTGGCCGCCAACGCGCCCAAGAGCAGACACACCGTGAGGACCTTGAGCCGTGCGAGCAGCGTGTGGTCCAACGATCCGCCTGGGGCGGACGGTGTTCTGGAATCCTCCGGTTCGCGCCTGGCGGTGGATTCCGCCGAAGTCAATTCCCCGCCTTCTCCCCCGTCGCGCTGTCGGTCCCGTCCTCCGCCCCGGCCAGGCCGAGTTCGGCGGCGACGAGACGGGTCATCCGTGCGCCGCTGGCCGCCCAGGTGAACCTGGCGGCCCAGGCGCGGCAGGCCCGGCGTACCTCCTCGGCGCGGTGGGGGTCGGACAGCTCCTTGAGCGCCCGGGACACCACGTCGGTCAACTCCTCGCCCTCGCGTACCAGCCAGCCGGTCTCACCGTCGCGGACCGAGTCGCGGAGTCCGTCCACATCGTAGGCCACGGTGGGAATCCCGAGCCGGGCCGCCTCGATGACGGTCAGGCCCCAGCCCTCGAACCGGGAGGCGGTGACGTGCAGGTCGCAGGCGGCCAGGACGGCGTTCTTGTCGGCCTCGGGGAGGAACCCGTGCAGGTGGACGCGGTCGTGGAGGCCGTCGCGCTCGACCTGCTCGGCGAGGTGTTCGCCCTCGGGGCCGCGGCCGATGATGTGCACGCTCAGGCCCGGGTACCGGTCGTGGAGGGCGGTGGCCAGGTCGACCACGCGGGAGACGCGCTTTTGGACCACGAGGCGGCCCAGGCTCACGACGGCGGGGCGGGAGAGGTCGCGCGCGGGCGTCCGCGCGGGGTCGCGCGGGTCCTCGGGGGCGGGGAGGCCGCCGTTGTGGATGACCTCGATCGGCGCGCGCCAGCCGAGTTTGTCGCGCAGGGCGGCGCGGGAGGACTCGGAGACGGTCACGGTGGTGCAGTTCCGGTAGACGCGGGAGGCCACGGCGGACTCCACGAAGCGTCCGAACCAGGCGAGCGGCGCCGGGAAGTAGGCGTTGAACTGGAGGTCGTGGACGTGGTGGACCACGCTGACCACCCTGGTGCGGCGGCGCAGGACGAGGCGGGAGAGGAAGGGGATGCCGTTCATGCAGTCGAAGGCGAGGTGGTACTCGCGCCGCCACAGGGCGAGCCAGGCCATGACGCGCGGGTAGACGGTGAAGCGTCCGCCCATCCGGCGGATGACGATGCCGTCGCGGGTCTCCACCCGCGCCTGGTGGGGTTCGCGGCTGGTGAGGAAGGTGACGATGGCGCCGCGTTCGGCCAGATGGCGGCTGATCCGCCAGGCGTACTCCTCCGCGCCGCCCGCGGTGGACTGCCACGGGTCGCGCCAGTTGATCATCACCAGGCGCACACCGTCCAGACGCGGGCCGAGGTCGGTCTCCGCGGCGGTCTCCGCCGGGGCGGGGTCGGCCGGGGGGCGGGCGGCGTTCCCCGACGGCACGTCGGCCGCCGGGTCAGGGGCGGGGAGGATCGGCCTGGGCACGCCGGGTCCGGCCCTGTGCTGGACCTTCTCGATGACCACACGCTCTCCTTCCGCGCGGTGTCCGACCGGAACCCGCGTCTGTCACGCTCCGCGTCGACACCGCTCCGGGGGGCGATCACGGGAGGAAAGCGTGGAGCGCACGCCGAGCGGACCCGTCGACCGGACGTCTGTGGGGCGGCCGGGCGCATCCCGGCCGTGGAGGGTGGAGGGTGGGACACCCCGCGTCGGACGGGGCGTCCCGGTCCTCTCCGACGGCGACGACCTAGCGGTCGCCGTAGTTGTAGAGGGTTTCGTTCACCGGTTCCGCGGTCGCGGTCGACTCGGTGGCGAGCTGGGTGGCCACCACGGTGAACCCTCCCGCCAGAGCCGCGCCGATCACGCAGGCGGCGATTACCTTGATCACTTGGGGATCTCCTTCCGCGCGCCCGGCCTCGCTCTGAAACCGGAACGCTGGAGAACGAGACTAGAACCTGATCTAGCTACAGACCAGACGATTGCCCCAACTGTAACTAACCCCCCGGTAACTTCCAACCCCGTTCCGCGACCTTTATCTGCCTTCACGTGCTGATCGTTCACCCGGAAAAGGGACATCCCCGGGCCTTCGACCACGGCCGAAACCCCGGGGGCACGCAACAAGAACTCGTTATCAATCGGCGCGGAGACCATCACGTACCGCACGCCGAGCCCGCCGAGGAGCCCGGCCAAGTCCTCCGGATCGCCGGTGTCGGGCAGCCCCGTGGCCGGATCCGTCTCCAGAGCCCGGGCGACCTCGCGGGCGCGGGCGTCCTCCCCCGCCACCACGACCGTCCCGCCGTCCGGGACGCCGACCCGCAGGTCGTCGTTCCACAGGGTGCGCCGGTCGAAGAGCTTGGTCGCCGGGTCGAGCACGACCACCGGTTCCCCCGACCAGTCCAGCCCCCGGTAGGCGCTCCAGGGCAGGACGAGGACGGCTCCGGGGCGGTCGTCGGCGGCCACCGCGTCCCGGGCCCGGAGCCACTCCCGGGGGTAGTCCACGGGGACCAGCCGGCCCCCCGCACCCCACACCAGCCCCGGCAGCACCATGAGTGGCAGAAACACCGCGAATACCGTCACCCCCAGCCACCACGCGGACCGGCCCCGCACCCCGGCGGAACCGCGCGACGCGGTGTCACCACCCGCCTCGAAGCGCCCCGGACGACCGCCCCGGGCCACCCACCGGACGGCGGCCCCGAAGCCCAGGGCCTGGACCAGCGCGAGGGGGGCGACGTAGAGCTGACCGTCCCGCAGCGGCCCGAAACCGGGCCAGAGCCCGACCAGCCAGGCCAGGACGGCCCGCCCCGGCTCCGTGGTCCCCAGCAGCGCGATCCCGAAGCCCGCCCCGGCCGCCACCGACAGCCCGAACCCGAACCCCGGCCGGTCCCGCCGCAGCCACCACACCCACCCGGCGAGCGCCACCAGGCACAACGCCAGCCGCAAGGTCGCCGTCACCGGCTCTCCGTAACCCGCCGGAACGGCTCCGGAGTTCCACACACCGCCCAGGAGGAACAGGGAACCCACCGCGCCGAACGGGGTGTCCGGGCGCGCGGCGAAGGCCGCCACCCCCGCCGGGTCGGTCCCCGCCCCGCTGGCCAGGGACGGCAGCAGCCACGGCAGCGACACCAGGAGCAGGGCGAGCAGTAGGAGACCGGTCACGGCGACGCGCCCCCGCGGCCCCCCGGCGACCCACGACGGCACGGACTTCCCCGAACGCCCGTCCGCCACGGGCGGGTCCGACGTCTCCGGCGGCTCCCCGCCCTCACCGGCCTCGGGCGCCCCCGCCCTCGGCGACCGCGGGGAGCCGCCCCCGGCTCCGGCCGCGCGGGCGCGCGGGAACAGCGCCACGGGACCGGCGGTGAGCGCGGTCAGCACCACGGAGGAGAAGCCGCCCACGGCGGCGGGGATCAGGGCGCGCAGGAGTCCCGCGAACCCCGCGACCCCTCCGGTCGAACCCAGCCGAACCACGGCGCCCACCACCCACGGCAGCCCCGCGTATCCCAGGAGCATCGCCCACTGGCCGAGCAGGAGCCGTTCGGCGACGAACGGGTTCCACACGTAGGCGACACCGGCCGCCGCCGACGCCGCGTGCCCGGCCCCGCCGACCGGGCGCGACAGCAGCCGGGCCGCGCCCGCGCCGCCCACGGTGAACACGCACAGCAGCGCCGCCGCCTGCACCACGTCCCCGGGGACGAGCGCGGACAGTGCCGCCACCACGGCGTCGCTGGGGATCGCGCGGGGGAAGCCGTCGGCTCCGCGCAGGACCGTCGTCAGGGACGGCTCCGGAACGAACACCATGTCGTACCGGAGCACGTAGCCGCGTCCCAGCGCCGGCCCCAGGGCCAGGACACCGGCGAGGAGGCCCACCGCCCACGGCAGCATCCGGTCGGGCCGTCGCACCGGCCTCACCCGTCCCCCAGGAGGACCGGCGCTGAGTACCCGCCCTCCACGTAGTCGCGGTGGGCGCGGACCACGGCCTCGTACGGACCGCTCACCGTCGCCGTCCAGCGGGGCTCCGGCCCCGTCGGGCCCTGGGAGTGCCATCCCTCGCCGTCGTCCGGCCCCCTGTCGTCGACCGGCGCGCACTCCGTGCCCCGGGGTGGGGGCGGCGTGGTCGGCCCCGGCGTCGGACGGGGGGACGGCTGGGGGGAGGGCGCGGGGGTGGGTGTGGCGTCCGGTTCGGGGTCCGGTCCCCCCGGCGGCGGATCGTCGTCCGGCGAGCGCCGGGGCTCGTCCTCCCCGTGGCCGGGGTCGGTGGACGGCTCCCCGTCACGCGCGTCCGCGGGCGCCCGGGAGTCGTCACTCGGCGAGCACGCCAGCGCGCGCAGCCACACCTCGTAGTGGGTGGCCTCCCCGACCGCCTCCCACACCACCGTCGCGCCGTCGTCGACGACGCGCACGCCGGCGGGCGCCGGCGGCGGTTCGGGGTTCCACACCAGGCTCAGCGGCTCGGAGCGCTCACCCTCGTCCCGGCCCTTGTACTGGCGCACGACGAACTCGTACCGGGCCCCGCTCAGCAGAGCCCCGACCAGTACCGACCGGCGATCGCCGTCCGCCGACACCTCGGCCGGCAGCACCACCGCCTCGTCGGGGTCCGGCCCCAGTCTGCGTTGGACCACCCGGTAGTCGGTCGCTCCGGGCACAGCGTCCCAGCTCAGGACCAGTCCGTCCGCCGACTCCTCGACGGCGGGCTCGGGGGCGGTGCGCGGCCCGGTGGCGACGGTCGGCAGGGGGCGCGGGAAGCCCCGGCCCACCCCGAGCGGTTCGGCGAGCGCGTCGGCGAAGGCCGCGGCGATCCGCAGCTCGCCGCGGGCGTTGGGGTGCACCTCGTCCCAGCTGTCACGGGAGGGCACGTAGTCGGCGGCGACCCGGGCCACGACCACGGGGGAGGTCTGTGAGGTCAGCCGCTGGGCGAGGTCGACCACGCCCATGTTGAACCGGCGGATCTCCGCGTTGATCCGCGCGTCGTCGCCGGTGCCCTCGACCGCGGGGAGCTCCCCGATGACGAACCGCACCCCCGAGAGCGCCACACGGACGGTCGAGACCGTCTCGCCGACGCCCGCCAGGGCGTGGTCGGCCCCACCCCCGGCCAGGATGTCCTCCACACCGGCCAGGAGCAGCAGGTACTGGGGTTCGTGTTCGGCCGCCACACGGGCGACGTCGTCGGCGAGGTCGCGGGCGGTGGTCCCCCAGCGGGCCGCGTGGTCGGTGTCGAAGTCGGGGTCGGCGTAGGCGTGGTCGGACCCGCCCTCCGTGAGCCCGTACACGCCGTCGTAGGGGCCGACGAAGTCCGCGTCGACACCGGACTCGCCCAGATGGCGCCACAGGCGGTAGCGCCACGTGTAGTCGCCGCTGCTGCCCTGGGTCAGGGAGTCGCCCACCACCATGATCCGGAGTCGGCCGTCCGGTGGGCCGGGGACGTCCACGGTCCCCTCCCGGCCGCCCTGGACGGCGCCGGCCCCTCCGGAACCGGTCTGGACGAGCAGGAGGGTGACCGCCATCGCGGAGAGCATGACGCCGAGCAGGCCGAGGGGACCGGGTTCGAAGCGCGCGGGGGCGGTACGCCGCCGCGCGGAGAGGAAACGGTCGAAACGGTACAGGGCGGCGACGGCGTGGTCGGCCAGGGCCCGCCACCGTTCCGCGGCGCCGTTCCGGGGCGGGTGGGGGTCGGCGTCGTCGGCCGCGGCGGCGTCGGCGCCGCGGCCGGTCTCGGCGGCGTCCTTCTCGGGCTCGTCTGGGTCCTGCACCGTGCCCCATTCTTCGGCGTGGCGTCGCACGGGCGGCCCAGAAACCGGTTCTCACCCGTCACGGACGGTTCCCCCGTTCACGGCCGATCACACGAGGACAGGGGCTAATGACAGGGTAGTACGCCGAGCCCGACCGGCGTCCTCCGGCCGGTGCGCGGCGACGAGCAGAGTAGAACTTGTTATACATTGCAGACCGGTCCGCACCCCCGTCCCGACCGAAGGGATCCACCGTGATCGGACTCCTGGTCGCGCTGACCTCCGCCGCGGTCTACACCGTCGGCCTCACCGTCGAACAGCGCGCCCTGCACGGGTCGGAGTCGATCTCCGTCCACCGGCCGCTCCACCTGGCCCGGGTCCTGCTGGGCAATCCGCGCTGGGTGTTCGGCTGCGCGTTCGCCGCTCTGGGCAGCGTCGGCCTCATCGTCTCCCTGGGCCTGGCTCCGGTGTCGGTCGCCCAGCCCGCCTTCGCCGCGGGTGTGGCGGCCACGCTCCTGGTCGCGACCCTGCTCATGGGCGAACGCGTCACCCGGGGCGAGTACGTGGCGCTCGGCCTCATGCCGATCGCCCTCGGGCTGCTCACGCTCTCCACCGCCGACGGCGGCGAGACGGGGACCTCCGCGCACGCACCGGCCCTGGTCGCCGTCAGCCTGGTGACGGTGGTCGCCTGCGTGGCGGTGATGGGCGCCGCCGGGCGCGGGGGCCGGTACGTGTCGGCCGCCGCGATGGGCGCGGCGGCGGGGCTGGCCCAGGGCAGCGCCGGACTCCAGGGCAAGGGGTTGGGCGGACTGCTGGCGGAACACGGGGCGGCGGCGGCCGTCCTGCCCGCGCTGACCTCTCCCTACCCGTACCTGTACGCACTGGGCTGGGCCGTGGGGATCGTGCTGTTCCAGACCTCGTTGCAGCGTTCGCGCGCCTCGATCACCGCTCCGGTGGCGAACGTGGTGGGCAACGTGTTCATGGTCGTGGCCGGGACCGTCCTGTTCGGCGAGAGCCTGCCCGAGGATCCGGTCCTGTTCGCCCTGCGCGTCGGCGGGTTCGCGCTGACCCTGGTCGTGGTGGTGCTGGTGCGCGGGAACGTGGCCAGCGCCGAGGCCGACACCAGCCGCCGCCGTGCCGCCACCGCCGCCGGGCGCTGAGCCCGAACCGGGGCGGGCGCCGAGCCGCGCGGGGCCGAGCCGCGCGGGCGCCCGTCAGAGGGGGAACCGCGCCTAAGGCGGCGTTCGGGGGCGGTGACAGGGACGGCGACCCCTCCGCACGCGCGGCCCCGGGCGAGGGGCGGGCGAGAGCCCCGGACCGTCGGTCGACCGAACACCGGCCGAAGCGGAACCCGGGCCCGGGACGACCACCGCCCGGGCCGCGCCCCCGCGCGGCCCGGGGTCCGGGGTCAGGCCGCGACGGCCACGGCCTCGCGCAGGCCGGGGGCGGCGACGTCGGCCCACGCGCGCACCACGTCGCCGGGCCGGTCGGTCTCGTCCGTGGACAGGACCAGGCCGGGCTCGGCCACCCAGGCTCCCAGGTCGGCGAGGAGGATGCGCAGGTCCTCCTCGATGCCGCGGCTGTTGCGCAGGTCCTCCACGACCGCCAGCGGCACCGCGACGGTGTGGCCCAGACCCAGCTCGGGCAGCCGGTCCAGGAAGACCTTGAGCAGGCCGGTGTAGGTGCCGTGCACCTGCGGGGAGGCGACGAGCAGCACGTCGCTCTCACCCACCCGCTCCAGGGCGGCGTCGACCGACGGCGCGGACTCGGTGAGCAGGTCGGGCCCGATCTCCGCCAGGTCGACGACGGAGGGCTGGGCGTCGACACCCACACGGGCGGCGATCTCGGCCGCCGCGTCCAGGGCGGCGGCGCGGACGGAGGAACGGGTCTGCGGGGAGGCGACGAGCACGGTGAAGCGGGTCATGCGGAACTCCTGGGTTCGGTCAGAGCCAGCCGGGATCGACCGGAGGAAGCGTCAGAGGCGGTGTTCTTGGGCGACACCGGAGGAGACGTCGTTCCCCTGCCGGCACCGGGCGCGGACGCCGTCGTCCGGGGCTCGGTGTGCGGACCTGGCAGGGGTGCTCGTCGGGCCGGGGAGCGGCCCGGAACCCAGTGGCTGGGAGAGCTGAGTGTCCGGTGTCTGCGAGGGCACGGAGGGCACGGGGTACACCCGTGGCGCGGGGCGCGCGGGCCCCGCAAGGCGCTAGCTACGACAGAGCGCGCTCGCCTGCTGTCGGAGATCGACGTGCAGGCGCTGGACAAGCAGCTCACCGGCGGACATGCCCCCATGATGCGGCTCACCGACCGCTATCGTCAATGCGTGTCGCCCCTCCGGTCACGGCCGGACCACCCCGGAGGCGGACGTCCACTTCGTGGACAGACCGTCCCACGAGGCAGGATTTCCCAGCTCCGCAGGGGGTTCCGACGCTCGAACGCGGGACCCCACCCCGACGCCCGAGCCCGCGGGGGCGCCGGTGTAATTTGCGACACACAGGACGCACCCCATCCTTCCCCGAGACCCAGAGAGAGCCCGAGACATGGTGCACACTCCCGTCACGCTCACCCACGCCCGGGTCGTCACGCCCGACGGCGTCCACGACGGCTGGCTGCGGGTCGAGGACGGCCGCGTCGCCGGACTCGGCACCGGCGCGCCGCCCCCCGGCCCGACCCACGACGTCGGCGGGGGCTGGGTGGCCCCGGGCCTGGTCGACACCCACATCCACGGCGGGGCCGGGCACGCCTTCCCCGACGCCGATCCGAAGGGGGCGGCCGAGATCGTCGCGTTCAACCGGGCGCGCGGCGTGACGTCGCTGGTGGGCGGGTTGGTCGCGGCCTCGCCGGAGGACACCGTCCGCCAGGTGGCGGCACTGGCCGAGCTGTGCGACGAGGGCGAGCTGGCGGGGATCTACCTGGAGGGGCCGTTCATCGCCCGCTCCAAGTGCGGGGCGCACGACCCCGAACTGCTGCGCGACCCGGACACCGCCGAGTTCGAGCGCTGGCTCCGGGCCGGACGGGGCCACGTCCGCATGATCACGGTCGCCCCCGAACTGCCGGGCGCGCTGGACCTGATCCGCGCCGCCGCGTCCTGCGGGGTGGTGGCCGCCGTGGGGCACACCGAGGCCTCCTACGAGCAGACCCTCGCCGCCTTCGACGCGGGCGCCACCGTCGCCACCCACCTGTACAACGCGATGCGCCCGCTGAACCACCGCGACCCGGGGCCGATCGCCGCGGCCCTGCGCGACGAGCGGGTGACGGTCGAACTCATCACGGACAACGTGCACGTCCATCCGGGCGCGGCCCGGCTGGTGTTCGCCGCGGCCGGCGCCGACCGGGTGTCGCTGGTGACCGACGCGATGTCGGCGACCGGTCTGGGCGACGGCGAGTACACCCTGGGCGAGTTGCGGGTCCGGGTCAGCGGGGGCGAGGCCCGGCTGGTGGAGACCGGCGCGATCGCCTCCAGCACGATCGTGCTCCCCCAGGCGGTGCGCAACACGGTGTCCGACGTCGGGGTGGGTGTGCCCGAGGCGGTGCGGTCGGCCTCCTCGGTGCCGGCCACGGCGCTGGGGTTGGCGGACGCGGGCCGGATCACCGTCGGGGCCCTCGCCGACCTCGTGCTCCTGTCCGAGAACCTCTCCGTGGAGCGGGTCATGTACCAGGGCGAGTGGATGACCGGCGGCGTGTCGTAGGCACGTTACGTACCAAAAACTTTACTCTGCGTGACAATGGGTCGGGGCATCGAGGAGCAGCGCTCGACACGAAAGGATCCGCCATGGCCCAGTCAAGACGGGCACACGACCGCGAAGCGTCCCACGTGCCCGCCGAGGAACGCGAGCACCTGGAGAAACTCGCCGCCGAGCTGTCGCGCTACGACGTCACCACCGACGTGGCCGACGACCCCTCGCCCCGGCTGAGGGTCGGCAACCCCGCCTCAGCCCACGCGGTGGAGGACGTGGTCTGCGAGCGCCGGGAACACGGGCACGCGTTCCTGGCGTCGTTCGGGGTGTACCTGGGCAGCAGCGGGAGTCTGGGCGTCACGGCGCACAAGGTCGCCTGGCTGGTGGGGGCCACCGAGGCCTGAACCACCGGACGGACGGGGGGCGGTACCGGCCGGTACCGCCCCCCGTCCGTCTCCCCGCGGTGCGCTGAGGAACCCTCACGTGGTCAGGGACCGCCCCCGGGGCGCCTGTGCTCCGCAGCGGGAACAGGTGTCCCCCTCCCAGTCGTGCCGGGGCGCCCAACCGAGCATCTGCCCGCACGCCCAGGTACCGCCGCACTTACGGCACACGTTGCCGTTCCAGTCGTGGGGGCCTCCCTCGGGGCACACACCCTGGTCAGCGGTGGGGGTGGTCGTCATCGCTCCTCCTCGGGGTGGGTTATCAGTCTGCTTCCGGGGACGGAACGCTGTCCAGTCTCATCCGGATCGGACATCACCACCGCGACGACCGGTGCGCCGACAGGCGAGGATCGCCCCGAGGAGATCTCCACGACACCGGACCAGTCGCCACCGGCCTCCGGCGAAGGCCCGACCCGCGTCCATCCCGCCCGCATGGACTGGGTGCTGTCCCGCCTGATCGTCTTGGACGTGCCCCGGGGCATCGCCCGGTCAGCCCAGAGTCCGCTGACAGACGCGGGAATCACGGGCGGCCGCACCCACGCCCTGGACGCCGTGGTGGTGGCGACCGCGCTGTCCGTAACCGGACCGGCCGCCGTGGTGACCTCCGGCCCCGACGGCATCACGAAGCTGGCGAACGGTCGAGTGGGAGTCGTCCGCGTCTGAACGAGAACGCCAAAAGCCCCTGATCTACGGGGGTTCCCGCTGGTCAGAGGCTTTCCTTGAGAGGGCCTGGGGGTCGCCCCCCAGAAGAGACGACGAGACGGCCCCACGAGCAAGCGCAGCTTGCGAGCAGGGCCGTCCCGTCGACGAGTGGAGGTGGCGGGAATCGAACCCGCGTCCTTCAGTACCGAGCCAGGGCTTCTCCGGGTGCAGTCTGTGCTGCCGTTCTACTCGGCCCCAGCGCTTACACAGACACATCGCTGACGGGCCCAGCCACGAAGGTGTCCCGTCCGGGCCCCGTGGCCTGATCCGGACGGTGAGTCATCTAGCTGATGCCGGTACCTGGGCCGATGACGAGCTCAGACCGACAGAGTCGCTATCGCTTAGGCAGCGAGAGCGAACTCGGAGTGCTTCTTATTGGCACTTGAATTTAAGCGAATGCAGGATTTACGAGGTCACAAACGCAACCCTCGACCCGCTTCCCCTGGAACGACTACCGAAGTCGAAACCGATCACCCCCTGTGGAATTGTCAAAGCCCCCGTACCCGGGTGGCTGACACGCGAGCGACGCGCGCTCGACGTGCATCACTCTACCTGTACAACGGTGCGGGTACCAAGCGGATTCCCGAGGCCGCCCGGACAGGGAGAAACCCCCGCGGGTGCGGACGCCAGACGGGTCGACGCTGCCCGCGGGGGCGGTCGGCAGGGTCGGGCCGACCTTGGGAACCGACAGAGCCTCCCCCGAGATGAGGTCCTGTCTCCTACTGGGCCGCTACCCCCTGTCGCGGCCCCAGTCATAGGGGAAGACGCGAACGACCCTCCGGGGGGTTGCCCGGAGGGTCGTTCGGATGTCCGGCTCGGTCCGGTCCGCTCAGAGACCCGACTGGCCCGTGGTGCTCCCGGCCGTTCCCGGGGCGTTCCCGGTGGTACCGGGCGCGCCCGGCGTACCGGTGGTACCGGCCGTGCCGGTGACGCCGGTCCCGTCGCCCGTGGCGGCGGCAGCGTCCGTGCCCTGCGTGGGGAGCGTCGGTGCCACCGGCTCGGGCGCGCCGTTGGCCAGGTAGTTGAGGAAGGACTCCGCCGCGTTCAGCGCGTAGTGTCCGGTCAGGGTCAGCTGCGGGTTCACCTCGGCCAGCACCGCGAAGGCCACGTCCCCCCGGTAGCCGACGAACCAGTGCAGCGCCGTCCCGTCCTGTTCGGTCCGGGTGGCCTGCCCGTAAACCTCCTCGCCGTACAGGTTCAGGCTCGGCATCCGGGTGGCGACCGCCTGGCGCATCCCCTCCCGGACCACCTCCAGGTCGGCCTCGTCCAGGTCCGTGGGCGCCACCGCCGGGGGCTCCTCCTCCTGGACCAGGGTCGGCGCGTGCCACGTCCCGTCGGCGACGGCCGCGGCGACGAGCGCCATCGACAGCGGGCTCACCTGAACCCCCTGCTCGCCGTTCATCGCCCGCGCGAACTCGGCGTCGCCGCGGCCGATGCTGAGTTCACCGGTGTTGACCGGCAGGGGGAGCTGCCACTCGGTACCCAGGCCCAGCCGCTCGGAGGTGTCCAGGAGGGCGTCCGGGCCGACCCGGCCGGCCAGGTCCGCGAACCCCACGGTGCAGTGCGCCGCCAGGTTGGCGGTCAGGGTCGGGTTCGCCAGCACGGCGCCCCCGCCCGGGTTGGTGAAGGTCTCCCCGCCGACCTCGGTCTGGTACCCGCACGGCATCTCCGCGTCCGGGGCGATCGCGCCCGACTCCAGCGCCGCCAGCGACGAGACGATGGTGAACACGCCACCGGGGGTGTAGGAACCGGTGAGGGCCCCGTCGTCGGTGGTGCCGCCGGTCGCGCTCGCCGCGGCCAGCACCTCACCGCTGGCGACGTCGACGGCGACCAGGTACCCGTTCCCCGGCATGGCGGACGTCGCGGCCTCGGCGGAGCGCTGCACGTCCGCGTCCAGCGTGGTTCCGATGCCGCCGCTGCGGTCCCCCTCCCAGGACTCCAGGACGTCGGTGATCTCGCCGTCGGCGTCCAGGGAGACCACCTGCGTGGTGGCCGAGCCCGCCAGCTCGTTCTGGAAGATGTTCTGCAGGCCGCTCAGCCCGACGGTGTCGCCCGCCTGGTAGGGGCCCGGGACACGGGACGAGACCCGGTGCTCCGAGGTCCCGGCGACCTCGCCCAGCACGGCCGGGGCCACGGAGGGCGTCAGATTGATCTCGACCGCCTCGGCGCCCGCGCCGGGGATGGCCGTGACCTGGTCGAGCAGCGCCTGGTCCACGTTGGCGTCGCGCATCAGCACGAGCGGCTGGAACTGCTCGGGCGGCGCGGAGCGCACCCGGTCGAGCAGCGGCCCCGGGTTCTCGCCGAGGAGTTCGGCGAGCGCGGTGACGCCCGCCTCAGCGTCGTCCATCCGCCCCGGGTACACCCCGAAGGCGGTCACGCTCTCGCCGCTGACCAGGGGTCGGCCCTGGCGGTCCAGGATCTGGCCGCGTTCCTGGATCTCGTAGCTGACCGCGAGCCGCTCGCCCTCCTCCAGCTCGGGGTGGACCACGCTGGGCGACCAGCTGATCCGCCACCCGTCCGGACCCCACTCCAGCGGCATCCGGCCGGTGTAGTTCCAGGTCGGGTCGCCGATACCGAGGTCGGCGGTCACGTCGAACTCGGCGGTCGCCGAGTCGCCGTCGCGGTCGATCGGTCCCAGTCCGAACCGCAGGTTCGCCAGGTCCAGCTGGTCGTGGACGTCGGCCAGGGCGCTGGCCACCTCACCGGTGTCACCGGTGGTGAACGCGGCGGCCTGCTCGTGGTCCCCGTTCTGCCAGGCCAGCAGGAAGGAGCGGACGGCCACCTCGGGGCTGGGGTTGGGCGTGCACGCGGCCAGGGTGACGGCCATGACCACGCCGCTTCCGGCGGCCGCGAAGCGGCCGAGGAGACGGGGGGACACCGTGTGTGTTCCTTTCGGGCGCCTCATCGACGGCGGCGAAGCGCGCGTTCCATGTCCCGCTTGGCTTCGCGCTCGGCGATGGCGTGGCGCTTGTCGTACTGACGCTTACCGCGCGCCAGGGCGATCTCGACCTTGGCCCGCCCGTCGCTGAAGTACAGGGACAGCGGGACCAGGGTGTATCCGGGCTCCCGGGTCTTTCCGATGAGCCGGGAGATCTGCGCGCGGTGCAGGAGTAGCTTACGGGATCTGCGGGCTGCGTGGTTGGTCCAGGTCCCCTGGGAGTACTCGGGGATGTGGACGTTCTCCAACCACACCTCTCCGTCGTGGATGTGCGCGAAGCCGTCGACGAGCGACGCCCGCCCCTCCCGGAGCGACTTGACCTCGGTCCCGGTCAGGACCAGGCCCGCCTCGTAGGTCTCGTCGATGTGGTAGTCGTGCCGGGCACGCCGATTCTGCGCGATGGGCTTGCGACCGGTCTCCCGTGCCACAGTGGTTTCCCTTCATACGGTCAGGGGGCACGCGGCCCCCTGCACCCCGCGCGCCCCCTCCGACGACCGTCGGATCAGATCTTCAGGTAGCGGCGCAGGGTGAGGAACGAGGTGATGGTGCACAGCAGCACACCGAGGATGATCGACACGCCGATGATGGCGAGCAGCGCGCTCGTGTCCACCGCCACGTCGAACTGGAACCACTCCTCGATCCGGCTGAGCAGCGTGAACCGGGTGGCCACGATGAACCCGGAGGCGATCACACCGCCGATGAAACCGGCGATCGCGCCCTCCAGGAGGAACGGGAGCTGGATGTAGAAGTTCGACGCGCCGACCAGGCGCATGATGCCGGTCTCCCGGCGGCGGCTGTAGGCCGACAGGCGGATGGTGTTGCCGATCAGCAGCGCCGCCGCGGCCAGCTGCACGCCCGCGACCACCAGGGCCGCCCACTTGAGGCCGTCGAGCAGCCCGAAGAAGTCCTCCAGCACGCTCTGGTCGTTGGAGACGCTGTCGACGCCCGGGGTCCCGGAGACCGCGTCACGCACCGTGTTGTAGTGCGACGGGTCGGTGAGCTGCACCCGGAAGTTGTCCGGGATGTCGCCCTCCTGCGCCGCGTTGGCGAGCGCCTCGTTCGTGGAGCCGATCCGGTCCTGGAAGTCCTGGTAGGCCTCGGCGGCGGACATGTACTCGACGTTCTCGACCTGCGGCATGTCGTTGAGCTTGGCCTCGACGGCGTCGCGCTCGTCCTGGGTTGCCGCGCCGTTCTCCTGGCATGCCTCGGCCGGGGAGATGTCGTTGCACATGTAGACGGTCAGCGTGATCCGGCTGTCCCAGAAGTTGCGCATCTCCGACACCTGCTGGTTGACCAGCAGACCGCCACCGAACAGGGCGAGGGAGATGGCCACCGTGGTGATGACGGCGACCGTCATCGTCAGGTTTCGGCGCAGGCCGATCCAGGTCTCGGAGAGAACGAATTGTGCTCGCATGATCTGTTACAGGTCCATCCTTGGAAGCTTCGCCGCGCCGGTGTCCTCGCAGCGGTGATCGGCGACCCGGCGCCGCGGGCGCGCCAGAGGTCAGTACGCCTGGCCGTAGACGCCGCGTGTCTGGTCGCGCACCACGAGGCCCTCTTCCAGCTCGATCACGCGCTTGCGCATCGAGTCGACGATGGCGGCGTCGTGCGTCGCCATGACGACGGTGGTGCCCGTGCGGTTGATTCGGTCGAGCACCTTCATGATGCCGATCGAGGTCGCGGGGTCGATGTTTCCGGTGGGCTCGTCGGCCAGCAGGATCTGGGGGCGGTTGACGAACGCGCGCGCGATCGCGACGCGCTGCTGCTCACCACCGGAGAGTTCACCGGGCATGCGGCCGGCCTTGCCCTCCAGGCCGACGAGCTCGACGACCTCGGGCACGACCTTGCGGATGAACCGCCGGGGCTTACCGATGACCTCCAGTGCGAAGGCGACGTTCTCGAAGACGTTCTTGTTCGGCAGCAGGCGGAAGTCCTGGAAGACGCAGCCGATGCGTCGGCGCAGGTGCGGCACCTTCCAGTTGGACAGGCGCGCGAG
The DNA here is from genome assembly GCF_003386285.1 of Nocardiopsis sp. FIRDI 009. Taxonomy (GTDB): domain Bacteria; phylum Actinomycetota; class Actinomycetes; order Streptosporangiales; family Streptosporangiaceae; genus Nocardiopsis. Next base: position 335,695 of record NZ_QPNC01000008.1, read on the forward strand.
GTCCTTGCCGGCGACGTGGACGCGCCCCTTGTCGGGCTTCTCCTCCTTCAGCACCAGCCGGAGGAAGGTCGACTTACCCGAGCCCGAGGGGCCGACGAGGAAGACGAACTCGCCCTTGTCTACGTCAATGGAAACGCCGTCGAGCGCGGGGCGCTTCTGGGTCGGGTAGACCTTGGTGACGTTGTCGAAGTGGATCACAGGCGCATCACAAGGGTCTCGAAGGTATGGGCACCCGCGTCGAAGCACGGCTTGCCGCGGGATCGTACCGGCCGCATGGCCAATCGACAGTGTATGGGGGCACGCCACCCGGATTGTCCCGATCGTGGCACACCATCCAGATCATGGCACCGTCGAGCGATGGCCACGAGCATATCGGAGGCGTCAACCGATGATAACGTTCATATATAGCCGTTTCGGTAAAAGTGCGGAGTCGCCCTCATCACCATTGGGACACGAATCACTCTGACCCCACGGTCACCCGCACCCTGCCGGCGCCACGGTGGTACCCGCGCTCCGAACGGCCGAACCCCGCCCCATGCCCCGCCCGGAGGCGGGGGTACCCGGAGGGGGTCAGCCCTGACCGTCGTTCCGTTCCCGGCTGCGCATCCAGCGGATCTCCGCGTCGATGAAGTCGTCGATGTCGCCGTCCAGGACGCCCGAGGTGTTGCCGGTCTCCGCGCCGGTCCGCACGTCCTTCACGCTCTGGTAGGGGTGCAGGACGTAATTGCGCATCTGGGTGCCCCAGCTGCTCGTCGACTCACCGCGGATCTCGTCCAGGGCGGCCTGCTCCTCCTCCCGCTTGCGGGCCAGCAGCTTGGCCTGGAGCATCGACATCGCGGTCGCCTTGTTCTGCAGCTGCGAACGCTCGTTCTGGCAGGACACGACGATGCCGGTCGGCATGTGGGTGATCCGCACCGCGGAGTCGGTGGTGTTGACCCCCTGGCCGCCGGGACCGCTGGAGCGGTACACATCCACGCGCAGGTCGGACTCGTCGATCTCGATGTGGTCGCTCTGCTCCACGACCGGGACGACGTCCACACCGGCGAACGAGGTCTGCCGCCGGTTCTGGTTGTCGAACGGCGAGATCCGCACGAGGCGGTGCGTGCCGTGCTCCCCCCGCAGGGTGCCGTAGGCGAACGGCGCCCGGACCGCGAAGGACGTGGACTTGATGCCCGCCTCCTCCGCGTAGGAGGTCTCGTAGATCTCCGTGGGGTAGCCGTGCCGCTCGGCCCACCGCAGGTACATGCGCTGGAGCATCTGCGCCCAGTCGGCGGCGTCCACGCCTCCGGCCTGGGAGTTGATCGTGACGATCGCCTCGCGCTCGTCGTGCGGGCCGTTGAGGAGGGTGCGCACCTCCAGCTCGCCGATCTCCTTGCGCAGCTGTTCCAGCTCGGCGTCGGCCTCGGCCCGGGTGTCGTCGTCCTCCTCGGCCGCGGCGAGTTCGTAGAGCACGCCGAGGTCGTCGAGGCGCTGCTCGACCGCACCGAGCTTGTTGACCGTGGACTCCAGACTGGAGAGCCGCCGCGTCACCTTCTGCGCGTTCTCCTGGTCGGCCCACAGCTCGGGGTCGGCGGACTGTTCACGCAGTTCGGCGATCTCGGTCCGCATCGCGTCGACGTCCACCACGGCGGTGACGCTCGCGAGGGTCGCCGCGAGCTCCTTGATTTTCTCTGCTGGGTCCAGTTCTGCCACGCCCCCAGTCTAGGGCGTACACGGCGGACACATACCCCGCTGCCCGACGGGCGCCCTCCGCCGCCCACATGCGGGGCGCAGGCGGCGGGCCCCGCGTTCGTCACCGAACGCGGGGCCCGCACGAGGCTCAGCAGGCCCTCACCCGGGCCGCGCGGACCCTAGTCGACCAGGGAGCGGATCGAGCGCAGGGCCACCGACAGCGTCGGCAGGTCGAAGCGCTCGCTCTCCTGGATCTCCGAGAGGGTGATCCCCGACCGCTCCAGCTGGTCGCGGTTCTGCTCGGACCAGGAGTCGAGCAGCTCGGCCGTCGAGTCCGTGTCGGCCGCCTCCAGCACCCGCCCGGTGAGGTCGGCGTGCGCGGAGTACAGGTCGTCGCGGAGCGCGGCGCGCGCCATCGTCGCCCACCGGTCGTCACGCGGCAGGTCGATGATCCGCTCGCGCCACCAGCTGATGTCGAGCCGGTCGGCGAGCTCGAAGTACAGCTCGGCGACCTTCTCCACCGGGCGGCCGGTGCGGTGCGCGATCTCCACCAGGTCGAGGGTGGAGTAGGCGGGCACCATCACGGCGACCTGCTCGGCCAGCCCGGTGGGCACGCCCATCGACACGTACCGGTCGCGGCGTTCGGCGTAGGCCTCCCGGTCGCGCCCCCTGAGCAGGTCGACCAGGCGCGGCAGGACCTCGCCCACCCCGTCGGCGAAGTAGCCGATCTCGCTGCGGATGTCGAACGGGAAGCTGCGGTGGCGCAGCAGCCACCGGGCGGAGCGCTCGGCGAGCTTGCGGGTCTCCAGCAGCAGGGACAGCTGGCTGTCCACGGTGATGCGGTGGTCCAGCTTCTCGACCTCGTCCCAGTACTTGCGCAGCTGGAGCACCTCCTGGACGACCAGGTAGGCGCGGGCGATGTCGGCGGCGCTGGAGCCGAGCTCCTCGTTGAGCCGGAAGGCGAAGGTCACCCCGGACCGGTTGACCATCTGGTTGACCACCTGGTTGACGATGATCTCCCGGCGCAGCGGGTGCGAGGCCACGCCCGAGGCGAAGCGCTCCGAGCGCAGCGGCGTCGGGAAGTACTCGGTCAGGGTGTCGGCCAGGTAGGGGTCGTCGGCCAGGTCCGACCGGCCGATCTGCTCCTTGAGGTCGATCTTGGTGTAGGACAGCAGCGTCGCGAACTCGGGGCTGGTCAGCCCCTTGCCCGCCGTGCGCCGCTCGGCGATCGCCTTGTCGGAGGGCAGGTCCTCCAGCTTGCGCTTGAGCAGCTTGGTGCGCTCCATGTGGCGCATGTAGCGGCCGTGGACGTGCAGCATCTCCCTGGTCTGCTTGCGCGCGGCGGCCAGCACGGTGTTCTGGGCGTAGTTGTTGTCCAGGACCAGCGACGCGACCTCGTCGGTCATGTCGATGAACAGCTGGTCGCGCTCGGCCTTGGACATCTTGCCCGCCCGCACCTCGCGGTCGAGCATGATCTTGATGTTCACCTCGTGGTCGGAGGTGTCCACGCCCGCCGAGTTGTCGATGGAGTCGGTGTTGATCCGGCCGCCCCCGCGCGCGTACTCGATCCGGGCGGGCTGGGTCAGGCCGAGGTTGCCGCCCTCGCCGACCACCTTCACGCGCAACTGGTCGGCGTCGACGCGCACCTGGTCGTTGGCCTTGTCCCCCGCGTCGGCGTGCGTCTCGGTGCTCGCCTTGACGTAGGTGCCGATACCGCCGTTCCACAGCAGGTCGACGGGGGCGGTGAGCACGTACCGGATCAGCTCGTCCGGGGTGACCGCCTCGACCTCCGGGTCGATGCCCAGGACCTCCTTGACCTGCGGTGTGAGCGGCACCGACTTGGCCGTGCGCGGGAACACGCCGCCGCCCTCGGAGATGAGGTCGGCGCTGTACTCCGCCCAGGTGCTGCGCGGCAGCTCGAACAGGCGCCTGCGCTCGGCCCAGGAGGCGGCCGGGTCGGGGTCGGGGTCCAGGAAGACGTGCCGGTGGTCGAAGGCGGCCACCAGCTTGATCTGCTTGGACAGCAGCATCCCGTTGCCGAACACGTCACCGGACATGTCGCCGATGCCGACGACGGTGAACGGCTCTTCTTGGACGTTCACGCCCATCTCGCGGAAGTGGTAGGCCACCGACTCCCAGGCGCCGCGGGCGGTGATGCCCATCGCCTTGTGGTCGTAGCCGACCGAGCCTCCGGAGGCGAAGGCGTCGCCGAGCCAGAAGTCCCGCTCCAGGGAGATCTCGTTGGCGATGTCGGAGAAGGTCGCGGTGCCCTTGTCGGCGGCGACCACCAGGTAGGAGTCGTCTCCGTCGTGCAGGACGGTGCGCTCGGGGTGGACCACCTCGCCGTCGACGAGGTTGTCGGTGACGTCGAGCAGGCCGCTGATGAACTGCTTGTAGCAGGAGACGACCTCGGCCGTCACCTGGTCGCGGGTGCCGTCCTTGGGCAGGCGCTTGCAGACGAACCCGCCCTTGGCGCCGCTGGGGACGATCACCGAGTTCTTCACCATCTGGGCCTTGACCAGGCCGAGGATCTCGGTGCGGAAGTCCTCGAAGCGGTCCGACCAGCGCAGACCGCCGCGGGCGACCGAGCCGAAGCGCAGGTGCACGCCCTCCACGCGCGGCGAGTACACGTACATCTCGAACCGGGGCCGCGGGTGCGGCAGGTCCGGGATCTGCTGCGGGTTGAGCTTGAGCACCAGGTACGGGTGGCCCTGGTAGTGGTTGGTGCGCAGGGTGGCGCGGATCGCCGCCGTGAACGACCGCAGGATCCGGTCGTGGTCCAGGCTGGCGACCGCCTCCAGCTCGCCCTCGATCTTGCGGACCAGGGCGTCGGCGCGCTCGTCGCGTCCGGCGTCGGGCTGGTCGGGGTCGAAGCGGGCCTCGAACAGCTCCACCAGCAGGTTGGTGATGGGGACGTTGGCGGAGAGCACGTCGGCGATGAAGTCCGGCGTGAACGTGGCGCCCGTCTGGCGCAGGTACTTGGCGTAGGCGCGCAGCACGGTGAGCTGGCGCCAGTCGAGCCCGGCCCGCACCACGAGGGCGTTGAACCGGTCGGACTCGTTGACGTCGCGCCAGGAGGCGTCGAAGGCGTCCTCGAACAGCTCCTTGAGCCGCTCGGGTGCCAGGTCGGAGGAGGGGATGGGGCCGAGGCCGAAGTCGTAGATCCACACCCGGCCGACGTCCTTGACCGTGATGTCGTAGGGCCACTCGTCGACGACCTCGACGCCCAGGTTCTCCAGGACCGGCAGGACGCGGCTGAGCGAGATCGGCTCACCGATCCGGTAGAGGCGGAACCGCCAGGCGTCGGCGTCCGGGTCGGGCCGGTAGAGGTCGACGCTGAACTCGCCCTCGCGCCGGTCGGGGTCGGTCCGGCCGAGCAGCTCCTCCAGCTCGCCGACGTCGGCCGCGGCGACCTCCGGAGCGTTGTCGACCCGGTAGGCCTCGTTCATGCCGCTGGCGTAGCGGTCCTTGAACTCGGTGGCCCGGGTGGGGCCGAACCGCTCGGTGAGGACGGTGTCGAAGTCGGTCTCCCAGGAGCGGGCGGCCTGGCGGACGCGCTCCTCCAGGGCGACCTGGTCGATGTCGGCGAGGGTCTGCCCGTGCTGGGCGCGCGCCACCAGGTACAGCCGGGCGAGCGGGGCGGCGCCGATGAGCACGTTGTGGTCCATCGTCGCGCCCTGGAAGGCGTCGGCGAGGGTCTTCTGGATGTCCAGGCGCACCCGGGTGCTGTACTCGTCGCGCGGCATGTACACGAAGCAGGACATGTACCGCCCGCCGTAGGGGTCGCGGCGCATGAACAGCTTGGTGCCGCGCCGGTCGCGCAGGCGCAGGACCCCGCGGACGATGTTGTACAGCTCGTTGACGGGGATCTGGAGGAGTTCCTCGCGCGGGAAGGTCTCCAGCAGCTCGATGAGGTCCTTGCCGTCGTAGCTGTCGGCCTCGAACCCGGCCAGCGAGAGCACCTCGGCCTGCTTGCGGCGCATGATCGGGATCTGGGTGATGCTCATGGTGTTGGCCTGCGGGGTGAACAGGCCGAGGAAGCGCCGCTCGCCGACGATGTTGCCCTGGGCGTCGAACTTCTTGACGCCGATGTAGTCGAGGTACTTGGGGCGGTAGACGGTGGCGCGGGAGTTGGCCTTGGTCAGGACCAGGATGTAGGGCTCGCGGGCCTTGGCGCGGATCTCCGGGGGCAGGGCGGCGAAGCTGGTCGAGGCCGGGGAGTCCATGCGCAGGATGCCGAGCCCGGAGCCGGGTTCGGGGCGCAGGGCGTCGTCGCCGTTCTCGTCGGTGACCAGCGCGTACTCGCGGTAGCCCATGAAGGTGAAGTGGCGGCTGGCCACCCACCGCAGGAAGTCGACGCTCTCACCGATCTCGCGGGGGTCCACGCCGCCGGCGACGAGGCGGTCGGGGTAGGCGGCGAGTTCGTCGGCGATCCGGATCGCCCGGTCGCTCATCTTGGCGGCGTCCTCGTCCACGTACCGGACGTCGGCCAGGACGCTCTCGACCCGGTCGGTGATCTCCTTGACGCGCTCGGGGTCGGTCTGCCGGTCGATCTCGATGTGCATCCACGACTCGTCCGTGGGCAGCAGGCCCTCGCCGCCGATCTCCGGGTCGACCTCGCGCAGGACGCCCTCCAGGTCGCGGCCGACGGTCATCTGGGGGTGGATGATCAGGCGGGCGCCGGCGCCGAGCTCGTTGAGCGCCATGGTGACGGAGGAGACGAGGAAGGGGGCGTTGTCGGTGACGATCTCCAGGACGCTGGTCTGCTGCTCCCAGCCGTCGTGTTCGGCGGTGGGGGTGAACACGCGCACCTTGGCGCGGCCGGGCACCCGCTCGGCGCCGAACGCGCGGTGGGAACCGGCGATACCGCAGATCTGTTCGGGGGTGCGTCCGGCGAGCTCCTCGGGGTCCGCGTGACGGTAGTAGAGGGGGAGGAAGCGGCGGACGGCTTCGGCGTCCTCGGGACTCAACCGGGGCCCTGGGGACCACCGGGCGGCCGCGTCACTGAGCAGCTTCTGGAGGTAAGCGTCGGATTGCCCGGACATATGACTCTCTCACTCCTTTGTGAGCAACGTCGTGGGGTGACGGAGGAACAGCCGGTCATGTGACCTGTGAACTTCCGTGCCGTGTTGTGAGAATCCGTGAACCCCTCCGACCGGAAGGAGAGCACGGGGACGGTGATTGGGTGTGTACCTGTGCGCACAGGCGAAGGTCGGTGGGGCTTCGGGACGCCGTTGTCCCGTCCCCACCCGCAGACCAGGCTACTGGTTTTCGCCGCTGAGGACAGGACCAACACCGTTACGCGGTGATTACGCCGTGTTAGAACCGGGTTGCGGGGATCCGTCCCATCGGCGGACGCCCCTGTCCGGCGGCCGTGTGTGAGGGTGTGTGAGGGCGGCTCAGGGCGTGGTCGCCCGGTGGACGGCGGTCATCACCGCGCGCGGATCGGTCAGGTCCTCCAGCACCTCCGTCGCTCCGGCCTCGCGCAGCTGGCCCTCGGTGGCGGAGCCGGTGAGGACGGCGACCGGGGTGGCACCGCCGATGACCGCCGCCCGCACGTCGGGCACGGAGCTGGTGAACAGGACCGTTTCGCCCTCGGCGTAGGTGTGTCCGCCCTCGCCCGCCGCGTGCAGCCGGATCGACTGGATGAGGCTGGACTTGGGGTAGTTGACCGACCCGAACCCGCCCACGGACAGGTCCAGGTAGGAGTCCAGGCCGAACGCCCTGAGCTTGGCCGTGGCGGTCGCTCGGGTGCTGCCGCTGACCACGGTCTGGACGGTGTCGGGCATACCGGCCACAGCCGCGAGCGAGGCCTCCGCGCCGGGCATGACTCGGCCCTTGGCGGGGAGTTCGTCCGCACGCCGGACGAAGGCCGCCTCCAGGGCGGACAGGAACCGTTCGAGGGTGGCGTTGTCGGGCTCGACGTCGGTGTCGTTGCGGGCACAGAACTCGAAGAACATCTCCGAGTCCGTGCGCCCCTCGGCGGAGGTCAGGTAGACGAGGGGGTCACCGGTGACCTCCTCGAAGGCCTCCGCGTGGGCGGCCCGCATCACACGACCCACGTCGAGGAGGGTGAGGTCGACGTTCCATAGCACCAGGCGGCTGATGGCGGACTCCTCGGGGATCGGGGACGAGGGACGCACCCATATTGCCGTATGGGCGGAACGCGGCGTCAACGGGTCCGAGACCGGCCCGTGGCCCGGCCGTGTCCGGGATCGGTCACGTCCGCGCCCGGGGTCGGTACGCGCTGTTGTCTTGTCGGGCACGAATCCGGCGTTCCATCCTTTTCCGGGCACGGGCGTCCCTGGAGGCGGTCGGCTGGACCGGCCTGGGACTGATCTCGGCGGCACCCCGGTGAGAGTGGCCGTCGAGGAAGAGGTCGACACCTGCCTCGACGGCGGCGCCGCCGACATCGAGGCGCACATCGCGCCCCGCGGCATCGTGATCACCGGATTCGGCACGGGCAGGGGGTCACGCGCACGTCACAGGGCTGGGAGCGCGGGGGATGGAGGAGGTGGTGACCCGCGAGGCCCGATCACCTCGCGGGGGCTCAGCCTCCGATGTGCTTCTTCCAGGGGCCGTCAGCGACGAGCCAGTGCGGGACGATCCGCACCGGGAAGGGCAGCTCGGTCTCGAAGACGTCCTCTCCGTAGACCTGGGTGATGTCCCGGTACTGGCCGTTCTCCAGGCGCATCTCACTGATGCCGACCTTGTCCGGGTGCGGGTTGACGATCCAGTAGGACTCGATCCCGAAGGCGGCGTACTCGGCGCGCTTGGTGTTGCTGTCACGGAGCACGCTCTCGGGGGAGAGGATCTCCACGGCCAGCAGCGGCGGTTTGGTCAGGTAGGGGCGTTCGGCGGCGTCGGCCCTGATGACCGCCAGGTCCGGGATGCGGTGATGGGTCCGCTCCGCGTTGAAGTTGATGCCGGGACCGGTCAGCACGGTGAACTCGTCGGGGGCCACATCGCCCAGATGTATGGTCAGGCGAGAGTCCACGGACGTGTGGTCGAAGACGGGGGCCGGGGACACGTCAAGCCTCCCGTCGACCAACTCGTAGCGCCGTCCGTCGTCCGGCATGCGTGCCAGGTCGTCGACGGTCAGCGGCCGGTCGGGTGCTTCCGTGTCCCGGATACTCATGACAGACATACTGCCTCCTCGACTCCATGAGAGCCAGTATCCAGCGCGATCCTCCGGTTACCGACAGGTTTCCCGAAGAACCCGCGGCGGGGAGGCCAACGGAGGGGCCGAAACGGAACGCGGCGTCAGCGGGGCCGAGATCGTCCCGTGCCCGGGTTCGGTAGGCGCTGTTATCTTGTCGGGCACGAATCCGGCGTTCCATCCCTTTCCGGGCACGGCCGCCAGGGCACGAGTGCGGCGAGGAACAGGAGACCACGGGTGGGGAACAGGACGGGGACCGGCGGCCGGGCTCAGGCGTTCTGGGAGGCGGTCGGCTGGACCGGCCTGGGACTGATCGGCGGCGGGATCCTGCTCGCGATCGTCGACGGTGCGACGGCGAGCGCTGGGAAAACGGCTGACCCGTGCCGCGACGAACTTCGCGTATCGCGCGGAACTCCGGTTGGTGCTCGACGTCATGGCCAAGGACCGGGCCGCCATCCGCCTGTACGAGCGTCTCGGGTGGCAGCACATCGGCACGACGACCCATGTCTTCGACGGCTCCGAGGAAACTCCGGCGCACTGCTACGTCGAGATGGAATCAAGGAGTCGGATCCTGGACCAGATGGCAGCCGAAGCCGAGGAGACGGATCTGTACGACGCGACCGCCGCCCCCGAGGACACCAGGTAGGAGTCGTCACCGCCGCCCGTCGCCGTGACACGGGCGGGCGATCGCTCTCCTCCGGGCGTTTCGTCTCCGGACGGTTGTACGGTGCCAACGGTCGCGGTGCGCGACCGGAAACCCCCGGAAGGAGGACGGCATGCCACAGCTGTTGAGGGTGCACTGTTTCAGTGTGTCGCGGGACGGGTTCGGCGCCGGTGAGGGACAGAGCCTGGAACGTCCCTTCGGCCACGCCGACCCCGCCGACCTGGTCTCGTGGGCGAGCGCCACCGCCAGCTGGCCGGGACGCACCGACCCCGGCGGCACGCGCGGCCTGGACGACTACATGACGCGCGAGTTCCACCGCGACATCGGCGCGGAGATCATGGGGCGCAACAAGTTCGGCCCCCAGCGCGGCCCCTGGCAGGACCACGAGTGGAAGGGGTGGTGGGGCGACAACCCGCCGTTCCACACGCCGGTCTTCGTGCTCACCCACCACGAGCGCCCGTCCTTCACCCTGTCCGACACCACCTTCCACTTCCTCGACGCGACACCGGCCGAGGCACTGGAACGCGCGAAGGAGGCCGCTGGGGGCAAGGACGTGCGGTTGGGCGGCGGGGTCACCACCATCCGCGAGTTCCTGGCGGCCGACCTGGTCGACACGGCGCACGTCGCCGTCGCCCCCGTCGACCTCGGCCGGGGCGAGCGGCTGTGGGAGAGCCCCGACGAGCTGGACGACCGCTTCCACCATGAGACGGTGCCGAGCCCCAGCGGGGTCACCCACCACCTGTTCTGGCGGCGGTGAGCACGGCCCTCCCCGGGCGCCGACCGCTCCAGGCTCCGGACGGAACCTACGCGCCGCTCTCCTCCACGAGGTAGCGCAGCTCCTGGACGGCGAACCACATCAACTCGTGGTCCGCGGCGGCGTCGGAGGCCGGGTCGGCCACCGCCCTGGCGACGTCCTCCGCCGCGCCCGCGTCGTCCACGTGCGCCGAGGCCAGCCTCTTGTAGGGCACGGAGCCGGTGATCCGCACGCGGAGCACCCCCGGCCCCGCCGTACCCGTGCGCTCGACCACGTGGTCGGGCATGGTCGCGGCCAGCACCACCCGGCGGCGGGGGGCGGCGGGGTCGGCGGCCAGCAGGGCCAGCGACTCGTCGGCGGCCGCGTACATGGCGTCGTACTCGGCCTCCTCCGCGTCGACCCCGGAGTCGGGGTCGGCCGCGAAGGCGGTCAGCGGGTCGCCCTCCACCCGCCCCTGGTCGAGGACCTTGGCGAGGGCGGGGACGGTGCTGGGCAGGAAGACGTACATCGGCTCTCCGGGGTGGTGTGCGGTCCCCTCGAGTCTGCCAAGGACCGGTGGTGGGCGCGCCACCGCCCCGCCGGTCGGGTGACCGGTCAGGCCGCGCGGGGGTCCTCGTCGTGGACGTCCACGGACAGGATTCGGGACAGTTCCCGACGGGTCGTGGCCGCGTCGGTGTGCAGGACCCCGGTCATACCGAGCTCCTCGGCGGTACGGACGTTGTGCGCCAGGTCGTCGATGAACACGCAGTCCTGGGGCCGCAGCCCGAGGCGTTCACAGGTGTGCAGGTAGATCCGGGGTTCGGGCTTGCGCATCCCCACCTCACCGGAGATGACGACCTCGTCGAAGGTGGAGTCGAAGTGCTCGCGGGGGTAGCCGTTGCCCCAGGAGTTGGACAGCAGCGCGGTGCCCACGCCGGAGCGGCGGACGGCGCGCAGCGTCTCGTACATCTCGTGCACCGGGTGGAAGCGGGAGAACATCCGGTGGATGAGGCCCTCGGCCGCCACCGGGCCGCCGTCGGTGAGCCTGAGGAGGGCGGCCAGGTCGCGCTCGAAGCGGGCGGTGTCGATCTCACCGCGCTCCAACGCGTGGACCGGGTTGTTCCCGTCCAGGCTGCCGTCGAAGTAGGGTCGCATGACCCGCTGGTAGTGGGCGTGGTCGATGCGCTCGTCGCGCAGCCAGGCGCTGATCGAGTCGAACAGTGGCGTGGTGAGCACTCCGGCCCAGTCCGAGATGACGCCTCGGCGGGTGCCGTCCATCCGATCCCCTCCATCCGTGTCGCGGATCCGGCCCGACCGGTCCTCGGAGGGGGCCCGAGTGTCCGGGCGGGGAACGGTTCTTCCCGTTCCGGACACGTTTCAACCACTTCCGACGATCGGGAGGGGCGCGGAGGGGTCAGAAGGTGAGCCCGGTCCCCGCCGCCACACCGGCACCGGGGATGTCCACGGGCAGGCTCCCCGAGGGGGCCATCTCCCCCGCGATGACCCGCGCGGCGGCGTCCCGGGACACGTCCACCGACGAGTAGACCGCCAGGTAGGCCCCGGCCCCGGGGAACACCTCCAGGTCGTAGGGTCCGCCCTGGGCGACCACGACCACGGGCGTCCCCTGGGCGAGCGCGGACTCGACCGGCACGCGCTGGGCCGCCGACCCCCGGGCGCCGTTGGTGCCCACGACGGCCACGTCGGCGCCGGAGTCGACCACCTCCAGCCCGGCCTCGGCGAGCGCGGCGGCGATACGGTCGGCGCCCTCGCCGCGCACGCTCACGCGCGTCCCCTCCGCCAGGGGCAGCAGGCCGTCCTCGTTCCGGACCAGCGTCACCGACGCTTCGGCCACCCGCCGGGCGGCCTCGGCGTGCGCGGGGTCGGTCACGGCCGCCTCGGCGGCGGCGGTGTCGGCGGGCGCGGGCGGGGCCTCGGTCAGGATGCCGCGCTTCTCCTTGAGGGTGAGCACGCGCAGGACGGACGCGTCGATCCGCTCCTCGGTGAGCCGCCCCTCGTCGACGGCCCCGCGCAGGGCGGCGATCGCCGCGTCGGGGTCGGGCGGCATGAGCAGCTGGTCGACCCCGGCCTCGATGGCGCGGACGGCCACCTCGCCGTCGGAGTGGGTCTGGCGCACACCCTCCATGTTGAGCGCGTCGGTGGTCACCACCCCGTCGAAGCCCAGCTCGTCGCGGAGGACGCCGTCGATGAGCGCGGGCGAGAGCGTGGCCGGTTCGGGGTCGTGCGAGCCGTCCAGCTGGGGCATGAGGACGTGGGCGGTCATGATGGCGTCCACCCCGGCCTGGACCGCGGCGCGGAACGGCGGCAGGTGTTCGGCCTCCCACGTCTGGCGCGGCAGGTCGATGACGGGCAGGCCGGTGTGGCTGTCCACGTCGGTGTCGCCGTGGCCGGGGAAGTGCTTGACGACCGGGACGACCCCCGCCCCGGCGTAGGTCTCGGCCTCGGCGACGGCCATCTCGGCGACCAGGTCGGGGTCGGAGCCGAAGGAGCGGATGCCGATCACCGGGTTGTCGGGGTTGGTGTTGACGTCGGCGACCGGCGCGTAGTCGAGGTTGATCCCGAGCGCCGTGAGCTCGGCGGCGGTGGTGCTGGCGAGCAGCTCGGCCATCGCGGGGTCCCCGGTGGCGCCGACGGCCATGGCGTCGGGGAAGCGGGTGCCCACGGGCAGCCGGGCGACGAGGCCCTGTTCCTGGTCGACGCCGACGAACAGGGGGACGCCCGCGCCCTGGTTCGCCGCCAGGTCCTGGAGCCCGGCGGACATCCGCGCGATCTGGGCGGCGTCGGTCAGGTTGGCGTCGAAGTAGATGAGACCGCCGGGGCGGTACGCCTCGATCTGGGCGGCGTTCTCCTCGGCGGTGGTGCCCTGGGCGGTCAGGACGAGGAGCTGCCCGATCTTGGCGTCCAGATCCATCTCCGCCAGCACGCGCGGGGCCAGGACCGGCTCGAACGGCTCGGGACTCGTACTGGGCCGCGGCTCGTCGGTCCGGGGCGGGGACCCCGCCTCCCCGGTGGTGCAGGCGGACGCGGTCAGGGCCAGCCCCACGCAGACCGGGGCCAGCAGGTGCGTTACGGACAGTCTCATGGCGGGTCTCGATCTTCGGCGGAAGGTGGGTTCGCCGGAGACTACCGCTTCGACGGGCGCGGGCGGATCCGGCCCCGCCGAACGGGGCCGGATCCGCCCGCGCACCTGGGGCCTCACCCCCAGGTGAAGAGCGGGGCGCCGTGGTCCACCGCGCCGTCGGCGGACCCGGTGAGCGCGTCGGCGGTGGCGTCCAGGGCGACCACGGGCACCACCGGGGACTTGCCCAGCGCCGCGACCCGGCCCGGGGACCACCGCACCACCGGGGTGCCCGCGGCCACCTCGTCACCCTGCTCGACGAGGAGGGAGAACCCCTCCCCGGCCAGGTCGACGGTGTCGATGCCCAGGTGCACCAGGACCCCGCGGGTCTGGTCCGCCGACATCACGACGAACGCGTGGGGGTGGAGCTTGGCCACCGTCCCGGCGATGGGCGAGCGCACCTCCTGGGGGTCGTCCGCGCCGTCCGTGGCGGGGTCGGGATGCACGGCCACGCCGGGGCCGACCATGCTCTGGGAGAAGACCGGGTCGGGCACCGTGTCGAGGGGGCGCGCCGTGCCCGGCAGGGGGGCCAGGACGTGGAGTGCGTGGTCCGGCATGTGGGGGGAACCTTCCTCGTGGGCGGTGGTCAGTCGAGCAGGTCCTGGATGTCGTCGGTGAGGGTGTCGGCCTCGGGCCCCACGACCACCTGGACGACGGTGCCCGAGCTCATGACCCCGTGGGCGCCCGCGGCCTTCAGCGCGGCCTCGTTCACCAGGGCTGGGTCCCTGACCTCGGTGCGCAACCGGGTGATGCAGGCCTCGATGTCCTCGATGTTGTCCGCGCCGCCGAGCCCGGCCACGATCGCGGTCGCCTTGTCCGCCATGAATCCTCCGTAACGTGTGTGCCCGCGGGGTCCCGTTGCCCTTGACGGGTTGACGCGAGCTTAGAGCGCCGGGCTCCCCCGCACCAGGGTTTCGGGGAAGGCGGTCTGGACCGGCGGGCGCGGATCGGGGTCAGGAGGTCTGGGTGACCTTGTTCAGGCCGCGCGGGACGTCGGGGTTGTAGCCCAGACGGCGGGCGAGGCGCTCGGTGAGCAGCTGCGCCGGGACGATGAGGTTCATCGGGGCGACCCACTCGGGCACGTCCGGGACGGGGACGGACAGGTCGCTGGCCGACGCGAGGGCGTCACCGCCGCCGAAGCCGAAGACCGGCGCTCCCGCGGAGCGGACGCGGTCGGCCAGGGCGACCGTGCCCTGGAGGGTGGGGCCGGAGGGGGCGGCGACCAGCAGCGCGGGGGTGCGCGGGTCGACGACGGCGATGGGGCCGTGCTGAAGATCGGCGTAGGACAGGCCCATGGCGTGCAGGTAGCAGGCCTCCTTGAGCTTGAGCGCGGCCTCCAGCGCGGTGGAGAAGGCCATGCCGCGGCCGGAGATGACGGCGCCCTGGACGGCGACCATGCGCTCGACGATCTCCTCCAGCGCGTCGGTGGGCGCGGCGAGGGTCTCCTCGATGCCGTCGGAGACGCGCTCCAGGTCACCCGCGTCCAGGTTGGCTCCCAGCCCCAGGGCGAGGACGGCGAGGGCGGCCAGCTGGGTGTTGTAGGTCTTCGTGGCGGGCACGGCGACCTCGCTGCCCGCCTGGGTGACCAGGGCGACGTCGGCCTCGGTCGCGAGCGGGGAGTCGGCCCCGTTGGTGACGCCGACGGTCCGGGCCCCGCAGTCGGCGGCCCAGCGCATGGTGTCGACGATCTCCTCGGTCTTGCCGGACTGGGAGATGGCGACTGCGAGGACGTCGGAGAGGTCGATCTTGGCGCCGTAGGCGGTGGCGATGGAGGGCGAGCCCAGGGTGGCCAGGCGGCCGGTGTGGGCCTGGAGCAGGTAGCTGCCGTAGACCGCGGCGTTGTCGGAGGAGCCGCGCGCGATGAAGAGCACGTGCTTGGTGGAGCGGCCCAGGGCCTCGATCTCCGGGCGCAGCGGGAGCAGCTCCGCGAACGTGCGGCGGAGGGCCTCGGGCTGTTCGGCGATCTCGGAGCGCATGACGCTCGTCGTGGTGGTCATCAGGAACCTTCCCTGGGGTGCGGGGCGCCGTGCGCGGAATGTATTGACACGCGCGCGGAGCTGTGGTCTAGTCCGGACTATACCAGTCTTGTCCCGATTCTCCCGGGGACGGGTCGGTCACACCGACCGGGGTGCCCGGGGGTGTCTCGCGCTAGGGTCGTACGCCGACCTCACCCGCCGAACGAGAAGGCCGTCCGCCCATGTCGATCGACCCCAGCAACCCGCTCCCCAAGTACAGCCAGCTCCGTGACCTGCTCCTGGACTGGATCACGGAGTCCGGTCTGGGTGTGGACGACATGATCCCGTCCGAGCGCGAACTGAGCGCCACCTACCAGCTCTCGCGCATGACCGTGCGCCAGACCATCGACCTGCTCGTGTCCGAGGGCCGCCTGTACCGGGTCCCGGGCAAGGGCACCTTCATCGCCCGACCCAAGATCGAGATGTCCCTGGTCCTGGCCTCCTTCAGCGAGGACATGCGCGCCCGGGGGTACGAGCCCGGCGCCCGGGAGCTGATCCGCCAGGTCATCCCGGCCAGCGGCCACACCGCGCGCATGCTCGACATCGCGCCCGGCACCCTGGTCCACCACATCGAGCGGATGCGCACCGCCGACGACGAGCCCATGGCGGTCGAGCGCTCCAACATCCCGGCGGCGATGGTGCCGGGGCTGGAGGACTTCGACCTGGCCGAACGCTCCCTGTACGAGGTGCTGGAGAACGAGTACGACATCCTCCTGGACTCCGGCGAGCAGACGATCGAGGCGGGAATCTGCGACTCCGCGGACTCCCGGCTGCTCGGTCTGCCCGCCGGCAGCCCGGTGCTGGTCATGCAGCGCCGGAGCTTCGCCAAGGGACAGTGCGTGGAGTTGGCGCTGTCCACCTACCGCGCCGACCGCTACCAGCTGCACTCGCGGCTGGACCCCCGTCGGCACGGCGACTGAGCCGGAGGTGTGCGGTGGCCGGATGTCCGCCGCGCGCCCCCACCATCGCGCCCGCGAGGCGCAGTCCGAGAAAGGCCCCCCATGAGTCCGGACCAATCCCCCGCCGCATCCGAACGCGCGACGGCCAAACGGTCGTCCACCTCCCTGGCGGTGCTGCAACGCCTGGGCCGCAGCATGATGATGCCCATCGCGGTCCTGCCCGCCGCCGCCCTCCTCCTGCGTCTGGGGCAACCCGACCTCCTGGGCGCCGAGGGCGTCGCCAGCTGGCCCGGAATGAGCTGGATGGAGACGGTCGCCGGTGTCGTCGGACAGGCGGGCAACGCCCTGTTCGAGGCGATGCCGCTGCTGTTCGCGGTCGGTGTGGCGATCGGGTTCGCCAAGCGCGCGGACGGCTCGACCGCGCTGGCCGCCCTGGTCGGCTACCTGGTGTTCGACCGCGTCACCAAACTCCTCTTCTTCGAGCGGGGCGGTGAGATCGGTGAGCGGGTCACGCTCGTCGTGGACTCCGGTTCCATCGTCAACTGGGGGGTGAAGAACCCCAGCGACGTCCTCGGCGGGATCGTCATCGGCATCGTCACGGCGTTGCTCTGGCAGCGCTACCACCGGATCAAACTGCCCACGTGGCTGGGCTTCTTCGGCGGTCGCCGCTTCGTGCCGATCCTCATGGCGGCCGTCGCCACCCTGATCGCCGTGTTCTTCGGACTCGTCTGGCCGACGGTCGGCGGATGGATCAACGACCTGGGGGCGTGGATCATCGGCGCGGGGTCGGTCGGCGCCGGTATCTACGGCGTGATCAACCGCCTGCTGCTGCCCCTGGGCCTGCACCACATCGTCAACTCGATCGTGTGGTTCGTGTTCGGCGAGTACACCGACCCGGAGACGGGCACCGTGTACCTGGGCGAGATCAACCGCTACCTGGCGGGCGACCCGACCGCGGGCGGCTTCCTGTCGGGCTTCTTCCCCGTCCTGATGTTCGGCCTGCCCGGCGCGGCCCTGGCGATCTGGCGCTGCGCCCACCCGTCCCAGCGCGCGAACATCGGCAGTCTCATGGTCGCCGCCGCGCTGACCGCGTTCGTCACGGGCATCACCGAGCCGATCGAGTACGCGTTCATCTTCGCCGCCCCGGTGCTGTTCGCGGTGCACATCGTGTTGACCGGTGTCGCGATGGCCGTGCTCAACGCGATCGACGCCCACCTGGGCTTCGGCTTCTCGGCGGGGGCGATCGACCTGCTCATCAACGCGACGAAGTCGAACACGACGGGGCTCGTGTGGATCCTGGCGATGGGCGTCGCCTACTTCTTCCTGTACTACTTCGTGTTCATGTTCCTCATCAGGAAGATGAACCTGCCCACGCCGGGCCGTGAGCCCGCCGAGGACGACGGAACGGCCGCGGGCGCCTCCGGGAGCGGTGGGACCGACGGAGGCGATCCGGCGAGGGGCGGTGACCGCACCGGCTGAGCCGTCCGCGACGGGGAACGGCGGTGAGGAATGCGGCGGAGCCGGGTCGCCTCACCACCGTTCGCTCCGAATGAGGGGAAAGACGAACCCTCGCGAAAGGCGGAGCGATGAACCTGCGGACTCCGAAGGCGGCGCGGTGGCGCCGCCCCCTGGTGCTGTGGCCGGTGGCCGGTCTCGTCCTGGTCCTGGTGGCCGTGGGGCTGTGGGCCTTCCAGCCCTGGCGGCTGTTCACCACCCGCACGGTCGAGGAGGCGCCACCGGTCGCGGCCTCGGCCCCGACCGCCCCTGACGAGGAGAGCCGGGGGGACGGCGGAAGCGGGGACGAGGCCGGCGCGGCGGACGGCGGGCAGGCCGCGGACGCCGGGCCGGTGGTCCTGGCCGAGGGTGAGTTCGTCAGCCAGGAGCACGACACCTCCGGCACGGTCACCGTCCTGGAGCTGGCCGACGGATCACGGCACGTCCGCCTGACGGATCTGGCCACCAGTGACGGCCCCGACCTGCACGTCTGGATCACCGACCAGGAGGCGGGCGGCGACTGGTTCAAGTACCGCGACGGCCGCCACGTCGCCCTCGGCGAGCTGAAGGGGACCCACGGGTCGGCCAACTACGCGATCCCGGCCGACGCCGACCTCTCCGGTATGACGAGCGTGGTCATCTGGTGTGACCGCTTCTCCGTCGCCTTCGGCTCGGCCCCGGTCGAACTGTAGACGACCGGACCCCCGAACGTCAGAACGCGTGTGGGCGCGACCTGGTCGCGCCCACACGCGTTCGGCGGCTACCTACCGGCGTGTCTACTTGGCGGCCGGAGCCCCGTGGCACTTCTTGAACTTCTTGCCCGAGCCGCAGGGGCAGGGAGAGTTGCGGGCGGTACCGGCGTACTCGTCGTTCGACTCGCTGTGCTGTTCGACGGAGCCGTCCTCGCTCGGAGCGGAGTACTGGAGCCGGTCGGGCCGGTCCCCGTCGAAGCCGGGAACCACGACGCCCTCCGCCGACTCGGCCTCCTCGCCGGGGGCCTCGGCCTCGGCGGCCTCCTCGTCCTCGTCGACGACGGTCGCGACGGCCGTCGCCCCGGAGGCCCCGCCGACGGTCGCGGCGGTCGTGGCCGCGGCGGAGGCGGTGAGGGTCGGCTCCTCCTTCTTGCGGACCTGGACCTCCACGTTGAACATGTAGCCGACGGACTCCTCCTTGATGGCCTCCAGCATCTGCTGGAACATGTCGAAGCCCTCGCGCTGGAACTCGATCAGCGGGTTGCGCTGAGCCATCGCGCGCAGGCCGATGCCCTCCTGGAGGTAGTCCATCTCGTAGAGGTGCTCACGCCACTTGCGGTCCATCACCTGGAGGATGACCCGGCGCTCGACCTCGCGCATGGTCTCCTCGCCCAGCTCGGCCTCACGGGCGTCGTAGGCCGCCTTGGCGTCCTCCACGATCCGGTCGGCGATGAGCTCGCCGGTCAGGGTCGAGACGTCGCCGTGCTCGTCGAGGAACTCGTCCACGGTGAAGCTGACCGGGTAGATCTGCCGGAACGCGCGCCAGAGGCGGTCGAGGTCCCAGTCGCTCGCGTCGCCGTCGGAGGTCTCGGCGGTGACGTAGCCGCGGAGCACGTCCTCCAGCATCTCGACGACCTGGTCGCGCAGGTCCTGGCCCTCCAGCACCTTGCGGCGCTCGGCGTAGATGACCTTGCGCTGCCGGTTGAGGACCTCGTCGTACTTGAGGACGTTCTTGCGGATCTCGAAGTTCTGCGTCTCGACCTGCCCCTGGGCGGAGGCGATCGCCTTGCTGACCATCCCCGACTCGATCGGCTGGTCGTCGGGGATGTTCAGCTGGTTCATGAAGGCCTCCAGGCGGCTGCTGTTGAACAGCCGCAGGAGGTCGTCCTGGAGGGAGAGGTAGAAGCGGGAGATGCCCGGATCGCCCTGACGGCCCGAACGGCCGCGCAGCTGGTTGTCGATACGCCGGGACTCGTGCCGCTCGGTGCCGAGCACGTACAGGCCGCCCGCCTCGACGACCTTCTCGTGCTCCTCCTCGTACTCCTTCTTGGCCTTCTCCAGCGCCTCCGGCCAGGCCGCCTCGTACTCCTCCGGGGTCTCCAGCGGGCTCAGGCCGCGGCTCTGGAGCTCCTCGTCGGCGAGGAAGTCGGGGTTGCCGCCGAGCATGATGTCGGTACCGCGACCGGCCATGTTGGTGGCGACCGTGACCGCGCCGAGCTTGCCCGCCCGGGCGATGATCGCGGCCTCACGGGCGTGGTTCTTGGCGTTGAGGACCTCGTGCGGCACGCCTTCGCGCTTGAGCATGCGGGACAGCCGCTCGGACTTCTCGACGCTGGTGGTACCGACGAGCACCGGCTGCCCGGCCTCGTGGCGCTCGGCGATGTCCTCGGCGACCGCCTGGAACTTGGCGTCCTCGTGCTTGTAGACGACGTCCTTGACGTCCTCGCGGATCATCGGCTTGTTGGTGGGGATCGGCACCACGCCGACGCCGTAGGTCTGGTGGAACTCCGCCGCCTCGGTCTGGGCGGTACCGGTCATGCCGGACAGCTTCTCGTAGAGGCGGAAGTAGTTCTGGAGGGTGACCTTGGCCAGGGTCTGGTTCTCGTCCTTGATCTTGACGCGTTCCTTGGCCTCGATGGCCTGGTGCATACCCTCGTTGTAGCGGCGACCCGCCAGGACGCGGCCGGTGAACTCGTCGACGATGAGGACCTCACCGTCCTTGACGATGTACTCCTTGTCCTTGCGGTAGAGCTCCTTGGCCTTGAGGGAGTTGTTGAGGAAGCTGATGAGGGGCGTGTTGACGGCCTCGTAGAGGTTGTCGATGCCCAGCCAGTCCTCGACCTTGGCCACACCGGACTCGGTGATGCCGACCGTGCGCTTCTTCTCGTCGACCTCGTAGTCCTCGTCGCGCTTGAGTCGGGGGGCGATCTTGGCGAACTCGCCGTACCAGCGGGAGTTCTGCTCGGAGGGGCCGCTGATGATCAGCGGGGTGCGCGCCTCGTCGATGAGGATGGAGTCGACCTCGTCGACGATGGCGAAGTAGTGCTCACGCTGGACGGTGTCGTCCAGGGACAGCGCCATGTTGTCGCGCAGGTAGTCGAAGCCGAACTCGTTGTTGGTTCCGTAGGTGATGTCGGCCTGGTAGGCCCTGCGCCGCTCGGAGGGGCGCATCTGCGGGCTGACCACACCGACTTCCATGCCCAGGAAGTGGTAGATACGGCCCATGTTCTGGGCGTCGCGACGGGCGAGGTAGTCGTTGGTCGTGATGACGTGGACGCCCCGGCCCGCGAGGGCGTTGAGGTAGACCGCGAGGGTACTGGTCAGGGTCTTGCCCTCACCGGTCTTCATCTCGGCGATGTTGCCGAAGTGCAGCGCGGCGCCGCCCATGATCTGCACGTCGTAGGGCCGCTGGCCGAGGGTGCGCTTGGCTGCCTCACGGACGGTGGCGAAGGCCTCCGGGAGGAGGTCGTCCAGCGACTCGCCCTCCTCGTACCGCTCCTTGTACTCCTTGGTGAGTTCCCGCAGCTCGTCGTCGGACAGGTCGACGTAGTCCTCCTCCAGGGAGTTGACCTGGTCCTTGAGCTTGGTGAGCCGGCGCAGGGTCTTTCCCTCACCCGCGCGCAGGAGCTTACTGAGTATCCCTGGCACTTCCTATGCGCTCCTCGCAGATCGCGGTTGGCTCCACACGTGTGGAGAGTCAGACCTGGGCCCGCGGACCGCTGCCGCGCGACCGCAGTGGACGCCGGAGGTTCCTGGGCCCTCGGAGCTCCATCCTAGAGGACCGCGGCCGCGAGGCCCGCACCCTCGAAGCGGCTACACTCCGCCCATACCCGAACACCAACCGAAACCGGTCCGGTACGTCCTTTTTCCTTCCCTCCTACGAACGTGTGTAACGGGTTCTGATGTTCCCCGGCTTTTCGTGGTGTTTGCGCAGCTCCTGGCACGGCAGTGGGTAATGGATCCATATGAGGTCGCGCTGACGGTCGGCTCCCGCGGCGCCGTTGGGCGCGACACGTGCCGGAAGGGGTTGGCGATGCGAGAGAGCCGAAGGAAGACGGAGACGGAGACGGAGACCGTCGAGGGCGCCCCGGCCCCGCGCACCCCGTTCGAGTTCATCGAGCGTGCGCTGTGGCAGCCGGGCGCACGAACGCCGGGGCCCTCCCTGGACTCCGACCCGGGCACGCGGTGGGAGCGCCACCGGCCCAGTGACGAGGAGGGGTTCGGACACATCCGGGGGTTCCAGAGGCAGGGGGGCAACCTCGCGCCGACCCCCCGCCACCGGGGGAGCGCGGCCTCGTGGGTCGCGGTCGGCCTGGCGTCCGTCGGCTTCGCCCTGGGCGGGCTCGCCGTGGTGCTCGGCGGGACGACGTGGCTCCTGGTCGTGGGCGGTCTGTTGATGGTGGCCGCCGTGGTGGTGGCCGTCGCGTGCGACATCCTGTCCGACGTGGTGCTCGACCCGCCAAGGTACGAGTCGGAGGAGCCGCACACCACTCCGCTGCACCAGATCAAGCGCGAGCAGGCCCGTCGGGGCGACTGATCCGCGCGGCGTCGGGCCGTGCGGGCCGCGCACGGCCCGACGCGCGTCCGGGGCACGGCACCGGAGGCGGAGGGGAACGACGAAGACCCGCCCCGAGCCTCGGGGCGGGTCCTCACGGGGTCCGCGGGTCGGTCCTCCGCCTGAGGTGGACCGGCCCCTGGAGAGCGGCCCGTCCGCGGACGGGCGGAACGGGACGACCCCCTCAGTCCACGAGCCGGAGGACTCCGTAGTTGAAGCCCTTGCGGCGGTAGACGACGCTCGGCGCGTCCTTCACCTCGTCGTGGAAGAGGAAGAAGTCGTGGCCGACGAGTTCCATTTCCATCAGCGCCTGGTCGATGCTCATCGGCTTGGCCCGGTGGAACTTCTCCCGCACGATGACGGGGGCGTCCCCCTGGGTGTCGAGTTCGACGAACTCGTCGGTGAACCGGTCGTTGACCGTGGCCCCGTCGATCTCCTCCTCACCGCTGCGCTGGGCGGGGGGCGCCTGTTCCGCGGTGGTGGTCTCGGTGACCAGGTCTCCGGCGAGATCCGCCGTGGCCGCGGCGACGGAGACCGGGGTGTGGTTGCCGCGGTGGACCTTGCGGCGGTCCGCGGCCTTGCGGAGACGGGCCTCGATCTTGTCGATGGCGAGATCGAGAGCCCCGTGCCGGTCGGGGGCGGCGGCCTCGCTGCGGATGACCGGGCCGTTGGAGTGGATGGTCAGTTCAACCCGCTCACGAACGTCCGCGAGCTTGGGGTTGCGCTCCGTGGACACCTCCACGTCGACGCTCATGCCCTTCCGCTCCCACTTGGAGAGCCGTTCGAGCTTGTCCTCGACGTGCTGTCGGAACTTCTCGCTCACACCGGTGCGTCGACCCTTGACGATGATGTCCATAGGACCCCCTTCATCGCGTGGCCGCCGTGAAGGCGACGGCCAGGCTGGCTCTGCTCCCTTCCGCCGTGGGGGGCGGAAGAGTGTCGCGCTAGCCCCCTTCCGCTGGTGGCTCCTCTCATCGGAGCCACGGCTCGGTTGGCAATGCGTATACCCACCAAAAGCACGGTCATCACGCGCACCAGGGTGCGAATAACAGAGATCTCTGGGTGGGAGGAACGGACAACCGTCGGATTCGTGGCGCATCGGCCACCGCCGAGGGGACCGACGGTCCGGAGAGGGGCGGGCGCGTGGGACACGCCCTCGGGGCACGTGGGACCGGGCCCCGGGACGACGTACTCCCGCGGGGTTCACCACCGACGGCGAACCCCCGCGCAAGGGCATGCCACCCGTCCGGCCGACCTGGTCTTCGTCCCCACATCCGCCTGCTGAGAGTGTCGCCGCTCTTGTCCGCGACTACTGCTCTTCTCCCTGTCATGAGGGACATCGGGACCCTCCGCGGGGCAGGGCTTACCTCTAAGGCGCACCGTGATCGGTCGACGAAAAGTCGCCTTACGTGGGCCGTTTCGCCTGCGCCTGGCATCGGCTTGCCGGAACCGCTCCCCGGTCTCCCCAGGAGCTCGGTCATTCCGGCGCAACCACGGACCCGGACGGGTGCCATACCTGGACCGTAACCTGTCCGGGCGCGTCTGTCAGGTAGCCGGGGCCTCCCCAGGCCCGCCACGGACCCCCCAAACCCCTGCACAGACGGGCTTTTCACCCGTTCACGAGAGCTTCGTAAAACCTTCACCGCTGGTCGGCCCACCAGCGGCCCTCACCGCCCGGAGGAGGGACACGTTCAGCCAGGACCACGGCTCCCACCACCGGCACGTCCGCGCGTCGCAGCGCACGCGTGGCCTCGGCGACCGTCGCCCCCGTGGTGAGCACGTCGTCCACCACCACCGCCCGGAGCCCCGCCATCCCCTCGGACCCGACGTCACGCGGGCCGGCGGAACCGGGATCCGCGACGAAGACGCCCACCCGGTTGACCAGGCGCTCGGCACGCCCCAGGCCGACCTGGGGACGGGACCGGCACCGGTACCGCAGGAGCGGGGCCAGTCGCCCCGAACGGCCGGAGCGGTCCAGGCACGCCTCCGCCAGGCGGGCGACCGGGCCGCCCCGGTGCCACGGCGGCCCCCGTCCGGGGACCGGGACCAGCAGGGTGTCCGGACCGGCCCAGCCCGTCGCCGCGTAGACGGCCGCCAGCCGACCGCCGAGCGGCCCGGCCAGGACGTCGGCCCCGCCCTCCTTGTAGGCGAGCAGGACGCGCCGGTCGTACCCGGCGTAGGGGCCCGCAGCCCAGATCGGGGGGCACCCGGGGCGGGGCGCGCACCGCCGAGGACGCCGGTCGAGCAGGGCGAGACAGTCACCGCACAGAGGTCCGGGCTCCACCGCACAGGCGACGCAGGGCTGGGGCAGCAGCAGGTCCAGCAACGCGGCGAACAGGCGCGTCCACCCGAGCCGGACCCGGCGGATGAGGTCGTCCATACCTCCAGGATCCGCGGGCCGGAGCACGCCCGCCAGACCGCATCCGAACCTGTGGACAACCCGGGACGGGCCGTGTCAGCCGGGGTAGACCGGCGAGGCGCCCTCCACCACGTTCTCCCAGTTCACTCGGTCGTTGGAGAGCCACACGTTGCCGTCCTCGCCGCCCGCGACCAGCGGCTGCCCCGGGGCGCCCGACACGCTCGTCATCCCCGCGACGGGGGCGCCCGCGCTCGCCGGGGGCGTACCGCCGTCCAGGGAGACCAGGAAGGCCTGGTTGGTGCCGCCCTCCCGGCTGCCCAGGACGACCAGCTGGTCCCCCGAGCGCCACGCGAGGTCCGTGACGTCGGCGAGCTCCCCGGCCAGCGTGATGAAGTCGCCGACGGACACGCGTCCGTCCTCGTCCACCACGACGCGGCCGACCTCCAACGCGCGCTCACCGTCGGTCTCGGTCACCACCGCCGCGCGGGTCCCGTCCCGGGAGATACGGAACTCCACCACCGAGCGGTCGTCCAGCTCGGAGACGTCGACCCCCACGACCTCGTCGCCGTCGCGCAGCATCCACAGGGCCGTCGCGCCCGGCTCGGGCGGCGCCTCGGCGGTCAGGCCGTCGGCGGGAGGCTCCGCATCGGGGTCCTCCGGCTCGGCCGGGGCCTGGTCGGCCTCCCCGTCCGTGCCGTCGTCCTCGTCCCCGGCGGGCTTCTCCACCTCCTCGACCACCCACAGGTTCCGGTCCACGTCCCAGGACACCCCGGTGAAGACCCCGTCCGACAGGACCTCCTGGATCTCGGCGTCCGCGCTGGCCAGGCTGGTGACGACCGAGTCACCGCCCACGGTGATCCCGGCGATCGTGCTCTCCTGCATCGACACCGCGAACCGCTCCAGCGCGACGTCACCGGCGCCGAGGGGGCCGGGGACCCGTTCGGCGTCGCTGGGCGCGTCCGGAGCCAGCTCGGACGCCGACCACAGCTGCCCCTCCTGCATGTAGTAGGCGCGCAGCCCGCTCGTGGCGGCACCGGGGCTCACTCTGGCCCAGTGGTCGCTGCCCGGCCGCGGCCGTTCGGCCCGCTCGCCGTCGGCTCCCGGGAAGGCGACCTCGGAACCGTTCACCACCAGGGTGAACTCCTCGACCCCGGGAACCTGGCGCAGCGTCCATGCGATCTGGGCGCCCAGGAGGTACTCGGTCTCCCCCGTCTCCGGCACCCCGCTGACGCGGATCTCGGCGTGCTCCTCGTCCACCTCGGTGACCGTGTTCTCGGGCAGGACCGAGTCCACGGCGGGCGCCAGCCAGTCGGTGGGGCCGCGGACGAGCCTGCGCAGCAGACGGTCGGCCATCTCGTCCGTGGGGCGTACCGGGAGGTAGACCGGGTCCGGCACCAGGGCGGTGTCCTCCCGGTTGTAGTAGTACAGGTTGAACGGGCGGTGGGTGCGCTCCACGTCGAGCTGGCTGAGGATCAGTTCGTCGGGCAGTTCGCTCACGCGCCACTCGCCGTCGGGGTCGCCGTTCTCCCGGACGAGGGTGAAGTGGAAGTCCTCGAGCCTGCCCGAGTCGCTGGGGATGTACTTGCCGTCCTCGTCGATGGTGGCCACCAGGGTGGTGCTCATCCGCACGTTGGTGGTGAGTCCGTCGGAGCCGGGCTCCGAGACCAGGGCCACCGACTCGGAGCCCCCGACCACCTGGACGCTGCCGCTGGGCGACCAGCTCCGGGCGGTCTCCTCGACCATGTAGCTGCGGGCGGCCTCGTGGTCCTCCTCGAAGCTGCCCATGTCCCTGAGGAACCCCCGGACCAGGGCCTCCGGGCTCATGCCCGGTTGGGGTCCGGCGGGCAGGAGACGCACGTAGGCACCGCCTCCGCCGGAGGGGCCGCCACCGTCGCCGGGGATGACGGGGCCGGTCACGGGAACCGTCGCACAGGCGGTCAGCGCCGCGCAGGTCAGGGCGGCGGCCATCGCGGCCCGCGCCCCCCGACAGATCCGGTCCGGTCCGATCACCGCGTCTCCTCCTCAGCCCGGTCGGTGTCCTCCTCCGGTCGGTCACCCCGGTCCGTCTCCGGTCGTTCGCCCCGGTCCGCGCGGTCGGCCCGCTCGGTCGCGCCCCCGACGTCCCTGTCCCCGTAGGCGGAGAAGTTACGGCCCAGCGCGATCTCCGGAGGCACCAGGGGCAGCGGGGACCCGCGCAGCTCGGTACCGGACTTGCGCGGCAGCGACAGGCGGAACTGCGACCCCTGGCCCGGCATGCCCCACGCCTGGAGCCAGCCGCCGTGCAGCTGGGCGTCCTCCTTGGCGATGGACAGACCGAGCCCGGTGCCTCCGGTGGTGCGCACCCGCGCCGGGTCGGCCCGCCAGAAGCGGTCGAAGCACAGGTGCTCCTCCCCCTCCTTGAGCCCGACCCCGTAGTCGCGGACGGCCACGGCCACCGAGTCGCGGTCGCCCGCCGCGGCCACCACGACGTCGCGTCCCTCGCTGTGTTCGATCGCGTTGACCACGAGGTTGCGCAGGATGCGGTTGATCCGGCGGGTGTCGAACTCGGCGACGCAGGGTTCGGCGGGAAGGCGCAGGATGACCTTGATCCCCCGCCGCTCGGCGATCTGCTCAGCGTCGCCGACGGCCTTCATCACGGCGTCGCGGATGTCCGCCGACTCGATTCCGAGGGTCGCCGCCCCGGCGTCGTGGCGGCTGATCTCCAGCAGGTCGCCCAGGAGCTCCTCGAACCGCTCCACCTGGCTCTGGAGCAGCTCCACGGACCGCCGCTGGGTGGGTTCGAACTCCTCGCGGTCGTCGTACAGCAGGTCGCCCGCCATCTTGATGGTGGTCAACGGGGTGCGCAGCTCGTGGGAGACGTCGGAGACGAACTGGCGCTGGAGCTTGGACAGCTCCTCCAGCTCCTGGATCTTCTCCTGAAGGTTGCCCGCCATGTCGTTGAAGGACACGGCCAGCCGCGCCAGGTCGTCCTCGCCCTGCACGGTCATGCGCTCGGCGAGGTCGCCCGAGGCCAGCCGCTCGGCCGAGCGCGCGGCGGAGCGGACCGGGCTCACCACCTGGCGGGTGACGACGAAGGCGATCAGTCCGAGCAGGACCACCAACAGCACGCCCACCAGGGCGACGGTGCGCTGGACCAGGTCGAGGATCTCCTGCTCGTGCTGGAGCGGGAACACGTAGTAGAGCTCGTAGGCGTAGGTCAGCTGACCTCCGACCACGAGTGCGGGCTCGGTGATGCCGTCGTGGGTGATGCTCGTGTACGTGTGGTACTGCTGGTCGGAGTTCTCGGACTGGCGGACCTCGTTGACCAGTCGCTGCGGGACGGCCTCCTCCAGCCGCTCCGGGAACGTGTCGTCGTCGACGGTGGCGTAGCCGTTCTCGCCGCCCACCGAGGGCAGGATGAGCACGCCGTAGAGGCCGGTGTCGCCCCTGCGGTTGGTCAGCTCGCTGGTGATGTCGGTCAGGAGCCGGTCGCGGTCGGCGACGGCGACCTCGTTCTCCCGCAGTTCCTCGATCGCGAAGGTGAGCCCCGCCCGGTGATCGTTGACCGAGGTCTCGATCTTGGCCTCCAGGAGCCCGTTGCGCACCTGGCTGACCAGGATGTACCCCAGCCCGATCATCACGACCAGGGACAGCACCAGGGTCGTGGAGATGACGCGCAGGTGCAGGGAGCGGCGCCAGTTGGTCTGCACACCGCGCACCAGCGCCCGCGCGGCCCGCTGGGCGAAGGTGTAGGCCCTGGTCAGGCCGCTGCTCGTATCGCGTTCCTCGTCTGCGGGCGTCCCTGGAACCGGGGCTGACCTGCCCTCACCGGGGTCGGCCCCCCGGTCCTCCTCGGGTGCGGCTGGCGTCATGGGTGATGGGTCCGGATCAGGCGGTACCGGCCTTGTAACCGACACCGCGGACGGTCACGACGACCTCGGGGTGCTCGGGGTCCTTCTCGATCTTGGCGCGCAGGCGCTGCACGTGGACGTTGACCAGGCGGGTGTCCGCGGCGTGGCGGTAACCCCAGACCTGCTCCAGCAGGACCTCGCGGGTGAACACCTGACGCGGCTTGCGGGCGAGGGCGACCAGCAGGTCGAACTCCAGCGGGGTGAGGCTGATCTGCTCGCCGTCGCGGCGCACGGCGTGCCCGGCGACGTCGATGGTGATGTCCCCGATCTGGAGGACCTCGGGCGCGGGCTCCTCGGTCCGGCGCAGGCGCACACGGACGCGGGCCACGAGCTCCTTGGGCTTGAAGGGCTTGACGATGTAGTCGTCGGCGCCGGACTCCAGACCGAGCACGACGTCGATGGTGTCGCTCTTGGCCGTGAGCATCACGATCGGAACGTTGGACTCGGCGCGGATCTGGCGGCACACGTCGATACCGTCGGCCCCGGGCAGCATCAGGTCCAGGAGCACCAGGTCGGGCTTGGTCTCGCGGAAGGCCTCCAGGGCCTTGTCCCCGTCATGGACGAACGACGGCTCGAACCCCTCACCCCGCAGCACGATGCCGAGCATCTCGGCGAGGGCGAGGTCGTCGTCGACAACCAGTACACGTCCCTTCATAGGTGCGTCCGGCGCCGGGCTCGGACACTCCCTCGCGGGCGGTCCTCGCGGCGCCTACTCCTCTCTCCTGGAACACTCGAGCGGCGGATGTGGGCGGTGCCCGTGTTCCCCGCGCACGGGGAAGGGTGTCCCCTACGCGGGGACCGCGGTCGTCCCCCCAACCTTGCCACCTTCGGACAACGTTGGGAGAGTGGTCGGCGTTTTTCGACCCCTCGGGGCCGGTTTCGGCCAGCGGCGGCGACGACCCGGCTGAGCTGCGCCGGGAACGCTCCCCTCTGAACCGGTTGGTAACAGAAAGCATACAAAAGGAATGAAGTGCCTAGGTTGGGCTCCGAACTGCCACGGGGCCGCCTGAGTGCGGTGCGACCGGCCGGTAGGTTGGGGAGGGGAGCGCGGATCGACAGGGATCCCACTCACGCAGAGTAATCGAACTTCACGGAGGGCGGGGGCAGATGAGCCAGGAGGACGAGCACCGCGACTCTCCGGGGACCGCCCCGGAGGGATCGGAGCGCGAACAGCCCTCCGGCTCCGGAGCGCCCCAGGTCCCCGGAGCGCCCGCGGAGTCCGAAGCGCCCGGAACGTCCGGCGAGGCCGGCGGCTGGTCGGCGCCCGGCCACGGCCCCCGGGGAGCACCCCCCGGCTACGGCCCCCCGGCTGCGGCTCCGGGTTACGCGCCACCGGGTCACACCGCGCCGGGGGCGCCCCCCGGCTACATGCCCCAGGGAGCGCCCCCCGGCCACGTGCCCCAGGGCCACGGGTACCCCGGGCGCCCGGCCGCGCCCAAGCCCGGGGTCGTGCCCCTGCGTCCGATGACCGCGGGCGACCTGCTCAACGGTTCGTTCGCCCTCATCCGGAACAACCCGAAGACCACCGCCGGGCTGGCCATGATCGTCGTCGCGGTCACCAGCGTCATCAGCGCCGTCGGCTTCGGCGGCACCATGCGCGACTACGGCGTCTTCTTCGACCAGGCGCTCAACGACCCGGCCTCCCTCGACCCCGGGGAACCCATCCCGGTGTCCACGTGGTCGATCATCACCACCTACGGCGGAGCCCTCCTCTCCCAGGCCGGATACGTCCTGGTCACCGGCCTGCTCACCGCCGTCGTGGGCCTCGCGGTCCTGGGCCGCAGGCTCACCCCCGGTGAGGCGTGGGCGGCCATCCGCGACCGCGT
This sequence comes from Nocardiopsis sp. FIRDI 009, assembly GCF_003386285.1. Taxonomy (GTDB): domain Bacteria; phylum Actinomycetota; class Actinomycetes; order Streptosporangiales; family Streptosporangiaceae; genus Nocardiopsis. Next base: position 366,068 of record NZ_QPNC01000008.1, read on the forward strand.
CTGGACCATCGTGGGTCTGGCCCTGACCCAGCTGCTCATCTACCTCGGCCTGACCCTCGCCACGGCCCTGGTGGGGATCGCCGGTGTGGGGGTCGGAGCCGCCCTGCTCGTGTCCGGGGCCGTCGAGGCCGGGATCGCCGTGATCGTCCTGGCGGTGGCGGCCGTGGTCGCGTGCGTCTGCGTGTTCCTGTGGATCGCGGTCCGCATCCACTTCGCCATGCCGGTCGTCGTCCTGGAGCGGATCGGCGTGTTCGCCTCCCTGGCCCGGTCCTGGCGGCTGACCCGGGGCAGCTGGTGGCGCGTCTTCGGGATCATCCTCCTGACGATGGTCCTCGTCGGCTTCGTCGGCGGACTGCTCACCACCCCGTTCACCGTGGGCTCCCTGGCACTCGTGTTCCTCTTCCCGGTCGCGTCGTGGATGCCGGTCGCCTCGGGCGTGATCATCTACGTCGGCGAGGTCGTGATCAACGCGTTCACCACCCCGTTCGCCGTGGGCGTGGCCACTTTGCTCTACATCGACCTGCGGATGCGGCGCGAGGGCCTGGACCTGCGGCTGCACGAGGCCGCGCGCGCGGGGTACCAGTCCGGCCCGGAGGTCTACCTGCCGGAGTGGCGCGGGTGAGTGCCGTGGTCCCGGCGGAGGTGACGCGGGAGGAGGGGCGCCGACGCGCGGTCGAGGAACTGTCCGACCCGCTGTACGGAGAACAGGCGCCCACGCTCCTCGACCGGATCCGGGAGTGGCTCCTCGACCTCCTGGGCGGGGTGGCCTCGGCGGGCTCGGGCTTCCTCGGCGGATGGGTCGTGCTCGGCCCCCTGCTGGTCCTCCTCGCCGGCCTCCTGGTGTGGCTGATCGTCTACCTGCGGCCGTCGGCGGGCCGCCGCCGCGGCGCCGCCGTCCACGAGGAGGCCCCGCTGTCCGCCGCCGACCACCGCGCCGCCGCCGAACGGCACGAGGCCGCCGGTGAGTTCGCCGCCGCGGTGACCGAGCGGATGCGCGCCATCAGCGTCGCGCTGGAGGACCGGGCCCTGATCACGCCCCGCGTCGGACGGACCGCCACCGAGTTGGCCGAGGAGGCCTCGGCTGTCCTGCCGGGTGAGGCGGGCGGTCTGGCCGAGGGGGCGCGGATCTTCAACGACGTGGCCTACGGTGACCGCCCCGCCACCGCCGAGGCCGCCCGGGCCCTGCGCGAACTGGACGCGCGGCTGGAGTCCGCCCGTCCGGTCCAGGCCGGGGAGGGGGCTCGGTGACCGCCCCCGCCCCGACCGTGTCCCCCGCGCCCGCCGCCCCCCGCCCGGGGTCCGCCGACCCGCGCGGCGGCGGGCCCGCCCGCCTGTGGCGGTCGGTCCGCGTCCCGCTCCTGCTGTTCACCGTGTTCGTCGTGGTGGTGGTCCTGCTCTCGCTCGGCGCCGAGCGGTTCCCCGAGGGGTACCTGGAGCCGGAGAGCGTCTCCCCCGACGGGACGCGGGCCCTGGTGCGCCTGCTGGAGGAGGACGGCGAGGTCGAGATCGCGCGCTCCTCGTCCGACGCGGCCGACGCCGTGTCCGACGCCGGGGACGACGTCGTCCTGCTGGTCTCGCTGGACCACCGGCTGCTGCCCGAGGAGGTGGAGCGGCTCGCGGACCTGGACGTGGACACGGTACTGGTCCAGCCGTCGCTGACCACGCTGTCGGCGTTCGCTCCGGGGGTGGACGTCACGGGCCGGATCGACGAGGGCGCGGCGCTGGTCCCGTCGTGCGACCTGCCCGGGGCCGCCGCGGCGGGCGAGGCCGGTGTCGGCGGCGAGCTGTACACCGCCGCCGGAGACGCCGACGCCATGGGCTGCTACCCCTCGGCCACCGGCGACGCGCTGCTCCGGGTGACCGGTGACGGGGCGACGACCACCGTTCTGGGGACGGGCCACCCCCTGACCAACGGAGCGCTCGCCGGCCACGGGAACGCGGCCCTGGCACTCAACCTGCTGGCCGCGGACGAGGTCGTGTGGCTGCGTCCGGACACCCCCCAGGTGGGCGGCGGCTCCAGCCTGTGGGAGCTGCTCCCGTCGGGGGTGCGGTGGTCGGTGGTGCCGCTGGTCGCGACGCTGGGGCTGCTCGCCGTGTGGCGCGGGCGCCGGATGGGGGCGCTCGTGCCCGAGGCGCTGCCGGTCGTCGTCCGCGCCGCGGAGACCACCGAGGGCCGTGCCGGGCTGTACCAGTCCCACCGCGCCCGGGACCGTGCGGCCGACGCGCTGCGGCGGGGGTTCCGGGAGCGGGCGGCGCCCAAACTCGGACTCGACCCGGACGCCTCCCCCGAGGCCGTCGTGGCCGCCGTGGCCGCGCGGACCGGTGACGACGCCGTGCGGCTGCGGGGCGTGATCTACGGCGATCGGCCCGACCCGTTCACCGCCGACGACCGGTCGCTGGTCCGGCTCGCCGACGAACTGGACGAACGCACCCGGAAACTGCGGTGACCCGGGCGGAACCGGACCCGCGACAGACCATCGAGGAACCGAGAGAGGTAGACGGCGTGAGCGCCTTCACATCCGAGGGACTGCCCTCCGCCGACGAGGCGAGAGCGGCCCTGACCGCCCTGCGCCAGGAGGTCGGCAAGGCGGTCGTGGGCCAGGACGAGACGGTGACCGCTCTGGTCGTGGCGCTGCTGTGCCGTGGCCACGTCCTGATGGAGGGGGTTCCGGGCGTCGCCAAGACGCTGCTGGTGCGCGCCGTGTCGGCGGCCCTGTCCCTGGACCACAAGCGGGTGCAGTTCACCCCGGACCTGATGCCGGGGGACGTGACGGGTTCGCTCGTCTACGACCAGCACACGGCGAAGTTCGAGTTCATGAGGGGGCCGGTCTTCACCAACCTGCTGCTGGCCGACGAGATCAACCGGACCCCGCCCAAGACGCAGGCGTCGCTGCTGGAGGCGATGGAGGAGCGGCAGGTGACGGTCGAGGGCGACCCGGTGGCGCTGCCGGAGCCGTTCATGGTCGCCGCGACGCAGAACCCGGTGGAGTACGAGGGCACCTACCCGCTGCCCGAGGCCCAGCTGGACCGGTTCCTGCTCAAGGTGACGATCCCGCTGCCGGAGCGCACGGCCGAGGTCGAGATGCTGGGCCGCCACGCGGCCGGTTTCGACCCGGCTGACCTGGCCGCCGCCGGGGTGGCCCCGGTCGCCGGGACCGCCGAGCTGCGCGCCGCCCGGTCGGCCGTGGAGGGGGTCCGGGTCGCGCCCGAGGTGTTGGGCTACATCGTGGACCTGTGCCGGGCGACCCGCCAGTCACCCTCGCTCCAGCTCGGGGCGTCCCCGCGCGGCGCGACGGCGCTGCTGCGGACCAGCCGCGCGTGGGCGTGGCTGACGGGGCGCGACTACGTGACCCCGGACGACGTGAAGGCGCTGGCCAAGGGCACGCTGCGGCACCGGGTGTCGCTGCGTCCGGAGGCCGAGCTGGAGGGCGCGACGACCGACGGAATCCTGGACGGTGTGCTCGCCTCCGTCCCGGTGCCGCGCTGATGGCGGTCACCGGACGGGCGGTCGTCGTCGCGGTGCTCGCGGTGGTGGCGGTGGCGATCTCCGGGGTCATGGGCGCCTGGGTGACCGCGATCGCGCTGGGGGCGCTGGTCGCGCTGCTCGCGGCGGACGTGGCCCTGGCGGCGAGCCCGAGGGCGATGCGGCTGTCCCGGGAGGGGGACACGACCCTGCGCCTGGGCGACTCGGCGACGGTGCACCTGGTGCTGGCCAACCCGACCCGGCGCACGCTGCGAGGGTGGGTACGCGACGCCTGGCCGCCGAGTGCGAACGCGGCTCCGCGGACGGCGCCGGTGCGGGTGGACACGGGTGAGCGGCGGCGGCTGACGACCACGCTGACCCCGACGCGTCGCGGCGACGCGCGCGCGGCGGGGGTGACCGTGCGCAGCATCGGTCCGATGGGGCTGGCGGGACGGCAGCGGACGCTGTCGGCGGAGTGGACGGTGCGGACGCTGCCGCCGTTCCACAGCCGCCGCCACCTGCCGGGAAAGCTGTCGCGGCTGCGAGAGCTGGAGGGCCAGCACACCGCGATGGTGCGGGGCCAGGGCAGCGAGTTCGACTCGCTGCGCGACTACGTCCCCGGTGACGACGTCCGGTCGATCGACTGGCGGGCGACCGCGCGGGGCGACGGCGTGGTGGTGCGCACGTGGCGGCCCGAACGGGACCGGCGCATCCTCATCGTGCTCGACACCGGGCGGACGTCGGCGGGGCGGGTCGGCGACACCCCGCGACTGGACCACTCGATGGACGCGGCGCTGCTGCTGGCGGCGCTGGCGGGCAAGGCCGGTGACCGGGTGGACTTCCTGGCCTACGACCGGAGGATCCGCGCGCAGGTGCGCTCGTCGGGCAAGGGCAGCCAGGTGGCGCGGATCGTGGAGGCGATGGCGCCGCTGGAGGCGGAGCTGCTGGAGTCGGACCCGGCGGGGATGGTGTCGACCGTCCTGGGCACGCAGGGGAAGGCGCGGCGCCTGGTGGTGCTGTTGACGGACCTGAACGCGACGGCCCTGGAGGAGGGTCTGCTGCCGAAGCTGGGCGCGTTGACGTCGCGCCACCTGGTGATGGTCGCGGCGGTGACCGACCCGGCCGTGGGGGCGATGGCGGCCGAGCGCGGCGGCGCGGACGCGCTGTACCGGGCGGCCGCCGCCGAGCGGACGCTGAGCGGGCGGCGGAGGGTCACGGCGGAGCTGCGCCGGATGGGTGTGGAGGTGGTCGACGCCGACCCGGAGCACATCGCTCCGGCGCTCGCGGACGCCTACATCAACCTCAAGGCCCAGGGGCGGTTGTAGGGCGGGGGCGTTCCCGACGCGGAACGGGTCACCACGCGTCCGGGCCGCCGGGTTCGCGTGCGATCCGGGCGAGTTCGGCCCGATCCGCGCTGTCGCGCCTCAGGCGATCGGCGTCCGCCTGTGTCCGGGCGTACCGCCGCGCAATCTCCGTGCGTTCGTGTTCTGCGCGTCCGTCCGGACGAAAGCCGACCATCGCCGTACGGGCATGGTGACACAGCGTGTCACACGACGTTCGTGGGTTGGGGAGCCGCGGAGTCCGGGCATCGGGCGTCAGGGGCGGTGAGCAGGCGTCCGTGTGGACCCTGTCTGGTGGAGACGCGGGTTCCGGCGGCCACGCGGGAGACCGCCCCCGCGAACGCCTCGGCCATACGGGTCGGGGTGTGGGCGCGTAGGGAACGTTGGAGCGTGCGCGTGTGCTCGACCGTGCGGTCGTGGTCGGCGATGAGCTCGGCGATCGCCCGGGCGAGGACGCGGTGCCGGGGTCCGGTGTCCGGCCGGTCCGACCCCATGCGGTTGCCGTTGGCGGAGAGGGAGCCGCCGTCCTCGGTCACGAACCGGTGGCCGGTGTTCCCGGCGATTCCTCCGGGCTCCGAGAGCAGTTCGGCGAACCCGTTCCCGTTGCCTCGGGCGACGACGAGGAACGGTGTGCCGTGTGCGGCGCACTCCCCACAAGTGGTTTCGGCAGCACTGTAGGACGACTTCCGCCACTGCCGTCTGGTGGAGTCCGTTCCTCTTCCCACTGATGCTCGGGCAATCCGAAGCGAACCCAGTCCCAGTTCCCGGTTCATAACAGTGCTAATGGTCCGTATCCAGCCATACTGCACATCAGTATCAAATCGACTCCCACTCCGAACGGCATCGCGGGCAGTATGGGGGCATGGTTCCTCCCCCCGACGCCCACGAGAACTCCTCCCGCGGGACCGTGTACGGTCAACTGGTGCAGGCCAAGGACATCCACGGCGGCGTGACGATCAACATGCCATCCGCCCCGACCCCGCCGTCATCGGACGTGTCCCTGGACCCGCCCCGGCTCGCGACCGCCATACGCGGGCGCGACGATCTGCTGAACACACTCGGCGAAGCCATGCAAGCCGGGGCGCCCGTCCCCCACATCCTCACGGGTCCCGGCGGCTTCGGTAAGACCACCGTGGCCGCCGCCCTCGCCGAGCGTGCGCGCACCGACGGATGGACGGTGTTCTGGGTCCGGCCCGGCAACATCACGGCAAGCATGCTGGAGGCCGCCGTGGAGTTGGGCGGCTCCCGGGAGGAGGCCGAGCGGGTACGGCCGACCCGGCGCCAGGCGGCGCGGTGGGTGTGGCGTCACCTCGATGAAGCGCCCCGGCCGTGGCTACTGGTCATCGACAACGCGGACCGGCCCGAGGAACTGGACCCGGACAACAGGGTCGGGGACCAGTTGGGATGGATGAGGGCGAGTCCGGGCGGGTTCGTCCTCGTGACGAGTCGGGTCGACGATCCCGCCCTCTGGTCCCCGGCCGAGGTGCACCGCGTCGGTGAGCTGGATACCCGCTCCGCCACCACGGCCCTCGCCGACCACGCGGGCCTTCCCGACCTTCCCGGAGCCGACGTGTTGGCCGAACGTCTTGGCGGCGTACCGCTGGCTCTCCACCTCGCCGGACGCATCCTGGCCACCCACCGAGTGGTGTTCCCCGACGCGCACGCGCTGCTGGACCGGCTCTCCTCGGACATCGGGTCCCTGGACGACCTGGCCGCGCCCTTCATAGTGGGAACCGACGTGGATAGAAGACTACTGTCCGGTGTCTGGGAGCTGTCCCTCCGCCTGGTCGCGGAGAAGGACGTGTACGCGGCCCCGTTGCTGCGTCTGCTCGCCGTCCTGGGCCCCGAGGCCGCAGAGGTTCCGCTCAGGAGGCTCCCATTGTCGGAGCTGGGCAACGGCTCCTTCAGCGGGCTCGACGAGGCAGCGTTCGCCCGAACCATCAACGCACTCGTCATCCATGGACTGGTCACCGTGACCACGCGCCAGAACGAGACGTCACTCCGGCTCCACCCGCTCGTCTCCGAGACCCTCCGCGCCGGGTTCACGAGGGACAACGTCCCCCTCCTGAGAAAGGCGGAGCAACTCCTGGACTGGTGGCGCGGCAGAAACCTCCGCATGGAGTCCATGAGCTACTGGGCGCTCAGCCGACTGTACGCGCGGCTGACTCCGGACCAGCCCCAGGCGGCCGTGGTCATGTCCATCGCGGCCGTCCGCGCCCTTATCCACCTCGGGGAATTCGACGAGTCAGCGAGGATCTTCGCGCGACTCGTCTCGACAGCGGAGAACAGCCTCGGGGGCACACATCCGGTCACGCTCACGGCCCGGCACCACCTGGCCGAGGCGCTCCAGAAGGCCGACAGACTGGACGAGGCCGAGGCGATCCACCTCGACGTGCTCGCGATCCGCGAGGAGACCCTCGGGGAGGACCACCCCGCCGTTCTCGACAGCCGCCACCAGTTGGCCATGATCCACGGCATGCGTGGCGACTGGGAGGCGGCGGAGGCCGAGTCACGTGCGGTGCTCGAGGCTCGCATGCGCCAGGACGGTCCTGAGCACCGCGCGACGCAAGCGGCCATGGAGAACCTGGCCTTCGTCATCATGAGTCTCGGCGACCTGACATCGGCCGAGTCGATGTTCCGCGAGGTGTGGAAGATTCGCACCCGTGTGTGGGGCGAACAGCACCCCCTGACCGCGCAAACGGAGTTCTACGTCGGCTGGAACCTCCTCGAACAGGGCAACGCCCGCCTAGCCCGGGACGCGTTTGAGCACGCCCTCCTCGTGTGGACGCGAACCCTCGGGTCGGACCACCCCGACACCCGACTGGCTCGCGAGAAACGTGACGAGGCGTCCCGGCGGCTCGGCGAGACATGAACCAGCCTCAGCCCGCCTGTGCCGTCACCCGCCGCACGAAGCCCATCCACTCGACCGCACCGAAGCTCAGCACGGCTCCGTCCGGATGCATCGAGTCCCTGAGGAGCAGGACAGTCCTGTCGGCGAGGGAGGTCTCAACGCAGTTGGCCGTCCTGTAGCTACTGTGCGTGCTCTTGAACCAGACTGGTGCCCTCTTGGCCAGGCGGGCTTCCAGACATTCACCCACGTACGAACTGTGCCTGCTCTTGCGCCAACCCGCCGCCGAGGCCAGCGAGGCCTCCACGCACGCGCCCACGTACGAACTGTGTCTGCTCTTGAACCAGCGGGGAGTCTGTTCGTCCATACGGCCGATGCTGGCACAGGAACCCCGGTGCCGCCGGGGTTTTCCGGTCTCCAGCCGGATCACGCCACCGGCACGGCCTGTGGCGCGTTCTCCAGTTCCCCCGTCTCGCCCTTCTCGTGCGCCCACTTCCCCAGCGTGTACACGTAGACCAGGAACAGCGCCTCGGCGACCACTCCGATGCCGATCCGCAGCCACACGGTCTCCACCCACCCGGTCACGAAGCCCTCGATGAGCCCGGAGACGAACAGCACCACCACGAGTCCCAGCACCACCGCGACGGCCGCCCGACCCTCCTCGCCCAGCGCGCGCAACCTGGTCCGGTCGCCCGGGGCGATGATCGTCCAGCCCAGTTTGAGGCCGACACCGCCCGCCACGAACACCGCCGTCAGCTCCAGCAGCCCGTGCGGCAGGATCAGTCCGAAGAACACGTCCCCCCGGCCGTTGGCGATCATCATCCCGGCGACCTGTCCCACGCTCACCGCGTTGACCGCCAACACGTACAGGGTCGGCAACCCCAGGAACGCCCCGTAGACGATCGCCTGCGCCGCGACCCACGCGTTGTTGGTCCACACCCGCGCCGCGAACGACCCGGCGGGGTTCTCCACGTAGTAGTTGGCGAACTCGTGGTCGACGTACCGCGCCATGTCCTCCGGGGTGCCCACCGCGTACAGCGCCTCCGGGCTGGTGACCAGCCACGTCGCCGTCGCCGCGGACACCGTCACCGTGCCCACCGTCACCGCGATCCACCACCACCGCAGCCGGTACAGCACGGCGGGGAACACCCGGGTGAAGAACCCGGCCACGTCCCGCCAGGCGGAGGCGTGCGAACCGGTCACCGCCGAACGCGCTCGGGCCACCAGCGCCGACAGCCGACCCACCAACGCCGGATCCTGCCCGGCGGAACGCACCACCGACAGGTGTGTGGAGACCCTCTGGTAGAGGTCGACCAACTCGTCGATCTCCTCACCGGACAGCCGTCGGCGGCGGCTCACCAGACGCTCCAGCCGTTCCCACTCCGGGGCGTGCGTCGCCGCGAACACGTCGATATCCACGCATGAGACCCTACTCGGTCGGCGCACCGGCCCCGCTCCCGCGGCGACCGTGCCCGTGATGTCCGGGAACCGCAGGTGGCGGTAGTGTCGGAGGACAAGGTTCGCAGTTCGAGGGAGCGTGTGCAGGTGTCCCATCCCGGCGGCGAGGCCCGCGAGGACGTGTTCGGCACGACTCCGCTGGTCACGGGCGACGCGGTGGTGCTCGACCTGCGTCCGGCGGGGTTCGCGACCCGCGCCGCGGCGCTGGCTCTGGACGTCGTCCTCCAGCTCTTCCTCCTGGCCGCCGTGGCCGTGGCCGTGACCTGGATCGGCACGGGCCTCGACCCCGCCGCCACGGCGGCGTTCTCCACCGCGGCGGTCGTCCTCATCATCGTCGGCTACCCCACGGCCTTCGAGACCATCTCCCGCGGCCGTTCCCTCGGCAAGCTGGCGATGGGGCTGCGCGTGGTCGGCACCGACGGCTCCCCCGTCCGGTTCCGCCAGGCCCTGGCCCGCGCGTTGGCCGGGTTCCTGGAGATCTGGCTGACGACCGGCGTCATCGCCCTGTTCACGTCGATGGTCAACCGCGACGGCCGCCGCGTGGGCGACTTCGTCGCGGGGACGATGGTCGTCGAGGAACGCACCGGAGGCAGCCGCCAGGAGTTCATCCCGATGCCCCCGTACCTGGCCGCCTGGGCCGCGAGCGCCGAACTGTCCCGGCTCTCACCGGAGACCGCCGCCTCCGCCCGCCAGTACGTCCTGCGCTACGGGGAGCTGGCCGAGCACACCCGCCACGAGATGGGTGTCCGCCTGGCGGACGCGGTGGCCGCGCAGATCAGCCCGCCACCGCCGCCGGGGACCGCCCCGCCGCACTTCCTGGCCGCGGTGCTCGCCGAACGCCGCCGCAGGCACGAGGAGGCCGCCTGGCGCGACGGCGCCACCGGGCGCCGCGCCACCGGCTGACCCGGTCAGGGATGCCAGGAGCGCAGGTAGGCGTCCTGTTCGGGGGTGAGCGCGTCGATGCGGACCCCCAGCTCCGCCAGTTCGAGCCTGGCCACCTCGGTGTCGGTCTCCTGGGGCACCTCCACCACGCCGGGTTCCAGGTCCGCGTGGTTGCGGGCCAGCCACTCCGTGGTCAGCGCCTGCACGGCGAAGGACATGTCCATGACGGCGGCCGGGTGCCCCTCCGCGGCGCCGAGGTTGACCAGCCGCCCCTCGGAGAGCAGCAGCACGCGGCGGCCGTCGGCGAAAACGTACTCGTCCGCCTGCTCACGCACCCCGCGGTTCACCTCGACCGCCAACCGCTCCAGCGCCACCAGGTCGATCTCCAGGTCGAAGTGGCCGGAGTTGGCCAGGATCGCCCCGTCGCGCATCCGCTCCAGGTGCTCGGCGCGGACGACGTCGCGGTTGCCGGTCACGGTGACGAACACGTCCCCGAGCGGCGCCGCCTCGTTCATGGTGGTGACCGTGTACCCCTGCATGACGGCGTCCAGGGCCTTGACCGGGTCGACCTCGGTGACCACGACGCGGGCGCCCATGCCCCGGGCGCGCTCGGCGAGGCCGCGACCGCAGTAGCCGAACCCGGCCACGACGACGGTCCGCCCGGCGAGCATCGCGTTCGTGGCCCGCAGGATGCCGTCTATCGTCGACTGCCCCGTGCCGTACCGGTTGTCGAACATGCGCTTGGTGGCCGTGTCGTTGACCGCGACCATCGGCAGCCGCAGCTCTCCCGCCGCGCTCATGCGACGCAGCCGGATCACCCCGGTCGTGGTCTGCTCGCACCCGCCCAGCACCCCCTCCATGAGGTCCGGGCGGGCCGCGTGCACCGTGTTCACGAGGTCGCAGCCGTCGTCGAGGAGCAGGTGGGGCCGTGCCTCCAGGACGGTGACCAGGTTGCGGTCGTAGGCCTCCGGGTCCATCCCCGCCCACGCGTGGACCGCCACACCGTACTCGGTGACCAGGGCGGCGGCCGTGTCGTCCTGGGTGGACAGGGGGTTGGAGGCGGCCAGCCAGACCTCGGCGCCGCCCGCGCGCAGCACACGCAGCAGGTTCGCCGTCTCGGCGGTCACGTGCAGGCACGCGGCGACGCGCAGGCCGTCGAGGGGCCGGTCCCGGGCGAACCGCTCACGCACGCTGCGCAGCACGGGCATCGAGCGTTCCGCCCAGTCCACCCTGCGCACCCCGGCGGCGGAGAGGCCGAGGTCCGCCACCTCGTGCGAGGGAACAGTGCTCACAGCTTCACTCTCTCGTGGGCCGGGCCGGGGAGCGCGCTCCCCGGCCCGGCGCGCACCGCTAGTACCGGTAGTGGTCGGGCTTGTAGGGGCCCTCGACGTCCACGCCGATGTAGGCGGCCTG
>NZ_QPNC01000009.1 GCF_003386285.1 Nocardiopsis sp. FIRDI 009
CGGCGCCTCCCTCTTCGTCGCCCTCCACCACCCTCAACGGACGGCCTTCGGCCGCGGCGCCTCTGCCGTCAGCGGGTGCCGCGGGCCCGGGCGATCTCGATCACCGCCCGCTCCAGGGCGTACTCGGGATCGCGGCCCGCGCCCTTGATGAGCGCGTCGGTCTCGGCGACCACGCTCATGGCGCGGGTGATCCCCGCCGGTGACCAGCCGCGGGCCTGCTGCCGCAGGGTGCGCATCTTCCACGGCGGCACCTTGGCCCGCTTGGCCAGCTCCGCCTCGCTCGTGCCCCGCTGCGGCTGGGACGCCACGGCGATGCCGCGCACCGCGCCCGCGAGCGCGCTGTTGATCAGCACCGGGGCGGTGCCCACCGCCAGGGACCACCGCAGCTGCTCCAACGCCTCCGGCAACCGGCCCTCGACGGCGCGGTCGGCGACCGAGAACCCGGACGCCTCGGCCTTCCCGGAGTGGTAGCGGGCCACGGCGGCGGCGTCCACCCGGCCCTCGGTGTCGGCGATCAGCTGGGTGCACGCGGCGGCGATCTCCCGCAGCTCGGTGCCGACCGCGTCCACCAGTGCCTGCGCGGCGTCCGACGTGATCTGCCGGCCGGCCGCGGAGAACTCGCCCTTGACGAACGCCACCCGCTCCGGGCCCTTCGTGGGCCCCTTGCAGTCCACCCTGTGGGCGCCCGCCTTCACCGCCGTCTGGAGCAGCGCCTTGCCCTTGGCGCCTCCGGCGTGGGTGAGGACCAGGTGGACGTCGTCGGCCGGAGCCTTGAGGTAGTCCGTGACGGTCGCCGCCAGATCCTTGGTGAGGTCGTGTGCGGAGCGCAGCACCACCACGCGACGGTCACCGAACAGGGAGGGCGAGGTGACCTCGACGAGTGTGGACGGACCGACCTGGGCGGGCATCAGATCGTGGACGTCCACGTCGGGGTCGGTCTCGCGGACCGCCGCGACCGCGGCGGCCACGGCTCGGTCGACGAGGAGCTCCTCGGTACCGACGATCACGGTGACGGGTGCGGCTGCAGGCATACACCGAGGATGCCACGTTCCACCGACCGACCGGACGCGATCGGTGCTCACCGCCGCGGATCGGGACCGCGTACGACGGCCCGTACGGGGTCGGAGCCGGTGCCGCCCAGGACGGCGACGTCCCCGTCACGGTCGGTGCGCAGGTTGATCCGCCCGAGCCGCTCCAGCAGCGCCCACGTGTACGGGGACGGGTGCCCGTACGGGTTGTCCGCGCCGACCGACGTCACCGTCACCACCGGGTCGGTGGCCGCCAGGAAGTCCGGGTCCTGGGTCCCCGCACCGTGGTGCGGAGCGGTCAGGACGGTCACCGCGAGCAGGTCGGCCTCCGGGGCGGTGAGCAGCCTCGCCTGGGCCTCCTCCTCGATGTCCCCGGTCAGCAGCACCGACATCGCCGCTCCGTCGGCCCGCACCACGACTGACCCGTCGTTGACCGACCCGGTGTGGCCCGGCGGGGGCCACAGCACCCGCAGCAGCCAGGGGCCGACCCGGAAGGACCGGCCGCGTTCCCCCTCCCACAGGTCCACGTCCGCCTCCGCCAGCAGGCGTCCGGTCGCGGTGCCGTCGAACCCGGCCGGCGCCAGCGCCGCGTCGACCCGGCGGTGCCGCAGGACTCCCGGCGTCCCGTCCACGTGGTCGGCGTGGTCGTGGCTGAGGACGAGCAACGGAACCTCCCGCACCCCCAACCGGTCCAGGCAGTCGTCGACCACGGCGGGGTCCTCCCCGGTGTCGGCCACCACCGCCGCGCCGCCGCCCGCCGACAGCACGAACGCGTCCCCCTGCCCCACGTCGCAGGCGACCAGGGTCCAGCCCACCGGCGGCCACCCCCCGGGCACGCACCGCACCGCCAGGAACAGCAGCAGCACGGTGACCACCACCGCCGCGACCACCCGCAGCACCCATCCCCGGGCCAGGACCAGGACGAGCAGGACGCAGGCCAGGAACAGGGCGCCCACCACGTCCGCCCGCCACGGCAGCGCGCCGTACGGCACCCGGGCCCCCGTCCGCGCGACCCACGCGACCCACGCCACGCCCCACCCGGGCGGCTGCGCGGCGACCGCCGCCCCGACCGGCCAGAGCACGGACAGCACCGCGAGCACGAAGCCCGCGACGGTCACCGACGCGACGACCGGCGCCGCGAGCACGTTGGCGGGTACCGCCACCCACGCGACCTCCCCCGACAACAGCACCAGTACCGGGGCGACCGCCACCTGGGCGGCCACGGCGACCGCGACGGCCTCGGCCAGTGGGTGCGGCATCCGCCGCGACCACACCCGGGTCCAGGACGGGACCAGCAGCAGGATGCCCGCCGTGGCCAGCACCGACAGGGCGAACCCGAAGGAGCCCGCCAGCCCCGGGGAGACGAACAGGACGCCCACCACGGTGACGCTCAGCGCGCCCAGCGCCGCATGGGAGCGTCCGGTGGCCAGTGCCAACAGGGCGAGCGAACCCATGAAGGCTGCCCGGACCACACTGGGCTCCGGTCGGCACACCAGGACGAACAGCCAGATCATCAGTGCCCCGCCCGCCACCGAGCACCATCGGGGAGCCCGCAGCCACCGGGCGAGCCCGAGCACGAACCCCGTCAGGACCGCCAGGTTCGCGCCGGACACGGTCAGCAGATGGGTCATCCCGGTCGCCCGGAAGTCCTCGGCGGTCTCCTCGCGCAGGAGCGACACGTCCCCGACCACCAGAGCGGGAAGCAGTCCGCGTTCCGGCTGGGGGAGGGCGGAGGCGGCCTCGCGCAGACCCGCGCGCACCCGACCGGCCAGCGACTGCGGGCCACTCGGTTCCGTCACCCGCTCCGGCGGTCCCCGGACCAGGACGAGCGCCGAGGTGAGCGGGTCGTCCTCCGCCGGGAGGAACACACCCCGGGCGCGGAAGGACTGCCCCGGCAACAGGCCGCGCCATCGTGGGTCCGAGGCCAGCACCACCACCCGCGCCCGGGAGGCGCGCCTGTGCCCGTCGACGTGCACCCAGGTGGTGCGGGAGCCGACGACCCACTCCGCGCGTCCGGGTCGGGGCGTTCCCGCCCGGGCCCGCGGATCCTCCCGGACGGTCGCTTCGAACTCGGCCTCCCGCTCCCGGGCGGCCGCCCGCGCCGCCGCGCTGCCCGCCTCCCGCGCCACGTGGGCGCCGGTCACCGCCGCCACCGTCGCAGCGCAGACCAGGGCGGCCACGACGGTGAGGGCCACGACCCGCCCCGAAGTCCGCGTCCACACGTACACCCCCGCCGCGACGCACCCGCAGACCACCGCGAGGCTCCACGCCACCCGTGGCGGCACCGACAGCGCGCCCAGGGCGGTGATCCACGCCGTGGCCGCCGGGAGGAGCAGCCGTGGGTCGGGCGGGTTCCGCAGGCCGAGGGCGTCCGTTCCGAGCCATGTCGCCACCGCGCTCACCCCACCGTCACGTGCGGTCGGAGGGTCTCCAGCGTCCGGTCCCCGATGCCGTTCACCTCGACCAGCGCGTCGACGCTGGCGAAGGGACCGTGGGTCTCCCGGTGGGCGACGATCTCGGCGGCGATGACCTCGCCGACCCGGGGAAGCCGGGTCAACGCGGTGACGTCGGCCCGGTTGATGTTCACCGGCCCTCCGGCCCCCGCGGCCTCGCCCGCGCCCCCGGCAGCCGGGACGCCCACCAGGACCTGTTCGCCGTCGACCAGAGGGCGGGCGAGGTTGAGGGTGTCCAGGTCGGTGTCCGGGAGGGCACCGCCCGCCCGCGCCACGGCGTCGGCCACCCGGGAACCCGCGGGCACCGTGTACAGCCCGGGCTCGGCGACCTTCCCACCCACGTGGACGACGAGGTCCTCCGGCGGGGCGGCGGCGCCCGTGCCGTCCCTCCCGTCCGCACCCCCGGTCTCCGTCCCGGACGCGGCGGCCGCCGCGGTTCCTCCGGCGGGGGAGGCCGCGGCGACCGCCTCCGCCGTCACCTCCTCGGGCCGGTCGCGCAGGGCGAGCAGGGCGGCTCCCACGGCGATCAGACCCAGGACGGTCAGGGCGAGCACGGCACGCCGCGACGGAGCGGCTCCGGCCGGCCACCGCTCGACGATCCGGGCCAGGAGCGACCCGGGCGGTTCGGGGCGGATCTCCTCGTACCCCGACGGCGGGCGGGCGGTCCGGTCCCGCCGCTCGGCCTCCGCGCCCCGGGTCCCCTCGGCGGACCGCTCCGCTCCGAGGCCCGCGGCGTCCGACCGCCACGCGGCCTCCGGAGCCCACGGCGACGCCTCGGGGGACGGTGACGTGACCGGAGGGTCCCCCGTACGGCCGGTCGGGGCGTCCGTGCCGCTGAGCGGAGCGCCCGCGTCCCCGGCCGGGGCGTTCGGGCCTGCTCCGGTCTCCGTGTCCCGATCCGCCTCCGGCGCCGCCACCGCGTAGGGGGCGCTGGGGATCGCGGGCGCGTCCGGTGGCGACGGTTCGGCCCCCTCGGCGGGCGGGCACGGCGCGGGGGCGTACGACCCGTCCGGGACGGGGGCGGACGGAGTCGGGTCGGGCGGCCACGGCCCGGTGCCGGGAACGGCGCCCGGGGCGAGCGCACGGAGCCGCTCACGGGGGTCGGGGACGGAGGAACGGCGTCGGACACGGCGCTGAAGGCTCATGCCGTCAACGCTAGGAAGGACGCCTACACGGTGTCAGCGCCCGATTTCCATCTGTGGATAACTCGGCCTCCCGGTCGGGAACGGCCCTCCCGGGGCCGAGCGTTCCTCCGGCCGACGGTCGTGAGGGGGCGACGACCGCCCCCGGGAACGACGAAGGGCCCGGTCCGGCGTGCACGCCGGACCGGGCCCCGCCCGTCAGGGTTCAGCCCTGGGCGGACTGAAGCTGGTGCAGGCGCTTGGCGATCGCGCTCTTGCGGTTCGCGGCCTGGTTCTTGTGGATGACGCCCTTGCTGTGCGCCTTGTCCAGCGCACGCGCGGCGGCGCGCTGGGCGACGACGGCCTGCTCGACGTTGCCGGCCTCGGCGGCCTCACGGAACCTGCGGATGGCCGTCTTCAGCGAAGAGCGCACCGCCTGGTTGCGGACACGAGCCTTCTCGTTCTGCCGAATGCGCTTCTTCTGCGACTTGATGTTCGCCATGCGAAAACGTGCTCCAGTTAATCTTGATCATCGCGCCGGACCGACCAGCGGCTCAGCTCGTGGGCAGCCGTACCACGAGCGGCCAGCGTGGGCGCCGACACAGGGTGTGAGTCCTCAGGGCTCTCATTCGAGCGCGGAGGTCCGAGACACGGACTTCCAGTATGCCGTATACGCGCACCACTTCGTGCATCCTCCGCGCGGCCCCGTCCCCGGGCGGAACGTTCCGCCCTCCTCACGAGAGCAACCACCCCGCCGTGTAGGCCGTCAGGTCCTCCCGGTCCGCCTCGTCCGCCACGTACAGCGCCACCCCCAGGGTCATCCCCTCCGGCGGCTCCACGCGCGTCATCCCCAGGCGGATCCCGGTGAGCGCGGTCGCGACCGACTCGGTGTCCTCGACCGGCCCCCACTTCCCGCTCGTGTGGGTCGGCAGCCCGAACCGGACCGCCACCTCGCCCCGGTCCGCGAGCGCCGCCACCCCCTCGGTCACCTGACGCACCATGAACCCCCCGTACAGGACGTCCATGGGCATGCCCGCGCCCACACCGGGGAGGACGACCTCGTCCGCGTCCTCGGTCACCCGGTCCAGGTACCCCGCCGACCAGTACTTCTCCTCGCCCCCGGCCACGAACGACGGCACACGTCCGCCCGGCACCAGTTCGACGTGCTGGGCCTGGACCGAGAAGACCGCGTCCTCGCCCAACTCCTCCCGCACCATGCCCATCAGTTCCGGTACCGAGGGGTCGTTGACGGTCACGGGCCGGATCTCCAGGTGCAGACCGGCGAAACCGTCCGCGGCCACCTCGGCGGCCCCGACCGCCAGCGCCGCCCGGGCCTCCTCGTCGAACCGGTCCCGGATCAGCGAGGAGCCCTCCGTCACGTGTCGCAGCCACGCCAGCGCCCGTACGTCCGGGTACTCGGCCGCCAGCCACGACAGCAGGTCCCCGGTGCCGGGCTCGCGTTCGACACCCCCGTCGGCGCCGACGGCGCCCGCGTACACGTACAGGGTGTCCACACCGCCGGTCGCCAGCAGGGCGTCCAACGCGTCCGTGTCCTCCCACGAGCCCACCCAGGCCGCGTCGGCGCCCTGAGAGGACGCCCACGGAGCGGGCTCCCCGGTGAACTGGTATCCCAGGAGCGCCGCGCTCCCCACCAGAACCACCGCGACGGCCGCCAGCCCGGCCAGTACCCGTGTCAGAAGCCACCTCAACGGACCGTTTCCTCCCGGTTCTCGCCCCCGCGCGCTCGGCGCGCCTCCCGACGGCCCGTTCCCGGCCCCACGTCGCATAATCTGGACACCAGTCCCGAACCCGCGGCCCATACTGCCGTACGGGCCGCGGCCGTCCACGGAGATGACGACCCCGTCCCCGTGGGATGATGGACGACGCCGTCGGACCGAGCCGCGGCGGGGCGGAGCCCACGGCCCGCCCGGGACCCGGACCCAACCTGTGAACGGAGCACGGTGGCACAGCCGAACTGGACCGATCCCGCGCTGATCCGCAACTTCTGCATCATCGCGCACATCGACCATGGCAAGTCGACGCTGGCCGACCGGATGCTCCAGATCACCGGGGTCGTCGAGGACCGCCAGATGCGCGCCCAGTACCTGGACCGCATGGACATCGAGCGCGAGCGCGGCATCACCATCAAGTCGCAGGCGGTGCGGATCCCCTTCACCGCGCTCGACGACAGGACGTACACGCTCGACCTGATCGACACCCCCGGCCACGTCGACTTCACCTACGAGGTGTCGCGCTCACTGGCCGCCTGCGAGGGCGCCATCCTGCTGGTGGACGCCGCGCAGGGCATCGAGGCGCAGACCCTCGCCAACCTCTACATGGCGCTGGAGAACGACCTCGCCATCATCCCGGTGCTCAACAAGATCGACCTTCCGGCCGCGCAGCCGGAGAAGTACGCCGAGGAGCTCGCCGGGATCATCGGCTGCGACCCCTCCGACGTGCTCAAGGTCAGCGCCAAGACCGGTGAGGGCGTCGAGGAGCTGCTCAACGAGATCGTCAACCAGGTGCCGCCGCCGGTCGGTGACGCCGACGCCCCCGCCCGCGCGATGATCTTCGACTCGGTCTACGACACCTACCGCGGCGTCGTCACCTACGTCCGGGTGGTCGACGGCAGGCTCAGCCCCCGCGAGCGCATCCAGATGATGTCGACCAGGGCCTCCCACGAGATCCTGGAGATCGGCGTCAGCTCGCCCGAGCCCAAGAAGTGCGACGGCCTGGGCGTCGGCGAGGTCGGCTACATCATCACGGGCGTCAAGGACGTGCGCCAGTCCAAGGTCGGTGACACGATCACCTCCCTGAACGCGCCCGCGACCGACATGCTCGCCGGGTACCAGGACCCCAAGCCGATGGTCTTCTCCGGCCTGTACCCGATCGAGGGCACCGACTACCCGGTGCTGCGCGACGCCCTGGAGAAGCTCCAGCTCAACGACGCCTCGCTGGCGTTCGAGCCGGAGACCTCCGCCGCGCTCGGCTTCGGTTTCCGCTGCGGCTTCCTCGGTCTGCTGCACCTGGAGATCACCCGCGCCCGCCTGGAGCGCGAGTTCAACCTCGACCTCATCTCCACCGCGCCCAACGTGATCTACCGGGTGGAGATGGAGGACGGCACCGAGCACGTGGTGACCAACCCCAGCGAGTTCCCCGCCGGGAAGATCGCCAGGATCTTCGAGCCGGTCGTCAAGGGGACGGTGCTCAGCCCGTCCGACTACATCGGCCAGATCATGGAGCTGTGCCAGGACCGGCGCGGCACCCTCCACGGCATGGACTACCTGTCCGAGGACCGCGTGGAGATGCGCTACACGCTGCCCATGGCCGAGATCGTCTTCGACTTCTTCGACCACCTGAAGTCGCGCACCAAGGGCTACGCCTCGCTCGACTACGAGCCCACCGGCGAGCAGGAGTCCGACCTGGTCAAGGTGGACATCCTGCTCCAGGGCGAGGCGGTGGACGCCTTCTCGGCGATCGTGCACAAGGAGAAGGCGTACGCCTACGGCGTCGAGATGACCAAGAAGCTGCGCGAGCTGATCCCGCGGCAGCAGTTCGAGGTGCCCGTGCAGGCGGCCATCGGCGCCCGGGTGATCGCCCGTGAGAACATCCGCGCCATCCGCAAGGACGTGCTCGCCAAGTGCTACGGCGGTGACATCAGCCGTAAGCGCAAGCTGCTGGAACGGCAGAAGGAGGGCAAGAAGCGCATGAAGATGGTCGGCCGTGTGGAAGTCCCCCAGGAGGCCTTCATCTCCGCCCTGTCCACCGACTCCGGCGGCGAGGACAAGAAGAAGAAGTAGGGGGTCCCCGGTCCGTGCGTTCCGCCTCGCGCCGACGCACGGACCGGACCCCGGCCTGGTCCTCAGCCCTTGACCGCTCCTGAGGTCAGGCCCTCGGTGATGAACCGCTGGAGGAACCAGAACACCGCCAGCGTCGGCAGGGACAGCATGATCGCGCCCACGGCGAACATCCCGAAGTTGGCGTTGCGCTGCGAGGCGACCAGTTGGTACAGCCCCAGCCCGAGCGTCTTGGCGTCCGTGTCGCGCAGGAACACGCTCGCCATCAGGAACTCGTTGATGGTGGCGATGAACACCAGCAGCGCCACGATCGCCAGGACCGGAGTGACCAGCGGGAGCATGATCCGGAAGAACACCTGCGCGTGTGTGGCCCCGTCCATCTGGGCGGACTCGTCCAGCTCCTTGGGGACGGTGTCGAAGAACCCCTTCATCAGCCACGTGTTGATGCTGAGCGCGCCGCCGAGGTACACGAGCAGCAGCCCCCACCGGGTGTCGAACCCGATCGCGGGATAGTACTCGCCGAGGGTGGAGAACATCAGGTAGATCGCGACGATCGCCAGGAACTGCGGGAACATCTGGATCACCAGGAGCCCGATCAGCCCCACCCGGCGCCCCTTGAACCGCATCCGGCTGAACGCGTACGCCGCCAGCGCCGACAACAGCACCGTCACCGCCGCGTTGGTGAGCGCGAAGAACAGCGAGTTCGCGTACCACGTGGTGAACGGGGTGTTCTGGAACAGATCCCGCGCGTTGCCCAGACTCGCCCCCGTCGGCCACAGCTCCGCGCTGCTCAGCGTCCCCACCGGGTTGAGCGCGGCCGACACCACGAACAGCACGGGGAAGAGCGCGAAGCCCGCGACCAGCCACATGACCGCGTGCCGCCAGCCCAGCCGGGCGGCCCACAGCGCGAAGCCGGCCGCCGCGGTGCGGCGGTGGCGGGTCGGCGCCGTGACTCCGGTGCTCGCCGTCATCAGTCCACCTCCTTGAGTGCCCGGCTCCGCCACAGGCTCACCACGGAGATCACCGAGACGATGACGAAGATCATCACCGACAGAGCGGCCGCGTACCCGTACTGGGCGGTGGCCTCGTTGAACGCCAACCGGTACGTGTAGGTGATGAGCAGGTCCGTCGCCCCGGCCGTGGAGTTGTCGGCGAAGAGCGGGCCGCCGCGGGTCAGCAGCCACACGGCGTTGAAGTTGTTGAAGTTGAACGCGAACACGGCGACCAGGATCGGGGTCATCGCCACCATGAGCAGGGGCAGCGTGACGTGCCGGAAGGACTGCCAGGCGTTCGCGCCGTCGATGCGCGCCGCCTGTTGCAGTTCGCGCGGGATGGCCTGGAGCGCGCCCGTGGCCACGAGGAACATGTACGGGTAGCCGAGCCACACGTTGGTGAGGATGACGGCGACGCGTGCGCTCCACGGGTTGCCGAACCAGTCCACGTCGAGCCCGAGCATGCGGTTGAACAGCCCGAAGTCGGTGTTGAACATGTCCCGCCACAGCAGGTACATGGCCAGCGAGCTCATGGCGTAGGGCAGGACCACCAGGATCCGGTACAGGACCTTGCCGCGCATGCGGGGCACGTGCAGGGTCAGTGCCACGGCCAGGCCCACCACGAAGACCAGGAACGTTACGGAGACGGCGAAGACGATGTTCCACACCAGGATGCCGAAGAACGACGTCGCGAAGGACGGGTTGAGCAGGAAGCGGGCGAAGTTGTCCAGGCCCACGTTCACCTGCCAGCCCTGCGGGAGCCGGTCGCCCTCCTCGTCGACGAACGCGCCGCGCTCGTCGTCGGCGGTGTAGACCCGCCCGGTCTCGGTGTCGGTCACGCAGTCGCACCCGGCGTCGTAGACGCGGACGGCGCTGCCCTCGAAGGCGGTCGACAGGCCGCTGGAGCGGATGCCCGCACCGCTGTCGGTCGGGACCGCGAACTCCTCCAGCTCGTCGCTGCGCGTGTTGACCTGGGCCGGGGTGAGGATCGTGTAGCCGAACGCCTCGGTGACCCGGCCGGAGGCCGGGTCGACGGTGGCGCCGTCGAGGTCCTCCAGGCCGTCGGCCGTTCCGGCGTAGGTCTGCCCCTCGGAGTCGGTGAGCAGGAAGACCAGCGATCCCGTCTCGGGGTCGCCCGTGGTGGCGACCGTCAGGGCGTACTCCTCGGAGTCGGGCGCGCGGGTCACGGACATCGACTCGATGGAGCTGATCGCCTGTTCCTTGCTCCCGCGGTGACCGTCGCTCATGTTGGTCACCGAGGTGCTCATCGTGTAGAGCACCGGGAGGATCTGGAAGGCCACCAGGAACAGCACACCGGGCACCAGGTACTTGGCCGGGACCGTGCGCCTGGACAGGTAGACGTAGTAGACCAGGCCCAGCACGGCGAGGACCAGCCCGATGCCGAGCCAGTTGTCGCCGAGGTAGAGGGGGAGCACCGCCCACGCGCCCAGGGCGGTGAACAGCCCCAACAGGCCGATCTTGACGACCCGTCCCGCCAGCGACCCGTCGCCGGCCCAGCGTCCGCCCGGCAGCGGTGGCCGGGAGGCACCGCGCCGCGGGCGTCCGTCGGCGGCGGTGGAGGGCGACGAAGAGGGGGGTGCTGCGGCCGAAGGCCGTCCGTTGAGGGCGGTGGAGGGCGACGAAGAGGGGGGTGCTGCGGCCGAAGGCCGTCCGTTGAGGGCGGTGGAGGGCGACGAAGAGGGGGGTGCTGCGGCCGAAGGCCGTCCGTTGAGGGCGGTGGAGGGCGACGGGCGGGCGGGCGCCCCCTGCTCGGGGGCGCCCTCCTTGCCGGAACCGGAGACCGTCACGACTACTCGCCGATCTGCTCGGAGATCGTCTGCGCGGCGGCCTCCATCGCCTCGCGCACGTCCCCGCCGCCGATGATCTCGGCCTGCGCGACGCCCAGCGGCTGCCAGGTCTCGCCCATCTCCGGGATGGACGGCATCGGCATGCCCTCGGCGCCCGCCTCGGCGATCGCGGCGACGTTGGGGTCGTCCGCGGAGACGGCCTCCAGGGCGTCGGCCTGGACCGGGACGCGCGGGTCGGCCTCGTACAGGCTGAGGATGAAGTCGGTGTCGGTGACGAGGGTGGTCACGAACTCCTCGGCGAGCGCGGAGTTGGCGCTGCCCTCGGTCACGAAGAAGCCCTGGTAACCGATGTAGGGCTGGGCGGGGCCGCCGTCCGCGAAGCCCGGGACGGGGCTGATCGCGTAGTCGATCCCGGACTCGTCGGCGCTGGCCAGGTCCCACGGGCCCGCGACGAGGAAGGCCGCCTCCTCGTCGAAGAACAGGCTGGCGTAGTTCTGGAGGGTGATGGAGCGGCGGAGCACGCCCTCGCCCGCCTCGCCGTACTCGGCGATCCGCTCCATGGCCTCGATCGACTCCTCGGTGCCGACGCCGAGGTCGCTCGGGTCCCAGGTTCCGGTGTCGTCCTGTCCGAACAGATAGCCGCCGGCGGAGGTGAACAGGGTGTTCATCCGGTAGGGGTCGCCCTCCTGGCCGACCGCCATGGACAGGACCTCGCTGACCTCGCCGTCCTCCTTGAGCTGGGAGCCGACCTCGACCATCTCCTCGAAGGTCTGCGGGGCGTCCGGCGTGAGCGCGGTGTTGCGCAGCAGGAAGAGGTTCTCCTGGGCGTAGGGGACACCGAAGAGCTGACCGTCGAACGACATGGCCTCCAGGGAGGTCTCGTCGAGCAGGGCCGCCCGGTCCTGGGGCAGTTCGATCGGCTGGACGGCGCCGTTGCGCACCAGGTTGCCGGTCCAGTCGTGGGCCCCGATGAAGACGTCCGGGGCGTTGCCCGCCTGGTGGGCGTTGAGCACGTCCCCCTGCATGTCCTCGAAGGCCACGGTGTCCACGCTGACGTCGATCCCGTTGGCCTCGGAGAACTGCTCGGCCGAGGCCTGGACGGCGTCGGCCCGCTCGGGGTCGGTCCAGACGACGAGTTCTCCCTGGGCCGTGGTCTCACCACCGTCGCCCGTGTCGCCGCCGCAGGCGGTCGCCGCCAGTGCGATCGCGGCGAGACCTGCGAACGCCGGTGCGCTGCGGAATCTCATGGTGTCTTCCCTCCGGGAGGCCGTACAGATGGGGCGCGCACGTGCCGGGCCGGGAGCCTGGTGTGTCACAGCATGCGCGGTGATGTGACATTAGCAATAACTTGCAAAGATTGAAAGGTTTTGCAGACCCCGTGGATAAAGATGCGGAAACATCCGGGAAACAGGTCGGTGGACCACCGACGATGGGTGACGCGGGTGTCGCTCCGGGTCGTCTCCCCACGTCGTGGCCGAGCGGGACGGCGGGCGCGGTGCCGGGCGTCCGACACCGCGCCCGCGCGGCGGCTAGGCCCGGAACCACACGGCCGTGTCGCCGGGCAACGTCAGCGATCCCCCGGCGGACCCCTCCACCGGACCGCTGGTGACGAGCACCTCGCCGGCCGCCGCGATCTCCACCGGCTCACCACCGAGGTTGACCGCGCACCGCAGACCCGGCTCGCGCTCGAAGTACAGCACGTGCTCCGGAGCGTCCAGCCAGGTCATGGAGCCGTCACCGAGCGCCTCCGACTCGCGCCGCAACCGCAGCGCGCGCTTGTACAGTTCCAGCGTCGAACCCTCGACACCGCGCTGGGCGGCACGGGAGAGCCCGCCCCACCCCTCCGGCATCGGCAGCCACGGCTCGGAACCCTCGGGTCCGAAACCGCAGGGGGAGGCCCCCTCCGTCCACGGCAGCGGAACCCGGCAGCCGTCACGGCCGCGCTCGGTGCGGCCCGAGCGCTCCCACGTGGGGTCCTGCAACGCCTCCTCGGGAAGGTCCGTGACCTCGGGAAGGCCCAGCTCCTCTCCCTGGTACAGGTAGACCGAACCGGGCAGGGCCAGCATGAGGAGCGTGGCGGCGCGCGCCCGGCGCAGTCCCCGTTCGCCCCCGCCGAAGCGGGTCGCGTGGCGGGTCACGTCGTGGTTGGACAGCACCCAGGTGGTCGTGGCGCCCACCGCCCCGTTGGCCGTCAGCGAGCGGTCGATGACCTCGCGCAGGCGGGCGGCCTCCCACGGCGCCGTCAGGTACTCGAAGTTGAACGCCTGGTGCAGCTCGCCGGGGCGCAGGTAGCGGGCGATCCGGTCGGCGTCCTCCACCCACGCCTCGGCCACCATGGCGCGGTCACCGGGGTACTCCGCGGCGATCGCGGCCCAGCGGCGGTAGATCTCGTGTACGCCGTCCTGGTCGAAGTAGGGCAGGGTCGTGCTGCCGTCGAGCAGGTCGGCCTTGGCGTCCCCGGCGATGTCGGGCAGGGCCGGGTCCTTGACCATGCCGTGCGCGACGTCGATCCGGAACCCGTCCACGCCGCGCTCCAACCAGAACCGCAGCACGTCGTCGAACTCGTCGTGGACCTCGGGGTTGGTCCAGTCGAAGTCGGGCTGTTCGGCGTCGAACAGGTGCAGGTACCACTGCTCCGGAGTGCCGTCGGGGCGCTTCAGGCGGGTCCAGGCCGGGCCGCCGAAGATCGACTTCCAGTTGTTGGGGGGCTCGTCGCCCTCGGGGCCCCGGCCGTCCCGGAACAGGTACCGGTCCCGCTCGGGGCTGCCCGGTTCGGCGGCCACGGCCTCGCGGAACCAGCGGTGCGCCGACGAGGAGTGGTTGGGCACGATGTCGATGATCACGCGGAGGCCGAGGTCGTGGGCGGCCGCGAGCAGGGCGTCGAAGTCCTCCAGGGTGCCGAAGCGCGGGTCGACGTCGCGGTAGTCGGCGACGTCGTACCCGCCGTCGGCGAGCGGGGAGACGTAGAAGGGCGTCAGCCAGATCGCGTCGACCCCCAGTTCGACGAGGTGGGGGAGGCGCTCGCGGATGCCGGCCAGATCTCCCTCCCCGTCGCCGTTGGAGTCGGCGAAGCTGCGCACGTAGATCTGGTAGATGGCGGCGTCGCGCCACCAGTGTGCCTGGAGCTCCATGAACGGGGGTCCTTCCCAGTGGGCGTCTGCAACTTCTTGCGCAAGATTACCGCTTACTTGCGATCATGTGACGGCGATCTCGACTAGAGTTGTCCGCATGGGTCCACGACTTGCCGACATCGCGCGGCACGCAGGCGTCAGCGAAGCGACGGTCTCGCGGGTGCTCAACGACAAGCCCGGCGTCGGCAGCGACACCCGCAAGGCTGTCCTGACGGCGCTCGACGTCCTCGGCTACGAGCGGCCCGCGCGGCTGCGGCAGCGCTCGGCGGGGCTCGTCGGGATGGTCATCCCGGAGCTGGAGAACCCGGTCTTCCCGATGTTCGCCCAGGCGGCCGAGGGCGCCCTCGCCCAGCGCGGCTACACCCCGGTCCTGTGCACCCAGACCCCCGGCGGCATAACGGAGGACGAGTACGTGGAACTCCTGCTGGAGCGCAACGTCTCCGGCATCCTCTTCGTCTCCGGCCGCCACGCCGACACCTCCGCCTCCCACGAGCGCTACCAGGCCCTCGTCACCCGCCGCCTGCCCATCGTGCTCGTGAACGGGTACGCCGACACCATCCCCGCCGCCTTCATCTCCTGCGACGACCGGGAGGCGGGCCGCCAGGCCGTCAACCACCTGGTCGCCCTGGGGCACACGCGGATCGGCTTCACCAGCGGCCCGGAACGCTACGTCCCCGTCCGCCGCAAGCTCGACGGCTACCGTCAGGCGCTGGCCCAGCACGGCCTGGACGGCGACGACCTGGTGGAACTGTCCCTGTTCGGCGTCGAGGGCGGCCACGCCGCGGCCGTCCGCCTCGTCGAGCGCGGCGTCACCGCGATGGTCTGCGGCTCCGACATGATGGCCCTGGGCGCCATCCGGGCCGCCCGCCAGCGCGGGCTGCGCGTCCCCGAGGACTTCTCCGTGGTCGGCTTCGACGACTCCCAGCTCATCGCGTTCACCGACCCGCCGCTGACCACGGTCCGCCAACCGGTCAACGCGATGGCCCTGGCGGCGGTCCGCGCCCTGTGCGACGAGATCGCCGGACACCCCGTCTCCCGCACCGAGTACCTGTTCGACCCCGAGCTGATCGTGCGCGGTTCCACTGCCGTCGCCCCGCCCCGCGCCACCGCCCCCGTCCAGGCCAGGGTGGCCTCCCCCGCCGACGCGGACGGCGCGCGCTCCGCCCGGGAGGCGGCCCCGCGCGGGTGAGGCCGTTCGCCGCGCCCGAGCCGGTGCGGCCGCATGGACGAGAAGGGACCGCGTGAGCACGCCCCCGGGTCGGTGACACTGGAGGTATGCCTTCCGTTGCCCTCGACGGCGATCCCGTCCCGCGGACCGGGGACCTGCCCGCGTCCTCACTCGCCGAGCTCGGCGACCGGCCGCTCGGGTTCTACGTCCACGTCCCGTTCTGTGTCACGCGCTGCGGCTACTGCGACTTCAACACCTACACCGCCGACGAGCTGGTCTCGCGCGACGGCACCGCCACCGCTTCCCGAGAGACCTACGCCGACCAGGCGGTCGCCGAGGTCGAGCTGGCCGACCGCCTCCTGCGCGGCGACCGCCCCCGGGTGAGCACGGTGTTCGTCGGCGGCGGGACGCCGACCCTGCTCCCCGCCGAGGACCTGGGACGGATCGTCGCCGCGATCCGCGACCGCTTCGGCCTGGCCGCCGACGCCGAACTGACGACCGAGGCCAACCCGGAGACCGTCGACCCCGACTACCTGGCACGGTTGCGTGAGGCCGGGTTCACCCGGGTCTCCTTCGGCATGCAGAGCGCCCGACCGCACGTGCTGCGGATCCTGGAGCGCGGTCACACCCCGGGGCGGCCGGAGCGGTGTGTGGAGTGGGCCCGCGCGGCCGGGTTCGAGCACGTCAACCTCGACCTGATCTACGGCACCCCCGGTGAGAGCGACGACGACTGGGCCGCCTCCCTGGCGGCCGCGGTCTCGGCCGCCCCCGACCACGTGTCGGCCTACTCGCTGATCGTGGAGGAGGGCACCCGTCTGGCCGCACGCGTCCGCCGCGGGGAACTGGCCGAACCCGACGACGACACGATGGCCGACCGCTACCTCATGGCCGACGAGGTCCTCGCCGAGGCCGGGTTCACCCCCTACGAGGTGTCCAACTGGGCGCGCGCCCCCGAGGGGCGCAGCAGGCACAACCTGCTGTACTGGACCGGCGGCCACTGGTGGGGCGTCGGCCCGGGCGCGCACAGCCACGTCGGCGGCACCCGGTGGTGGAACGTCAAGCACCCCGCCGCCTACGCCGCGCGGCTGGCGGCCGGATCGAGCCCCGGGCAGGCGCGTGAGGTGCTCACGGCCGAGGAGCGCCGGTTCGAGCGCGTTCTGCTGGAACTGCGGGTGGCGGACGGGTGCCCGCTGGAGCTGTTGGAGCCGCACGGACGGGCGGCGGCGCGGCGCTCCGTGGCGGAGGGCCTGCTCGACGCCGCCGCGCACGAGGCCGGACGCGCCGTCCTGACCCGCCGGGGACGCCTGCTCGCCGACGCCGTGGTCCGGGACCTGACCTGAGTCCTCCGGGCGCGGACTACTTCACCCAGTTGACGTTGAACGGGTAGCGGTACCACTCGCCCCGGTTGGCGGCCATGCCGCCGAGGATCCCCAGGACCAGGCAGACCACGGCGACGACCACCCACGTCAGGATGCCGATGAGCACGATCGTCAACAGCCAGGACACCACGATGCCGATCGTGACGAGGATCTGGAAGTTGAGCGCCTGGACCGACTGGTCCCGGACGAACGGCGACTCGTCCTTCTTGACGAGGAACACGATCAACGGGACGATCCAGCCGAACCCCGAGAAGAAGAACCCGGCCAACCCGCCGCCCAGGTGGGCGATCAGGCCCATCTGCCGTTCGGACTGGTTGGGTTGGCCGGTCGTGGCCGAGGAGGGCTCGAAGCCGCCCTGCGGGTATCCGCCGGGCGGGTAGCCCCCCTGCTGGTACCCGCCCGGCGCGTGGCCACCGGGAGGCGGACCGTAGCCGGGTTCCCCGCCGGGCGGACGGGCGCCCGGCGGAGGCCCGTACCCGGGCTGGCCGCCGCCCTGCGGACCGGGGGGCGGCGGCTGGCCGCCGGCCCCCTCCTGCCCCTGTTGCCGCCGCTCCCGGTCGTCGGGCTCCTCAGGAGGTGGCGTGTTCGGGTGCGACATGGCGGTGTCCCTTCGTGCTGACTCACTCAGACACTGGCGGGGGGACTACTTCAGGAGGCGGATACTCACCGGGTAGCGGTACGTGGTCCCCTTGTTGGCCCTGGACGCTCCCACGACCCCGAAGACGATCGCGAGGATCCAGATCAGCGCGATCAGTACGGAGCCGATCCAGGCCAGCCCTGGGAAGAAGATACCCAGTCCGATGAAGACCACGCAGGCGAAAACATAGGGGATGAGCAGGGTGAGCTGGAAGTTCGCCGCCTCGGAGGCGTGGTGGCGCACGACCGGGGACTGGTTCCGCTTGGCCAGGTAGATCGCCAGCGGGGGGATCCAGCCGAGGAAGGCGATCACGAACCCGGACAGATGCGCCATCATCGCCACCAGGGTGCCGTCGTCGCCGGCCGGTGCCTGCGCCTGGCCGCCGGGCTGCCCGTAGGCGGCCGGGCCGCCCGGGAACGGGGGCTGCTGGGGCTGTCCCGGCTGCTGCGGGTACGCCTGGTGCTGGGCGGGCGCGTAGGAGGGCTGGCCCTGGACGGGCTGGGGCGCGTACGGCGACTGCTCCGCCGCGGGCTGGGCGTAGCCGTGGGGCGCCGGCGGTTGCTGGGCGTACCCCTGCTGGGGCTGTCCGGGGGCGGGGGGCGGCGGTGCGAAGCCCGGCTGCCCGCCCGACGGCTGCTGGCCCTGTCCCGGCTGTCCCTGGAACTGCTGCTGTGCGGGGTCGGTCGCGGGCTGCTGGAAGCCCTGCTGGTCGTGCTGGGGCTGGGCGTACCCCTGCTGCGCGGGGTCGTGCTGGGGCGCGTAGGGGGGCTGTCCGCCCGACGGCTGTCCGTAGGCCGCCTGGGCGCCCGAGTGCTGGCCGCCCTCCGTCTGGGGCGCGTACGGCGACCGGGCCTGCGCGTACCCCTGGGGGGCGTATCCCTGCTGTGCGGGGTCGGTCGCGGGCTGCTGGAAGCCCTGCTGGTCGTGCTGGGGCTGGGCGTACCCCTGCTGCGCGGGGTCGTGCTGGGGCGCGTAGGGAGGTTGTCCGCCCGACGGCTGTCCGTAGGCCGCCTGGGCGCCCGAGTGCTGGCCGCCCTCCGTCTGGGGCGCGTACGGCGACCGGGCCTGCGGATGGGACTCTTCCTGTTGCTGCGGAGACTGCTGGGGCTGTGCGGGCTGCTGGCCCTGCGGGTCCTCCGGGGACGGGGGGTTCGTCGGGGTCTCGCTCATGCTCTTCCTTGGCTCCGCTGCTGG
Source organism: Nocardiopsis sp. FIRDI 009 (assembly GCF_003386285.1). GTDB lineage: Bacteria > Actinomycetota > Actinomycetes > Streptosporangiales > Streptosporangiaceae > Nocardiopsis. The sequence goes on from NZ_QPNC01000009.1 coordinate 18,709, forward strand.
GGTGCGGTTGTTCTCTGGGGCTGTACCGACGACCGGGGAGGGCCCGAGGCGGGCGACCGGCACGACCGGACGCGGTGTCCTCGCCGTCGCCTGAGGAGAATCCTAGTGTTCACCCGGGTGCGGTCCCGTAACGAAGTCGATGAGCTCCTCGACCCGACCGAGCAGCGACGGCTCCAGGTCGGCGTAGGAGCGTACCGAACCCAGGATGCGGCGCCAGGCCGCGCCGGTCTCCATCCGCCACCCCAGGGCGCGGACGACCCCCTCCTTCCAGGGGGTCCCCCTGGGCACCTCGGGCCAGCGCTCGATCCCCACGGCCCGGGGGCGCACCGCCTGCCAGACGTCGACGTAGGGGTGACCGGTCACCAGGACGTGCTCACCGCGCACCCGTTCGGTGATCCTGCTCTCCTTGGAACCGGGGACGAGGTGGTCCACCAGGACCCCCAGCCGACGGCCGGGGCCGGGGGAGAAGTCCGCGACGATCGAGGGCAGGTCGTCGACCCCCTCCAGGAACTCCACGGCCACACCCTCCACCCGCAGGTCGTGTCCCCAGACCTTCTCCACGAGTTCGGCGTCGTGCGCGCCCTCGACGTAGATCCGGCTCTCCCGGGCGGTGCGCGCCCGCGCGTCCGGCACCGCGATCGAGCCCGACGCGCTGCGCAGCGGCCCCCTCGGCCCGGCCGGGGGGCGCACCAGCGTCACCGGCCGCCCCTCGACCAGGAAGGCCGCCGGTTCCAGGTCGAACACCCGACGGCGGCCGTGCCGGTCCTCCAGGGTCACGGTCGCCTTGTCCCAGGCCACCACGGCGCCGCAGAAGGTCTCCTCGGCGTCCTCCACGACCAGGTCCCGGCTCAGGGGTGTCTCGGGGACGTCCCGCCCTCCGGGGCGCCGCCGATCCGGGGCCAGAACGTCGCGGCCGTAGCGGCCGGTTCCCTTGGTAGCCACGGTCGTGCAGTCTACTGGTGTGCTCCGCGGCGCCGTCGGCACCGACTCTCCCGGCGCGGTCCGGACCCGGTCGGACCGTGACCGGCGGGGAAGATCGGGGCCGATCGGGGGTGTTACTACCCGTGGGTAGCAGACGGCGTTTGCGACCGGGCTTAGAATTAGCACTGAGGACCACGGAGTGCCAGGAGGTGACGAGTTGCTGGATGAGCGCAAGCTCGCGGTCCTGCGTGCGGTCGTTGAGGACTTCGTCAACACCAACGAGCCCGTTGGCTCCAAGGCTCTCGCGGACCGACACCGACTCGGGGTTTCACCCGCGACCATCCGCAACGACATGGTCGCCCTCGAGGAGGACGGCTACATCACCCAACCGCACACCAGTGCCGGCCGTGTGCCGACGGACAAGGGTTACCGGCTCTTCGTGGACCGCCTCTCCTCGGTCAAGCCGCTCTCGGCGGCCGAGCGGCGGGCCATCGAGTCCTTCCTCACGGGCGCGGTGGACCTCGACGAGATCGTCGCGCGCACGGTCCGTCTGCTCGCCCAGCTCACCCGCCAGGTCGCGATCGTGCAGTACCCGTCCCTGACCCGTTCGTCGGTGCAGCACGTGGAGCTGGTGCCCCTGGGCGGACCGCGGCTCATGATGGTCGTGATCACCAACACGGGCAGGGTCGAGCAGAGGGTCATCGACGGACTGGGTTCGGTCAGCGAGAGCGCCGTCAATGATCTGCGCGCCATGCTGAACCGGGCCATCGCGGGACTCCCCCTCGGAGACGTCCCCGACGCGGTGGACGACCTGCCCGCCCAGGTCGACCCGGAGCACCGCCACATGGCGGTGTCGGTCCTGTCGGTCCTGTTGGAAAGCCTCGTGGAGCGCCACGAGGAGAAGATCGTCCTGGCGGGCACCGCCAACCTCGCGGCGGTGGACTTCGCGGCCAGTCTGCGGGACGTGCTGGAAGCGCTGGAAGAGAACATGGTCCTCATCCGTTTGCTGGGTGAGGCGAAGGACCCTTCGATGCTGACCGTGCGCATCGGCGAGGAGAACTTCCACGAGGGTCTGCGGTCCACCTCCATCGTGTCAGCCGACTACGGCGTGGGAAACCAGTCGCTGGCCAAGATCGGAGTCGTGGGTCCCACCCGGATGGACTACCCGGGAACGATGGGCGCCGTACGTGCGGTGGCTCGGTATGTCGGACAGATTTTGGCAGGACAGTAACTCAGTGGCCAGAGACTATTACCAGGTTCTCGGGGTGCGTCGTGACGCGTCCAAGGACGAGATCAAGAAGGCGTACCGGCGGCTCGCGCGCGAGCTGCACCCGGACATCAACCCCGACCCCGCGACCCAGGAGCGCTTCAAGGAGGTGACCCAGGCCTACGAGGTCCTCTCCGACGAGAACAAGCGCCGGATGTTCGACATGGGCCAGGACCCCTTCGCTCCGGCCGGTGGCGGCGGCGCCGGAGGCTTCGGCGGCGCGGGAGGCTTCGCGTTCGACGACATCATGAACGCGTTCTTCGGCGGCGGACAGCCCGGCGCGCGCGGCCCGCGCGAACGGGTCCGGCGCGGACGCAGCATCAAGATCCGCGTCGAACTGGACCTGAAGGAGACCGCGTTCGGCGTCAGCAAGGAGATCACCTTCCCCACGGCGATCCTGTGCGACACCTGCCAGGGCGAGGGGACGGCTGCCGGTTCGCACCGCACCACGTGCGAGATGTGCCACGGCCAGGGTGAGGTCTCCCAGGTCACGCGCTCCTTCCTCGGCCAGGTCATGACCTCGCGCCCCTGCCCGCAGTGCTCGGGCCAGGGCACGGTCATCACCGACCCCTGCGCCGACTGCGCGGGCGAGGGGCGGGTGCGGGAGAAGGTCACCCGCACGGTCAAGATCCCCGCCGGCGTCGACGACGGCACCCGCATCCAGCTCGCGGGCGAGGGCGAGGTCGGCCCCAACGGAGGACCGCGCGGCGACATCATCCTGGAGATCGTCCAGCGCCCGCACCCCACCTTCGAGCGGCGCGGCGACGACCTGCACTGCACCGTGACCGTGCCCATGACGGCCGCCGCGCTGGGTGCCTCCTTCGCCTTCGACACCCTCGACGGCACGGAGAACATCGACCTGCGCCCCGGCACCAACTCCGGGCACGTCATCACCCTGCCGAACAAGGGAGTCACCCACCTCGACGGCGGAGGCCGCGGCGACCTGCGCATCCGCGTCGACGTGGAGACCCCCGCCAAGCTCGACGAGGAGCAGGAGGCGCTGCTGCGCAAGTTCGCCGAACTGCGCGGCGAGGACCAGTCGCCCGGGCGCTTCAGCCCCGGCCACGGCGGGTTCTTCGCCAAGATCCGCGACGCCTTCGGAGCCAAGTGACCCCGGCGGTCTTCCTGGTCGACACCGCCGACCTGGCGGCCGACCGGGTCGAGGTCACCGGCCCCGAGGGGCGGCACGCCGCCGTCGTACGCCGGATCCGCCAGGGTGAGACGGTGGACCTGTCCGACGGTCTCGGGCGGCGTGCCCGGTGCACGGTGACCGGGGTCGCCAAGGACGGGATCGTCTGCGCGGTGGTCGAACGCTGGGAGGAGCCGGAGCCCCGTCCGCGGCTGACCGTCGTCCAGGCACTGCCCAAGGGCGACCGCGGGGAACTGGCCGTGGAGATGATGACCGAGGCCGGGGTGGACGCCGTCGTGCCCTGGGCGGCCGAACGCTGCGTCACCCGGTGGAAGGGCGACCGGGCGGCCAAGTCCCTGGGCAAGTGGCGCGCCACCGCCCGCGAGGCGGCCAAGCAGGCGCGACGCGGACGGCTGCCGGAGGTGGCCGAACCGGCCGACCGCGCGGCCGTGGCGAAACTGCTGGCCGAGGCCGACCTGGCCGTCGTGCTGCACGAGGACGGCGCCCGACGCCTGGCCGAACTGGACCTGCCCGGGGGCGAGGGTGCCGGGATCGTGCTGGTCGTCGGACCCGAGGGCGGCTTCTCCGAGGCCGAGCTCGACGCCTTCGCCGAGGCCGGGGCGGTGCGCGCGCTACTGGGGCCCACGGTCCTGCGTACCTCCACCGCGGGGGTGGCCGCGCTGTCGGTGCTCCAGGCACGCACCGGTCGCTGGTAGCGGGGACGAGGACGAACGACGGGGGCGGCCACGGGAACTCGGTCCCGTAGCCGCCCCCTCTCACGTGCTCCGGCGGAACCCGGTCACCCCTGCGGGGTCTCCGCCACGGTGCCGCCGTCCGTTCCACCGGTGCTGGTGCTGTCGTCGGTGGGCTCGTCGCCGCCTCCGGCGTCCTCCGAACCGCCGTCCCCGCCGTCGCCTCCGGCGCCGTCCGTGGCTCCGTCGGTGCCCTCGTCGGTGGGTTCGTCGTCGACGGTGGGGCAGTCGTCCGCGCCGGTGCGATCGGAGGTCTGCTCGCCGCTCCCCTCGTCCGCGGGGCTCGCCTCCTCGGAGGGGGTCGGCCGGGTCGGGGAGCACTCGTCAGTCGGGGTGGCCTCCTCCGGCGGAGCGGAGGACCCGGGCGAGGAGGTGGGTGTGGGTGAGGGATCGTCCGCGGGCTCCGGCTCGGGAACGGCCACCCCGGCACCCGTGTCGGGGACGGGCTCGGCGGAGGCGACGTCCTCCTCCGAGGGGGCCGCAGCCGGGGGGGTGCCCTCACGGTCGGCGCCCGCAGGGACGATCTCCAGCACCTGGTCGCGAACCTCGGGGTTGGAGATGACCACGGACACCGCGATCAGGACCGCCCCCGCCACCGCCAGAGCCGGGCGCAGCCAGGGCAGCCCGAACCAGCCGCCCCGGGCGCGCTCGGTCCGCTCGCGGATCAGGTTCAGTCCCTCGGGGGAGGGCTCACACGCGTCCGCCTCCGATCTGAGGATCGAGCGGAGCCGGTTCTCGAACTCGTCGTTGTCGGATGGGCTGCTCATGTCGTCTGCTCCAGAACAGAGCGGAGCGCGGAGATGCCACGGGACGTGTGACTCTTCACCGCGCCCTTGCTGATCCCCATGGCGTCCGCGATCTGCGCCTCGGACAGGTCGCCGTAGTACCGGAGCACGATGGCCTCTCGCTGACGTGTGGGTAGTTTGCGCAGGGCCCTGATCACGGCCTCGCGCTCCAACTGGTTCATGGCGCCGTGCTCCGCGCTGGGAGCGTCCGGTAGCGCCTTGGGTGCGTGCTTCTCCACGACGGCGCGGTGGCGCAGGACCGACCGCGCCTTGTTCACGACCGCCTGTCGGAGGTAGGACAGGGCCTTGTTGGGGTCGCGCAGCCGTCGCCAGGCCGAGTGCATGGCGACGAAGGAGTCCTGCACGACCTCCTCCGCGGTCGCGTGGTCCCGGACGAGCAGCGAGGCGAGACGGACCAACGGGCGGTAGTGCTCCCGATAGAGTTCGGTCACCGCGTGGTCGGCGTCCCAGCCCACGGCGAGGGGGGCCGTGGTGGCTCCCGCCACCATGGTTTCTGTCGTCACATCAGTTCGACGCACACCCTTGTCGCGGGGTTTACGAAAGGGCATACCTCTTCTTTTCCAAGTAGGGGTGCGTTCCGGTCCGAACACGCTGGAGGGTGGACATCGGCGGAGGAGGCCGACGACCCGACGCGCACGGGTGCAAAGCCTATCGCGATTCTTCCGAAGGGAGACGCGGTACCAGGTGTTCCGGTTCGGGTCCGCGCGGTCCCGGAGGTCGGGACCTGCGGCATCATGGTGACCGGACAATCCGAGACGGCCGCTGCCGGTGGCGCCCGCCAGGCGGGCCCGGCAGCGGGAACAACCGGGCGACAGTCCCCCGACGGAGGTAATCGATGGCCGAGGCCGACTGCCTTTTCTGCAAGATCGTGCGGGGGGAGGTGCCCGCCGAGATCGTCCGCGAGGGCAAGCGCACCGTCGCCTTCCGCGACATCAACCCCCAGGCCCCGACGCACGTGCTGATCGTCCCGCGCGACCACCATCCGGACGCCGCGTCCGCCGCGGCCACCGGGGCAGGGCTGTTGGACGAGATCGCGCTGGAGGCCCGGGAGGTGGCCGAGGCCGAGGGCGTGGCCGACTCGGGGTACCGACTGGTGTTCAACACCGGAAGCGGCGCCGGGCAGACGGTGTTCCACCTGCACGGCCACCTGCTCGGCGGGCGCGGCCTGAACTGGCCGCCCGGGTAGCCGGCGCCCGACGCGGGTCCCGCGCCCCGCGGCGGCCCGCCTCACCGGCCCCGGCCGGGGCCGATGGGGGCGTGGGACGGTCGAAAAAGCGATCGATCCGGATGGAGACGCGTTGGTAGACTCGGGGCGTGGCCCCAGGGGCCGGGGAGCCTCGGGAGGCACCGGTTGGCAGGACGGGCCCGGTACCGGCTCGGGTGCCGCAGACGTCGCATCCCGTCAGCGAGGGCGACGGGGTCGGATCGAAGGGTAGGGACAGCGGCCGCAAGGCCACGTCATGGCCGAGACAACGCACACGCAACCGCGACAGGACACCCAGGTCAAGGTCGTGGTCCCGGACGAGCACACGATGGTCAGCCTGCTGGGCTCGGGGGACGAACTCCTCAGGGCGCTGGAACGGGCCTTCGACAGCGACATCCACGTCCGCGGGAACGAGTTCACGATCAGCGGCAGCCCCGAGGAGACCGCGGTCGTGGTCCGCCTCGTCGAGGAGCTCATCGAACTCGCCAAGAGCGGCACCCACGTCACCCCCGAGACCATCGAGCGCATGGTCCACATGCTGCGCACGCCCGGCTCGGAGCGTCCGGCCGACGTGCTCACGACCAACATCCTGTCCAACCGGGGCAGGACCATCCGCCCCAAGACCGTCAACCAGAAGCGGTACGTCGACGTCATCGACCGGCACACGGTCGTGTTCGGCATCGGTCCGGCGGGAACCGGCAAGACCTACCTGGCGATGGCCAAGGCCGTCAAGGCGCTCCAGGACAAGGAGGTCAACCGGATCATCCTCACCCGTCCGGCGGTCGAGGCGGGCGAGCGGCTGGGCTTTTTGCCGGGCACGCTCTACGAGAAGATCGACCCCTACCTGCGGCCGCTGTACGACGCGCTGCACGACATGCTCGACCCCGACTCCATCCCCAAGCTGATGTCGGCCGGGACGATCGAGGTCGCGCCCCTGGCGTACATGCGCGGCAGAACGCTCAACGACTCCTTCATCATCCTGGACGAGGCCCAGAACACCTCGCCCGAGCAGATGAAGATGTTCCTCACCAGGCTCGGCTTCGGCTCCAAGATCGTCGTGACCGGTGACGTCACGCAGGTCGACCTCCCCGGCGGGCAGACCAGCGGTCTGCGCACCATCGAGAACATCCTGAGTGACATCGACGACATCGCCTTCTGCCGCCTGTCCAGCGACGACGTGGTTCGCCACAAGCTCGTCGGGCAGATCGTCGACGCCTACGGCCGCTACGACGCCGCCCAGGGCGCCCCCACGGGACCCGGGGGCGGCCGCTCCCGCCGTCTGTCACCCCGCAGGGGCTCCGCCGACACTCCGGCGGACGGCGGCCCCGGGAGCCCCCACACGAAATAGCGGGCAGACTGGAGTGGTACACCGTCCGAGCTGGTGGGCCCGCCGTGGTGCGGGCCCACCGGTGTCGGACGCCCAGGCGCGGCCGCGGGCGGCGCCGCGCCGCCGGGCGGTCATCCCGTCCGGCCATGACGATTTCCAAGTGAGGCATCCGCAACCGATGAGTATCGACGTCGCCAACGAGTCGGGCGTCACCACCGTGGACGAGGAGCGACTCTCCCGCCTGGCTCGGCACGTGCTCGACGCCATGCGCGTCCACCCGCTGGCGGAGCTGTCCGTCGTTCTGGTGGACGAGGAGCCGATGACGGACCTGCACGTGCGGTGGATGGACGAACCCGGACCCACCGACGTTCTGTCCTTCCCGATGGACGAACTGCGTCCCGGAGGCCCCGGTCGCACCAGCGAGCCGGGCGTCCTCGGTGACGTGATCATCTGCCCCCAGGTGGCCGAGCGGCAGGCGCTCAAGGCCGGGCACTCGACCGAGGCCGAGATCGACCTGCTGTGCACGCACGGCATCCTGCACCTGCTCGGTTACGACCACGCCGAGCCGGACGAGCACAAGGAGATGTTCGGTCTCCAGGGCGAGATCCTGGCGTCCTGGCGCGAGCGTGAGGCGGCCTCGGCCGGAGGAGACGAGAGCGACCGATGAGCGCCGCGTCGGCCCCGACCGTGTTGGCCGCCGGAGATCCCGCACTGTGGGGCGCCGCGTTCGCCGCCGCCCTGCTGCTGATCGCGGTGGCCGCCTTTCTGGCCGCCGCCGAGGTGGCCGTCACCCGGGTGGGCTCGGTGGGGCTGCCCGGAAGCTCCGGTGAGCGGGCCGCCGACTCCCGCTGGGAGCGGGTGGCCGCCGACCCCACCCGGCACCTCAACGTCCTGCTGTTCCTGCGCGTGGTCACCGAGGTGTGCGCGACCCTGGCCACCGCGCTGGGCATGGTGTTCCTGCTGGGCCCGGGCTGGCCCGCGCTGGTCCTGACACTGGTGGCACTGGTCGTGGTGGAGTCCGTGTTCGTCGCGATCGCCCCGCGGATCCTGGGCCGCCAGTTCTCCGGGCCGATCGCCCGGGCCAGCGCCGCCGCCCTCCACCCGGTGCAGGTGGTGGTGAGCCCGGTGGCCCAGCTCCTGGTGGGGTTGGGCCGGGCGCTCACCCCGCGCGACAAGGGGGACCGGGAGGGCCCGTTCAGCACCGAGGTCGAGCTGCGCCAGCTCGTGGACCTGGCCGAGCGCGGCGAGGTCATCGACCCCGAGGAACGCCAGATGATCCACTCGGTGTTCAAGCTCGACGACACCTCTGTGCGCGAGGTGATGGTGCCCAGGCCCGACATCGTGTTCACCAACCGGGACGCGGACGCCGACGCGGTCCTGTCGCTCGCCCTGGCCAGCGGCTACTCGCGGATCCCCGTGACGGGCGAGGACGAGGACGACGTGGTCGGCATCGTCTATCTCAAGGACCTCGTCGAACGGTTGCGCGACCGTTGGTCGGCCTCCGCCGGAGGGGCGGAGGAACCGCCGCTGACCGCGGGGGACGTGATGCGTCCGGCGACGTACGTGCCCGACACCAAGCCCATCGACGAGTTGCTGCGCGAGATGCAGAAGCACCGCAACCACGTCGCCGTGGCCATCGACGAGTACGGCGGTACCGCGGGTCTGGTGACCCTGGAGGACATCGTGGAGGAGATCGTCGGTGAGATCACCGACGAGTACGACCACGAGATCCCGCCCGTGCAGTGGCTGGACGCGGACCGGGTGCGTGTGACGGCGCGCCTGCCGTTGGGGGAGCTCGACGAACTGTTCCCCGATCGGGACCTGGACGTACCCGACGTCGAGACGGTCGGCGGTCTGGTCGCCTTCGTGCTGGGGCGGGTCCCCACGGGCGGGGCGCAGGCGCAATACGCTGGTCTCAGACTCACCCTGGAGGGCCGGGGTGGCCGCCGGAACCGCCTGACCACGGTGTTGGTGGAGCGTCTGCCGGACGACGGCGGGTCCGCCGACGACCGGGGGAAGAACGAGGACGTAAGGAGCACGGAGCAGTGACGGACACGACGGGGCTGGGCCCCGAGGACGGCAAGCTCATCACCCTCGCCCGGGCCTCGCGGGCCCGCAACGCGGCGGCCGAGGGGGCGGCGGTGCGTGACGAGACCGGGCGCACCTACGTCGCCACGACGGTGGAGCTGCCCTCGCTCCGGCTGACCGCGTTGCAGGCGGCCGTCGCGGCGGCCGTGTCCAGCGAGGCCTCCGCGCTGGAGGCCGCGGTGGTGGTGACCGAGGCCAAGGAACTGACCGAGGACGACCGCGCGGTGGCGGACGACCTGAAGACCCAGGTGGTGGTGGTCGCGGCCCCCGACGGGGTGCCCGCGAGCGTCACCCGGCGCTGAGAAGGAACGATGAACGACCTCGACCTGGAGAAGCTGCGGCTTCCGCTGCCCGAACCCTCCCACCCGGAGGGTTTCCGCAGCGGGTTCGCCTGCTTCGTGGGCCGCCCCAACGTGGGCAAGTCCACCCTGATGAACGCGCTGGTCGGCCAGAAGGTGGCGATCACCAGCAACCGGCCGCAGACGACGCGGCGGACGGTGCGCGGGATCGTCCACCGGCCGGACGCGCAGCTGATCATCGTGGACACGCCCGGCCTGCACAAGCCCCGCACGCTGCTGGGGGAGCGGTTGGACTCGCTGGTGCGGTCCACGCTGGTCGAGGTGGACGTGATCGCGTTCTGCCTGCCCGCCAACGAGCCGATCGGGCGGGGGGACACCTACATCGCCAAGGAGCTGGCGGAGCAGACCAACACCCCCGTGGTCGCGCTGGTCACCAAGACCGACCTGGCCGACCGGGAGACCGTCGGCAGGCAGCTGCTCGCGGTACAGGAGCTGGGCGAGTGGGCCGACATCGTCCCGGTGTCGGCCGAGGGCGGATTCCAGCTCGACACCGTCGCCGACGTGCTGTGCTCCCATCTGCCGGAGGGGCCGCCGCTGTACCCGGACGGCGACCTGACGGACGAGCCCGACGAGATGCTCGTGGCGGAGCTGGTCCGCGAGGCGGCCCTGGAGGGTGTGCGCGACGAACTGCCGCACTCGATCGCGGTGGTCGTGGACGAGATGAACGAGCGGGAGAACACCAGGCCGGGCAAGGAGCTGGTGGACATCTACGCCTCGCTGTACGTGGAGCGCTCCAGCCAGAAGGCGATCGTCATCGGCTCGAAGGGCTCGCGGCTGCGGGATGTCGGTTCGCGGGCCCGCAAGCAGATCGAGGGGCTGCTGGGGCGACGGGTCTTCCTGGACCTGCGCGTGCGGGTGGCCAAGGACTGGCAGCGCGACCCCAAGCAGCTGCGCAGGCTGGGCTTCGACCAGCAGACGTAGGGGTTCGGTTCGGGCGTCGGCGGGGTGCCTGCGGAGGGGACCGCGCCGTGGCCGTCCGTCGGGGGTGGTGGTGGCCGGGGCCGTGACCGACGTCGGCACGGCCCCCGCGGCGGTCGGGGCGGGTCAGCTCTGGTGGTTGAGGTCGGTGGCCAGGGTGCGTGCGGCCTCCTGGACCAGGGGAGCGGCCCGGTCGACGAACTCCCAGGTCACACGGCGGTCCGGGCCGGACACGGAGACGGCCATCCGGGAGGGCGCGCCCTCGACGGGGACCGCCACGCAGCGCACGCCGATCTCCTGCTCGCCGTCGTCGATGGCGAAGCCGCGCTCGCGGATGCGCTGGAGTTCGGCGGCGAAGTCCTCGGGGCTGGTGATGGTGCGGTCGGTCGCGGCGGGCATGCCCGTGCGGCGCACGGTCGCCAGCGCCTCGTCGTCGCTGAGCTGGGAGAGCAGGGCCTTGCCGACCCCGGCCGAGTGCGGCAGGACGCGTCGGCCGACCTCGGTGAACATGCGCATGGCGTGCGGTGAGGGCACCTGCGCCACGTAGATGACCTTGTCACCGTCGAGCATCGCCAGGTTGGCGGTCTCGCCCAGGACCTCGACCAGGTGGGCCAGGTGCGGTCGGGCCCACGTGCCGAGCATCTGCGACGCCTTGTCGCCCAGCCCGATCAGCCGGGGGCCGAGGGCGTAACGGCGCGAGGGCAGCTGCCGCACGTACCCGTTGCCGACCAGGGTGCGGATGATGCGGTGGATGGTCGGCAGCGGCAGCCGGGACGACTCGGCGAGTTGGCTGAGGGAGGTCTCACCGCCGGCCTCCGCCATGATCTCCAGTAGGGCGAAGGCGCGTTCGAGTGACTGCACCCCACCGGAACGACCGCGCCTACCGGTCTCCTCGGTCAGGGGCGGGGTGTCCGTCTGGGTGGTCTGCGAGGCTGACAAAGGTCATGCTCCCATGTGAAGGCCGCTTGAGGTCACGGTCTTTATTCTGCGATACGAAAAGTACTTCCCATCTCTGAGTCCTCTATAGCACGTGACCGTCACGTAGCGCCGCCTGAATCCTCGTGATTCGGGGCGATCGGGACACCCCCGACACCGCTGAACTCTTGTTATTCCGGATGGCAGAAGTTAGCATCCGCATATAGGAATTTTGGTGGGCCTTCCCTAGGGAGGCCAGGCCACCCCTACGGAGAGGAACCGCAACGTGACAGCGGAGGACCCCCTGTCCCTCGACGAACTCACCACCGCCTTGGACGCCCGTCTGGCCGACGCCGACGCGCGCCTGGCCCGTGAGTACCCCGGGGCCAACACGGCCCGGCAGCCGGTGCACACCGTCTACGTTCCCGCTGACCGGATCCGGCCGGGACTGGCCGCGGACTGGGGGCGCGACGCCCTGGCCGCCCTCGACGAGTTCGCCCCCAAGCCCACCGACCTCGCCGAGATCACCGGGCTGAGCGAGTCCGCCGTGGCCGAGGCGCTGCCGCGCGTGCGCGCCAAACTCACCCGGGAGCCGATCGAGGACCTGCGCGCCGACCTGGAGGACGGGTACGGCGATCGCGGCGACGAGGCCGAGGACGCCGACGTGACCTCCGCCGCCGGGGCCTTCTGCGCCGACGTGGAGGCGGGCACCGCCACCCCCTACTTCGGCATCCGGATGAAGGGCATGGAGGCCGCCGGACGGCACCGCGGGGTCCGCAGTCTCACCCTGTTCCTCCAGACCCTCCTGGAACGCCTCGGCTCCCTGCCGGACAATCTCGTTCTCACCCTGCCCAAGATCACCTCGGTCGAGCAGGTCGAGGCGATGGCCTGGGTCTGCGAGCGGCTGGAGCGGCGTTTCGACCTGTCCGAGGGCCGCCTGCGGTTCGAGCTCCAGATCGAGACCCCCCAGTCGATCCTGCTCCAGGACGGCACCGCCGCCGTGGCCCGGATGATCGGGGCGAGCCAGGGCCGGGCGAGCGCGCTGCACTACGGCACCTACGACTACAGCGCCGCCTGCGGGATCACCGCCGCCTACCAGAGCCTGGCCCACCCGGTCGCCGACCACGCCAAGGCCGTCATGCAGCTCGCCGCAGCCGGGACCGGCGTATGGCTCTCCGACGGGGGCAGCAACATCCTGCCCGTGGGCGGGCGCGCCGACGTCCACCAGGCGTGGAAGCTGCACGCCGGGCTGGTCCGCCGGTCCCTGGAACGCGGCTACTACCAGGGCTGGGACCTGCACCCGAACCAGCTGCCCATGCGGTTCCTGGCCACCTACGCCTTCTACCGGGAGGCGTTCGAGCCCGCCGCCGCCCGCCTCAGGGCCTACTTCGGCGCGGTGGCCGGTGGTGTCATGGACGAGCCCGCCACCGCGCAGGCACTGGCGTCGGCCCTGGTCAACGGGTTGCGTTGCGGCGCGCTCGACGAGACCGAGGTCGAGGAGCACACCGGGACGGACACGGCCACGCTGCTGGCCCTGGCCACCCGCCGAGTCGGACAGGAGCAGTGATGACCACCCACGACCTTCTCCTGCGCGCCCAGCGCGCCATCACCCCCGAGGGCGAGCGGGCGGTGACCGTCGCCGTCACCGACGGCCGGATCACCGCCGTCCTGCCCGGAGCGGACGCCGCCGCCACCGCGGCCAGGGAGATCGTCCTGGCCGACGACGAGGTGCTGCTGCCGGGGCTGGTCGACTCCCACGTACACGTCAACGAACCCGGCCGCACCGAGTGGGAGGGCTTCGCCAGCGCCACCCGCGCCGCCGCGCTGGGCGGTGTGACCACGATCGTCGACATGCCGCTCAACAGCGTGCCGCCGACCACCACCGTCGACGGTCTCAACGTCAAGCGCTCCGTGGCGCGCGACCAGGTCGCCGTGGACGTCGGGTTCTGGGGCGGCGCCGTGCCCGAGAACAGCACCCCCGACACGACCAAGGAACTGCGCGCGCTGCACGAGCGGGGCGTGTACGGGTTCAAGGCGTTCCTGTCGCCGTCCGGCGTGGACGAGTTCGGCCACCTGTCACCCGACCAGTTGCGCACGGCGGCGGAGGCGATCGGCGAGTTCGGCGGTCAGATCATCGTGCACGCCGAGGACCCGTCGGTCCTGGACCGGGCGCCCGCCGCAGCGGGCCGCGAGTACGCGGACTTTCTGGCCTCGCGTCCGGACGAGGCCGAGCACGAGGCGATCGCGCTGGTCATCGAGACCGCGCGCCGGACCGGGACCCGGGCGCACATCCTGCACCTGTCCAGTGCCTCGGCGCTGCCGCTGATCGCCCGGGCCCGGGCCGAGGGCGTGCCGCTGACCGTGGAGACGTGCCCGCACTACCTGACGTTGGAGGCCGAGGCGATCCCCGCCGGGGCCACCCAGTTCAAGTGCTGCCCGCCCATCCGCGACCACGCCAACCGCGACCTGCTGTGGCGGGCGCTGTCGGACGGCCTGATCGACTGCGTGGTCAGCGACCACTCACCGAGCACCCCGGACCTGAAGGACCTGGACACGGGGGACTTCGGGACGGCCTGGGGCGGGGTGTCCGGGCTCCAGGTCGGCTTCAGCGCGATGTGGACCGAGGCGCGTCGGCGCGGCGTGCCGCTGGCGGACGTGGTGCGGTGGATGTCCGCCGGTCCGGCGCGGGTCGCCGGGGTCGAGGGCAAGGGCGCGATCGCCGAGGGGGGCGACGCGGACTTCGCGATCGTGGCCCCGGAGGAGGCGCTGCACGTGAACGCGCGCGAACTCCAGCACAAGAACCCGGTGAGCGCCTACGACGGCGCCGACCTGGTGGGTCGGGTGCGCCGCACGATCCTGCGCGGTGCGGACGTCGACCTGGCCGCCCCCGCCGGTCGGCTGCTGACCCGGAGCTGAGGCCCGCGGCCCGCACGGCCCCGGCGCGCGGTCGCGCGCCGGGACACTCCGGGTACGAAGAGTCATTGACCCTGGGTGTTATACTTGTATAGCACCCAGGGAGGTTCATCATGTTGGCACTGCGACTTCCGGCGGAGATCGAGGAGAGACTCGAAGCCCTGGCCAAGGAAACCGGCAGGTCGAAGAGCTTCTACGCTCGAGAGGCGATCGTCGCTCACCTGGATGAGCTTGAGGAGATCTACCTCGCTGAGAGCAGGCTTGAGGACCTGCGAGCGGGGCGGAGCGGTACGACTCCGCTCTCGGACGTGATGGGCGAGTATGGCCTGGAAAGTTGAACTCCACGACGACGCCAAGCGGGAATTGCGCAAGCTGGACGGACAGGCCGCGCGAAGAGTCTTCTGGTTCCTGGACGACCGGATCTCGGGCTCGGAGGATCCGCGGGCGCTCGGAGACGCTCTGAAGGGCAACCGACTGGGTGACCTCTGGCGCTATCGGGTCGGGGACTACCGAATCATCGCCGACCTTCAGGACGGGATCGTCACGGTTCTCGTCCTTCACGTGGGTCACCGCCGGGAGGTGTGCCGGGGCTGACCCGATGGGCGCCTGCTCGTAGGGCGGACAGCCGTCGGGCGCATTCGGCCGCCTCCCGAAGTGCGGCGTTGACCTTCTCCTCGAGGGTCGAGGTGCCCAGGATGGCGGCGGCTTTGGCCAGTGCCCCGTCATCGATGTCGGTCAGGGGCATGCTCATGGTGACCTCCTGGTGTTCGATCTCTGAACACCCTGGAGGCGTGAGGGTGATGCTCACCGAGGAATCCACGGACTGGTGGCCCCGGCGCGCATATGCGCGCCGGGGCCACCAGTCCGTGTCAGCGGGTCAGCCGCAGTACGCGGCCTCCTCGCCGATGATGCGGTACGGGCAGTCGGCGTAGTCGAGCAGCCGCAGGACGGCCTCCCGGTTACGCGCGGTCTCCCGGTCGATCACCGAGGACGGCGGGTAGAAGCCGCCGCCCCAGTAGCTGCTCGGGTACATCTCGTAGGTGAAGTTGACGATCCGCTGGTCGCCCCACAACCAGTCGTTGATCGTCCCGTCCGTCACGTACAGGTCGCTGGACTGCTGGGGCGTGTACCCGTTGGCCTGGGCCATGTAGGTGCCCAGGGCCTCGTGGGTGTCGTACTCGTCGCGGTTCATCCCGTTGGTCACCTCGTCGTAGGTGTAGCCGAACGGCCACAGGATGAGCTCGCTGTAGGTGTGGAAGTCGATCGCGGACGTGATCTGCTGCTCGCCGCCGACCACCCGGCCGCGCACGAAGTCGGCGACCGCCGAGACCTCGGGGGCGGACTCGGGGTAGGCGCCCCGGTAGGTCGAGCTGGACGTGCTGCCCGACGAACCGCCGCAGCAGCCCCAGTTGTAGTCCCAGTTGCGGTTCAGGTCCGTGCCGATGTACGACGAGCCCGGGTTGGGCTGGCGGTTCTTGCGCCAGTACCGCCACGACGAGCCCGCCATGTCGTACTCGGCGCCGTCGGGGTTGACGTTGGGCAGGATCCAGATCTCCCGGTCGTTCACCAGGTCGGTGATCCTGGCGTCGGAGCCGTACTCGCCGGTGAACAGCTCCATCAGGTACACGGCCATCTCGACCGTCAGGTGCTCGCGGGCGTGCTGCGAGTGCGTGAACAGGACCTCGGGCTCGTCCTCGTCCACGCCGACGTTGTCGCTGATCTTGACCGCGATCAGCTCACGCCCCTGGTGGGAGTACCCGTAGACCGACTGGGCGGCGATCCCGGGGTTCTGGGCGGTCACCCGGTCCACGACGTCGCGCAGCTCCGGGTACGTCGTGTACCCGTTGTCGGGGGCCAGCTGCACCGTGGGCGGATCGAACTCGGTGACCTCGTACCCGAGGTCGTCGATGGCCTCGACGCTCTCGGAGGTCGCGGTGACGAGCACCGAGTCGGCGCCGACGTCGTCGATCGCCGCGCCGGTCGAGGCGATCTCGGTCCGTTCCTCGGCGGTCGACACGCCGCTGACCTCGTACAGCGCGGGATCGTCGGCGGACTCGGCGCTGGCGGGACTGAGCAGACCGAGGACCAGTGCGCCGATCGCCAGGGGGGTGAGGATTCTTCGGGGGGTGGGGGAACGCATGACACTGCCTCCGTGGAGCGGGGGGTGAGGCGTCGGACATTTGGCGTCATTGCTAAATAAAGCCGTAAATCCTGTCAATCCGTCTAACTGAGCGTGTCCGCCGGAGCGGAACGCCTGGTTTGACGCCTTCGGCAGGTGAGCCCCGCTTCCCGGGGCCACAGACGGGCACGCACCGTGGCCGGATGTGGCCACGGTGTACACGGGGCGCACACCCCGGTGGGTGGCGCACGGACGCTCCGGGGCCGACCGCGCGGCCCGCGGAGGCGGTCAGCCGACCGCCTCCTCGACCAGCAGCCCGTCGATCGCGCTGTCCGTCCCCGCCGCGTGGCCCCGGGCGAACTCCTGGTCCGCCTCGGCCGTGCCGATGAGACGGTGGACCGCCCGGGTGAGGCGGTCGACGTCGAACCGGTCGCCGGGCTGGAGCGGCACCCCGACCTCCTCACGCGTGCGCGCCGCGGCGCCCAGGAGCCGTGCGGCGAGCGCACCGTCCTCCTCGGCCAGCGCCACCCCCGCGAACCCCTCCAGGGAGAAGGCCACCGCCCGGGGGTCGTCGCTCTGCAGGGCGAACTCCAACCCCTCGGTGTGCCGTTCCCGGGCCACGCGCGCGTCCCCGCGCATCTCGGCGCAGAACCCCAGTTCGGTCAGGACGAAGGCCAGCCCGGGGCGGTATCCGTCCTCCCGGTGGGAGGCCAGGACCGCGGACAGGTGCCGCTCCGCCTCCTCCGGCCGGCCACGGCGGCGCTCGCTCAGCGCCAGTCCCGCGTGCGCGAACCGGGCCCGGTCCGTCAGGGCCTGTTCCCGGGCCACGGCGATGGCCCGACGGTTGGCCTCGTCCGAGGCGTCCAGGTCGCCTTCGAGCAGGTGGACGCGCGCGATCCGGGTGTGCTCCTCCACCACCGAGGGCCACAACCCGATCCGCTCCGCCTGCTCCAGCGCGTGGCGGTGGAGTCGCGCCGCCTCCGGATAGTCGCCCTCGATCCCGGCCAGCACCCCGAGCAGGTTGCCCGCGCGCACCAGCCCCCAGGACTCACCGAGCTCCCCGAACAGCGACAGGCTCGCCCGCGCGTCCCGGTGGGCCGAGGCCAGATCGCTGCGCCGCAGCGCCCGCCATCCGCGCATGTGCAGGACGAAGGCCCGCCACCAGTGGTCCGAGCGGGACTCGAACACCGCCAGTGCCTCCTCCAGCACCGTGTCGGGCAGGTCCAGGCGCGACGCCTCCGTCTCGGCCGTGCGCGTCATGAAGACCAGCACCGCGCGGGCACGGGCGAGCGCGGCGGGGTCGGGCATCCGCGTCGCCAGGTCCAGCGCGGCCCGTGCCGTCTCCAGGGCCGCGGGGGAGTGGACGTCGGCGAAGGACAGGGCGGCGTGCCAGAGCAGGGCCACGGCGCGTTCCTCGTCGGTGCCGCCGCCCGGAGTCGCCAGGGCCAGGGACAGCAACCGGTGGCCCTCCCGGTAACGCCCGCGCAGGTACCAGTACCACCCGAGGGAGCCGGTGATACGCAGCGCCGGGCCCGCCTCACCCTGCTCGGCGGCCCACTCCACGGAGGCGCGCAGGTTGGCCGTCTCCTGGTCCAGCCATTCCAGACATCCCCCCTGGTCGCCACCGGAGCCGAAGAGCCGGGGCTCGAACTCCGCGGCCGCCCCGGCCAGGTGGGTCGCCAGCGCCCGCAGGGCGGAGGTCTCCTCTCCCGCCTCGACCAGCCGCTCCCGGGCGAAGGCCCGGATGGTCTCCAGGAGCCGGTACCGCGTACCCCGCCGACCCTGTTCGGCCACGATCAGCGACCGGTCCACGAGCGAGGCGAGGACCCCGACGACGGCCGGACGTGCGACGGCGGGGGTGCCCTCCTGGGGGAGTCCGGCGATCGCCTCCGCCCTGACCAGGTCGAACGGTCCGGCGTGGACCGACAGGCGGCGCAGGACGGCGCGTTCGTCGGCGCTGAGCAGCCGCCAGCTCCAGTCCACCATGGCGTGCAGTGTGCGCTGGCGTTCGTGGCGGCCCGCGCCTGTGCCGCCCAGGATCTGGAAGCGGTCGTCCAGGCGGGCGGCCAGTTCGTGCACGCCCAGGGAGCGCACCCGCGCGGCGGCCAGCTCCAGGGCCAACGGCAGACCGTCCAGGTGCCAGCAGATCGCGGCGACCGCGGCGGCGTTGTCCTCCGCCACGGCGAAGCCGGGCAGGGAGGCGGCCACACGCTGGGAGAACAGCTCGACCGCCGCCGACTCGGCCAGAGCCTCACGGGTGGCCGCCCGGGGCACGGGCAGCGGTCGAACCTGGTGCAGACGCTCACCGGGAACCCCCAGGGGCTCGCGGCTGGTGGTCAGGACCCGAAGGCGGGGCGCGGAACGCAGGAGCCCCGCCACCAGCTCGGCGACGGGGCCGAGGAGGTGTTCGCAGTTGTCCAGGACGAGCAGGGTCCCGTCCAGGCACTGGCCGAGCCGGGACACCTTGGAGCGGTCACCGGGGGAGCACCCCTCGTCGGAGAGGCCGACGGCGGTCGCGATCTCCTCGGCGATGCCGTGGACCGTCGTGGCGCCGGTGTCCCTGCCCCCGAGCTCGACGAACCACACCCCGGAGGGGGCGAGATCGGGGACGGCGGCCAGCGCGAGCGTGGTCTTGCCGACCCCTCCCGGGCCGACGAGGGTGACCAGACGGAACCGCTCCACGTCGCCGCGGATCCGTTCGACGGACTCCTTCCGGCCGATGACCTCGGTCAGCGGCGCGGGCACGTTCCCCGTGGGTCGGCGCGGGGCAGCCGCGACCGCGTCGGCGGCCGCCGCCCGTTCGGTCGGTGCGGGAGGAGCGGTCGCGCGCCCCGCGGTCAACGCGGTGCCGGGACGGGCGAGCGCCGGGGCCTGGGCGAGGATGTCCTGGTGCAGCCGGACCAGTTCCGGACCGGGGTCCACTCCCACCTCGTCGGCCAGCAGCCCGCGCATCCGCCGGTAGCTCTCCAGCGCCTCGGACTGGCGGCCCGCCCGGTACAGGGCGAGCATGTGGGCGGCGCGCAGCCGCTCCCGCAGCGGTTCACGTTCCACGAGTTCGTCGAGTTCGGGGATGAGGGCGGCGTCCTCGCCCAGGTCGAGCCGGGCGCGGAGACGGTCCTCCACCGCCGACAGCCGCATCTCCTCCCACCGGGTGACGGCGGGCCGGGTGAACGGGGCGTCCGCGTGGTCGGCCAGGGCCGGGCCGCGCCACAGCGCGAGGGCCCGGCCCAGGACGTCCGCCGTCTCGGCGGGACCGGCCCCACGCGCCCGCGCCACCAGTTCCTCGAACCGGCCCGCGTCCACCCGCTCGGCGTCGACCCGGAGCCGGTACCCGGACGGACCGGACTCCACCCTGGACCGGTACCCCGGCTCAGCGCCCTCCAGGGCGCGCCGCAGCCGGGACACGGTGGTCTGGAGGGCGGCGGCCGGGTCGGGCGGCGCGTCCTGCCACAGGTCCGCGCCCAGCCGGTCGGCGGAGACCCAGGCTCCCCGGTGGACGAGCAGGTGGGCCAGAAGGGAGCGCACCTTGGCTCCGGGGACGTTGACGGGTTCGTCCTCGTCGGTCCATACCGCCAGCTGCCCCAACACGCCGAATCGCATGTGCAGCAGCCTATCCGGACGAAGCGGTCATGTCCGGCGCACGTACTGTCCGCGGACGGACAGCCGACGGCAAGGGGACGGCGAGCACCCCCTCCTACGGTGGTTCTCGTCCACGGGGCAGCGCCCCCAACACCACACGGAGAAGACATGAGCGACCTGTTCACACCCGTCACCGTCGGCCGCGACGAGCTTCCCAACCGCCTCTTCATGGCCCCGATGACCCGCGCCCGGGCGGATGGGAACGGCCTGGTCAACGACATGGTGGCCGAGTACTACGCCCAGCGCGCCTCCGCCGGCCTGATCATCACCGAGGGCGTCCAGCCGAGCGTGCGCGGCCAGGGCTACATCAACACCCCCGGCCTGCACTCCGCCGAGCAGGTCGAGGCGTGGAAGAGGGTCACCGACGCCGTGCACGCCAAGGGCGGCCACATCTACGCGCAGATCATGCACGCGGGCCGCATCGGCCACCCCAGCCTGTACCCCGACGGGGGCCTGCCCGTCGCCCCCTCCGCGATCGCCTCCGGCGAGTCCCTGTTCGACGGCTCCGGCCTGCTCCCCCACCCGGTCCCGCGCGAGATGACCTCCGCCGACATCGCCGAGGCCCAGGACGACTTCGCCTCCGCCGCCCGCAACGCGATCACCGCCGGGTTCGACGGGGTGGAGCTGCACGGGGCCAACGGCTACCTCATCCACCAGTTCCTGGCCGACGGCGCCAACCAGCGCACCGACGAGTACGGCGGCAGCGCCGCCAACCGGGCCCGCTTCGCCGCGGAGGTGGTCGAGGCCGTCGCCGCCACCATCGGCGCCGAGCGCACCGCCCTGCGCGTCTCCCCCGGGAACACCTTCAACGGCATCACCGAGACCGACTCGCTCGGCCAGCACCTGGCTCTCCTGGAGGCCATCCCGAACCAGTCCGAACTGGCCTACCTGCACGTCGCGGGGATGGGACCGCGTGAGATGGCCGAGCGCCTGCGCAAGGAGTGGGACGGCGCCTTCGTGTACAACCCCGCGTCGGGCCTGGACACCGCCGCCGCGACAGCGGCGCTGGAGGAGGGGCTGGGCGACGCGGTGGCCCTGGGCACCGCCTGGCTGGCCAACCCCGACCTGGACGCCCGGATCAGGGCGGGCGCGGCCCTCAACGAGCCCGACTCCGCCACCTCCTACGGCGGCGACCACCGCGGCTACACCGACTACCCGACTCTCGGCGCCTGACCGTCTCCCGGGGGCTGACGGGACGAACGACGGCGGCGCCCGGTCCGACCGGGCGCCGCCGCGCCGTCGGAGGGGGCGATCACCTCCGAGACCGGCGGGGGTCAGACATCACGTCCCTCGGCGGCCTCCGGCTCCTCGCCGCGGTAGGCCGCACCGGCCTGGTCGGTGTACTTGGCCTCACCGGGACCGGCGCTGCCGATCTCGGCGGTGTCGATCCCGGCCGGTGATCCCGCGACCGCCTTCCGCCCGATCACGTTGAAGCAGATGTTGAGCAGGACCGCCACCAGGGCGGCGCCGATGATGCCGGAGTGGGCGATCATCTCCACGGACTCGGGCAGGAAGGAGTAGAAGGTCGGGTAGGCCAGCGGGATGACGGCCACGCCCACCGACGTCGCGACCAGCACCAGGTTGAGGTTGTTGGTGAAGTCGACCTTGCCGAGGGTCTTGACGCCGCTGGCGGCCACGCTGCCGAAGAGCACGAGTCCGGCGCCGCCCAGAACCGGGGCGGGCAGTGCGGCCATCACGCCGCCCAGGATCGGGAACAGGCCGAGCGCCAGCAGGATGACGCCGCCCGTGGCGACGACGAACCGGCTGCGGATGCCGGTCAGCGCCAGCAGGCCGATGTTCTGGGCGAAGGAGCTGGTGGGCGTCGCGCTGAAGACCGGGCCGATGATGGAGCCGCTGACGTCGGCGCGCAGACCGGCGGAGATGCGCTTGGCGTCCACCCTGGAGCCGGTGATCTCGCCGACCGCGATGATGTGCGAGGCGCCCTCGGTCAGGACCACCAGCATGATGACGCACATGGTCAGGACGGCGGCGAGTTCGAAGCGGGGCGGACCGAAGTAGAAGACCGAGGCGGGGTTGAAGACGATGTCGGCCTCACCGACCCGGCTGAAGTCGGCCATGCCGAGGGGCACCGCCACGAGCGTGCCCGCGACCAGGCCGAGCAGGACGGACAGGCGTCCCCAGATGCCCGGCAGGACGCGGGAGCAGACGAGGATGATCGCCAGGGTGATCCCGGCGAGCGCGAGGTTGGCCGGCGGGGCCGCGGGCACCTCGGCGCCGCCCTCCACGGTTCGGGTCCCGCCGTCCATGATCCAGCGGGCGGCCACCGGCATCAGGCTCACCCCGATGACGGTGATGATCGTCCCGGTGACGATCGGTGGGAAGAAGCGGATCAACTGCCCGAAGAACGGGGTCATGATCAGGGCGAAGACCCCGGCGGCCATGGAGGCGCCGAAGGCCACGGGCAGGTTCTCACCGTTCGACCCGGCGGCCAGGGAGGTGATGGCGCTGACCGGGACGAAGGAGCAGGCGACCACGATCGGCATCTGCGCGCCGATCCGCCGGTGCCCGACGGTCTGGATGAGGGTGGCGATCCCCGCGGCCAGGAGCGCTCCGCTGACGAGGATGCCCATCGCGGCGGGCTCGTTCGCGAGTCCAGCGGCGGCGCCGATGACCAGGGCCGGTGCCACCGCACCGGCGTACATGGTGAAGATGTGCTGCAACCCGTAGACGATCTGCAACCGGAGCGGCAGCCTCTCGTCCTCGGGGCGGGTGGGGGAGGAGGCGTTCGTTGTGGCCGAGTCCTTCGCGGACGGACTGTTCGACATGGCCAGTTTCCAGCCTTTGCGATTGGTGGCCACCGGCGGGGGGTGGCCGGTCTCTCGGGCCCGTGGGCCCGGTGGTGTCCACCGGTACGGCGGTCCGTGTCCGGGCACGCCGAAGAGCGGTGTGTCAGCCGCGTGTGTGCGTGGCTAGCGAGGCGGCGGCGCCTCGGGCTGTGCTTCCCGCGGGTGCGGGGCGGGGACCGGGGCCCGGCCGGCTACGAAACGGGCCCCGGGGCTCGGGCTCCTTACACGAAGCCGGGGACGGCCCTCCAGGCGTCACCGGCGTCGGGAGCGTCGTCGCGCTCGACCGTGGCCTCGATCTTGCCGTAGGGGCGGTCGGCGGCGAAGAAGACCTCGTTGGGGTTGTCCAGGCCGAACGGCGACAGGTCCACCAGGAAGTGGTGGTTGTTCGGCATGGAGAACCTGATCTCGGCGACCTCGGGGTGCGCCTCCAGGACGGCCTTGCCCATCTCGTACAGGGTCTGCTGGAGGGCGAGGCTGTGCGTCTCGGCGAACGCCTCCAGGCAGATGGCGCGGATGGAGGAGTAGAGCTTGTCGAACTCCAGGTCGGTGCCGACGTAGCGCCAGCGGGCGGTGACGTCCGTGGCCAGGATCCGGTCGTCGGTCTCCTTGAGGGTGGTGTACTTCGTCTTCGGGTAGCCGTGGAACTCGGACCCGGTGGACTTGAGGACGGTCAGGCCCTCGAAGCCGGATACCACCCACTCCTTGTCGCCGTCCTTGTTGACCACGGTGGTGCGGGTCTCGGCGCCGCTGCGGGCGAAGGCGTGGTCGTGCGGGCCGTTCGAGGTGGCGATGCGGTCCCAGGAGTACTCCTGGACCTCCTGACGGGCGCCGTGCACGTACTCGTGCTCGTCGACGAAGTGACGCGCCAGCTTCAGCGCGAACTCCTCGATGGCGCCGACGCCGCCCCACTCCCTGGCCTTGGCGTAGACCGTGTTCTTCTGGGTGTCGGTCGGCAGGCACTTGCTGTTGTCGCCGACGGTGTGGACGGTCTCCAGGTCGCCGCGCAGCTGCGAGGTGACGTTGACGTCCTTGATCCGGTGGACCGCGGTGTCGCGGTTGACGTGGACGAGGCGGACCTCGGCCTTGCCGTACTGGTTGTCTCCGAGTCGGATACCCATCAGGGCGTACTCCATCTCATGTGTGTACATGAAGTCGTCGTTTCGCGCCGGGCGTCGCGCCCGCGCCGTGCGCACGAGGGAGGACCGCTGTGGACATGCGGAAGGACCTATCACGCACTCGAAGAGGGTCGGTGTCGTCGCTACGGGATGTGGGGCGTGTCGTGCTCCCTTCGCCGCGGATCCGGCCGGGGCCGGGTTAGGAACCCCGGTAGGTCGAGTAGGCGAACGGGCTCAGCAGGAGCGGCACGTGGTAGTGCGCGTCCTCGTCCGCGAGGTCGAACACGATGGTGACCTCGGGGTAGAAGCCCTTCTGTCCGGTGGCCGCGAAGTAGGCCGCGGTGTCGAAGACGACGCGGTAGTACCCGGCGGGCAGCTGCTCGGGCCCCAGGTCGGGCACGCGCCCGTCGTCGTTGGTGCGGCCCTCGGCGACCGTCTTCCAGGCGGTGCGCTCCGCGTCGGCGGCGGCCTCCAGACGGACCGGGACGTCGCGGGCGGGGCGGCCCAGCGACGCGTCGAGGATGTGCGTGGTCACGTGGCTCATGCTGCGTCCAGGAGTTTCTCGAGTCGGAGTCCGGCGATCTTGCGGAGTTCCTCCGCGACCACCCGCAGTTCGGTGGGCGGGTCGTTGTCGAGGCGTCCGACGAGGTCGGCCAGGAGTTCACGGCTGGACCGGCCGCTGGCGCAGACCAGGTAGATCTGGCCGAACCGGGCCTCGTACTCGCCCTGGGCGAACTCGAAGATCCGCTGCACGCGCAGTGAGGCGTCGTCGGTGTCGGCGGCGAACGCGGACTGCTCGCCACGCGACCACCGCGCCTCTGTCCCCTTGCCCCGGGCCTTCTCCCCGATGCGCGGGTGGCGGGCCAGCGCGGAGGAGACCTCGTCGCCGGTGATCTCCCGCGCGTGCTTGTCGGCGAGCTCGGTGAGGGTGCGCCGGTCGGCGTAGGGCGCCTGCCCGGCCACGGCGTCGACCCAGCGGTCGATGTCGAGGCACTGGGCGAGTTCGACGCGCAGGTCCGCCCGTGACAGGGCGTTCAGGCGCGCCAGACCCGGATCGGCGGCCCCGTCCGGCTCTCGCGCGTTGGTCTCGGGCATCTGTTCTCTCCCCGTGTCCGGTGGGTGCGGTCACTCCCGTGAGGGGTCCCTACCCGCTCACGTCACTCGGATGTTCCTCCAGAGCCACCGGCAGTTTTTCGTAGTGCAGAGGGATGTTTCCGTATGACGGATGGAGGGACTCTAACTCCAGACCGTGTGATCTTGTCAACACTGGCAAGGGGGGATTGTCGAAAAAGTCCGAGTTTCGTGCGCTCGCACGAAGTTCGGGCGATCTTCCCGGTGGGGTGCGCGGGGCGGGGGGTGGAAGGGGGTCATGTGGCGCCCTTCGGCCGGGTTCTCGGTGGTTCGGTCCGCACCCGGTGGTTGACAAGGTCACGTCGGAGCCGCACACTCGGACTATTCCTTCAAGTGAAAACTACTTTCCGCAATACGGAAAATAAGGTGACGGAGGCCAGGCATGAGCCACGCGTTGGGCTACACGGTGAACTGCTCGCTGCTGTTCACCGAGCTCCCGATCAACGAACGCCCCAGGGCCGCGCGCGACGCGGGCTTCCACGCGGTGGAGTTCTGGTGGCCGTTCGAGAGCGCGACGCCCGCGCAGGACGAGATCGACGCCTTCGTCTCCGCGATCGACGACGCCGGCGTGCGGCTGAGCGGGCTCAACTTCTTCGCCGGCGCCCTGCCCGGTCCGGACCGCGGAGTCCTGTCCCAGCCCTCCCGCAGCGCCGAGTTCAGGGCCAACATCGAGGTCGTCGCCCGCATCGCCGAGCGCACCGGCACCACCGGCTTCAACGCCCTCTACGGGCTGCGCCAGCAGGGGGTCGACCCGGCCGAGCAGGACCGCCTGGCCCTGGAGAACACGGTCGCGGCCGCGACCGCCGTGGCCAAGGTCGGCGGAACCGTCCTCGTCGAGCCGATCAGCGGCTCCGAGGACTACCCGCTCAAGACGGCCGCCGACGCCCTCGCCTTCATCGCCAGGGTGAAGGAGGCCGGGGCCGACAACGTCGCGCTCCTGGCCGACTTCTTCCACCTGGCGGTCAACGGCGACGACGTGGCCGCGGTCGTGCGCGACCACGCCGCCGAGTTCGGCCACATCCAGATCGCCGACGCGCCCGGCCGCGGCGAGCCCGGCACCGGGTCGCTGCCCCTCGACCAACTCCTCACCGACGCCGAGGCCCGCGGCTACCGCGGCCTGGTCGGCCTGGAGTACAAGCCGACCGTGCCCTCCGCGGAGAGCTTCGGCTGGCTGAAGCGCTGACCAGCGCGTCCCAGACGGGCGGTCGCCAGCCCACGGTGACCGCCGGCGGGCCGTCCGCCCCGTACGCCCTCGGGGCGGGCGGCCGCACACCCAGGACGCCTCCGACACACCCGCCAACCACAGACCACGAAAGGGGCGGACATGCCCGCCAACAGCAACATCGCCTTCATCGGACTCGGCATCATGGGTCTGCCCATGGCCACCAACCTGGTCAAGGCCGGGTACAGCGTCACCGGCTACAACCTCGACCAGGCCGCCATCGACAAGCTCGTCGCGAACGGCGGTAAGGGCGCGGCCAACATCGCCGAGGCCGTCGCCGACGCCGACGTCGTCATCACGATGGTCCCGGACTCCCCGCAGGTGGAGGAGGTCCTCACCGGCGAGGGCGGCGTCTACGACAACGCCAAGGCCGGCGCCCTGGTCATCGACATGAGCAGCATCCGCCCCGACGTCACCCAGGCCCTCGCCGAGACCGGAACCAAGCGCGGCTTCCGCGTCCTGGACGCCCCCGTCTCCGGCGGTGAGGCCGGTGCCATCGAGGCCAAGCTGTCCATCATGGTCGGCGGCACGCAGGAGGACTTCGACACCGCCAAGCCGATCTTCGACGTCCTCGGCACCACCCCGGTCCTGGTCGGCCCCAACGGCGCCGGTCAGACCGTCAAGGCCGCCAACCAGCTCATCGTCGCGGGCAACATCCAGCTCGTGGCCGAGGCCCTCGTCTTCCTGGAGGCGCACGGCGTCGACACCGAGGCGGGCCTGGAGGTCCTCGGCGGCGGGCTCGCGGGCAGCACCGTCATGGCGCGCAAGGGCGAGGCCATGCGCAAGCGCGAGTTCCAGCCGGGCTTCCGCATCGCCCTGCACGACAAGGACATGAAGATCGTGACCACCGCCGCCCGCGAGGCCGGTGTGGCGATTCCGCTGGGCTCCCAGGTGGCCCAGTTCGTCGGCGCCCTCAAGCACCAGGGCCACGGCGGACTCGACCACTCCGCGCTGCTGAAGATCGTCGAGCAGCTCTCCGGCCGCACCGAGTAACGGCCACCTGGCAATGGGCTTCCGCCGGCGGTACCGGCCTGCCGTACCCACGTCTTACGTGTGATCCGCGTGGCTGACGGCGGCCTCGGGTGTTGGCCGCACCCTGGGTCCCGCCGGCGGAATCCGTTCAACCCCCCTAGCACTGAAGGGTTCGCTTCAAATGGTACAGATGCCCGCGATGAACGCTGTCATCGAGGTCCTCAAGGACGAGGGCGTGGACACCGCCTTCGGCTGCCCCGGCGCCGCCATCCTGCCCCTCTACAAGGCGATGGAGGAGGTCGGGGGGATCGAGCACCTGACCGTCCGCCACGAGGAGGGCGCCACCCACATGGCGGACGGGTGGTCGCGCACCACCGGCAAGGTGGGTGTCGCCATCGGCACCTCCGGCCCCGCCGGCACCAACATGATCACCGGCCTGTACACGGCGATGGCGGACTCCGTCCCGATCGTCTGCATCACCGGCCAGGCCATGACCTCCCTCCTGGACAAGGAGGGCTTCCAGGCGGTCGACATCGTCGAGATCGCCAAGCCCGTCACCAAGTGGGCCGTGCAGATCAGGGAGGCGGCCACCGCCCCCTGGATCTTCCGGGAGGCCTTCCGCGTCGCCCAGGAGGGCCGTCCCGGCCCCGTCCTGGTCGACATCCCGCTGGACGTCGCCAAGCAGGTCATCGAGTACGACCCCGCCATCGACGCCCCGCTGAGGATCAACACCGTCGAGCCGCACCAGCCGCGCGTCGAGCGCGCACTGGACATGCTCCTGGCCGCGGAGCGCCCGCTGCTGCTGGCCGGCGGAGGTGTGATCCTGTCCGAGGCATCCGAGGAGCTCAGGGAACTCGCCGAGTACCTGAACGTCCCCGTCCAGGTCACGCTCATGGGCAAGGGCTCCTTCGACGAGGACAGTCCGCTGTACTCCGGGATGACCGGCGTCCAGACCTCCCAGCGCTACGGCAACGCCTCCTTCCTGGAGTCGGACCTGGTCCTGGCGGTCGGTGCGCGCTTCGGCGACCGCCACACCGGCCAGATCGACGTCTACCGGGGCGACCGCAAGTTCATCCACGTCGACATCGAGCCCACCCAGATCGGCAAGGTCTTCGAACCGGACCTGGGCGTGGTCTCCGACGCGAAGCTGTTCCTGTCCGCTCTGCTGAAGGCCGCCAAGGCCCGGGGCAAGAGGGCCGAGGTCCAGCCGTGGGTCGACCGCGTCGGCGAACTCAAGCGGACCCTGACCCGCCGCGAGGACTTCGACAGCGTGCCGATCAAGGCGCCGCGCGTCTACAAGGAGATCAACGAGGTCTTCGACGCCGACACCTACTTCGTCACCGCGATCGGCCTCTACCAGATCTGGGGCGGTCAGCACCAGAAGGCCTACAAGCCGCGCCACTACCAGATCTGCGGCCAGGCGGGCCCGCTGGGCTGGGAGATCCCGGCCGCCATCGGCGTCAAGAAGGCGCTCAAGAACACCGAGCCGGACGCCGAGGTCGTCGGCATCGTCGGCGACTACGGCTTCCAGTACATGGTGGAGGAGCTGGCCGTCGCCGCCCAGTACAACGTCCCGTACGTGATCATCATGATCAACAACGAGTACCTGGGTCTCATCCGCCAGGCCTCGATCCCGTACGAGATGAACTACCAGGTCGACATCCACTACGACGAGTTCGGCACCGACAACGTCAAGATCATGGAGGCCTACGGCTGCTCCGGCCGCCGGGTCGCCGACCCGAACGACATCCGCGAGACCCTGGAGTGGGCGCGCAAGGAGGCCAAGGCCACCTCGCGTCCGGTGCTGGTCGAGATCATGATCGAGCGCGAGGCCAACACGCCGCACGGCCCCGCCATCGACGCGGTCAAGGAGTTCGAGCCCCTGCCGGAGGCCTGAGCCATCGGCGGACGCGTTCCCCGCGGGGAATGAACGGACGGGCGTCGCGGTCGTAGTGAACGGGGTACGGCCGCGACGCCGCCATCGCCGAGCGGCGCCGCTGTTTCCCCGTGACGGAGGGACCAGGTCACGCGACACGTGTCCCAGAATGTGGACGTCGGGTACCAGTATTCCGGAACACTCTGCTAGCGTGACGATCACTATGCTGCGAGAGCTGCTTCTCCTTAGTGGCCGCGGCGGGGGTCGTTAGACGGTCGGCTCCCTCGCCGCGGGACTTCGGCTTGCCCTGGTCGGCCACTGACCTCACGCCAGCACACCCTTCGAGGAGACACCCGATGGTGCCGCAGCAGCAGCCCAGCTCCATGCCCTTCCAGCGTTACCGGCCCTTCGCGCCGGTCGACCTGCCCGACCGCACGTGGCCGTCCAGGACGATCACCGAGGCGCCCCGGTGGCTGTCCACCGACCTGCGTGACGGCAACCAGGCGCTGATCGAGCCGATGGACCCCGCGCGCAAGCGGGAGATGTTCCAGCTGCTGGTCAGGATGGGCTACAAGGAGATCGAGGTCGGCTTCCCCGCCGCCAGCCAGACCGACTTCGACTTCGTCCGGTCCCTGATCGAAGAGGACCTGATCCCCGACGACGTCCAGATCTCCGTGCTGACCCAGGCCCGCGAGGACCTGATCGAGCGCACCGTACAGAGCCTGGTCGGCGCCAGGCGCTCCACCGTCCACCTGTACAACGCCACCGCCCCGACCTTCCGCCGCGTGGTCTTCAAGGTCGACCGCGAGCAGTGCAAGAACATCGCCGTCGAGGGCACCCGGCACGTCATGCGCTTCGCCGAGCAGTACCTGGGCGAGACCGAGTACTTCGGCTACGAGTACTCACCCGAGATCTTCATCGACACCGAACTGGACTTCGCCCTGGAGGTCTGCGAGGCCGTCATGGACGTCTGGCGGCCCGGGCCGGGCCGGGAGATCATCCTGAACCTGCCCGCCACGGTCGAGCGCGCCACCCCCAACGTCTACGCCGACCAGATCGAGTGGATGAGCCGCAACCTGACCCGGCGCGAGCACGTCGTGCTGTCGGTACACCCGCACAACGACCGCGGCACCGGCGTGGCCTCCGCCGAGCTGGCCGTCATGGCCGGGGCCGACCGCGTCGAGGGCTGCCTGTTCGGGCACGGCGAGCGCACCGGCAACGTCTGCCTGGTCACCCTGGGCCTGAACCTGTTCAGCCAGGGCGTGGACCCCAGGATCGACTTCTCCGACATCGACGAGATCCGCCGCACGGTCGAGCACTGCACCCAGCTGCCGGTGGCCCCGCGCCACCCCTACGGCGGCGACCTGGTCTACACCGCCTTCTCCGGCTCCCACCAGGACGCCATCAAGAAGGGCTTCACCGCACTGGAGGCCGACGCCGCCGCGGCGGGCACCCCGGTCGACGAGTACCCGTGGGACGTGCCCTACCTGCCCATCGACCCCAAGGACGTGGGCCGCAACTACGAGGCGGTCATCCGGGTCAACAGCCAGTCCGGCAAGGGCGGCGTCTCCTACATCATGCAGCGCGACCACGCCCTGGACCTGCCGCGCCGCCTGCAGATCGAGTTCTCCCGGGTCATCCAGGAGCACACCGACGCCGAGGGCGGCGAGTTCGCCGCGGAGCGGATCTGGGAGATCTTCTCCACCACCTACCTGTCCGAGTCCGGTCCGGTCGCGGTCCTGGCCCACCGGTCCACCACCGCCGAGGACGGCACCTACCGGATCGAGGCCGACGCCCGCGTCAACGGCGAGATCCGCGAGCTGACCGGCACCGGCAACGGTCCGATCTCGGCGTTCTGCGACGCCCTGACCGACGTGGACGTCAAGGTCCGCGTCATGGACTACGTCGAGCACTCGCTGGGCGGGGACGGCGACGCGCGGGCCGCCGCCTACGTGGAGGCCGAGATCGACGGCAACGTGGTGTGGGGCGTGGGGATCCACAGCAGCATCACCACGGCCTCCCTGAAGGCCGTCTGCAGCGCCATCGGCCGCGCCTGACCCAGCCCCGCCCCCTCGCCGACACGCGGCCGGGCCGCACCCCGCGGGGTGCGGCCCGGCCGTCGGGTGCACGGCCGTCACTCCCAGCCGAAGACCTGGGTCCAGGCGTGGTTGGCCTCGCCCACGCCGATCGCGACGAGACCGCAGTTGAGGATGTTCCTGCGGTGCCCCGGGCTGTTCATCCAGTCGTCCATCACCTGCTCGGCGCTGGTCTGGCCCTTGGCGACGTTCTCCGCGCCGTACGAACGGTACCCGTGGCGCGCGGCCCGGTCAGCCGGGGTCTCCTTGTCGGGGTTCACGTGCGCCACGTAGTTCCGGGCGTCCATGTCCTCGCTGTGCTCCTGGGCCGCGGCGGTCAGCCGGTCGTCCACGCGCAGCGGCCCGCAACCGGCGTCGGTCCGCTCGGCGTTGACCAACCGGACGACCTGCTCGGTCGCGGAGTCGCTCAGGGGAGCCGGTGGAGCGCCGGACCCCTCGGCCGCACCGCCGTCCCCGCCGGCCCCCTCCTGTCGCGCCTCGTCCCCGGAGCCGCCCTGTGCGTCCGCGTCGGCCCCGTCGTCGGACCCGCCGGTCGCGGCGGGGGCCGTGGCCCGGGCGGTGGCGGTCTGTCCGGAACCGGTCCGCTCGGTCCCCTCGGGTGTTGTGGTCGGGGCCTCGAAGAAGTCGTCGTCGGTCGCCGCGTCGGGAACGGCGGAGTCGTCCGCGACGGCGCTCCCGATCCGCCCGGCGGGGGAGTGGGAGGCGTCGGCCGATTCCGACGGGTCCAGCCGATCACCCAGGTCGGTGACGAGGAGGACCCCGGCCAGGGCCAGTCCGACCGGTACCGCGGTCAAGGACGCCACCAGCGGAAGCGGACTCCGCCGTCCGCCGCGCGCCGACCCCCGCCCGTGAGCGTTCGCCCTGCGCCTGCCTCGGCGGCCTCGTGCCATGTCGCTCTGTACCTTCCGTGCGGGTGCGGATGGGGGACGGCCGTGTGTCGCGGGGCGGTCACCGGGGGAGCCCCTCGGTCGCGTCCGTGCGCGTGCGGCCGGGTCCTGCGGCTCCGCCTCTCGGGCCCGCCCGGGTCCTCATGTCCGACACCGGGTGCCACTCTCGGGCGTGGGGAGCCCGTCGCGGAGCGCTTAGCGGGTGAGAGTAGAGCAAATGTCTCCAAAAGGGAATCCAAACCGTAATAAAGCCGATCGCGGCCGCCCCGTGGGAGCCCGCGCGTACGGGCGGTCGGTGGCATCCGCGACAATGGGAGGGTGAGTCTCTACCGCGACGAGGGCGTCGTCCTGCGCAACCAGAAACTGGGCGAGGCCGACCGCATCGTCACCCTGCTGACCCGGCGCACCGGCCTGGTGCGCGCCGTGGGCAAGGGGGTGCGCCGCACCAAGTCGCGCTTCGGCGCCCGCCTCGAACCGTGTACCCACGTCGACGTGCAGCTCTACACCGGCCGCACCCTGGACGTGATCACCCAGGCCGAGACCGTGCGCGCCTACGGGGAGGCGGTCGTGCACGACTACGCCCGCTACACCGCGGCCACCGCGATGCTGGAGACCGCCGAGAAGGTCGTCGCCGTGGAGAAGGACCCGGCCCTGCGCCAGTTCCTCCTGCTCATCGGTGCCCTGCGCGTCCTGGGAGAGGGAACGCACGACGCCCGGCTGGTGCTGGACGCCTACCTGCTCCGGTCGCTGGCCGTCGCCGGGTACGCCCCGGCCCTGGGCGAGTGCGCCCGCTGCGGGAGCCGGGGAGAGCACCGCGCGTTCGCGGTCCACGCAGGCGGTATGGTCTGCTCGGTGTGCCGTCCCCACGGCACCGTGCACCCCTCCGTCGAGACGCTCCGCCTGATGACGGCGCTGCTCGAGGGCGACTGGGACAGCGCGGACGCCAGCGCGGGAGGGCACCGTTCCGAGTGCAGCGGGTTGGTCGCGGCCTACCTACAGTGGCACCTGGAGAACGGAATCCGATCACTGCGGCACGTGGAGCGTTCTTGAGTCTGTTCAGCTTCGACACCGGAAACCGGCGGGAGTACACCCGGCCCGTCCCGCACCCGAGCGGGGCGCGCCCGCCGGAGTTGCCCGCCGACCTGGTGCCCAAGCACGTGGCCGTGGTCATGGACGGCAACGGGCGCTGGGCCAAGGAGCGCGGCCTGCCCCGCACCGAGGGGCACAAGGCGGGGGAGTCCTCCCTCTTCGACGTCATCGAGGGCGCCCTGGAGCTGGGCATCTCCCACCTGTCGGCCTACGCCTTCTCCACGGAGAACTGGAAGCGCTCACCCGACGAGGTCCGCTTCCTCATGGGCTTCAACCGCGACACCATCCGCCGCCGCCGCGACGAGCTGCACGCCCGCGGCGTCCGCATGAAGTGGGCCGGGCGCGCCGGTCGGCTCTGGAAGAGCGTCATCAAGGAGCTCCAGGACGCGGAGGAGATGACGAAGGACAACACCAAGCTCACCCTCCAGTTCTGCGTGAACTACGGCGGCCGGGCCGAGATCACCGACGCCGTGCGCGCGCTCGCCCGCAAGGCGGCCGACGGGCGGATCTCCCCGGAGAAGATCAGCGAGGACGCCATCGCGCGCGAGCTGTACGCGCCGGAGATCCCCGACGTCGACCTGTTCGTGCGCTCGTCCGGTGAGCAGCGGACCTCCAACTTCCTCCTGTGGCAGTCCGCCTACGCCGAGTTCGTCTTCCTCGACACGCTCTGGCCCGACTTCGACCGCCGCGACCTGTGGCGCGCCTGTGAGATCTACGCGCGCCGCGACCGCCGCTACGGCGGAGCCGAGCCCAACCCGGTCCCGGGGGAGGCCGGGTGAGCGCGCTGACGGGCGCGGACGGCGCCCCGCTCGTGCGGCCGGGGATGTCCTACGCGGCGGTGGGTGACAGCTTCACCGAGGGCGTGGGCGACCCCTACCCGGACGGGGTCTTCCGCGGCTGGGCCGACCGCGTGGCCGAGCACCTCGCCGACCACGTGGGCGAGGTGCGCTACGCCAACCTGGCCGTGCGCGGCAAGCTCATGCGCCAGATCGTCACCGACCAACTGCCCGCCGCCCTGGACATGGCGCCGGACCTGGTCTCGCTGTGTGCGGGCGGCAACGACCTGCTGCGCCCCGGCGGCGACCCGGAGCGCATGGCCCGGGTCCTGGACCACGCGGTGGGCCGGTTGCGCGCGGTCGGCAGCCAGGTCGTCCTGTTCACCGGGGTGAACATCGCCACCGGCTACATGCGCGGCGCCATCGGCCTGTTCGCCCGGTACTACATGAACGTGCGCGCGATCGCCGACGCCCACGGGTGCCTGCTCGTCGACCAGTGGTCGATGCGCGTCCTGACCGACCCCCGCGCCTGGGACGCCGACCGCCTGCACATGTCCCCGGAGGGGCACCGCAGGCTGGCGCTGCGGGTGTGCGAGGTGCTCGGGGTGCCCACCGAGCGGCGTTGGGACGAGCCGTGGCCGGAGCGGGAGCCGATCAGCTGGACCGAGGCGCGCCGGGACGACCTGACCTGGGTCCGGACGTCGCTGGCCCCGTGGATCGGCCGCCGCCTGACCGGGCGGTCCTCCGGCGACGACGTCACCGCCAAGCGTCCCGAGCTGACCCCGCTCACGCGGTCGGCCGAGCGGGCGGAGCACGGTTCGGTGTGACCTGTCCCGCAAAATCGGACAAACCATCAACCTACTGTCGCGTAACCATGCCTCAAAGTTGCATGATCGTGCACCATGAGCGGCTTTGGGAGCAGTGACCTCACGAACCGGGACATCCTGTCCTACGTGGCTCTCGGTGACAGCTTCACCGAGGGCATGAGCGACCCGTACCCGGACAGCGACAGTGTGCCCAACGGCCGTTACCGCGGCTGGGCCGACCGCGTGGCCGAACACCTGACCGACCACGTGGACGAGGTGCGCTACGCCAACCTCGCCGTGCGCGGCAGGCTCATCGGCCAGATCCGGTCCGAGCAGGTGCCCCGAGCCGTCGAGATGTCCCCCGACCTGGTGACCCTGTGCGCGGGCGGCAACGACATCATCCGCCCGGGCAGCGACCCCGACCGGGTCGTGCGCGACTTCGAGGCGATGGTGTCCGAACTCAGCGCCACGGGCGCGCGCGTGGTGGTCTTCACCGGCTTCGACACCAACTGGCAGCCGGTCATGCGCCACCTGCGTGGCAAGATCGCCACCTACAACATGCACATCCGCCACGTGGCGGACCAGTACGACTGCGACGTCGTGGACGTGTGGAGCATGCGGATCTTCTCCCACCCCCGCGCGTGGAACTGGGACCGCCTCCACCTGTCCCCGGAGGGACACCGCAGGCTGGCGCTGCGGGTGTGCGAGGTGCTGGGCGTGCCGGTGGAGGGCGACTGGAACGAGCCCTGGCCCCCGGCCGAGCCGCGCGACTGGCGCACCGCGCGCCAGGAGGACCTGCACTGGGCCCGCGAGTTCCTCGTGCCGTGGATCCACCGCCGCCTGACCGGGCGGTCCTCCGGCGACGGCGTGCGCCCCAAGCGGCCGACCCTGGAACCCTGCCGCCGCCCCGACCGGGTGGAGTAGCCCGCCGCGCCCCGGAACGGGGGTGCGGCGGTGCGGCCGGTTCCGGCGAACGGCTCGCCCCCGTGGGCGCGGACACGGCACAATGCGCTCATGCGATGGCTGTGGACGTGGGTTCTGGGATCGGTGACCGTCGTTCTCGCGGGCGCCTGGGCGCTGCCCCGGCTCCTCCCCGACCTGGGGCTGGGGTTGAACGAGCTGTCCCAGCTGTCCGGGATCGGCTCCCTGGCCGCCGGGGTGGCCGCGCTGGCGGTCGCGGTGTGGACGGCGCGCCGACAGAGCACGGCCGACGACCGGACCGGCGGGAGCGGGGGCGGGGCCGGTGGCACCACCCGTTACGGGGGAGACCACGTCGACTTCTCCGCGGGCACCTTCCACGGTCCGGTGACCGGGAAGAGGGTGGAGCACCACCACCGCGACCCCGGTGACACGGACGGTCGGTGACTCCCGCCGACGTCGCGGTACCCTGCCGCCGTACGTGAGCCGGACACCACCGACCCCCCGACTGGGCTGTCGGCCCGCGCCCGGGACCTGTCGGCCCGGACGGGGAGGCGTGATCTTGACCCCCGGCCACGGGTGGCCACCGACTTCCTGAGCACACGCAACCGCGTGGGCCGGACCGTGCCGGAGCCGACGGGGTTGGTGATCCGCCGAGAGGCGTTCGCGGCCCGCTTCGGCGGACTCAGCCACCACGTCCGTCTTCACGCGGTGCTGGACGGCGGTGTCCACGAGGTCACACGCCGGTGGGACCTCACCCTTGGCGACCGGATGTGGCCGGACGGCCGGGAGCGGCACTTCGACATCGTCGGGGAACACGTCTCGTCCCCGGTGGTCCACGTGCTGCGCACCGACCTCCGCGTCGGGGTCGGCTTCGGTGACCGCTTCCAGGAGATCGCCTCGTCGGTGTACCACCTGATCGAGCACCGAGCCCTGCCGGACCACCTGTCCCACCGGGACCCCTGGCCCGGACCGCTGGAACCCTGGGTTCTCGGCCCCGACCAGGGTGAGGACGCCGATCACCTGGTGGCGCTCGACTGCGCCAGCGAGGGACCGCGCACCCGCCGCCTCCAACTCTGGACGCGCGGCGGGACCGGCCGCCGCCAGGCCCGGGCGGCGCTCACCTGACCCCGGCGCCCGGGGCGGGTCAGCTCACGAACGCGCGCACTCGCCGCAGGTGCCGAACACCTCGACGGTGTGCGTCACCCCGGTGAACCCGTGCTTGGCGCCCACCTCGGCCGCCCACTTCTCCACGGCCGGTCCCTCGATCTCCACCGCAGTGGAGCACTTCCGGCACACCAGGTGGTGGTGGTGCTGCTCGCTGTCGCACGCCCGGTAGACGGCCTCGCCGTCGTCGGTGCGCAGCACGTCCACCTCACCGGAGTCGCTCAACGCCTGGAGCGCCCGGTAGACGGTGGTCAGGCCGATCTTGGAACCCTCGGCGCGCAGGTCCGCGTACAGGTCCTGGGCACTGCGGAAACCAGTGGACCCGGTCAGCGCCTGGCGGACCGTCTCGCGACGTGTACTCATCAGCTCTCTGTGGCGGAAACCCTGGCTTTCAGACCAGGGAGGAAGCCACTCCCTCCCTCTTAGTGGTGTAGGCGTATCCGTCGGCTCGTTGGAGTAGACGGACGTGCTTGTACCGGATGCCCTGGACAGTGCCGTGGGCGGTGGTGATGTTGAAGCTTCCGGTGGCGCGTACGGCGACGCGCCCTGTGTGGACCCCTGTCTTCTTGCCAGTGGGGACAACGGCGCGTACGAGGTCGCCGGT
Organism: Nocardiopsis sp. FIRDI 009; assembly: GCF_003386285.1. Taxonomy (GTDB): domain Bacteria; phylum Actinomycetota; class Actinomycetes; order Streptosporangiales; family Streptosporangiaceae; genus Nocardiopsis. The sequence continues at coordinate 56,532 of NZ_QPNC01000009.1, forward strand.
CTGGTAGCCGAAGAACTGTTTCTGCCTTGGCATGCGGAGGCGGGGGAAGCCGTGCTTATCGGTTCGGGTACGGGTGTGGGTTCCGCGTCCGGCACATCCGGCGACCAGGGCCGTGATGACGATCTCGGTCACCGTGCCAAGCTTGCCCACGCACAGGGCATCCAACGTATGGGTCTTCGGCAGACCGCAGCGCCCACGGTTCCATTTGGTGCGACCACCGCTGTCGGTATGAGTGGGCAGCATCGCGTCCAGGGCTCGCCACAGTGACCACCGTGTGGACTGTGCAGCGGCGGCGTTCCGCAAGGGTGCTTTGGCCTGTGCCAGAATCTTCGTGAGCAGTTGCGGCTTGCCTTTGAGGAAGTCCTCGACCGTCCGGTTGGACTTGGCCTGGTTGCAGGGGATACAGGCGATGGCGAGATTTGATACCCGGTCGCTGCCGCCGCACGAGCGAGGCCGGATGTGCTCGATGTTGAGCGGCACACCCTGCTTTCCGCAGTAGGCGCAGACCCGGTCCCACTTGGCCAGCAGGTATTCACGTACTTCGGTGCCGTGTAGGGTGCCGTGCTGGTATTCGGCCCCTTCGAGGGGTTCGCCCACACTGATGGCGTGGGTGTCGAACGCGACCCGCTCCACATGCACCACTCGTACCGGGGCCCACCGGGCAAGCCGACCGACCCACGACATGGTGGTGGCCACCCGGTGGTGAAGGGAGGGGGCGAGCCAGCCCTCGGGGCGGGTGCGGTTGAGGAAGCGGGGGGCGCGGTAGCGCAGTTTCGAGGTACGGCGGCGGCGCCGGTGGGCGGCTCGCTGCTCCATCTTCTTTCGGATCTGGGCGCCCCGGTGGTCGAGTTGGACGCTGTACCGTCCCCGGCGCTCACCAGCGACGGCGGTGAAGACGGCGATGCCGGTGTGCTTCGAGCCGGGGTCGACGCCCACTTCCACGCCGTCTATCTCCGAGTCCTCCGCCGTACGGTCTTTGAGACGGAGGACGAACGGGGTGTGCCGGTGAACAACAGCACGTCCCTTCTTGAGTAGCTTGCGTGCCCTGGCGGGCGTACATGGCTGGAGCGGGGTGCCGTGTTTGTCGAGTACGAACACGTATGGATGGGACTCACGTCCCTTCTCCCGAACCTGGTGGTTCGGGGTGACGCTCTCGCCGCCAGGTGAAGCGACGGGAATCTCACCTCGACCATCTTCCGCGCCGGATGCCTGACGGCCTCCGAGTCCCGTTTCGTCCCTGTTCCGTGGGGTGTCTGCTGACTCGGATTCGAGAGCGAGCTGCTGGTGAAGCACAGCCCGGTCGGTCTGCTGTCCTACGCGCAAGGTAGCCAACTTCGGTCACCTCCTACTCGATTGTTGGCTCGGTCTGGTAACGGCGGCTCTCAGCCATGTGGGCTGAAAGCCCGGCCCTTCGTGGCCGGGAACCCGTTACTGCTTCACCCTCCCCCGATCGGTCTGGGGCATCGTACCGGCCGCGTCGGCCCCCACGGGTTCACGGGTGTCCGACGTCCGACTCCGTCGTGACCGACGGCGGAGCAGGCCGCCGACGGCCACCGCGAGGCAGAACACCGCCAACGCCAGTATGACGATCGTGGCGCCGGGCGCCAGATCCCCATAGAACGCGGTGGTCAGGCCGCCGAGCGAGGAGAACAGGCCAATGAGCACGGCCAGGGCCATGGTCACCCGGAAGCTGCGGGTGAGCTGCTGGGCGGCGGCGACCGGGACGATGAGCAGCGCGCTCACCATGAGCACGCCGACCACGCGCATGGCGATGACGACCGTCAACGCAGCCGTGACCGCGAGCAGGACGCTCAGGAAGCGCACCGGAAGGCCGTGGGCCTTGGCCACCTCCTCGTCCTGGCACAGCACGAACAGCTCACGGCCGAAGAGCGCCACGACGGCGATCACGCCGACGGCCAGGGCGCCGACGAACCACAGGTCCTGCTCCTCGACCGTGCTCACGGAGCCGAAGAGGTAGGAGGTGAGGGTGGCGTTGCTCGCGCCGGGGGTGAGGTTGATGAGCAGCACGCCACCGGCGATCCCGCCGTAGAACAGCAGCGCCAGGGCCACCTCGCCGCTGGTCCGGGTGCGCACCCGCACCAGTTCCATGAGGATGGCGCCCAGGGTCGCCACGACCGCGGCGGTGAGCACGGGGGAGGTGCTGGTGAGCAGCCCGAGGGCGACCCCGGTGAGCGCCACGTGGCCGATGCCGTCGCCGAGCAGCGCAAGGCGGCGCTGCACGAGGAACGTGCCGATGACGGGTGTGACCAGTCCCACGAGTACGGCGGCGATGAGCGCCCGACGCATGAACTCGTACTGGAGCAGTTCAGTCACGGCCGGGCACCTCGAGTCGGATCAGGTCCGCGGGCGCGCCGTCCGTGGCCTCCGCCGCGCGCGGGTCGGGATCGTTGGGGTCGGGGTGGGGGTGCTGGTGCTCGTGGCCGGGACGGGCGCAGGCGCCGGTCACGGCGGGGGCGTCCCCGTCGTGGACGACGCGTCCTTCGTCGAGGACGACGGAGCGTTCGATGACGTCCTCCAGCGGCCCCAGCTCGTGCAGCACCAGGACCACGGTGGAGCCCCGGTCGCGCAGGTGGGTGATGGTCCTGGCGAGGGCGAGCTGGTTCTCCGCGTCCACGCCCGCCATGGGCTCGTCCATGACGAAGGTGTCCGGGCGGCCGGCCAGGGCGCGGGCGATGAGCACCCGCTGCTGCTGTCCGCCGGAGAGTTCGCGCACGGCGTCGCGCGCGCGGTCGGCCAGACCGACGGCCTCCAGGGCCTCGTGGACGGCGGCGCGGTCGGAGCGGCTCGGCAGGAGGGACAGGCGTCCGCGCGCGGCGACCTGACCGGAGGCGACGATCTCGCGCACCGTGGCGGGGACGGCGCCACCGGCGGTGAGCCGCTGCGGGACGTACCCGATGCGGCGCCAGTCGCGGAACCGGCGCAGCGGTGTGCCGTGCAGCCGGATCTCGCCCGAGGCGAGCGGCACGATGCCGAGCATCGCGCGCATCAGCGTCGACTTGCCCGACCCGTTGGGGCCCAGCACGGCCGTGGTCCGGCCCGGGGCCACGTCGAGGCTCAGGCCGTCGAGGACGGGGTTGCCGTCGTAGGCGACGCGGGCGTCGACGATCTGGAAGGCGGGCGGAGTCTCTGCTCCGCCCCGGGTGATCTGGTCTGACACGGTTTCAGTATGGGGAAAATGAAAATGATTGTCAAAAAGGGGGGCGGAGTCGCAGCGAAGGCGCGGTGGCGGGACTCCGCCCCCCACGAGGCGGCCGCGGACGGCGGCCGCCGGTGCGAAGGTCGCCCCGCAGGCGTGCGTGAAGGCCGTGGAGGACCTCAGAACCCGAGCAGGCGGGCCACCGTCAGAACCGCCACGACCACGGCCATGAGTACGCGCGGGGCCCGCTGCCGGGCGTTCAGGGACGGCCACGCCAGGTAGGCCAGCCACAGCAGGAACACCAGGATCAGCAGCAGGCACGGGGCGCCCAACCACCAGGGGGCCGTGAGCCCGGCGATGAACAGCACGCCCAGAACCAACGGCGGCAACCAGCGCGGACACTGGTACAGCCACACCAGGGGCACCGCGCTGCGGCCCTCGACCGCCTGGCGCAACCGACCGGCGCCGGGGGTCTGGAAGGAGTCACCGTCGGGGAGGGGGCGGCCGGTGTCGTGGCGCCGTTCTTCACCGTGTTCCGGGGGGACCATCGCCGTGTGTTCCTCGTTCCCGTGGGGCCTGCGGGCCGGTGCGGCGGCCGGTGCTCCTCCCGTCCGTCGCGCCGCGGGGCACGGTGCCCCGACGCCTGTTTCCCCTGACCCTAGTGCCCCCCGCCGCGGTGTCGGAAACGGGCGTACTCCGCGGCCGCCGCACGCCCTCGCGCGGTTCGGCGTCCCCGGCCGGGTGGCCCGAACCTGGCCTTCCCGGGGGCAGAGATCATCTACATTCGGTTAGCAGTCCGATGCGGCCCGTGTCAGTCGGTGCCGCCCGTCGCCCGCCGCAGCGAACCCTCCGGAGTGTGTCTACTTCCGTGCCCGAACCCACCGTCATCGTGACGTTCGACGTCACCGAGCCACACCTGCAGCACTGCCTCGACTCCCTGGCGCGCCAACGCGGCGGGGACCGCTCCGAGGAGGTGCCCGACCCCCGTCCGGACCGCGACCTCCAGGTCGTCCTCGTCCCGGTACGCGCCGGAAACGACGCCGCTCCCGGTGACGACGCATCCCCCGGGCGGCCGGCCGCCGACGACGCCGAGGAGCGCGACGTCGACGCCGAGTCCGACGGAGCCGCCCGTCAGGGGGAAAACGGCGACGAGTCGGTCGAGTCCGCCCGCGAGGACGCCCTCGCCACCGCCGCGGCCTTCGCGGCCTCCCCGCCGCCCGGCCTCGCGGTGACGCTCCTCGACGCCGAGCCCGCCCCCGACCGTCCCACCGCCCGCGCCCGGGGCACGGCCGCGGCCACCGGTACGCACCTGCTCTTCCTCGACGGCGCCGACGCCCTGACCGGCTACGCCCTGGCCTACCTCGCGCGCACCGCCGCCGACACCCGCTCCGACCTGGTCGTCGGCAACGCCTACCAGTTCAACGAGCTCGGCGCCGCCCAGTCCAAGGCCCACCGCAGGTACGCGACGCGCGCCCGCCTGGCCGAGGACCCCCGAGCCCTCCCCACCCTGGCCTCCGACCGCGCCCTGGGCAACAAGCTCTGGCGCAGGGCGTTCTGGGACTCCCTGCCCGACCACGGCCTGGCCCCCGAGGACGCCGACCTCGGCCTGCGCCGCGCCGCCCTCACCGCCGGGGCGGTCGACGTCCTGCCCGCGCCCGTCCTGCTCATCCGCGAACGCGAACGAGTCCCGATCGCCCTGGACACCGACGTCCTCACCCGCCGCCTGACCGCGATGCGCGAACTCGCCGGGAGCCTGGCCACCGCCGACCGCGACCTGTGGGACCGCGCCCTGCTCCAGGGGGAGCTGCGCTCCCTGGTCATGCGCCTGGACGACGCCGAACCCCCGGTGCGCGCGGCCGTCGTCGGCCTGCTGAACGGCTACCTCGACCATGTCTCACCCGGGGTCCTGGGGAACCTGCGCGCCCTGCACCGCCTGCTGTACCACCTCGTCCGCCAGGGCCGCGTGGACGACCTCATCGAGGTGGTCACCTTCGCGCGCAGCGTCGAACTCGGGAAGGCCGACGTCGTGCGGCGCGGGCTGGGCTACTACATCCGCTACCCCTTCTTCGAGTCCGAGGATCCCGCCAAGGCCGTGCCCCGCGAGGTGTACCGCTTCGACGACGAACTCAGGGTCCGCCAGAAGACCGAGGACATCCACTGGGAGGGGGGCCGCCTGCACATCAGCGGCCGGGTCGGCATCCGCCACCTGCGCGCCCGCAGGCGGTGGCAGCAGCACGTCGTCGCCTTCGCGGTCAACACCGACACCCGCCGCCGCGTCCGTCTGCCCGTACGCACGCGCCTGGCCGCCGAGTACCGCCTCCCCGACGTCGCCGACGCCGCCCGCCACGACTACGGCGGCTTCACCGTCGTCCTCGACCCCCGCAAGCTGCGCGCCTCCGGCCGGTGGGAACCGGGGAGCTGGAAGGTCGAGCTGGTCGTGTTCAACCGGGGGCTCACCCGCCGCCGGATCGTCTCCGGGCCCGTGCCCGGACCGCCCGAGCGCCCCGGCTACCACCGGGTCGACACGGACGTGTGGGTCCGGCCGCAGTGGAACCAGGACCGCCAGCTGGTGGTCGCCGTCGAGCCGGCGCGCGCCCGGATCAGCGGCCACCGCTTCGACGCCCGCCGCGGCGAGCTGGAACTGGAGGGCGAACCGCTCTCCACGACCGCCGCCCGGGCCGACCGCCTGCGCCTGGTCCGCGGCCCGGGAACGGCCGTGCTCACCTACCCCGTCACCGTCCGGGACGGGCGATTCACCGCCCGGGTCGGCGCCGACGACCTGTTCGACCGCGGCGTCAGCGAGTGCGGAGGCGTCATCCGCCAGGAGGAGTGGGAGGCGTACCTGGTCGCACCGGACGGGGAGCCCGTCCCCATCGTCCTGCCCGACCAGGTGGCCACCACCGCCTACGCCGCCGAGGACACGCACCGGGAACTGGCCGTGCAGCGGACGGCGACCGGTTACCTGAGACTGCGCGCCGGGCACGCCCGACCGATGGTCACCGCCGCCCGCTGGGAGGGGCGCGACCTCGTCCTGGAGGGTGAGTTCAACGCCGACGCCGACCTGGGGCTGGTGGCCGAGGCGCGCGGCCGGGACGAGGAGCACGCGCTGCGGGTGGAGCGGACCGGCTCCCGCTTCAGGGCGCTGTTCTCCCCGGCCGACATCGCCACGCTGTCGGGCACACTGTCGTTGCCCGCCGGGTCCTACCAACTGTGGGGCCGGGTCACCGACGGCGGCCGCCCGGACCCCGAGCGGGGCGCCACGGACGTGGGGGTGGAGTTCACCGACGCCCTCATCGCCGACCTCCCGGCCCCGCTGGAGACACGGGAGCGCTCGTACACGCTGAGCTACCAGGGGCGGGGCATCCCCGTCCTACGGGTCGGCAGCGACCTGCGTCCGGCCGAGCGCGGCGCCTTCGCCCAGCGCGAGCTGCGCGAGACGTTCTACCCCGCCCAGCGGCGCGAGCCGATCACCGAGGGCATCCTCTTCGACGCCTACACCGGACGCCAGTGCTCCGACAGTCCGCGGAGTATCTACGCCGAGCTGCGCCGCCGTGAGCGGTGGGCGCGCTACCCGATGTCCTGGTTGGTCGCCGACGGGCAGGTGAGCCTGCCCGAGGACCTGGCCCCGGTACGGCTCCGGGGCCGCGAGTACTACCGGGCGCTCGCGCGCAGCCGCTACCTGGTGACCAACTCCCGTGAGCCCGCCTGGTTCCACCGCCGCCCCGACCAGGTCGTGGTGCAGACCTGGCACGGGTCGATGCTCAAGCGCATCGGCTTCGACGTGGAGAACGTTCGCGGGAAGTCGCGCGACTACTTCGACAAGCTCGCGTGGGAGACCCGGCAGTGGGACTACCTCGTCTCGCCGAGCCCGTGGGCGACGCCGATCCTGCGCAGCGCGTTCCGGTTCGAGGGCGAGATCCTGGAGACCGGCTACCCGCGCAACGACATCTTCTTCTCGCCCGACCGGGAGCGGATCGCCGAGCGCACCCGCCGCCGCCTGGGCCTGCCCGAGGGCAGGCGGGTCGTGCTGTACGCGCCGACCTGGCGGGACGACAAGTACTACACGCGCGGCAAGCACAAGCTCGACCTGCACCTGGACCTGCGCCGGATGTACGACAAGCTCGGCGGCGACCACGTGCTGATGGTGCGCCGCCACCCGCGCGTGGTGGACAGCGTGCCCGTCGTGGGGGAGGACTTCGTCTTCGACGTGTCGCTGTACCCGGAGGTCATGGAGCTGTTCCTGATCACCGACGTGCTCGTCACGGACTACTCGTCGATGATGTTCGACTTCGCCAACACCGGCCGTCCGATGCTCTTCTTCACCTACGACCTGGAGAGCTACCGGGACAACCTGCGCGGGTTCTACTTCGACTTCGAACAGACCGCCCCCGGGCCGCTGCTGACCGAGTCCGACGAGGTCATCGGGGCGCTGCTGGACATCGACGAGGTCGCCGACCGGCACGGCGACGCCTACCGCGCCTTCGTCGACCGGTTCTGTCCGCTGGACGACGGCAACGCGGCCAAGCGCGTGGTCGACCGGGTGTTCGGCGGGTCCTGACGCGTCGGCGCCCCGGGCCCGCGCTCCCGGGGCGCCCGTGCGGCACGGGCCCCGGCGCGCGCTTCGGACCCCGTGCGGTTGAATGGTGGGGTGATCGTCATCACCCGATACTCCGTGCCCGAGGCCGACACCGAGACCTTCCAGACCGACGCCGCCACCGCCGTGGACGCGCTCGCGCGCCGCCCCGGGTTCCGGGGGCACCGGATCGGCCGCGCGGCCGACGACCCGTCGCTGTGGACCGTGGTCACCGAGTGGGACGGCGCGGGCTACTACCGACGGGCGCTGTCGGACTTCGACGTGAAGGTCAACGCGGTGCCGCTGCTCTCCCGAGCCATCGACGAACCGACCGCCTTCGAGATCCTGGCGGGCGGCGGAGCCGGGGGCTGAGGCCCCTGACCACCGGTGCGTCGTCGGTTGATCCGTGCACGCCGGGCGGCCGTGTGCTCTAGGCTGGGAGAGCGGATCCGCGGGTGCCTCTCCCTGGTTTCACCGCGTGTTCCGCCCCACGATCAGTACCGATGTATCGCGCACCGCGATCCACCGACCGCCAGCCGGATGGAGAGTCACCCATGGCCGCCAAGTCAGAGGCAATGGACGCACTGGTCAACCTCGCCAAGCGGCGAGGTCTGGTCTACCCCTCCAGCGAGATCTACGGAGGTCTGCGCGCCGCCTGGGACTACGGCCCCCTGGGTGTGGAGCTGAAGGCCAACGTCAAGCGCCAGTGGTGGCGTTCGATGGTGCAGGAGCGGGACGACATCGTCGGCCTCGACTCCAGCGTCATCCTGGCCCGTGAGGTCTGGGAGGCCTCCGGCCACGTGAAGGCCTTCGTCGACCCGCTCACCGAGTGCCAGTCCTGCCACAAGCGCTTCCGCGCCGACCACCTCATCGAGGCCTACGAGGAGAAGCACGGCCGTGAGCCCGAGGACGGGCTGGCCTCGCTCGCCTGCCCGAACTGCGGCGCGAAGGCCTCCTTCACCGAGCCGCGCATGTTCAACGGCCTGCTGCGCACCCACCTGGGGCCGGTGCAGGACGACAAGGGCCTGGCCTACCTGCGCCCGGAGACCGCGCAGGGCATCTTCGTCAACTACAAGAACGTCGAGCAGAGCGCGCGGCGCAAGGTTCCGTTCGGCATCGGCCAGATCGGCAAGTCGTTCCGCAACGAGATCACCCCGGGCAACTTCATCTTCCGGACCCGCGAGTTCGAGCAGATGGAGATGGAGTTCTTCTGCAAGCCGGGCAGTGACGAGGAGTGGCACCAGTACTGGATCGACACCCGCTTCCAGTGGTACGTCGACCTGGGCATCGCCAAGGACAACCTGCGGCTGTACGAGCACCCGCAGGAGAAGCTGTCCCACTACTCCAAGCGCACCGTGGACGTGGAGTACCGCTTCAACTTCCAGGGCAGCGAGTGGGGTGAGCTGGAGGGTATCGCCAACCGGACCGACTACGACCTCAAGACGCACTCCGAGCACTCGGGTGTGGACCTGTCGTACTTCGACCAGGAGAACAACGAGCGGTACATCCCGTACGTCATCGAGCCCGCGGCCGGTGTCGACCGGGCGGTGCTGACCTTCATGCTGGACGCCTACAACGTCGACGAGGCGCCCAACGCCAAGGGCAAGATGGAGAAGCGCGCCGTGATGAGGCTGGACCCGCGCCTGGCCCCGGTCAAGGCCGCGGTGCTGCCGCTGTCGCGCAACGCCGACCTGTCGCCGAAGGCGCGTGACCTGGCCGCCGCCCTGCGCAAGCGCTGGAACGTGGAGTTCGACGACGCGGGCGCGATCGGCCGCCGCTACCGCCGCCAGGACGAGATCGGCACCCCGTTCTGCGTCACGGTGGACTTCGACACCCTGGACGACAACGCGGTGACCGTGCGCGAGCGCGACACCATGTCGCAGGAGCGGGTGTCCCTGGACCAGGTGGAGACCTACCTGTTCGAGCGCCTGCCGGGCTGCTGACCCGCCGCCACCTGAGTCAACGACGGCCGCCCGTCCCCGTGTGGAGCGGGCGGCCGTGTGCGTCGTGGGGGGAGGGGCCTCCGGGCGGGACTCACGTGTTCCGGGAGAGGTTCGCCAGTTCCTCACGGGCACGTTCCAGCCGACGGATCTCCTTGAACAGCGAGCTGACGTCCGTTTTCGCGCGCTGCGTTCTCTCCTGGGGGTCGCTGATCCAGGGATAGGGGACCTCGACCCGACTGAGGATCTGCCTCGCCCTGGACCTCGCGGCGGACTCCACCCATGTCACGATCGAACCGTAGACGACGAAGGCCGCGAGCAGGCCCGGACCGATCCGGGGTGCCTCGTGAGAGGAGACTCCGGCCCAACCCACGATGGCGAAGGTTATCGCGGCGACGATGAGGCCCCAGCCCCAGCTGTCATTCTCCGCCATCGTCCGGTTGGCCTTCACCTGCGCCTCCACGTAGGCGGTCAACCGCTTCCTCCTGGAGCTGCGTTCCTCATGTCCGGCGGTCAGGTTCCGGATGCCCCGGCACAGGACGCGGACCAGGAGGCCCTGAGCCACCCGCTCCGCTTGCGGGGTGTCGGCCGGGGGTAGGGGCGGCAGCGCGGCCCGCCACTCCTCGTCCAGGGACGCGCGGTCCTCGTCCACCAGCCCCCGCCACTCGTCGACGGTGAGGAGCGCGTGGACGAACGCCTCTTTCTGCGCCTTGAAGCCGGACTTCCCGACGTTCTTGAGCCCGTTCTTCCCAGCCCACCGCAGGTAGGGAGCGCGCGCGGCGGTATAGGAGTCCATCGCGGCCCGGGCGTCGTCGAGGAGGCGCCGGTACTCGGCGCAGCCGCCCCCCGCCGGGCATCCGTGGTCGGGGTCCTGGCAGTCGTGCGCGGCCATGACGTCCAGGACCTCCCCCGGAACCTGGAGGATGTCGGGGGTGCCGTCCAGGGGGTCGGGTGTCCGCCGCGCCCCCTCCCGCAGCGCGGACAGGCGCATGTCGAGCCCCCTGTACTCCGGAGGCAGGTCGGGGCGCGCTTGGGAGACGAACGAGAGGACCGCCGATGCGGGGTCCTTGGGCGGTTTCCGGAGCAGGCTTCGGTCGACCAGGGTGTCCTCGAGGTCCTCGATGATCCAGTCGGCGAGGGCCGCCCGCTCGTCGGCGTCGCCGAACACCGCGGCCGCGGCGTCCTGGTCGGCCCGCATGGCTTCGGCGAGCTCGCCCACGCCGTGGTGGAGCCGACCGGCGAATCGGTACGGCGGAGATTTCGAGTCGGAGGGTCGTTTCGCCCTCCGCTTCCGCTCGGCCCCTTCTGCCCCTTCGGCCTCGGGCTCCTCCGGGGCGGGCGGCGGTGGTGGTTGCGTGCCCTGCATCCGGACCTGTCGCGTGTACGGGAGAGTCCGGGGAAGCGTCGCCTCCTCCTGTGCGAGATCCCGGGTGACCGCGGTGCTTCCCCGGGTGATCGCCGTGTCGACGTCCAGGTGGTCGGCGGTGGGCCCCAGCAGGGCGTTGAGTAACTGATGCGCGCTCGGGCGGTCCTCGGGGTTCTTCGCCAGGCATCGGGTCACCAGGCCGCGCAGCTCGTCGGGGACTCCCGCGCAGTCGGGCTCGTCCATCAGGATCCGCTTGATGACGGCGGTCTGGCGGTCGCCGGAGAACGCCTGACGTCCGCTGGCCGCGTAGACGATGACCGCGCCCCAGGCGAAGACGTCGATGGCGGGGGTCAGGTGCGGGGCGTCGTCGAGCCGCTCGGGCGCCATGTAGTACAGGGTCCCGATCTTCGCCGTGGCGGTGAACCGGGCCGTCTCCTCGAAGGCCCGGGCGATCCCGAAGTCGATCACCCTCGGCCCGTCGGGGGCCATCATGATGTTCTCCGGTTTGAGGTCCCGGTGCACGATCCCGGCGCGGTGGATCGCGGTGAGCGCGGTCGCGGTGGAGACGGCCAGGCGTTGCAGGTCGGCTCCGGTGCGCGGTCCGTCGGTTCTGATCTCCTCCGCGAGCGTCCGGCCCTCGATGTACTCGCTGGCGATCCAGGGCTGGTCGGCGTGGGGGTCGGCGTCCAGGACCTGTGCCAGGCAGAAGGGGCTGATCCTGCGTGCGGCGTCCACTTCCGCGGCGAACATCCGGGCGAAACGCGGATCGGCGTCGGAATCCACGTGGAGGAGTTTCACGGCCGCCAGGCCGCCGCCGGGCGCCTCCGCGAGGTGGACGGACCCGAAGCCGCCCCGGCCGATCTCCCTGAGCAGGCGGTATCCGCCGACTTCGGTACCCTCTGCGCTCATACCTCACCGTGCCTGGTTCGTTCGGGGGTCATCTGACGTGTATATCGCTGGGAATGCCCGTAGTGAAGGGGTTTCCGTGCGGACGGGACCCACAAGGCACGGAGGAGGGGCTCGGGTCGCCCCCCGAACCGCGTGACCGTGGTGATGGCGGGTTCGGAGCCGGTGGTGGAGCCGGTCGGAACAGAACGCGGAACGTTGGTCCTCGTGTGGGCCGGTCCCGGCCCACACGAGGACCGGCCTCGTCAGCGGGGCGGCCTGACCTCGCGCCTTCGGACGGCGGCGGTGCCGCCGAGTTCGTCGAGGAGATCGGCGAGCAGGGTGCGGACGGTGTCCAGGGAGGCGGAGCCGAGGCGTTGCCGGAGCCGCTCCTCCAGGTCCGCCCGGGCGCGGCGGGCGGTGTCGACGGCCGCGTGGCCGCGGCGGGTCAGCCTGACCCGACGGATGCGGGCGTCGTCGGGATCCGGGACGCGTTCGGCGTATCCGAGCTGCTGGAGTTCGGCAATCGCCTTGGAGGCGCCCTGTTTGGTCATGCCGAGCTTCTCCGCCAGCTCCCCGACGGTGGGCTGGGCGTCGACGAGGTGCTGGAAGACGTAGCCGTGGGACACGCGCAGGTCGGCGAATCCGTGCGCGGCCAGCGCGTCCTGGACGGCGGAGGCCGCCGCGGATCCGACGAAGAGGGCGAGCGTGCCGGTGTCGAGGTCGTGCGGGTCGAGTGGTTCTGCCATGAGTCCATTGTCTATTGACAACCATAGTTGAGCAACTATGGTTGACGATATGTCGAAGTTCGATGACCACCCCAATGTCAGAACGGCCGTCCGCTACCACGAGGCGGTGTCCCGCTTCGCCGGGCCCGAGGAGCTCGCCTCGTTCCTCCACCCGGACCTGGTCCACACGCAACTGCCCAACACCCTTTTCCCTACCGGAACCGTCCGCGACCTGTCGGAGGTCGTCGCCGCGTCGAAGCAGGGAGGTGAGATGCTCGCCCACCAGCACTTCGAGGTGACCGGCGCGGTCGCCTCGGGTGACCGGGTCGCGCTGGAGGCCACCTGGTTCGGAACGCTGGCCGTGCCACTCGGTGGCCTGCCCGCGGGACACGTGTTGCGGGCCCACGTCGCGGCGTTCCTCGACTTCCGGGACGGGAGGATCGTCGCCCAGCGCAACTACGACTGCTACGAGCCCGTCCGTTCCGAGCCGCCGGGGGAGGGGGCGCGACCCGGGTCGGAGGCGGATCCGGCCTGAGTGGCAGACTCACCGCCATGGGAAAGATCCACGACGCCATCGACGACCGACTCGCGCGGTTCCTCCTCGAACAGCCGGTGTTCTTCGTCGGCACCGCGCCGCTCGCCGGAGACGGTCACGTCAACGTCTCCCCCAAGGGGATGGACGGGACGTTCGCCGTGCTCGGTGAACACCGGGTGGCCTACCTCGACTACACCGGATCCGGCGTCGAGACCATCGCCCACCTGCGGGAGAACGGTCGGATCGTACTGATGTTCTGCGCCTTCGACGGGCCGCCGAACATCGTCCGCCTCCACGGCACCGGCCGGGTCATCCTCACCGACGCCCCCGAGTTCGACGAGCTGCGCGCCCACTTCGCCAAGGAACGCACCCTCGGGCAGCGCGCGATCATCGTGGTCGACGTCCGGCGCATCTCCGACTCCTGCGGATTCTCCGTGCCCCTGATGGACGTGCGCGGCGACCGGGACCTGTTGGACCGCTACCACGAACGCCGTGACCCCGGATACTTCGACGACTACTGGCTCACCCGCAACTCCACCAGCATCGACGACCTTCCGGGCCTTCCCATGACTCCCTGAGGGGCGGAACCGGCGGCGGAACAGGGTGCCGGACACGGCGAGACGGCCGGACCCGGGGGGATTGGTTTCCGGCCGCCTCTTCGGTTCCCGGGCCGCACACGACCGCGAGATCCTGTTCTTAACCTAGCGGTAGGGGGTGCGCGGTACGCGGTCGTTTGGTGCGCGTTGTCCTACCGCGTAAGCGAATTGTGACGACGGGATCCGAGATCGCCGACGAAGCGTTCCCGGTGTCGGGTGCCGGATTCCGCGCCGTCGTGCGGTCGGAACCTCGTCGGGGTCCAACTTCATACCTCGTTCTTCTATGCCTAGGTCTGCTAGGGTAACAACCCCTAGCGGAACTAGGTATGGGAAGTACACGTGCACATCGACAAGGACCTGGTAGCGGCGTCGGCCACGCCGCTCGTCCTGGGCATCCTGGCCGAGGGCGAGTCCTACGGCTACGCCATCGTCAAACGCGTCAACGAACTCTCCGACGGACGGATGCAGTGGACGGACGGAATGCTCTACCCCCTGCTGCACCGCCTGGAGCGCAACGGTTACGTCCGGGCGTCCTGGGGCACGTCCGAGGCGGGCCGCCGCCGCAAGCACTACGCGATCACGGAGGCCGGGTTGGAGGCGCTGGCCGAGCGGCAGAAGCAGTGGGACGTCGTCGCCGACGCGCTCAGACAGGTGTGGCAGGCAGCATCGCATCCCCCGTTTCCCGGTCCCGCCACGGCAGGGGGGATCGCCTGATGAGCGAGGCCGCACGCGGTGACGTTCTGGAGGAGCAGATCGACCAGTGGCGTGGCTTCGTGCGCCGCCGTCGGGCCATCTCCGCGTCGGACGTCGAGGAGATGGAGGACCACCTGCGCGAACAGATCGCCGACCTGGGGGCGAACGGCCTCGACGACGAGGAGGCCTTCCTCGTCGCGGTCAGGCGCATGGGCAACCTGGACGCGGTGTCGCGCGAGTTCGCTCGCGAGCACTCCCACCGGCTCTGGAAGCAGCTGGTCCTGGTCCCAGAGGCCGACGACGGGGCGGGTGGCCTCACGCGCTGGCGCGAGCTCGGTGTGCTGCTCGCCTTCGCGGTCGGCGCGGGATTGGCAGTCAAGCTCCTGTTCACGTCGGTGGACGACGAGATCGCACAGATCCGCAACCTCGCCTTCACGGTGCTCCCGTTCCTGGCGGGATGGTTCGCCTGGAAACGGGGCGTCACCTGGCGGGTGTGCGCGGCGCTGGCCGTCGTCGCGGCGGTACCCGCCCTGGCGGTGAACCTCTACCCGTTCGAGACCACCCCGGGTCCCTACCCGGCCCCCGGGATGACCGCCGTACTCGCGATCACGCACGCTCCGGTCGTCCTGGGACTGCTCGTGGGCGTTCTGCACACGGGCGGGAACTGGCGGTCCCACGACCGGCGCATGGACTTCGTGCGGTTCGTGGGTGAGCTGGCGATGTACCTGGCGCTGATCACGCTGGGGTCGATGATTCTCGTCGGACTCACCTTCGGTGTGCTCGCCCTGGTCGACGTCGACCTCGAACCGTTCTTCGAGGACTGGCTGCTGCCGTTCGGCGTGCCCGGTGCGCTCCTGGTGGCCGCGTGGCTGGTGGAGGCCAAGAAGAGCGTGGTGGAGAACATCGCGCCCGTGCTGACCCGGGTGTTCACGCCGCTGGCGGTGCTGATGCTGCTGGCGGACCTGGTCGCGCTCGTGGTGAACGGTCCGCTGACCACGGTGGACCGCGAACTGCTCATCCTCATGGACGCCGTTCTGGTGCTGGTGCTGTTCCTGCTGCTGTACTCGATCTCCGCCCGCGACCCGCTGGCTCCGCCGAACGTCTTCGACTGGCTCCAGCTCGCCCTGGTCGGAGCGGCGCTCGCGGTGGACGCCGTCGCGCTGACGGCGATGCTGACCCGGATCGCCGAGTTCGGGTTCACCGCGAACAAGACCGCCGCGCTGGGGCTCAACCTCGTGCTGCTGGTGCACCTGGCGTGGTCGGCGTGGCTGATGGCGGGCTTCGTGCGGGGGAGGCGGCCGTTCGCCGCGGTCGAACGGTGGCAGACCACCTACCTTCCGTTCTACGCGGCCTGGGCGGGACTGGTCGTGCTGGTGTTCCCTCCGGTGTTCGGCTTCGCCTGATCCGGTTGGCGATCGCGCCCCCGCGCGTCGGTTCTCCCCTGGGGCCTGAGCCGCACGGGGGGCGCGATCTGTGTCCGGGGGTCAGCCCTCTTCAAGGCGGGCCCTCCGGAGGCGGCGGCCCTGGTGGAAGAGGCGGACGACGCGGGCGGCGATGTCCACGGTGGGGCTGGGGTCGAGGAGTTCGTCCTCCAGGGTGAACTCGCAGTCCACCGTGCGGTCGGGGTGCAGTTCGAGCTTCATGAGCAGGCCGAGGTCGGTGTCCTGGACGACGAGGCACTTGGCGGGGGTGAAACCGAAGTCGTCGACGTCCAGGCCGGAGGCGGCGACGAGGTTCCGGATCGTCGCGCAGTAGCGCTCGAACTGGTGCGGGGCGAGCACTTCCGGGGGCTCGTTGTCCACAGAGGTGTCGACCTCGTCCCACGCCTGCGGGAGAATGGGGGGTGGGAGTTCGGGGATGCCTGCCACTGGCATAGGCGTTCCTTTCCTGTAGGCCGCCCGAGGTGGGATGTAGAGGGTCCAAGCTCATGACCCCACCCCGGGCGGCTGTCTTTTGTGTCCAGAAACGTCCGTTTCTTTCAGTGACGAACCGTTCACCTATTGCTAGGTAAGCATGTAGTCTGGTTCTCTGCAAGTGCTGATGCGAATTCGCATCAAACTTTGGAAGGGGTCAGATGCCGCCGAAGAGAGAACGACGCGTCACCCTGCGGGCCCAGTGGCTGGGGCGGATGCTCAGGCAGCTGCGTGAGCAGAACAACCTCACGCTCAAGGACGCGGCCGAGTACCTCCAGAAGGACCTGTCCTCGGTGAGCCGGTTCGAGCTGGGGACGTTTCCGGTGCGGCGGGGCGACCTGCTCGCACTCATGGACCTGTACGGGGTGGACGACAAGAGCCAGCGTGAGACCATGCTCAACCTCTGCGGCGAGGTCTGGCAGACCGGTTGGTGGGACAAGTACTCGGGCGATGACGTCTGGGGTTCGACGATCGACCTTGTCTGGCTGGAATCCCGCGCGGAGACGATCCGCATGTTCACTGCATTGGTCGTTCCAGGGCTGTTGCAGACCCGTGCGTACGCCCACGCCTTGATCAGCATGGTGGATGGCGGTGTCGGAGCGGAACAGGTGGAGCGCTGGGTCGGGCTGAGGATGGACCGGCAGAAGATCCTGGACGGCGAGAATATCCAGGGATACGAGGTGCTGTTCGATGAGGCCGCGCTGCGCCGACCGGTCGGGGGAAGCGGGGTCATGCTGAAGCAGTTGCGCCATCTACGTGAGATGGCTGAAGCGGGCACAGTGAATATCCGCGTACTGCCGTTCGACATCGGGGCCCATCCCAGTCCTGAGGGAGGCTTCACCCTGCTCGACCTGGGTGCTCCTTTCTCCACTGTGGCACACATCGAGAGCCGAGGCGGCGGGATCTACCTGGAACGCGGCGACGTCGACAAACTGGTCGACGTATACGATCGGTTGCGGGACATGAGTTTGACTCCGGAGGACTCGGCCGCGTTCATCGCGGCCTTGGAGAGGAACCATCAATGAACCGGGACACGTCGACCGTCGTCGGTTGGCGGACCAGCAGCTACAGCGCTAACGGCGGCGGCCAGTGCGTCGAGGTCGGCTGGCACATCAGTAGCTACAGCGTCAACGGCGGCGGTCAGTGCGTCGAGGCGGGTCCCTTCCTGAACGAGCCGACCCGGTTCGCGGTCCGCGACTCCACCCAGCGCGACCTGGGCTACCTCTCCTTCCCCTCCGATGAGTGGAGCACCTTCCTGCGTGTGGCTGCGCAGGGCTGACCTCCCTCACCCCTCAACCGAAGACGACGAAGCCGTGGGCGGGCCGCCCACGGCTTCAGGGTTTCCACCCGAGAGGGAACGCCCTGCGCTACGACTCTTCCGAGGTATCGGGCAGCACACCGGAGATCCGCAACAGCTTGCCCTGCCGGTTGCTGACGTAGATCCGGCCGTTGTCGCGGTCCAGCCCGACACCGGCGACCGTGCCGAGCTTGTCGGCCACCACACGCCGCAGGCCCCTGTCCTCGCCGCCGGCCACGACGACCTCATGCAGCCTGCCCCCGCCCGAGTCGGAGACGTAGGCGTCGGCCGCGCCATCCAGCGCCACGCGGACGCTCTGCCCGAGATTGGTGGCCACGACTCGCGGGGCGCCGCCGTCCGCGGTCAGGTCGATCTCGTACAGTCCGCCGCGGTCGTACTGGCCGACGTACGCCTTGCCCCCGTCCAGTGCTACTCCGGCGGCCCTGGGCACGTCCCAGGTGCGCCGCCTCTCCGCCGGCGCGTTGTTCAGGTCGAACTCGATCAGCTTCCCCTGTTCGACGTCGGCGACGTAGGCCCTGCCGCCGGGCAGGTCCAGTGCGACGCCGTACGCGCTCATGCCCTCGGCGACCGTGACCGGAGAGGCGGAGTGGTCGGCCAGATCCACCGTGAACAGGCGCCTTCCGCTGTAGTCGGTGACGTAGGCCCTGCCACCCGGTAGGTCCAGCGCCACGTCGTTGACCTGTCCCAGCTTCTCCAGGACCCAGTCCACGCCGCCGCTGACGAGATCCACCCTGTACAGCTTGCCGCCGTTGTATCGGTCGGTGACGTACGCCTTCTGGCTCACCGGGTCCAGCGCGAGGCCGTCGGCTGTCCCCAATCCGGTGGCGAGCTCGACGGGAGCCTCCTTCGAACTCTCCGGATCTTCGCCGCCGCCCTTGTGTAGCGGGTGGTACTTCTCATCGAAATGGAGTTCCTCAAGCTCGAAGACCTCGTGCACCCCGGCGAGGGTGGAAACGACCTCGGCCTCCCCCTTCTGCATGAACGGCTTGCCTTCATCGGTCAGGTCGAAGGACTCCGCGGGGGCGCCGGTCTCGCCGAGTTTCCATGCGATCACCTCGGCGTATTCCGGTTCCCTGGCCTGTGGGCCGTTCGGACGGGTCTCCTTGACCGCGACGGGCTCGGGGTAGTACAAGGCGACCCACCCGCCGAAGGAGACGGGGAACTCGTAGTCGAACCTCCGCACCTGGCGTCGCTGTGTGGCCAGGACGTCCACCCGGCTGCCGACCTTCCCGCTCAGCGTGGACGATGTCTTGAACGAGGTGGTCAACGAACCACTGACAGAAGCGGTGATCCCGAGCATCAGCTGCGCCGACAGCTCCCCGGTGCCCGTGGCGGTACTCGTGGCCGTTGTCGTGCTCGTCGTCTGTGACTGGGACTCCGAGTCCACGCCCTGATTGTCCTTGCTGTTCTTCAGGGTGGTCTTCTGAGAATGGTTCGCCGCCATGCTCTTCTGTAGTTGCTGCTGTAGCGAAGCGGTGGTTTTCGCCCCGAAGGTGAGCTGCACCTGTCCCTGGAGCGACCAGCTGATGGTGTTCGAAATCGAGAATTCTACGGTGTGCGACCAGTCTGTGGGGATGGGGTCGGTTCGATTGACGTACGTCTGCTTGGAGATCACGTCGGGAGGCGGCTGTGCAATATCGCTTCGTTCTTCGACCAGTGGCACACCCACCGTCATGTAGGCGCGCCACCCGCGCTGGTGGGCTGTGTCCTCACCCTCGGGGAAGGCACCGAACCGGACTTTGTTCAGGGAGAATCCGATGGGGGAGACGTATCGATCCGTGCCATCCGCGGCTTTCTTCTCGGCCTTCCTTTTCAGTTTGTCCTTGTCCCGCTCCAGGATAGCGGAGGCCTTGGCGGCGATGTCGAGCTCCTTCAGGTTCCGCCCGGTCAGCGGATGACGAACGAACCGTTCGCCGAGATGAGTTGTACTCACGTTGTTCTTGGTGGGGCCGCCCATACCTGCCAAGCTCCTTGGGTGGTGGGAATCAACGATCTGTCAGTGATGGCTGGTGGTCCGCATCCGACCTGGCGTGACTGGACGGGAAGTTTCCAGACCGCCGAATCGGATCGCTCCAGTCGGTCGCCCTGCCATCACTCCTTCTCGCGCTTTTTGGCCGATCCGTAGCTTTCTTTGCTCAATTCTTCCCGCTCCTCATCGCTGATCTCCGGTCGGTCTTCTTCCTCGATCTCCACTTGGACCTTTTTGAATGCCTCATCCTTGGCCGAAGATGCCATGCCGGACGTCGATTCGGGGTTCTCGCTGGCCGTGCGCTGCTTGGCGGCTGCTGTCTGGGTGTTCTTGAAGAGGGGGGCGATGAAGCTGTTCATGATGTCGAGTGCTTCAGGCGATGTCTCACGTATGATCTTGGGATCGCGCTCGGCTTCAGGGATTCCGTCGAAGAGCTCCGGGTCGACCCCTTCCCATTCGGGCCGAGCTCCGGGAATTTTTTCATATACGTTTCGGGCGGACTCTTCGGCGGACCTGGCTTCACTTTCTCCGTTGTCGAAAATGTTCTTGAACGTCATGGACTTCCCTCCGTGTGTTCCTGCCTTGATTGAGTTTTTCGTATCCGAGGGGGTCGGAGCCTCGGCGAGGTGTCGATGCAGCCTCGGTCATGCTGCCCTCTTCGGACCGGCAGTGGCCAGAGCGAGGGGCATCCCGCCGAGGATTTCGGGTTGCCGTTACTTGCCACAAAAACTAACAAAGCACATGAGGTGGAAAATTCGGAAACCTGATCATTTTGAAGTATTGAGAATAATGACTTCTTTGTTAACTTTGTCCCACTATCGACAGGAAGGTGTGCGTATCGGGTGGTGGAACTCCGAGGCAGGGGCGGTTCGGCATGAGGTGCAAGAGATGAGGGGGGTTGCCGTTACCAGTGTTTCAAGTGATGCCGAACGGTCGGAGCATCAGAGGTCATCGGCCGCGGCCGAACCCCTCGGTACGGCATCCCACTGCAGATCCCGAAGAAACGGAAATTCCTGGTTCTGGAATGCACAAAAAGTCCGACACGGGGGTTCAGGCACCAGGGCTCGCACGAGACGGGGCCAGGGATCCTTGCTCTCCGTCGTTGATTCGGGGAGTGGGCGATGCCGGAGTCCGGGTGGGGACCGGCTCACCGAGCACTGCGCGGCGCACCCCGCGTTCATGCGTCGGCGCGAACCAGAGCCGTTGAGGTGATCGGCCTCATCCGGCCACGGCCCCGCGTGCCTCTCCTCGGGCAGGTCCGCGGCGGATCGTGGAGGACGCGAAGAGGCCGCCGGTGGCCTACCCCCGGCTCTTCCTCCGCTGGCGGGGAGGGCGCCGACGCGAGTCCGCATCGCCTGACGGGACTCGTTCCGGTCGGATCAGGCCATCGGAATTTCCGCGCGCGTACCCGAGCGACGAGTCCGCCGACGCGTTCGCCGACCTCGTGGACGGTTTCGTGCGGCAGGGCGCGGCGCCGTCCCGGTGGGGAACCGGTGTCAGGGGCTGCGGGCCAGGCGTCGGGCCGCCTCCACCACCGCGGCGCGGCGCCTGGCGTGCTCCTGCTCGGTGGGAGGTCCGGCCAGCATGCGCGCCACCTGCGGGACCGCCGACCACCACCCGGCGAGGGAGAGGACGAGGAAGGTGAGGTGGTCGGCGTCGATCGACCGCGTGACCGCGCCGTGCTCCTGGCCGTCCGACATGGCCGCCGACTTGTATCCGTAGTACCGGCGGCGCAGCTCCTCGTCGGAGACCTCGCCGTCGAAGGCGAGCCCCTCCCAGCGCAGGAGTCTGGTCAGCTCGGGCCGCTCGCGGTGGTAGTCGTACACCCGTCCCGCGTAGTCGCCGACGTCCTCCGTGGCGAAGGACTCGACGGGTACGGCCCGGGCGACCTTCGCGAGCTCGTCGCGCAGGACGGTGGAGAACAGGCTTCGCTTGCCGCCGAAGTAGTTGTACACCCGCTCCTTGTTCACCCCGGCGGCCCCGGCGATGCGTTCGATGGTCGTGCCGTCGGGGTCGAACCTCGCGAACTCGCTGACGGCCGCCTCCCTGATCCTGCGCTTGGTGCCCTCGGTGTCCCGGGCCAATACGTCTCCTCGGTGCCCGACCAACTTCCAACGCGAGCCTTGCTATGGGCGGTTCATGCTACTGAACTCTTTTCCAGCGTTCGCGTTGGAAAAGAGGTTCCCCTTGTCTTCCCGACCTCTCACACCCCCTCGCCCGACCACGGGCGGACGGCTCCCATCCAGGGGCGGAGCACCGCCCCCCCCCGCGGGCGGAGCCGCCGTGGCGTTGCTCGTCCTCACCGCCCTGATCGTGCTGACGCAGCTGTACACCGCGATCCCGCTCTTCGCCCCGGTGGGTGAGGAGTTCGGCGGTGACGTCACGTTCGCCCTCGCGACCTGCTTCAGCCTCTGCTACGCGGTGGGCTTCTTGGTCTGGGGGCCCGTCTCCGACCAGGTCGGACGGAGGAGGCTCATGGTTCCCGGGCTCCTCGCGCTGTCCCTGGCCACCCTCGCCTGCGCCTTCGCGACGTCGGTCGGGTGGCTGGCCGCCCTCCGGGGGCTCCAGGGGTTGGCGGCGGCCAGCTTCACACCGGTGGCCCTGGCCTACCTGGCCGAGGCCACACCCCCCGAGCGGCGGAACTCCGCGATCGGGACGATGTCCATCGCCTTCCTCGTGGCGGGCATCTTCGGCCAGGTGCTGGCCTCGTACGTGTCGCTCTGGTTCGGCTGGCCCTGGATGTTCGTGGTCTGCGCGACGGTTCTGGCCGGTTCGTGCCTGACGGCCGCCCTCACCCTCTCCGAGGCCCCCGCGGAGGTGTCTCGGGCCACCTCGGACACCGCTTCGCGGCTCTGGGCCGAGTCGCCGTGAAGCCGTCCGTCCTGGCGCTGTGCTGCTCCCACGTCACCCTTCTACTGACCTTCGTGGGCATGTACACCGCCCTCGGCCCCCACGTGGACGAGCTCGGACTCGACCCCTCGGACGTCATCCTGATCCGCCTGGTCGGACTGCCCGGGATGTTCGCCGCGTTGACCGTGGGCCCGCTGGCGCGGCGCTGGGGTCTGAACGCCGTCGCCCGAACCGGGTTCCTGGCCGCGGCCCTCGGCCTGGCGGGGGAGGCGGTCCTGGCCCAGTCCCTCGTCGGGGTCTGCGCGGCGAGCCTGGTCTTCGTCGTCGGCATCGCCGTGGCCGTTCCGGCGATGATCACGCTCTTCGGCGAGGCGGCGGCGCCGGACCGGGCCGGAGGCATGGCCCTCAACGGTTTCGTCCTCTTCGCCGGGGCGAGCGTCGGCCCCCTGGCCGCCTCGCTCACGAGCGACTTCGCGCTCCTCCTGGCCGGGTTCGCCACCCTGCTCGGCGTGTCCGCGCTTCTCCTCCTGGCGTCGGACCGCCTCGCCGCGAAGGAGGGGGACGCCGGGTGAGGCGGGACGGTCGTCGGTCGGCCCGAGGCGTGGACGACGAACGACACCGCGATGTACTGGCAGACGAAGGCCGCGATGGTCAGCGAGTGGAAGATCTCGTGGAAGCCGAACCAGCGTGGCGCCGGATCGGGCCACGTGAGGCCGTAGACCACCGCGCCGACGCTGTAGAGCACACCGCCCACGAGGATGAGGATCCACGCTGGAGTGACTCCGTGGGTCTATCCGGTGACCGTGCGGCCCCTTTCGCTCACAATCCCGACATCGGGAACACAACGGTCAGGCGACCGCACAGGCTTCCAGGCCCGCATTTGCCTGTGCGTACTCAGCGGTATGTGCCTCGGCGCCGGGGGCGGCGAGCGCGGCCTGGAACTGTTTGCGCGCCTCGCTCAGGCGGCCCGCCATGGAGTAGGTCTGGCCCAATCGGCAGCGGATGTGCATCTCCAGCCGGTCGTAGTGCGGTTCCGTGATCGGGTTGAGCAGCCCGTGCTGGGAGAGCGCCTCGTGGTGCCGGTCGATGGCGCTACCCAAATCTCCGGCTCTCTCTTCCACGGTGCCCAGCCGGGTCAGCGCGAGCGCGTGCAGCACCGCGCTTCCGCCCTGCGCGGCCAGGTCGGAGGCGCGGTGGAGTAGATCTCTCGCCTCATGGTGGTTGTCGAGACCGATGTGGACGTGCGCGATGCAGGACAGGGCACGGCTGAGCGTATGGGGTCGGCCGTTGGTCTCGGCGTGGGCGTAGGCGCGCCTGAAGCAGTCCAGTGCCATGTCGTTGTTCCTCTGGAGGTGGTTGGCCATACCGAGAAGGTCGAGCGCCATCGCGGCGAGCCAACTGTCACCTAGTTGCTCGGACGAGTCGACCGCCGCGGTGAGTTGGACGACCGCTTCCTCGCTCCGGCCCGAGTTCAGGTTGGCGGCTCCCAGCCCGGTCAGGGCGCGGGTCTCTTCTCGCTGGTCTGCGATATCACGGCTGATCCGCAAGGCCTCGGTGAACCAGACGTGTCCCTCGGTGAAGCGCTCCTGATAGAAGTCGACCATGCCCATGCCGTTCCGCAGGGCGGGGGCCATCCGCTGGTCGGTGGCCTTGCCCACGCAGGAGAGTGCGGCCTCGAGGGCGGCCCGGCACTCGTGATAGCGACCGCGGCGCAGAAAGTAGTCGCAGAGTGCTTCGGCTATCCAGCACGCGTGGTCCGCCTCGCCCAGCGCCGCGGCCTGGGCGACGACATCGGGCAGCTCACCGCTGGCCGCGTCCAGCCAGCTCTCCGCCTTCTTCCAGTCCGTGAAAGGCGCACCGTCGGGCTGCGGTCCGGTGGGGAATCCGCAGGGCCCCCAGTCACTGGCGATGCGGCCCGCGTCCAGGTAGAGGCGGAGTACGGCGGTGTGTGCCGCAGCGGCCTCCGCGGGTGCGGCCTGAGCGAGCCGCCGCGCGTGCAACCGGACCAGATCATGTAGGCGATAGCGACCCGCGCGAGTCTGCTGCAGCAGACTCGTGTCCACCAGGCTCTCCAACACCCCCTCCGCGTCGGCGGGAGAACAACCGATCATGGCCGCCGCTGCCAGACGGTCGACCTCGACTGTCGGGGCAAGGCCCAGGGCACGAAATCCGCGGCGCAGCCGCTGCGGGAGCTGGTCGTAGGAGAGCGTGAAGGCCGTCCCCACGCTGCGGTCTCCGGCACTGAGCTCACTGAGCCGACCTTTGTCACCGGTCATTCGCTCCACCAGGTACGCCAATGTCCACGCGGGGCGGGTCTGCAAACGCACTCCTGCGATCTGTAGCGCAAGCGGAAGGCCGTCGCACAGTCGGGCCAGTTCCCGTATCGCCTCCGGCTCCTTGTCCGCGCGTTCCTTTCCGGCCAGGTGCCGGAGCAGGGACACCGCGTCGACGGTCTCCAGGGGCTCCAGGGTGACCCTGCGGTCGGCGTCGAGTTCGACTAGCCGCTGCCGACTGGTGACCAGCACTCTGCTGCCTGGTCCGGCCGGAAGGAGCGGTGCGACGTGCTGCGTGTTCACGGCGTCATCGAGTACCAGCAGGAGCCGCAGCGAACTCGTCGCGGCACGCCAGGCCGCGGTGAGCTCGTCGAGGTCGTTCGGCACCTCACTGCCGGGCACACCGAAGGACCGCAGTAATCGCCGCAGGACTCGTTGTGGCGTCAGGCTCTGTCGGTCTGAGCTGTGAGCCCGCAGGTCGACGTAGAGGCAACCGTCCGGGTGGTCGGTGCGCAGGTGCTGGGCGGCGTGGACGGCGAGCGTGGTCTTGCCGACACCCGCGATGCCGTCCACCGTCGCGATCGACACAGCGTCTGACGGGGACGGCGCGGTCAGCAGGCCCATTTCGTGAGCGCGTCCGGTGAGCCGACCGACGACGCCCGGCAGGTCGTTCACCACGTGCCGAGGCCGGGCGGACGGCTGGGCCGGGCGTACCGCCGCAGAGCCGACGAGGTATGCGTCGTCACGACGAAGTACCGCTTCATGGACGCGGCGGAGTTCCTCACCGGGGTCGACGCCCAGCTCGTCGCGGAGGCGCGTACGCATGGCCTCGTACGCCTTCAGCGCCTCGCCCTGCCGTTCGACTCCGTACAGGGCGCGCATGCGCAGCGCCATCAGAGACTCGTTGAGGGGATCGGACGTGACGAGCGCGGTCAGGTCGTCAAGCGCGTCACCGGAACGCCCGAGCAGGACCAGGCATTCCAGCATCTCGGCCCGGAGCGCGCGCCAGCGCTCCGAGAGCCGCTGCCGCTCGCTCCAGGCGAAAGGGCCCGGAAGCCCGGCCAGGGGCTCACCCCGGAACAGGCTGAGGGCAGCGGTGAACTTGTCCACGGCGGTGGTCAGGTCGCCCGCGGTCCTTGCCAGACGTGCCGATCTGGCGTGTCCGTCCAACTCGTCTGCATCGAGTTGGACGTCGTCGATGACGAAGCGGTACCCGCCGCCGCTGCTGCGGATCACCGACCTCGCACGCCCTGTCCCCTCCGGGTCGAGTGCCTTGCGCAGCGAGTAGACGTAGCTCGGCAGAACGCGGCGACCGGACTTCGGCGGATACGTGCCCCACACCCCGTCGAGTAGTTGCTCATGGCTGACCGGTGTGCCCCGGGACAGCACCATGGCCGTCAGTACGGCCTGTCGCCGTGCGGGCCCGACATCCAGGGGCGTTGCGCCACGCCATGCCGAGACCGGCCCGAGCACCTCGACGCGCAGCCGTTGAGGGACCTTCGGCCACCGCGACGCCTCCATTCCCATCCGCTCTCACCCCGCACATCATCGATATTTCATCTGTATTGCAGCGTCTGGGTCCATGGTTGGCAAGACCCCAGGACTGGAGAACGGGGCTGGAACCGAGTGTGAGCGACTCCTGAGCTCGCAGCCGTGCACCAGTCCGACGGACGTGCGACACGGAAACGGGGAACGACTCCGCATGGCGGAAACAAAGGGCATACTTCTGCCAACCTATGTACTGGCCGACGAGTCGGGCTCAATGAACCCGTACAAGGAGGACCTGGCCAATGGTCTGACCTCCCTCTGCGAGGGGCTGCGGGCCGAGCCGATGGTCGCAGCCAAACTGCGGCTGGCGGTGCTGGGTTTCGCGGACGATGTGGAGGTGCGTCTCGCAGTGGCCGACATGCGCCACGAGAGCAGCCTGCCAAAGGTAGAAATCAGAGGCATAACCAACTACAGGGCGGTTTTCGATGATCTGCTGGGCCGGATTCCGTCCGACGTCCAGTGGCTGCGGGGCGAGGGCTACAAGGTGCATCGGCCGGTGGTGTTCTTCCTCAGCGACGGGCAGCCGACCGATGGGGAAGTGTGGCGGCAGTCGCACGCCCGGCTCACCGACCGGGCGCAGACGCCGACCGCACCCAACATCGTGGCCTGTGGGATCGGGGATGCCGAGGCCCGCACCATGGTGGAGGTGGCGACGCGGCCGGAGTTCGCTTTCGTTGCCACGCCCGGGACTGATATCGGGCGGGCTGTATCCGAGTTCTTCCATGCGCTGACCGCGAGTCTGGTCGCCACCGGCCAGGCACTGAACTCGGACAGTACGCAACTGGTGGTGAACCGCCCGGAGCAGTTCACTATGGCGATCGACGAGGTCGGATAGTGGGTAGGGCCATCAGCCACAGCCAGGCCCAAGTTCCGGCCCCGCCCGTCGCATCGCCGACCATGTCGTGGCAGCGGCTCACGGTGGGAGAGCCGGGTCCTGAGTTCGAGGCCCGGCCACCGGGCCAGGACGCCTTCGAGTTCCCCGACACCGAGTGCGACGGCTGGTCGACGCCGTCCCTCTGCCTGCGTTTCGCCTCGGTGCGAGGCGCCAAGCATCGCTACTACCGGCGGCCCCGCCAGGACGCGGCGCGGGCTGCCGTCCACGAGGCGACCGACAGTATCGTGTTCGCCGTCGCCGACGGCGTGTCCAGCGCCTCGAACTCGGAGCTCGGTGCCGTCGAGGCCTGCCGGTCCGCGGTGGAGCGGATGCTCTACCTGCTGTCGTCCGGAGAAAGGGAGTTGGACTTCCGGGACGTAGTGCTGCACGCCGCCGAGCGGCTGCGGCAGCTGGCCACGGAGCGCCTGGGTGGAAAGGATCCCGAGACGGGTGAGGTGGCGGGCCTCTACGCGACGACACTGGTGGCCGGCGTGGTGCACGCCGACCCGGCGGGGCCCACGGTCGAGCTGTGCCGCATCGCGGATTCGGTGGCCTGGGTGCTGGACCGGTCTAGTTGCCGTTACCAGCCACTGTTCACCTCCAAGACCGGATCCGACACCCTGCTGGTGTCGAACGAGATCACTCCGCTCCCTCACGTGCCCGATGTGCTGGAATACAGCAGTGTGCAGCTGGAACCCGAACACGCCCTGCTGGTCGGCACCGACGGTTTCGCGGATCCGCTCGGTGACGGGGACGGCCGGGTCGGCGACCTCTTCGCCCACCACCTGGGCACACCGACGTCTCCGGCGTGGCTCGCGCACCTCCTCGACTTCTCGCGGGAGACTTTCGACGACGACCGCACGCTGCTGGTGATCTGGCCGCACACCGGAGAAGCGGCGGAGTGAGCTCCACATCCGCACCGGTTGTCGAACACGGCATGCTCACCCTGGGACGCCAACTCGGACAAGGCGGCCAGGGCACGGTGCACCAGGTCACGAACAAGAAGATCAACAAGGCGGTGGGCGGCGGCTGGGGCGTCGCTTACAAGGAGTACTCTCCTGCCGTACTGCCCGAGCTGGATGCCGCCGCGCTGGCCGCGCAGGTGGATCTGCCCCGCACGCTGAGTGCCGAAGAAGGACGGTGGCTGTGCGACAAGACGGCCTGGCCAGCGGCCGTGGTCCAGCGCAACGGTCGCACCTGCGGGCTGCTCATGCGGCTCGTCCCCGACCAGTTCCAGTTCACCTTCAGGAGCCTTGCCGGTACCTCTGGGGGCACCCGACGACTGGCCAACCTGGAGTATCTGCTCAACACTGACACCTACGTGGCCGGGATCGGCCTCAACATCAGCGAGCGCGACCGGGTCATGCTCTTGGCCGACCTGGCCGCCACCCTCAAACGGCTCCACCGCATCGGCATCACCGTCGGTGACCTCTCCCCCAAAAACCTGCTGTTCACTACCGATCCGGAGCCTGAGTGCTTCCTCATCGACTGCGACGCTATGCGCCTCCAGGGCATCACCACGCTGCCTCAGGCCGAGACACCTGACTGGCAGATCCCCGCAGGCGAGGAGAAAGCGACCCGCTCCAGCGACGTCTACAAGTTCGCCCTGCTCGCCATCCGGCTCTTCGCCCATGACCAGACTGCCACCGACTCTGCCACGCTGACCACGCTCAGCCCGAAGCTGGCCGACCTGGCCCGAGCCAGTCTCAGCCAGGATCCTGCTCGGCGGCCGACACCGACGGCATGGGCCGAGCAGCTCACCGCCATCGTGCCGGTGGCATCCGCCGCACCCGCGGCTACCCAACGGCGCAGAGGGGGGTCTCCGGTCGCGTCGTCGGCGTCCAACTCCTCGGTGACGCCGCCACCGGGAAACGCGGCCCCGGGAGGGGGCCAGCCCCGGCAGATGTCCGGAGGCCAGATCGCCGCACTGATCGCCGGCCTCATCGCCGTGGTACTCGTTCTCGGGAACGTCTCCTCAGGCAGCGACAGTTCGTCCACCGCGGACGCCTACACACCGTCACAGACGGAAGCCTTCGACGCGGACATGCGGACCTACGAACCGTACGAACCACCCGGCGGCGACTCCGACGCATCGGGGGTGACGGCGGGCGAGGAGGAGACGGAGACACCGTCGGCCACGCCCGACCCGGTAGGGGACGCGGAGATCGGTTCCTGCTTCTATGACGTGGGGACGCGTACCGAAGTGGACCTGGTTGCGACGGATTGCACGACCGGCGCCTTCGAGGTGGTGGACATCCGCTACGGCACTACTGACCTGGGGAGATGTGCTGACGTCACCGACAGCGACCGGAGCGTCTCTTCGTTCCGTCACGATCTGGTGCTGTGCCTGAGCTATCTGAACCCCGGAGGAGACGCTTACCATGCCGAACAGGGTGACTGCGTCTACGGCCCGAACGGCCCCGGAATCTGGCGAACCGTGCCCTGTGAGACGGGGAACTTCACGGTTCTCGCCGTCTACGGCGGAGACGACGCATCGAATTGCGACGGCTGGCCGCGCTACAACCTCTGGAAGCCGTTCCTTGGTCCCAACAACGCTGATCTGGACCGTGTGTTGTGCCTGTCGATGAACTACCCGGACGACATGGGCTATGCGGAAGTCCGGCAGTGCCTCCTCAAGCGCGGCAGCGGCGACACGGCGACGTTCACCAACACGGGCTCATGCAGCACCTCGAACGTCGTCGTTACCGGGCGCACCAGTGACTACGGGGCCACTGCCTTCTGCCGCGGCGATGGGTGGTCGACCTGGCGATCCTCGGAGTATCCGGAACTCGCCTATACGGTCTGTTACCGTTGGCGGTGATGCTGCGGCTCCTGGGTTGCACGCGTGTTCCGAGTTCCAGGAACACATGCGGAGGGAGCTTCGGTGGGCGACCACTACTGGCAGACGAACCCCGACGGCGTGAACCTTCCGAGCTGGCTTGGAATGTGGAGGGACCGCGGTGTGCTCCGGCTCTGGCGCTCGCCGCTGGCCACCCTGTGCGTCTCCCGCTCGTGTTCGGGGCGCTGATCCGGGCGGTCCATCCAGGCAGGATGCAACAGCTCGCGTCCGGATACGGGCTCTGGGACCTGACGCTGCTCGTGGTCGGCGCCAACGAGGAACTGACCATCCGGGGCGCCGGTCGGCCCGGGGCGTGGACGGCGCAGGCCGCACACCGTCGGGGCGCCATCCGTCGCGGGTTTCAGCCGGCCGTGTAGACGACGAACGACACCGCGATGTACTGGCAGACGAAGGCCGCGATGGTCAGCGAGTGGAAGATCTCGTGGAAGCCGAACCAGCGCGGCGCCGGGTCGGGCCGCTTGAGGGCGTAGACCACCGCGCCGACGCTGTACAGCACCCCGCCGACCAGGATGAGGATCCACGCCGCCGGGTGCGTCCCGCTGATCAGTTCCGGGATGAACAGCACCGCCACCCAGCCGATCGCCAGGTACAGGGCGGTGGACAGCCAGCGCGGCGCGCCCAGCCAGAGCAGCTTGAACCCCACCCCGGCGATCGCTCCGCCCCAGATCAGCGCCAGCATCGCCGCGCGCAGGCCGCCCTCCAGGACCAGGACCACGAACGGCGTGTAGGTGCCCGCGATGATCAGGTAGATGTTCGAGTGGTCCATGCGCCGCAGCACCTTCTGGGCGCGCGGGGACCACCGGCCGACGTGGTAGACGGCGGAGGTGCTGAACAGCATCACCGAGCTGAGCGCGTAGACGGCGCTGGCCGCCTTGGCTGGCCAGGTGGGGGCGAGGCAGACCAGCACGATCCCGGCCGCCAGGGCGAGGGGCGCCGTGCCCAGGTGCAACCACCCGCGCAGCCGGGGTTTGACCGCCTCCAGCAGCTCACCGGCGGCCGACGCGGCCCGCCCGGACGCCTCGCCGGGGCCGGCGTCGTCGTTTGGCCCCGCCACGGTCCCGGTCTCCCGCGTCTGCTCGTCCGACACCGCCGTGCACCTTCCCTCTCGTGTTCCGCCCCGTGGGGAGCGATGACCGAAGCCTAACCTACGGGCGCGTAGGTTACTTGCCAGTAGAGGTGTGTCGAGTCGCACAGTGCCCGGTGGGTGCGGTCTCGGGGCGGGATTGGTCGTGTGGTTCGCCGGGGCTCCTCCGAGCCGGTCCACAGGCCCAGGTTTGCGTACGTGAATGCTGTGACCAGCGGTGTCATGGGACTCCCGGCCCCGTCCCCCGTATCCTGAGGACAGGGATCCGTGCACCCGGGCTGAACCATTGGTATAGACCTTTCTAATGCTTTTGACCTGCTAAAACTCCAAAAAACGGTGGTTCATAGAGGGGGAAGGTCGCAGAGTGTGGAAGAGTCACGCCCACGCAGCAAGGGTCGGCTCGTGACGGAGCCGTCGACATGACGAGGGAGCGCCCCCGTGGCCAAGTACGTCTACAAGTTCACCGAGGGCAACAAGGACCTGAAGGATCTCCTCGGCGGTAAGGGGGCCAACCTCGCCGAGATGACCAATCTCGGGCTGCCGGTGCCCCCGGGCTTCACCATCACCACCGAGGCGTGCCGCCACTACCTCGGAAACGGTCAGATGCCCGCCGGTCTGGACGCGGAGATCGAGGACAACCTCAAGGAGTTGGAGAAGGCCATGGGCCGCAGGCTCGGCCAGCCCGACGATCCGCTCCTGGTGAGCGTACGCTCGGGCGCCAGATTCTCCATGCCCGGCATGATGGAGACCGTCCTCAACATCGGTCTGAACGACGAGTCGGTCGTGGGCCTGGCCGACCAGGGCGGCGACGAGCGCTTCGCCTGGGACTCCTACCGCCGCCTGATCCAGATGTTCGGCAAGACCGTCCAGGGCATCGACGGCGAACTGTTCGAGGACGCCATCGACGAGGCCAAGGCCGCCAAGGGCATCACCGACGACCTCGACCTGGACGCCGGCGACTTCCGCGCCCTCGTCGAGCGGTTCAAGGCCATCGTCCACGAGCAGACCGGCAGCCCCTTCCCCACCGACCCGCGCGAGCAGATGGCCCAGGCCGTCAAGGCGGTCTTCGACTCCTGGAACGCGCCCCGCGCCGTCCTCTACCGCCGCCAGGAGCGCATCCCCGCCGACCTGGGGACCGCCGTCAACGTCTGCTCCATGGTCTTCGGCAACCTCGGCATGGACTCCGGAACCGGTGTCGCCTTCACCCGCGACCCCGCCACCGGCCAGTCCGGCGTCTACGGCGACTACCTCCAGAACGCCCAGGGCGAGGACGTCGTGGCCGGTATCCGCAACACCGTGCCGCTCGCCGACCTGGAGAAGATCGACGCCCGCAGCTACCAGGAGCTGATGGGCATCATGGAGACCCTGGAGAACCACTACAGGGACCTGTGCGACATCGAGTTCACCATCGAGCGCGGCAAGCTCTGGATGCTCCAGACCCGTGTCGGCAAGCGCACCGCCGCCGCCGCGTTCCGCATCGCCGACCAGCTCGTCGACCAGGGCATGATCAGCCTCGACGAGGCCGTCCAGCGCGTCACCGGCGACCAGCTCGCCCAGCTGATGTTCCCGCGCTTCGACGAGAGGGCGGCGGCCTCCGACGACGCCCACCGCATCGGCCGCGGCATGAACGCCTCGCCCGGGGCGGCGGTCGGCAAGGCGGTCTTCGACTCCTACACCGCCGTCAAGTGGTCGCGCAGCGGTGAGAAGGTCATCCTGTGCCGCCGCGAGACCAACCCCGACGACCTGGAGGGCATGATCGCCGCCGAGGGCATCCTCACCAGCCGCGGCGGCAAGACCTCGCACGCCGCCGTCGTGGCCCGGGGCATGGGCAAGACCTGCGTGTGCGGCGCCGAGGAACTCGACATCGACACCAAGAACCGGCGCATGACCGCGCCCGGCGGCGAGGTGGTCGAGGAGGGCGACGTCATCTCCATCGACGGCACCAGCGGCCAGGTCTACCTCGGTGAGGTCCCCGTCGTGGACTCGCCCGTCGTGCGCTACTTCGAGGGCGAGATCGACCCCGCCTCCGACCAGGCCGACGACCTCGTCCGCGCCGTCGACCGCCTCATGCACTACGTCGACGCCGCCCGCCGCATGTACGTGCGGGCCAACGCCGACACCCCCGAGGACGCCGCCCGCGCCCGCCGGATGGGCGCTCAGGGCATCGGCCTGTGCCGCACCGAGCACATGTTCCTCGGCGACCGCCGCCAGCTGGTGGAGCGCCTCATCCTCGCCGACACGGCCGAGGAGCAGCAGGAGGCCCTCGACACCCTGCTCCCGCTCCAGCGCGAGGACTTCGACGGCATCCTCGGCGCGATGGACGGCCTGCCGGTCACCGTGCGCCTGCTCGACCCGCCGCTGCACGAGTTCCTGCCCGACATCACCGAACTGTCGGTGCGGGTGGCCGTGGCCGAGGCGCGCGGCGAGAGCCACGAGAACGACCTGCGGCTCCTCCAGGCCGTCCACAAGCTGCACGAGCAGAACCCGATGCTGGGCCTGCGCGGCGTGCGGTTGGGACTGGTGGTGCCGGGCCTGTTCACCATGCAGGTGCGCGCCATCGCCCAGGCCGCCGTGGACCGGATCCGCGAGGGCGGCCGCCCCCGCCCGGAGATCATGATCCCGCTGGTGGGCACGGTGCAGGAGCTGGAGATCATCCGTGAGGACGCCCAGCGCGTCCTGCGCGAGGTGGGCGAGGAGAACGGCGTGGAGCTGGACTTCCCGGTCGGCACCATGATCGAGCTGCCGCGCGCCGCCCTGACCGCCGGTCAGATCGCGGAGAACGCCGAGTTCTTCTCCTTCGGCACCAACGACCTCACCCAGACCGTGTGGGGCTTCTCCCGCGACGACGTGGAGGCGTCCTTCTTCTCCGCCTACCTGGAGAAGGGCGTGTTCGGGGTGTCGCCGTTCGAGTCGCTGGACGTGGACGGCGTCGGCCGCCTGATCCGCATCGCGGCGGAGGAGGGGCGCGCCGCGCGTCCGGGGATCAAGCTGGGCGTGTGCGGTGAGCACGGCGGCGACCCGGCCTCGGTCCACTTCTTCCACGACGCGGGGCTGGACTACGTGTCCTGCTCGCCGTTCCGCGTACCCGTCGCCCGTCTGGAGGCGGGCCGGGCCGCCGGACGTACCGCGGACTGAGCCGACGAGGGTGGTGTGAGTACCCGGAGTCACTCACACCACCCCCGTTCACCTCGCCGGATGGCGGACGTCGGCCGCCGCCGACGCTCTAGACTCATCCCGGACCCCGACGGTCAAGACGATGAGATGTGATCTTATCGTGATATATTCTTGACCATTGGTGCGTCCGCTGTTCCCCGCTGTCCTCACTCCGCACGCGGCGCCCCCCGGGTGCGACGACCTCCGTTTCGGTCGCCAGAACCGTCCTACGGGATTGAAGAGGTACGAACCAGTGGCGGTCGGTGGACGTCCCAGCGGGTGGATGGTCTCCCAGGCGGTGATATGCGGAGGTGAGCCGGTGCGAACGGCGAGTGACGGGCGCGGCGACGACCCGGGGGAGAACCCGGTCTCCGCGGCCCATGCCGACGACGAGAGCACACGCGTGTTCACACGCGGGCAGACCGGGTCGCCCCAGGTCGAGGCCACCCGCGCCTTCGTCCGTGAACCAGGCGGGGCGGGGGAGCCCGCCCCGGACCACGCGGCCACCCGGGCCTTCACCCGAGACCAGGGCGACAGCGCCGACGCCTCGGGCACCGCGGCCACCCGGGCCTTCACCCGGCCCGGAGCCGCCACGGGGGACGCCCCCCTCGACCCGACCGGTCCCACAGACCCCACCGGCCTGACCGGTCCGGCCGACCACGGTTCCGGGAGCGGCTTCACCCGCCGTTTCGTCCGTGAACGTCCAGGATCGCGCGGTGTGCCCGCCACGGGTGGCCGCGCGCCCACCGCCGACCCCCACACCCCCTCCGTCCCCCTCGAACCCCAGAACCCCGGGGACCCCGTGGACGGGAGCCCCGGTCCCGGCCTCCCGCCCCTCGACCACGGCGATGACATCCCGGGGAACGGCCGCGCTCCCCGCCGCGCCCGGCCGCGCCCGGCCGCGTCCCGCCGTCGCGGGCGCCGCCGCGTCCGGGTGCGCTGGGTGGTCGCCCTCGTCCTGCTCACCCTGCTCGCGCTGCCCCCCGGAACCTGGGCCTGGGTCTGGTACACGGCCCGGCAGGACGACCGCGCGCCCACCGACGCCATCGTCGTCCTGGGCGCCAGCCAGTACAACGGCGTCCCCTCACCGATCTTCGAGGCCCGCCTCCGGCACGCCCAGAGTCTCTACCAGGACGGCGTCGCCCCCATGATCGTCACCGTCGGCGGCAAACAGCCCGGCGACAACTACACCGAGGCCGGCTCCGGCCGGAACTGGCTGATCGAGGTGGGCGTCCCCGCCGACCAGATCATCGCGGTGGAGGAGGGCAGGGACACCCTCCAGAGCATCCGGGCCGTCGCCGAGGTCTTCGAGGTCAACGACTGGGACACGGCCACCCTGGTCTCCGACCCCTGGCACAGCCTGCGTTCCCAGCGCATGGCCCACGACCACGGCATCGAGGCGGGCACCTCCCCGTCGCGCTCCGGACCGGCCGTCATCGAGCGCCGCACCCAGCTCTGGTACATCACGAGGGAGACCGTGTCGCTCTGGTACTACTGGATCTTCAACGACAGCAGCGACATCCGCGTCGACGCGGCCTGACCAGGGGCGATGTCATGCTTCGTCAGCACTGGTGAGTAGAGTCGTGAAAACGATGACGAACCGAGTCGGAGCAGAGGGCGGTGTCCCCGGGTACACGCCGGAGGACACCGCGCGCATGGCGGGCGAGTCCCGCAAGAACCGGGCCAGGGGCCCCTTCGAACGCGACCGCGCCCGGGTGCTGCACAGCTCCGCGCTGCGCCGCCTGGCCGCCAAGACCCAGGTCGTCCAACCGGGGGTGAGCGACTTTCCGCGCACCCGGCTGACCCACTCCCTGGAGTGCGCGCAGATCGGTCGGGAACTCGGCCAGGCCCTGGGGTGCGACCCCGACCTGGTCGAGGCCGCGTGCCTGTCCCACGACCTGGGCCACCCGCCCTTCGGCCACAACGGCGAACGCGCGCTGGACGAGGCCGCCGCCGAGTGCGGGGGGTTCGAGGGCAACGCCCAGAGCCTGCGGCTGCTCGTGCGGCTGGAGGGCAAGGTGATCGCCCCGGACGGACGCAGCAACGGGCTCAACCTCACCCGGGCCACCCTCGACGCCACCGTCAAGTACCCGTGGCGCAGGGGAGAGGGCGGTGACACCCACAAGTTCAACTGCTACCCGGACGACACCGAGGTCTTCGCCTGGCTGCGGGAGGGCGCCCCCACCGGCCGCACGTGCTTCGAGGCGCAGGTCATGGACTGGTCGGACGACGTCGCCTACTCCGTGCACGACGTCGAGGACGCCCTCCACGCCGGTCTGGTGAGCATGGCCGCCCTGCGCAGCCCGGTCGAGCGCGCCGAGGTGTGCCGGATCGCCGCCGACCGCTACTGCGACGCCGACACCGCCGAACTCGACCAGGTCCTCACCGACCTGCTCGCCGAACCGATGTGGCCCGGCGAGTTCACCGGCGACCTCGCCTCCCTCGCCGCGCTCAAGAACCTCACCAGCGAGCTCATCGGGCGCTTCTGCCTGGCCGCCGAGCGCGCCACCCGCCGGGCCCACGGGCCCGGACGGCTCACCCGCTACCGCGCCGACCTCGTCCTGCCCCGCCGGGCCCTCCTGGAGTGCGCGCTGCTCAAGGCGGTCGCCGCCCACTTCGTCATGTCCCGTGAGGAGGCGCTGGCCTACCAGGCCGAGGAGCGGCGGACGATCACCGAGCTGGTCGCCGCGCTGCGGGAGAGCGCCCCCGAGGGACTGGACCCGCAGTTCCGCGCCGCCTACGAGACCGCCCCCGACGACGCCGCCGCGCTGCGCGTCGTCGTCGACCAGGTCGCCTCGCTCACCGACACCTCCGCCACCGCCCTGCACGCCCGCCTGGTCGGCTGAGCCGGGGCGGCCCGCACCGGAGGTCCACCGGGCCGGTCCACATGGTCGGGGCGGAGGGGAGAAACCCGGGAAACCATCGCGAAACCTCCTTGACACCTCAGATGTTAGCGCTAACAATGTTGCCCACGTCACTGCCGGAGGATCCGGTGAGGAGGAGTCCCCATGTCCGAACGGGACGGACGCACCCCCGTCATGGCCGACGTCGCGCGGCTGGCCGGGGTCTCCCACCAGACCGTCTCCCGGGTGCTCAACGGGCACCCCAACGTGCGGACGGAGACGGTGGTCCGGGTCCGTGCGGCCATCGAGGAGCTGGGCTACCGGCGCAACCCCTCGGCCCGCGCCCTCGTGACCCGCAGGACCAACCTCCTCGGCGTCCTCGCCTTCGACAGCACGCTCTTCGGGCCCGCCCGAACCCTGGCCGCCATCGAGAACGCCGCCCGCGAGGCCGGGTACTTCGTGAGCATCGTGAACCTGGACGGCATCACCCGCGAGGCGGTCGTCGAGGCCGCCACCTACCTCGTCGAGCAGTCGGTGGAGGGGTGCATCGCCATCGCCCCGCAGCGGGCCGTGGTCGAGGCGCTCGCCGACCTGTCCGGCCTCCGGCCGCTCGTCGCGGTCGAGGGCGGCGAGGGGTCGGGGCTGCCGGTGGTCTGCGTCGACCAGGAGGGCGGGGCGTACACCGCCACGCGCCACCTGCTGGACCTGGGCCACCGGACCGTCCACCACATCGCCGGGAAGCGCGACTGGCTGGAGGGTGAGGCGCGGGTCGAGGGGTGGCGCCGGGCGCTGGCCGAGGCCGGGGCGCCCGTCCCCGAACCGGCCTACGGCGACTGGAGCCCCCGGTCCGGGTACGAACTGGGGCTGCGGCTGGCCGGGGAACGCGCCCGGGGCGCCGAGGTCACGGCGGTCTTCGTGGCCAACGACCAGATGTCGATCGGGGTGCTGCGGGCCTTCCACGAGCACGGGATCGGGGTCCCCGGCGACGTCAGCGTCGTCGGGTTCGACGACATCCCCGAGGCCGAGTACCTCACGCCCGCGCTGACCACCGTCTGGCAGGACTTCGACCAGGTCGGCCGCGCGAGCATCGACGTCCTCCTCGCCGAGCTGTCCGACGGGGGCGGGCCTTCGGCGCTCCGCCCTCCCGTCACCCGCCACCGCCCGGGGGCCGCCGCCTCACGGAGGGGCGGAACACCCTCGACGGACGCCTCCGGTGCGGTGTCCTCTGTACGCGTCGTCGTCCCGGCCCGGATGCGGATCAGACACAGCACCGCTCCCAGGCTGCCGGGCCCGCCCTGATCCGCCGACCGCCTCCCATCCGCCCCCCCGAGTCGAGAGGTCCCCGTGAACGGAAGCCCAGGCGCACGAAATGTTAACGCTCACAATGCCGGTGGCGCACCCCCCGACGCGGTCGTGGTCGGCGTGGACTTCGGGACGCTCTCCGGACGCGCCGTCGTCGTGCGGGTCGCCGACGGCACCGAACTCGGCACGGCCGTGCACCCCTACGAGCACGGCGTCATCACCGACACCCTGCCCGGCGGCGCCGAGCGCCTCGCCCCCGAGACCGCCCTCCAGGCTCCGGACGACTACCGGGAGGTCCTGCGGCGGGCCGTGCCGGAGGCGCTGGCCGCGAGCGGTGTCCCCGCCGACCGTGTGATCGGTGTCGGCTGCGACTTCACCGCCTGCACGGTCATGCCCACCACGGCCGACGGCGTCCCCCTGTGCGAACTCCCCAGCCTCGCCGACCGCCCGCACGCCTGGCCCAAGCTGTGGCGACACCACGCCGCGCAGAAGGAGGCGGACGAGATCAACCGCGTCGCCGCCGAACGCGGCGAACCGTGGCTGCCGCGGTACGGCGGACGGATCTCCGCCGAGTGGGAGTTCGCCAAGGCCCTCCAGGTGCTGCGCGAGGACCCGGAGGTCTACGAGCGCACCGAACGCTGGATCGAGGGCGCCGACTGGATCGTCTGGCAGCTGTGCGGACGCGAGACCCGCAACATCTGCACCGCCGGGTACAAGGGCATCCACCAGGACGGGCGGTGGCCCGACCGGGACTTCCTCGCCGCCCTCGACCCGCGCTTCACCGGGTTCGTGGAGGAGCGTCTCGCCCATCCCCTCTCCCAGCTCGGCGACCGCGCCGGAGGGCTGACCGCCCGCGCCGCCGCGTGGACCGGACTGCCCGAGGGCACCCCCGTCGCCGTCGGCAACGTCGACGCCCACGTCACGGCCGCCGCCGCGGGCACCACCGGCACCGGCCAGATGCTCGCCATCATGGGGACCAGCACCTGCCACGTCATGAACTCCGACGTCCTGGCCGAGGTGCCCGGCATGTGCGGACTGGCCCTGCACGGGATCACCCCCGGCATGTGGGGGTACGAGGCCGGGCAGAGCGGTGTCGGCGACATCTTCGGCTGGTTCGCCGACTCCTACGCCCCGCCCGCCTACCACGACGAGGCGCGGGAGAGGGGTGTGTCGGTGCACGACGTCCTCTCCGCCCGGGCCGCCGAGGCGCCCGTCGGGGCCCACGGGCTCGTCGCCCTGGACTGGCAGAGCGGCAACCGCTCCGTCCTGGTCGACCACGACCTGTCCGGCGTCATCGCGGGTCTCACCCTCGCCACCCGGCCCGAGGAGGTCTACCGGGCGCTCGTCGAGGCCACCGCGTTCGGCACCCGGACCATCATCGACGCCTTCGAGGCCCACGGCATCCCGGTCGAGACCTTCACGGTGGCCGGGGGGATGGTGCGCAACCCCTTCGTCCTCCAGGTCTACGCCGACGTCCTGGGCCGCCCGCTCCGCGTGATCGCCTCCGAACAGGGACCGGCCCTGGGTTCGGCGATCCACGCCGCCGTCGCGGCGGGGGCCTATCCCGACATCCACGCCGCCTCCGCCGCCATGGGCGGGATCCGGGACGCCACCGTCGATCCCGTCCCCCACCGGACCGCGGCCTACACCGACCTGTACGCCGTCTACACCGAACTCCACGACCACTTCGGCCGCGGCGGCACCGACGCCCTGTACCGGCTGCGGTCCCTGCGCGGGGCCGCCCTCCGGGGCTGACCGGCCCCCGTCCGTTCCCCAACCCCACCACCCGACACGAAGGGAGAGACGATGACGGCCCCCGACCCCCGCGTGGTCGAGCACGCCGACGCCATCGCCTCCGTACGGCGCGAGGTCTGCGCACTGCACGGGGAGCTCCTCCGCTGGAACCTGGTCACGTGGACGAGCGGCAACGTCTCGGCCAGGGTCCCCGGAACCGACCTGATGGTGATCAAACCCAGCGGCGTGTCCTACGAGGACCTGCGGCCCGAGTCCATGGTCGTGTGCGACCTGGAGGGGACCGCGGTCGACGGGCGGCACGCCCCGTCGAGCGACACCGGCTCGCACGCCCACGTCTACCGGGCCCGCCCCGACGTGGGCGCCGTCGTCCACACCCACAGCCCCTACGCCACCGCCTGGGCGGCCCGGGGCGAGCCCATCCCGTGCGTGATCACCGCGATGGCCGACGAGTTCGGCGGCGACATCCCGGTCGGGCCGTTCGCCCTCATCGGCGGTGCCGAGATCGGCGAGGGCGTGGTCGCGACCCTGGAGGACCACCGCTCACCCGCCGTCCTCATGCACGGTCACGGTGTCTTCACCATCGGCGCCACCCCCACCGCCGCCGTCAAGGCCGCGGTGATGTGCGAGGACGTGGCCCGCACCGTGCACCTGGCACGCCAGCACGGCCCGCTGGAGCGGCTGCCCCAGGAACACGTCGACGCCCTCCACGACCGCTACCAGAACGTCTACGGCCAACGGACGGAGACCCCGTGACCCACACCGCACCCGCGCCGAACGCGACCCGGCGGCCCCGCATCGGCCTGTTCGGGATCATGCAGCCCCTGTACGACGACATGATCCCGGGCATCACCGAGCGCCAGGCCGCCTACGCCCGCGAGGTCGCCGAACGGCTCGCCCCCGTGGCCGACTGCGTGGCCGCCGAGCCCGTCCGGGGCCGTGACGACGCCGAACGCGTCATGCGGTCCTTCGAGGAACAGGACCTGGACGGCGTCCTCGTCGTCATGCTCACCTACGGACCCTCCCTGCGGGTCACCCGCGTGTTCAGCCGGATGCGGCTGCCGGTCGCCCTGGCCAACATCCAGCCCGACCCGAACGTCACCGCCGCCTGGGGCATGGACGAGATGACCTACAACCAGGGCATCCACGGCGCCCAGGACACCGCCAACGCCATGGTGCGCGCGGGCCTGCCCTTCGAGGTGATCACCGAGGAGTGGCACGGCGACGCCTTCGTCGAGCGGGTGGGCCGTTGGGCGCGCGCGGCCCGGGCGGTGACCGCCTGGAAGCGGCTCAGGGTCGGGGTCTTCGGCTACGCGATGAACGGCATGGGCGACGCGCGCACCGACGAGACCGCACTGATGCGCGCCCTGGGCCCGGAGATCGTCACCATCGCCCCCGGCGTCCTGCGCCGACGGATGGGAGCGCTCCCCAAGTCCGCCGTCGACGCCCTCCTGACCTGGGAGGACGAGCGGTTCGAGATCGACCCCCGCCTGTCCGAGGAGGAACGCCAGGACCACGCCCGCATGCAGCTGGGCATCGAGGAACTCCTGGTCGAGCACGGGTGCGGGGCCTACTCCACCCACTTCGACGCCATCGCGGAGGACGGCCGCTTCGCGCGGCTGCCCATGGCCGCGGCCGCCAACCTCATGGCCAAGGGCTACGGATTCGCGGGGGAGGGCGACATCCTGGCCGCCTCCATCGTGTACGCGGGCCACCAGCTCGCGGGTGACGGGCACTTCACCGAGATGTACGCCATGGACTTCCCCAGCGACTCCGTCCTCATGAGCCACATGGGGGAGGGGAACTGGCGGATCGCCCGCGACGACGAGCCCGTCCGGCTGATCAAGCGCCCGCTCGGCATCGGCGGCCTCGACGACCCGCCCACGATCCTGTTCCGGTACCGGCCGGGCCCGGCGACACTGGCCTCGCTCGTCTCCCTCGGCGGCGAGGACTACCGGCTGGTGGTCGCCGAGGGCGAGGTGATCGACGCCCCGCCGCTGCCCGCGCTGGAGATGCCCTACGGCCAGTTCCGCCCCGACACCGGGATCCGCGGCTGCGTGGACGCCTGGCTCCGCGCCGGAGGCACCCACCACATGGTCATGAACACCGGTCGGCGCGGGGAGGACTGGCGGGCCTTCTGCGAACAGGCCGGGATCGAGCTCGTCCGGGTCTGACCCCGCCC
Source organism: Nocardiopsis sp. FIRDI 009 (assembly GCF_003386285.1). GTDB lineage: Bacteria > Actinomycetota > Actinomycetes > Streptosporangiales > Streptosporangiaceae > Nocardiopsis. The sequence goes on from NZ_QPNC01000009.1 coordinate 98,926, forward strand.
GGCACCCCCAGGCACGACACCCCTCATCCCCCAAGCGCGAGGAGCCACACCGTGCGCGCCCACCACCCCCAGAACACCACCCGCGACCCGTCCCGGGGGACCGCCCCCGGGATGGGCCGCCGGGCCTTCCTCGGCACGGCCGCCGGGCTCGGCGCCGCCGCGCTGGGCACCACGGCCTGCGCCCCACCCGACACCCTGCTCGACGGCCGTACCCGGTTGCGGCAGTGGAACCTGTTCTCGGGCGGCGACGGGCTGCGGATGATCGAGATGCACGACGCCTACCGGGCCGAACATCCCGGTATCGACCTCCGCGCCACCACCTTCGACTGGGGCGCCCCGTTCTACACCAAGGTCGCCATGGGCGCGGCGGGCGGGCGCGGCGCCGACATCGCCACCGTGCACGTCTCCCGACTGGAGAGCCTGGCGCCCGGCCGCCTGCTGGACCCGATCGACCCGGATCTCCTGGCCGGGTTCGGCATCGATGACACCGTCGTGCTGCCCCACATCTGGGAGCAGTGCTTCTTCGACGGACGGCTGTACGCCATCCCCATCGACACCCACGTGCTCATCCAGTTCTACAACCTGGACGTGTGCCGCCGGGCCGGGCTGCTCGACGAGGAGGACCGGCTCGTCGAGACCACCGGACTGGACGACTACCTCGCCATGCTGCGCGAGATCAGGAACGTCACCGGCGCCTACGGCCTGTCCGTCGACACCTGGAACCCCTGGGCGAACTTCTGGGCGCTCTACCGCCAGCAGGACGGGGACATCGTCTTCGGCGAGGACGACTACGAGATGGACGACGACCGGGCCCTGGCCGCGATGGAGGTCCTGTACCGCCTCTCCGAGGAGGGGCTCGCGCCCCGCCACTCCATGTTGGCCGACACCGCCGCCAACCTGTCCAACGGCCGGGCCGGACTGATGATCCACGGCAACTGGGAGATCCCGACCCTGGAGGCCACGGGGGTGGGGTTCTCCGCCACCCAGTTCCCGAACGTGTTCGGCAACCACCGCACACGGGGCGACTCGCACTGCTACGTGTTCCCACACCAGCGCGACCGCGATCCCGAACGCACCCGGGCCGCCGCCGAGTACGCCGCGTGGATGCTGCGCAACAGCATCACCTGGGCGGAGGGCGGCCACGTCCCGGCCTACCAGCCGGTCGTGGAGAGCGCCGAGTACGACGCGTTGCACCCCCAGTCCGAGTACCGCGAGGCCGCCGAGAACGTGCAGTTCGAGCCCCGGGCCTGGTTCAGCGGATCGGCCGGACGGCTCCAGGACGAGGCGACCGGTGCGCTGACCACCCTCCACCAGGGGACCCAGACCCCGGAAGAGGCGCTGGACCAGCTCAAACGCACCATCCGCAGTCTGCTGTCCGTTCCGTCGCCGGTGTGAGGGAGCCCGCCATGACCCAGAGGACCCACGTTCCCGCACCCCGAACCCCACCCGAAGCGGTCCCCCCGGCGCCCCGGGACCTCGTCGACGTCCGCGGCGGACCGCCCGCCTGGACCGGCCTGTGGTTCGTTCTGCCCTTCCTCGCCTTCTACGTCCTCTTCCTGCTCTGGCCCGCCGTCGTCGGCCTCGGCTACACCTTCACCGACCGCAGCCTGGCCGGGGGGCCGGTCTCCTTCGTGGGCGTGGACAACTGGCGGGAGAGCCTGACCGACCCCGCCCTCCACGCCTCCCTGTGGAACACGTTGTGGTTCACGCTCCTGAGCGTGCCCCTCATGGTGCTGCTCGCCCTCGGCCTGGCCCTGCTGACCGACCACGCCCGCCGCCTCGGCTGGTTCCTCCGGTTCTCGTTCTTCGCCCCGTTCGTGCTGCCGGTCACGGTGATGACCCTCATCTGGGGGTGGATGTACAACCCCAGCCTGGGCCTGTTCAACGGCACGCTGGGCCGGTTCGGGATCGAGGGTCCCGAGTGGCTGTTCAGCGAGGACACGGCGATGTTCTCCGTGGTCATCGCCACCGCGTGGTGGCAGGTCGGGTTCAACTACCTGCTGTACCTGGCCGCCATGCGGTCCATCCCCGGGGACGTCTACGAGGCCGCCGCCATCGACGGGGCGGGGGCCTGGCAGCGCGTCGGACGGATCACCCTGCCGATGCTGACCCGCACCACCGCGCTCATCACCGTCCTCCAGCTCATCGGCTCGCTGCGCGTGTTCGAGCAGATCTACCTGATGACGATGGGCGGCCCCAACTTCTCCACCCGCACCGTCATCCAGTACGTCTACGACTCCGGGTTCGTCGGTCTGCGGATCGGCCTGGCCTCGTCCATGGCCTACATCTTCATGGCCTTGATCATCGTCGCCTCCATCGCCCAGTTCCGACTGTTCACCCGGAAGGAGGAGGCGTGATGGCCACCACCACCGAGGCGCCGTCCGCGCCGAACGCCGACGCCGCCACACGCGCCCCCGTCCGCGGCCGTCGCCGGTTCCCCGTCGGCGCCGCCGCCCTGTACACGGTCGCCGTCCTGGCCGCCCTCGCCTGGCTCACCCCCCTGCTGTGGGCCTTCGCCACCTCGGTCAAACCCGAGGGAGAGACGACCGCGATGCCACCGGCGTGGCTCACCTCCAACCTCACCTGGGAGGCGTACGCGCTCGTCCTGGGCGGCGGAGGCATCGTCCGATGGACGGTGAACTCCCTCATCACCACCGTGATCGTCACCGCGCTCACCCTGGTGCTGTGCGTCCTGGCCGCCTACGGCTTCTCCCGGTTCGACTTCCGGGGCAGACCCTGGCTGTTCGCTCTGGTCATCGGCGGCATCCTCATCCCGCCGCAGGTCCTGATCGTGCCGCAGTTCGTCCTCATGACCCAGATGGGCCTGGTGGACACCTACTGGGGGATCGCGCTGCCGCAGGTGGTCGCCCCGGTGTTCGTGTTCGTCCTCAAACGGTTCTTCGACGCCATCCCCCGCGACTACGAGGACGCGGCCCGGCTCGACGGCGCCGGTCCCGTGCGGATCCTGTGGAACGTCGTCCTTCCGCTGTCGCGCCCGGTGCTCACGGCGGTCGGGATCTTCACGTTCATCGGTGCGTGGAACAACTTCCTGTGGCCGTTCATCGTGGTCAACGACCCGCAGATGATGACCCTCCCCGTGGGCCTGGGCACCGTCACGGGCGGCTACGGCATCCAGTACGCCCGGGACATGGCCTCCGCCGTGCTCGGCGCCTTCCCCCTGCTCATCGTCTTCCTGCTGTTCCAGCGGCACGTCGTCACCGGTGTCGCCGGAGCCGGGATCAAGGGCTGACCCGCCCCCCACCTCCAGGAGCCCCCATGAAACGCGCGCTCACCCGGATCGCGGCGGTCCTGACCACCGCCGCCCTGACCCTGACCCTGGCCGCACCCGCCTTCGCCGGGCGGGACGACTGGGACGTGCCGCCCAACAACCCCGGGCTGCCGGTCTTCGGCCACCAGCCCGACGACGTCCACCCGTTCGCCGGGGGGCTGCGCGTCCACGACCCCGCCCTCCACCGGGGCGGCCCCGGAGAGGACTGGTACGTCTTCGGGACGGGCCACCCCGAGATCGGCGACGGCAACATCCAGATCCGCAGCTCCCCCGACGGCCGCCACTGGACCTACACCGGAACGGTGTGGGACACCAGGCCCGCGTGGATCACCGAGGCGATCCCCGGAGTCGAGACCCTGTGGGCCCCGGAGATCCACCACTTCGACGGCACCTACTACCTGTACTACTCGGCCTCCACGTTCGGTTCCAACCGCTCACTGATCGCCCTGGCCACCAACACCACCCTCGACCCGGAGGACCCCGACTACGCGTGGGTCGACCGGGGGGCGGTGTTCGCGTCCTTCCCCGGCGACCCGTACAACGCCATCGACCCCGCGGTCGTGGCCGACGCCAAGGGGCGTCACTGGATGGCCTTCGGCTCCTACTGGAGCGGCATCCGGATGGTCGAACTCGACATGCCCGGCGGAGGCGTCGCCGACGGCGCCGAGGTCCTGCACCTGGCCGACCGCCGGGAACCGCCCAACGCCGTGGAGGGGCCGGCGATCGTCCACCGTGGCGGCTACTACTACCTGTTCGTCTCCTTCGACGCCTGCTGCCGGGTCGGCGCCGACTACAAGATCGCCGTCGGCCGCTCCACCGACGTCACCGGCCCCTACGTCGACGCCGACGGCGTCCCCCTGCTCCGGGGAGGCGGCACCGTGATCGCCGCCGAGGAGGGCACCATCACCGGCTCCGGCGGCCAGTCCGTCTCCGGCGGTCTGCTCGCCCACCACTACTACGACACCGACCTGGGTCCCGACCTCGACTTCCGCATGGCCCTGCGCGAACTGCTGTGGACCCCCGACGGCTGGCCGTACGTCCGCTGAGAAGAACAGTTTCCGGAACGGAGAACGCATGCTCAACGCGTCCCTGACCACCGACCCCGGGGCGGTCGTCGCCCCGGTCCACCGCCGCACGTTCGGCTCCTTCGTCGAACACATGGGCCGTTGCGTCTACACCGGCCTCTACGAGCCCGACCACCCCACCGCCGACGCCGACGGGTTCCGGCGGGACGTGGCCGACCTCGTCCGCGAACTCGGCGTCACCACCGTGCGCTACCCCGGCGGCAACTTCGTCTCCGGCTACCGGTGGGAGGACGGGGTCGGTCCCAAGGCGGACCGGCCGGTCCGCCGCGAACTGGCCTGGCACAGCCTGGAGACCAACCAGTTCGGCCTGAACGAGTTCATGACCTGGTGCCGACGGCTCGGCATCGAGCCGATGATGGCCGTCAACCTCGGCACCCGCGGCCTCCAGGAGGCCCTGGACCTGCTGGAGTACGCCAACCACCCCGGCGGCACCCGCCTGTCGGATCTGCGCGCCGCCCACGGACACCCCGAGCCCCACGACATCCGCATGTGGTGCCTGGGCAACGAGATGGACGGCCCCTGGCAGATCGGCCACCTCGACGCCCGCTCCTACGGCCGCAAGGCCGCCCGGGTCGCCCGCGCCATGCGGATGGCCGACCGGGACCTGGAACTGGTCGTGTGCGGCAGCTCCGGATCGTCGATGCCGACCTTCGGCTCGTGGGAGGCCACCGTCCTGGAGGAGACCTACGACGCCGTCTCCCACATCTCCCTGCACGCCTACTACGAGGAACACGACGGCGACCTGGCCAGCTTCCTCGGCTCGGTCACCGACATGGACCACTTCATCGACTCGGTGGTCGCCACCGCCGACGCCGTCGGAGCCAGGCTGCGCGACCCCAAACGGATCCAGCTCTCCTTCGACGAGTGGAACGTGTGGTACCTGAGCCGTTTCCAGGAACAGGCGGCCGTCCAGCCCACCGACGACTGGCGGGTGGCGCCCCGCGTCATCGAGGACCGCTACAACGTCGCCGACGCCGTCGTGGTCGGCAACATGCTCATCAGCCTCCTCCGGCACGGTGACCGCGTCACCGCCGCCAGCCAGGCCCAGCTCGCCAACGTCATCGCCCCGATCATGACCGAACCGGGCGGTCCCGCCTGGCGGCAGACCATCTTCCACCCCTTCGCCCTCACCGCCCGCTCCGCCGTCGGCCGGGTGGTGCGCGCCGACGTGACCGCCCCCGTCCAGGACACCGCGAGGTACGGCGAGGTGCCCGTCGTCGACGCCGCACTCACCCACGACCCCGACTGCGGCACGGCGGCCCTGTTCATCGTCAACCGCTCCGTCGACCAACCGGTCACCCTCGGCGCCGACCTGCGGGGCCTGCGCGCGGAGAAGGTCACCGAGGCGCTCACCCTGTCCGACCCCGACACGTACGCGACCAACACAGCGGACCAGCCGGACCGGGTCACGCCCTCGGCCAACGAGGACGTCCGGCTGGAGGACGGACGGCTCACCGCGGTCCTGCCCCCGGTCTCCTGGTCCGTCGTCACCCTGTCCACCGACCGCGGCTGAGAAACGAGGCACCCATGCGCGGACACCTGACCACTGCGGCAGCACTACTCACGGCATCTCTCCTGCTCACCGGGTGCGGGGGCGTGGGCGACGCCGCCCGCCCCGAGGGCGAACGGGGCGTCGTCGGCATCTCCATGCCCACCCAGTCCTCCGAGCGCTGGATCAACGACGGCGAGAACATGGTCGCCGAATTCGAGTCCCGCGGCTTCGGCACCGACCTCCAGTACGCCGAGGACGTCGTGGAGGACCAGGTCGCCCAGATCGAGAACATGATCACGCGGGGCGCCGACGTGCTGGTCATCGCCGCCGTCGACGGCGAGGCCCTCGGCGACGTGCTCGACATGGCCGACGCCGGCGACATCCCCGTCATCGCCTACGACCGGCTCATCCGCGGCAGCGAGCACGTCGACTACTACGCCACCTTCGACAACTTCGAGGTGGGCGTCCTCCAGGGCCGGTACATCGTCGACGCCCTCGACCTGGAAAGCGGGGAGGGCCCGTTCAACATCGAGCTGTTCGGCGGCTCGCCCGACGACAACAACGCCTACTTCTTCAACGACGGGGCGATGTCGGTGCTCCAGCCCCACATCGACGACGGGACCCTCGTCGTCCGCAGCGGCCAGACCGGGATGGAGCAGATCGCCATCCACCGCTGGGACGGAGCCACCGCCCAGGCCCGCATGGACAACCTGCTCAGTGCCAACTACTCCGACGAGGAGGTGCACGCGGTCCTGTCGCCCTACGACGGGATCAGCCTCGGGGTGATCGAATCGCTGCGCGCGGTCGGCTACGGCACGGACAGCCGACCCTTCCCCGTCGTCACCGGACAGGACGCCGAGGTCGCCTCGGTCATGTCCATCATCGCCGGGGAGCAGACCCAGACCGTGTTCAAGGACACCCGCGCCCTGGCCGAACAGACCGTGACCATGGTCGAGGCCGTGGTCGAGGGGGAGGAGGTCCCGGTCAACGACACCGAGAGCTACGACAACGGCGCCCGGGTCGTCCCCTCCTACCTGCTCGAACCCGTCTCGGTCGACATCGACAACTACCACGAGGTGCTGGTCGGCAGCGGCTACTACGAGGAGTCGGACCTGCGATGACAGCCGAACCGCTCCTGCTGATGCGCGGCATCCGCAAGGAGTTCCCCGGTGTGCGCGCCCTGGACGACGTGTCGCTGGACGTCGGCCACGGGCGGATCCACGCCCTCATGGGAGAGAACGGCGCGGGCAAGTCCACCCTGATGAAGGTGCTCAGCGGGGTGCACCAGGCCGGCTCCTACGAGGGCGAGATCCTCATGGACGGCCGACCGTGCGCGTTCACCGGCGTCGCCGACAGTGAACGCGCCGGGATCGCCATCATCCACCAGGAGTTGGCCCTGGTCCCGCAGCTGTCGATCAGCGAGAACGTCTTCCTCGGCCACGAGCGGAGCCGCTACGGGATCGTCGACTGGGGCGCCACCCACGCCGAGGCGCGCGCCCTCCTGCGGAGGGTCGGTCTGGACGAGAACCCCGCGACACCCGTCTCGGAGCTCAGCGTCGGCGCCCAACAGCTCGTGGAGATCGCCAAGGCCCTGGCCAAGCGGGTGCGGCTCCTGATCCTGGACGAGCCGACCTCGGCGCTGAACGAGCGGGAGAGCACCCGTCTGCTCGACCTCCTCCTGGACCTGCGCGACCAGGGGGTGGCGTGCATCCTCATCTCACACAAGCTCAACGAGGTCGTCCGGGTCTGCGACGAGGTCACCATCCTCCGTGACGGACGGACCGTGGAGACCCTCACCGTGGCGGACGGCCTCGACGAGGACCGCGTCATCCGGGGGATGGTCGGCCGCGACCTGGACCAGCGCCACCCGCCCCGGGTCGGCGGGGTCGGCGAGGTGCGCTTCGAGGTCCGGGACTGGACCGTGGACCACCCCACCCAGGCCGGTCGGCGCGTGGTCGACGGGGTCGACCTGACCCTGCGCGCGGGCGAGGTGGTGGGCATGGCGGGCCTCATGGGCGCCGGGCGCACCGAGTTCGCGATGAACCTGTTCGGCCGCTCCTACGGTCGGTACGTCCGCGGCGCCCTGTTCAGGGACGGCGGGGAACTGCGGACGGACGACGTCTCCCGGGCCGTTCGCGGGGGCGTCGCCTACGTGCCCGAGGACCGCAAGGGACTCGGCCTGGTCCTCGACGACGACATCCGCCGCAACACCACCCTGGCCGCCCTGCACCGGGTGTCCGACCACGGGGTGGTCGACCCCGGGCGCGAGACCGTGGAGACCGCGCGCGTCATCGACCGGATGCGGGTGCGCAGCCACGGCCCGACCCAGACCGTGCGCACCCTCAGCGGCGGCAACCAGCAGAAGGTCGTACTGGGCAAGTGGATGTTCACCCGACCCGAACTGCTCATCCTCGACGAGCCCACCCGAGGGATCGACGTCGGGGCCAAGTACGAGATCTACCTGATCATCCGCCAGCTCGCCGCCGAGGGCGCGTGCGTGCTCCTCATCTCCTCCGAGCTGCCCGAGATCCTCGGCATGTGCGACCGGATCTACACGATGTGCGAGGGCCGGATCACCGGCGAGGTCCCCGGTGAGTCGGCCGACCAGGAGACCCTCATGAGACTCATGACCAGAACCGGGGAGCACCCGTGACGGAGAAGAACACGACCTCCCGACTCCTGGGGCCGGTCGCCGCGCTGATGCGCGACAACGCCCGCCAGTACGGCATGGCCATCGCCCTGGTGGCCATCATCGTGCTGTTCCAGATCCTCACCGGAGGACTGCTGCTCAGGCCGCTCAACGTCACCAACCTGATCATGCAGAACTCCTACATCCTGATCCTGGCGATCGGCATGATGCTGGTCATCGTCACGGGGCACATCGACCTCTCCGTGGGCTCCGTGGTCGCGTTCACGGGCGCCGTGTCGGCGATCATGCTGAACTCGTGGGGGCTGCCGACACCCGTGGTCGTCCCCTCGGCGCTGCTGCTGGGCGCGCTCATCGGCGCCTGGCAGGGGTTCTGGATCGCCTATGTGCGCGTGCCCGCGTTCATCGTCACGCTCGCCGGGATGCTGGTGTTCCGGGGCGCGACCCTGGCCGTGCTGGGGGGAGAGTCCATCGCGCCGCTGCCGACGTCCCTGCGCGTCCTCGCCAGCGGTTTCCTGCCCGGATCGGACGGCGACGGACTCCATCTTCCGACCCTCCTCCTGGGAGCGGCGGGGGCCGCGGTGCTCGTGTGGATCCAGTGGCGGTCCAGGAACCGCTCCCTCGGGTACGGGCTGCCCGTGCCGCCGAGGGCGGTGACGGCGGCGACCTCGGTGGTGACCACGGCGGCGATCATGGCGTTCGCCCACGTGCTGGCCGACTACAACGGGCTGCCCGTCGTGGGGCTCCTCCTGATCGCGCTCATCGCGGGCTACTCGTTCGTGATGCGCTCCACGACCGCCGGCCGGCGCGTGTACGCCGTCGGCGGCAGCGAGCAGGCCGCGGCGCTGTCGGGGATCAGGACCCGCCGCACCACGTTCTGGGTGTTCGTCAACATGGGCGTGCTCTCCTCCCTCGCCGGGGTGGTGTTCACGGCCAGGCTCAACGCCGCCACGCCGGGCGCCGGGACCATGTTCGAGCTCGACGCGATCGCGGCCGCCTTCATCGGCGGGGCCTCCGCCACGGGCGGAGTGGGGACGGTCGTCGGGGCGGTCATCGGGGCGCTGGTCATGGGCGTGCTCAACAACGGCATGTCCCTGATCGGCCTGGGCGTGGACTGGCAGCAGCTCATCAAGGGCCTGGTCCTGCTCATGGCGGTGGCGTTCGACATCTACAACAAGCGCCGCGGCTCCGTCGGACGGGTGTCGAGGACCCGCCCGCCCGCCGAGGCCGCGGCGCCCGCGGAGAGGGGGAACCCGGTGGGGACGGCCGCCGACTAGGAAGGTCGGGGACCCGGGTCCCCGACCTTCCTAGTCGCGGGGGTGCCAGCCGTCGGTGTCCACGCTGAGCGCGGGCTCGAAGCCGACGGCGATGTCGTCCCACGGCGTGAACTTGAAGTTGGTCTGCTCGCGGACCTCGCCGTCCTCACCGATCTCGTCGGGCTGGTTCGCCCCGTCCTGGGAGACGAAGAGACCGCCGTCGAACCGCCCCATGGGCACGTTCAGCACCTCGATGCCGTCGGTGTGCCCGACCATGTCGTCGTCCCGGCCGACCCGGAAGGAGCCGAGGGGAGCGTTGCCGGTGTCGGGGTCGCGGTCGTAGACGACGAAGGTGTCGCTGCCCTGGCTGGAGGCGATGAGGTAGCCCTCGCCGTCGTCCGCCCGGTACAGCGCCAGCCCCTCGGCGTCGGCGCTGAGCAGGGAGCCGCCGAAGCCGGGGTCCTCACCGGCGACGCACTCGTCGGTTCCGGCGTCGTAGCGGGCGGGAACCCCGAACTCCCGGACGGTGTCGACCAGCTCGGGCTCCGCCGACAGGTCGGCGGGCATCCGCAGGATGCCGACCTGTTCGTAGGCCGCGTACAGGATCTCGCGCTCCTGGTCCACGACCATGCCCTCCACCACGGGCAGCTCGCCCGGGTCCACACACGGCTCCCACGTGGTGCCGTCGGGCAGTTCGAAGGAGGTGGGCAGGTCGATCTCGGCCTCGTGCTCGTAGCCGACGGTGTCGTCCTCGTCGTCGAGTTCGAGCAGGGCCAGCCGGGCGCCGTCGGCCTTGCTCACCACGGCGTAGTGGTCGTCGCCGTCGGACCACGTGGTCAGGCCGTAGGCGGTGAACTCCTCGTTCACCTCGTCCTGGTCGTCGGAGAAGACGAACGGGGACTCGTCCGGATCGGTGACGTCCGTGAGCGGCTCTCGGCCGTCGGTGACCGCTTCCGCGTCGATCTCGTAGACGCGGAGCCGGTCCCGTCCCCGGTCGGACACCACGGCCAGGTCGACCTCGTCGTCGTCCAGCTCGAAGTCGTAGACGACGTCGACGTTGTTCAGGCGTCCGACCGCGTCGTCCGCCCCCGGGGCCTCAGGGGCGGGGACGTGCTGGAGCACCCGACCGTCGAGGTCGTGGACGTACAGGCCGTCCTCCTTGGCGGTGGTGATGACCAGGCTGTCGTCGGGGTCCTCGGGGTTGAGCCAGATCGCCGGGTCGTCGGCGTCGGCGCCCTCGTCGTCGTATACCGGCGGGGTCTCGGCCCGGTACTCGACGACCGGGACGTCGTCGGCGTGGGCCGGTGCGGTGCCGAACGCAGGGACGCACAGAAGGGCCAGGGCCGCGGCCGTCGCGGGGGTGCCTGCTCGCCAGTGGATTCTGGAACGTTCCAAAACATACTCCTGGGGGTGGTGAACGGGCGTCGGAGCCGTATCCGCGCCCCGGGAAGCAGGAGACCACGGGCCGTTCGCGCGGACGGGAAGGGAACCCGTCCCGGAGTCCAACACCGGGTGAACGCCCGGTTCCCGGCGGGGAGGGGTCCCCGCGGGGAACCGGGCGGCCCCCTCACTGGTAGCCGCGGATCTCCCGGAAGACCTGCTCCAGGTCCCGCTCACGCGCGTCGAACACCCGACCGCCGGTCAGCTCGGCCAGCTCGGTCATCTCCTCCTCGTTCGACTCCCCGAACAGCACCGTGAACAGCGGGGTGGCCGCCACGTCGCGCGGCATCCCGTCCAACGCCGCGCGCAGGTCCTCCAGGGTCGAGCCCCGGTTCACCTCGCCGTCGGTCATGAGCACCACCGAGGTCAGATGGTCGTCCCGGGGCGCGGAGTCCAGCAGTTCGTACGCCTCCCGGAGCGCGTCGTAGGCCGCCGTGTCCCCGTCGGCCTCCAGCGACCGCACCTCCTCGGCCAGATCCGCGGCGGCCGACTCCGCGGTCCCCGGCTCCATCACGAACGTGCTCGGCTCGCCGGGTTCGGTGGAGAACGGCAGCAGCGTCACCTCCTCCCGCTCCTGGAACGCCTGCGTCCGACGGGCGAGCGAACCTCCGTCCGCGCCGGTCAGCGCCGCCAGCGACGACCGCAGATCCTCGATCCTGTCACCCTCCATCGACTCGGACACGTCCAGCACGTACACCGTGCGCGCCGGACGCCGCAGGGCGCCGACGTAGTCCGCGACCAGCCCGTCGACCACCTCCAGCTGGGCCGGGAAGGGCAGCTCCACCAGCGGCGGCACCTCCGCGGTGAGCGAGGCCCCGGGGGCGACCGGACGCCGCCGGGTCTCGTCGGCGATACGCTGCTGCGTCTCCTCCGACAGCAGGTCCCCGACCAGCCGCTCGTAGGCGGACAGGGTCTCCTCCGAGGGGCCCGCCAGCAGCGTCAGCGGGTAGTCCGCCGTCACCGTGCCGTCGGCCGGGTGCACCAGGGTGAGCGGCTCCTCCAGAACCCCGGACGCGTTGACCGACAGCAGCACCGACTCGTAGTTGATCATCCCGTCGACCGGCCGCCCCTGGCGTGCGCGCCGCTCGAAGTCCTGGGCCAGCCACCCCGACGAGCCCGCGGTGACCTCCTGACCCTCGAAGAACTCCGCCAGCTCCGGCCGGACGCGCTCCACGTCCTCGCCGCGCAGGGCGGAACCCGTGTCGGCCAGCGCCGAGGCGATCCCGATCAGGGCGGAGAACCCGGAGTTGGAGGCGCCCGGGTTGGTCATCCCGTAGGTCAGCTCCTCGTCCGCGACCGCCTCGGCCACGTCCGCCCAGGTCACCTCGGCGCCCTCGCCCCATCCCAGGGTCTCGGCGCGGGACTCGGCCACACCCAGGACCACGGGGGAGACCATGATCGGCGTCTCGGTGTGCACGGCGGTCCGGCCGCCCTCGTGCAGGTGCAGGTAGCGGTTGGAGGCGAACCACACCGCGTCGTAGTCCCCGGTGTCACCGGCGGCGACCCGGGCCAGCCCGTCGAGCGTTCCGCTGTAGTCGAGCTCCACCTCCACCCCGGTGCGCTCGGAGACCTCCTCCAGGAGCGGTTCCAGGTCGGCGACCTCACTCCCGGCCAGGACGCGCAGCGTGTCCCCGCCCAGGCCCTCGACGAGGGAGCAGGAGGAGGCCGTCAGGGCGACCGCGAGCGCGGTCGCGGGCAGCGCGCGCCTCATCCGCGACCACCCCCGCCCCGGCCACCGGCCTCTTCGGGTACGGGGGGTCTCGCCCCGCTGGCCTCGTAGGTGTCCTCGATGCCGGTCAGCAGTGCCTCCAGTGCCTCGTAGGTCGGCGGGTGGACCACGTCGGTGACCTGGGTGCGGATCGGGAGGCCGTACTCCTCCACCAGGGCGCCGAACTGGGCGGTGTCGTCGGTGCGGAAGCCGTGCTCGGCGGCCAGCTCCTGGAGCTCGGGGTCCTCGGTGAGCAGACGGCCGACCTCGTCGCCCGCCCTGGTGAGGGGGACCACGGCGTGCTCGGAGAAGACGGTCGGCCCCGGGTAGAGCACGACCACGTCCTCGGACAGTTCGGGGCCGTGCACCATCGCCTGCACGTACTGGGACTCGTACACCCACACCAGCGGTGTGTGCCCGGCGCCCAGGTCGCGGAACTGCTCGAAGGGCTGCTGCGAGGACTCCGGCGGCTGGCCCTGGGCGAGGAAGAGCCGGGAGATGGTGTCGGAGACGTCCTCGTCCACGGGGCCGGGCGCCAGGACCTCCTCGCCGTTGAGCAGGTAGGACAGCACCACGGCGTGCATGGCGGCGGAGTTGGACGTGCGCGGGTCGGTGGTGCGGACCAGCACCTCGTTGCGGTTGCTGGAACTCACCGCGTCACCGGGCAGATCACGCCAGCGGGTCCGCTCCTCGGTCAGCTCCAGGTAGGCGGACATGTCGAAGGACCAGGTGCCGTCCTCCTCCAGGGAGGCGACCCCGGCGCCCTGGAGCGCGCGCACCATCGGTTCGTAGCCGAGCAGGACCATCGGGGTGCTGAACGGCAGGTACTCGGTCGAGACGCTGTTGAGTTCCCGAGCGCGTTCGGCCAGGTGGCGGGAGCCGGGGGAGACGAAGTCGGCGCCGCCGGTCCGCTCGCCCAGCAGCCGGGACCCCCGGGGGCGCACGGTGACGGTGTACCCCAGCTCCCCGAACCGGTCCTGGACGCGTTCGTCCTCGAAGAACTCGACCTTCTCCGAGCCGACCACGCCCTCGACCGGTGTCGTCTCGCGGGTGAACACGACGAACCCGACCGTGATCAGGACCACGACCACCACGGCGGCGCCGACGGTGGTCCAGGTCGAGCGACGGTCGAACGGCGGGGGGAGACCGGGCACCGTTGTCGATCCTCTCGGCTGGGGGTTCCCGACGCTGCCAGGCACGGTCGACGCCCCGGTGTCGCCCGGGTGGACGGCGGGGAAACGGGCGGGGCGCCGGGCCGGAGGCGCCGGTCGGGGGTCCGGCTCCGTCGCGAAGCGGCGCCCGGGCGGCGGAGGGCGACGGGTGGGCCCGTGGACGGGGGACGGGCGGTCCCCCGGGCGAACTACGCTGGCACCCGTGGCAGGACGGATCAGAGACGAAGACATCGCCCTGGTGCGCGAACGCACCCCCATCGCGGACGTGGTCGGCGAGTACCTCCAGCTACGCAACGCCGGAGGCGGCTCGCTCAAGGGACTGTGCCCGTTCCACGACGAGAAGTCCCCCTCCTTCAACGTCACCCCCTCCAAAAATCTGTGGTACTGCTTCGGCTGCAACGAGGGCGGGGACGTCATCTCCTTCCTCCAGCGGATCGACAGCCTCAGCTTCACCGAGGCCGTCGAGTCCCTGGCCCGTCAGTCGGGCATCACCCTGCGCTACGAGGAGGGCGGTCGCAGCGCCCGGCGCGACGAGGGCAAACGCCAGCGCCTGCTCGACGCCCACCGCGCCGCGGCCGAGTTCTACGCCGAGCGCCTGCTGTCCCCCGAGGCGGCGACCGCGCGTCGCTTCCTCACCGAACGCGGTTTCAACCGGACCCACGCCGAGCGCTTCGGCCTCGGCTTCGCCCCCGCCGGATGGGAGAACCTCACCGACCACCTGCGCCGCAAGGGCTTCACCGACCAGGAGTTGATCGCCGGCGGCCTGGCCAGCCAGGGGCGGCGCGGAGCCTACGACCGCTTCCGCAACCGGCTGCTGTGGCCGGTGCGCGAGGTCACCGGCGAGGTCGTCGGCTTCGGCGCCCGCAAGCTCGACCCCGCCGAGGACGGCCCCAAGTACCTCAACTCGCCGGAGAGCCCCATCTTCCACAAGGGGCGGCTGCTGTACGGGCTCGACCTGGCCAAGCGCGACATCTCCCAGAAGGGTGAGGCGGTCATCGTCGAGGGCTACACCGACGTCATGGCCTGCCACGACGCCGGGGTGACCACCGCCGTGGCCACCTGCGGCACGTCCTTCGGCGAGGACCACGTCAAGATCCTGCGCCGCATGCTGCTGGGCCGGACCAACCAGGGCGGCCGGGTGGTCTTCACCTTCGACGGCGACAAGGCGGGGCAGAAGGCCGCCGTGCGCGCCTTCGCCGAGGAGCACGGCTTCACCTCCGAGACCTACGTCGCCGTGCAGTCCGACGGCCTCGACCCTTGCGACCTGCGGTTCCAGCACGGCCCGCAGGCGGTGAAGGACCTGGTCGACGGCGCCGTACGACTGTACGAGTTCATGATCCGCAACGTCATGGAGGGCTACGACCTCTCCTCCCCCGAGGGCCGGATGGCCGCCCTGGACGCGGCCGCACCGATCGTGGCGAGCATCCGCGACGAGGGCGTGCGCCGCAACTACGGGGCGAGCCTGGACCGCTGGACCGGGATCATGGACGAGGCCCTCGTGCAGCGCCGGGTCGCCCAGCACATGCGTGGCGGCGCTGCGCGCGCGGGCGGCCGGCGGCCGCCCGCCGACGCCCGCCCGGTCCCGACCCCGGACGCGGGAGAGGCCCCCTACGACCTGCGCGACCCCTCGGTCCAGCGGGAGCGCCAGGCTCTCAAGATCGCCGTGCAGTTCCCGGGGCTGGCCCGGGGGTTCGACGAGTTCACCGACGAGGACTTCACCGTGCCCCAGCACCGGGCGGTGCGCTCCCTCATCGCCCGGTGTGGCGGAGTGGCCGCCGCGCACGACCCGCAGGGCTGGGTGAACGATCTGCGCGAGGCCGCGCCGAATGACGCTCAACGCGATTTCCTCACCCGATTGGTGGTCGAACCCGTGGAGTTCTATGGAGAACTCGACGAGCATTACGCCGCTCAAATGCTGGGCACAATCAAGACTCATTCCATCAATCGTCGGGTGGCAAACCTAAAATCCGAGCTCGCTCGGCTCGAAGGCACTTCCCAGCTCGATGAACAGCGGCGTGTATTCACCGAACTCATGCAGCTTGAGCAGCAAAGACGTGCTATCCGCGAGCAGGCTCAGGGGGCGGTGTAGCAGTGGGGTGACAATAATGAATCTCCCTCCGTCTCCCCTTGGGGGCGTCCGTGGCGGCACAATGTAGGGGTGGCTCCCACAGTTGTGACGCACGAAATGCCGTCGGTTCGACAGGTCGTCCGAATGCTGCCGGGCGCGGGCCGGGGAACGGTCAGTCGCGGTGAGGTCGCCTCGGCCTTGGAACAGCTGGACGCGCCCCCCGGTGTCCTGGATGAGGCGGTGACCCGTCTGGCCCGGATCGGGGTCGAGGTCGCCGAGACGGAGGAGACCGGCGCCCCCGCCGACGGCGGCAGACGCTCGGGTGCGGACCTGGTCCGCCTCTACCTCGGTGAGATCGGCCGGGTGCCGCTGCTGACCGCCGAGGAGGAGGTCGACCTGGCCAAGGCGATCGAGGCGGGCCTGTACGCCCAGCGCCGCGAGCCGGACACGGCGGTGTGCACGGCCGAGGAACTCGACGCGCTGGTCGAGGAGGGGCGGCGCGCCAAACGGCGGCTGATCGAGGCCAATCTCCGGCTCGTCGTGTCGATCGCCAAGCGCTACATGGGGCGGGGGCTGCTCTTCCTCGACCTCATCCAGGAGGGGAACCTGGGCCTGATCCGCGCGGTGGAGAAGTTCGACTACGCCAAGGGCTTCAAGTTCTCCACCTACGCCACGTGGTGGATCCGCCAGGCCATCACCCGGGCCATCGCCGACCAGGCGCGCACGATCCGGATCCCCGTGCACATGGTGGAGACGATCAACAAGCTCCTGCGCGTCCAGCACCGACTCCACCAGCAACTGGGCCGGGAGCCGAGCACCGCCGAGATCTCCGCCGCCATGGGCTTCGGCGGCGAACGGGTCCTGGAGATCCAGCGGATCGCCCGCGAACCGGTCTCGCTCCAGTCCCCGATCGGGGAGGAGGAGTCCGACTTCGGCGACTTCATCGAGGACTCCGACGCCGTCGTCCCTGCGGAGGCGGCCTCCTTCACCCTCCTCCAGGAACAGCTGCGCGCCCTCCTGAGCGACCTGACCGAACGGGAGCGGCGGATCATCCGGCTCCGCTTCGGCATGGCCGACGGCCACCCGCGCACACTGGAGGAGGTCGGCCGCGAGTTCGGCGTGACCCGCGAGCGGATCCGCCAGATCGAGGCCAAGACGCTGACCAAACTGCGCCACCCCTCCCGCGCGGGCGCCCTGCGTGACTACCTCACGAGCGGCTGACCTCCGCAGCGCCGCGAACGTGTCAGCGGCGCCCCGGGTTCCCCGTTCGCGGTGGAACGGGCCGATGTGGCCTGATGTGGCCGTCCCGGCCGGAAGGTCCTGCGTCCGAGCCGCCCGGTGCCTAGGGTCGACAGGGTGCAGGTCAACCGAACCTCCCCGGCCCGTCCCCTCCGCCGCCGTCCGCTGACCCTCCTGGCCGCCGCGCTGGCGGTCGGCGCCCTCGTCGCGACCGCCCTCGTCCTGCTCGGCGGCCGCGAACCCGAACGCGTCGCCTACTTCGCGGGCTGGAACATCGCCGCCCGCGACTTCACCGTCGCGGACGTGGCGGCCAGCGGCGCCCCGGAACACCTGACCCGCCTCGTGTGGGCCTTCGGGGACGTCAGCGAGGACGGTCTGTGCCACATCCCCACCGGGCGCGAGGACCAGCCCTGGGAGCTCTACCAGCGGCCGTACACCGCCCAGGAGAGCGTCGACGGGCGGGCCGACGACCCCGACCAGGACCTCGCCGGGGGCCTCCACCAGCTGCGGCTGCTGCGCGAGGACCACCCCCACCTGGGGGCGAGTCTGTCCCTGGGCGGATGGAGCTGGTCGACGTACCTCTCCGTGGCGGCCCGCACCCCCGAGTCGCGCGAGACCTTCGTCGCCTCCTGTCTGGACCTGTGGATCCGCGGCGACCTGCCGGTACGCGACGGCGGGCCGCAGGGCGGCGAGGGCGCGGCGGCCGGGGTCTTCGACGGCATCGACCTCGACTGGGAGTGGCCGGGCGGAGGAGGCGCCCCCGGCAACACGGTCCACCCCGACGACGCCGCGAACTTCACCCCCCTGGTGGCGGAGTTCCGCCGCCAGCTCGACGCGCTGTCCGAGGAGACCGGGCGCGAGTACACGCTCTCGGTGTCGCTGCCGGGCGGCGCCGAGCAGAGCGCCGCCTACGACGCGGAACTGTTCGAACTCGTCGACTTCGCCACGGTCCAGGGCTACGACTTCGCGGGCCCCTGGAGCGAGCGGACCGCCCACCACTCCAACCTCCACGCCCCCGAGAGCGACCCCGGTGCCAACAGCGTCGACCGCGCCGTCCAGCGCTACCTGGACCTGGGCGCGCACCCCTCGCGGCTGGTCGTGGGCGTGCCCGCCTTCGGCCGCGGCTGGCAGGGCGTGGGAGCGCGGAACGCGGGCCGCGGCCAGGTGCCCGAGGCGCCAGCGGAGGACGCCTACGACGGCCCCACCATGGCCTTCGCCGACCTGGAGGAGCGCGAGGGGCGGCGCTTCCTCGACGAGGAGGCGGGGGCGTACTGGATCTACGACGGCGACACCTGGTGGACCTACGACAACACCGACGTGATCGCGCTCAAGGGTGAGTACGTGCGCGAACGGGGGCTGGGCGGGCTCATGGTGTGGAACCTGGACATGGACCCGGACGGCACGCTGGTCCGGGCCATGGACGAGTCCCTGGGCTGAGCCGGGCCGAGGGTCCGTCCTCCGAAGCCGGCGCTGCTCCGGGCGCGCCGCGGTTGCCACGGCCGGACCCGGACGGCCACGCTGAGGACATGGCCGACGCGCAGCTCACCTCCTCCCGCACCGCCCCCGCCGACCTCCGCCGAGATCTGGAACGCCGGGTCCGGGGCACGGTCGCCTTCGACCCGGGAACACTCGCCCTGTACACCTCCGACGCCTCCAACTACCGCCGGGTCCCCCTCGGCGTCGTCATCCCGGAGACCGTCGACGACTGTGTGGCCGCCGTCCGCACCTGCGCCGAGCACGGCGTCCCGGTCGTGCCGCGCGGCGGCGGCACGTCGATCGCGGGCAACGCCATCGGCACCGGCGTCGTCATCGACACCTCCCGCCACCTCCGCGCCATCGAGGCCATCGACCCCGTGGCCCGCACCGCCACCGTGCAGCCCGGCGTCATCCTCGACGACCTGCGCCGGGCGACCGCCGAACACGGGCTCACCTTCGCCCCCGACCCCTCCACCCACAGCCGCTGCACGATCGGCGGCATGGTCGGCAACAACGCCTGCGGGTCCCACTCCGTGGCCTGGGGCACCACCGCCGACAACATCGTCTCCCTCGACGTCCTGCTCAGCGACGGCACCCGTATGACCGTCGGCTCCCGCCACACCGCCGAGGAGTGGGCGGAGCTGACCCGGCGGCCCGGGCGTGAGGGGCGGATCTACACCGAGCTCACCCGGATCGTCGAGGACCACCGCGCCGAACTGCGCACCGCCATGCCCGAGTTCCGGCGCCGCGTCTCCGGCTACGCCCTGGACCGGCTGCTCCCGGAGAAGGGGCGCGACGTCGCCGCCGCCCTCGTCGGCACCGAGGGCACGTGCGTGTTCGTGCTCGGCGCCACCGTGCGCCTGGTCGAGTCACCGGCCGCCCGAGCCCTGGCCGTCCTGGGCTACCCGGACGCCGCCTCGGCCGCCGACGCCGTCCCCGACCTGCTCGGCCACGCGCCGCTGACGGTCGAGGGCATCAACGACCGCATGGTCGCGGCCCTGGACCGGCACGGATCCCGCTCCCGCGTGCCGCTGCCCGAGGGCGGCGCCTGGCTGCTGGTGGAGATCGCCGGAGGGGCCCCGGCCGAGGCCGCCGAGGCCGCGGAGCGGATGCTCTCCGGACTCAAGGGCGGCGCCCGGCCGCAGGACGCGGTCGTGGTCACCGACACCGCCCACCAGAGGGCGCTGTGGCGGATCCGGGAGGAGGGGGCCGGGCTCACCCAGCGCACCCCCGACGGCGACGACGCCTGGTCCGGCTGGGAGGACGCCGCGGTGCCGCCGGAGAACCTCGGCGGCTACCTGCGCGCCTTCGACGCGCTCATGGAACGGCACGGCCGCTTCGGCGTCGTCTACGGGCACTTCGGCGACGGCTGTCTGCACGTACGCATCGACTTCGGTCTCACCCACGAGCGGGGGCGCCGGGAGTACCGGGCGTTCATGGAGGAGGCGGCCGACCTCGTCGTCGCCCACGGCGGCTCCCTGTCCGGCGAGCACGGCGACGGCCAGGCCCGCTCCGAACTCCTGGACCGCATGTACCCCGAGCCGGTCATCCGGGCGTTCGGCGCCTTCAAACGCGCCTGGGACCCCGACGGCCTGATGAACCCGGGCGTCATCGTCGACCCCCTGCCCCTGGACGCCGACATCCGGGTGGCCGCCGACACCCGGCCAGAGCTGCCGCTGCTGTCGCAGGTCACCCTGGCCTACACCGACGACGACGGCGACTTCGCGCGGACCCTGCGCCGCTGCTCGGGCGTGGGCAAGTGCCGCCGCCAGAGCGGCCCCGGGGTCATGTGCCCGAGCTACCAGGTCACCCAGGAGGAACGGCACTCCACCCGCGGCCGCGCCCACCTGCTGTTCGAGATGGCCTCCGGCGAGGTGATCACCGACGGCTGGCGGTCGGAGGAGGTGCGCGAGAGCCTCGACCTGTGTCTGTCGTGCAAGGGCTGCCTGAGCGACTGCCCGGTCAACGTGGACATGGCCGCCTACAAGGCCGAGTTCCTCCACCAGCACTACAGGGGCCGGGTCCGCCCCGCCGCGCACTACTCGATGGGCTGGCTGCCCCTCTGGGCGCGGCTGGCGGCCCTGGCTCCGGCCGAGGCCAACCGGGCGGCCCGTCTGCCCGGGATGTCGCGGCTGGCCAAGCGGCTCGCCGGGGTGGCCGCCCAGAGGGAGCTGCCCGCCTTTGCCACCACCACCTTCACCCGCGCGTTCCGACGCCGCGTCGCACGCGGCCAGGCCCGCGCGGGCGGACGCCGGGTCGTGCTGTGGCCGGACACCTTCGGCAACCACCTCAACCCGGGGGTGCTCGCGGCCGCCACGCGGGTCCTGGAGGACGCGGGGTTCACCGTCGTGCTGCCCCGAGGTCAGGTGTGCTGCGGACTGACCTGGGTGTCCACGGGCCAGTTGGACGTCGCCCGCACGGTGATGCGCCGCGCCGTCCGCGCGCTGGCGCCGCTGGTCGCCCAGGGGCTGCCCGTGGTCGGGCTGGAGCCCAGCTGCACGGCGGCCCTGCGGCACGACCTGGTGGAGCTGTTGCCCGGTCGGGAGAGCGAACGCGTCGCCGAGGCCGTGCACACCCTGGCGGGCCTCCTCAACGCGTACGCGCCCGACTGGCGCCCGCCCCGGCTCTCGGCCAAGGCGCTGGCGCAGGTGCACTGCCACCAGCACGCCGTGATGGGTTTCGACGCCGAGCGCGAGCTCATCGCCAGGGCGGGGATCGACGGGGAGGTCCTGGACTCGGGCTGTTGCGGGCTCGCGGGGGACTTCGGGTTCACCGAGGGGCACTACGAGGTGTCCACCGTCATCGGGGAGCGCGAACTGCTGCCCCGGGTACGCGCGGCGGACGCGGACACCCTGGTCATGGCCGACGGCTACAGCTGCCGCACGCAGATCGGCCAGGGCACCGGCCGCCGGGCGCTGCATCTGGCCGAGGTCCTGGCCCGGGGGATCGCCGCGAGGGGCGCACCGGGTTCTGCGGGAGGAGACGAGCCGGGAGCGGGGAACCGAGCCGGGAAGAGGGCTGCGCCGTAGGCGTCGGTCGAGGGTGGTGGAGGGCGACGGAGCAGGGGTGCCGCGCCGGAGGCGACGACGGGGAATCCCGGCTCTTCGCGCCCCGGGCCCCGACCGAACCCGCGCGGCCGTGGAGGACGGGCTCAGACGCCCATCTGCTCGCGGAGCCTGACCAGGGCGCGTGAGACGGCCTCGGACAGGGCCTGGTCCTTCGGGTCCAGGCCCTCGCTCAGGTGGACGCGCCAGTGCGCCTCGCTGCCGCCGGGCGGTCTGCGCGCCACCAGACGGAAACCGGTGGCCGAGTCGTCGTGGGGGTAGGGGAAGAAACGGTTGACCAGGATGGTGGCGGTGACCCGCTCGGCCACCGTCTCGGCCATACGGCGGTAGTCGACGGCGTCCTCGGCGGGTTCGGAGCGCAGGCGGACGGTGTGCCGACCCCCGCCCTCCTCGTCGAAGGTCAGCGTGTCCGGGGTCCACCGGGCCTGGTCGATGTTCTGCCAGGGCACCGCGCGCCCGTCGGGCAGGTACAGGGCCAGTGTGGTGGCGACCAGGAAGGGCTCCTCGCCCTCGGCCGCGCGCACCGGCGCGTGGGTGAGCACGCGCTCGCCCCGCTCCAGCCGGGCGCGGACCGATTCGGGGACCGCCCGGCGGAACAGGCCCACTAGCGGTCCCGCGGACTCTCGGCCGAGCCGTTCTCGCTCGACGGCCCGCCCTCGGCCATGTGCCGCTCCCACTCGACCAGTTCCCTCTCCTCCTCCGTGGGACGGGCGAGGAAGTCGCGCAGGGAGGTGACCGGGAGGGTGTCGACGGCTTTGTCGTAGACCGTGCGCCCCGCGTTGCTGACCTGTGCTCCGACGAGCCCGGCGACCTCCTGCACGACGGGGCTGTCGGCGACCTTCCGGGCGGTGCGGGCGAGCTGCTCGTAGCGGGCCCTGCCCGCCTTGGCGCCCAGGACGTAACCGATGGCGAGTCCGGCGGCGAAGGTGATCCGGTAGCGCATGGGCTCCCTCTCCAGGCCTTGGTGGCGTTCGGGACGGTTCGTGCCCCGACGTTACCCTGTCGTGGCCGTGGCCACACGGCCCGACACCGGTCACGAGCACTCCGAAAAGCGCGCTAGGCTAGTGCTTGTCGCTGCGGCCCCCGACGGGGGAGCCGGGCGGGCGCGATCCCGCGTAGCTCAATCGGCAGAGCAGCCGGCTGTTAACCGGCAGGTTACTGGTTCGAGTCCAGTCGCGGGAGCGGTTCGAGGGTCCTTCCCACCGGGGAGGGCCCTTCGTCGTGCGGGGGCGGGCCAGGTCGGCCGCCGCTCCTCGCGGACGGGGGCGACCTCGTCGACGGCGGCTCGGGCCACCGGAGGCGGGGGAGGGGCGAAAAAGCGTCCCGAGCACCCCTCGGGAGGCGCTAGGCTAGTGGCTGTCGCCGCGGCCCCCGATGAGGGAGCCGGGCGGGCGCGATCCCGCGTAGCTCAATCGGCAGAGCAGCCGGCTGTTAACCGGCAGGTTACTGGTTCGAGTCCAGTCGCGGGAGCGGTTCGAGGGTCCTTCCCACCGGGGAGGGCCCTTCGTCGTTCTTCGGGCGCACGCACGACGCCCCTCACCCGCTGTCGGGCCGGAGGGCTCCAACGCGGGGGAGAGGGGCGACGGGTTCAGATCCGGCCCACACCGCCGATGATCAGCCGACGGTTGCGGCGCGGCATCTGGTAGCAGCCGGGGACGGGCGGCGCGACGGGCAGTGTGTGCCAGCGCTGGACCTCCAGGACTCCGGGGCTGAGGATCTCCCAGCCGTCGAAGAGGGCCTCCACCTCGCGGTGGCCGCGCCACCAGCCGGAGCCGAGACCTTCGATGAAGACGTCCTCCAGGCGGTCGGCGCGCAGCGCGTCCTTGGGGTACCGGCTCCGGTCGGGGCGGCAGTAGTGGCTCAGGACGAGGTGGCTGCCGGGGGCGAGCGACTCGCGCAGGGTCGCGATGTGCCCGGCCGGGTCCTCGTCGTCGGACACGTGCGGAACGACGCCGGTGAGCAGCAGTCCGACCGGTCGGTCGAGGTCGAGGAAGCCGCGGGTCTCGGGGTCGCGCAGGACCCGTCCGGGTTCGGTGAGCCCCCCGTGCACGGCGGTGGTGGTGCGGCCGTCGCGGAGCAGGGCCCGGTGGTGGGTGAGCACCATGGGGTCGTCGGTGGCGTAGACGACACGGGCGTCCGGAACGCTCTCCCGGGCGATCTCGTGCGGGTCCCCCGGGGCGGGCAGGCCGGCCCCGAACTGGAGGAACTGCGTGACCCCCGCCTCGGCCAGGTATCGGACGGCCCGTTGGAGGAAGGCGCGCTCACCGAGCACGACCTCCTGGAAACCGGGCGCGGCCTGGTCGGCTCGGGTGGCGAGTTCGCGATCGCCCTCGAAGTGGTCCTTGCCCTTGAGATGGAAGGAGCGCAGCCGCGCGATGCTGGGCTGGGCCAGATCGACGACGGGCGGCGGCTTGGCTCGGACGTGTTTGTCCCCCGCCTGCCTCAGGAAAGGGGGGGAGGTGAATCGCGACATCGCCGTCCTCTTGTCGTGAGGTGGGGAAGTGTGCTCGACTCCTGGGATTGTATTCCTCGCGGGCGGTGTTTGTTAACCGAGTCGAGGATACCGGTCACAAAAAAACGCGTGGTTGGGGATGTCCTTGTCGTGTCCCGTGCCGCGGGTTACGCCTATCCCGGGCGACCAGGTCATATACCCCTAATGTCCATTTTGTGGGGAATCTGGAGGGCGGGGTGTGCGCCGTGCGAGGGTGCGCCACCGTCCCCGCGGGCCCTGCGGGGGCGCCCGATCGCGTGCTTGCGAGGGATCGTGGGCAGCGTGGTCGGAGATGGTTTATCGAACACGTGTCGGGGACTGATTGTCCGCGTATGTCGCCGAAGTGCCACGGAACGCATACGGAGCGGAGTAGAATAAGGTCACCGTCAAAACGGTCGGTTAATTGCCGTGCGTACTCGCTGCCCGCGTGAATCCGCTCCGGCAACCGTGAAAGCGCAGGAAGACCGGTGGCGGGATCATCATCGAAAACCCCTCGGCCCCGTGCCGTCGTGTCACGGCCCCGGAGCGGCGGCGTTCGCCCCTCCCGCGCGGTTAGCCTGGGGGGATGGACCGTCCCCACACCATCCTGAGCTGCGCCGTGTCGATCGACGGGCGCATCGACGACACCGGCCCCGAGCGGCTGCGGCTGTCCAACGAGGCGGACTTCGCCGAGATCGACGAGCTTCGGGCCGAGTGCGACGCGATCCTCGTCGGCGCGGGCACCCTGCGGGCGGACGACCCGCGGCTCCTCGTGCGCTCCCCGGAACTGCGCGAGCGCCGCCGCGCCCGGGGCCGCCCGGAGAACCTGCTCAAGGCCGTGGTCACCCGTGGCGGGGACATCGACCCGACCGCCCGCCTCTTCTCCACGGGGGACGCCGGAGCGGTCGTCTACACCGGTGGCGACGGCCTCGCCCTGGTCCGCGAACGCCTGGCCACCCGGCCGACCGCCGAGCCCCCCGCCGAGGTCGTGGACGCGGGCGATCCGCCCACCGCCGAGGCGATCCTGGCCGACCTGGCCGCGCGCGGCGTCGAGCGCCTGCTCGTGGAGGGCGGCGGGCACATCCACACCCTCTTCCTCACCTCGGGCCTGGTGGACGAACTCCGTCTGGCGGTCGCCCCCTTCTTCGTGGGTGAGGAGGACGCCCCGAGCTTCGTCCTGCCCGGAGCCTTCCCGCACGGGCCGCGGACGCCCATGCGCCTGGTCGAGGCCCGCGCGCTCGGCGACGTCGCCGTCTTGCGCTACGCGCCGGGGGACACGGAGGACCGCCGGTGAGCGCCGGACCTCCCCCGGCCGGGGGCGACGCCGACGCGCACTGGCTGCGCCGCGCCGTCGACCTCTCCCGGAAGTGCCCGCCCTCGACCACGGCCTTCTCCGTCGGGGCGGTCGTGGTGGCCGCCGACGGAACCGTCCTGGGCGAGGGCCACTCCCGTCGGGACTCCCCGCACGACCACGCCGAGGAGGTCGCGCTCAGGGAGGTGGCCGCAGGCGACCCCCGTCTGGAGGGGGCCACCCTCTACTCGTCGCTGGAGCCGTGCAGCGCCCGCTCCTCCCGGCCCGTGCCCTGCGCGGAGCTGGTGCTGGACACCCCGATCCCGCGCGTGGTCTTCGCCTGGCGTGAGCCGGAGCTGTTCGTGGACTGCGACGGAGCCGAACGGCTGCGCCGCGCGGGTCGGAGCGTCGTGGAGCGCCCCGACCTGGCCGAGGGCGTGCGCGAGGTCAACGCGCACCTGCTGGCGGACGGCGACCGGTAGGGCGGGCGAAGCGAAGCGGAGGACCAGGGGGTTTGGTTCGGGTGCCGCCAGGGCGCTGCAAGACGAGGCAAGCCGCGAGCGAGGAACGAGCGGCAGGCGCCGCCGAGGATGAAGCATCCTGGCCTTTGGGGCGCCCGAACACGGGCCGAAGCGAAGCGGAGGCCCAAAGCAAGCACAGCCTCACAACCGGTTGACGTCGGTGATCCGGACGACCGCGTGCCCCTCGGCGTCGGAGGCGGCCAGGTCGACCTCGGCGCTGATCCCCCAGTCGTGGTCGCCCGCCGGGTCGGCGAGGATCTGTCGGACCCGCCAGAGCCCGTCCTCCTCCTCGATGAGCAACATCGCGGGGCCCCGCGCGTCGGGTCCGGTCCCGATCTCGTCGTGCTCCTCGAAGTAGTCCTCCAGGGCCTCCTCCCAGGAACCGGCGTCCCACCCCCCGTCGGCGTCCAGCTTCCCGAGGTCGTCGTAGCGGCGGCGGGCGGCCAGCTCCACCCGGCGGAACATCTCGTTGCGCACCAGCACCCGGAAGGCACGTGCGTTGGCGGTGACCGGACGCACCCGCTCCTCGGCCTCGGCCTCCCCGTCCGGCGCCTCCTCCTCCGGGTTGGTGAGCTGCTCCCACTCGTCCAGCAGGCTGGAGTCGACCTGGCGGACCAGCTCGCCGAGCCACTCCACGAGGTCGCGCAGCTCCTCGGTCTTGGCGTCGTCGGGCACGGTCTGGTTCAGGGCCTTGTAGGCGCTCGCCAGGTAGCGCAGGACCAGGCCCTCCGAACGCGCGAGCTCGTAGAAGCCCACGTACTCGGTGAAGGTCATCGCCCGCTCGAACATGTCCCGGGCCACGGACTTGGGGCGCAGCGGGTGGTCGCCCACCCACGGGTGCCCGCGCCGGTAGACCTCGTAGGCGTGGTCGAGCAGCTCCTCCAGCGGCTTGGGGTAGTCGATCTCCTCCAACCGCTCCATCCGCTCCTCGTACTCGATCCCGTCCATCTTCATCTGCTGGACGGCCTCGCCCCGTGCCTTGTTCAGCTGGGCGCCGAGGATCTGCCGGGGGTCGTCCAGGATGGACTCCACGACGCTGAGCACGTCCAGCGGGTAACTGGGCGATTCGGCGTCGAGCAGTTCCAGGGCGGCCAGGGCGAAGGTGGACAGCGGCTGGTTGAGCGCGAAGTCGGCCTGGAGGTCGACCGTGAGCCGTGCGGTGCGGCCCTGTTCGTCCGGTTCGGGGAGCGTCTCGACGATGCCGCCGTCGAGCAGCGACCGGTAGATGGCGATCGCCTCACGGATGTGGCGGCGCTGGGTTCTGCGGTCGTCGTGGTTCTCCGTGAGCAGGTGCCGCATGGCGGTGAAGCAGTTGCCGGGGCGGCCGATCACGCTGAGCAGCATCGCGTTGCTGACCCGGAACCGGGAGGTCAGCGGTTCGGGTTCGGCGTCGATGAGTTTGTCGAAGGTGGCCTTGTCCCAGGAGACGAACCCCTCGGGCGCCTTCTTGCGCACGACCTTGCGCCGCTTCTTGGCGTCGTCGCCCGCCTTGGCCAGCGCCTTCTCGTTCTCGATGACGTGCTCGGGCGCCTGGGCGACCACGTTGCCGACGGTGTCGAACCCGGCCCGCCCGGCCCGCCCGGCGATCTGATGGAACTCGCGGGCGCGCAGCCGCCGCACACGGGTGCCGTCGTACTTGCTCAGGGCGGTGAACAGCACGGTGCGGATGGGGACGTTGACGCCCACGCCCAGGGTGTCGGTGCCGCAGATGACCTTGAGCAGGCCGGCCTGGGCCAGCCGCTCGACCAGCCGCCGGTACTTGGGCAGCATGCCCGCGTGGTGGACGCCGATGCCGTGCCGTACGTAGCGGGACAGGTTGCGGCCGAACCTCGTGGTGAAGCGGAAGTTGCCGATCTCCTCGGCGATCGCCGCCTTCTCCGCCTTGGTGCACATGTTGATGCTGGTCAGCGACTGTGCCCGCTCGACCGCCTGCGCCTGTGTGAAGTGCACGATGTACACCGGCGCCTGGCCGGTGGACAGGAGCTCCTCCAACGTCTCGTGCAGCGGCGTGACCCGGTAGTCGTAGTAGAGCGGGACGGGGCGCTCGGCGGAGGCGACCACGGCGGTGGAGCGGCCGGTGCGCCGGTTGAGGTCCTCCTCGAACCGCGTGACGTCGCCCAGGGTGGCCGACATGAGCAGGAACTGGCACTGCGGCAGCTCCAGCAGCGGCACCTGCCAGGCCCACCCGCGGTCGGGTTCGGCGTAGAAGTGGAACTCGTCCATGACCACGGTGCCGATGTCGGCGCGGTCGCCCTCGGCGAGCGCGATCTGCGCCAGGACCTCGGCCGTGCAGCAGACGATGGGGGCGTCGGCGTTGACGCTGGCGTCACCGGTCATCATGCCGACGTTGTCGGTGCCGAAGATCTTGCACAGGTCGAAGAACTTCTCCGAGACCAGGGCCTTGATCGGTGCGGTGTAGAACGCGCACTCGTCGCGGGCCAGCGCCGCGAACAGCGCGCCCGTGGCCACCATGCTCTTGCCGGAGCCGGTGGGGGTGTTGAGGATGACGTTGGACCCGGAGACGACCTCGATGAGGGCCTCCTCCTGGTGCGGGTAGAGGGTGAGACCCCGCTCCTCGGCCCACAAAGCGAACGCCTCGAAGAGGGAGTCGGGGTCGGGTTCGGCCGGAAGCACATCGATGAGACTCACACTTCCTATACTGCCCGCTCCCGCGCACCCTTCGGGACGGTCGGCGCCCGGGGAGCCCCCTGGAACGGCGAGGGGCGCGCCCCCGAGGGAGGCGCGCCCCGCTGGTCGCGGTCCCGTGCCCGGGACCGTTCCACCGCTTCGGGTGGCGTGACCCTAGATCAGGCCGAGCTTGCGGACGGTGTCGCGCTCCTCGACGAGCTCCTGGACGGAGGCGTCGATGCGGGAGCGGGAGAAGTCGTCGATCTCCAGGCCCTGGACGATCTCCCACCTGCCGTTCCTGGACACGACCGGGAAGGAGGAGATGAGGCCCTCGGGAACGCCGTAGGAGCCGTCGGAGGGGATGGCCGCGGAGGTCCAGTCGCCCTCGGGAGTGCCGTTGACCCAGTCGTAGACGTGGTCGATGGCGGCGTTGGCGGCGGAGGCGGCCGAGGAGGCGCCCCGGGCCTCGATGATCGCGGCGCCGCGCTTGGCGACGGTCGGGATGAAGTCGTTCTCCAGCCATGCCTGGTCGTCGACGGCCTTGGCGGCGTTGGCGCCGTTGACCTCGGCGTGGAACAGGTCCGGGTACTGCGTCGCGGAGTGGTTGCCCCAGATCGTGAGCTTCTTGATGTCGTTGATCGACACGTTGAGCTTCTTGGCGAGCTGGGTGAGCGCGCGGTTGTGGTCGAGGCGGGTCATCGCGGTGAAGCGCTCGGCCGGGACGTCCGGCGCGTGGCTCTGGGCGATGAGGGCGTTGGTGTTGGCCGGGTTGCCGACCACCAGGACGCGGATGTCGTCGGCCGCGCCCGCGTTGATCGCCTCACCCTGCGGCTTGAAGATGCCGCCGTTGGCCTCCAGCAGGTCGCCGCGCTCCATGCCCTTGCCGCGCGGGCGGGCGCCGACGAGCAGACCCACGTTGGCGCCCTCGAAGGCCTGGCGGGCGTCGTCGAAGATGTCGATGCCCTGGAGGAGCGGGAACGCGCAGTCGTCCAGCTCCATGGCCGTGCCCTCGGCGGCCTTGACGGCCTGCGGGATCTCCAGCAGGCGCAGCTTCACCGGGGTGTCGGCCCCCAGCAGCTGACCGGAGGCGATCCGGAACAGCAGGGCGTAGCCGATCTGGCCAGCGGCGCCGGTGACGGTGACGTTGACGGGTACTTGGGCCATGACGTGAACTCTCCTGACGACGAAGTGCGACCCGCGATGTTACCAATGGGTATGAAGCGGCGTCCGTGCCGGGGCGCTGGGGTCCGACCAGGCGCGCGCCGCACCTCACCACCCTAGACCGAGCGTGCCCGAGGCGGGTGACCCAGGTGCGGGGAAGCCGGCCGTGCCCAGATGGGACCGTGTGTCAATCTCCCGTGGATCACGGATTTACGGCGCGGAAACGTCGGACGCACCCTGTTAGGATGACGTTTGCCGAACGACGGCGGGCCGGTAGCTCAGCTGGTTAGAGCAGGGGACTCATAATCCCTGGGTCGCGGGTTCGAGTCCTGCCCGGCCTACCCCCTTGTCGAACGCGAAATCGGGTGTCGTCGACCCGTGTCCACGGGTCGACGACAGTGCTGCATCGGAGCGATGCGCCCCCATTTCGCTTTTGTGTGGATTGTCGTTCGTGCCCGATCGGCCCCCGTCACGGGCGGCGGGCGCCTCCCGGCACGTCGGCCGCTACTTCACCCAGGTGACGTTGAACGGGTACGTGAACGGCTGTCCCTGGTTGACGGCCTGGCCGGCCCGCAGGCCCATGACCACCGAGAAGATCCACGCCGCGAGCCAGATCAGGTAGCCGACGAGCACGATCATGAGCACGCCGGAGACCACGTACACGATCAGCAGGACGAGCTGGAAGTTCAGGGCGGCGAGCGCCTGCTGACGGACGAAGGGGGACTCGTCCTTCTTGATCGCCCAGATGATGAGCGGGACGATCCACCCGAGGATGCCGCCGCCGACATGGGCGAAGAAGGCCATCTGCCTGTCGTCCGGGGTGGGCTGGCCGCCGTAACCGGGCTGACCGTAGCCCGGCTGGCCGCCGTGCCACTGCTGCTGGTCGTACGGGGAGGGGTGGCCACCCTGCGGGGGCGGGCCGTATCCGGGCTGACCCTGCTGGGGGTGGCCGCCGGGCTGGGCCGGGTAACCGCCGGTCTGGTACCCCGGCGGAGGGGTGTAGCCGCCGGTCCCGCCCTGGTGGCCGGGCTGGTGCCCCTCGCCGTAGGGGTCGCCCGGTGGGGGAGTGTTGGGGTGGGACATGGGGTTCTCCTTCACGTGGATGTGTGGGCGAGGTGTCGCAAGCCCTACCTCAGCAGACGGTCGCACACCGGGTGCCGGTTCCAAGCACCGCCGTGTGGATGCGCGCGGGTGGCGGGGGCGGAGCCGCCCGCGGACGTGGGTCTCACCCTCCGCCCTCGGTGGGACGGGGGCGTGGCCCATCATTCCAGCAGAACGGTGCCGCGGGGTGGGGCGCCCGTCCCTTCCGGGCGCGGGGACGCGCCCGTCACGATCCGGGGCCGCTCAGGCATTCCGTGGAAGGTGCGAGCGCCCACGGGTATCCGTGGAATATGAGAATCCTTCACGAACGTGACACCAGCGCATTATCTACCTTTCGTTATGAATTTTGTGGATGCACTGCGCGTTCTCCCTGACGTTCCACGTCGTCCTTACCGTGTCCGATGTCGTGTTCCTCCCTTCCGCTCCGGGTACTCGTCTAGACTGGCGGCCCGCGCGGGGCGGTCGTGTCCCACGTCTCACCGACCCCGGCGCGCCCCGCGCCGTCCACCCCGTCGGTGACGCGTGGAACCAGTGGAGAGGCGAGTGGTGAACGCGGGCAGGCGACGGCGGAGTGCGCAGACCGGGCACCGGGGACGGCTCCTCCCCCACCTCGTGGGCGTCGGAGCGGCCCTGGTCGCACTCGTGGTCGTCGCCGTGGCCGCCCACGTCCTCCCCCGGGAGGCCGAACCCCGGTCGCCCGACCACCGGACCGTCGCGCCGGAGCCCTTCGCCGACCTCGTCGACCGCGTGGGCATCACCCGTGACGACGCCGCTGTCGCCGGGGACCTCGACGGCGCGGGCCACAGCCTGTCCGCGCGGACCCTGGCCGAGGCAGGGTGGCACTCCGGCGGCGCGGTCACCGTCCTGGGCGTCCCGATCGACCTGCCCTCCTACGGCGGCGGACGCCCCGATCACCTGGTCTGCCGGGGGCAGTTCGTGGCCCTGGAGGAGGAACGCGTCCGTTCGGTCGCCTTCCTCGTCACCGCCACCCGCGACGACGGCCTCGGCGCCCCCGTCCTCGGCACCGGCCGTGTGGTCTACGCCGACGGCACGGAGGAGGAGTTCACCCTCTCCGTGCCCGACTGGTCGGCGGGCCCCGCGGCCGACGCCGTCCTCTCCCTCCCCTACACCAACTCCCGGTCCGGCCCCGGAAGGGCGGGCGGGGCCCGCCTGTACGCCCGGACGGTCCCGGTCGACCCCCTGCGTGAGGTCTCCCACGTGGTGCTGCCCCGCGAGCCGGTCGGCGGCGACATCCAGGTCTTCGCGGCGGAGGGGACCCCGGTGGGAGGCGACTGGGTCGGCACCTGGTCCCGGGCCACCTCCGCGCTGCTGGAGGTCGGTCCCTGGGAGGACCAGACCCTGCGTCTGGCGGTGCGCACCAGTACCGGCGGCGACGGCGCGCGCATCCGCCTCGCCAACACGTTCGCGAGCCGCCCCGTCACCATAGGGGCCGCCTCCCTCGCCCCGCGCGGGACCGGCGCCGGGACGGAGGGCACGGCGGTCCCGCTCACCTTCGACGGCGCGCCCGGAGCCGTCATCCCGGCCGGCGGGCAGCTCTTCAGCGACCCGGTCGCGATCGCGCTGCCCGCCAACACCGAACTCTGGGTGAGCATCCACCTGCCGGAGCGCGTGACGAGCGCCCCGGTCCACCACGCGGCCGTGGACACCGGTTTCACGAGCGCCCCCGGGAGCGGGGACCACACCCTGGACACCACGGGGACGCCGTTCACCGGATTCGTCACCCGGTGGCCGTTCCTCACCGGGGTGGAGGTCCTCGGGGCCCCGGGGGCGATCGTCACGGTCGGCGACTCCATCACCGACGGGGTCGGCGCCACCCGCGACGCCCACGCCCGCTGGCCCGACGTGCTCAGTGAAAGGTTGGCCGCCCGGGAGGGCGTCCCCCACCTCGGGGTGCTGAACACGGGCGTGTCCGGGAACCAGGTCGTCGGCGACGCCTACCCGGGCGAGGGACTGGCCGACACCGCGGCCGGTGTCAGCCTGCGCCACCGGTTCCGACGGGACGTGCTGGCCCAGACCGGCGTGGGCACCGTCGTCGTCTTCGCCGGGATCAACGACCTGAGGTGGGGGACGCCCGCGCGGAGGGTGGTCGCCGGGCTCGACGAGGTCGCCGCGCTCGCCCGGGAACGGGGACTGCGCGTCTTCGTGGCGACCCTCGCCCCCTGCGGAGGCGAACGCCTGTGCACGCCGCGGGTGGAGCGGGCCCGTCAGGAGGTCAACGCCCACCTGCGGGCGCGGGCGGGCGCCCCGGACTCCGTGTACGAGGGGGTGTGGGACTTCGACCTGGTGCTGCGGGACCCGGACGACCCGACCCGGCTGCTGCCCGCCTACGACTCCGGTGACCACCTGCATCCGGGGGACGCCGGGCTGCGCGCGATCGCCGAGTCCGTGGATCTGTACGCCCTGGTCGGAGGCTGACGGCCGACGCCCCGGTCAGCGCGGGCAGCCCAGGTGATGGTGGACCACCAGATCGACGTAGACCGCGGCCAGGTCGTCCAGGCTCAGGCCGCCGTCGGGGTCGTACCAGTGCAGGAGCGAGTCGAGCGTCTCCAGGACCTCGTCGGCGGTTCTGCCGGGGTCGAGGATGGCGAAGTCCCCCGAGGCGACGCCGTCCGCGATGATCGTGCGGAGGTGCTCGCGGTAGGCGCGGGTGAGGCAGGCGATGTCCCGGTGGCGGGAGGGGTGGACGGCACGCAGCACCGGCAGCAGCTCCTGTCCGAGCGCGGTCGCCGCGCGGTGCTTCCACCCGATCTCGACGTGCCGTCTGACCAGCCGTGCCACGCGTTCCAGCGCGGAGGCGCCGGTGTCGTCCGCGCCCAACTGCCCGTCGACGCGCTCGCGGGTGGAGCGCAGGACGACAGCGTAGGCCAGGTCGAAGCGCGTCGGGAAGGCGCGTCTGAGCGAGGCGGCGTCGGTCCCGGTCTCGGCCGCGATGTGCGCCGTCAGGTCGGACATGGCGATGCCGCGTGCGCCGTGCTCGGCGAACAGGCGTGCCGCGCAGTCCAGGACGGGGGCCGTGGTGCGAAGGGCGTGAGGGGAGGTCTCGGCCGTCATCTGTGTGCTGTCTCGTCGATCGGAGGACGCCGCGGGGGGCGGGGCAGCGCGGGGCTGATTCGGTGGGAACCGGTTTCGAGGATATCCTCGGCACGCCGTCGTAGCAGGTGGAATGCGGGAAGTCAGTGGAGAATGGTTCGGGTGCGCGGCACATGGTGGCGGTGTGTCCGCCGGCAGGCGAATGGGGACCCGAAACCCGTTCTCCGTGTGGTTCGACGCCCCCACTACGATGCCGCTGACCTGCTGCTCCCGTTCCCGGTCAGGCGGATTCGGCGGTGTGATGGACCCCCTTCCCGGTGTCCTTCGTCAACGACGTCAGATCCTCGATCCGTTCCGTCGCGAGCGCGTCGACGCCCATTCCGACGTACCGCGCCATTTCCGGAAACTCATTCACGTTCCATACCGCGACGCGATATCCGAAACGATGGATCTCCCCGATCCTCTCCCGGTTCAGGAGCGTGTTCCGTACGCCGAGGTAGGTCGGGTGCAGAGCCCGCGCCACGTCCTCCGGAGGCAGGCCCGGCTGGTCCCACGCCAGGAGCAGCGGCGTCTCGGAACTGCGTGACCGCAGTGCCCCCAGCGTCTCGACGGAGCCGGTGAACAGGACCCGGTCGGCCAGCCCCCGCTCGCGCAGGAGGGCGTCCGCGGCCAGCGCGGCCTCCGGCGCGGCGGCGTCGATCAGCAGGGGCGGGGCGATCCCGGGACGGAACTCCCCCAGCACCTCCATCAGGGTGGGGACGCGCCGCTCCACGTCGTCCCGGGCGGCCGCGAGTTCGGCCAGGGTGAGGTCGGTGACCGGGCGGGGCGGGGCGCCCGGTGTGGCGGCGACGCGGTCGTCGACCAGGACGGGATATCCGTCCGAGCTCAGGTGGACGTCGACCTTGACCAGGTCGGCTCCTGCGCGCCACGCTGATCGCAGGGCGGGGAGGGTGTTCCCCGGGGAATGTGCGGTGTCTCCGCTCAGTGCGATGGACAACGTCATGGTGACAGGGTGGCAAAGTCCGCGACCGTGCGTGGTGCAAACAGGAAAAACGCCGACCAAGGCGGACTGGCACGATGGAGCGCGGAGCCCGGTGGGCGGGGCGGCGCGCCCGGCCCGCCGCCCGGTCGCGGGGGCGCGGTCGCGGCCACTGCGAGCGGTGTCACGTCGTCAGACCGCTGTCCCGGTCCCCCGAGCTGGGAAACTCTGTTACATGACGTCGTATCCGCACGGCGTTCCCCTGTCGGCCCCGGAGTGTGAGGCGAACGATGATCCCGGACCAGCGGCGAGAGCACATCCTGAAGCTCCTCCAGGAGCGTCACGTGTTGAGCATCAACGAGCTCACGTCGATGCTGTCCGTGTCCCACATGACGGTTCGGCGTGACATCCAGGCACTGGAGAACGACGGCAAGGTCCTGTCGGTGACGGGCGGTGTCCGGCTGGCGGCGCGGCTCAAGAGCGAGCCGTCCTACCTGGCCAAGGCGCAACTGGAGGTGCCCGCCAAGCGGGCGATAGCGCGCGCGGCCGCCGAACTGGTGCGGGAGAACTTCACCATCTACCTGGACGCGGGGACCACCACGCTCCAGATGGTCCCGCTGCTCACCGACAAGGTCGGCCTGACCGTCATCACCAGCGACTTCAACGTCGTCGGGCACCTGATGGAGTACCCGGGGATCGAGCTGATCCACACCGGCGGCGTGGTGTCCCACTCCGACCACTCGTCGGTGGGCCAGTTCACCGCGGACTTCCTGCGCAAGGTCAACGTCGACCTCGCCTTCATCGCCAGCAGCTCCTGGGACGCCGAACGCGGGTCGACGACCCCCTCCGAGGCCAAGGTCATCGCCAAGCAGGAACTGCTGCGCATCGCCTCCAAGAGCGTGCTGACCGTGGACAGCACCAAGTACGGCAAGTTCGGCACGTTCCGGGTGGCGAGCCTGGAGGAGTTCGACCTGATCATCACCGACGATCGGCTGCCGCGCTCGGCCGTGGACGAGCTGACCGAGCGGGACGTGCGGCTGAAGCTGGTGGAGTGCGAGTGAGCCGCCCCTGGGCCGGCTCTCTTCGGGCCTTCGCTCCGCTTCGGCCCGGAGGCGGGGCGGCTCAGTCCTCGTCGTCGTCGATCTCGGCAGGGGCGAAGAGCGCCAGCTCGGTGCCGTCGGGGTCGAAGAAGACCAGGGTGGAGCCGTCGGCGTCGTGGCTGGCGGGGGTGTGCTCGACGTCCAACCTGGTGAACCGGTCCTCCCACGCCTCCAGCTCACCCAGGTTGCTCACCCGGAGGACGAGGCGGTCGAGGCCGCAACGGCGGTGGTCGAACTTCCCCTTGAAGTTGTCCCGGTGCTGGACCAGGTCCAGAAGGAACCCGCAGGAGTGGCGGCACTCGGTGCGCAGGGTGCCGTTCTCGTCCTCGCTGCGCAGTTCCTTGAACCCCAGGACCGAGCGGTAGAAGCGCACGCTCTCGTCACGGTCGCGGACGGAGAGGGTGACGCGGGCGAGTCCACAGATCTGGGGCACCTTGACCTCTCTTCGCCGTCGGCTGGACCCGGGTTTCATGGTGGTCAGTAGATCGAGCACGGTCATCGAGCCTAGGGCCGATCGGATGGTGCCCTGCCACGCCTTAACGCGTGCTTAACACACGATGTTCCGAGGGTCACGTGCCATCGGGCCCGAGTGTCGCGGAGATCCCCTCCCGGGGGTCGGCGGGCGCGGCCTCCTCCCTGCGCGCGTACCAACGGCTCCGCATCACCAGCGTGTTGACCGCGACGGCGACGAGCGCGCCCGCGGTGGCCAGGGCGAACGCCCCCTGGTGGCCGTAGGCGTCGGCGAGCGATCCGGCCACCACCGACCCCGCCGACTGGCCCAGGATGAGGAAGCTCAGGATGAGCGCCATCGACTGTGACATCCGACTCGGCGGTGCGGCCCGCTCGATCAGCCCGAACAGGCTCACCAGGTGTGGTCCGATCGCCACGCCGAGCGCCAGGATGGCCACGGAGAGGGCGACGGCCCCGTCCGCCAGGTAGAGCGGGAACGTGAGCAGGAACAGCGCGCCCGCGGCGACCCGGACCCGTGCGGGCAGGGTGAACGCGACGGGCAGGGACGCCATCAGGAGGCCGGCGACCGCGCTGCTGGAACCCTGGAGGGCGTACATCAGCCCGGACAGGTCGCCGTGGCCGGAGTCGGTGGCGAACGCGGTCACCCCGGTGGACATGCCGCCGAAGAACAGGCCCTGGCAGAACATGGGGGCGGCGATCACCATGAGGGCGGGGGTGGCGATCCGGCCGCCCGCGCCCCGTGCCGGCGGGGTTCCCGGCGGAGCGGTCGGGTGCAGCGCGAACACGGTCCCGAACACCCCGATGAGCACGGCGGCGCCCAGGACGCTGGCCGAGGGGGAGAGGGTGACGGTGAGCACGCCGACCAGGGCCGGGCCCAGGACGAAGGCGGCCTCGTCCAGCACGCCC
The DNA here is from genome assembly GCF_003386285.1 of Nocardiopsis sp. FIRDI 009. Taxonomy (GTDB): domain Bacteria; phylum Actinomycetota; class Actinomycetes; order Streptosporangiales; family Streptosporangiaceae; genus Nocardiopsis. The sequence goes on from NZ_QPNC01000009.1 coordinate 136,542, forward strand.
TCGACCGACATCGCCGCCGCCAGGGAGCGCTCGCGGTCGGTCGCGCGCGGGTCGGCCGCCCGGATGAGGCCCACCCACCGGGTGCGGGCCATGGGGCCGATCTGGGGCATGCACAGGCCGGACAGGGCGGCGAGCACGGTCAGGACGGCGGGTGAGCGGTCCGCGGCGACCGCCGCCACGAGCAGACCGATGAGGACGGCGTCCACGAGTGCGGTGACCAGGACCGGCCGCCGCTGCCCGTGCCGGTCGGCGAAGCGCGCGATGAGGGGTCCGCCCACGGTCTCGCCCAACGCGAAGGCGCCGCTGACGATCCCGGCCACGGCCACGCTGCCGGTGGCGGAGGCGACCAGGGTCAGCAGGCCGATGAGGGCCATGGAGACGGGGAGTCGGGCCAGGAACGTGGCGGTCAGCAGCGGCCAGCCGGCGATCGCGTCCATGCGTCGCAGCGTTTCCAGTGGTGACATCCGCTCCCTGTCCCTGCCCGCCCGTCGCCCACCACCGCCCGAGGGCCGCTCCGCGGTGGGGTTGGGCACCCTCGACTGTCGCCTTCGGCGTGGTGATTCCCCTACGGATTGCAGCATGGCGGTCGAAAGCTGACAATCGTCGAGAAGGCCAAAATTCATCCCATGATATGGCCGTTTTGGGGCGAATCTCGTGGATCCGTGCGCCCGTCGCACGTCACCGACGTGACGAAGGTGGTGTGAACCTCTGACTTTCGCTGGTTCCGTCCCCTGCGGGATGACTGTGTAGGTTCGTCCCCATGCGCTTCTCCGAGCCGCTTCGGGCCCTGCGCCACGCCCTGCGGCCGCTGCCCGACTGGCCGAACCGGCGCGCGCTCACGCGCGACGCCGTCCTCGCCGCCCTGGTCGCCGTCGGCCTGGTCCTGGAGGGCTCCGTGGCGTGGACCCGGGGCGACGCCGACCCCGCCCCGGCCCTCCTCCTCCACACGGCCCTGTTCGCGGTCGGGCTGCTGGTCATCGTGCTCACCCGCCTGTACCCCGTCCTCGCGGTGATTGTGGCCCTGCTCGGGAGCCTGGTGTCGATCACCCTGGGATTCCTGGTGCTCTGCGCCGCCTTCCTCCTCGGGCGCCGTTCCCCGACCCTGTGGCCCGCGGTCACCGTCTTCGCCGCCGGTACCGCGGTCTGGTTGGCAGTCCTGGCCACGGTGTGGTCACGCGACGTCAACGCCTGGACGTTCACCGTCGTCACCCTGGTCTTCTCCCTCGTCCTGCCGTGGCTGATCGGCGTCTACCGGCGCCAGCACGCGGCGCTGACCGCGGCCGGGTGGGAGCACGCACGCCACATCCAGCGCGAGCACCGGCTGACGGCGGAACAGGTCCGGCTGCGCGAACGCTCGCGGATCGCCCAGGACATGCACGACTCCCTCGGCCACGAGCTCAGCCTCATCGCCCTGCGCGCCGGGGCGTTGGAGGTCACGCCGGACCTGTCCGACGAGCACCGCCGCGCCGTCGCCGAACTGCGGGCCGACGCGGTCAACGCCACCACACACCTGCGCGAGATCATCGGCGTCCTGCGCGCCGACGCCGAACCCGCGCCCATGATCCCCGCGGACGAGGGCGTGCCCGCGCTGGTCGAGCGGGCCCGCGACTCCGGTATGCGCGTCATGCTCGTACGCGACGGTGACGTGTCCGACCTGCCGCCGATGGTCGGCCGGGCCGCGCACCGGGTGGTCCAGGAGGCGCTGACCAACGCCGCCAAGTACGCTCCGGACGCCTCGGTCACCGTGTGGCTCGGCGCGGGCGACACGGCCCTGGAGGTGCGGATCACCAACGCCCCTCCGGTCGGTGTCCTGCCGGAGACCCCCGAGGGCGGCGGCCGGGGCCTGATCGGACTGCGTGAGCGCGTCCGGGTGGCCGGAGGGTCCTTCACCGCCGGACCGCGCGGCGGCGGGTGGGAGGTGGCCGCGACCCTGCCGCTCGGGGACGCGCTCCCGGTCGTCTCGGCCCAGGACACCGAGCACGAGCGGTCGGACGACATCGACCGGCTGCAACGGGCGGCCCGCCGCAGGTTCCGCGGGTGGACCGTGGCACTGGCGGCCCTGCCCGTCACCCTCCTGGTGGTGGGCGTGATCGTGTCGGTGGGACCGATGTCGCTGACCCCGGAGGAACAGGTCCTGCCGCCCGAGGACCTGGCGCGGATCTCGGTCGGCGACACCCGCGAGGAGGCCGAGCGCCACCTCCCGGCCGACTCGCTGCGGCTGACCGCGGTGGAACGAGGACTCTACCGCGAACCCGAGGGCGCCGAGTGCGCGTACTACCACGACGGTTCGCCGCTGCTGGATCCGGAGGCCGTCCTCCACCAGGTGTGCTTCCGCGACGGCCGCGTGGTCCGCGCGGGAACCGCCACCATCGACTGAAGGGCCCCGCAGGGGCCCGAACCGCGTGCGCGGACCCGCGCGCGCCGACCGACCACGAGGAGGAGACCGGCCGTGATCCGGGTGCTGATCGCCGACGACGAGACGATGATCCGCGCGGGCGTGCGCGCCATCGTGCAGAGCGATCCGGGGATCGAGGTGGTCGCGGAGGCCGCCGACGGGCGTGAGGCCGTGGATCTGGTGCTCTCCCACCGCCCCGACGTCGTCCTGCTGGACATCCGCATGCCGCGTATGGACGGGCTGGCGGCCACCGCGGAGATCCGCAGGGTGGCGCCCGACACGGCGGTGGCCGTCCTCACCACCTTCGGCGAGGACGGGTACGTCTCCCGGGCCCTGGGTGACGGCGCCGCCGGGTTCCTGCTCAAGGCGGGCGACCCGCGTGAGCTCATCGCCGGGGTGCACGCCGTGGCCGAGGGCGGCGCCTACCTGTCGCCCCGGGTGGCCCGGCAGGTGATCGCGCACTACGGAGGCGGTCGCGCCGCCCGGGAGGCGGCCGCCCTGGCCAGGGTCGAGGAACTCACCGACCGGGAGAGGGAGGTGCTCGCGCTGGTCGGCGCGGGACTGTCCAACGCCGACATCGCCCGGCGCCTGTTCCTGGTGGAGGGCACGGTGAAGAGCTACGTGAGCGCGATCCTCAACCGCCTGGGACTGCGCAACCGCGTGCAGGCGGCGATCCTGGCCCACGAGGCCGGGCTCCCGGAGGCGGTCGACACCTGATCCCCCTCACCGTGCCCCCGGAGGCGGTGCGGTCGGCGGATGTGGGGAATACTCGGGGCATGGTGAGCACGAGGACCCCTGACGACGCCCCCGGACCGAACGGGGGCGTGGAGCTGGCGCCGCTGCGGGCGGCCTGGCGGGAGCTGGCGGGGCGGGGCCCCGAGGCCGCGGCGGTGGGCGACGAGCTGCTCGGCCGGTGGGGCGAGGAGCACCGCAGGTACCACACGCTGACGCACCTGTGGGAGACGCTCCGGGCCGTCGACCTCCTGGCGGACCAGGCCGACGACCCGGACGCCGTGCGGTACGCGGTCTGGTTCCACGACGCCGTGTACGAGGGACGCCCGGGGGAGGACGAGCGCGAGAGCGCGCGCCTGGCCGAGCGGCTGCTGACCGGGCTGGGCGTTGATCCCGCGCGGGTCCGCGAGGTCGTGCGGTTGGTGGAGCTGACCGCCGACCACCGGACCGAGCCGGGGGACGCCGACGGCGCGGTCCTGTGCGACGCGGACCTGGCGGTGCTGGCCGCGGCCCCCGACGAGTACCTGGCCTACACGGCGGCCGTGCGCGCGGAGTACCGCCGGGTGCCCGACCGGCTCTTCCGGGAGGGGCGGCTGTCGGTGCTGCGTTCCCTGAGGGACGCCCCGCACCTGTACGCCACGCCGTACGGCCGCGCCCACTGGGAGGAGCGGGCCCGGGCCAACATCGACGCCGAGATCGGGCGTCTGGAGTCCGCCGAGGTGGTGGAGCCGCCGCCCCTGTGACCTGGGTGCGCTGACCCGGGAGTTCGGTGGGGCGGGTGACGGGAGGGCCTCCGCCGCGCCGTGGTCCGTGTTCGGCCGTCCGAACGGTGCCCCCTGGGCGGGCGGCCACGGGACGGGCCCGGGGGCGCGGCGAGGTCAGACGCGGTCGCCGCCGCGCGAGGTCCGACGCCGCCGCAGGCCCGAGGCGCGCAGTCGGGTGACGAGTTCCCGTCCGCTGACGTGCTCGGCGCCCAGTTCCACCGCCCGCGCGTGCAGGTGCTCGGGGACGTCGTAGTGGTCGCGGTCGAAGGCGCGGGGGCTCACCCCGAGTGCGCGGGCGAAGGCGTGCAGTTCGTCGTAGGAGCGGTCGCTGACCAGGTGGGCGAAGAGCCAGCCGCGCGGCCCGGGCCACACGGGCGTGTCGATGAGGACGCTCATGAGGTGCGCGGCGCGGTCACGGCCCGCCAGGGCACGGGGCTGGAGAGGACCATGGTGCTGGAGGGGCGGCCGTGTTCGGCCAGGCGGTCGATGACCTCCTCGAAGTGCTCCATGGACCGCACCGCGATGAACAGGACGCAGCAGGCGTCCCCGGTCACCCGGTGCACCTGGAGGATCTCCGGCAGGTCCAGGGCGGTGGGTTCGCGCAGCAGGCAGTGCGCGCCGAAGCACTCCATCCGCACCAGCGCCGTCACCGGGAGCCCGGCCGCGGCCGGGTCCACGTGCGCGTGGTAGCCGGTGATCACGCCGCGGTCGGTGAGGCGGCGGACGCGGTCGGCCACGGCCGGGGCCGACAGGTTGACCCGGCGGGACAGCTCGTTGAAGGACAGCCGTCCGTCCTGTTGCAGCTCGGCCAGTATCCGCTGGTCAACGCTGTCCAGCGGGGTTGCCAGTCTCGAAGTCACGGTTTGCGATCCCAAAGTAGGAATGTCTTTTCCGTTATGGATACTAGGTCAACGCCCGACTTGTGGCGTCGTCACCCATTCCTTCGGCCGCCTTCCGTGGACGATCATGTGAGTCAGCGTCACCGTGGACCGCGCGGGGCCCTCCCCTCGCTCGCCACGGGGACGCCTCGGAAGACGACACAGCACCGACGAGGGGTTCCCATGCTCTCCACGACCGCCCAACAGTGTCCCTACATGCCGGGCGGTGACGACGACGGAGCCGAGGCGGGCGGTGGCCCGAACCTCGCCTTCGAGCGCACCACCCCCTATGTCGACTACGTCGGCGTGGACACCCTCCTCAGCCTCCAGAACACGCGCACCGACGAGCCCGCCGAGTCCGCGTTCATCATCAGCACCCAGGTCATGGAGCTGCTGTTCACCCTGGTGCAGGAGCGCTGGGAGGCGGCCCGGGACGCCCTGGAGGCCGACGACGCCCCCGGGGCGGTCGCGTGGCTGCGCCGGGCGTGCAACGCCCAGGACGTGCTCAACTCCTCCTGGGGCCTGCTCGCCGACATGACGCCGACCGAGTTCAACCGGTTCCGCCCCGCCTTCGGGGAGGCCTCCGGCTTCCAGTCCTACGGCTACCGCAAGCTGGAGTTCCTGCTCGGGAACAAGTCCGCGGCGATGATCCGCCCGCACAAGGCGATGGCCGGGGTGGTCGCCGAGCTGACCCGACTGCTGGAGGGACCGAGCCTGTACGACGCGGCGCTGCGCCTGCTGCGCCGCCGCGGCCTCCCGGTGCCCGAGGACCGCGCCGAGCGCGACTGGACCGCCGACTACGAACCCAGCCCCGAGGTCGAACACGCCTGGGCCGAGGTGTACCGCGACGACCAGCCCGGCAACGACCTGTTCCTGCTGGCCGAGGCGCTGCTCGACGTCGCCGAGCGGGTGACCCGGTGGCGTCACGCCCACCTCATGGCCGTCAAGCGCACCATGGGGGCCAAGCCCGGCAGCGGCGGCTCCAACGGCCTCACGTGGCTCGCGCGCAACGTCGAGCAGGACGTCTTCCCGGAGCTGTGGTCGCTCCGGAACACCATCTGAACACCGGCACCACCAGAAGGCAGGAACCGATGACGCCCACCACCCGCGAGGAGTGCACCGCCCTCGACGCGGCCGACCCCCTCGCCCCCCTCCGCGAGGAGTTCGTCCTCCCCGAGGGGGTGATCTACCTGGACGGCAACTCGCTGGGGGCGCTCCCCAGGTCCACCCCCGGACGCGTCGCCGACATGATCGAACGCGAGTGGGGCCGGGACCTCATCCGGAGCTGGAACACCGCGGGCTGGTGGGACAAGCCGCGCACGCTGGGCGCCAAGGTCGCCCCGCTGGTCGGGGCCGACCCCGACGAGGTAGTCGTCGGCGACGGCGTCTCGGCCAACCTGTTCAAGGTCGTCATCGCGGCCCTGCGCATGTCCGACCGCTCCGTCGTGCTCGGTGAGGCGGGCAACTTCCCCACCGACCTGTACGTCACGGAGGGCGCGGTCGGGCTCGCCGGGGCCACCCAGCGCCGGATCGACCCCGACGGCCCCGAACTGGCCGAGGCGCTCGCCGCGGGCGACGTGGCGGTCGTGCTGCTCAGCCACGTGGACTACCGCACCGGAACCCTGCGGGACATGCCGGGCATCACGCGCCTGGCCCACGAGCACGGCGCCCTGGTCGTGTGGGACCTGTGCCACAGCGTGGGCGCGGTGCCGATCGACCTGTCCGACTGCGGCGCGGACTTCGCCGTCGGCTGCACCTACAAGTACCTCAACGCCGGACCGGGCGCCCCCGCCTTCCTGTACGCCGCCCGCCGCCACCACGCGGTCGCCGACCAGCCGATCAGCGGCTGGCACGGGCACGCGCGCCCGTTCGACTTCACCGGCGACTACGAGCCCGCGCCCGGGGTGTCCCGCTTCCTCAGCGGCTCGCAGCCGCTCGTGGCCGACGCGGCCTTGGAGGCGAGCCTGGACGTGTGGGCCAAGGCCGACATGGACCTGGTACGCGCCAAGAGCCTGGCGATGACCGACCTGTTCCTGCGGGTGACCGGGGAGGCGGGACTCGTGTCGGCCACCCCCCTGGAGCACGGGCGACGCGGGAGTCAGGTGGCGCTGCTCCAGCCGGAGGAGGGCTCGGGGTACCCGATCGTGCAGGCGCTGATCGAGCGCGGGGTGATCGGCGACTTCCGCGCCCCCGACGTCATGCGGTTCGGGTTCACCCCGCTTTACCTGCGGTACGTGGACGTCTTCGACGCCGCCACCGCCCTCGTGGAGGTCGTGCGGACCGGCCAGTGGCGTCAGGAGCGCTTCGCCCAGCGCGCCCAGGTGACCTGAACCGCCCTCTGGCGGACGTTTCCCGATGCCCCGGAAGGACCGCGGTCCTTCCGGGGCATCGGCCTTTTCGGAGGCGGAGTGCGGGGTGACCCGGGACACAGGTCGGGGTTACATGGTCTTTGCCACACGGGCGCGCCGTCGGCGTGATCGGGGGTGATCCGCGTTGCCGCGCGGAATGCGCACTACTGGTTGGTAAACACTGTTGCTTCGATGTTTGTGCAGGTGAGAGCCGGTGCCATCAGAGTGTGGCGCCAGCCACGGACGCGGTCTCCGAAGGGCGGTCAAGAAGTGCGAAAGCGCCTGTGAAACAGGCGTTCCGGCGCCTCTCGGCCGCTTTTTACCCTGTTTCGCGTTGTTTGCCTCCGACTACGACGCGTCATTTTACCCGCGATCCTTCGGTACTTTACCGAAGCGTGGGTTAGTGTCGCTCGTGATCGGTTCGTGATGAACATCGACGAGCCGATGCCGAGCCCTTGTACGGCTGAGCGCCGCAAGGGAATCGAGACCCTCTTCCGGGAACCGGGCAGCACGAAACCACGTGTCGGCCCTCCGGAGCGCCGAGCCCATCGGCGCCCCTGTTCCCGCCCGCCTTCGCCGTCGGCGACGCGGGAGTCCCACGCCATGACGCCCTGACACGGGTGTGCCCCGAGTGCGCCCGTGTGCCGGGGGCGTCATGCCCACGGTCTTCTCGGCCCTGTCGCCTACCTGGCTATTTCTTCATGAGCAACGAGACTCCGATTCAGCACGGCCACGTCACCGCCACCTACTTCTGGGACGACGGTTCCGGAATCAACGGGGACACGGGTGCCCCCGCCTCCGGTGAGCCCATGCAGAAGGGCCTGTTCTCCAGCCCGAGTTGGCCTCTGGGAACCGAGGGTTACATCGTCTACGAGGGTGAGGAATACGAGTTCTTCATCGGCGACCGCGGTCCGGGCGTCCCCTCCTACGACTGCGACGTACTGCTCGACATCGACGGCAAGACCTTCGCCGAGATGACCGGTGAGACCTTCAACGAGACCACCCTGACCGTCAGCGGCGGCAACGGCCACGCCGAGGTCGAGTACTACATCACCGAGTGGGGCGACGGCCACGGCACCCCGGGTGCCCCCCACCCCTTCCAGCAGCCCGACAACCCGTGTGAGGACGCGGTCTCCCCGCTGCCCGAGCCGGCCAAGGCCGAGGAGGAGCCGGAGTCCGAGCCCGCCAAGGCCGAGGAGGAGGCGAAGAAGGAGGAGCCCGCCAAGGACTCCGCCGACGCCGCCGAGTCCACGTCGGACGAGGAGCACGAGGACCAGTCCGAGCAGGCCGCCGCGGCCGGCGGGCAGGACGGCGACGACTCCGGCGTGACCGCGCAGACCGCGGCCAACGACCTGTCCGCCATGGAGCTGACCGGTGCCGACGGCGCCCTGGGCGCCACGGGCCTGCTCACCCTGGCCCTGATCCCGGCCGTCCTCATCGCCCTGTTCTTCGCCTGGACCCGCCGTCCGTCCGGCGCCCACGCGGGTGCGGCCGACGGCGAGGGCAGGGGCCTGCTGGCCATGAGTTCCGGCCGCCACGCCCTGGCCTCCCTGGTCGACCGACTGCGCCGCAAGTAGTCGGAGGACCTCCCGGCGACGAGGGTCGCGAAGGGGCCGCGGTCGACCGCGGCCCCTTCGCCGTGCCCGGCTCGGGCCGCGCTGCGCTTCGGCCCGTACTCGGGCGCCCCTGCGGCCGGGGACGCCTCCTCCTCGGCGGCGCCTGTCGCCCGTTCCTCGCTCGCGGCCCGCCTCCTCGTGCAGCCCCTGGCGGCGCCCGAACCCGTGCCCGCCGTGGCCCCGGGGGAGGCCGGCCCAGGGAAACCTAGACGTCCCCGATGAGCAGCCCCGGCCGTTCCACGCAGTCGGCGACGAAGCGCAGGAACCCGCCCGCGACGCCTCCGTCGCACACCCGGTGGTCGAAGGTGAGGGTGAGCTCGGTGACCGGCCTGGGCACCACGGCGTCGCCGACCACCCACGGGCGACGGACGATCCGGCCCAGCCCGAGGATCGCCGCCTCCGGGTGGTTGATGATGGCGGCCGACCCGTCCACCCCGAACACGCCGTAGTTGTTGACGGTGAACGTCCCACCGCGCAGCGCCTCGGGGCCCAACCCGCCCGACCGGGCCGCCTCAGCGGTCTCACCCAGGCGGGCCGACAGGCCCCGGGTGGTCAGGCGGTCGGCGTCCCGCACGACCGGAACCACCAGCCCACGCGGCGTCTGCGCGGCGAACCCCAGGTGCACGGGGTCGAAGCGCACCACCTCGTCGCGGGCGGTGTCGAAGTGGGCGTTCAGTTCGGGGAACCGCGCCAGGCCCAGGAGCGCGAACCGCGCCACCAGAGCCAGGACGCTCACCGGCCGGTCCGGCTCCGCCTCGTTCAGCTCCCGGCGCAGCTCCACCAGCCCGGTCGCGTCGGCGTCCACCCACACCGTCGCCTCGGGGATCTCCCGCCGTGACCGCTCCAACCCCCGGGCCATCGACCGGTGGGCGCCGCGCAGCGGCTCCCGGCGCGTGCCCGGCGGGTCCGTCCGCCGCTCACGGCTGTCCGGGCCGTCGGCCCCGGCGCCCGCACCAGCGCCGGAGATCAGGGCCGCCACGTCCCTGCGCAGCACCAGCCCGCCCTCCCCGGTGCCGCGGACCGCCGACACGTCGATCCCGTGTTCCCGGGCCAGACGCCGCACCAGCGGCGACACCACCCTCGTACGCCCGGTTCCCGGCGCGTACGGGGGAGTGGGCGGGCCGCCGGTCCCCGTTGACCCTGGCGACCCGCCCGTCCCACGGGCGCGCCGACGCGTGGTCGGCGCACCCCTTCCCGTGCCGTAGCCCACCAGGACGGCGCCCGAACCCGCGGATTCCCCGGCGGCCCCGTTGCCGCCGACGGGGTCGGAGCCCTCCCGCGCGTTCGGCACGGTGGTCTGTGCGACGGTGATGAGGGGCGCGCCGACCGCGACCACCTCACCCACCGCGCCATGCAGTTCGGTCACCGTGCCCGCGTACGGGCACGGCACCTCGACCGCGGCCTTGGCGGTCTCCACCTCGACCACGGGCTGGTCGACGGCGACCTCGTCGCCCACCGCCACCAGCCAGGTCAGGATCTCGGCCTCGGTCAGTCCCTCACCGAGGTCGGGCAGCGCGAACGACCGCGTCCCGCTCATCCGCCCACCCCCGGCCCTTCGGCGTCCGCCACCCACTCGGACTCCCACTGGAGGCGGTCCACGGCCGCCAGGATCCGGTCGACCCCGGGCAGGTGGAGGTGTTCCATCTTGGGCGGGGGGTAGGGCACGTCCAGGCCGCCGACCCGCAGCACCGGCGCCTCCAGGTAGTGGAAGCAGCGCTCGCCGACCCGCGCGGCGACCTCCGCCCCGTAACCGCCGAACACCGACGCCTCGTGGACCACGACCGCGCGGCCGGTGCGGCGCACCGACGCCGTCACCACCGAGTCGTCCCACGGACTGAGCTGGCGCAGGTCCACCACCTCCAGGGAACGGCCCTCCTCCGCGGCGACCGCGGCCGCCTCCAGGGCGGTCTCCACCATGGGGCCGTAGACGACGAGGGTCGCGTCATCGCCCGCCCGCCGTACCACGGACCGCTCCATCGGCTCGGTGCGCACCGGGAGTTCGACGGCCTCCTTGGACCAGTAGCGGCGCTTGGGCTCCAGGAAGACCACGGGGTCGTCGCACGCGATGGCCTCACGCAGCATCGAGTAGGCGTCGGCGGGGGTGCCCGGCGTCACCACCCGCAGTCCGGGTGTGTGCGTGTAGTACGCCTCCGAGGAGTCGCTGTGGTGCTCGACCCCGCCGATCCCGCCGCCGTAGGGCACGCGGACGACGACGGGCAGGGCCACGGCTCCCCGAGTCCGGTTGCGCATCTTGGCCAGGTGGGAGACGACCTGCTCGAAGGCCGGGTAGGCGAAGGCGTCGAACTGCATCTCCACGACCGGGCGCAGACCGTACATCGCCATGCCGATGGCGGTGCCGATGATGCCGGACTCGGCCAGGGGTGAGTCGAAGACGCGCTCGGCGCCGAACTCGCGGCTGAGTCCGTCGGTGACCCGGAAGACCCCGCCGAGCGCGCCGACGTCCTCGCCGTAGACGACGACGTCGGGGTCCTCGGCGGCGGCGTCGCGCAGCGCCCGGTTGAGGGCGGCGCCCATCGAGACCTCGGCGGGGGCTGGGGGAGTGGGGGGTGTACGCGTCATTCAGGTCTCCCGTAGCCCGTCCACCAGTTCCTGTCTCTCCTCGCGGAGTAGCGGTGGGACCTCGGCGTAGACGTCGCCGAACAGGGACGCGGGGTCGAGTTCGTCCTCGCCGGCCAACCGGTCGCGCACCGCCGCGGCCACCTTCTCCGCCTCGGCGTCGAAGGCGGCCAGCGCCCGTTCGGTCTCCTCCTCGTCGCCGAGCACGCCCTCCCGGCGGATGAGCGCCGCCATCCGGGTGAGGGGATCGCGTGCGGTCCAGTACGCCACCTCCGCCTCGTCCCGGTAGCGCTGGGGGGCGTCGGAGTTGGTGTGCGGGTCCACGCGGTAGGTGAGGGCCTCGACGATCGCCGGTCCGCCCCCGGCCCGCGCCTCCGCCAGGGCGTGGGAGACCACGGCGTACACGGCCGCGGCGTCGTTGCCGTCGACGTGGTAGCCGCGCATCCCGTAGCCGACGGCCTTGTGAGCGAGGGTGGGGGCGGCGGTCTGCGCGTGCAGGGGCACGCTGATCGCCCAGTGGTTGTTCTGCACGAGGAACACCACGGGGGTGTTCCACACGGCGGCGAAGTTGTAGGCCTCGTGGGCGTCGCCCTCGCTGGTGGCGCCGTCGCCCATGATCGCGAGCGCCGCCACGTCCCGCCCCTTGCGCCGGGCCGCGTAGGTGAGGCCGACGGCGTGGGAGGCGTTGGTGGCCAGCGGCGTGCACTGGGGAGCGCAGCGGTAGCGGTGCGGGTCGTACCCGGAGTGCCAGTCGCCGCGGAAGAGGGTCAGCGTCTCCACGGGGTCGACGCCGTGCGTGACCAGGGCGACGCTGTCGCGGTAGGTGGGGAAGAGCCAGTCCTGGTCGCCCAGGGCCAGCACGCCGCCGACCTGTGCCGCCTCCTGCCCCGTCGACGACGGGTAGACGGCGAGGCGGCCCTGGCGGGCGAGCGTGCTGGCCTGCTGGTTGAAGCGGCGGCCGATGACCATCGCCCGGTGGAGGTCGGCGAGCCTGGTGTGGTCGGGAGCGGTGAAGGAGGAGTGACTCACACGGTGGCCGTGCCGGTCCACGAGGCGCACCGGCTCCGTCGAGGGGAGTGGAGGAACCGGACGGTTTCGCGCATCGGTGTGCTTCATGTCTTGAATATGAGGTGAATCACCCCATACTGTCGATATCCCCGCGTCGATGTTAGACGAATTGTCTCCCATCTCCCCAAAGCGGAACGGATCATCTCAGACGGTGCACGCCCGAGCGGTATGAGGTAAGACACATGGCAGCCCGGTTGGACGACACCGACAGGCGGATCATCGCGCTGCTGCGCGCCGACGGACGCATGTCGATCCGCGCGGTCGCGGAGCAGGCGCACATCTCCCGCGCCAACGCCTACTCCCGTCTCGAACGCCTCCGCGAGGAGGGGGTCATCCGCGGGTTCACCGCCGTCATCGACCCGGAGAAGTACGGCACCGGGCTGTCGGCGTACGTGTCGGTCCGCATCGAACAGCACTCCTGGGACCGCTTCCGCGGCTACCTGCGCGACATCCCGGAGGTGGACCACGCCGCGCTGGTCTCCGGTGACGTCGACCTCCTGCTGCTGGTGCGGGTCGCCGACGCCGCCGCCCTGCGCACGTTCGTGCTGGAACGCCTCCAGCGGCTCCCCGAGGTGAAGAGCACGCAGACGATGTTCATCCTCGACGAACCGCACCTGTGAGGGGTCCGATCAGGGTCCATTCACCCCGGAACTGGCTCTTCAGGGTCGGAGGTGGACCTCCGAGAATGGACCCATGCCTGAATACCGCATCGTCGACGCCTTCACCGACCGTCCCCTGGCGGGCAACCCCGCCGCCGTCCTTCTCTTGGACGAGCCCTACGCCGACGCGTGGGCCCAGGGGGTGGCCGCCGAGTTCAACCTCGCCGAGACCGCCTTCGCCCGCCGTGTCGACGGCCCCGAGGCCGACTACGAGCTGAGGTGGTTCACACCCACCGTCGAGATCGACCTGTGCGGGCACGCCACCCTGGCCACCGCGCACACCCTGACCGAGCTCGGCGTCCCGGGCCCCTACCGGTTCACCACCCGCAGCGGGATCCTCACCGTCACCGCCGACGGGGACCGCATGTGGCTGGACTTCCCGGCCAACCGGGCCGAGAAGCGCGAGGTCCCCGACGGCCTCGTCGAGGCGCTCGGCGCCCCCGCGGTGTGGACGGGCGAGGTGGGGGAGTTCCTCCTGGTCGAGCTGGCGGACGAGGCCGCCGTCCGGAACCTGGACCCCGACATCGCCGGGCTCGCCGAACAGCCGCACAACATCGTCATCGTGACCGCACGGGGATCCGCGACCGACATGGTCTCCCGCGTGTTCGGTCCCCGCATCGGGATCCCGGAGGACCCGGTGACCGGAGCGGCCCACACGGTGCTGGCGCCGTTCTGGGCCGAGCGGCTGGGCCGCGTTGAGCTGACCGCCCACCAGGCGTCGGCGCGCGGCGGCGACCTGGAGCTGCGCCTCCCGGCCGACGCCCCCGGCCGCGTGCTCATCGGCGGCACCGCGGTCTCGGTCGCCACCGGGACGCTCAACCTCTGACGGGACGCGGGGGCGTTCGGGCCCCCGCCGACGCCGACCACCGCCGCGGCGGACCGCGCGCGTCCGCTCCCCCTGCGGCGCCCATCCGCCGCGGCCGTACATCTACTCTGGCGTCATGCCTGAATTCCACGTGGTCGACGCCTTCACCGACCGTCCCCTGGCGGGCAACCCCGCCGCCGTCCTCGTCCTGGACGAGCCCTACGCCGACGCCTGGGCCCAGGGGGTGGCCGCCGAGTTCAACCTCTCGGAGACGGCCTTCGCCCGCCGTGTCGACGGCCCCGAGGCCGACTACGAGCTGCGCTGGTTCACCCCGAAGGTGGAGGTCGACCTGTGCGGGCACGCCACCCTGGCCGCCGCGCACACCCTGGCCGGACTGGGGGTTCCCGGCCCCTACCGGTTCACCACCCGCAGCGGGATCCTCACCGTCACCGCCGACGGGGACCGCATGTGGCTGGACTTCCCCGCCCGGCCCGCGGAACGGATCGACGCACCCGACGGCCTGGCCGCCGCGCTCGGCGCCGAGCCCCGGTGGGTCGGCCGCGGCGGGACGAACGACCTCCTCGTCGAACTCGCCGACGAGGCCGCCGTCCGCGCCCTCGCCCCGAACCAGGCGGCACTGGCCCGGATCGACGCGCGCGGGGTCATCGCCACCGCACGCGGGACCCACCACGACATCGTCTCCCGTTTCTTCGCCCCGGGCGTCGGGGTCCCGGAGGACCCGGTGACCGGAAGCGCCCACACGGTGCTGGCGCCGTTCTGGGCCGAGCGGCTGGGCCGCGTCGAGCTGACCGCCCACCAGGCGTCGGCGCGCGGCGGCGACCTGGAGCTGCGCCTCCCGGCCGACGAGCCCGGACGGGTCCGGATCGGCGGGGCGGCGGTCACCGTGGCCCACGGCACCCTGCACCTCCAGGGCGCCGGAGACGGGGAGAGGACGACGGGGCGGGACGGAGCGGCCGAGCGGTGGACGACCAAGGAGGAGATCGTCCGGGCCCGTGAGGAACTGGAGGCCGCCCACACCGGGTGGCGGCGGCCCGCCGCCTACGGGATCGGCCTCGAGAGGGACGGCGGCACGGTGTTCGGCCTGACCAACGTCGGCGGTAACTACCTGCCCGCCGTCATCCTCGGCCGCACGCTGGGCCACGTGTCCGGAACGGCCACCCACCGGATGACCGTCGGGCAGCTGGACGCCGCGATCGCCGGTCTGGCCCCGGCCGAGGCGTGCCCGGACTTCCAGCACCCGAACCTGCACCACTGGCGGGACCTGCGCGCCGAGGTGGCGGAGAAGGGCGGACGGCTCGTCGCGGTGTTCGTCGGTGACCTGGCCGACGCGCCCGTCGACGAGTACGACGCCGCCTTCCGCGCCGCTCTCGACTGACCGCGGCCGCGCGTCCGCACCACGTGTCCTGCCAGGTCGATCGCGCCGGAGACCGCCGCGACCGTCGAACGGGAACATGAATCCGCCGGAATCAAGGTTTCCCCCGCACGGGACACCGACTTCCGGTAGAAATGAACCCAGGCACCTCCCCACCCCTCCCGGGGAGGTGCGGACGCCCCAGCCGACCCGGAACACCCCCTTGGTATCGGGTGGGCTGGGGCCACCCCGAAGGGATCGGCCCCGGCACCGCCACCGGGGCCGATCTCCTTCAGTTCGCGGACCGGGCGAGACCGGGCGTTCTGCGGCCGTACGCCCGGGCGCGTTCTCCTCGGCGACGCCCCGCCGACGTGGTCGCCCGAGGTTGTCCACAGGGCTTCTCCGGCGGTACGCGATTCGTCCTACCCTGGCTGGAGCAGTGCCACGAACACGGGGGAGAACACGATGGCGGGACGGTACGGCAACGGCGGCCAGGGGCGCCGGCACGGCGGCGGGGGAGGACGTGGCGGGGGCCGCAGGCCCGAGCCCGAACCGATCCGCGGCGTGCGCGACGACGCCCGGCTCTCGTCCGAGCTGCTGCGCATGGACGGCGACTCCTACGGCCGCTACAAGTCCCTCAAGGGCGACTGGGACTTCGGCGACTTCACCCTCACCGTGCAGCACGCCCAGTCCGACCCGTTCGCGCCGCCCTCGCGGGTGCGCGTGCTCGTCCACGACGCGGGCATCCCCAAGAGCGCCTGGGCCGACCCCGTCCGGCGCCGCGCCACGGCCGACTACCTCGGCCGCCGCGCACGACGACTGCTCAGAGGATCGCTGCTCAAGATCGACACCGGGGGCCAGGAGGTCATCGAACGCTCCTCCTGCCAGGTCACCGAGGGCGGCGGTATCGACCTGCGCATCGGCATCGACCTGCCCGGCCGCGGCCGCCGCATCGACGGCCGCACCGCCGAGCGCGAGCTGTGCGCCACCCTGCCCGACCTCGTCGACGACCTCGACTGGGAGGAGATCGACACCGCCGAGGCCGAGGCCTTCGCCGACAGCGTCGCCGACACCGTCGCCCTGCGCGCCCAGCTGGAGGAGCGGGGACTGGTGGCCTTCGTCGCCGACGGCGCGATCCTGCCCCGGCGCAGCGGCGTCAGCGACGAACCCATGACGGGCGGTGCCGTCCCCTTCGAGTCACCGGAGCCCCTGCGGGTGAGCGTCGACCTCCCGCACCGCGGCACCGTCACCGGCATGGGCGTGCCCGAGGGCATCACCCTCATCGTCGGCGGCGGCTTCCACGGCAAGTCGACCCTCCTGCACGCCCTGGAGCGCGGTGTGTACGACCACATCCCCGGCGACGGGCGCGAACTGGTCGTGAGCAGGGGCGACGCCGTCAAGATCCGCGCCGAGGAGGGTCGCCGGGTCGAACGCACCGACGTCAGTCCCTTCGTGCGCGGTCTGCCCACCGGCGCCGACACCGGCGACTTCCGCACGGAGAACGCCTCCGGTTCCACCTCCCAGGCGGCCAACATCTGCGAGGCCGTCGAGGCCGGGTCGCGCACCCTGCTCGTGGACGAGGACTCCACCGCCACCAACCTGATGATCCGTGACGAGCGCATGCAGGCCCTCGTGCACGGTGACCGAGAACCCCTCGTCCCGTTCATCGACATCGTCCGCCCCCTGCACCGCGAGCACCGCGTCTCGACCGTCCTCGTCATGGGCGGCAGCGGCGACTACTTCGACGTCGCCGACCAGGTCATCATGCTCGACGCCTACCACCCCCACGACGTCACCGAACGGGCCCGGGCCCTGGCCCGTGAGCGCGCCGACGCCGACTTCACCCCGCCCCGCCACCGGATCGTCGACCCCGCCTCGGTGAACCCCACCACCGCGCGCGGCCGGAGCAAGATCAAGCGCCGGGACATGGACGTGCTGGTCTTCGGTGACCACGACATCGACGTGCGCTCCGTCGAGCAGTTCGTCGACCCCGGACAGATCACCGGCGCCGGACTCGCCCTGCGCGAACTCGTGCGCGGCGGTCACCTGGACGGCGCCCGCACCCTCGCCGAGGCCCTGGACTCCCTGGAACGGGCCCTGGCCAGGGACGGCGTCACCCGTCTCGGCGGGGACTTCGGCGGTGACTACGCCCTGCCGCGCCGGTACGAGATCGCCGCGGTGCTCAACCGCCTGCGCGCCCTGCGCGTCGCGGAACTGCGCTGACCGGGGAGGGACTTCTGGAGCGATCGCTCCAGGGGGTCTGTCCGGGTGCCGCCGGGTTCGCCGAGTGGACACCGCGCCTGCTCCGGAGGCGTCGGTTGAGGGTGGTGGAGGGCGACGGAGTGGGGGGTGCCGCGCCGGAGGCGTCCGTTGAGGGTGGCGGGCGGGCCGGAGTGAGGCGGAGGACCAGAACGAACCGGAGCGCACCGGCCCCACGGCTCGGTATGACCACCGTCACCCCGCTGGGAGGGGGTCCTGGCGGCCCGCTTCCACGGGTGGCGGGTCGGTATTGTGGAAAAGCGGGACGGACCCACCCACGCGGTGCGCGGGTGGGTCCCCCGTGGGCCGCGCGGCACCGCGGCGGCCGAGGCTGCGGCCGCGGGCGTCGCCCCCTGCGATCCCGACCAGTTTGGAGACGAGAACCCGGTGCGTGAACCCGCTGATCTGTACGAACTCCATCCCGGCTTCGACGACGTCGCCGGTCTGGCGATGCTCGTCTGTCTGGACGGCTTCGTCGACGCCGGTCACGCCGGGCGCCAACTGGCCTCGGCGCTCTTCGACCGGTTCACCGCGGAGGAGATCGCGACCTTCGACACCGACCGGCTCGTGGACTACCGTTCCCGCCGCCCGACGATGACCTTCGTCGAGAACTCCTGGACCGACTACGCCGCTCCCAAGTTGGCCCTCTACCGGATGCACGACGAGGAGGGCGCCCCCTTCCTGGTCCTGCACGGCCCCGAGCCCGACCGCGAGTGGGAGCTGTTCGCCTCGGCGGTCGCCACCCTCATCGATCACTTCCGCGTCACCCTGTCCGTCAGCGTCAACGGCATCCCCATGGCCGTCCCGCACACCCGGCCGGTCACGGTCACCCCGCACTCCACCCGCCCCGAGCTGGTCGCGGGCCACACCCCGTGGATCGGCCGGGTCGAGGTCCCCGGCAGCGCCGTGGCGCTGCTGGAGTACCGCCTGGGCCAGGTGGGCCACGACTTCGTCGGCTACGCCATCCACGTCCCCAGCTACCTCGCCCAGTCCGAGTACCCCCGTGCGGCCATCGCCGCCGTGAAGCACGTCTCCGGGGCGACCGGGCTGGCCCTGCCCACGAGCGGGCTGGAGGACGTGGCCGGGGCCACCGACGTCGACATCGCCGAACAGGTGGCGGCCTCCGAGGAGGTCCAGCGTGTCGTGGCCAACCTGGAACGGCAGTACGACGACATCATGTCCTCACAGGTCGACAGCGAGGAGCGGCCGACGCTCCCGCTCGCCGACGACGAGGGCGGACTGCCCACCGCCGACGAACTCGGCGCGGAACTCGAACGCTTCCTCGCAGAGCGCGAGGGCGACGGAAACGGATGACCGTGTTCTACCAAGTGCTCTTCAGCTCGGTCCTGCGTCACATGGACGCGGAGAGGGCCCACCAGCTGAGCTTCGCCGCGCTGCGCGGCGTGGCCGCCGTCCCCGGCGTCGCCGCGGCCGTGGGCCGGGTCCTGGGTCCGCGCGAGCCCGAACTGACCGTGCACGCCCTGGGCCGTGAGTTCCCCGGTCCGCTGGGCATGGCCGCCGGGTTCGACAAGAACGCCGAGAGCCCGCACGGACTGGCCGCGCTCGGTTTCGGGTTCGTCGAGATCGGCACGGTCACCGCCCAGCCCCAGCCCGGCAACCCCAAGCCGCGTCTGTTCCGCCTGGTCGAGGACCGCGCCATCGTCAACCGGATGGGCTTCAACAACGAGGGCTCGGCCCTGGTCGCCGAGCGCCTGCACCACCAGCGGTCCGCCGGCCGTCCGGTCCTGGGCGTCAACATCGGCAAGACCAAGGTGACGCCCGAGGAGGACGCCCCGGCCGACTACGCGACCAGCGCCCGCCGCCTGGCCCCGTACGCCGACTACATGGTGGTCAACGTCAGCTCGCCGAACACCCCCGGGCTGCGCAACCTCCAGGGCGTCGAACAGCTGCGTCCGCTCCTGGCGGCCGTGCGCGAGGCCCTGGCCGAGGCCGGCCGCCCGGAGCTGCCGTTGCTGGTGAAGATCGCGCCCGACCTGGCCGACGAGGACGTCGACGCGGTCGCCGACCTCGCCCTGGCCGAGGGCCTGGACGGCATCATCGCCACCAACACCACCGTCTCCCGCGAGGGGTTGGCCGCCTCCGACGAGGAGGTCGAGGCGGCCGGTGCCGGCGGCCTCTCCGGTGCTCCGCTCAAGGACCGCTCGCTGGAGGTGCTGCGCCGTCTGCGGTCCCGGGTGGGCGACCGCGTCACGCTGGTCGCCGTCGGCGGCATCGAGACCGCCGAGGACGCCTGGGCGCGCATCCGCGCCGGCGCCACCCTGGTCCAGGGCTACACCGGCCTGATCTACGGTGGTCCGCTGTGGCCGCGCCGCGTCCACCGCGGGCTGGCCCGCCTGGTGCGCGAGGCCGGGTACGCCTCGGTCGGTGACGCGGTCGGCTCCGACGCGCCCCCACCGGATCTGACCCTGGTGGGCGACGACGTCGAAGCCGCCTCCTGAACCCACCGGTTCGGGAGGGCCCGACCCACGACACCGTTCCGACGCCCGGTCGACCGTCTCGACCGGGCGTCGGCGCATTCCGGTGCGCACCCGCGCACCGGGCGCGGGATGCGGTGCCGCCACCGGGGACCTCGCCGCCCGGACCCGCCCCGCGTCCTCCCCGCGCCGGTCAGGACTCCGGGGCCTCGCCCTCGTTCCCGGGCACCCGGCCGTGCCGGGGGTAGGACTCCCCGGGCTCCGGATCGCCGATCACCTGCGATGCGGTCGCGAACACGAAACCCTCCCCGCGCAGCCGCTCGATGATCTCCGGGACGGCGGCCACGGTCGGCGACAGGGTGTCGTGCAGCAGCACCACCGAGTCCCGCTCCGCCGCCGCCACGACACGGTCCGCGATCTCGTCCGGGGCGAGCCCCTTCCAGTCCTCGCTGTCCAGGTTCCACAGGACCTGGGCCATCCCCTGGTCGCCGATCTCGGCGAGCACCTCCGGTGAGCTGTCTCCGAAGGGCGGCCGGAACAGCCGCACCGTGTGTCCGGTGTGCCTGCTGACGATCGCGCTCACCGCCGCCACCTGTCCCGGCAGATCGGCCTCGGGCATGTCGGGCATATGCTCATGCTGGTCGTTGTGGCTGGCGATCTCGTGCCCCTCGGCGTAGGCGCGCCGGTAGGCGAGGGGGCGGGTCAGCGCCGGGTCGGCGTTGAGGAAGAACGTCGCCGTCACCTCCTCCTCGGCGAGCAGGTCGAGCAACGGCGCGGTGGTGTCGGCCGGACCGTCGTCGAAGGTCAGCGCCACGCACCGGACCCCCTCGGCCCGGCAGTCGACGTTCTCGTCCCCGGCGGCGACCTCCCCGGGCACGGCGGGCCGGGGGTCGGGGGCCCGGCCCGGTTCGGGTACCGCGTAGTCCGGTTCCTCCCGTAGCGAGGCCGCACGCGCGCGCTCGCCCAGCTCGGACAGGAGCGGATCGGCCTCGGCGGAGTCGACCACCACGGCGACGCGCCCGGGGGAGGAGTCCGGTGGATGACCCTCGCGTACCGGGGACAGGTGCCCGTCGTCGAACTCCACGACCAGGTCGCCGTCGGTGTTGAAGCCGAGGGAGTCGTAGCTGGCCCGGATCGGGAAGAGGCTCCCGGTGTCGACGTCGGGGCGGCCGGCCAGGTCGGCGCGGACGATCTCGTTCAGCTCCGCGAGTTCCTCCTGTCCGGCGATCAGTTCCGAGGAGTAGCGGGTCAGCCCGGTCTCGGCGTCGTACCAGTACGTCTCGTACCCCTGCCGCAGCCCGTGCAGGTCCTTCTCGGTGCGGGTCAGGCGCACCCCCAGCACGCCGTCCCCGGCGGCGGCGACCTCCCAGTCGACGGTCAGGGACACCGGGTCCCGGCTGGCCCCCCGGAAGTCGAGCACCTCCCGGTCCACGAGTGCGGCGAGACCCTCGGCGAACTCCGGAGCGCCCTCGAACTCGGGGTAGGCGACGGTGATGTCCAGCCCCTCGGGGAGGTGGGGGTGGCCGCCGTAGTCGGCGGCGCCGCCGGTCCACTCGGTGACGGCCTCCTCGGGCTCGTCCAGAACCACGGTGATCCGGTCGGCGGAATCCGCGTCACCGGTGGCCGTCCCGCACGCGGTGGCGGTCAGCGCCAGCGTGACGGCCGCGGCGCCGGACCGCCACGGGCCGCTCCGTCCGCTGCCCAGGGGGTGGCTGCTCTGCTGCTGGCGCGCTCGGATCGACGGCTCCACCGGACTTCCTCACCCCTGCCGGACGGTTGGCGGCTGACGGGAGCAACATAGGTGACCCGGACCACGCGCCCGGGGCGATGGCCACATGTGGTCACCTCCCTGGCGCGTCCGGTGGCGGGCGTGTCAGTCCTCGGGGTCCCCGGCGGGTTCCTGGCCGTCGGAGCCGTCCTCGGGGTCCTCCTTCTTCTCGGGTCGGCCGTCGTGGTAGGTCGCGCCCGGGGTCGTGGTCCCCAGCAGTTGGGAGACGGTCACCATCGTGTAGCCCCGCGCGTCGAGCTCACGGATGATCTCGTGGGACGCGTCGATGGTGGTGCCGTGGATGTCGTGCATGAGGATGATCGCGCCGTCCGAGGCGCCGCCCAGGGCCCGGGAGGCGACCAGCGAGGCGTCGCGGTCCTTCCAGTCGAGGGTGTCCACGCTCCAGATGATCTGGGCCAGCCCCATGTCCTCGGTCACGGCGGCGACACCGTCGTCGGTGGCACCGTAGGGCGGACGCATCAGGTCCATGGTGTAGCCGGTCTCGCGGAACACCTGCGCCTGGACGGTCTCGAGTTCGTCCCGGACCCCGTCCCGGCTCAGGCCGGTCAGGTCGGGGTGGCCCAGGGTGTGGTTGGCGATCTCGTGCCCCTCGGCGTAGGCGCGCCGCACGGTGCGGGGATGCTCCAGGACCGGGACCCCGGTCACGAAGAAGGTGGCGCGGGCGTCGTACTCGGCGAGCGTGTCCAGCAGTTCGGGGGTGCGCCCGCCGGGGCCGTCGTCGTAGGTCAGGGCCACGCACCGGGTCTCGGGGTCGGAGCAGTCCACCGTGTCGTCGACGGGGGAGATCAGGCCCGGCCGTTCCTCGGTGCTCCCGTCCTTGTCCGCCTCGGGCGGCCCCGACACGGAGAAGGACTCCACTCCGACGGTCGCGGCGTCACGGGCGCGGACGCCCAGGTCGGACAGGAGTGGATCGGCCTCCTCCCGATCGACGACCACGTGCACGGGGCCTTCGTCGACGGGGGCGACCTGCCCGGTGTCGAACTCCACGACCAGGTCGCCGTCGGGGTTGAAGCCCACCGAGTCGTAGAGCGCGGCCACCGGGAGGACGGCCGCGCCGTCGACCGTCTCCGGGCTCCGCTCCCGGACCAGCGCGTTGAGCCGGTCCAGTTCGTCCTGGCCCGCGACCAACTCGTTGGAGCCGTGCGTCAGGCCGGTGTCGGCCTCGTACCAGTACGTGCTGTGGCCCTCACGGGAGCCCTCGGAATCGGTCTCGGTACTGGTCACGCGTACGCCGACCAGGTCGTCGTTGGCGGCGGTCAGACCCCATTCGGCGGAGTAGGTCTCCGCTCCGGGGTTGGCCGCCTCGAAGGCCGCCACGTCGGCGTCGAGGGTGCGGGAGAGGAAGTCGGTCAGCGGTTCGGCGTCGGGCAGGACGGGGTAGGTCACGTCCGCGGAGACGTCGCCGTCGTAGGACAGCGTCTCCTCCGTCACGTCGACCACGTCGGCCGGATCGACCACCGTCAGCCGGTCGGGTTCTCCGGTGGCGGGGAGGGGGGCGTTCTCCTCCTCCGTCCCGTGCGCGGCGTTCTCTGCGGGGTCGAGGACGGAGAAGACGCCGGATTGGGTTATGAGCAGCACCAGCCCCGCCAGCACCGCCACCGCGACCACGACCGTGACGAGGGGGCGTCGGGTTGCCATGGTCCGTGGGGACTGCTTGTTCACCAGGGGTTCTCCACGTTCATCGTCAGACGAACGTTCGTGAGGCGGCGGGGGAGGCCGTCCCACGTAACGCTTATGTCGGGTGTGACGCGCGCCACGCGACTGGGGTTCACGGTGGGGTGGCGCGCGGAAATGGGGTTTCCACGCCGGGTGCAGGGACGTGAGGGGGCCTCCCTATACTTGCAGCCGTGGAAGGTACGCGCTCCACTTCCGGGCCGGGTGTCACCGGTTCGGAGTGTGGTTCGCGTCGCGAGAGGGAACCCGGTGGGAATCCGGGACTGCCCCGCAGCGGTATGTGGGAACGACAGTCGCCAGAAGCACTGGTAAACCGATCGGAACGGTCGGAATCTGGGAAGCGGCGGCCAGTAGGACGTCGGTGCGCGCACCGACGGTGCCCGCGAGTCCGAAGACCTGCCTCCACCCGGCGGCGCACCCGTGCCGTCGGTGGTCCCGTGCCCCGAGGGAGGGCCGAGGGCGGTGGCGGACAGGTGCGCGCCCGCGGCGCGCCCCTCATCCAGCCGTGCCCCGTCGTGCCCTCGTGGCCGGAACCCGGCTTTCGACGAGGGAGAGAAGCTCGATGACCACGACCCCGGCCGCGAAGGCGGCCGTGCGCTCCACCGTGCACGGCTACCCCAGGATCGGCCCGCGCCGTGAACTCAAACGCGCCAGCGAGTCCTACTGGAAGGGCCGCACGAGCGCCCGGGAACTGGACGCCGTCGCCGCCGACCTGCGCGCGGGCGTGTACGCCCAGCTGCGTGCGGCGGGCGTCGACGACCTGCCGTCCAACACCTTCTCCTACTACGACCACGTGCTGGACACGGCGGTCCTCTTCGACCTGGTGCCGTCCCGGTTCGCCTCCCCCGCGACCGCCGGGGACCGCGACGAGGAGCTGCGCCGTTACTTCGCGCTCGCCCGGGGCGAGCAGGGCGCGCCGCCGCTGGAGATGACCAAGTGGTTCGACACCAACTACCACTACCTCGTCCCCGAGCTCTCCCCGAGCACCCGCCCCCGCCTCGTCGGTGACAAGCCGGTCGCCGAGTTCCGCGAGGCCGCGGCGGCCGGGTACCACACCCGTCCGGTCCTGGTCGGCCCGCTGACCTTCCTCCTGCTGGCCAAGGCCGCCGACGACGCCCCCGAGGGGTGGGCGCCGATCGAGCTGCTCGACCAGCTCCTGGACGCCTACGGCCGCCTCCTGGCCGAGCTCGGGGCGGCCGGGGCCACCGAGGTGCAGCTGGACGAGCCGATCCTGGCCACCGACGAGGGCCGCGCCGCCGTCGACCACCTGGAGCGGGTCTACCGGCGTCTGGGCGGCCTGACCGACCGTCCCTCCCTGCTGGTCTCGACCTACTTCGGGTCCATCGGCGCCGCCGCCCTGCGCGTGCTCAAGGAGTCCCCGGTCGAGGCGGTCGGCCTGGACCTGGTGACCGACACCGAGGGCGTCGACGACCTGGTCAAGGTCTCCGGCCTGGGGGACACCCGCCTCGTCGCCGGTGTCGTCGAGGGCCGCAACGTGTGGCGGACCGACATCCCCTCGGCCGTGGCCGGGCTCGGCACCCTGCTCGCCCTCACCGACGAGCTGACCGTGAGCACCTCCTGCTCGTTGCTGCATGTGCCGATCGACCTGGACGCCGAGTCCTCCCTGGACCCCGAGCTGCGTGAGGCCCTGGCTTTCGCCAAGCAGAAGGCCGAGGAGGTCGCGCTGCTGGGCCGGATCCTGTCCGAGGGGACCGGGGACGAGTACACGGGCGGGGAGGCGGGCGGCGCCGACCCGGCCTTCACCGACGCCCGGGTGCGCGCCCGTCTCGACGCCCTCGGTCCGGACGCCTCCGAGCGTCCGCAGGACCGGGGCGCCCCCACGGACACGCCGCTGACCACGACCACGATCGGATCCTTCCCGCAGACCGCCGAGCTGCGGCGGGCACGCGCCGCCCACCGCAGGGGTGAGCTGGGGGAGGAGGAGTACCACCGGATCCTCCGTGCGGAGATCGACCGGGTGATCGCGCTCCAGGAGGAGATCGGCCTGGACGTGCTCGTCCACGGCGAGCCCGAGCGCAACGACATGGTGCAGTACTTCGCCGAGCAGCTGCGGGGCTACGCCACCACGGAGAACGGGTGGGTGCAGTCCTACGGTTCGCGCTGCGTGCGTCCCCCGATCCTGTACGGGGACGTCTCGCGCCCCGAACCGATGACGGTCGAGTGGATCACCTACGCCCAGTCCCGCACCGACAAGCCGGTCAAGGGCATGCTGACCGGCCCGGTGACCATGCTCGCCTGGTCGTTCGTGCGCACCGACCAGCCGCTGGGGGACACCGCCCGCCAGGTCGCGCTCGCCCTGCGGGACGAGATCGCCGACCTGGAGCGCGCGGGGATCCGCCACATCCAGGTGGACGAGGCCGCGCTGCGGGAGCTGCTGCCGCTGCGCGAGGAGCAGCGCGGGGCCTACCTGGACTGGGCCGTGGGCGCGTTCCGCCTGGCCACCTCCGGGGTCGCGCCGACCACGACCATCCACACGCACATGTGCTACTCCGAGTTCGGCCTGATCGTCGGTGGGATCGAGGCGCTCGACGCCGACGTCACCAGCGTCGAGGCGGCGCGTTCACGGATGGAGCTGGTGGAGGACCTCGGCCGCCGCGGCTACAAGCGGGGGATCGGCCCGGGCGTGTACGACATCCACTCGCCGCGGGTGCCCTCAGTGGAGGAGATCGAGGCGTCCCTGCGCCTGGCGGTCGCGCACATCGACGCGGGCAACCTGTGGGTCAACCCGGACTGCGGTCTGAAGACGCGCGGGTACGCCGAGACCGAGCAGGCCCTGCGCAACATGGTCGAGGCGGCCAGGCGGGTGCGCGCCGACCTGCCCGGGGCGCACTGACCTCGCCCCGAGCCCCGGGCGGGGAACGAGCGGCAGGTGAGGGCGACGACGCAGAATCCCGGTTCTCCGTGTCCGGAGTCCCGGGCCAATCCGTGAGGACATGAGAAAGGGGGCCGCGGCGATGCGCCGCGGCCCCCGCCGTGTCCGGGGCCGGATCAGGTGCCGACGAGGGCGAGCGCCTCGGCTCCGGCGTTGAGCATGATCTCCTCGGTGTTGTCCGGCAGGACCAGGTCCTCGGGGTCGCCGTCGGAGAGGAAGCCCGGGCTGACCTGGTACTCGATCCGGATGTTGAGGTTGGCGCTCCGGATCAGCAGGACGGCCTGCGGGACCTCGTCACCGGCGTAGTCGTAGCGGGTGACGACGTACTGCGCCTGGTCGCCCAGGTCCACCTCGCGGTTGTCCTCGACGCCGTCGGCGATGTAGAGCGAGTAGTCGCTCGCCCCGGTGACGTCCTCCACGGCCGCCTGGAAGTCCTCGGTGGCCCGCTCGATGGAGTCGGAGGCCGAGTAGGGCACCGAGTAGGTCAGCCGCAGGGAGGCGTAGTCCTCGGAGTCGTTGCCCTCCGGGGCGTCGGCCAGCGTGCTGGAGCACCGGGAGGTGGTGTCCTGGACGGACTTCTCGCCCTCCTCGGTGAGCAGGAAGTCGGTCTGCACCTGCTCGGTGAAGGCGTCGCACGGCTCGGCGGGCACGGCGTAGGGCGGTTCACCGGCGGGCGTGGTGTCCGTGGCGGGGGCCGGGGCGTCGGTCGGGACGTCGTCCTCGACGGTCTCGGTCGGGTCGGCGATCACAGGGGTGCTCGGGGAGCCGTTGGTCAGCACCGTGACCAGCACGGCGATCACCAGGATGACGATCACGACGCCGCCCACGATGACCACCCACAGACCCGCCTTGCCGCCACCGCTCTTGGGCGGCTGGGGAGGAGGCGGAACGAAACCGGGGCCACCCGGTCCGCCGGGGCCGTAGGGCGGCTGCGCACCCCCGGGGTAACCGGCACCGTAGCCGGGCTGACCACCGGTACCCGGGTCGCCGTAGGCGCCTCCCTGGGGAGGCTGGGGCTGGCCGTAGGGCGGCTGGGCCCCGTGTTCCCCGCCACCGTAGGGGTTCTGGGGTGGCTGGTTGTAAGGTCCGTTTTCGCTCATGGCTCCCCTCGCCCGGTGGGTGTGCTGTATCGGTGACGCGTGAGAGCGCCGCTGGGTTCGCGGGTCCACCGCGACGCCGGGCCGCCGACGGTGCGGGGCGGCGACCACGGAACCGCGGGGGTGAGCCGCCCGATCGTACCGGCCCGTGGGCGAGGACGGGTGGCGCGGAACGGGGGATCCCCGGTGTCGTGAGGAAGTCCCTGGTGCCGGGCGTGCTCGGGGTCGGATCAGGCACGGTCGTCCCCGCAGGCCAGGGCCGGGACGTGTTGCATCCTAGCTCCGGTGAGCCCCCGAGTGGCAGGTGGGATACCGGTCAGGTGGGTGAATCGTCACCGTTTCGTGTCGCTCACGTGGGATGGTGAGGTCCTGGTGGGCGGGTGGCCGGTTCCGGCCACCGGGTGGTGCGCGGCGCCTCAGAACATCGAGATGTGCACGTGGTCGAAGTGGTTCTCGGTCACGCTGCCGCGGTCGGCCATGGGGCGCCACCCCTCGTTGCCGCGGCGGATGTCCCAGATCTGCTGCCGGTAGATGATGTACATGATCCCGAAGTCCTCGGCGTTCTCCTTCGCCCACTCGGCGATGTCGTACCCGCGCTGGACCTGCTCCGGGGACGGCATCTGGCCGTTGCCGTTGACCATGAAGTCGCAGGCCCGGCCCTTGGGGTGCTCGCCGACCACCCAACCGCCGTTCGGTCGGTAGCAGCCCACGCCGCCCACCTCGGTGCCCCGGCCGAACCGGGCGATGATCTCGTCGCGCATCTGGCGCGTCCGCGGGGTGATGTTGTCCGGCGGTTCCATCGGCTGGTAGGGGTGGTCGGCGATCATGCGCTGCACCTCGCGCCGACGGTCCTCCAGCTCGTCCAGGTCCTCCTCGACCTGCTCCAACCGCTCCTGCGCGGTGGCCTGCGCGGCCTCGTCGCGCTCCAGCGCCTGCTCCAACTGGTCGATGAGGTCGTCGTGGGTGGAGGACAGGTAGTCGATGAGCACCGCGCGGTCGATGATCTCGTCCGGGTCGGAGTCGACGAACAGCGACATCGAGGGGTCGATCCCGTTGGCGGTGTAGGTGGCCACGGCCAGCGACCGCACCTCGGCGCGGGCGGCCTCCACATCCTCACGCGAGCTCTCGGCGCGCTCCTCGGCGTCCTCGGCCTCCTCCATGACCGCTTCCATGTCCCGCAGCTCACCCTGGAACTCCTCGGTGAGCGCCTCGGCGCGGGCGCGCAGGCTGTCCATGTCCTCCGGCTCGCGCGGCGCGACGGTCGCCGCGCCCGCGCCCTGGGGCACGGCCACCAGGAGGGCGGCCAGGACCACGGACAGGGTGCCCGCCGCGGCACGGGCGGGGCGGCTCACACGGCCGGGTCCGGCGGTGCGGGGCAGGAGGTCGGCCAGGACGTCGTGCCACGTCCACACACGGGGGTCCGGTGCCCAGAAGTCGGCGAAGGGGTCGTCCCCGGACGCGCGGCAGGCGCCGTCCCCGCGGATCGGATCGTCGGGCTGCACGGTGTGATCGCTCCTCGGGCCCGCGCGTTTCCCGTGGGCGGGAGCGCCGGGCACTGCTGCTCGTGTGTCCCGGAGCGGTTGTGGGGACCGCTCGGGCCGGGCTCTCGCACACGGGAAACGGCTCGGGCGAGAGTCACGGGATCGTCATGAGTGTAGGCCCGACCGTGCGGATTCGGAAAAGACGGGGTCAAGCCACCACATCCCAAAATACGTGATGTGGTCAAAATAACCTGATCACGGACACCGGATTCGCTGATCGGACCCGCCTACGCGTGGTTGAGTTGGTGCGGCGGCGGCTCCCGCGCGCTCCGGCGCGTCGCCTCCGCGCGGCCCCCGGACCCTCCGTACGCTCGGACGCGGGCGTCGAACCCGCGCTGAGTCCCGCCTCGGGCGATCCCCACGGGCGCCGAGACACCACCGCTGAGACGTCGATGGGAAGACCGTGATTGACGCAGTGGGCCTGCACAAGGTCTACCGGTTGAACAAGCACCGGGTGAGCGCCCTCAACGGCGTCGACCTGCGTGTCGAACCCGGGGAGATCTACGGGGTCGTCGGACAGAGCGGCGCGGGCAAGAGCACCCTGCTGCGCTCGGTGAACCTCCTGGAGCGCCCCGACGCCGGCACGGTCACGGTCGCCGGACAGGAGCTGACCTCGCTGCGCGGTGCCCGTCTGCGGGCCGCCCGCCGGGGGATCGGCATGGTCCACCAGCACTTCGCCCTGCTGTCCTCGCGCACGGTCGCGGGCAACGTCGGCTTCCCGCTGGAGGTCGCCGGCGTGGACCGCGCCCGCCGCCGGGCCCGTGTCGGGGAACTCCTGGAGCTGGTCGGGCTCGGCGACAAGGCGCGCGCCTACCCCTCCCAGCTCTCCGGAGGGCAGAAGCAGCGCGTGGGCATCGCCCGGGCGCTGGCGTCGGCTCCCGAGGTCCTGCTCAGCGACGAGGCGACCTCGGCCCTGGACCCGGCCACCACCGAGTCCATCCTCGCCCTGCTCGGCCGCCTGCGCGACGAACTGGGGCTGACCATCCTCCTGATCACCCACGAGATGGACGTGATCAAGCGGATCTGCGACTCCGCGGCCATCATGGAGGCCGGTGAGTTCCGCGAGTCCGGCCGTGTCCTCGACCTCATCGGAACCCCGGGCTCCCTCCTGGCGCGCTCCCTGTTCCCCATCCCGGAGGGCGGCGGCCCCGACACCGTCGTCGTCACCTACCCGCGCTCCTTCGACGAGCCGCTGATGTCGGAGCTGACCCGCCGCTTCGACGTGGACGCCAACATCCGCGGCGGGGGCGTGGAACGGGTCGCGGGCCAGTCCGTGGGCCGCCTGAGCGTCGACGTGCGCGGCGCCCGCCGCGCCGAGGCGCTGACCTTCCTGTCCGAACGCGGTCTGCTGGTCGAGGAGGCCGCACAGTGATCGTCGACCCCGCCCTGGTCCTCGCCTCGGCCACCGAACCGACGGGAGCGTGGAACGCCGTCGTCGCCTTCGTCCGGGACTGGCCCCAGATGTGGCCGGACCTGTGGCTGGCCACCCTGGACACCCTCTACATGGTGTGGTGGGCGACCGTCTTCAGCGTCCTGTTCGGCCTGCCCCTGGGCATGCTGCTGGTGGCCACCGACCGCGGCGGCCTGACCCCCGCACCGGCCGTGCGCGCCGTGCTCGGCGCGATCGTCAACGTCGGCCGCTCCCTGCCGTTCATCGTCCTGATGGTCGCGGTGCTCTCCCTGACCCGCTTCCTCGTCGGGACGACCCTCGGCCCCACCGCCGCGATCGTCCCGCTCAGCATCGGCGCGATCCCCTTCTTCGCGCGCCTGGTCGAGACCGCGGTGCGCGAGGTGGACCGGGAGGTGGTCGAGGCCGCGCACGCCATGGGCACCCGCAAGCTCACCATCGTGGGCAAGGTGCTGTTGCCCGAGGCGCTGCCGGGGTTGGTCGCCGGTCTGGTGATGACCGTGGTCACCCTCATCTCCTACTCCGCGATGGCCGGTGCGATCGGCGGCGGAGGGCTGGGCGACCTGGCCATCCGCGAGGGCTACCAGCGCTTCAACGACCACTACCTGTGGGCGACGGTCATCCTCCTCATCGTGATCGTGCAGGCCTGCCAGAGCCTGGGGGACCTGGTGGTGCGCCGCCTGGCCCGACGCTGACGACCGCCCCCGCCCCCCCGTCCTCCCCCCGCCCCCACCGAGGTGTCCACGTCCCGTGGGAAGGGAGAAGGCGATGACGGGGAGTACGAAGGCGCGCGCGAGTGCGGTCGCCGGGGTGGCGGTGGCGCTGCTCGCGGCCTGCGGGAGCCCGAGCGAACGCGCGCGGGAGGAGGACGGGGGCAGCGGCGAGGGGCCGACCACGCTGAGGGTCGGCGCCACGCCCGTGCCGCACGCCGAGATCCTGGAGTTCGTCGACGACGAGCTCGCGGCCGACGCCGGGCTGGCCCTGGAGGTGGTGGTCTTCACCGACTACAACCAGCCCAACGCGGCGCTGGCCGAGGGTGAGCTGGACGCCAACTACTACCAGACGCTGCCGTTCCTGGAGGAGTACCTGGCGGGCAACCCGGAGGTGGGGCTGAGCTACCTGTCGGACGTGCACCTGGAGGCGTTCGGGATCTACTCCCAGGAGGTCTCCGACCTGGCGGCCCTGCCGGAGGACGCGCGCGTCGGGCTGCCCAACGACACCTCCAACATGGGCCGGGCGCTGGATCTGCTCGCCGCGGAGGACGTGATCGTCCTGTCCGACGACGTCGGTCCCACGCCGACGCTCGACGACGTGGAGACGGGGGAGGGTGCGGCGGTCGAGCTGGTCCCGGTGGAGGCGGCACAGCTGCCCCGGTCGCTGCCGGACCTGGACGCCGCGGTGGTCAACGGCAACTACGCCCTGGAGGCCGACCTTCCGACGACGGCGAACGTGCTGGCCTGGGAGGCCACCGAGGGCAACCCCTACGCCAACGGCCTGGTCGTGCGCACCGAGGACGCCGCCGACCCCGATCTGCTCCGCCTGGACGAACTCCTGCACAGCGCGGAGGTCCGCGCGTTCATGGAGCGGCGCTGGGCGGGTGTCGTCATCCCGCTGGGGATCGAGGAGACCGGGTGAGGGCTGCCGCGCCCCGGGCGGAGCGCTCCGCCCGGGGCGCGGCCGGGTACCGGACGGGCGGCGGTAACGGTTGGGTCTCGCCGCCCCGACCGTTCGTTGACAGCCGAGCAGGCGTTCTGCTTCCGTGATGGGAGCGCTCCCATAGCTCCCACCACGGAAGGTGCGTACCGACATCGTGACCGATCACGAACAGTTCCCCGAAGGCTTCCTGTGGGGGGCCGCCACCGCCTCGTTCCAGATCGAGGGCGCCACCGCCGCCGACGGCCGCGGGCCCAGCATCTGGGACACCTTCTGCGCCACCCCCGGCAACGTCCTGGGCGGCGACACCGGTGAGCCGGCCGTCGACCACTACCACCGCTACCCCGAGGACATCGCCCTGATGCGCCGACTCAACCTCGGCGCCTACCGTTTCTCCATCGCCTGGCCGCGTGTCCTCCCCGAGGGGGCGGGGCAGGTGAACCAGGCGGGGCTCGACTTCTACGACCGCCTCGTGGACGCGCTGCTGGAGGCCGGGATCCAGCCGTGGGCCACCCTCTACCACTGGGACCTGCCCCAGCGTCTCCAGGACGCGGGCGGCTGGCCGAACCGCGACACGGCGCTGCGCTTCGCCGACTACACACGGATCGTCGCCGACGCGCTCGGCGACCGCGTCGAGAACTGGATGACGCTCAACGAGCCCTGGTGCGCGTCCATCCTCAGCCACTACCACGGTGAGCACGCCCCCGGCCACCGCGACCCCGTCGCCGCGCTCACCTCCGCCCACCACCTGCTGTTGGGCCACGGGCTGGCCGCCGAGGTCCTGCGCTCGACCGGTCACACCGCGCGGGTCGGCCTCGCCCACAACCAGGCGGTGATCCGGCCCCACGGCGCCACCGCCGAGGACGTGCGCGCCGCCCGGCGGGCCGACGGCGTGCGCAACCGGATCTTCACCGACCCCCTGTTCAAGGGCGCCTACCCGGCCGACGTGATCGCGGACCTGGCCGACATCACCGACTTCTCCTTCGTCGCCGACGGCGACCTGGCGACCGTCGCGGCCCCGCTCGACTTCCTCGGCGTCAACTACTACATGCCGGAGTGGGTCGCGGCCTCGGCCAAGGGGCTGGACCCGGACGCCGTCAGCGGCGAGGGCGGAGCGTGGCTCGGGGCCTCCCCCGAGGAGGTGCACGTCTCCCAGGGGCTGCCGGTCACCCACATGGGCTGGGAGGTCGACCCCAGCGGCATGTTCGACGTCCTCCGGCGCCTGGCCGCCGAGAGCGGCGGGATCGACCTGTACGTCACCGAGAACGGGTGCGCCTACGAGGACACCGTCACCGACGACGGCCGGATCCACGACACCGACCGCGTCGACTACTACGAGGGTCACGTGCGTGCCGCCCTGGAGGCCGTACGCTCGGGCGTGCCCCTGCGCGGATACTTCGCCTGGTCCCTGCTGGATAATTTCGAGTGGGCGTGGGGATACTCCCGCAGGTTCGGACTCGTGCGCGTCGACTACGACACCCAGGAACGCCTGGTCAAGGACAGCGGCCTGTGGTATGCGCAGCTGGCACGGGAGGGCCGCGTACCGACCCGGTGACGCGTGCCGCGCGGACCGCGTGCCGCGCCCTCCGCCCCCGCGTGCGCGCCGTCGCGGCGGGGGCGGATGCGACGACTCGACCCCAGAGGGAGCAGCGAAGTGGCCAGAAGCGGTGGCGGTCGGCGGCGTCCGACCCTGGAGATGGTGGCGGAGCGCGCCGGTGTCGGCCGCGGCACCGTCTCACGGGTGATCAACGGTTCGTCCCAGGTGAGCCCGCGCACCCGCGAGGCCGTGCACAACGCGATCGCGGAGCTGGGCTACAGCCCGAACCAGGCCGCGCGCACCCTGGTCACCCGGCGCACCGACACCGTCGCGCTGGTGGTCTCCGAGCACCGCGACCGATTGTTCACCGACCCCTACTTCGCCGACGTCATCCGCGGCGTCAGCTCGGTCCTGCACGAGCGCGACCTCCAGTTGCTGCTCACCACCGCCCAGACCGAGGAGGAGCACAAGAAGATCGGCGACTACCTCAGCGGCTCCCACGTGGACGGGGCGCTGCTGGTGTCCGTGCACCGGGACGACCCCCTGCCGCGCCGGCTGGAGGAGGCGGGCGTGCCCGTGGTGCACGGCGGCCAGCCGCACGCCGCCGACCGGACCGGCGGCGTCTTCGTCGACGTGGACAACGCGGGCGGTGCCCGGTCGGCGGTGCGGCACCTGCTCGACATCGGCAGACGCCGGGTCGCCACCATCGCCGGTCCCCAGGACATGTCCGCGGGCGTGGACCGCCTGACCGGGTACCGGCAGGTGATGGAGGACGCCGCGCTCGGTGTCGACGAACGGCTCGTGACCGCCGGGGACTTCAGCGTCGAGGGGGGAGCGCGGGCGATGGAGCGCCTGCTGGAGACCGGTGTGGACCTCGACGCGGTGTTCGCAGCCTCCGACCTGATGGCCGTCGGCGCCCTGCGCGTCCTGCGCGAGCGCGGACTGCGCGTGCCCGGGGACGTCGCCGTGGTCGGCTTCGACGACATCCTCGTGGCCCAGCACTGCGAACCCCCGCTGACCACCGTGCGCCAGCCCACGGTGCGCATGGGCCAGGAGATGGCCCGGCTGCTGGCCGACGTCGTGATCCCCCGGACCGGGCAGGCCGAGTCGATCGTCCTGGACACCGAACTGGTGGTGCGCGACTCGGCCTGAGCCTGGCGGGCACATCGCCCACCACGCCCCGGACAACCGCCCGAACCGGCTCTGACCCGCCCGTTCACCGGTATCACGGGTGGACGCGCGCCCCGCCGCTGTGCGAGGCTGGTCGCGATTTCGCGGGGAGACGGTGGGAGCGCATGGACCCGACGCGGGAACCGACACATGCCCGGTGCGCGATAGCCTCATGCGGCTGGTGCGAGCGGAGCGGTGTCGACTGCCGCTTCTGCGCGGGTACGGGGTGGTGGCGGCCCGAACAGCCGCACCGGGACGGCAACGGCGTCATCGTGTGGCGGCGGGTGGAGGAGCCGTGCCGGGGTTGCGCCGGAACCGGCAAGGAGCACAGCCCCGTCGCCGCCGTGTAGGGGCTCCCCTCGACGAGGAGGAACGACGTTGGACTGGGTGACCTACCTGTCGCCGAGCGGTGGCGGTGCCCGTCTCGGAGCCCTGGAGGACGGCGACGTCCTCGGCTGCCCCGTGACCGACGACCTGGCCGCGCTGCTGGACGCGGGGCCGGAGGCGATGGCGGAGGCGTACTCCCGCGCCGTGGACGACCCCGTGGAGATCATCGTCGAGCCCGAGGCCCGGATCTGCGCGCCGCTGGTCCCCGACGACCCGGTCCGGGCGCGGTTCGGGGACACCGAGGCCGAGATCGTCCCCGACCTGGTCCGAGGTGTGGACGACGGCGTGGTGTCCGGTGCCCGGACGGCGCGGATCGGTATGGCCGCCGTGTCGGGGGCGAAGGACCCCACCGCCGCCTACACCCTGGCCTGCCTGTGGCTCGACGGCGCCGGGGAACCCCTCCAGCTGACCCTCGGTCCGGACCTGGTGACCCGGGACGAGCTCGTCGACGACGGGGACGAGATCGTGCAGGAGTTCGACGCCTTCGTCGGCGACGACCTGCTGGGCCACGGCGGGGTCCGTCCGGGGGACGCCTGGTTCACCTCCGGACCCGGTCGGGTGCGCGCCCTGCTCTGCCTGGACACCGGCCCCCTGGAACCCGACGACGAGCTGAACGTGTACGCCGGGACGCTGGGCGGCTTCGAGGTCCGGGTGGGCTCCCTGGTCTGACACCGGGCGGGGGAGGCGTGGTCGGGCGCGTTCCGGCGCGCTCGGTCGGCGTCGTGGCCGCTGGTCCGCGCGGCCCCCGACCCGCCGCCTTCCCGGGCGCCGGTCGGCGTCTGTCCCCCGGGACGCGGCCCGGGCCTCACCCGGTGAACTCCCAGTGCCAGGGCTCGAAGCCGCCGCGCGCCCAGTCGGGGTTGACCCAGCCGTGGGCGGGTGCGTGGGAGAGCATCCACGTGTGCTCGGGACTGCCGAGTTCGTGCACGCCGCCGCACAGGTCCACGGCCAGACCCAGACCGTGCTGA
Source organism: Nocardiopsis sp. FIRDI 009 (assembly GCF_003386285.1). GTDB lineage: Bacteria > Actinomycetota > Actinomycetes > Streptosporangiales > Streptosporangiaceae > Nocardiopsis. Next base: position 172,567 of record NZ_QPNC01000009.1, read on the forward strand.
CTGGTTCCGGGGCGGGCGGCCATACCGGGCAGCATCTGGTGGAACAGCAGCACCTGCTCGTGGTAGGGGCGGTAGGAGTCGGCCACGCACATCGGGCGGCCGAACCGCTCCTGGTAGGCGGCGTCGAGCCCGACGAACGCCGCGGCCGCGTCCGGTCGCAGGTGTTCGCCCGGCTGGGGGAGCGGACACAGCGCGGACGCGGGGAGACGGCCGTTGGCGTGCCCGCCTCCGTCACCGCCGGCGCACGTCGGGGTGTGCGGGGCGGCCGTCGCGTGGCCGGTGTCGACCTTCCGCGCCCCTCCCGTCCCATCGGCACCTTGTGCCTCCTCCGTCACCTCCGTCGAGGTCTCGGTCCGCGGCGCCGGGCGGCTTTCGGCGAGCAGTTCCTCCAACCGGCTCCGCTCGTCCAGCAGCTCCTCGAACCGCTCCTCCTGGGCGCTGAGGGCGGCCTCGGCGCGCTCGCGGGCTGCGGCCGCCGCCTCCGCGGCCTCCGTCTGGTCCTCCTCGGCGCCCCGGGCCAGGTCGGCGAGGGTGCCCGCCGCCACGCGCGCCGCCTCGGCCCGGTCGAGTTCGGCGGTGCGGTGTCCGGTGAGCAGCGTCAGGTAGGCCCCGCGTTCGAGCAGCCCCTCCGGTCCGCCGAACCAGGCCGCCGCCGGGTGTGGCGCCCCGCCCTTGTAGACGGTGGCGGCCTGGCGCGCGGCGGCCAGGCGTGCGTCCTCCCGCCGGGCCCGGGCGGTGGCGGCCCGCTCGTCGGCCGCCTCCCTGCGGGCGGAGACCTCGGCCAGGCGCTCGGCCTGGTGCCGGTAGTCCTCGATCCGGTCCACGGCGGTGCCGCGCAGGTCCGCCAACTCGGCGCGCAGGGCCGCCAGTTCCACGCGTACGGCGTCGAGTTCGGCCTCCTCGGCGGGCTCGGAGGCCCCGCGGGCCGTGCCTGGCGCAGCGGAGAGCAGGACGAGGAGGAGGGCCGTTCCCCACGTGAGAACGGTGTTGACCGAAAAGGCACGGTGGATCTCGTGGGGACGCTCGGTCCAGGGGTCGGTACCGACCGTGTATGACGATGGACGCGATGGTGTGCGCGGCATCCGTTCCTCCCCCCACCTGCATATACGTCATGTCACGATGTCATGTCGGGTCGGTCGTGATGGGGAGGCCGAGTGCGTGTCCAAATAGTTACCCGGCCTGAATGGGGGTTTTCGGACAGCACTGATGACCTGGGATGTTGGTCGAAATGTCGACTGGCGGGGCAGAATGGGGCCGGATGCGCACGGATGATCCCGTCGAAGGCCACCAAACGGTCGAAGCGAGTCCTTCACGCCCATTGGTACGCTATCCACCGCACGCGCACCTAAGAATCCCGTTAGGTGGGCGGCGCCTCTCCTCCCAGGCGAGTCCGGCGGACAGTCTTCCCATCTTCCCCAAACTCCCACCGCTTCCTGATCCGGCGGGTCGCATGGTCCGATCCGATCCCACCCGAGGGCCTCTTCGGTCAGGAGTGGTCCATCCCTGGGTTCAACAGCCGTTCGAGGCGGTGACACGAAAGGTTGCGAGGGTCCGTGTCGACACGAGCGACAGCAAGCGGGGCCAATGCGCAGAGCGAGGCAGCGCAGGCCGAACATGCCGATGCCGCGCCTCGGCGCAGAGCCGACTGGTGGCGGCCACGTAACTGGCGGGTGCGCTCCCGACTGGTGGCCCTCATCGTCATCCCCACGGCCGTGGCCCTCGCCCTCGGTGGTCTGAGGGTCTACGAGTCCACGGACACCACCATCACCCACGCGCACATCGAGGACCGCGCCAACGTCGGTGTCACCATCGTGGCGCTGGCCAACCAGCTCGGCCGGGAGCGCTCGGCCAGCGCGGTCTACATCTCCGACAACCCCGACCCCACGCGCCGCTCCGACGAGCTGCGCCAGCGGTTGGAGGAGGAGCGGGACGCCTCCCGCGAGCTCCAGACCAGCCTCATGGCCGAGCTCTCCGCGATGGGCGACATGGACGGCGGCCTCGCGCAGACCCGCCTCGAAACCATGCGCAGCCAGCTGGAGAGCCTGGACTCCCTGCGCAACGAGGTCGATGAGACCCGTGTGACGGTCCTGCCCGTGGTGACGAACTACCGCACGGTCTCCCGGTCGCTGCGCGAGTTCAACCAGACCATGGCCGACCAGAGCTCCGACACCGACCTGCGGGAGGCCGTGCGTGCCCTCACCGCCCTGTCCAGCGCGCGCGACCAGCTCTCCTACGAGACCGCGCTGATGAGCCACTCGCTCTCGCGCAACACGATGACCGGCGGTATCGCCGAGGCGATCGAGTCCAGCCGCGCGCGGTACGAGAACGAGATCTCCAACTTCGTCCAGGCCGCCTCGCCCGAGCAGCGCGCGATCTTCGACGAGAACTTCACCGGTTTGGAGGTCAGCCAGGTCTCCACGATGCGCATGCGCGTCATGTACCGCGCCGAGCGGGGCGACTCCCTGACCGGTGTGACCTCCAACGACGGCCCCGAGGACTACCAGGAGATCGCCGACACCGCGCTCGACCTCCTCCAGACGGTCGAGACCGAGATCGCCACCGAGATCGCCAAGGACGCCGACGAGCTGGGCGACGCGGCCCTGATGCGCACGATCACCGACCTCGTGGTCGTCGCGCTGGTCCTCCTCGCGGTGTTCGTCCTGACCTCGCTCGTGGTCCGCTCCCTGGTGCGCCCCCTGCGCACCCTGGAGGACGGGGCCCGCCGCATCGCCGAGCGCGACCTGCCCGAGGCGATCAACCGGATGCAGGAGGCCGGCAGCGCCCCCGAGGTCCGCATCACGCCGATCGAGGTCGACACCAGGGACGAGATCGGCGAGGTGGCCCGCGCCTTCGACGACGTCCATCGCGTGGCCCTGACGCTGGCCTCCGACGAGGCCGCCCTGCGCAGCAACGTCAACGCGATGTTCGTCAACCTCTCCCGCCGAAGCCAGACCCTGGTGGAACGGCAGCTGCGCCTCATCGACGGTCTGGAGCAGTCCGAGCAGGACGCCGACCGCCTCTCCGACCTGTTCCAGCTGGACCACCTCGCGACGCGTATGCGCCGCAACAACGAGAACCTGCTGGTCCTGTCCGGTCAGGACAACACCCGCAAGTGGGCCCAGCCCGTCCCGTTGGTCGACGTCCTGCGCGGCGCCGTCTCCGAGGTCGAGCAGTACGAGCGCGTCAACGTGCGCGCCCCCTCCCACATCTCCGTGCTCGGCCGCCCGGTCAACGACGTCATCCACCTGGTCGCCGAGCTGGTCGAGAACGCCACGTCGTTCTCACCGCACGACACCGAGGTCCTGGTCAGCGCCAAGACCCTCGCCGACGGCGGCGTTCAGGTCGACGTCACCGACAGCGGTATCGGCATGGCCCCCGAGGACCTGGCGGCGATCAACGCCCGTCTTGCGGCCCCGCCCGTCATCGACGTCGCGGTCTCGCGCCGCATGGGTCTGTTCGTGGTCTCGCGCCTGGCCCACCGCCACGGCGTCCGGCTCAGCCTGATGGAGGCCCACGGCGGGGGCACCACCGCCCGCATCATCTTCCCGCCGGACCTGCTCATCACGCCGGTCGAGGGCCAGCACGCCGTCGGCGGCGTCGATCCCCGTCCCGAGCTGTCCCCGGGCGCGCCCGACACCTACGCCGAGGCTGAGGCGGCCTTCGCCTCCAGCCCCGCCCCCGCCGAGCCCGGGGACCCGTGGCAGGGCCAGGACGCCGGGTCCGACCTCAGCGCCCTGGGCGGTCTGCCCAAGCGCCAGCCCGGCGGCAGCCGCGGCGACGAGCACCCGCCGAGCGGCCAGGACCTGTGGGACACCGGCCAGGGCTCGAACGGCTCCGGCTCGATGTTCGAGCCGACCAAGGGCGCCGGGACCACCGGGACGAACGGCTCCGACCTGGGCGGCACCCAGCCGGTGATCGACCCCTACGACGTCTCCGACGAGGAGGAGACCCAGCCGGACGGCCCCGGGCGCAGCCTCTTCGACCCCGGGCCCCGCTCCGGGGACGGGGCGTCGGGCCGTCCGACGGACACCGGGGTGTTCTCCCGTCCGACGGACACGGGCGCGTTCACCCGTCCGACGGACACCGGGGCGTTCTCCCGTCCGACGGACACGGGCGCGTTCAGCCGTCCGACGGACACCGGGGCGTTCTCCCGCCCCACGGACACCGGCGCGTTCAGCCGTCCCACCGACACCGGGAGCCACGGGCGTTCCGACGATCGCTCCCAGGACTTCTTCGGCGGCTCCTCGTCCGCGGCGGACGGCCATGCCGACACCGGCGCCGGCCAAGGCACCACGGGCGGCCACGAGCGCCCCGCGTCCCCGTCCGGAGAGGACACCGAGTCCTTCCCCGCGGTCTCCCCGGACTGGACCTCGCGCCCGTCGGCGCCCGAACAGCCCGCCACCCCGTCGTCCAACGACACCGGGAACTGGCGCACGGGCGGAACGGACTCCCGCGAGGGGTACGGCTCGACCGCGTACCTGTCCCGCCGCTACGGGGGCGCCCAGGGGCCGAACAACACCGTCGTGCCGCCGACCCCGGCGGGCGAGGGCTCCGACTCGCTGCCGATCTTCGACGCCATCGAGTCCAACTGGTTCAAGCGCCGCAGCGGCGGCCCGACCGTGGACTCCACCGAGACCGGACCGATCCGGCAGGTCGACGCCGACCAGCCCGCGCAGCGGTCGGACGACGCGCGGTCCGCCCGCTCCGGCCAGGGCGGCCAGCGCGGCGGTTCGGAGAACGAGTGGCAGTCCGCGGCCGACCGCGGATGGAAGGCCGCGCGCACCGCGGCCGAGCCGCTCGCCGGCGGTCTGACCACCTCGGGCTTGCCAAAACGAGTTCCCAAGGCAAACCTTGTGCCGGGGACCGCCCCGCGACCGGAGAACTTCAAGCAGATGCCCACGCGCAGCGCGGACCGTGTCCGCAACCGTTTCGCGGGCTTCCAGAAGGGCGTCCGGGAAGGGCGGAACCAACTGGGTGAGGGCTCGACGGAGGGATGACCTCAGTGGAACGTGGTGGGACAGGGTCCCCCTTATTCACGGAAGCCGGATGCAATAGCATCTACCGAGCTTCTCGGACGGGCTGCACCCAGCGCTTGACGAGACTCGAACACCAGACCTCCGGTGGCCGTCCCCTCAGGCGGGCCCGGGAAGAACGCAGGAACAGTGCTGTCACATGCCGTGCCGGCGGTAACAGTGCGGTGAGACCAGCCGGCGAACTTGGACAGGAGATCAGATGAGTCGACAGGTCAATGAGCTCAACTGGTTGATCACTGACTTTGCCGACCGGGTTCCCGATGTCGCTCACGCGATCGTCGTCTCCTCTGACGGCCTTCCGTTGGCGTCGTCGGCGGGCTTCCCGGCTGACAGGGCTGACCAGCTGGCGGCTATCGCCTCCGGCCTCTCCAGCCTGACGCAGGGAGCGTCCCGGGTGTTCGAGGGCGGAGCGGTCGCCCAGACCGTCGTGGAGATGGAACGGGGGCTGATGCTCATCATGGCCATCAGCGACGGTTCCTGCCTGGCGGTCCTGGCCGCGGCCGAGAGTGATCTGGGTCTGGTCGCGTACGAGATGACCCTGCTCGTCGAGCGGGCGGGGCGGGCGCTGACACCAACGGCGCGCACCTCGGGAATCCACTGATCCACCACCGACAGGAGGAAGTGGTGGCACCTCACAGTAGAGATGCCGGGAGCGCCTCGTGGTTCGGACAACAGCCGAGCGGTCCCTCCACCGGAGGGATCCCGTCTGTGCCGGGCGGCGGAGATGTTCCTCGACCAATCCAACAACCGTACGAACAACGACCCGCGGCGGGGAGCGCGCCCAGTTCACTGGTCCGCCCCTACGCCGTGACCAAGGGCCGTACCAAGCCGAAGTCACAGCTTCCCCTGGAGGCGCTGATCTCGGCGACGGCGGCGGCCCGTAACGAGTCTGGGACGCTGACGCCCGAGTGGCAGGCGATCAGCGACCTGTGCCGGGAGTGGCGGTCCGTGGCGGAGATCTCCGCCCTCTTGCGGATGCCGCTCGGTGTGGCACGGGTGCTTGTGGCGGACATGTCCGAGCAGGGACTGGTCCAGATCAGGTCTTCGCTGAACAACGACGCCCGTCCCAACACCAACCTGCTTGAAAGGGTGCTCAGTGGACTTCGCAAGCTCTAGCCCAGCCGAGGAAGGCGGTGCTGGGGGGAACGCGATGACGTCGGTCAAGATCGTCGTCGCCGGGGGCTTCGGTGTCGGGAAGACGACATTCGTTGGCTCCGTCTCCGAGATCGTGCCGCTGACCACCGAGGCGGTGATGACCAGCGCCAGCGTCGGGGTCGACGACCTCGCCAAGACGCCGGACAAGCAGACCACCACCGTGGCGATGGACTTCGGCCGTGTCTCCCTCGACTCCGACCTGATCCTGTACCTGTTCGGCACCCCCGGACAGCACCGGTTCTGGTTCATGTGGGACGACCTGGTCAAGGGCGCCATCGGCGCCGTCGTCCTGGTGGACACCCGCCGCCTGGCGGACTGCTTCCCCGCGATCGACTACTTCGAGGAGGCGCGCCTGCCCTTCATCGTGGCGATCAACGGGTTCGACGGCTACTACCCCCACGCCGCGGACGAGGTTCGGGACGCGCTGACGCTCAGCCCCGAGATCCCCATCGTCCAGGTGGACGCCCGTGACCGGGCCTCCACCAAGTCGACGCTCATCACCCTCGTCGAGCACGCCATCACGGTGGGGGACCCCGAGGGCGCGGCCGGGCAGCCCACCTCCACTGGCGGCCAGAACTCCTGGCGCTAGTCCCGGGCCGGGGTCCCGCACAGAGCACGGCCCGGTTCCCGCACGGCGGGGACCGGGCGTCCGTGCTGGCATCATGGGGGGATGAGCTCTCCCTCCCAGCCCGACGCCGAGGCGATGACACGGCGGTTCCGACAGGTGGCCGAACAGGTGCTCGACGCCCTCCTGGAGGACGCGCCCGAATGGGCACTGGAGCTGGGCGACGCCCGAGGGGCGGCCCGGCTCTCCGACCACTCCGCCGAGGCCGACGCCCGGCGGGTCGCCGTGCTCACCGACGCCCTGGGATCGCTGGACGAGATCGACGGCGACCTGATCCCCGAGGGCGACCTGGTCGACCTGGAGATCCTGCGCGCCAAGGTCAGCGCGGACCTGTGGCACACCGCCGAACTGCGTCCGCGCACCTGGAACCCCCTGCTCCACTCACCGGGCGAGGCCGTCCACGCGCTGCTGGACCGGGAGTCGCTGCCGGTGCCCGAGCGTCTGGAGGCGATCGCCGCGCGCTGCGCCGCGCTGCCCGACTACCTCGCCACCGCCCGCACACGGCTCTGTGACGGGCCGGGTATGCCGCGCGTCCACGTGGAGACCGCCCTGACCCAGCTCGGCGGGGCCCGTGCGCTGCTCACCGACGGGATATCGGCCCTGCTGGCCCGGGAACCCGCACTGGCCTCCCGGGTCGACCCCGCGCGCGAGGCCGCCCTCACGGCGCTCGGGGAGTACGGGGACTGGTTGCGCGGCCGGGTCGAGACCGCCACCGCCGACCCCCGGCTGGGCGCACGCGACTTCGCCGCCCAGCTCTGGTACACGCTGGACTCCGAACTGTCCCCCGAGGCGCTGCTGGTGCGCGCGGAGAGCGACCTGCTCGCCACCGAGGAGGCCATCGCCGAGGTCGCCGCCGAGTACGAGGGGCGCCCCCGCCGCGCCGGGCAGGTCGCCGAGGTGCTCGCGGGGCTGGCCGACGCCACCGCCACGGACGCCGACGGCATCCGCCCGACCTGCGCCGACGCGCTGACCCACCTGTGGGACCGGGTCCGCGAACTGGACCTGGTCACCGTGCACGACGACCCGGTCCGGATCATCCCCATGCCCGAGTCGCGGCGCGGCGTGGCCGTGGCCTACTGCGATCCCCCCGGCCCGCTGGACCCGAACGCGCCGAGCCTGCCGACCCTCATCGCGGTGGCTCCGCCGCCCGAGGAGTGGCCGCGGGCGCGCCGGGACTCGTTCTTCCGCGAGTACAACGGCACGATGCTGCGCAACCTCATGGTGCACGAGGCCGTCCCGGGCCACGCGCTGCAGCTCGCGCACGCCGCCCGACACGACGGAGGTACGCGCGTTCGCAACGCCCTGTGGAGCGGCACGTTCGTCGAGGGATGGGCGGTCTACACCGAGGAGGTGCTCGCGGGCCACGGCTGGGTCGACGGCACCGGTGAGCGGGCGCGCCGCGACAATCTGGCCCTGCGGCTGATCCAGCTGAAGATGCGCCTGCGGGCGGTCCTCAACGCCGTCCTCGACGTGCGCACACACGCCGGGGACATCACCGAGGCCGAGGCGATCGCCCTGCTCACCGAGCGCGGCCACCAGGAGGAGGGCGAGGCCGTCGGAAAGTGGCGCCGGGCCCAGCTCACCAGCGCGCAGCTGTCGACCTACTACGTGGGCTACACCGAGGTCGCCGAGATCGCCCGCGATCTGGCCGCCCACCGGCCCGGCCTCACCGAGCGCGAGCGCCACGACGCGATGCTCGCGCACGGCTCCCCGCCGCCGCGTCACCTGCGCACCCTTCTGGGCCTGACGGAGCTGGGATAGCGCGGTCAGGGGCGGAACCACGAGGCCGGGTCCGGCGTTGTCCGCGGGCGGACACACGCCCGGCACCACCCGGGGGCCACCGCGCGGCGGGGCGGACACCGGGGACGGACACCGGCGGCGCGGTACACCGCCGTGCTCCTATGCTGGGGGCGCAGGAACCCACGAAAGACGTGAAGGAGGCAGGGGCTTCATCCCCGGTGCGAGACCGGGGCGTCCGCCCCGGAAAGCCGATGAGCGGTGTCGAGAACGAGCCCCGGAACGGGCCGCCCAACCCCCCTGGCGCGGGGACCGGAGTCCCCGACGGGTGGGAGCGGCTGTGGACGCCGCACCGCATGGCCTACATCAAGGGCGAGGGAAAGCCCACCGGGTCGGGTCCCGACGACGGCTGCCCCTTCTGCCTGGCGCCCGGGCTCGACGACGCCGAGGGGCTCGTGGTCGCCCGCGGCAAGAGCGCCTTCGCCGTGCTCAACCTCTACCCGTACAACAGCGGACACCTGCTGGTGTGCCCCTACCGCCACGTGTCCGAGTACACCGCGCTGAACGAGGACGAGACCACCGAGGTCGCCGCCCTCACCCAGGCCGGGATCCGCGCGCTCACCGACGCCTACGGACCGCAGGGGTTCAACGTCGGCATGAACCTCGGTACCGTGGCCGGCGCTGGGATCGCCGCCCACCTGCACCAGCACATCGTCCCCCGCTGGGGCGGCGACACCAACTTCATGCCGGTCATCGGCCACACCAAGATCCTGCCCGAGATGTTGGAGCAGACCCGTCAGAAGCTGGCCGAGCACTGGCCCGGGGGCTGAGCTCCGGCCCTCCCGCGCCGCCCGCGCCGACGACCGGGCGGCGCGCCACCCCCGCCGGGCGCGGATCCCACCCCCCAGACCGTTCCCGCCCTACCATCACAAGAAGACATGCTGAGAATCCTTCGCCCCATGATCTCCCGGGTCACCACTCCGCTCGGCCGGAGCCTGGCCCGGATCGGTCTCACGCCGAACATCGTCACCATCATCGGAACCGTGGGGGTCGTCGCCAGCGCCCTGTACTTCTACCCCCGCGGTGAGCTCTACGCCGGTTCGGTCGTCATCGCCGTCTTCGCCCTCTTCGACATGCTCGACGGCGCGGTCGCCCGGGCCAACGACAGCGCCAGCTCGTTCGGCGCCTTCCTCGACTCCAGCCTCGACCGGGTGGCCGACGCCGCCATCCTCGCCGGGCTGCTGTGGTGGTTCATCGGCGAGGGAGACGAGCCCCTGCTCGCGGGTGTCACCCTCTTCTGCCTCATCACCGGGTTCATGGTCTCCTACATCAAGGCCAGGGCCGAGGGGCTCGGCGTCAACTGCGACGTCGGGATGGCCGAGCGGACCGAGCGGCTCATCATCATCCTGGTCGCCGTCGGTGTCGGCGGGTTCGGCGTACCCTACGTCCTGGCGGGCGGGCTGTGGCTGCTCGCGGGCATGACCCTGCTGACCGTGCTCCAGCGGCTCGTGGAGACCCGCGCGCGCCTGAACGAGATCGACGAGGGCTCCCGGGACGTCGACACCGACGGCGCGGGCAGCGGGGCCTGAACCGCCCCCCCGGTGAGGACGAGGAAGCACGACGTGGACGAACGCATGGCCGACCTGGCCTACTCGGCCGGGTGGACGATGGTGCGGCGCGCGCCCGAACGCGTCGGCCGCGCGGTGTTCGAGCGGATGGCCGACCACGCCTGGCGCGGCCACAACGAGGGGACCCGGGGGCTCGAACGCAACCTGCGCCGCCTGCTCGGCCCCGAGGCCGCCGACGCGCAGCTGCGCGCGCTCTCCCGGGCCGGGATGCGCTCGTACATGCGCTACTACTACGAGATGTTCCGCCTGCCCGCGATGGACCGCGAGCACGTGCTGGCGCACACCCGGCACAGCGGGATCGAGGCGCTGGAGAAGAACCTGGAGTCCGGTCGCGGCGTCGTCGCGGCCCTGCCGCACATGGGCAACTGGGACCACGCCGGAGCCTGGATCAGCATGCGCGGGTTCCCGCTGACCACGGTCGCCCAGCGGCTGCGACCGGAGCGCCTGTTCCAGCGGTTCACCGCCTACCGTGAGTCCCTGGGCATGGAGGTCCTCCCGCTGACCGGCGGCAAGGACACCGTGGGGACCCTGGCGCGGCGGCTGCGCGCCGGTGGACTGGTGTGCCTGCTGGCCGACCGCGACATCGGCGGTGGCGGCCCCGAGGTCGAGTTCTTCGGCGAACCGGCGCGTATGCCGTCCGGTCCGGCCTCCCTGGCCCTCAACACCGGTGCCGCCCTGATGCCGGTCTCCCTCTGGTACGACGGCCCGTACTGGAACATCCGCGTCCACGACGAGATCCCCGTCGCGCCCGGCGCCACCCGGACCGCGCGCATCCGGGCCACCACCCAGGAACTGGCCCGCGTCTTCCAGAGTGAGATCGCCGCCCACCCGGAGGACTGGCACATGCTCCAGACCGTGTTCAGCGTCGACCACGAGGCCGACCGCCGTGAGCGGGAGCGGGCCGAGGCGCTCCGCCGACACGGACGGGGCGTGTGACCGTGGGCATGCGGGTCGGTCTGGTCTGCCCCTACGCCTGGGACGTCCCAGGCGGGGTGCAGCAGCACGTCGGCGACCTGGCCGACGCGCTGACCGGCATGGGCCACGAGGTCTCGGTGCTGGCCCCCGTCGGGTCGGCCGACACCGACCTGCCCGACCACGTGGTGCCGGCGGGCCGCCCCGTCCCGGTGCCCTACAACGGGTCGGTGGCGCGCGTCAGCTTCGGGCCGCGTACCGCCGCGCGCGTGCGCCGGTGGATCGACGAGGGCTCCTTCGACGTGCTGCACGTCCACGAACCCTCGGCGCCCAGCGTCTCCCTGCTGTCGTGCTGGGCGGCCGACGGCCCCATGGTGGCCACCTTCCACACCAGCAACCCGCGCTCCCGGGCGATGGCGGCCGGGTCGGGGGCGCTGCGCTCGGCCATGGAGAAGATCAACGCGCGGGTGGCCGTCTCCGAGGCGGCCCGGCGCACCCTGGTCGAGCACCTCGGCGGGGACGCCGTGCTCATCCCCAACGGCGTGGCCGTGCGCCGCTTCGCCCGCGCCGACCCGCTGCCGGGCTGGCCCGGGGACGGCGGCTCCCTCGCCTTCCTCGGCCGCCTCGATGAGCCGCGCAAGGGTCTGGCCACCCTGCTGGCGGCCTTCGCCCTGCTCGCGCCCGAGCGGCCCGGGCTGCGGGTCCTGGTGGCCGGACCCGGGGACCCCGGGCCCGCGCTGGAGGAGGTCCCCGCCGACCTGCGCGACCGCGTCGTCCTCCTCGGCCGGCTCGACGACGCCGACAAGGCGCGCGCCTACCACTCCGCCGACGTGTTCTGCGCGCCCAACCTGGGCGGCGAGAGCTTCGGCATCGTTCTCACCGAGGCGATGTCGGCCGGGGCGGCGATCGTCGCCAGCGACATCCCCGCCTTCGCGGCCGTCCTGAACGGGGGAGCGGCGGGGGAGCTGTTCCGCACCGGCGACCCCGTCCACCTCGCCGAACAGGCCGGAGCGCTCCTGGACGACCCCGTCCGCCGGGCCGAACTGGGCGCCGCCGCCCGCCGCGCCGTGCGCGCCTACGACTGGGAGACCGTCGCCGCCGAGATCGTCCGCGTCTACGAGACCGTCCTGATGCGGGGCGGCACGCCCGCCACGGGGGTCCGCCTGGACACCGGCCCCCGCGCCACCGCGCTGCTGCGCCGCGGGGTGGGGTGATCGGCTCTGGTCGAGGACGTCCTGTTCGTCGTCGTGGTGGCCGCGGCGGTCCTGGCGCTGGTGCTGTTCGCGTTCTACCTGTCGTGGCGGGCCACCCGGCTGGACCGTCTCCACCACCGGGTGGAGACCGCCCGCGCCGCCCTGGACGCGGCACTGCTGCGGCGCGGCTCCGCGGTCCTGGACCTGGTCGCCGCCGACGGCCTGCCGCCCGAGCACGCCCGGGCGCTCGCCGACGCCGCCACCGCCGCGCGCCGGGCGCCGGAGGCCGAGCGCGAACTGGCCGAGAGCGCGCTGTCCCGGGCGCTGCGCGCGGCCGTCGACCCCCTCGACGCGCCCCGGGAACTCCACGACCATCTGGCCGAGGTGGTCAGCGAGGCCCGGCGCGTCCACCTGGCCCGCACCTTCCACAACGACGCCGTGGCCGACACCCGCCGCGCCCGCCGGTCCCGGCTCGTGCGCGCCCTGCGCCTGGCGGGCACCGCGCCCCTTCCGGACTTCTTCGAGATCGATGACGAACCCCCCGCGGCCCCTCCGCCACCCGCCGGATCCGACACCCTGTAAGGGGCCGACCCGCGAAAACACCGATCTGGCCAAAGTGGTCGGGAAGGGGAGGAACTACCATGGTGCTCCGGTAGACCCAGGGTGCGCGGCGCCGGTGGCGTCCGCGGCCCCCGCGTGACCGCCGCCGCTGTCGGGGCCCACCGCTACCCACGCTGTCAACACCTACGGGACGGGAGTCCACCACCGTGGCCACCAACGCATCGAACACCACCGACAACGCCGTCGGTACGCAGCGCGTCAAGCGAGGCATGGCCGAGCAGCTCAAGAACGGCGTCATCATGGACGTCGTCACCCCCGAGCAGGCCAAGATCGCCGAGGACGCCGGTGCCGTCGCGGTCATGGCCCTGGAGCGTGTCCCCGCCGACATCCGCAAGGACGGCGGCGTGGCCCGCATGTCCGACCCGGACATGATCGACGGGATCGTCGAGGCCGTCTCCATCCCGGTCATGGCCAAGGTCCGCATCGGCCACTTCGTCGAGGCCCAGGTGCTTGAGCACCTCGGCGTCGACTTCATCGACGAGTCCGAGGTCCTGACCCCGGCCGACGAGGCCTACCACATCGACAAGTGGGCGTTCACCGTCCCGTTCGTGTGCGGTGCGACCAACCTGGGCGAGGCGCTGCGCCGCATCGCCGAGGGCGCGGCCATGATCCGCTCCAAGGGCGAGGCCGGGACCGGCAACGTCATCGAGGCCACCCGCCACATGCGGTCGATCCGCGCCGAGATCCGCCGCCTGGGCACGCTCGACGAGGCGGAGCTGTTCGGCGCCGCCAAGGAGCTGCGCGCCCCGTACGAGATCGTCAAGGAGGTCGCGACCCTGGGCAAGCTCCCGGTGCCGCTGTTCTCCGCGGGCGGCGTGGCCACCCCGGCCGACGCGGCCCTGATGCGCCAGCTGGGCGCCGAGAGCGTGTTCGTCGGCTCGGGCATCTTCAAGTCCGGAGACCCGGCCAGGCGCGCCGACGCCATCGTGCAGGCCACCCTGCACTACGAGGACCCGGGCGTGATCGCGCGCGTGTCCCGCGGCCTGGGCGAGGCGATGGTCGGTATCAACCTGGATGACCTGGCCGACTCCGAGCGTTACGCGGGTCGGGGCTGGTAGACCGGATCCGGGTGGCGGGCCCGCCCGCCACCCGCGTCCGCGTATCGACCGATGACACGACGAGTGAGGCCGTTCTTGACCGCCAGACCCACCATCGGCGTCCTCGCCCTTCAGGGCGACGTCGCCGAGCACCTGCACGTTCTGGAGCAGTTGGACGTGCGGACCGCCAAGGTGCTCGGGCCCGACCAGCTCGACACCGTCGACGCCCTGGTCATCCCCGGAGGCGAGTCCACCACCATGTCCAAGCTGGCCGTCCGGTACGGTCTGCTGGAGCCGCTGCGCAAGCGGGTCGGGGCGGGGATGCCCGCCTACGGCACGTGCGCCGGGATGATCATGCTGGCCGACCGCCTGCTCGGCGGGATCGACGGCCAGGAGACGATCGGCGGCATCGACATGACGGTGCGCCGCAACGCCTTCGGCCGGCAGACGGAATCGTTCGAGGCGGCGGTTCCCGTGGCGGGTATCGGTGAGGAGCCGTTCGACGCGGTGTTCATCCGGGCGCCCTGGGTGGAGTCCGTGGGGCCGGAGGTGACCGTGCTCGGTCGCGTCCCGGGCCCCGACTCGGCCGGTAGGATCGTCGCCGTACGACAGGGCGGCCTGATGGCCACGTCCTTCCATCCCGAACTGACCGGCGACGTGCGCATCCACCGCCTCTTCGTCGACATCGTGAAAGGACACGCATGAGCGGCCACTCAAAGTGGGCCACCACCAAGCACAAGAAAGCCGTCATCGACGCCAAGCGCGGCAAGCTCTTCGCCAAGCTGATCAAGAACATCGAGGTGGCCGCGCGGACCGGCGGTGGAGACCCCGACGGGAACCCGACCCTCTACGACGCCATCCAGAAGGCGCGCAAGAACTCGGTGCCGCTCGACAACATCGAGCGCGCCCGCAAGCGCGGCTCCGGCGAGGAGGCCGGTGGCGCCGAGTGGCAGACCATCATGTACGAGGGCTACGCGCCCGGTGGCGTGGCGATGCTCGTGGAGTGCCTGACCGACAACCGCAACCGCGCCGCCTCCGAGGTGCGTGTGGCGGTGACCCGCAACGGCGGGAACATGGCGGACGCCGGTTCGGTGTCCTACCTGTTCAACCGCAAGGGCGTCGTCATCGTGCCGAAGGAGGGCACGACGGAGGACGACGTGACCCTGGCGGTGCTGGAGGCGGGCGCCGAGGAGGTCGAGGACATCGGCGAGGCGTTCGAGATCGTGTGCGAGGCCACCGACCTGGTCTCGGTGCGCACGGCGCTCCAGGAGGCGGGGATCGACTACGAGTCCGCCGACACCAACTGGCTGCCCACCATGGAGGTCCCGGTCGACGCCGAGACCGCCAAGAAGGTGCTGCGCGTGGTGGACGCTCTGGAGGACTCCGACGACGTGCAGAACGTCTTCACCAACGCCGACATCCCCGACGAGGTCATGGCCGAGATCGGCTGACTCTTCGGTGACCACTACGCCGGTGGCCGCGCCCGTCGGGGGCGCGGCCACCGGCGTTTTTCGCTGTTCCTACGTGGTGGCACCGGCCAGGAAGGCCGCCCACTCGTCATGGGTGAACGTGAGATGGCCGAGGCTGCGGTGCTGTGAGTCGCGTACGGCGAAGGCCGTCGATCCGTCTGTGAAGGGGCCAGCCTCAACGCATGCTCCGCTGCCGTTGGCGCTGTAGGTGCTGATGTGCCAGGCGACCGGGGCTTCCGTCATCTGCCTTCTCCTTACTCCAGGGACGCGAGAAGTGCTGCCCATTCACGGGGGTCAAAGGTGAGGTGTCCGTGGCTTCGGTGCTGTGAGTCGCGTACGGCGAAGGCTGCCGACCCGTCTGTGAAGGGGCCTGCTTCGACGCACTGCCCGCTGGTCTCAGCGCTGTAGGTGCTGATGTGCCAGGCGACCGGGAAGAATGTGGCCACCTTGTTCTTGTTCATCGAAGTTCCTTCTCCAGGGCTGCCAGAAGCACAGTTGTGTCTTCATCGCTGAGGCTGTGTTCGTGGAGCCAATCGTAGGTGTCGACCAGTTTGTCCACAGCCTCGGTTTCCAGGTAGATGGAACCAGCGGGGCTCTCCACGTGGGCGACTTCCGGGAAGGGGTCCGACATCTTGAACAGGGTGAACGGGCCGCCTGGGCTGGCGTGGGCTCCGACGCTGTAAGGAAGCACATGGATATCGAAGTGGGGCAGAGCCGCTGACTTCAACAGGTGGCGGATCTGGTCAGCCATCACCTTGGGTCCACCAACCGGCCGGTGGAGTGCGGCCTCATCGATGACGGCGGACAGGTGAAGGGGCTCGTCCCTGTCGAAAACTCTCTGTCGCCGCATCCGTAGGTCGACCCAGCGTTCGATCTCCCGCTTGGTGGCATGGCGGTCAGCCGCAAGCATCAACGCTCGTGCATACTCCTCGGTCTGGAGTAGGCCAGGCACAGTGATGGTGGAGAAGGACCGCATGGAGGCGGAGCGATTCTCCAACCAGGCCCGGTCAATGGTGGAGCTCCAGACGTTGTCCTTGGAGTATTGCTCCCACCAGCCTGTCTTCCATACCTCGCCAGCCAGTTCGAGGACGGCTTCGCGCTGCTTCTTGTCGCTGACCCCGTAGAGATCCATCATCGCTGCCGCGTCGACACGACGAATGGGATAGATGCCCTGTTCGCAGCGCCCGATGGTGGCGAGGTTGCGCTGTAGGTACTCGGCGACCTCTCGAAGAGCAAGGCCCTTCCTCTCGCGCATTTCCCTGAGGATCTGCCCAAGCCACTGCGCGCGCAAGGTCACGCCCCGGTCGGTCGCCACTGTGTCCTCCAGCCCTGGTAGAAATTGTGTGGCGCGAATTCGTCTTCGCTCTTGTCTATGTTCTCGTGCTCTGTCATCATAGCAGAGAGTGAGATTCAGCTCACTCGAAACCGGGAAACCGAGGCGCGATCGACGCTGCCCCGGACATGAGACCACCGCCTGGGCCGCTCTCTGGAGTTGGCGCTCATGTAGCGACCCAGGCGGTGCCTTCAGGAGAGGGGAACCCCGCATGACCGAAGCCCACGCACTCCCTGCCCCGATTGTCCCCTACGACTGGGGCGGCGTCGACACCTCCGTGGACGACGAGACCCCCGAACTGCTCAGCGAGGACCAGCTCGACCGGTACGTCGAGACCGTCGCCGAACTCCTGCGCGCCGCCGGCCTGGACGTGGACGCCGACCGCGACGACCCCACCCACCTGTCGGTCCACCGGAGCGGCGGCCGGTTCACCCTCGACCTGTACATCCGCGACGACCGCAGCACCGAGTGGGCCATCGAGGGCGGTGACGAGGTTCCGGAGGGCACCACGGCGGTCCGGCTCGCGTCCTTCCTCGTCCCGCTGATGGCGGTCGACGCCGACCGATGAGCCTCAGATCGACACAGGGCGGGGGTCCTTCGATCGCGTCGTGGCCCCCGCCCTGGACGGCGGTGTGGGAAACCTGTGGAAAACGTCCGTGGAGGACGATGACGTCGTACTCTGGAGCGGAGTTCACAAGGAGGTTCGGATGTCGGCAGACGCGCGGCGTGCACACGAGGGTCCGGGTGAGGGGCAGCGGGAGCGGATCGGGAGAAGCCCGAAGGAGATCCGAGCCGCTCTGCTTCCGGAGGAGGTCGGTGACTTCGACCGGGAGTACCGCCGGGTGATGAACGACGCCAGGGAAAGCCTGGACCTCTCCGAACTCAACAAATGCCTGGAACGTTGGTGGCGGGTGGCCATGTCGTCACGGGATCCTGAGGCCCATCGGCACATGCTGGACGTCGCTGATCGCGCGCAACGTGGCGAGCCGATCTCGTCCGTGCCCTGGTCGGAACTCAAGGCGGAACTGGGCCTGTAGTTGTACCGGATCGATATCGAAGACATCGCGAAACAACAGATTCGCGCCCTGCCGGAACACCTACCGCCAGAGCTCGCGTCCTTGTTCGCGCTCTTGGAACTGCAACCCTGGAGTGGCGACCCCTACAACAAAGAGAAGCCGGAAGGGAACATCCGGTGCCACACCGTGGGAGAAGACGGTGAGTGCACGGTCATCTACCTGATCCTCGACGATCAGGAGCTTGTTGTGATCCTCCGGCTCTTCTGGGTGTGAGGGTTCACGGTCGGTGGTTTTACGCTCGCAGAGGTGCGACCATCTGCGTTCTCACTGTTCCTAGGCAGCGACATCGGCGAGGAACATCGCTCATGTGTCACTGTGGACGCAAGGTGTCCGAGCGCGATGCCGTTCATCACTGACGGCGGTGTCTTCTGTGTCGTCCGGGTGGGTTCGGAGGTGGACTGCCCACGCGCGCACGGGCCATGAGTTCCCAGGGATCCCCTGGGTTGAGCTTGCCTTCGGTGAAGTCCCTTTTCGCCATCAGGTAGCCCCGTTTGTTCAGCGCGTCGACGGCGGCACCGAGGGAGGCGAACGTGCCCATCGGGTGACGGTCGCCGTGTGAGTTGGGGGCGAAGCTGGCGTAAAGCCTGCCCGCCTCCTTGTTGTAGACGAACATTATCGGTCTGTTGGGCCGGGTGTTGCTCAATCCGGACCTCTTCTCCGAGGCCGTCATCGGCGACGGAACGGGGGTTCTGGCCAGACCTGTCGGTCTGTCGGAGAACCACGCTATGCCGTGCTTGCAGCCCGATCAATGAGGATCCAGGCGGTTGCGGGAACCCGCGCGGAGCCTTCCGGTGGAATGCCGGGGTGGATCTCCTGGTGACGTGGCCGGAACGGACACGGGCTCCCGAGCTGACCGGTTCCGGCCAAATGGCCCTCGGTAGGCGTGGTAGGCGTCGAAGCGTGATCGGGCGGGGACGCGGAGGAGTAGAGTGTGGCACGCCGTCCAGCGCCGATTCCGCGCGCTGCGGCTCCCCCATCCGCAATCGAGGAACCAGTATGAGCACCCCACCGGAACACCCCCGCGACCCCTCCCAGCCCTACGGCCAGCAGCCGCCGCAGCACTTCGGGCCGCAGGGGACGCCTCCCGGTGGTCCCGGGCCCCAGGGCTACGCGGGACCCGGGAACCAGCCCTACCCGCCGCAACCCGGATTCACGCAGGGGGCGCGGCCCTCCGGCAAGGGGTTCTTCGGAGCGCTGTTCGACTTCTCGTTCCGCGATTTCGTCACCCCCAAGATCATCAAGGTCCTGTTCGTCCTGTGGCTGGTCCTCATCGGGCTGTTCACGCTGGTGGGTGTGATCAGCTCCTTCGCCATGATGGGCGAGGAACCGTTGGTGGGCATCGTCATGCTCTTCGGCAGCCTGCTCATCGGCGCGATCTACGTGCTGCTGTCCCGCGTCGGGCTGGAGATACTCATCGTGGTCTTCCGGATCAGCGAGGATCTCACCGCGATCCGCAAGCAGCGCGGCCTGTAGCCGGAGCCGTCGTCACTCGGTGACGTCCAGGCCCGCGATGACCTTCGTGGGCCGGATCCGCACCACCAGCTCACCGGGCACGCCGTTGCGGCGGCCGAACTCCTCGGCCCGGTCCTCGCCCATGTACCGGGCGGCGATGACGGTCGCCGTCCGCAGCAGCTCCTCAGGGTCCTCCGACACCTCGGCCACCCCCTGCACCTGAACGAACGCGTACGGCGGCCGTTCCAGGTCCACGCTGAGCGCCACGCGGGGGTCCCGCAGGATCGCCCGCCCCTTGGCCGAGGTCTTCCCCGTGTTGAGGACGATCTCGTCGCCCTCGACGGTGAACCACACCGGAGCGACGAGCGGTCGGCCGTCCGAGGCGGTGTAGGCCAGTTTCCCGGTGCGGGTGCCTTCGAGAAGGAACGCGCGGACGCGGGGATCGGTCAGGGAAGCCACCCGCCCACGCTAACGCGGGACGGGGAGGCGCTCCAGTCCGACACGGCCGGTCCCAGCGCGGCACGGACGGTTACGGCCCCGGCGCGGCCCGGACACGTGGGGCCGCCTACCGGGCGGGAGCCGCGGCCCCGGTCCGCGTCCGCGCGTCCTCCCGCGTCGGCCCGGAGAACACCGCCTCCACCGGCACACCCAGCGCCTCGCCGATCGCGTCCGCGGGCCCGTCCGGCATGGAGTCCAGCACCGGTCGGGCCGACAGAAGCTCGGCGGTGAGGCGTTCCTGTCGCGCCAGGTCGGGCACCGCCCCGGGTGAGATCCGCAGCGGCGCGCCGTCGGCGCCCACGTACCCCGTGCACCAGCGCGGCGCGACCCCGGCCGCGGCCCGCATCCGGTCGGGCGCGTCGGCGTGGGTGACCACCAGCGCGTCGACGCCCCCGGTCGCGGCGAGCGCGTACCGGTGCGCGACCAGGTCGAGGTGGCCCACCCGGAACTCTCCCTGCCAGGGGTGGGTCCCGTTGTGCCGCTCGGGGAGCGCGGCACCGAGCCCGGGGTCCTCGGTGACCAACGGCCCCGCGCCGTGGCGGGTGGTGTAGGTCCGCACCACCCCGATCCGCCGCGCCCCGCTCTCCCGCCCGGCCTCGGCCAGCAGGGTGAGCGGGTTGGCGGTCGTGGTGGTCGACCACGTGGTGTGCGGGTGGAACCCGTGCCACTCGTCCAGCAGCACCCCCTGGGCCCCCTCGAACACCACGGGGGAGGCGGCCAGCAGTTCGGGCAGGTACCGCTCGTCCACCAGCCGCACCCGCTCGGCGAACGCCCGGTAGGTCAGCAGGCACTCCTCGACGTCGGGGGAGTCCTCGTCCCCACCCGCGTACTCCGCGAGGTACTCCGCGAGCCGGACCAGCTTCCTCCGCAGCCGTTCCGGGCGCGCGCAGTCGCCGACGGTCGGGGCGTCCCCGGGGTGGGCCAGCGCGTAGGCCGTCGTCTCGCCCACCCCCATACCGCAGGACCCGTGCCGCTCCGCGCCGCGCGCCCGCTCCCGCGCCCGGTTGACCGCCTGGTGCCAGGGTGTGCTGACCAGCGCCCGGCGGTCCACCGTCAGCAGCGCGAAGGGGTCGCCCACCCCCAGCGACGCCAGGTGCCGTGCCTCGGCGGCGAGCGCGAACGGGTCCACCACCGCGAAGCGCGACAGGTGTGTGGGCACCGGTCCGCCGGGGGCGAGCGTGCCCGCCCCGAACTGGGAGAACGTGTGGTGCCGACCGTCGGGCGCGACCACGTTGTGCGCGGCCTGGGCGCCGCCGTTGGCGCGCACGACGGCGCCGAAGCGCCGCCGCGCGCACAGCAGGTCGACGGTCACGCCCTTGCCCGCGTCGCCGAACCCCAGGTCGACGACGATCGCGTGCTCGTCGGCCCACCGGCCGGGACCCCCGCTCACAGGCGGTCCACCCCGCCCCCGGAGGATCCGCCGGTGAGCCCGTCCGGCGTCTCGGACACCACCACCGACCCGCGCGCCTGCGACAGCGGGCGCAGCGCCCTGCCGACCACGTCACCGGCGTCGGACCCGGCCGCGGCCAGGTCGTCCAGCCCCTCCTGGAGGTCGATCGCCTCCTCGCCCAGCCCGACGGTGACCGCGATGGTCTCCGACACCGCGTCCAGGTCGTCCAGGTAGATGACGTTCTGACCGAGGTGGGTGTCCCAGAACCCGCGCACCCGGTCGTCGTGGAAGTAGTGGCTGCCCGTCGGCATGAGGTAGAAGACCTCGAACTTCCGTCGCAGCTCGGCGAGGATCACCGGGAAGGGGATGTTCTCCCCGATGTCGTCGCCGATGACCTCGCGCACCTCCCGGGACTTGACCGCCCCGTAGGCCATCTCGTCACCGATGACGAACAGGTAGCCGCGCCGTCCGCGCTTGTCCAGGCAGTCCATCGCGGTGTGCCGGGCCATGAAGTACACGGCCAGCTCGTAGGATTCGGTGGCCTGGCCGCCGCCCCCGCCCTCCAGCAGGATGTTGCCCAGGTCGTCCTCCAGTTCGTTGCCGGACTCGAACTGGCCGACCTGGAGCGGTGCGCGGTCGCAGGTGGCGTCCCCGATCGCGCCGAACATGATCTGCGGGTCCTCCACGTACCCCTTGCGCAGCAGCAGGCCGAACAGGTCGGGCAGCTTCGTCTGGAGGATCCGGGGGACCCTGCCCATCGACCCGGTGACGTCGAACAGCACGGAGATGGCGAGCGAGTTGGGGTGGGCGTCCGAGTCGCGGCTCTCGCGGACGGTCACGCCCTTGGGGTCGAGGGAGTCGTGGACCCTCCAGGTGTGGCGCGGCCTGGACGAGGCCACGTGGTCGGTGTAGCCGAAGCTGCTGGAGCCGACGGAGGCGTTGTAGGCCTGTCGGGCGTGGTAGGCGTCGGTGGACCAGTTGCTGCTTCCCATGGGGGACTCCTTCGTGTCGTCACCGGGGGTCGGCGGGGGTGGGGGCGGACAGGTGGAAGGGGCGGAACCGGCGCGGACCGAACTCCCGCTCCAGCGCCTCGTCGAGTTCGTCCAGCAGGGCGAGCCCGTCGCCGGGCCGCCGCCGGGGGTCGGGCAGTCGGCAGCCGCGGGCGAAGGCGCGCAGCCGCCGGGGCAGGCGCCCCGCGGTGACGTACTCGACGCAGCGGGTCGCCATGAAGACGTCGGTGGCGGGCACGGCGGGCTTCCGGTCGCCCACCTCGGGCGGGTACAGGTCCCCGCGGTGGGCGACCATCGCCGGAATGTGCGGTGCCGTGCGCGCGGCGCCGAAGGTCACCGAGTAGCACCAGTCGATGAGGACCAGGCCGTGCAGCTCGGGGTGGATCAGCACGTGCTCGGGCACGACGGCGCCGTGCACGACCCCCGCGCGGGCGGCGTCGCCGATCGCGACCAGCAGCCGCCGCCACATCCACGCCGCGTCGCGCGGGTCGATCCCGTCCGGACGGGCGCGGCGCACGTCGGCCAGGCTGTGGAAGCCCCCGAGCCGCCCGAGGACGTTGCCGCGTCGCTCGACCCCGGTGGCCGCGTCGCGGTGCCGGATCTGCTCGACCAGTTCGGGGCGGAAGGCCCGGTAGCGCTCGTGGCCCTTCTCCCGGATCCTGCGCAGGGCCGTGGTCTCGGCCATGACCAGGTCGTTGTCGCGGTGGGAGCGGGGCAGTTTGAGCACCGCCTCCCGCCACGCGCCGCCGTCCTTGTAGCGCACCTCGTGCAGGTCGGCGATGTCGCCGCGCGCCAGTGGGCCGGAACCGCGCCGCACGTGGTAGGTGCGAGCCCTGGTGACCAGGGTGAGGTCGGCCAGACCCAGGTCGCCCTCGACCAGGTCGCGGTAGCGGGACCAGCTCTCGGTGAGCCGGGTGAACGCGGCGGCGGCCTCGGCGGAGCGTCCGGCCGGGGCGCGGTCGGGGTGGACCAGGCGGGCCAGGCGGCGGTACTCCGCCGTCGCGGTCGGGGGAGGGGCGCCGCCGCCCTCGGGCGCCGGGCCGAACAGCGCGGTCGGGTCGCCGGCCAGCGCGAGGGAGCGCAGGGCCGCGTCGAAGGGGGTGGTGGCGTCCTGATCCGTGCTCATCTGCTGCCCTTCCGGGGTGGGGGAGTCGGCGACGGCGCGGGGGCGGGGCGCACGGGGACGGTCGGCGGTTCAGGGGGTGCCGCGGAGCAGGGGCGGATGGAGCACGGCCGCGCCGCCCGCGCGGTAGAGGCGGGGCCGCCGTCCGCCGCCGGGCCCGCCTCGGTCGGCGAGCTCCCCGGTGTCCTCGACGAACCCGCGCGTGGCGAGGATCTTGCGGTGGAAGTTGGCGCTGTGCAGCCGGGTGCCCCAGACCGCCTCGTACACCTCGCGCAGCGCGGTGATGGTGAAGGTGGGCGGCAGGAAGGCGGTGGCCAGGGCGGTGTACTCCAGCTTGGAGCGGGCGCGTTCGACGGCGTCGGCGACGATCCGCGCGTGGTCGAAGGCCAGCGGGCGGCCGGACCGGGCGCCGTCGCCGTGGCCGAGTTCGCTCCAGGGCACCCACTCCGCGGCGTCGGAGCCCCGGCCGACGTGGGGCTCGGGCAGGTCGGGGGCGAGGATCAGGTAGGCGACCGAGACGATGCGCATCCGCGGGTCGCGGTCGCGCGCACCGTAGGTCCGCAGCTGTTCCAGGTGGAGTTCGCAGGGCAGCGCGGTCTTCTCCGACAGCACGCGCAGGGCGGCGTCGGGCAGGTCGGGGTCGGCGGGTCCGTCCGGTCCGTCCTGTGCCCGGACGAACCCGCCCGGCAGGGCCCACCAGCCGCGTTGCGGAGGCGCCGAGCGGCGCGTCAGCAGAACGCACGGGGTCCCCGCCCGGATCGTGAGGGCCGCGACGTCCACGGTGACCGCGGTGGGCGCGAACGCGCGCGGGTCGTAGGCGTCGAGGAACCGGCGTTCGCCGTCGTCGTGCGGCGGGGTCTCGCCGGTCTCCATGGGCCCTCCTGTTGTTCTCAGGGTGAGTTTTTCTCAACCTGAGATGAATTTAGCAGGAGCCCCCGCCGCCGTCCACCCTCTTTTCCTGTCTGGGCGCCTGAACTGCGGGTTTCGGGTACCCGAAATCGGTCCACAGCGAGTCGAAACCCCCGATTCCTAGCGTGATCGCATCACCGGTCGCCGTACGCGGTCGGCACAGGCGAGACGTAACGGGGGTGCGGACGATGGTGGCCGTAGGGGTACGAGGCACGGGGCAGCCGAACGGAGCACGCGAGGGATGGTCAGCGCAGCGCACGGACGCGCTGCTGGGCGCGGCCCTGGGCACACTGGAGCGCGCCGACCACCAGCGCTGGGCCAGTCTCTACGTCCGCGGACTGATCGGGACCCGGGGGCGCAAGACCATCAGCCGTATCGCGGCCGCCGGAGGGTTCGGGGAGGCGGCGCAGAGCCTGCACCACTTCGTGAGCAAGTCACCGTGGGACTGGGGGCGCATGCGCGGCGCGGCCGCGCGGTGGCTGGACGAGGAGATCGCCCCCCGCGCGTGGGTCGTGGACGGCCTGGTCATCCCCAAGTCGGGCGAGCACTCGGTGGGGGTGAGCCGGGGGTTCGTGCCGGAGAGCGGACGGATCCTCAACCACCAGTCGGCCTACGGCGTGTGGCTGGCCAACGGGGCGTTGAGCGTCCCCGTGAACTGGGAGCTGGTGCTGCGCGGGGACTGGCGCTCGGACACGGTGAAGCGGAGGAAGGCGGCCGTCCCCGAGCACGCGACCCGCGACGAACCGGGCGGGGTGGTCGTCCGTCTGGTGGAGGAGCTGCGGGACCGGTGGGGGCTGCCCCCGAGGCCGGTGGTCATGGACGCCGGAGAGCTGCCGGTCGCCCCGCTGGTCACCGCCCTCCAGGAGCGCGGTCTACCCTTCCTGATCGGCGTCGACCCCCGGACCCCGCTGCGCGACCCGGCCCCGGCCCCGGCCAGGGGTGCAGGCCGGAACCGGGTGCTCGGCGCCGGGGCCCTAGTGAACCGGTTCCGGGGGCTGCGCGTCGCCGTGCGGTGGCACACTCCCTCCGGCGGTCAGGGCGCTTCCCTGGCCCTGCGTACGCCGGTCGCGCTGCCCGATCACACGCCCGGCGCGGAGGCCCTGGTGGCGGTGGGCGAGTGGCGGAGGACCCGTGACCTCTCCCCGCGCGTGTGGCTGTCCAACCTGACCGGGGCCGACGCGGGGGCGAGCGTCCGGCTCGGTCACCTGATCGGCCAGGTCGCCGAGGAGTCGGAGACGACCCTGGTGGACCGTGGCGTCCGTGACTTCGAGGGCCGCTCCTACCCCGGCTGGCACCACCACACCACCCTGGTCGGCCTCGCCCACGCCGTCGGGGCACTGGACGAGGGCGGGCCGTTCAACAGGGCTGGGAAGGTCACGCTCCGCTCGGCGTGAGCCTTCGTCCCCGAGCCTTGGCCAGGGTGGCGTCGGCCAGGGCGCGGCAGCGGGGGTTGCCGATCCGCTCGGCGATGTCCAGCGCCTCGGTGGCCGCCTCCAGAGCCGCGGAGACCTGGCCGGTCTCCACCAGCGCCTCGCCCAACGCGTGCAGCATGTGTGACTGGGCGTACAGGTCGCCGCCCGTGCGGGCCAGCCTCAGACCGGACCTGAACCGGTGGACCGCCTGCTCCGCCAGCCCCTGGGACAGGTGGATCCGGCCCTGGCAGAGTTCGGCCCTGGCACGGAGCAACCACGGGGCGGGGGATCCGGCGACGGACATGGCCCGCTCCACCTCGGACCGAGCGCCGTCCGGGTCGCCGCTGGCCAGGCGAGCCCGGGCCAGGCCCAACAGGGCATCGGCCCGCTCGACAGGCTGCCCGGTCCCGTTGAGCTCGGCCAAGGCGCGCTCGTGGTACTCGACGGCCTTCTCCGCCCGCCCGGTGCGCGTCAGGTCCTCGCCGTAGGCGGTCAGGACGACGCCCAGCGCCCGTCGCTCGCCCAGTTCGGTGACGATGTCCAGGGCCTGGTGGAAGAACGGGGCGGCGGACTCGCCCGTACGGCCCCGGGCCAGCCCCATCCCGTACAGCAGGGCGGCCTCGCCCCGCCGGTCGCCCGCCGATCGCGCGGCCCGCAGCGCCTCTCGGTGGATGGCGTACCAGTCCTCCACCTTCTGGTAGCGCAGGAAGAAGGGGAGCGAGTGCACCGTCAGCTCCCAGGCGGCCGCGTGCAGGCCCGCACCGCTGGCGTGGGCCACGCTCCAGGCCAGGGAGCGGCGCTCGGCCTGGTGCCAGCACACCGGGGTGGGTGCGTGCAGGAACTCGTCGACTTCGACAGGGTCGGGGAGCCAGCGCCGGACGATCCCGCCGAACACCGCGGACGGCATGCCGGTCTGGCGCCGGTTCGCCTCACCGAGGAGGTGGACCCATCCGCCCAGGACGCGTTCGAGGGCGGCGCGCCGCTCGGCCTCGTCCTCGTTCCTCAGCGCCTGCTCACGCGCGTACAGCCGGACCAGCCCGTTCATCCGGTACCGGTACTGGCCCACCGCGTCCTCGCCGCTCAGTTCCACCAGGTGGCTGTTCAGCAGCTCCTGGACGAGGTCCTGGGCGGTGAGCGGGTCGCTGTCCAGCAGGGCGCTGAGGACCCATTCGGGTAGGTCGGGGGCGTCCAACAGGCCCATGAGGCGGAACAGGTGGGCGGCCCGGTCCCCCAGGGCGGTGTAACTGACGCGGAAGGCCGCCGTGAGGCGGATCTCGCCCCGGCTCAGTTCGGCCAGCCTCCGCTGCTCGTTGGCCAGGCGGCGTGCCAGGCCGGGCGCGCTCATGCCGCTGTGGGTGGTCAGCCGGGCGGCGATGATCCGCAGGGCCAGCGGCAGTCCGTCACCGAGTTCGGCGAGCCGCGACAGGTCGCCGGAGTCCACCGTGGTGTTCAGGGCGGAGCGGAGCACCTCCAGGGAGTCGGCCCTGTTCAGGGTGGCGAGCGGCAGGTGGCCGACCCCGTCCACCACCGCCAGGCCGTCCAGGGTGTTGCGACTGGTGATGAGGACGGCGCAGGAGTCGTTCGGGGGCAAGAGGGGGCGGATCTGTTCGGAGCTGCAGACGTTGTCCAGAACCAGGAGGACGCACTTGTCCGCCAGGATCGCGTGGAACATGGCGATGCGCCCCTCCAGACCGGGGGGCACGGTGGCGCCCGGCACCCCCAGCGCGCACAGGAAGACGCACAGGACGTCGCTGGCGTCGAGGGTGGGGACGCTCTCGGTGTAGCTGTGCATGTCGGCGTAGAGCTGCCCGTCCGGGAAACGGTCGGCGACCTGGTGCGCCCATTGCAGGGCGAGCGCGGTCTTGCCGACCCCGCCCATCCCGGTGATCGCCATGCGCAGGGGCGCGCCCCGCTCGCCGTACTCGTCCAGCGCGCCGTGGAGACGGCGCAGCTCGGTCTCACGGGCCCGGAAACCGTTGGGGGCGGGGGGGAGGCGCCGCGGACCCGGCGCGGGCGGAGAGGCGGTGGCGACCGGGGCGGGGGCGAGGGTGGGAGCGGGATCGGCCTCCGGGACGGCGGCCGGTACCATCTCCACCCCGCGCAGCACGTCGGCCTGGGCCTGCTCCAGTTCGGGCCCGGGGTCCACCCCCAGATCCTCCCGGAGCAGGCGGCGGGCCTCGTCGTAGGCGGCCAGGGCCTCCTCCCGGCGTCCCAGGCCGTACAGTGCCTTGATCAGGAGCACGTGTAGGCGCTCGCGGTAGGGGTCGGCGGCCACCAGCGCGGCCAGTTTCTCCTCGGCCTCCCGGTACAGGCCCTGCTCGACCTCGGTCTCCAGACACTCCTCGCGCAGGGAGGCCCGCCAGCGCTCCAACTCCCGGGCCTCGGCGCGCACCACGGAACTGTCGATCCCGGCGAGGGCGCCACCGCGCCACAGGGCCTCGGCGGCACGCAGGCGCCGCAGCGCCTCCTCCGGGCGGTGGGCGGTGCGTGCGGCCCGTGCGGCCGCGGCGTGCTCGCGGGCCTGGTCCAGGTCGGTCCAGGTGTCGTCGGCCAGGAGGGTGTAGCCCGCCGGGGAGGTGGCGATGACGCCGTCTCCCGGAGCGCCGATCTTGCGGCGCAGCGCCGACACACAGATGGACAACTGGTTGCGGGCGGTCTTGGGCCGGTCCTGGCCCCATACCGCCTCGGCCAGCTCCTCGAAGGTGACGGTGTGCCCTCGCCGGAGGGCCAGCAGAGCGATCAGGGTGCGTTCCCTTTCGGACCGCACATTGATCCGCGCACCGCCCCTGCGGACCTCCAGGGGACCGAGCAGGTCCACCGTTGTCTCGTCTGTCACGTGACTCGATTCCAGCGCTTCAGAGAATTCCTACTTTATGAGTAGGATAAAACTACGGGAACGCCGGGACGTGCCTTTTGGAAATACTGGCCACATGCGGCCACAGTCGAGTGATGTGAGTCACGCGAAACACTCGGAAATGCATTTCTCCGTAATGCGTCGGCGGCCGCCGACGCCCCGGAGGGGGAGGGGCGGGCCCTTCCCCCTCCGGGGCGGTCCGCTACAGGGCGGAGCCGCCGGTGGCGTCCACGACCTGACCGGTCACCCAGCGTCCGTCGTCGGAGGCCAGGAAGGTCACCACGTCGGCGATGTCCTCGGGCTGGCCCACCCGGTTGAGCACCGACAGGGAGGCGGCGCCCGCGCGGGCCTCCTCGTTGCCCCGCAGCCACGAGGCGTTGACGTCGGTGTCCACGATGCCGGGGGCCACCGCGTTCACGGTGATCCCGCGCGGACCCAGTTCCTTGGCCAGAGCCAGGGTGAAGGTGTCCAGGGCGCCCTTGGTGGTCGCGTAGGCGATCAGCTCCGGGTAGGAGATGCGGGTGACGCCGGAGGAGATGTTGACGATCCGGCCGCCGTCGCGGAGCCGGTCCAGCCCCTCCTTGACCGTGAAGAACGGCGCCTTGACGTTGACCGCGACCAGGCGGTCGAAGTCGGCCTCCTCAGTGGTCTGGATGTGCTCCGGAACGGTCACACCCGCGTTGTTGACCAGGATGTCGAGCCCGGGGCGCTCGCCCGCGGCGGCCAGGCCCTCGTCGAAGCCCGCCCACAGCGCGGCCACGCCGCCGGGAACACCCAGCTCGGCCCGGACCGTGAAGGCCCGCCCGCCCGCCGCGGCGATCTGCTCGACGACCTCCTTGGCGGCCGTGTCGTTGCTGGCGTAGTTGACGGCGACGAGGGCGCCGTCCTCGGCCAGGCGCAGCGCGATGCTCCGCCCGATGCCTCGGCTCGCGCCGGTGACCAGTGCCGTCTTGCCCGTCAGCTTGCCCATGAGTTCCTCGCTTGTCTTTCTCGCGTGTTATCGCTGTCGGATGTTGTGTGCGACCGGCCGAGCGGGGGTACCGCCCTCGGGGCCGGGGGACGGACGTCGGGTGCGCCCACGTCCGAGCAGGCGGGTCAGGGGGCGTTCGACGTAGGTGTAGAGGAGCCAGGCGCAGACCAGGCTCACCGTGAACCACCCCGCGAGAACGCCCACCGCCGGGAGCGGGGAGAAGACCCTCCCCGAGATCAGATGAGTGCCGAGCATCATGACGAGCATGTGCACCATGTAGAAGGCGTAGGAGCACTCGCCCAGCCGCAGCATCGGGGTCGAGCACAGCCAGGAGCGCCGTCCGGCCAGGTCAGAGGCGGCCACCGAGGCGACGAGCAGGGCCAGGGGCAGCACCATCACCGCGTTCAGGGCGAACAGGTAGGGCACCGACATGGAGACGGCGTAGGCCGCCACGCACAGGGCCACCGCGCCCACTGGGCGCAGCCGGGGCCAGCGTCCGCTGAGCACCACCCGGGCCATGAGGATGCCCAGCACGAAGTCCAGCAGCCGGGCGGGCGGGAACACGTAGGTGAACCAGAACTGGTACATCCCCGCTGGCTGGCCGTCCGGGACCGGGGGAGAGGCGGGCAGGAACGCCGCCGCCACGGCGGCCACGGCCACGACGCCGACGGCGGCGCCCGCCACCCACCACCACAGCGCGCGCTCCGGCACCTTGGCCAGCAGCGGGTACAGGAACGGGAAGGACAGGTAGAAGATCAGCTCGCAGGCCAGGGACCAGCTCACCGGGTTGACGCTGAAGACCACGTCGTAGGAGGGCCACCAGGTCTGTACCAGCAGCAGGTTCGGGATCAGTTCCCACCCCAGGGCGGAGGAGCCGACCACCGTCGTGACCACCATCGCCAGCAGCGCCGTGACCACGTGGTTGGGGTAGATCTTGGCGGCCCTGCGCCGCCAGAACGCGGCGACGGTGTCGTTCGGGCGCACCGCCACGGTCAGCACGAACCCGCTCAGGATGAAGAAGAACGTGACGCCCACGCGGCCCGCGTTGATGAACGCGGCGTGGTAGGTGTCCACGACCGCCTGGTCGGCGAACACATTGAACCAGATGACGTGGTGCAGGAACACGAGGGCCGCGGCGATGAAGCGCAGACCCGTCAGCGAATCGGCGCGCATCACGCGCTACCGTCCGCCGTCAGCAGGATCTTGCCCCTGGTGCCGCCCGCCTCGAACAGGGTGTGCGCCTTGGCGGCTTCGGACAGGGGCAGCACCCGGTCCACCCGCAGGGTCAGGGCGCCCGCGTCCACCAGTTCGGCCAGGGCGGCCAGCCGTCGCCCGTCCTGTTCCACGAACGACATGCGCACCTCCACACCGCGCTCGGCGGCGGGCGGGTGGGTGGCCACCACCGACACCGCACGGCCCCCGTCACGCACGGCGCCGACGTACTCGGGCAGCCCAGCGGTCTCGAACAGGGCATCGGCGACCCCGCTCGGCGGCGGGCCCGCGACGAAGACCTCGTCCGCGCCCAGGGCCCTGGCGTGCTCCGCGTCCCCTTCCGTGCGCACGTGGGCGAGGACGCGCAGACCGGCGGCGCGGGCGAGTTGGACCCCGAACCCGCCGACCGCGCCCACGGCCCCGGTGATCAGCAGGGACGAGCCGGCCGCGGGGGCGAGGACCTCCAGGGCCTGGTGGGCCGTCAGCCCGGCCAGAGGCAGGGCGGCCGCCCGCTCCAGCGGTACCGAGGCCGGGGCCGGGGCGACGATGTCGGCGTCCAGGGCGACGAGTTCGGCGTAGGTGCCCCGGCCCGTGGCCATGTGGGCGGTCATGGCGACGACCGGATCCCCCTCGCCCAGGTGGGAGACCCGCGCGCCGACGGCGGCGACGACGCCGGACACGTCCCAACCGGGGACGGTGGGCGGTGCGAAGGAGGCGTGTTCGGCCAGGGCGCCGGACCGGGTGAGTGTGTCGACGGGGTTGACCGTCGAGGCCGCGGTCCGGATCAGGACGTCACGGGGGCCGACCTCGGGTTCGGGGACCCGAGTCCAGGTCAGCACCTCCGGCGGGCCATAGGCGGAAATCTGAGCAGCTCTCATGCTTTCTCCAGGGGGGATCGGGACGTTTCACATCGTCCAACCCGTTTCTCCGTCCTGGCAAAGCAAGGGGGATGACTTTGTCATTTCCGTCGTCCGGGCTCCGGTGGGTGATCGCGTATAACACCTGGCGTCACAATCATGGAAAAGTCTTCCGAAATACTTCGACGCTTCCGTCCGGTGCGGCCAAGACTGTCTCCGGATTCGCCGTGCACCGGCGGCGACCCGAAACCAGTGATCGAGGAGGACCACACCATGGCGACCCAGGAACGGACATCCGGCGAACAGGGCCTGTCCTTCGACGTGGAGAGCGGCGCGTGGACGGTACGGGCGCTCAAACCGGTCGACTACGAGGTCCGCGTCACCGACGGCGTCTTCGACCCCGGGAACCGGGCGCTCGCCGACACGGGAACCGGCCCCGGAGGGCGCAGGTTCGTGGTCGTGGACAAGATCGTGGACACCTTCTACGGCGAGCGTCTGCGCGCCTACTTCGAGTACCACGACATCGAGTGCCACGTCCATGTGATCGAGGCGCACGAGGGCGTGAAGGGGATGGACACCGCCACGGACATCGTGCGTGCCCTGGACGCGTTCGGGATCGACCGGCGTCGGGAGCCCGTCATCGCGGTCGGCGGCGGGGTCCTGACTGACATCGTCTGCCTCACGGCCAACCTCTACCGCCGCGGCACCCCCGTGGTCCGCGTCCCGACGACCCTGATCGGTCTGGTCGACGCCGGGGTCGGGGTCAAGACCGGGGTCAACTTCAACGGCGGCAAGAACCGGCTCGGCACCTACTACGCCAGCACCCTGACCCTGCTCGACCGCTCCTTCATCGCCACCCTGGACCGCCGCCACATCGCCAACGGGCTGGCCGAGATCCTCAAGATCGCCCTGGTCAAGGACGAACGGCTGTTCACCCTCCTGGAGGAGCACGGCCGGGACCTGCTGGCGCACAAGCTCCAGGGACGCCCCGACGGACGGGGGGCCGTGGCCGTCGAGGTCGTCCACCGCGCCATCCAGGGCATGCTGGAGGAGCTGCACGACAACCTGTGGGAGACCACCCTGGAACGGGTCGTGGACTACGGCCACACGTTCAGTCCCACCATCGAGATGAGGGCGCTGCCGGCCCTCCTGCACGGTGAGGCCGTGTGCGTGGACATGGCGCTGACCACCGTCGTGGCCTGGCGGCGCGGGCTGGTCTCCACCGAGGAGCGCGACCGTGTCCTGGGGGTCATGCGCGTCCTGGAACTGCCCGCCCACGACACCCTCCTGGAGCGTGACCCGGGTCTGCTGGGCCGTGCCCTGGACGACACCACCCGCCACCGTGACGGACTGCAACGCCTCCCGCTGCCGGTGGGCATCGGCGGAGTCACCTTCGTCAACGACGTCTCCCACGACGAGCTCGCCAGCGCTGTGGAGGACCTGCGCCTCCTGAACGCTCCCGAGGGGGCGGCCCATGCCTGAAGCCGCCGCGCCGATCCTGGCCACGACCCGCGAGCCGGCCGACGTCCACGGTGTGCACGGCGCGGCCGGTCTCACCCACTGGAAGTGCCTGGCCGCCCGCCGACACCTGTCGGGGGAGTGGGAGGCCGTGGAGTGGGCGAGCCTCCCGCCCGGCGCCGTCAGTGGTGAGCACCGCCACACCCGCACCGAGGAGATCTACTTCCTCATCCGGGGCGAGGGCGAGCTGGTGGTGAACGGCACCCCCCATCCCGTCGGCCCCGGTTCGCTGCTGCTGACGGGGATCGGCGCCGTCCACGGGCTGCGCAACACCGGAGCCACGGACCTGGACTGGCTGGTCATCGAGATGCCCGCCCCCGAGACCACCCGTGTGTTGCGCGGACGTCCCGCCGTTCCCCGCTCCACCCCACCCAAGGAAGGGCGACACCAGATGAACGCACGCCTGTACGACCTCGACGAACACGGTTCGGTGGACCCCCGCGAGCTCCTCACCGGCCCGCTCAGCCTGGTCGAGCTGATCCGTGTCGATCCCACGGTCCCCCACGTCCTCAACTCCGAGGGCGTCGAGCACACCCTCTTCGTCCTGGAGGGCACCGGAACCGCCGTCTCGGGGGACACTTCCGTGCCCCTGGCACCGGGAACGGCCCTGACCCTGCCCCTGGGCGGGCACGCCGTGGTCGACACCGACTCCTCCCTGCGCTGCTTCCACGCCGTGCTCGACGTCGCGGGGAAGGAGGCCACGTGATCATCGTCCGGACCAACGCCCCCGCCGCCGTCGGGCCCGTCGCACTCGGCCACGGAAGGGCGGAGTGGCACTGCCTGGCGCGGCGCGGCATGCTCCACTCCGAGTGCGAGTCCTTCGACCACCTGCGCCTGCCCCCGGGGCGGCGCGTGGAGCACGACCCCGCCGACGGCGTCGAACAGGCCGTCCTCGTCCTCTCCGGGACCGCCGTCACGGGCGAGGGCGAGGGGGAGCGCACCCTGGGCGCCGGCCACCTGGTGCTGCTCGGCCACGGCGGCGCGCTGACGGTACGGGCCGGAGCGGAGGGACTGGAGGCCCTGACTCTGCGCCTCATGCCCCGGAGCGTCAGCGCCGCACTGCCCCAGCGCGTGCCCGAACTCCCCGAGGCCGAACGCGCTCTGGGGGCGGAGGGATGAGCCCTTCCGCCCCGGGCCTTCCCACGGCCCGAGCCGTGGACCACTTCGCCTTCACGGTCCCGGACCTGGACGCGGCGGTGGACTACTTCACCGCCGCCCTGGGCGCCGCCGAGTGCTACCGGGAGGGCCCCGTCCACGACCCGTCGGGTGACCGTATGGCCCGCCGACTCGGCGTGCACCCCCGGGCGTCGGCGCGCATCGCCCTGCTCCGCCTCGGCGGCAGCAACCTGGAGCTGTTCGACTACACCTCCCCCGAGACCTCCCCGCCCCGTCCGGCACTGCACAGCGCGGGCGCCTTCTACCTGGCCCTCGCGGTGGACGAACCCGCCGCCACGGCCCGGCGCCTGCGCGCCCGCGCCGACACCGGCTCCGTCCCGATCCCCGTTCCCCGGGTCGCCTCCGCCGGTGCGGAGCGCGAGTGGGTCCGAACACCCTGGGGCCAGCCGCTGGCGCTGTGCGTCCCGGGGGAGGCGGGCCGCGGCCGACCGGCCGCGGACGCGCCCACGGCCGAGGGTGTGTACGGCGTGGAGCACGTGGGGTTCACCGTCACCGACCTGGACGCCGTCACCGACTTCCACACCTCGGTGCTGGGAGCCGTCCCCCTGAACGGTCCCGAACCGGTGGGGCTGGGGTCGGCCCACGGGCTCCGGACGGTCCTGCGCCTGGGCCCCACCTTCAACGCGGAGCTGTACGCCTACCCGGGCGCGGGCCGGTCCTGCCCCCCGCCGCGCAACAGCGACCTGGGCGGCCACCACCTGGCCGTGTACGTCGACGACGTGGACGAGGCCGCCCGCTACCTGCGCGGACATGACGGGGTCGAGGTGATGGGCGATCCGGAGACGATTACCGACGGCCCGCTCGTCGGCGACCGGTGGGTGTACTTCCGCACGCCCTTCGGCGCCCAGATGGAGGCCGTCCACATGCCCGACGGCCGCCTGCCCTACGAACGCGGCGCCACGGCTCTGCGCGTCCCCCAAGCCCACCAGCGGTGGGACGCCCCGGTCTGACACGGACCCCGGTCCGCCGCGCCCCGCGGACCCCGGAACGAGTTCCCCACGCCCGCACGGGCGTCCCCAGCCACAGGAAGGAAGGTACGACGTTGCGACGCGAGAACCTCTTCATCGCGGGGCTCGGCAGCTACCTGCCCAAGACCCAGACAGCCGACGAAGCACGACGACTGGGCCTCTACAGCGCCGAACAACAGGACCTGACCCAGCAGCTCTCGGTCACGGTCTCCGGACCCGACGAGAGCGCCCCCGACATGGCGGTGGAGGCCGCACGCCAGGCCCTCGCCCGGGCCCGTGTGGCCCCGCCCCAGGTGAACGCCGTCTTCCACGCGGCGGTCCTGCACTCGGGAATCGACGTCTGGAACGCCGCCTCCTACATCCAGGGCAGGATCGCCACCCGTGACTGCGCGGTCGCCGAGATCCGCAGCGGCTCCAACGGCGGGCTGTCCGCCGTCGAGGTCGCGGCCGACCACCTGGCCGCGCGCGGCGCCTCCTACGCGGTCGTGACCGCCGGGGACGTGTTCCCCTCGCCCGGCTTCGACAAGTGGGGCTCGGACCGGGTCCACTACGCCGACGGGTGCGCGGCCGCCGTGCTCAGCGGCACCGACGGCTTCGCCCGCGTGGCCTCGCTGGTCACCACGACCGACCCCGAACTGGAGGGGATGCACCGGGGGGATCAGCCCTTCGGTCCCTTCCGGCATGGCGAGCGGGACCCCATCGACCTGGTCCGCCGACAGCGAGAGTTCACCGAGCACACCATGGACCGCGACGAGGTGTGGCGGCGCATGGACCGGGGACTGACCACGGCCGTCCGGCGCAGCCTGGAGGAGGCCGACACCACCCTGGACCAGATCAGCCGCATCGTCGTTCCGCACTTCGGCGCCCACCTCACCCGCAAACAGATGCTGCGGCCCCTGGGCCTCACCGACCTCGACCGCACCACGTGGGACTTCTCCCGCCGGGTCGGTCACCTCGGCCCGGGCGACCAGATCGCGGGCCTCGACCACCTGGCGGAGAACGGAGCCCTCGCCCCCGGCGACCGTGTCCTGCTCCTGGGCGCGGGAGCGGGTTTCACCTGGTCCAGCGCCGTCCTGAACATTCTCTCCACCCCCGCCTGGTCCTTTTGACCAGCGCACGACAACGAAAGGCAGGGCTGATCCATGACGGGTCTGTCACGACGCGGCCTCCTCGCCGGCACAGCCTTGGCGGGCGCGGGCGCGTTCGCCGTCTCCCCCCTGACCGGCCGTCTGGCGGGCCGGACCGGCGTCGCGTCCGCCTCCACCGTCTCCGGAGTCGCGTCGGTCCTCCCCGGCGACGCACGCTACTCCACCCTCTCCCGGGGCACCAACCAGCGCTGGCAGGGAGAGCCGGAGCGGATTCACCTGGTGCGCGACACCGAGGAGGTCGTCGCAGCCGTTCGCGCGGCCGTGGGCCAGGGCAAGCGGATCGCCGTGCGCAGCGGCGGCCACTGCTACGAGGACTTCACCACCGACTCCGACGTGCGTGTCCTCATCGACATGAGCGCGATGTCCGAGGTCGCCTTCGACAAGGGCAGACGGGCGTTCTCCATCGGCGCCGGGGCCCGGTTGGGCGATGTCTACCAGAAGCTCTACCGCGGCTGGGGGGTCTACGTTCCTGCGGGCGCCTGCCCCACGGTCGGCGCGGGTGGACACATCGCGGGCGGCGGCTACGGGGTCTGGGCACGGCGCGACGGGCTGTCCGTGGACTACCTGCACGCCGTCGAGGTGGTGTGCGTCGACTCCGACGGGTCGGTCTCGGCGGTGATCGCGACAGCGGACGAGTCCGACCCCCACCACGACCTGTGGTGGGCGCACACCGGTGGCGGCGGAGGGAACTTCGGGGTCGTCACCCGGTACTGGTTCCGCACCCCGGGAGCCTCCGGCGGCGACCCCGCCAAACTGCTGCCGGCCCCGCCCGCCAACGTCTGGATCAGCGAGGTCGCCTGGTCCTGGCCGGAGCTGACCGAACAGGGGTTCGGCCGGCTCATGCGCAACCACGGCGCCTGGCACGAGGAGAACCAGGACCCCGGGAGCCGCGCGGCGTCGCTGTTCGGGCAGCTCAAGCCCTTCCACCGCAACAGCGGAGTGGTGATGATGACCGCGGCCGTCGATGCCGGGGTCAACAACGCGGAGCGGGTCCTGGAGAACTACACCCGGGCGGTCGGGAACGGGGTCGGCACCGACTACCAGGTCACCCAGAAGCGCCTCATCCCCTATCTCCAGGCCACCCAGTGGGCGGGCTTCACCGGTCAGGACCCCACCGTCCGCTTCAAGGGGAAGTCCGCCTACTTCCGGCGCCGCTACACCGACTCCCAGATCGCCACCATGCACGAGTACCTGAACAGGGACGACTTCACCGGGGGCGGCGGACTGCTGCTCATCTCCGGCTACGGCGGCCGGGTCAACGAGGTGGCTCCGGCGGCCACCGCGGTTCCCCAGCGCGACTCCATCCTGAAGTTCCAGGTCGTGGGCGTGTGGAACGACGCCTCGGAGGAGGAGGGGTACCTGGACTGGATGCGCCGCTTCTACCGGGACCTCTTCGCTGACACGGGTGGGGTGCCCGTTCCCAACGGGACCACCGACGGCTGTTTCGTCAACTACTGCGACGTCGACCTCAACGACGACACCTGGAACACCTCGGGGGTGCCCTGGCACGAGCTGTACTACAAGGACAACTACGCCCGCCTTCAGCGGGCCAAGCGGGACTACGACCCGCAGGACCTGTTCCGGCACACCCAGTCCGTGCGTCCCTGAACCGACCGACCGACCGGCCCGCGCACCGACCGTCCCGGGGCGCGGGCCGCTCCCCCGCACCGTCCACGGACCACCGCGGCGGTCCGTCGGGAACCCGCGCACCGACGGACCGGCCGGGGAAACCGTACGATCACGCCTGAGCGCGGATCGGCCCCCGCCCCGACACGCCCGCGCCGACGGGCGCGGCGGGCGTCAGCGCGCGCCGCTAGCATGGTGCGAACGGACGTTCGAGAAGGTGAGGGTGGAACGCGTGCGCGTGGTGGGGATCGACCCGGGGCTGACCCGGTGCGGCATCGGGGCCGTCGAGGGGTCCATCGGCCGACCGCTCACCCTCCTGGGGGCCGACGTCGTCCGCACCAGCGCCGACACCGACCTCCCCCAACGCCTGGTCGCCGTCGAACGCGGCATCGAGGACTGGCTCGACCGACACCAGCCCGACGCCGTCGCCGTCGAGCGCGTCTTCGCCCAGCACAACCTCAGCACCGTCATGGGCACCGCCCAGGCCAGCGGGATCGCCCTGCTGTGCGCCGCCCGCCGCGGCCTGCCCGTGGCCCTGCACACCCCCAGCGAGGCCAAGGCCGCCATCACCGGCAGCGGACGCGCCGACAAGGCGCAGGTCGGCACCATGGTGGCGCGTATCCTCAGACTCGACGGTCCCCCCAGACCCGCCGACGCGGCCGACGCGGTCGCGCTCGCCATCTGCCACATCTGGCGGGGCGGCGCCGACGCCCGCGTCGCCCAGGCCAAACAGGACTTCGCCCGCAAGGTGGAACTGGCGCGCCGCAACCGCGCGCGGTGACCCCCGCCCCCAGGAAGGAGAAGGGCGCACCGGCGCCCGCACGAGATGATCGCGTTCCTCACCGGCCGGGTGGCCGCACGCGGCGCGGACACCGCCGTGATCGACGTCGGCGGGGTCGGCATGACCGTACGGTGCACCCCCGCCGCCCTCTCCGGCCTGCACGTGGGCGAGACCGGGACCGTCGCCACCAGCCTCGTCGTCCGCGAGGACTCCCTGACCCTCTTCGGGTTCGCCGACGAGGACGAGCGCCAGCTCTTCGAGCAGCTCCAGACCGCCTCCGGCGTCGGCCCGCGCCTGGCCCTGGCCATGCTCGCCGTCCACAGCCCGTCGAGCCTGCGCCACGCCGTGGCCACCGAGGACACCGCCGCGCTCACCCGCGTGCCCGGCATCGGCAAGAAGGGCGCCCAGCGCATCGTCCTCGAACTGCGCGGCAAACTCGACGCCCCCGTCCGCACCGACGGCGCGCCGCCCGCCGCACCAGGCGCCGCCGAACCGGACGGCGCCTGGCGCGGCCAGGTCGTCTCCGGCCTGGTCAACCTCGGCTGGTCGGCCAAGGACGCCGAGGCCGCCGCCTCCGCCGTCGCCGCCGAGGCCGAGGACACCACCGACGTCTCCGTCCTGCTGCGCGCCGCCCTGCGCAAGCTCAGCCGCGCCTAGGAGTGGTTCCCATGCACGAACGCGACGCCGTGTCGCCCGACGCCCACGGCGACGAACGCCAGATCGAAGGTGCCCTGCGGCCGCGCGGGCTGGACGAGTTCGTCGGCCAGGAACGGGTTCGCGAACAGCTCTCCCTGGTGCTGCGCAGCGCCCAGCGGCGCAACCGGGCCCCCGACCACATCCTCATGTCCGGCGGCCCCGGCCTCGGCAAGACCACCCTGGCCATGATCATCGCCGCCGAGCTGGGCGCCCCGCTGCGCATCACCTCCGGCCCGGCCATCGAACGCTCCGGCGACCTGGCCGCGGTGCTGTCCACCCTCCAGGAGGGCGAGGTCCTCTTCCTGGACGAGATCCACCGCATGGCCCGCCCCGCCGAGGAGATGCTCTACGTCGCGATGGAGGACTTCCGGGTCGACGTGGTCGTGGGCAAGGGGCCCGGCGCCACCGCGATCCCCATCGACATCGCGCCCTTCACCCTGGTCGGGGCCACCACCCGGGCGGGCATGCTGCCCGCGCCGCTGCGCGACCGCTTCGGCTTCACCGCGCACATGGACTTCTACACCCCCGACGAGCTCGAACTCATCCTCCACCGCTCGGCGCGCCTGCTCGGCGCCCCCCTGGACGAGGACGCGGCCCGCGAGATCGCCGGGCGTTCGCGCGGCACCCCCCGGATCGCCAACCGGCTCCTGCGTCGCGTCCGCGACTACGCCGAGGTCCGGGGGGACGGCACGCTCTCCCTGGACACCGCCCGCTCCGCCCTGGAGCTGTACGAGGTCGACGCGCTCGGCATGGACCGCCTCGACCGCGCCATCCTCGACGTGCTCCTGCGCCGCTTCCGGGGCGGGCCGGTGGGTCTGTCGACACTCGCGGTGTCGGTGGGGGAGGAGGCCGAGACGGTGGAGGTGGTCGCCGAACCCTTCCTGGTCCGCTCCGGCTTCCTGGCCCGCACACCGCGCGGCCGGGTCGCGACCCCGCAGGCATGGGCGCACATGGGCCTGACACCGCCGCCCGACGCCGCGTTCGGCGCGGCCGCCGCCAGCGGCGGATCCTCCCCGAACGGCGGCGCTCCGACGAACGGCTCGAACCAGCCGTGACCGCGGCCCTCCGGGCCGAGGACGCGCCCCCGCCCGGCCGTTGCGCCACCGAGCCCTGACCGTGGGATCACGGTGACCGGCGCCACGTAAGCTGGAGGTATCCAGCCCTGTGGGGGCCAGGTCCCCCACGTGTCGTTCGACACGGGTGGAACGCGCGGGCGGCCTGGAGCGTTATGGAGTGCGGGTGCGGTCCGTGACGCGACGTCCGGGTCGGCACGATGAAGGTGGTCGTCGCGGTTGCGAGCCGACAACGGTCGGCCACACGACGAAACGTCAGGAAGGACGCCCCAGTGCAGGGCATTTACACTCTCGCCGCCGAAGGAGAGCCCACCGGGGGCCTCCTGAACATGATTCTGCCGTTCGCACTGATCCTCCTGGTGTTCTGGCTGTTGTTCTGGCGGCCGAACCAGAAGCGGCGCCAGCAGGAGCAGCAGATGGTGAACGCGCTCGTCCCCGGCGTCGAGGTCATGACCAAGGCGGGCATCTTCGCCACCGTCGTGGAGGTCCACGAGCAGGACGTCCTGCTGGAGATCGCCCCCGGCACCCGCATCCGCATGCTCAAGGCCGGCGTGGGCGAGGTCATCACCCCCTCCGCCGACGACACGCCGGTGGAGGACCGCCCCGACTTCGGCGACGACGACAAGCCCAACAACTGATCCCGGCCACACCGGCCACACGCTCCCCGGTACCGGCCCCGACCGGGGCCGGTACCGGCGTGTTCGACCCCCGCAGAAGAAGGTCCCACCGCCCATGTCCCACGATTCCGCGACCGACGGCGCCGGTCAGCTCCTCGGCGTGATCCGGTCGCACGTTCGCGACGTGCCCGACTTCCCGCAGCCCGGGGTGCTGTTCAAGGACATCACACCGCTGCTCAACGACCGGGAGGCGTTCGGCGCCACCGTCCACGGGCTCGCCGACCCCTTCCGGGAGCGGGGGGTGGACCGCGTGCTCGGTCTGGAGGCGCGCGGCTTCATCTTCGGGGCCCCGGTCGCCCTCGCGCTGGACGCGGGCTTCGTCCCCGCGCGCAAAGCCGGGAAACTGCCCTCGGCGACCATCGGGCAAGCCTATGATCTGGAGTACGGCACCGCGACCGTGGAGATCCACGCCGACGCGATCCCCGCGGGCAGCCGTGTGCTCATCGTCGACGACGTGCTCGCCACCGGCGGCACCGGCAGGGCCGCGGTGGACCTCGTGCGCAAGGCGGGTGGTACGGTCGTGGGATTCTCCGTCCTGATGGAACTCTCGGCGCTCCAGGGACGCGAGAAGCTGTCGGACGTGGAGCTGCACAGCCTTCTGTCGGTCTGACCGGGGACTCCCCGACGCGTGTACCCGCCCGTAGGGGAATGCGCGGCGAATCCCTCCGCGTTGAGGGAAGGACCCGGTTCTCACCGCACCTCGCCCGCACGGGGACGCCGTCACCGGACGCGGCGCGTCCGGTGATCCTCGCCATACCCGTACCCGTGTCACGGTGAGGCGCGGCCGAGGGTGACGGCCGGACCTCGTCTCCGCTCACGCGGGACCACGGACACTAGACTGGTGGGAGAGGTACCGCGGCGGCCACGTCCAGCGACTGGCCCTGACAACACGCACGTGCACCGGGCGGGCGTCGGCGACGGCGTCCACGCGACCGGGTGGATCCGCGGGAGGTAGGCATGCCAAGCGAAGTGGTTTCGACCGGGGCGGTACCGGACCGCGGCGAGCGGCCGGAGGCCACCGGCGAGCGGCGCCCTGGCATGCCGGGAGGGCACGCGGACGGCAGCGGTACGTCGCCCGCGCACAGACCACAGGTGGACCGCCCGGAGGGCGCCGCGACCGAAGCGGCGCCCTCCGACGTCTCCGGGGCGGCACCGGCCGGCTCCCCGGGGCCGCCCGGCTCCACCACGCCCTCCACCGTGCGAGTCCGCAGAAGGCTCGCCCGACTCGGCGCCCAGCGGGGAGTGACGATGAACCCGGTGCTCGAACCACTGATCAAGACCGTGCGTGCCACCCACCCG
This sequence comes from Nocardiopsis sp. FIRDI 009, assembly GCF_003386285.1. Lineage (GTDB taxonomy): Bacteria > Actinomycetota > Actinomycetes > Streptosporangiales > Streptosporangiaceae > Nocardiopsis. The sequence continues at coordinate 215,035 of NZ_QPNC01000009.1, forward strand.
AAGGTGGACGTCCGGCTCATCGAGCGCGCCTACGAGGTGGCCGCCCACCACCACCGCGACCAGAAGCGCAAGAGCGGCGACCCCTACATCACCCACCCGCTCGCCGTGGCGACCATCCTGGCCGAGCTGGGCATGCAGGAGGCCACCCTGGCCGCCGCGCTGCTGCACGACACCGTCGAGGACACCGACTACTCCCTCGACGAGCTGCGCGCCGACTTCGGCGACGAGATCGCCGAACTGGTCGACGGCGTCACCAAGCTGGACAAGGTCAAGTACGGCGAGGCCACCCAGGCCGAGACGGTCCGCAAGATGGTCGTGGCCATGGCCCGCGACATCCGGGTCCTGGTCATCAAACTGTGCGACCGCCTGCACAACATGCGCACCCTGCGCTACCTGCCCTCCCGCGCCAAACGAGAGAAGAAGGCCCGCGAGACCCTGGAGATCTTCGCACCGCTCGCCCACCGGCTGGGCATGAACACCATCAAGTGGGAGTTGGAGGACCTGGCCTTCGCCACCCTCTACCCCAAACGCTTCGACGAGATCGCCCGCCTGGTCTCCGAGCGCGCCCCCCGCCGCGACGTCTACCTCCAGGAGGTCATCGAGGCGGTCTCGGCCGACCTGCGCGAGGCCAAACTCAAGGCGACCGTGCGCGGACGGCCCAAGCACTACTACTCGATCTACCAGAAGATGATCGCCCGCAACTGCGGCTTCGACGAGATCTACGACCTCATCGCCGTGCGGGTCCTGGTGGACAGCGTCCGCGACTGCTACGCGGCCCTGGGAACCATCCACGCGCGGTGGAACCCCGTGCCCGGGCGGTTCAAGGACTACATCGCGATGCCCAAGTTCAACATGTACCAGTCGCTGCACACGACGGTCATCGGTCCCTCGGGCAACCCGGTCGAACTCCAGATCCGCACCCGCGCGATGCACCGCCGCGCCGAGTACGGCATCGCCGCGCACTGGAAGTACAAGGAGGACCGCGGCGCGGGCGGGGAACCCAAGGCCAAGGGCACCTCCGACATGCAGTGGCTGCGCCAGCTCATCGACTGGCAGCAGGAGACCAAGGACCCGGGCGAGTTCCTGGAGTCGCTGCGCTTCGACCTGTCGGTGCAGGAGGTGTTCGTCTTCACCCCGCAGGGCGACGTCATCTCCCTGCCGCAGGGCGCCACCGCCGTCGACTTCGCCTACGCCGTCCACACCGAGGTCGGCCACCGCACGGTGGGCGCCCGGATCAACGGCCGCCTGGTGCCGCTGGAGAGCCAGCTGCACAACGGCGAGACGGTCGAGATCCTCACCTCCAAGGACCCCGACGCCGGGCCCAGCCGCGACTGGCTCAACTTCGTCAAGAGCGCCCGCGCCCGCAACAAGATCCGGCACTGGTTCACCAAGGAGCGTCGCGAGGCCGCGATCGACAAGGGCAAGGACGAGATCGCCAAGGTCATGCGCAAGCAGGAGCTGCCGGTCAAGCGCCTGTTCAGCGGTGAGGCGATCATCGCCCTGGCCCGCGACCTGCGCTACGCGGACGTGGACTCGCTCTACGCCGCCGTCGGCGAGCACCAGGTCAGCGCGCAGAGCGTGGTCAGCAAGCTCGTCGACTCCCTGGGCGGCCTGGAGAACCACACCGAGGACATCGCCGAGTCGGCCCTGCCCACGAAGGCGGTCACGCGCCGCCGCCACCCCGGCAACCCGGGCGTGGTCGTGGAGGGCGACGCCGACGTGTGGGCCCGCCTGTCCAAATGCTGTACGCCGGTGCCGGGCGACGGGATCGTCGGCTTCGTCACCCGCGGCAACGGGGTCTCGGTGCACCGCGAGGACTGCGTGAACGCCTCGACCCTGGACACCGACCGCATGGTGCGGGTGGAGTGGTCGCCCACCGAGGACTCGATGTTCCTGGTGGCGTTGCAGGTCGAGGCGCTGGACCGGTCCCGGCTGCTGTCGGACATCACCCGGGTGCTGTCCGACCAGCACGTCAACATCCTGTCGGCGACCGTCCAGACCAGCCGCGACCGGGTGGCGCAGAGCCGGTTCACCTTCGAGATGGCCGACCCCGCCCACCTCGGCAGCGTCCTGCGCGCGGTGCGCGGGGTGGACGGGGTGTACGACGTGTACCGCGTCCGGAACTGAGGCTGCGTCGGCCTTGGGGCCGGCCCTGACCGCCGCCGCGCTCCGTCCCGTGGGCCGAACCCCCGCGGTGGCGGGAGTCCGGACCCCGTCGACGGCCGGAGCCGCTCAGATGCGGATCGTGGTCGAGCGCACGATCTCGAACACCGGGTGGCGGTCGGCCTCGGCCGCGAAGTCCTCGTCCGGCGCCTCCGGCGGGGCCTCGAAGTACGGACCCACGACGAAGGCGCGCGGGTGGTCCAGGTACTCACGGAGCACCGGGGCCGCCTCGTCGGGGCCGAGTTCACGCACGCTGGCCAGCTCGATCCACCCTCCCTGGCGCAGGGTCGCGAAACCGTCCTTGCGCAGGTTGCGCACCCAGTCGACCTCCCCGTAGGGCGCCACCAGGAACCGGCCACGGTCGCTGTCCAGCACGCTGACCGGTGTGGTCCGCAAGAACCCCGACGCGCGCCCCCGCGTCGTCAGCAGGTGCAGGTCGGGCGGGCACACCCCGTACTTGACGAAGCCGCTGACGAAGGCGTTGGCGGTCCGCCGCACCCGCGTCATCTCGAACCGCTTCGTCGGCTCGTTCACCATCTTCCGCAACTCCCTCGGTCGGATGCTCCCCATTGTGGTGGTTGCGGGGGACTGTCGGCACCCGAGTACCGCTCCGCGCGTCAGCGGAACGCCGAGACACCCGTCACGGCCTGCCCGATGCTCAGGGCGTGGATCTCCTCGGTGCCCTCGTAGGTCGCCACCGTCTCCAGGTTCACCATGTGCCGCATCACCGGGTACTCCAGGGTGATGCCGTTGGCGCCGTGGATGGAGCGCGCCGCGCTCGCCACCCGCTGGGCGGCCGCCACACACGAGAACTTGCCGAAGCTGACGTGGTTGTGGTGGCAGTTCCCCTCGTCCTTGAGCCGACCGATCCGCAGCGCCGTCAGGTTGGCGTGGTTGACGTCCACCACCATGTCGGCGAGCTTGCGCTGGGTGAGCTGGAACCCGCCGATGGCGCGGCCGAACTGCTCGCGGGTGGTCGCGTACTCCAGCGCCGCCTCGTAGCAGGCGCGGGCGGCCCCGGCCGCGCCCCACACGATCCCGTAGCGGGCCTCGTTCAGGCACGACAGCGGCGACCCCAGCCCCCTCGAACCGGGCAGGAGCGCGTCGGCGGGCAGCCGCACGTCCTCCAACACCAGTTCGGAGGTGATCGAGGCGCGCAGGGACAGCTTCCTGTGGATGACGTTGGCGGTGAAGCCGGGGGTGTCGGTGGGCACGAGGAAGCCGCGGATGCCGTCGTCGGTGGCGGCCCAGACCACGGCCACGTCGGCGACCGAGCCGTTGGTGATCCACATCTTGGTGCCGTTCAGGACCCAGTCCGACCCGTCGCGCCGCGCGCGGGTACGCATCGAACCCGGGTCGGAGCCGGAGTCGGGCTCGGTCAGACCGAAGCAGCCGATCGCCTCGCCCGCCGCCATCCGGGGCAGCCACGCCTGTTTGTGCTCCTCGGAGCCGAACCTGTGGATGGCCGCCATCGCCAGGGAACCCTGGACGGACACGAAGCTGCGCAGCCCGGAGTCGACCGCCTCCAGTTCGCGGCAGGCCAGACCGTAGGCGACGGCGCTGGAGCCCCCGCAGCCGTACCCCTCCAGGTGCATGCCCAGCACCCCCAGGTCGCCGAGGGCCTTGGCCAGGCCCCGGGGGTCGGGCAGGGTGCCCGCCTCGAACCAGTCGGCCACGTTCGGCAGCAGTTCGCGGCAGGCGAAGGAACGGACCGCGTCGCGGACGTCCCGTTCGGTGTCGGAGAGCGTGGCGTCCACCGCGAGGAAGTCGTGCGGGTCCGGGGCGGCGGGTTTGCGCTGGGTCTCGCTCATGGGGTGGGTGTCCCTTCGTGTTGTCGTGTGCTTCCAAGGGTGCGGCTCGGCGCCGTGCGGTCGCGGGATCAGGGCAGGTCGGGCTGTTGGACGGCGCCGCGCTTGACCATCGCGTCGATGAGCCCCTCGTCCAGGCCCAGTTCGGCGAGCAGGCTCCGGGAGTGCTGGCCGAGCAGGGGAGGGGCGGTCAGCGGGGCGGGCGTCCCCTCCAACCGGAAACCCGCGCGGACCTGTTCGAGCGGCCCGATCGTGGGATGCTCCACCGTGCGCAGCACGTCGTCCCCGCTGGCGTCGGCGGTGCGCAGCGCGTCCAGCACCCCGCGCACCCGCCCGGCCGGGACGCCGGCCGCCACGAGCACGTCCATCCAGTGGTCGGCGGGGCGGGAGCGCAGGGTGCGCGACAGCTCCTCCACCAGCTCCTCCCGGTGCTCCACCCGGCCCGGGTTGGTGACGTACCGGGGGTCCCCGGCCAGGTCGGGCCGGTCCAGGGCGGCGCACAGGCGCCGGTACAGGGCGTCGTTGCCCGCCGCGACCACGATCTCGGCGTCGGCCGTGGGGAAGACCTGGTAGGGCACGATCGTGGTGTGCGCGTTGCCCATCCGCGCGGGCTCGGCCCCCGTGACCAGCGCCTGCTGGGCGAGGTTGACCAGGCCGGACAGCGTCGAGTTGATGAGCGAGACGTTGATGTTCTCGCCCCGCCCCGTGGTCCGCGCGCGCATCAGGGCGCCCAGGATGCCCACGGCGGCGTTGAGGCCGGTGAGGACGTCGGTGAGCGCCACCCCCACCTTGCTCGCCTGGCCCTCCACCGGTCCGGTGGTGGCCATCAGCCCGCTCTCGGCCTGCACGACGATGTCGAACCCGGGGCGCGTGGCGGGCTCGTGCTCGGGCCCGAACCCGCTCACGGAGCAGTACACGACCGCCGGGTTGCGGGCGCTCACGTCGGCGTAGCCCAGGCCCAGGCGGTCGATGACCCCGGGGCGGAAGTTCTGGATCACCACGTCGGAGGAGGCGCACAGGTCCTGGACGGCGGCCAGACCGTCGGGGTCCTTCAGGTCCACCGCCAGGCTGCGCTTGTTGCGGTTCACCGACAGGAAGTAGGCGGCCTCTCCGGGCGAGTCCCCGGAGGCGCCCGCCCAGGGCGGCCCCCAGGCGCGGGTGTCGTCCCCGCGTCCGGGCTGCTCGACCTTGACCACCTCGGCGCCCATGTCGGCGAGGAGCATCGTGGCGTAGGGTCCCGCCAGGACCCGGGACAGGTCGGCCACCCGCACCCCGGCCAGCGGCAGGGGGGCGGTGGGTTCGGTGTTGGTGTCGGACACGGGGGTGCTCACTCCTTGGTGTCGGCGTCACCGGGCAGCTGGTCGCCGTCCCGCAGCTGGTAGTAGGTCTCCAGGCAGCGGCGGAGCGCGGTGGTGAGGGCGGCGCCGGACTGGCCCGCGTACCGCGTCTGCACCCGACGGACGATCTCGGCGATGTCCTCGGTCACCGAGGCGCCCTCGACGAGGGCGCGGAAGAACTGCTTGGCCAGGTCGGTGAGGAGCGTGGTGTCCGCGGCGACGATCCGGTCGTCGGCGGTGTCCACGGCGAGCACGACGCCGAGCCGCTGGTACTGGGAATGGCTCGCCACCGTGTCGGGAAGACGGGCGTAGCCGGAGATCAGGACAACCCTGGGGTTGCGGAAAAGCTGCTGGATACGGTCGTCGCCGTGCAAGGCACACACCTCTCGCTCGCGGGCATGCGAAAACTCCGATGCTCTGGAGTCTCGCGCCTGGAGGGCGACCGGGAAAAGCCGGACACCCGCGGCGTGAGGGCAGGCGGGACCAGTATGTCCCAGCCTCCGTGCCGGGTGTCAAGCGGGGGTGTGGCGGGGCGCACGCCAGGGGTCGGTGTACGACCCGCCGGGTCTGTGCTACCTTTCTGGCCAGGTCACGAGTGCCAGCGTCAAGCCCCGGCTTGCTGGCCGGCAACCCTCCTTCCGCGGTGGGGTGCCCCGGGTGAGGACCAGGTCCCGACACGACCGTGTCTGACAAGCGCGGACCCCGCCGATGTCGCCGTGAGGCGCCCCGTGGGTCCCCCGACCCACGAAAGAGGTGCATCTTGACCACGGTCCATCACATCCACTCCCTGCGCTCCCCCGAACCCGCCGAGTGCTCGATCGTCACCGCCGACACCGGCGTCCCCCTCGTCACCGGAGAGCGCGTCGACTACGCCAACTTCGACTACGCGGCCAGCGCCCCGTGTCTGACCTCCGTGGCCGACGCCCTGTCGGCCGCCCTGCCCTACTACGCCAGCGTGCACCGCGGCGCGGGCCACCACTCCCAGGTGAGCACGGACGCCTACGAGCGCGCCCGCCGCAGCGTCGCCCGCTTCCTGGGAGCGCGCGCCGAACCCGCCGACGCGGTGGTGTTCGTGCGCGGCACCACCGACGCGCTCAACCTGCTGGCGCGCTCGGTGCCCGAGGGCTGCACCGTGGTCGTCTTCGAGTCCGAGCACCACGCGAGCCTGCTGCCCTGGCAGCACCCCTCCTCCCGCGCGGGCCGGGTCGTGCGCCTGCCCCTGCCCGAGTCCCCCGAGGCCGCGGTCGCCTCCGCCCGGGCCGCCCTGGCGGAGGCCCCCGACGGGCCGACCCTGCTGTGCGTGACCGCCGCCTCCAACGTCACCGGTGAGATCTGGCCCGTGGAGGACCTGGTCCGTGTGGCCCACGCCGAGGGTGCCCGCGTCGTCGTCGACGCCGCCCAGTACGTGCCGCACCTGCCCTTCAGCCTGGCCGCCACCGGCGCCGACTACGTGGCCCTGTCCGGGCACAAGCTCTACGCCCCCTTCGGCTCCGGTGTGCTGGCCGGGCGCGCCGACTGGCTGCGCGCGGCCACCCCCTACCTGTACGGGGGAGGGGCCACCGGACTGGTCACCGAACACGACGTCCGGTGGAACGACCTGCCCGCGCGGCACGAGGCGGGCAGCCCCAACGTCCTGGGCGCCGTCGCCCTGGCCGCGGCCTGCGACACCCTCACCCCCGCCACCCAGGAGCTCCTGCACATCCGCGAGTCCGCTCTGCTGGAGCGCCTGCGCGCGGGCCTGGCCGACATCGACGGGGTCCGCGAGCTGTCCCTGTGGGGGGCCGACCACACACGGGTGGGCATCGTGTCCTTCACCGTGGACGGGCTGCCCGCCGAGCTGCTGGCCGCCGCCCTGTCCGCGGAGTACGGGATCGGCGTGCGCGACGGCCTGTTCTGCGCCCACCCCCTGACCCGCCGCCTGCTGCCCGAGGGGCACGCGCAGGCCGTCCGGGCGAGCCTGGGCGTGGGCACCACGACCGAGCACGTCGACCGGTTGGTCGGGGCGGTCGCCGACCTGGTGGCGCACGGCCCCCGGTGGGAGTACGCCGACTGCGACGGCCGCCTGGCGCCGGTCCCGGACCCGCGCAACGTCCTCTGAGGGGCGGGGCGCGCGGGAACGCCGCCATACCACGCAGACGGAGAACGGGGGCGGAAATCACCCGACCCTGTGTGGCGGATCACGTTGCCGGGGGTAGCATCGGGCCCTGACGGTATGGCGCGTTGGGGACGGACCCGATCGGTGCGCCCGCGTGCCGTGCCTCCCACGAGCGGACCGGCTGGGGAGCGTGATCGTGACGAATGTCCGAGGGCCGAAGGCAGGACGGCTCACGGCCGCCGTCCAACGGCCGGACCCCGTACCGCTCCCCGGACGGCGGTCACACGTCGTCGGCCTCCGCCGCCGCGCGGAGGCACGGCCCCCGGACCCCCGCGCCGCCGACCACCTCCGCCGGCACGAGCGCTTCCTCGGCCGGATCATCGACTACCTGTGCGCCGACGCCGGGGTCGACCAGTTCGTCGACTGGGGGTGCGCCGTCCCCGGCACGGCCGGGCGCGTCCGGGAGCGCGCCCCCGACGCCGGTGTCGTGAACGTCGCCCCCCACGGGACGGCGGGCGTCCTGTCCAGCGCCGACACCGCCGTCCTCTCCGGCGACGGCGCCGACCCCGCCACGCTCCTGCGCCGCCTGCGCACCTGCGGCCACGTGGACCTCGACCGACCCGTCGCCGTCCTCCTCACCCGTCCCCTCACCGCGGACACCTTCCCCACCTGGATCGACGGTCTCCACTCCCTGATGCGCGGCGGCGGTTACCTCGCCCTCACCTCCTCCGCGCCCCGCACGGACACCGAGGCCGCCTTCGCCCCGTTCCGGCTCCTGGAACCCGGGCTCGCGGACATCACCTGGTGGCCCTATCCGGACGAGGAGGTCTCCGCCGACGGAAGCGGAGTCCTGGGCGGACTGGGCCGGACCGTCAGACAGGAGAGGAGGCCGCCCCGATGGCGGTGAACTGGACCGGGGAGACACTGGCGCAGCTCCAGTTCTACTGGGACTACTCCCTGTGGCCGAGGCTGGCGGGCCTCACCGAGGAGGAGTACCTGTGGGAGCCCGTCGCCGGGGCCTGGACGGTGCGCCGACTCCCCGACGGTCGGTACGCGCCCGACAGAGCCGAGACCGAACCGGACCCGCCGCCGGTGACCACGATCGCCTGGCGGCTCGGCCACATTGTCGTGGACGTGCTGGAGACCCGGGTGAACTGGCACTTCGGCGACCGGACGGCGAACCCGGACACGATCGACTGGCCCAGCGGCGCCGACAACGCCCGCGCACGCCTGCACGCGGCCTACCGGGCCTGGTCCGACCACCTCCAGCGACTCGACGACGAGGCGATGGCCGCCCCCGTGGGCGGGGCCGAGGCTCCCCAGTGGGCGGACTTCCCGATGGTGGCGCTGGTCCTGCACCTGAACCGGGAGATCTTCCACCACGGGGCCGAGATCGCCCTGCTCCGCGACCTGTACCGGGCCGGATACGGACGGCACTGACGGGCCCCGGCGCGGACGGGCCCGACCGCGCCCTCAGACCACGTGCAGCGGGTCCACCCGGACCTGGGCCAGGTGCTCGTCACGGCGCGCGCTGCGGGCCGCGGCGGCCACCTTCAACGCGCGGGCCAGCGCCCCGACGCCACCCCGGGGAACCCGGAGCAGGGCGCGCTCGGTCTGCTGGACGCCCTGGGCGGTCTCCTCCCTCGGGGAGCCCACGGGCACCGGCCCGAGGACTTCGGTCCCCTCGGGCAGTTCGACCTGGTCGAGGAGCTCACGGACGTGCTCGGGGGCGCCGGTGACCGACGCCATCGTGACCGCCGGGGGAAAGCCCAGCTCACGCCGGTCGGCCAGCTCCCGTTCGGCGAACCCGGCCGGGTCCCAGCGCACGAACGACTGCACGACCGGCAGCGCCGCGTCGGCCGACACCACCACCGTGCCGCCGGGCCGGACCAGGGCCGCCGCGTTCAACCAGCGCCGCAGCGCCTCCTCCGACGCCCGCAGGTCCAACCGGTTGAGCAGCGCCCACCCGTCCAGCAGCACGGCCGCCGCGTACCCGTTCTCGGCCGCGGGCTCGGCGCCGGGGGTGGCCACGATGATCGAGGGCCGGTCCGCGACCGCGGACAGCACCTCCTCACGACCGGACGTGCGCACCGTCAGCGAGGGGAAGGCCCGGCCGAGTTCCTCCGCCGTGCGCCGGGCGCCCACCACGACCGCGCGCATGCGCCTCACGCCGCACTCGGGGCAGGCCCACTGCCCGGCCACCCGGCCGCACCAGCCGCACGAGGGCATCGCGTGCGAACCGCGCACGGCCAGCGGTCCCCGACACGCGTCACACCGCGCGGGCTCCCGGCACCCGGCGCAGGCCAACGTGTTCAGGTAGCCCCGGCGGGGCACCTGGAAGAGCACGGGACCCGTCCGGGCCGCCTCCCGGGCCGCGCGCAGCGCCAGACTCGGCATCCGCGCCGTCCGCGCCGCCTCGTCCCGGGCCAGCTCCCGGTCGTCCCCGGCGGCGCGCACGATCGGCGCCCGCCGCCGCAGGGTGGGCCGGTCCGCCGCCAACGGGAGCGCCCACCCCGACTCGACCAGGAGCTGGGCGTCGGTGGTGCGCGTGTGTCCGCCGATCAGCGCCCCGGCGCCGGCGCGGTGCGCGCGCATCGCCAGGACCGTGCGGGCGTGCGGGTAGGGCGCGTGCGGTTCGGCGTGGACGTCGTCGCCGTCGTCCCACAGCACCGCGAGGCCGAGGTCGCGCACCGGGGCGAAGACCGCGGCCCGGGTGCCCACGACGACCCGGACCCGGCCGCGCAGGGCCGCGAGCCACCGCCGGTAGCGCTTGGCGGGACCGAGGTCGGCGGTGAGCGCCACGTGGCGCCCCTCACCCAGGTGCCGGGTCAGCGCGGCGTCCACGGCCTCGACGTCCCGGCCGTCGGGCACGACGATGACCGTGCCGCGCCCCCCCGCCAGTGTCGCTCCCGCCGCGACCGCCACGGCGTCCGCCCAGTCCGCACCGGGCAGGGCGGTCCAGGCCGCGCGCGCGGCGCGTCCCTCCCGCAGGGCCCGGAGGAAGGCGGGCCCCTCGGGGTAGTCCGCCCACGGTCCGGGCTCGTCGCCCCCGCTGCGGGGGGTGTCCTCCCCGGTCGTGTCGGCCGTCCCGAGATCGGCCGTCCCGTCCCCGTCGGACTCCCCGGGGTCCTCCTCCCGCTCCACCCGCGCGTGGCGCGGCGGCACGGCCAGGCGCAGGACGTCGCTCAGCGTGCCCGCGTAACGGTCGGCGACGGCACGGGCCAAACCGAGGATCTCCGGGGTCAGGACGGGTTCGGGAGAGACCACCGAATCCAGGTAGGCCAGGCGCCCGGCGAACTCGGAGGTCTCCACCCGTTCGACGAGGAACCCGCCCAGCCGGCGGTTGTTGAAGCGCACCCTGACCCGGCAGCCGGGCACGGCGGTCTCGTCCATGTCGGCGGGCACCCGGTAGTCGAAGTAGCGGTCCAGGTGGGGGAGCGGGGTGTCCACGACCACGCGCGCGACGGGGAGGCGGTCGGCGGGCCTCCGCCCGGCCGCGTGGCGCGCCTTCGCCGGGGCGGCCTCGGACGGGTCCTGTTCGGGAAGGTCGAAGAGGACTCCGTCGGGCGGGCCGGGATGGTCGGTCATCACCCACTGGTCTACCAGAAGCCCACGACGGGACCCGTGGTCCGCGGCTCCGTCCCGCCCCGGCGACTGGTAGAACTGGGACGCGTACAGACCGTGCGCGGGGGCGTCACGCGGTCCGGGCGCCGGGGGCGCGGCGCGGCTCGGGACGGTTTCCGTCAGCAGTGGAGGGGACCCGATAGATGAAGCTCGTCTTTGCCGGAACGCCTGAGGTGGCGGTGCCGTCCCTGCGGGCGCTGATCGACTCCGAGCACGAGGTGGCGGCGGTCGTGACACGCCCGGACGCCCGCTCCGGGCGCGGACGGCGGGTGTCGGCGAGCCCGGTCGCCGAGCTGGCCGCCAGCGAGGGGATCGAGGTCCTCAAACCGGCCAAGGCGGGCGACCCCGAGTTCCTGGGGCGGCTCGCCGAGATCGGCCCGGACTGCTGCCCCGTGGTGGCCTACGGCGCCCTCCTGCCCCAGCGCGCGCTCGACATCCCCGAACACGGCTGGGTCAACCTGCACTTCTCACTGCTGCCCGCCTGGCGCGGCGCCGCCCCCGTCCAGCACGCCATCCTGCACGGCGACGACGTCACGGGCGCCACGACCTTCCGGATCGTCAAGGAACTCGACGCCGGTCCGGTCTTCGGCACCCTCACCGAGACCGTGCGCCCCACCGACACCAGCGGCGAACTCCTCGACCGCCTGTCCGTGGCCGGGGCCGAGCTGCTCGTGCGCACGATCGACGGGATCGCCAGCGGCCAGCTCACCGCGGTACCGCAGCGGGAGGAGGACGGGGTCTCCTACGCCTCCAAGCTCACCCCCGAGGACGCCGAACTCGACTTCACCGCCCCCGCCCAGCGCGTGGACCGCCTCGCGCGCGCCTGCACGCCCGCGCCCGGCGCCTGGACCACCTTCCGCGGCACCCGGCTCAAGGTCGGACCGGTCACCCCCCTGACCGACGCCGACACCCCCGCCCTGGACCCCGGACAGGTGCACGCCGACAAACGGCGCGTGGTCGTGGGAACCAGCACCAACCCGGTCCTGCTGGGCCAGGTGCAGCCCCAGGGCAAGCGCGCGATGGCGGCGGTGGACTGGGCCCGTGGCGTGCGCCCCACCGAAGATGACCGCCTGGGGCGCTGAGCTGCCGTAGTCTCGACCTGGCGGGAGCGGTCACACCGTCCCGCTCCCACCAGACCCCGTCCCCGGTTCGTTGAGGCAGAACACAGTTGAGCGAGCAGTCCCGATCCCCGTACCGCCGACCCCGACGGGGCAGGAAGCCCGGGCAGGGCGCAGGGCGGGGCGCCTCCGGGCCGCCCAAACCCCGTGACCCGGCCCGCCGCGTCGCCTACGACGTCCTGCTCGCCGTCGAGCAGCGCGACGCCTACGCCAACCTCCTGCTGCCCGCACAGCTCGCCGACCGGGGGATCAGCGGCCGGGACGCCGCGCTGGCCACCGAACTCACCTACGGGACGCTGCGCCTCCAGGGCACCTACGACGCGATCCTGGAATCCTGCGTGGACCGCACGCTGGCCTCCGTGGACCGCGAGGTGCTGCCCGTGCTGCGCCTGGGCGCCCACCAGCTGCTGTCGACGAAGATCCCCTCGCACGCGGCCGTCAGCGCCACCGTCGACCTGGCCAGGAAGGTGGTGGGCCACCACCGCGGGCGGTTCGTCAACGCCGTCCTGCGCAGGGTGGCCGCGCGCGACCTGGACGCGTGGACGGAGGTCGTCGCGCCCGACCGCGCCACCGACCCCAGCGGGCACCTGTCCGTCGTGCACAGCCACCCCAGGTGGGTGGTCAAGGAGCTGGCCCGCGCGCTCGGGGAGCGCTCCTCCACCGGGCTGGTCGAGACCGAGCGGCTGCTCGTCGCGCACAACGAGCGCCCCCGCGTCACCCTCGTCGCCAAGCCCGGCCGCTCCACGGTCGCCGACCTGGTCGCCGCGGGCGCCGAGGAGGCGCGCTACTCGCCGTTCGCCGCCTACCTGCCCGAGGGCGACCCCGCGGCCATCCGCGAGGTGCGCCAGCACCGGGCCGCCGTCCAGGACGAGGCCAGCCAACTGGTCGCGCTGGCGCTGACCCGGGTGGACGCCCACGGAGACGACGCCCGGTGGCTGGACATGTGCGCGGGCCCCGGCGGCAAGGCCGGTCTGCTGGCCTCCCTGGCCGGGCAGCGCGACGCCCGCCTGCTGGCGTCGGAGCTCCAGCCCGCCCGCGCCGGACTGGTGGCCACGGCGGTGCGCCGCGCCCCGCGCGACGCCGGTCGGGTCGTGGTCGCCGACGGCACCGCCCCGGCGTGGCGGCCGGGGGCCTTCGACCGCGTCCTGGTGGACGTGCCGTGCAGCGGACTGGGGGCGCTGCGGCGCCGTCCCGAGTCGCGCTGGCGCCGTACCCCGAAGTCGGTGGCCGCGCTGACACCGCTCCAGCACGACCTGCTGGTCAGCGCGGTCGAGTCGGTGCGCCTCGGCGGGGTGGTGGCGTACGTGACGTGCTCGCCGCACCTGGACGAGACCGACGGGATCGTGCGCCGCGTGCTCGACGAGCGCGACGACCTCACCCTGCTGCGCGCCGCCGACTACCTGGACGGGATCCCCGACCTGGCGGCGGGACCCGACGGCAGGTACGTCCAGTTCTGGCCGCACGTGCACGGGACCGACGCCATGTTCCTGGCGCTGCTGCGCAGGTCCGAGGCGTGACGGGGCGGGGGACCGACGCACCGTGAGCCGGGGCGGGGCCCGGTGCGCCGAAGCTGACACGGGTGCGGCAGGCGTGGCCTTCGGGCGGGGCGCCGGTCGGCCCGAGGCACCGGCCGACCCCAGGGAGGACTGACCCTCCTCCTGGGGACGCGGGGGGCGCCCACGGCCCGTCCACGATCCCCGGTCGGGTCCGGATGGGGGCGTGCTCAGCACCGCGTCGTGGAACTGACCCGCACACGTCGGCACCGGCTGACCTGGGCGGGAGCACCGGCTCCCACGCCCCTGGCTACACTGCGGGTGTGGCAATCCAGATCTCACCCAGCATCCTCAGCGCCGACTTCGCCCACCTCGCGGACGAGGCGGCGGCCGTGTCCCCCTCCGCCGACTGGCTCCACGTCGACGTCATGGACAACCACTTCGTCCCCAACCTGACGCTCGGCCTGCCGATCGTGGAGTCCCTGCGCAAGGCGGCCACCACGCCGTTGGACTGCCACCTGATGATCGAGGACCCCGACCGCTGGGCCCCCGCCTACGCCGAGGCGGGCGCGGGCAGCGTCACCATCCACGCCAAGGCGGCCAACGCCCCGGTGCGCACCCTGCGTGAGATCCGCCGCCTGGGCGCCCGCGCCGGGCTCGCGCTCAACCCCGCCGAGCCGGTCGAGCCCTACGCCGACCTCATCGGCGAGATGGACATGCTCCTGCTCATGACCGTCGAGCCCGGCTTCGGCGGTCAGAAGTTCCTCGACATGGTCCTGCCCAAGATCCGCAAGGCCCGCGAGATCCTCGACACCCGCCAGTCCTCCGTCTGGCTCCAGGTCGACGGCGGTGTCAGCGCCGAGACCATCGAACGCGCCGCCGAGGCCGGAGCCGACGTCTTCGTCGCGGGCTCGGCCGTCTACGGTGCCCAGGACCCCGCCGGCGCGGTCGACACCCTGCGCTCCCTGGCCGCCAAGGCCAGCCCCCTCGCATAACGATCCCGGCGCGCCGCCCGTGTGGCTCTGGTCACGCGGGCGGCCCCGTCCTATGCTTCCCGTCCGTAGTCGTTGATTCCGCTTGGTCGCGGCTCCGTCTTCCCCTCGCGCCCGCGCGCCCCGGGGGAGCGGCGCGGCGTGAGCGCGTTGCCAGGCGCGGACCCGTGGAGTGCGCGTTGAACGCTTGGACACCCGAGCACCTGGCCGTGGACGCCCTGTGGGAGGCCGAGACCACCCCGATCCTCTGGGTGCAGGGGTGGGGCGACTGGTTGGCCCCACCCCTGGGCCTGGTCACCGAACTCGGCTCCCAGACCTTCGTCGTCCTCCTGCTCACCCTCGTCTTCTGGTGCGTGAACGCCGGGACCGGCGCCCGCCTCTTCGTGGCCGTCGTCGCCTCCGGAGCGGTCAACTACCTGCTCAAGGCACTCGTCTACGGCGCCCGCCCCTTCTGGTTCAGCCCCCAGGTGACCGCGCACGCCACCGAGTCCACCTTCGGGATCCCCTCCGGACACGCCCAGCTCTCCACCGTCCTGTGGGGCTACCTGGGCCTGCGCTCCGGCAGCCGCGCCTGGCTGGGCGCGGCCGCCGCACTGGTCGCGCTGGTCTGCCTGTCCCGCGTCTACCTCGGCGTGCACTTCTTCAGCGACGTCCTGGCCGGCCTCCTCGTCGGCGTCGCCGTCCTGTGGACGGTCCTGCGCTGGGAGGAGCGCGTCCTGCGCTGGTGGCGGGGATTGTCCACCGCGGCCTGGGCGGGCTGCGCGGTGGCGGTCTCCGTGCTGCCCTGCGTGGCGGCGGCCGCCTGGCAGGGTCTGGTGCGCGCGGACTGGTCGGCGCCCACGGAGTGGATGGGCGCGGTCCCCGCCGACCCGGCCGGTGCGACGCTCACTGGGCTGTCCACCGTCTGCGGCGCCCTGCTCGGCGGCCTCGTCGGCTTCACCCTGCTCCACGGCCGCGGCTGGTACAGCGCCGAGGGCACCCTGACCGCCCGCGCCGCGCGCTTCGTGCTCGGCATCTCGGTCGTGGTGCTCCTCCAGGTGGCCGACGACCTCCTGCTCGGCGGCCTGACCGGGTGGGCCGAGGCCGCGGCCGCGTTCGTCGTCTACGTCCTCATCGCCCTGTGGGCCTCCTTCGGCGCGCCCGAGACCTTCGTCCGCAGCGGCCTGGCCCGCCGCCCCGAGCCCGTGGGCGCCACCGGGGGCGGGGCCGCCCACCCCTGAGCGGGTCCGTGAGGAGACTCACACCGCCTAGGCCCCGAGGGTGCGACCAGGTAGGATCCGGATCGACGACAGTCGAAACGCGTGCTCCGGGGTCGGTGAAAGTCCGAACCGGCGGTGACAGTCCGCGACCCGGCCGAAGCCATCGGCCGGTTGAACCGGTGGAATTCCGGTACCGACGGTGAGAGTCCGGATGGGAGGCAGTACGCGTGCGGACGGGTCCCGTCGGCGTACCAGGCGTGCGCCCCCGGTCCCGACCCGTCGTGGACCCGATTCCACACCCCCACCCCGGAGCGCCATGAGGCGAAGGGATGACAAGGGTGTTCACCGGAATCGTGGAGGAACTCGGCGAGGTCGTGTCCATCGAACCCGCCGGAACCACGGGCGAGTCCCTCCTGCTGACCGTGCGCGGACCACGGGTCTCCTCCGACGCGGGCCACGGCGACTCCATCGCGGTCAACGGCGTGTGCCTGACCGTGGTCGGACGGGGTGAGGGCACCTTCACCGCCGACGTCATGAAGGAGTCCCTCGACCGTTCCTCCCTGGGCGCGCTCGTTCCCGGATCCCCGGTCAACCTCGAACGTGCGGCCCGCGCCGACGGCCGCCTCGGCGGACACATCGTGCAGGGTCACGTCGACGGAACCGCGCGCCTGGTCTCCCGGAGCCCCGGCGACAACTGGGACGTCCTGCGCTTCGACCTGCCCGCGGAGCTGTCCCCGTACGTGGTCGAGAAGGGTTCGATCACCGTGGACGGCACCAGCCTGACCGTCTCCGCCGTCAGCGACCCCGGAGCCTTTGAGGAGTTCTTCGAGGTCAGCCTCATCCCGGAGACCCTGGGAGCCACCACCCTGGGCGCGCTCGCCGTCGGCGCCACCGTGAACGTCGAGGTGGACGTCGTCGCCAAGTACGTCGAGCGCATCGCCGCCGTCACCGCGGCCCGCGCCCGCGGCTGACCACCCTCCGGCGGGCGGACCCCTCCGACGGGCCGCCACGCACCCACCACACCGCCAGCAGTCATCTCCTGGGAGCCGTCATGACCGTCACCGACACCACACCGGGCACCGCGGACACCACCGAGCCGACCGTGCTCCTCGACTCCATCGACGACGCGGTCGCCGACTTCGCCGCCGGGCGCGCGATCGTGGTCGTGGACGACGAGGACCGCGAGAACGAGGGCGACATCATCTTCGCCGCCGAGCTCGCCACCCCCGAACTCCTGGCGTTCATGATCCGCCACACCTCCGGCGTGGTCTGCGTTCCCATGGAGGGCGACGACCTCGACCGCCTCGACCTCCCCCTGATGACCGCCCGCAACGAGGAGAGCCTGCGCACCGCCTACACGGTGACCGTCGACGCGCGCGAGGGCGTCACCACCGGCATCTCCGCCGCCGACCGGGCCCGCACCATCCGCCTGCTGGCCTCCGCCGACAGCCGTCCCGTCGACTTCGTGCGCCCCGGCCACATCCTGCCGCTGCGCGCCCGACCGGGCGGCGTGCTCGCCCGCCGGGGGCACACCGAGGCATCCGTCGACTTCGCGCGCCTGGCCGGGCTGCGCCCCGCCGGGGTCCTGGCCGAGGTGGTCAACGACGACGGCACCATGGCGCGCCTGCCCCGCCTGCGGGAGTTCGCCGACGAGCACGGGCTGAAGCTGGTGTCGGTCGAGCAGCTGGCCGCCCACCGCGCCGCCCTCGGCCACACCCTCACCCCCGAGCAGGCCACCCCGCCGCTGGTCACCCGCATGGTGGAGACCCGCATGCCCAACGAGTACGGCGAGTGGCGCGCGATCGGGTTCAAGGGCACCGCCGACGGCGCCGAGCACGTCGCGCTCGTGTACGGCGACCTCACCGACGGCACCGACGTCCTGGCCCGCCTGCACTCGGAGTGCCTGACCGGCGACGCCTTCGGCTCCCACCGCTGCGACTGCGGCGCCCAGCTCGACGCGGCCATGGCCGACATCGCCGAGGAGGGGCGCGGCGTCGTCGTCTACCTGGGCGGCCACGAGGGCCGGGGGATCGGACTGCTGCACAAGCTGCGCGCCTACAGCCTCCAGGACCAGGGCGTGGACACCGTCGACGCCAACCTGCGCCTGGGCCTGCCCGCCGACGCGCGCGAGTTCGGCGCGGGCGCCCAGATCCTCACCGACCTGGGCGTCACCTCGGTCCGGCTGCTGTCCAACAACCCCGCCAAGGCCGAGGGGCTGACGGCGCACGGCGTCCACGTGGCGAAGCGGGTGGCCATGCCCTCCTTCGTCACCCGGGACAACATCACGTACCTGCGCACCAAGCGGGACCGGATGGGCCACGAGCTGGGCGGCGTGGCCCAGTAGGATCCGACCCGCCGCCCCGTCACCCGCCGACGCCCCGCCCGGAGCGCGTCCGGCACCGGCAGCCCACCCGCACCGACACAGGGAGAACACATGAGTGGAGAAGGCCGCCCCGACACCCAGGAGGTCGACGCCTCGGGGATGTCGGTGGGCATCGTCGTCACCCGCTGGAACGCGCAGATCGTCGAACCGATGCTGGCCCGGGCCCTGGACGTGATCAAGGACTCCGGCGCGGCCGAGCCCGTCGTGGTGCGGGTGGCCGGAGCGGTCGAGATCCCCGTCGTCGCCCAGGAGCTGGCCCGCAAGCACGACGCCGTCATCGCCCTGGGCGCGGTCATCCGCGGCGGCACCCCGCACTTCGACTACGTGTGCCAGTCGGTGACCCACGGGCTCACCGAGGTCGCTCTGCGCGAAGCCACCCCCGTGGGCAACGGGGTGCTCACCTGTGACACCCTGGAACAGGCACGCGACCGCGCGGGTCTGCCCGGAAGCGCCGAGGACAAGGGCGCGGAGGCGACCTGGGCCGCCCTGGACACGGCGGCGGCACTGCGCGGTCTGCGTCGCTAGGGCGTGTTCCGTGGATGCCGCCCGCCGTGACGGCGCATCCGGCGCGGCTCCGGCAAGGTCGAACACGCCCCTCCCCCGCCTTCCGGTCGGCCCGACCGGAACGTCGGCCCCGGAGCCGACGCGTAGTGAGCCCCGGACCGGGGCCGAGCCTGGAGCAGTCGGTGCGAACGAGGGAACGACCGGTGGACGAGACACAGCGCGGGCCCGCGCTCCCGCGGACCTGGCGGCCGAGGGCGGTGCGGATCGTCGCCTACGGAATGGGTCTGCTGGTCGTGGCCACCATGGTGGTGCTGACGGTGACCCTGCCCGAGGACTGGCGCCTGCAGGACCGGGTGCTGCTGGTCATGCTGGGCCTGGCGATCGCCGCCGGCCTGCACCTGCTCGCCCGCCCCAAACTCGTGGCCGCCGAGCACAACGTGACCGTGGTCAACGGCATCCGCACCCACGTGCTGGCCTGGCCGGAGATCGTCGACATCCGGATGCCGGTCGGGGAGCCCTGGCCGTCGGTGGACCTGTCCGACGGCACCACCCTGGCCGTGATGGGCATCCAGAGCGCCGACGGGGAACGGGCCCGCCGCGACCTGGAGGAGTTCCGCGCCATGCTGCACGAGCGCGGTGAGGCACCCGAGCCCGGCGACTCGTAGACATCTACCAGGGGAGTCCCCGTTTCTTGGCGGAACGGGGACTCCCCTGGTGTGCGGTGGGGCACATACGTTGGTAACGAAGGTCGTGTGGGGGAACGCGGAAGGGGTATCCGAGTGCGCGACATCCGAGCGGCGGTGGCCGATCTCCACGCCACGGGCGAGACGTTCGCACTGGCCACGGTGGTCGACACCGACAAGAGCGCGCCCCGCGACCCCGGCGCCGCGATGGCCGTGGCCGACTCCGGCGAGGTCGTCGGCTCCGTCTCCGGCGGCTGCGTGGAGGGCGCGGTCTACGAGGAGGCCCTGGAGGCCATCCGCACCGGGCGGCCGGTCCGCCGCACCTACGGTGTGAGCGACGAGGAGGCCTTCAGCGTCGGACTCACCTGCGGCGGCACGCTGCACGTGTTCGTCGAGCCGGTCAGCCGTACGACCTTCCCCGAACTGGGTTCGGTCCTCGCGGCCGTCGAGGAGCACCGGCCGGTCGCCGTCGCCACCGTGGTGTCCGACCCCTCCGACTCCGGCCGCCTGGGGCGCCGCCGCGTCGTGTGGCCGGACCACGCCGAGGGGGACCTGGGCCCGACCAGCGGCCGTCTCACCGACGCCCTCGACGACGACGTGCGCGGGATGCTGGCCCAGGGCAGCACGGGCCTGCTGCGCTACGGGGTGGACGGACAGCGGCGCGGTGACGCGCTGGAGGTCTTCGTCCAGTCCTTCGCCCCGGCCCCGCGCATGCTGGTCTTCGGCGCGATCGACTTCGCCGCCGCCGTCGCCGACCTGGGCAGCTACCTCGGTTACCGGGTGACGGTGTGCGACGCGCGCCCGGTCTTCGCCACTCCCAAACGCTTTCCCACCGCCGACGAGGTGGTCGTGAAGTGGCCGCACGTGTTCGTGGACGAGATCGCCGACCAGATCGACGAGCGCACGGCCGTGTGCGTGCTCACCCACGACCCCAAGTTCGACGTCCCCGTCATCAAGGCGGCCCTGGCCACCCGCGCGGGCTACATCGGCGCGATGGGATCGCGGCGCACCCACGAGGACCGGCTGGAGCGGCTGCGCGAGGCCGGGGTGGCCGAGGAGGACCTGGCGCGCCTGCACTCGCCGATCGGTCTGGACCTGGGTGCCAGAACCCCGGAGGAGACCGCCGTGTCCATCGCGGCCGAGCTCGTCCAGACACGCTGGGGAGGCAGCGGTCGCGCCCTGCGCGAGACGAGCGGCCGCATCCACCGCGACACACGCCCCCTCGTTCCGGCCGGATTCGGTCACGCCCACAAGTGAACCGAAACCCGATCCTCCGTGAACTGCCTGGTCACGGAGGGGATGGTGCGCGAAACCGGAGAGACTGGCGTGCGGACCGCCGCACGTGCGCCACGCACCGGCCGGGCGCGTGGCATCATCACGACATGGTGAGTGGGGACACGGGGGACACGGGGAGCCAACGGACGGCGGCGGTGGCGGGGCTGCTGCTGGCGGCGGGGTCGGGGAGCCGTCTCGGGCGCCCCAAGGCCCTGGTCGAGGTGGGCGGCGAACGCCTGGTCGACCGGGGGGTGCACACCCTGGCCGCGGGCGGCTGCGATCCGGTCCTGGTGGTGCTGGGCGCGGCGGACACCTCCGTGCGCGGTGCCCGCACGGTGCTCAACCCCGACTGGGCCACGGGGATGGGCTCCTCGGTACGGGCCGGGATCGACGCCCTGCCCGACACGGTGGACGCCGTCCTCATCGCCCTGGCCGACCAGCCCCTGGTCACCCCCGAGGCGGTGCGCCGGCTCCTCCGGGTCCACGCCCAGGGCGCCCGTGCCGCCGTGGCCACCTACGCGGGCAACCCGCGCAACCCGGTCCTGCTGGGCCGCGAGCACTGGTCGACGGTGCACGCCATGGCCGTGCGGGACGTGGGGGCGCGTCCCTTCCTGCGCACCTACTCGCACCTGGTGACCACCGTGGCGTGCGACGACGTCGCCAGCCCGGAGGACATCGACACCACCGAGGACCTCGCGCGGGTCAGCGGCATGATCGACGGCCCCTGACACCGTGGGAGTCCGGTCCTCGGCACGGTCACCCGAGGGGGTGCCGTTCGGGCGCCGGCGGGGTTCTTGTGAAGAGGACCGCGCGGTAGGCGTCCGTTGAGGGTGGTGGAGGGCGACGGGGGGCGAGTCGAGCCGCGGGCGAGGAACGACCGGCAGGCGTGGCCGAGGAGGAAGAACCCCTGCCTCCTCGGGCGCCCGAACACGGTCCGAAGCGAAGCGGAGGACCCAGGAAACACCGCCTAGCCCAACAGCCCGTCCAACGGGATGAGCACCCCCGAGCCCAGGGCCAGCAGCCCCGTCGACAGCAGGACCAGGACCATGAACAGCGACCCCGCCACGGCCAGCCGGAAGGCGGCGAGCCGACGCCGGGCGCGTGAGGAACCCCGTCGGCCGGCCGCCGTCCGGCCCAGCAGGACGAGGACGGCCGACAGCACCACCGGCAGCCACCACGCGGTCTCCACCGGCTCCGGCAGGAGGCCGGTCACCATGCCCGCGGCCCGGGAGAGCCCTGCCAGGGCGCCGTCGCGCGCGGAGTCCACCAGACCGCTGTAGAGCGGGGTGACGAACGCGCTCTCCGGGTAGTAGCCGCTGTCCGGGCGCAGCGCCCGGCCCAGCCCGTCGACCAGCCCGAGCAAGGCGGCGGGGTAGGCGAACCGGCGGCACCGGCCGGCCCGCATCGCCCGCTGGATCTGGTTCATCGTCCGCTCGACACGGCGCCTGGCCCGCTCCTGGGCGCGCCGCGACCTCGCCGTCTCCTCCGAACCCGGCGGCACCGGCCCGGTGTGGGGGCCGACACCCGGCGGGACGTCCGGCCGCACCGGGGCGGTGGCGGCCTCGGCGCGCCGTCGGCGGGCGCCCGCCCACCGTTCCTTGGCCCCGTCCCACCGTTCCCGGGCCGATCCGGCCAGCGACGCCCACCGGTCCTGCCGCCGTGCCCGGCCGTCGGCGCGCTCCCGTGCGGCGATCAGACCGCCGACCCGGACCGCCTCCGGCAGCAGGAGCGCGGCGGTGACCAGGGCGGCACGGGTGGCGATCGCGTCACCGCCCCTGCCCTCGCGCAGGGCCAGCCTGCGCTGTTCGACCCACCAGGGGGCGTGCGGGGCGGCGCTGCGCTCGGTCGGGTGCCAGGACTGGCGGCGCAGCACGGAGCGGTGGGCCGAGGCGGTCCCGGGGTCCAGCACCAGCTCGACCGCCCGGGCCCACGCCGTGTCGATCTCGTGCGGCTCGGGCCGCCGGGGCGCGTCGGCGCCCGAACCGACCACCCGCTCGACGGTCTCGACCACCCTGCGCATGACCAGCGGCACCTCGTGCTGGACCCGCTCCAGCAGGGCGCACCGCCCCGACCCGCCCGAACGGCAGGACGGGTGCGGGCACCAGTGCTGCGCGGCCAGCCCCACCGCGCCCGACGCGACCGCCTCACGCACCACCGCGTGGCGGCTCGCCTCACCGGTGGCCAGCGTCATCAGTCCGTCCGCGCTGATCTCGTGGCCGCGGAACCTGGGCGGCATACCCGGGACGTAGCGGGCCGCTAGCGCGCTGATCGCCACGTGCGCCAACCGGGGGTCGGCGTCCAGGCCGGTCAGGTACGAGCGGTCGAAGGTGTAGTCGTTGACCTCGCGGTCCAGCCAGCTGCGCAGCTCCGGCCAGTGGGAGCGCAGCCACATCGCGCCGGTGTCGGAGCGGTCGAGAAGGTCGAAGGCCAGACTCGGCGGGTCCTCGTGGCTGGCCCCGGCGAAGACGATGGGGCGGGTGCGGCGCGCGGTCCGGATCTGCGGCCGCTCCCCGGCCAGCCACTGGGTGACCTCGTCGTAGCCCCACCGGGCGGCGGGGGAGGGGGCGAGCAGTCCGCGCGCGAGCAGACGCCAGCGTTCGTCGGTGATCGCCGAGACGTCCACCTCGGTGTTGCGGGCGGTGAGCCAGTTGCCGCCGCGCTCGGGACGGCGTCCGGTGACCAGTTCGTGGACCATGACGCCCAGGGACCACCAGGCGGCCGGCGCCTCACGGCGGCCCTCGATCACCTCGGGGGCGGCGTAGTCCTCGGTGACGGCCAGTCCGCCGTAGACGCGGCTCATCGTGGCGCGGACCGCGCCGCCGAAGTCGGTGAGGGCCACGACCGGTGGGTCGAGGGAGCGCAGCAGCAGGTTCTCGGGCTTGACGTCGGTGTGGTTGTGCTGGAGGTCGTGCTGCCAGTGGTGCAGGCACTCGGCGACGGCGGACACCACGGCGCGGGCGCGCCCGTCGTCCAGCGGCGCCTCGTCCATGAGCGTGCGCAGCGACCCCAGCGCGAAGTACTCCTGGGCTTCCCAGGCCAGGTCCTCGCCCCAGGGGCTGGAGGAGGTCCCGTAGCCCTGGATGGCGGGTGTGTGCGGTGAGGAGGTGCCCCGGGCGCGCAGCCGGTCCAGGAGCTCGCGGTTGATGTCGTGGCCGGGCCGGTAGACCTTGAGGGCCAGTTCGCGGCCGGGCTCGTCGGCGGGCTCGGCGAGGTAGACGACGGCCTCGCCGCCCGAGCCCAGGTGGCCGAGGATCTGGTAACGGCGGCGCAGGTCGGCGGGGACGGCGTAGTCCAGGTCGTTCGCCGGTCCGACGACCACGCGGGAGACCAGACGGGTCAGCCAGTCCAGCACGGGGCCGAGGAGCGTCCGCCACCACGGGACGCGGCCCGTGGCCTGGTCGTGGCGCCGGTCGCCGGCGGCGGTGCCCCGGAGCCGGGCGGTCGGCGGGGCGGGGGCGTCCACGCGTGTGCCGTCGGGCGGGAGGGGGCCCGCGCCGGGGCCGACCACGCGCGTGGGAGCGTCGTCGGCGTGCGCGGAGCCGGGCCGCAGCACGCGCGTGACCCACCGCGTGGCACCCGCGGCGGGACCGGTCCGCGTGGTCGGCGCGGTGGGCTCGATCCTTCGTGTCGGCGCGTTCTCGTCACCGGGTTCGGGCGTGACCATCGAGGTCGGAGCCACCCTTCGGCTAGCTGGTCGGGTACGGGTTCCGGGGGAACGGCGGGCCCTTCCACACTAGGTCGCGTGTCCGACCCCTCGCGCGGAGCGGCGTCCGCCGGACCGCCGTTCACTCCCGTCTCCTTGGACTCCCGACGGAGCACGCGAGTTCCGGATCGGGGCGCCGTGCCCGGCGTGCCGCTGGCGGAGGGGCGGTCAGTGTCCGCGAGGGGCGACCCCGAGCCGCTCACAGGCCTCCCGGTACATGCGCACGACCTCGGTCCGGATCTGTGCGCGCTCGGTGAGCGGGTGGGACCAGGGCACGCGGACGGCGCGCTCGACGCCCCCCACCGTGACCGCGTAGTCGCCGCCGTCGCCGTCCAGGCCGGTCATCCGTGCCGCCGTGGCCTCGGGGCAGCCGCCCAGGGCACGGCAGATGAGCAGGGTGTCCTCCGGGTGGTCGCCGTTCATGTGCGCGGTGACGGCGGCGACGACCTCGTCGGAGAAGGGGGTGGACGGCACGAACGCTCCCGTGGTGGGTCGAGGACACGAGTGGGGGAGGGCGCCGCGACGCCCTCCCCCACCGACGATATCCGAGATCCACCGGTTCGTGACAGTGTGTCGTCACCTGTGGCGGGTGTCCTCCCCCCGGTGCGCGGGGCCGTCCCGGTGTCCGCCCTCGCGGCCCGCCGCGCCCCGGTTCGCCCTCAGGACTGACGGGTGAACTCGGCGTCGATCTCGATGGCGATCTTGTCGCCGACGACCACGCCGCCGCCGTCCATGGGCAGCTCGATGTCCACGCCGAACCGCTTGCGGCTGATCGTCGTGGTGGCGGAGAACCCGGCGCGCTCCAGGCCGTAGGGGTCGAGCGTGGAGCCGTTGAACTCCAGCGCGAGCTCGACCGGGTGGGTGACGCCCTTGATGGTCAGGTCGCCCTTGAGGACGAACTCCTCGCCCTTGGCCTCCAGGCCGGTGGAGCGGAAGGAGAACTCCGGGTACGTGTCGACGTGGAAGAAGTCTGCGGACCGGACGTGGTTGTCGCGGTCGGCGTTGTCGGTGTTGATCGAGGCGGCGTCGATGGTCGCGACCACCGAGGACCGGGTCGGGTCCTCCGGGACGGTCAGCGTGGCGTCGAACTTCTCGAAGCGCCCGCGGACCTTGCTCACCATCATGTGGCGGACCGAGAAGCCGACCACCGAGTGGGTGGGGTCGATGGTCCAGGTGCCGGCCTTGAGTTCCTGCACTGCCATGGTCTGTCTCCCTGCGTCGGATGGACCCGGACGCGGGTCCTTGTGTTTGCTAGTAACAAAGTACCTCAGAAGTATCTTCCTGAGAAGAGGAATCGCACGCGTGTCCCCGCTCACCCCGCGGATCCGCCGATAGGATGGACGGTATGGAGAAGGCCACGTGGCTCGACGCCGACGAACAACGCGTGTGGCGCGGCTTCCTCAGAGCCAACGCGGCGATCTACGACGGATTGGAGCGTGACCTGCGCTCCCGGTGCGGCATCTCACTCGTGGAGTACGGCATCCTCGTCCACCTCTCCGAGGCCGACGGGCGACGGTTGCGCATGCGGGCACTGGCCGACAGCGTCATCGTGTCCAAGAGCCGCCTCTCCCACCAGGTCGCGCGCCTGGAACGCGACGGCTACGTGCGCCGTGAGCACTGCGACGACGACCGCCGGGGCCTGTGGGCCGTCCTCACCGACGAGGGCGCCGCACTCCTGGGCCGGGCCGCCCCCGGCCACGCCGCGCGCGTACGCCAACTGCTGTTCGACCGGCTCGACCGGACACAGGTCGAGCAACTCGGCGCGATCGTCACCGCCCTCGGGGGCGCCGCCCCCTGACCCCCGGCCGGGTCCCGCCCGAGGCCGCCCACCGCTCCACCGACGCCCGGTAGAGTCGGGGTCCGTGAGCAGACCATCCATCATCGGCGCCCAGAACTTCCGCGACGACGACGGCAGCGCCGACCCCGAGGTCGAGGCGCGCCTGCGCGACCACGCGGCGGGCCGTGTCGGAGACCGCCAGGTCCTGTCCGCGCTCGCCGCTTCCCGCGTCCTCATCCCCGTCGTGGCCGTGGCCACGGAGACGGAGACGGGCGCCGCCGGGCTCACCAAGGACAAGTCGAGCGAGGTCGCCGTCCCCATCATGACCGGCAAGGACGGCCGCCGCGGCGTGCTCGCCTTCACCTCCGTCGAGGCGGTGCGGCGCTGGCGCCCCGACGCCCGCCCCGTCCCGTTCACCACCCGGGACGCCTGCCAGGCCGCCGTCGAGGAGGGCGCCGACGCCCTGGTCCTCGACGTCTCCGGACCCCAGCCGTACACCATCCAGGGCCGCTTCCTCGGCCTGCTCGCCGAACACGGCCACGTCCCCGAACCCCAGGACGACCCGCAGGTCCTCGCGCTCATCTACCGTGTCACGCACGCCGAGTTCGGGATCGAACGCGTGCGCGTCCACCCCTCCGAGCGCGCCGAGATCGGGATCCGCCTCGAACTCGACGAACGCGACGACGAGGTCCTGCGCCGGGTCGCCGAGCGCCTGCGGGCCGAACTCGGCCACGTCCTGCCCGGCGGCGTCGAACTCAGCGCGGTCGTGCGCGCCCGTCGGGACGGGTCGGGCTGACCCCGCGCGGGTTGTCCACAGGCCGGGGTCGGGCACTGTCGCCGCGCCCGCGTCGTGGGTAGGTTTCCTGTCATGGCCACCCCCCCGCTGCTCGCGCTCCCCTCCCAGCTCTGGCCGGTCGCCACCACCGTCGCGGTCCTGCTCGGGCTGTGCGGAGCGCTGGTCGGCCTCGTCACCGGACGGCTCGTCTACCTGTTCGCCGCGGCCCGCCCGGACACCCGCTCGCGCGGACGGGCCGCCGTCCGCGCCGCCGACACGGCTTCCCCCGCGCCCGAGGCGTCCACGGACCCCGCCCTCGACGAGGACGAGGGCCCGCCGCCCCCGCGCTGCCCGCACTGCCGCGCCGAGCTCCGCTTCGCCCGCGGCCTGCCCGCGGACCGCGGTTTCCGGCGCCGGGGCAGGTGCCCCCACTGCGAACAGGTCGTCGGCACGCACCCCGGGGTCGTCGCCACCACCGCCGCCCTGTACGCGCTCACCGGCGCACTGGTCGTCCACCACGCCTCCTGGTTCCCCCTCGGCCACCTGGCCGTGCTCTGGCTGGTGGCGGTCGGGGTGCCGCTGGCCGTCGTCGACCTGCGCGTGATGCGGCTGCCCAACGACCTCGTCGCCCCCGCCTACCCGGTGGCGGCCCTGCTCCTCACCGGCGCCGTCCTCACCGCGCCCGGCGGTCCCGACCTCGACGCGGCGTTCGGGGGCCTTGTCGGCATGGCGCTCGTCGCCGCGCTCTTCTGGCTCCTGTGGCGCGTCAACCCCCGGGGCATGGGCTTCGGCGACGTCAAACTCTCCGGACTGATCGGCCTCTACTGCGGATGGGCCGCCGGGCCGATGGGCGCCCTGGTGGCGGTCTTCTGGGCCTTCACCGCCTTCTGCCTGGTGGTGGCGGTCCTTCTCGCCCTGCGCCGCGTCACCCGGCGGGATCCGTTCCCGCTGGGCCCCTTCCTGCTGGCCGCGACCCTGGCCACCGTGCTGGCCGGTCAGCCCCTGGTGTCCGGATGGTGATATCCGATGCCGTATCCAGAGAGGTTTCATGGGAGGATCGTTCACATGTTGCGTTGGCTGACCGCGGGGGAGTCCCACGGACCCGCACTCGTCGCGATTCTGGAGGGCCTTCCGGCCGGTGTGTCCGTCACCTCTGACGACATCGCCGCCGCACTGCTCCGCCGCCGCGCCGGGTACGGCCGTGGCGCCCGGATGAAGTTCGAACAGGACCAGGTCTCCGTCATCGGAGGCATCCGCCACGGCCGGACCCAGGGGGGACCGGTCGCGATCGAGGTGGGCAACACCGAGTGGCCCAAGTGGGAGAAGGTGATGTCGCCCGACCCCGTGCCCGCCGAGGAGTTGGAGGGCGTGGCGCGCAACGCGCCGCTCACCCGCCCCCGGCCCGGGCACGCCGACCTGGTCGGCATGCAGAAGTACGGCCATGAGGAGTCCCGGCCGATCCTGGAGCGCGCCAGCGCCCGGGAAACCGCCGCGCGGGTCGCCGTCGGCGAGGTCGCCCGGCAGTTCTGCCGTCAGGCGCTGGGCGTGGAGATCCTCAGCCACGTCGTGTCCATGGGTCCCGTCGCGGTGCCCGAGGACTCGGCCGAGCCCCGCCCCGAGGACCTGGCCGCCATCGACGCCGACCCGGTGCGCTGCTTCGACCCCCAGACCAGCGCCCGCATGGTCGAGGAGATCGACGACACCAAGAAGAGCGGCGACACCCTCGGCGGCGTGGTCGAGGTGCTCGCCTACGGCCTGCCGCCCGGCCTGGGCAGCCACGTCCACTGGGACCGCCGACTGGACTCCCGGCTGGCCGGAGCCCTCATGGGCATCCAGGCCATCAAGGGGGTGGAGGTCGGCGACGGCTTCCGCACCGCCGCGCGCCGCGGCTCAGCGGCCCACGACGAGATCGAACCCGGCCCCGACGGCGTGCGCCGCCGGACCAACCGCGCGGGCGGCGTCGAGGGCGGCATGAGCACCGGCGATCCGCTGCGCGTGCGCGCCGCGATGAAGCCGATCGCCACCGTGCCCAAGGCGCTCGACACCGTCGACACCGAGACGGGCGAGCCCGCCCAGGCCCACCACCAGCGCAGCGACGTCACCGCGGTCCCGGCCGCGGGTGTGGTCGCCGAGTCCATGGTCGCGCTGGTCCTGGCCGAGGCCGCCGTGGAGAAGTTCGGTGGGGACTCGGTCGCCGAGACCGCCCGCAACCTGCGTGGATACCTGGACTCGCTCACCATCCGGTGAGGATCGCGCGCCGGGTCGCCCCGCACCCGACACGGGTGGCCCGGCCCCCGGACGGCCCTCGGCCGTCCGGGGCGGCGCGGACCGGGCACGGTGGCCCCTCGCCGCACGCGCGGGGGCGGGTCTGCTAGACAGATGTTGGACGAGGACGACGTGCGGTTCCCCGCGTCCGCGGGGATGGACGGGTAGGCGAGTGTGGCCAGAGCGATCGCGGTGCTCATCGGATCCCCCGGGTCGGGCAAGTCAACCGTGGGGCGCGCCCTGGCCGAACGCCTGGGCGCCGAGCTGCTGTGCACCGACACCGAGATCGAGAAGCGCGCGGGCAAGCCGATCGGTGACATCTTCGTCGAGGACGGCGAGGCGCGCTTCCGCGCGCTGGAACGCGAGATCGTCGCCGAGGGGCTGCGCTCCTGGGACGGGGTGATCGCCGTCGGCGGCGGCGCCGTGCTGGACGAGGACACCCGCGCCGACCTCGCCGACCACCACGTGGTCTACCTCCAGGTCGAGTTCGCCGAGGCGGCCAGGCGCGTGGGCATGGACGTCGCCCGGCCCCTGCTCGCGGGCAACCCCCGCGCCCGGCTGCGCAAGCTCCTCGACGAGCGCCTGCCCATCTACGAGAGCCTGGCCACCGTCACCGTGCCCACCACGGACCAGCACCCCGAAGAGATCGTCGACGCCATCCTGCCCACCCTCGGGCCCGGACGGACGACTGGAAAGGCCCAGCAGTGACCGTGACCCGCATCGGCGTCGGTGATTCCTCCGGCCGCTACGACGTGGTGGTCGGCAGCGGCGTCCTCGCCGAACTGCCCTCGTTGGTCGGCTCCGCGGCCCAGGTCGCCGTCATCCACCCCCGGGGCCTGGGCGAGATCGCCCGTCCCGTCGTCGGCGCCCTGGAAGCCGCCGGGTACACGGTCCGGCCCATGCCGGTGCCGGACGGCGAGGCCGCCAAGACCGCCGCCGTGGCCACCGACCTGTGGTCCCGGCTCGGTCAGTACAACTTCACCCGCACCGACGCGATCGTCGGCGTCGGCGGCGGGGCGACCACCGACCTGTCCGGGTTCGTCGCCGCCACCTGGCTGCGCGGCGTCCGCTCGGTCCTGGTCCCCACCACCCTGCTCGGCATGGTCGACGCCGCGGTCGGCGGCAAGACCGGCATCAACACCCCCGAGGGCAAGAACCTCGTCGGGGCCTTCCACCCGCCCGCGGGCGTCCTGTGCGACCTGGCCACCCTGCCGAGCCTGCCCCGGGCGGACTACGTGGGCGGCCTCGCCGAGATCGTCAAGGCGGGGTTCATCGATGACCCCGTCATCTGCGACCTCATCGAGGACGACCCCGAGGGCGCCACCCTCCCCGAGGGCAAGCACACCCGCGAACTCATCGAGCGCGCCGTCCGGGTCAAGGCCGACGTCGTCTCCGGCGACCTCAGGGAGAGCGGCCGCAGGGAGATCCTCAACTACGGACACACGCTCGGCCACGCCATCGAGCGCGCCGAGAACTACACCTTCCGGCACGGCTACGCGGTGTCCATCGGCATGGTCTTCGCCGCCGAGTTGGCCCGCCTCGACGGCCGTATCGACACCGACCTGGTCGAGCGCCACCGCTCGCTGCTGACCTCGGTCGGCCTGCCCGTCTCCTACGCGGCCGGGGCCTGGCCCGAGCTGCGGGCCGCGATGAGCGTCGACAAGAAGGCCCGCGGGGCCACCCTGCGCTTCGTCGTGCTCGACGGCCTCGCGAGCCCCGCCATCCTCAGCGCCCCCGCCCCGGAGCTGCTGGACGCGGCCTACCGCGCGGTCACGGGCGGCGCCTGAGGCCCGCGAAGCCACTAGACTGCCCATAGGAGGGGTGCGCCCCGGCGGCCCGACGCCGCTGGTCAACACATGAGGACTCGTTCGGTCCGCGCCCCACCCCACCGATCACCGGCCGGAGCACCGCGCCCGGCCCCGACGTGTCAGACCCCTTGGAGAGACGACCGAAGTGGCCACGACGAACGACATCAAGAACGGCACGACCCTGCGACTCGACGGCGTCCTGTGGAACGTCCTGGAGTTCCAGCACGTCAAGCCGGGCAAGGGCGGCGCGTTCGTCCGTACGAAGCTGAAGAACGTCCTCACGGGCAAGATCGTCGACAAGACCTTCAACGCCGGGGCCAAGGTCGAGTTCGCCAACGTCGACCGCCGCGAGATGGAGTACCTCTACAACGACGGCGAGTCCTTCATCTTCATGGACACCGACACCTTCGACCAGCTCCCCGTCGGGGCCGAGGTCGTCGGCGACGACGCCAACTTCCTCCTGGAGAACACCAAGGTCACGGTGGCCACCAACGAGGGCAACCCGCTCTACATCGAGCTGCCCGCCGCCGTCGAGATGGAGATCACCCAGACCGACCCCGGCGTCCAGGGCGACCGCTCCACCGGCGGCACCAAGCCCGCCACCGTCCAGACCGGCGCCACCATCCAGGTGCCCCTGTTCATCACCACCGGCGAGCGCGTCAAGGTCGACACCCGCACGGGTGACTACCTCGGGCGAGTCAACTGATGAGCGGAGCACGGCGCAAGGCCCGGCGGCGCGCGGTCGAGGTCCTCTACGAGTCCGAGGTGCGCGGCATCTCGGTCGACGACGTCATCAGCCGTCGCCGGGCCCAGCCCGAGCCGCCGATCAACGAGTTCACCGAGAACCTGGCCCGGGCGGTCGACGAGCGGCGCGCGCGCATCGACGAACTCCTGGACAGCTACGCGATCGGCTGGACCCTGGAGCGGATGCCCGTCGTCGACCGCAACATCCTGCGGATGGGCGCCTACGAACTGTTGTGGGCCGAGGACATCCCCGACGGCGTGGCGATCGCCGAGGCGGTCGGTGTGGCCAAGGAGCTGTCCACCGACGAGTCGCCGAACTTCGTCAGCGGGCTTCTGTCACGCTTGATGGAGAACAAGGCACAGCTCGCCCTCTGACGGCGGCCACGTGAGGGCGGCCACGGGCGGGGACACCGGAGTGAGGGGACGCAGGTGACTGACAGGACCAGCGCGACCGCGACCACCAGCGGCTTCGGCGCGGGTGGCGCGACCGGGCCGGGACGGGCGGCCAACGCGGCGCGCACCGCCGTGGTGTGGGACGCCCTCGCGGAACTGCTGGCCGGCCTCGGGTCGGGACCCCTGGAGATCGTCGACGCGGGCGGCGGCACCGGGGGCGCCGCCGTCCCGCTCGCCGAGCTCGGCCACCACGTGACCGTCGTGGAGCCCAACCCCGACTCCCTGGCCGCCCTGGAACGCCGTGCCGCGGAACGCGGTGTCACGGTGCGCGGGGTCCAGGGGGAGACCCGTGACCTGGCCTCGTTGTTCGCCCCGGGCAGCGCCGACCTCGTCCTGGTGCACAACGTGCTGGAGTACGTGGAGGACCCCGCGGGTGCACTGCACGACGTCGTCGGGGTCACCCGCCCCGGCGGGGCGGTGAGCCTGCTGGTCACCAACGCCGTCGCCGGGGCGCTGCACCGGGCGCTGGCCGGGCACATCGCCGACGCCGTCCACCTGCTCGCCGACCCCGAGGGGCGATGGGGCGAGGGCGACCCGATGCCGCGCCGCCTCACCCGCCAGCAGCTGCTGGCCCTGATCGGGGAGGCCGGCCTCACCGGTGAGCGGGTCCGCGGGGTCCGCGTGTTCGCCGACGTCCTGCCCGGGCACGCCTGGGAGGGCGACCTCCACGCCGGACAGCACCTGGTGGAGTTGGAGAAGGCCGCCGCCGACCACCCGGAGCTGGTCGGCATCGCCACACAGCTGCACGCCGTCGCCCGTCGCCCATGAGTCCCGCGGCCCCTCCACCGGGGCGGGCGTTCTCGAAACGGACGTAACCTGGGCGCATGAGCCGACGCCAACTGGAGCGCGGTGCCGCGCTGCGCGGAATGGTCACCCCCGACGGCATCGTCGCGCTGGGACCGGACTTCCCCGCGGACGGGTCGGGCCCCGACACGGGGTGTGACATCCTGCACCTGGACATGGACGCGTTCTTCGCCAGCGTCGAGCAGCGGCGCCACCCCGGGGCGAGGGGACGCCCGGTCATCGTCGGCGGGACCGGACCGCGCGGGGTGGTCTCCTCGGCCGACTACCTCGCCCGGGCCAAGGGCGTCCACTCGGCGATGCCCATGGTGCGGGCGACACGCCTGTGCCCGGAGGCGGTCGTGTTCCCGCCGGACGGGGCCGCCTACCGTGCCGCCTCCGAGGCCGTCATGGACATCCTGCGGTCGGTGACCCCCCTCGTGCAGCCGCTCTCCCTCGACGAGGCATTCCTGGACGTGTCCGGGGCGCGCAGGCGGCTCGGCGGACCCGTGCGCATCGCGGCGATGATCCGCGAGCGCGTTCGGGCCGAGCAGCGGCTCACCTGTTCGGTGGGGGTGGCCGCCACCAGGTTCGTCGCCAAACTCGGCTCCACGCACTGCAAACCCGACGGCCTGCTCCTGGTCCCCACCGACCACGTGCGCTCCTTCCTGGACCCGCTCCCGGTGGGGGCGCTGCCCGGTGTGGGCGACCGGACCGAGCAGACCCTGGCCAGGCTGGGGCTGCGCACGGTCGGCGCCCTGGCCCGAACCGACCCCCACCTGTTGCGGACGGAGCTGGGCGCCAAGGCGGGAACCCGCCTGGCGGAGCTGGCCCGCGGTGTGGACGAGACCCCCGTGGTCCCCGAGACCCCCGACAAGAGCGTCGGGGCCGAGGAGACCTTCGACGCGGACGTGGGCGATCCGGAGGTGATCAACCGCGAGCTGCTGCGGCTGTCGGAGCAGGTGGCCCGGCGCCTGCGCGCCTCGGGGCAGGTGGGGCGCACGGTGAGCGTGAAACTGCGCCGGGCGGACTTCTCCACCATCACCCGGTCGCGGACCCTTCCCGAGGCCACGGACGTGGGCCGGGAGATCAGCGCCGTGGCACGCGAACTGTACGCGGCGGCGGGGCTGGACCGGGTCAGGTTGCGTCTGGTCGGCGTACGGGTGGAGGGGGTGCTCCCCGCGGACCAGGCTCCGCGTCAGCTCGCCCTGGACGAGGAGGAGAGCGGCTGGCGGGACGTCGAACGCGTGATGGACAGGGTGGCCGCCCGTTTCGGTCCGGGCGCGATACAGTCGGCGGTACTGGCCAAGCGTGACGAAAACGACGTATGATTCCGCAACTTCCGGGCACCTCCGAGCGTTCTCAGGATAGGACCGGAGTCAGGGTAGGCAGAGAGGCATGGAAGCCGGTGTTTCCGATACAGAGTGCGGGTACCGTGACCCAAGCGGGTCAGGTGGTCACACAGCTTTTCTTTCCAGTAGGCGCTAGCGCGCCGTATTCTGGGCATACCACTGACCGAGAGACTGTTCATCAGTACCCGTCACCCCAACCGGGGACTGTCGTAGGGAGGCGCCGTGCCGCTCTCTGAACACGAGCAGCGCATGCTCGACCAGATCGAGCGGGCGCTGTATGCCGAGGACCCGAAGTTCGCGAACACCGTTCGGCAAACGAACCCCGCGGTCCACTACAAGCGCTGGATCATCAAGGCCGTACTCGGATTCGTCATCGGCGTCGTACTGCTGCTGGCGGGCCTCCTGATCGGTAACCCGGTCATGCAGGTACTCATCAGTGTCCTCGGCTTCATCGTCATGCTGGCGTGCTTCCTGTGGGGCGCCAACGCATGGCGTAAGGCAGCCGGAGGGGGCGCCGAGCCCGCGGTGCCCGCGGACGCGAAGCAGAAACGCAAGGGCGACCGCCCAGGCATGATGCACCGGTTCGAGGAGCGCTGGCGTCGCCGCCATGAGGGCGAGGAGTAGACAGTGTCCCTTCGGCCCGGGTTGACAGGCCCGGAGGGCCGGGGACGCTTCGTCTCCGCCTTCGCCTGACGCTCTTCCTCACCAGCGGCTCGACCCGTCTCGCGGCACCTCGGCGGTGCCCGAACGAAGCCCCGCGTGGTGGGCGCACGGACGGCGCCCCGGCTCCCCGCCTCTCGGAGCGACGCGCCGGTGCGATCGGGAACGGCACGACGAGCACGGAAGCGGCGGGGTCCACCTTCGATGTGGATCCCGCCGCTTCCGGCGTTCTCGGACACCGTTGGCGCCCCGGCACCGGCCCACCCTCCATCGGGGCGTACGACCGCGCGGACGGCGAAGACCCCCCGGGGCGCTCCCGGGGGTCTTCCCACCGTTCCTCAGGCGGCCGTCGGCGCGGGCCCCAGGTCCGGCCGCGGCCGACGCCACGGCGCCAGTGAACGCGGCAGCAGCACCGCTCTGAACCTGTCCCCTCGGCCGCTGGCCGCGACCAGTCCGGCACGGGCCGCGCGCAGGTCCTCCCGCGGTTCCCGCACGACGGCCGGTTCGGGGGCGTACCGCGCGGACTCCTCGCCCAGGGCCAGCCGCCACAGCGCAGCACGGGCCTCCTCCGGCAGCGGTCCCCGTGCCGCCAGACGCGCGGCCGTCGCCCTCGGGCTCTCCGTCAGATCCCACGTCACACCCAGGTCCACGCAGGTGTCCCGGAGCTCCCGCCACGCGGCGTGCGCCGCGGCGGCGGGTGAGCCCCCTGTGAGGGCGGCCGTGCGCGATCCGCGCACCGCCGTCCGGACGAGGGCGGGCAGGGCGACCAGAGCCAGCCCGCCCAGGACCGCGGCCGCGACCGGCAGCCACACCGGAACGGTCCAGCCGCCCGAGCCCGACGCCGGGCCCGCGGCGGACTCGTCCGTCCCCTCGCCCCCGGGGGTGGCGCTCGCCTCGGGTGCGTCGGTCGGTTCGTCGCTCTCGGGCTCGTCGTCCGGGCCGGGCTCGGTCTCCGGCCGCTCCGGCTCCTCGTCCCGGCCGGTGCCGTCCGTGGCGTCGCCGCCCGTACCGTCGGTGTAGTCGGGCACCGTGGCCGTTCCCTGACCGTCGGCGGAGGCGGGGGTCGGCTCGAACCGCACCCAGCCCACGCCCTCGAAGTACAGTTCCGGCCAGGCGTGCGCGTTACCCGTCGTCACGGCCCACCGGCCGTCGCCCATCCGCTGGCCCGCCGTGTAGCCGGTCGCCACGCGGGAGGGGATGTCGGCCTGGCGCGCCATGACCGCCATGGCGCCGGCGAACTGCTCGCAGTACCCCACCCGGTCCTCCAGCAGGAAGTGGACCAGCGGGTCGGCTCCCTCGGGGACCGCGGGCGGCGTCAGGTCGTAGTCGAACCCGCCTCCGGTGAAGTGCTCCTGGAGGGCGACGGCCCGTTCGTAGGGCGAGTCCGCGTCCTCGGTCAGCGTCTCGGTCAGCTCCGCCACGCGCGGGTCCACGTCGTCGGGCAGCGCGAGGAGGGAACCCGGCGCCGACCACGCCTGCCCCGCCGCCGCCAGCTCGTCCGCCGACGGGGTGACCGACGTCGACTCGACGGTGAAGCTGAGGCCGGTACGCGGACTGTCGGTCGTGAACACCATGAGACTGCCGGGGTCGGCGTACCACTCACCGGCCACGTCCACCGAGCGCGGCCAGTACGGCATCGGCAGGAAGTCCAGGCTGGGCGCGTCGGAGTCCATGGAGATCCGCGTGGTCGCGGTGGGGCCGTCGGGCTCGCCGGACCAGCCCGCCGACAGCGGCAGGTCGTCCTCGATCCGGGAGTCGTCGTCCGCGTCGACCGGCGACATCGCCCAGTTCACGCCGTCGAACTCGTCCAGCACGTACATGCGCAGGTAGTCGGGCTCCTCGGCGTCGGTGGTGTAGGTGAGCACCGTCCGGTCGGAGCCGGAGGCCAGGTTGCTGCGGAGCGAGACCAGCGGGTGCGTGGTGGTGATGACGCCCGGCCCGTTGCCGATGTAGGTGCCGTCCGCGGCCTGGTGGATGACGTCACTGCGCAGTGACGGAACCGCCAGCGGGACCGTCAGCGTCAACAGTACGGCCGCCGTGACGGACACGGCGGCGACGGCCGCGCGCCGCAGGCCGACCAGGAACCGGACCGAGGGGTCGCGCCCGTCGGGAACGGGCAGTCCCCACTCACGGCCGCGCAGCCACATGTCCACGGACAGCAGGACGAGGAACCCGACCGCGGCGCTGAGCGCCGCCCCCGGCGCCACCCCGCCGTCGTCCACCACCAGGGGGACCATCAGCAGCGCGATCAGCAGGCCCCCGACCATCCCCGGGCAGCGCGCGGTCACGGCCAGGAAGTCCGCGGCCATCGCGATCACGGCGAAGGCCACCGCGATGATCAGCGCGACCCCCGCGGTCCCGGTGACCGGAGGGGTGCCGGTGTTGACGGCGTCGATGCCCCGCTCCAGCAGGCGCACCAGCTCGGGGAAGGTACCGGAGGTGGGGATCAGCCCCAGGACGGCGGTGTGCGCCGCGAACAGCGGGGTGAGCAGCACCGCCATGACGAAGATCTGGAGGAAGGGCACCGCCGTGGCGCTCCACCCGGTCAACCGGTAGAGCGCCGAGGCCGCCGCCACGCCCACCATCATCAGCACGGCCGGGAACCACCAGCCGGGGCCCGTCACGATCGTGCCGAGCAGGGGCACCGCCGCCACCAGGCTGACCAGTGTGGCCGTCGGCATCAGGGGACGCAGCGCTCTCAACGCAGACCCTCCAGAGGGGTGGTCGGCCCGGCCACCGGGGCGGCGGCACCGGCCCCCCGCCACAGGGGCGGCAGCTCGCCGGGTGTGGAGACGGTCATGACCCGCCACCCCGCGGACGCCAGGACCTTACCGGCCCCGTCCAGGGCGTCGGCGGAGGGCCAGGCGGCCCGGGCGCACAGCACGGCCAGGCGCGTGCCGCCGCGGATGTCCGACAGCGCCGCGACCTCCTCGGGGCTCGTCGCGCCCAGGACCGCCACCACCAGACTGGCGGACCGGCCCCGCTGGGCGCCGAGCATGTCGACGCCGCCGAGCAGCCCCGGGGCGTCGGAGGGCGCGGCCACGGCCAGGCCGTCCAGAACCCCGGCGGAGGAGGCGGTGGGCACACGGCCGCGTTCGGTGTACAGCCGCAGTTCGTGGCCGTTGTCGGTCAGGTACACCGCGACGGACGCGGCGACGGACACGGCCGTCTCCAGCGAACCGGCCGGGCCCTCGCCCAGGTGGGCCCGCAGTCGGGTGTCCAGCAGGACCGCGCTGTGCTCGCGCCAGTGCTGCTCGTCGCGGCGCACCATGAGCTCGCCGTGTTTGGCGGTGGACCGCCAGTGCACCCGGCGCAGTTCGTCGCCGTACTGGTACTCGCGGGGAACCGGGTCCTGCTCGCCGGCACCGGCCACCGACCGGCGGGGCGACTCCTCGCCCTGCGATCCGTCGACCGCCCCCAGCGGGGACAGCGGCACGGTCGGCGGCGTGACCAGCAGGTGCGAGGGGGCCCCGACCAGACGGGTGACGCGCGCGCATCCGAGCGGGTCGGTTATCCCCACGATCAGCGGCCCCACGGCGTAGCTGCCGCGTACGGCGGGGCGCACGAGGTAGGACACGTCACGGACCGCGCGCGCTCCCAGGTACCCGACGGTGAAGCGCGGGTGGGCGCCCAGGGGGACGGGGAGGCCGTCCTCGACGAACACCGAGGTGACGGGCCAGACGGAGGAGGCGTTGCCGATCCGTACCAGCACGCGCGCGTCGTGCCCGGCCGGGACCCGGCTCGGGACGAGGGCCCGACTGTGCGCGATCCGCGACGCCGCCCCGATCAGGCTGAGCGAGGCGACCGACGGAACGGCGACCAGCAGTACGCCCAGGCCCACGATCTCGCGCTGGCCCACGACGAGGCCGACGACGAGGGCGAGGACGCCGAAGAAGAGCATGGAGCCGCCGCGCACGGTGAGGGTCCGCCGCGTCCAGGACGGGACGGGGGGTGTCGGCTGTCCGGTCACTGCGGGCCGGGGACGGGGAGACGGGAGACCAGCTTGGCGACGATCTGTTCGGCGGACAGGCGCTCCATCCCGGCCTCGGGGCTGGGCAGCAGCCGGTGGGCCAGGACCGGCACGGCCAGCGCCTGGATGTCGTCGGGGACGACGTAGTGCCGACCGTCCAGGGCGGCGTAGGCGCGGGCGGCGCGCACCAGGTGCAGTGTCGCGCGGGGGGAGGCGCCCAACCGCAGTTCGGGGCTGGTGCGCGTGGAGTTGACCAGGTCGACCACGTAGCGGCGCATCCCGGGCGCGACGTGCACCGAACGCACCCGGTCGGCGAGGTCGCGCACGTGCGCCGCGTCGGTGACCGGCGCCAGCCCGTCCAGGGGGGAGTGGGCGCTGTGGGCGTCGATCATGTCCAGTTCGGCCTGGGGTGCGGGGTAGCCGACGGAGACACGGGCCATGAACCGGTCCCGCTGCGCCTCGGGAAGGGTGTAGGTGCCCTCCATGTCCGAGGGGTTCTGCGTGGCCACCACCATGAAGGGGCGCTCCAGCGTGCGGGACTGTCCGTCGGTGCTGACCTGGCGCTCCTCCATGCACTCCAGGAGGGCGGCCTGGGTCTTGGGAGAGGCGCGGTTGATCTCGTCGCCCAGGACGATGTTGGCGAACACCGGTCCGGGGTTGAACTCGAACTCGCGCCGGTCCTGGTGGTAGACGTTCACGCCGGTGATGTCGCTGGGCAGCAGGTCCGGGGTGAACTGGATGCGCTGCACCGAGCAGTCGACCGCCCGCCCGAGGGCCTTGGCGAGCATCGTCTTGCCGACACCGGGCACGTCCTCGACGAGGAGGTGGCCCTCGGCGAGCAGAACCGTCAGCGCGATGCGCAGGACCTCCGGCTTGCCCTCGATGACGGTCTCGATCGCGCCGCGGACGCGGTCGGCGACGGCGACGATCTCGCCGACGTCCGTCCGGACGCCGCCTCCCTGGCCGCCGTGGTGTGTGCCGAGTGACACGAGACCCCTCCCGCTTGTCCTGGCTCCGTGTGTCGGTGTCGCTCCGAGGCTAGGCCCAATCGGAGCGATTGCAAACCAAAGTGCTGGAATCGGCCGCCGTCGGCCCTGGTCGACGGCGGCCGTGCCCGAACCGCGCGGCGGCGGTCTCGGCGCCCCACCCCAGGCGCACGTCTGTGACCTGCGCCTTCGAGCGCGAAACGGCGTAGGGACACGGGTTGACGCTGTTGACGGTGGAGGAGAGTGGAGTAAGGTGGGGGAATGTGGGGAAAACGAGGTTCCCACGACGGGGTGAGGGAGGTGGCGCCGTGTTCCTCGGCACACACACCCCCCGCCTCGACCAGAAGGGGCGGCTGTTCCTTCCGGCGAAGTACCGCGACGAACTGTCGGGGGGGTTGGTGATCACCAAGGGTCAGGAGCACTGCCTCTACGTCTTCCCGATAGAGGAGTTCCGGCGCGTCACCGAGGCGCTCAGCTCCGCTCCGGTCACCGCCAAGGCGGTTCGCGACTACGGTCGGGTCCTCTTCGCCAGCGCCTCCGACGAGTCCTGCGACAAGCAGGGCCGGATCACCATCCCGCCGAAACTGCGCGACTACGCGGGCCTGGACCGCGAGTGCGTCGTCATCGGCGCCAACACGCGGTTGGAGATCTGGGCGGCCCAGGCCTGGTCGGACTACGAGGCCGAGCAGGAGCAGGCCTTCGCGCGACTGTCGGAGGAGGTGCTGCCCGGGGTGCTGTGACACCGGTGCCCCGCCGGTGCGACCAGCACGACAGTCCACACCCTCGCAAACCGGGTCCGGCCGGACCCGCGGACACGGCACGGACGAGCTGGCGCGACTTCCCCGGCGCCAGGTCGTCAACGCGAGCCCGCCGAAAGGTGGACAATGGCGGCCGTGTCCGGACGAGGTCCGGCCGGACCCCGGTCGGGCCACGCCAAGGACACCGCGTGACGCACACACCCGTGCGTCCGCGCGGACACTCAGGGGGAGAGGGCGACAGCGTGGAGGAACGGCACGGCATGGGGGACGACCGGCGGCACGGGGGAGCGGACCCGGACGGCGTCGCGGACAGGACCGCCGCCGCGCGGTCGGAGGAGGAGAGGTCTGCGCCGGAGGCGTCCGCGGAGGGTGGCGGAGGGCGGGGGGAGAACCCTCTGCACGTACCCGTCATGCTCGACCGGATCGTGGAACTGCTCGCGCCCGCGCTCAGCCGCCCCGGCGCAGTGCTCGTCGACGGCACCCTCGGCCTGGGCGGTCACGCCGAGGCCCTGCTGAAGGCGTGCCCCACCGCGCGCCTGGTCGGGGTGGACCGGGACACCACCGCGCTGGAACGCAGCGCGAAGCGGCTGGCCCCCTACGCCGACCGCACCCACTTCGTGCACGCGGTCTACTCCGACATCCCGCGCGCCCTGGACGAGGCGAGCGCCCCCGAGGCCGACGCCGTCCTGCTCGACCTGGGCGTGTCCTCGCCCCAGCTCGACGAGACCGAACGCGGCTTCGCCTACGCGCACGACGCCCCCCTGGACATGCGCATGGATCTGACCCAGGAGCTCACGGCGGCGGACGTGGTCAACACCTACCCCGTCGCCGAGCTCACCCGGATCCTGCGCACCTACGGCGAGGAGCGCTTCGCCTCCCGCGTCGCCCGCGCGATCGAACGCCGACGCGCCAAAGCCCCCATCGTCTCCACCCGCGAACTGGCCGAACTCGTCCGCGACGCCATCCCCGCCGCCACCCGCCGCACCGGAGGGCACCCAGCCAAGCGCACCTTCCAGGGCCTGCGCATCGAGGTCAACGCCGAACTGTCCATCCTCGACCGCGCCCTGCCCGCCGCGATCTCCCGCCTGGCTGTCGGCGGGCGGATCGCGGTGCTGTCCTACCACTCCCTGGAGGACAGGATGACCAAACGGGCCCTGACCGACCTCGCCACCGACACCACCCCCGCCGACCTCCCCGTCCCGCTCCCCGACCGGCAGCCGGAGCTGCGGCTGCTCACCCGGGGCGCGGAACTCCCCACGGACGCAGAGATCGAAGGCAACCCACGTGCGCAGTCCGCCCGCCTCCGGGCGGCCGAACGCGTACGCCGGGCATCGCGGTAGAGCGGTAGGAGAGCAGATGAGTTCGAGTACGGACACACGCCGCGCACCCGACCGCGGCGAGGGCGCCGGGCGCACGCGGCCGGCTCGTCCCGGCGCGCGCGCACGGGCGGCGGCCAAGGCGGGGACCGCCCGGGACGGGGCCGGACAGGGCCGCGCCCCGCGCATCCCGTTCGTCCTGCTCATCCTCTGCCTGCTCGGCGGCGCACTGGTCAGCCTCCTCGTGCTGCGCAGCGTCATCGCGCAGGAGGCCTTCACCATCACCCGCCTCCAAGCCGAGAACCGCGAACTCTCCTACGCCCAACAGCAGTGGCGCGACCGGATCGCGCACCTGGAGAGCTCCCAGCGGATCGCGGACGAGGCCGAGGAACTGGGCATGGAACAGCCCGAGGAGGGGCCGCGCTTCCTCGACCGGGACCGCGGCGAGGTCCTCGGCGGCACCGGAGGCGACGAGTGAGCTCCCCGCGGGACCGACGTCCCCGCGACCCGAAACGGCCCGGGACGACCAAGCGTTCGGGGTCGCGGCCCGACAAGCGCCCCCGTAGGCCGTCGAGCCGCCCCGCGGGCGGCGGTCGTCCCGCCGCCAGCACGCGCTCCTCGGCCGGTCCGACCCGTGGCTCCGGCCGGGGGCGCGCACGCGGCCGCGCCGCGCCGCCGCCTCCGCCGCTGCTCCGCCGCACCTTCCACCGGGGCGACCCGCACAAACGCATCAAGTTCGGCGGTGTGCTGATCGTCGTGGTGCTGCTGCTCTTCGCCGGACGGCTGACCCAGATCCAGGGTCTGGACGCCGAGACCTACGCGGAGGCGGCCTCCAACCTGCGCCTGCAGACCATCGACATCCCCACGCTGCGCGGCCAGATCACCGACGTCAACGGCAGCCCGTTCGCGCTGTCGGTGGAGGTGCGCAAGGTCTTCGTCGACCCCGAGGAGGTCGAGGAGGACGAGCGCGACCGGCTCATCGAGGAGCTCGTCACCCGCTTCGACCTGGAGGAGGACGAGGTCGCCGCGCGCGTGGACGCCCGCCCCAGCCGGTACCAGGTCGTGGCCACCGACATCCTGCCCCGCGACTGGGCGGACCTGAGGGAGCTGGGCCTGTCCGGTGTGGGCGCCGAGGTCGACTACCGGCGCGTCTACCCCGAGGGGACCGGCGCGGCCGACCTGGTGGGCTTCGTGGGCGCCGAGGGCTACGGCCTGGAGGGCCTGGAAGGCTACCTCGACTCCACCCTCGCGGGCGAGCAGGGCAAACGCCAGGTCGAGGTGGGCAGCGACGGCACGCAGATCCCCATGGCGGGCGGCCTGGTCCGTGAGCCCGTCCCGGGTCAGGACGTGCGCCTCACGCTCGACCGCGACCTGCAGTGGTACACCGCCCG
The DNA here is from genome assembly GCF_003386285.1 of Nocardiopsis sp. FIRDI 009. Taxonomy (GTDB): domain Bacteria; phylum Actinomycetota; class Actinomycetes; order Streptosporangiales; family Streptosporangiaceae; genus Nocardiopsis. The sequence continues at coordinate 258,447 of NZ_QPNC01000009.1, forward strand.
GGTCCTGGCCGAACGGGTCGAGGAGCTGGAGGCCGAGGGCGGCAGCGCCATCGTCATGCGCCCGAGCGGGGAGATCCTCGCGATGGCCGACTATCCGACCTACTCCCAGGACGACATCTCCTCCAGCGGACCGGAGGAGTGGGCCAACGGGGCGGTCCACGAGACCTTCGAGCCGGGCAGCACCAACAAGGTCATCACCATGGGCGCGGCCCTCGAGGAAGGGGTCACCACCCCCGACACCGTCTACACGGTGCCCTACGCCATCCAGTACTACGACCAGACCTTCCGCAACTCCAGCAACCACGGTACCCAGCGGCTCACGGTCAACGGCATCATGGCCCAGTCCAGCAACGTGGGCACCATCAAGATCGCCGACCAGGTCGGCGCGGGCGTGCTGCACTCGTACCTGAAGACGTTCGGGCTCGGCCAACCCACCGGTCTCGCGCTCCCCGGCGAGGAGGCGGGCATCCTCACCGACCCCGAGGACTGGTGGGGCACCCAGCTGCCGTCGGTGTCCATCGGTCACGGTCTGTCCGTGAACGCCGCGCAGATGGCGTCGGTCTACGCGACCATCGCCAACGGCGGGGTACGGGCCGAGCCGCGTGTCGTGGCCGGGACCGTGGACAGCGAGGGTGAGTTCACCCCGTCCGAACCGGGAGAACGACGCCGGGTGATCAGCGAGGAGACCGCCGAACAGCTCGCACTCATGCTGGAGGCGGTCACCAGCGACGAGGGCACCGCGCCCCAGGCCCGCATCGACGGCTACCGTGTGGCGGGCAAGACCGGTACAGCCAACCGGATCAACCCCGAGACCGGCCGCTACGAGCGCGGCGCCTACACCGCGACGTTCGCGGGGTTCGCCCCCGCCGACGCACCCGAACTGGTCGTCCAGGTGGTCCTGCACAACCCGCAGGAGTCCTACTACGGCGGCGAGGCGGCCGGGCCCGTGTTCAACGACATCATGTCCTTCGCGCTGCGGTCGATGCGCGTCCCGCCCACGAACACCGAGCCGCCCGCCATCCGCCTCTTCGGCGACGAGGGGTAGCCGGCGCTCGCCCCGGGCCCGCGCCACCCCAACGGACGCCTCCGGCGCCGCCCTGCCCTAGGCACCCCGACGGCGCCCGAACCGCCGGTCCACGTTGGCGCGGATCGACCGCACGTGCTCGGGGCCGGTGCGGCAGCACCCGCCCACGAGCACGGCACCGGCCTCGCACCAGGTGACGGCGGCGGCCCCGAACCCCTCGGGGTCGCTCGTGCCGGTCCACCGGCGCCGGCGCGCGTCCCACACCTCACCGGAGTTGGGGTAGGCGACCGCGGGCAGACCGGCCGCGGCGACGGCACGGACCAGTGACGGGACGAACCGGGGAGCGGTGCAGTTGACACCGACCGCCACCAGCCGCCCCTCGGCGTGCCGGGGGGCGAGCTCGGCGGCGACCTCCGCCAGCGGCGTGCCGTCGCTGATCCGTTCCCCGTCCGCGCACGAGAAGCTCATCCACGCGCGCACCCCCGGTGTCTCGCCCAGCAGCCGGGCCAGGGCCCGGGCCTCGGCCGACGACGGGATCGTCTCGCACGCCACCAGGTCGGCCCCCGCGTCGGTGAGCAGCTCCCACCGCTCGCGGTGCCACGCCACGAGCCCGTCCTCGTCCAGGTCGTAGTCCCCGGTGTACTCCGAACCGTCCGCGCGCGCCGCGCCGTAGGGACCCACCCCCGCCGCGACCAGCCCCGCCCCGAACGCGTCCCGCGCCCCGCGCGCCAACGCCACGGACCGCACGACCAACTCCCGGGCCCGCGTCCGGTCGATCCCCCGTGCCGCGAACGCCGCCACGGTCGCCTGGTACCCCGCGGCGATCGCCACGTCCGCGCCCGCCTCGAAGTAGTCCGTGTGCACCCGGCGCACCAGCTCCGGCTCCTCCGCCAGCAGCCGCGCCGACCACAGGCCCCCGCCCAGGTCCCGCCCGTAGGACTCCAGACGGGTCGCGAGTCCCCCGTCGAGGACCAGCGGCCGCCCACCCGACACGATCCGGACCATGCGCCCCCTCCCGGTGTGTGCTCCACCGTACCGAGCGTCCGCGTCCCACCCCCCCGACCCCACCCCGCGTAACCTGGGGGAAACGCCCACGAGGGAAACCCACGTCGCGCGCAGCGTGGAAATTACCGAGCGGTCGTCCACAGCCGTTAACCTCCACTCGTGCCACCGGTAATGCGACCTGAACACACCCAACTCCGTCCGCTGTCCGCCCTCGCGACGCTGCTCGGGCCGGACACCACCCTGCTGCGCCCGGACCACGGCGCCGACGACACCGCCGAGGTGCCCGGCGAGGAGGTGCACGTTCGCGGCATCACCCACGACTCACGCAAGGTACGCCCCGGCGACCTCTACGCCGCCCTGCCCGGTACGCGCGCACACGGCGCCGACTTCTCCGCGCAGGTCGCCGAGGCGGGAGCCGCCGCGATCCTCACCGATGCCGCCGGAGCCGAGCGGGCGGCGGCCACCGGGCTGCCGGTGCTCGTCGTCCCGGACGCGCGGGCCGCGCTCGGCACCGCGGCCGGATGGGTCTTCGACGACCCGGCCCGGGACCTCCTCCTGGTCGGGACCACGGGTACCAGCGGCAAGACCACCATCACCTACCTGGTCGAGTCGGGCCTGCGCCGGGCCGGGATGAGCACCGGTCTCGTCGGCACCGTCGAGATGCGGGTCGGCGACGAGCGCGTCGCCTCCTCCCTCACCACCCCCGAGGCCACCGACCTGCACGGCCTGTTCGCGGTCATGCGCGAGCGCGGCGTCACCGCCGCCGCCATGGAGGTCTCCAGCCACGCCCTCGCCCTGGGCCGGGTCGGCGGCACCCACTACGACGTCGCCATCTTCACCAACCTCTCCCAGGACCACCTGGACTTCCACGCCGACCTGCGCGACTACTTCGAGACCAAGGCGCGCCTGTTCACCCCCGAGTACTGCGACATCGCCGTCGTCAACACCGACGACCGCTTCGGCCGCGCGCTCGTGGACATGGTGCGCGGGGAGGGGGCCGTGCCCGTCACCACCTTCGCCGTGGACGGCTTCTCCGACGCGGCCCCCGAAGCGGGCGCCACGGTGGCCGACTGGCGGGCCGTGGACGTGCGCCTGGGCGCCACCGGCAGCACCTTCCGCATCGTCGGCCCCGGCGGTATGGAGGCCGACGCCTCCGTCTCCCTGCCCGGCCCGTTCAACGTGTCCAACGCCATGGCCGCGATCGTCGGCCTGGTCGAGGCCGGGCTCCCGCTGGAGACCGCGATCGCCGGGGTGGCCGCCGCGCCCGGAGTGCCCGGACGCATGGAGCCCGTCGTCGTCGACGACGTGCCGGGCGTGGTCCAGGACTTCACCGCGATCGTCGACTACTCGCACAAACCGGGCGCCATCGAGGCGGTCCTGACCGCCCTGCGCACCACCACCCGGGGGCGGCTGACCATGGTCGTCGGCTGCGGGGGCGACCGCGACCGCGCCAAACGCCCGCTCATGGGCGAGGCCGCCGCGCGCCTGGCCGACCACCTGATCATCACCAACGACAACCCGCGCACCGAGGACCCCGTCACCATCGCCACCGCGATGCTGGAGGGCGTGGCCAAGGTGCCCGAGGAGGTCCGGGCGCGCGTCACCGTCGAACTCGACCGGGCCGAGGCCATCGGCCTGGCCGTGGCCGGGGCGGACACCGGGGACGTGATCGTCGTCGCGGGCAAGGGCCACGAGACCGGCCAGTACGTCAAGGGCGAGGTCCTGCCCTTCGACGACCGCGAGGTCCTGCGCGCCGCGGTGGAGGAGCGGCTCAGCGTCAGCGCCCGCGAACGTCTGGGGGTCGCTCTCCAGGACATCCACAGAGCCCCTGACGAGGGCTGACGACGGCTCGGCGGCGCCACACGCCGGAACGTGACCGAACGGACGCCCCGGGGCGGGGTTGCGCCGCCGCCCCCGGGCGTCCCCCGGAGGCGCGCCGCACGGGAACACGGTCTGGCGCGGCGGTACGGTCACGAAGTGGCGCATATTGTTCTACACGGGCCCCTGACAGGACCTCAGACACCCCAACATGTTCTAAGGTAGGTCCGGCAATCGCAGCCCGGAAGCGTGCCGCCCATGGTGGCTCCCACGGCGACGGCGTGTGCCGACCCCGTGGTGAGGCCCGCGCGCCGTCGCGCGCACGGCATCCGCGGTGCCATCCCCTGACCTGAACTCCGGCCGGGTGGCCAAGCGCCCCTGCGGCGCCGTGAGCCGGGCCTGACATGAGGAGTGGATTTGATCGCGCTCACGCTCGATCGGATCGCTGAGATCACCCAGACCACCATCGGTGGACCAGCGGGCCCCGAGACCGTCGTGGACGGCCCGGTCGTCATCGACTCGCGCCAGGCCGCGCCGGGAGCGCTCTTCGTCGCCCTGACCGGCGAACGCGTGGACGGGCACGATTTCGCGACAGCGGCCGTCGAGGCGGGGGCGGTGGCCGTCCTGGCCTCCCGCCCCGTCGACGCGCCCCACCTGCTGGTGGACGGCGGCGACGACGGCGTCGTGGCGGCGTTGACGCGACTGGCCGCCCACGTGGCCGGGGAACTCGGCGATCCCCGTCGGGGAGCGGACACCACCGACATCATCGGAATCACCGGATCCTCCGGTAAGACCACGACCAAGGACCTCATGGCCCAGGTGGTCGCCCGGCACGGGACCACGGTGGCCACCGCCGGTTCGTTCAACAACGAGATCGGCCACCCGCTCACGGTGCTGCGGGCCGGCACGGACACGCGCCACCTCGTCCTGGAGGCCGGGGCGCGCGGGATCGGGCACATCGCGCACCTGTGCCGTGTCGCACCGCCGCGCATCGGCGTCGTGCTCAACGTCGGCAGCGCGCACATGGGCGAGTTCGGCGACCGCGACGCGATCGCCCGGGCCAAGGGCGAACTCGTCGAGGCGCTGCCGCCCGGCGGACAGCGGCGCGGCCGAGGCGGCGTGGCCGTCCTCAACGCGGACGACCCGCGGGTGAGCGCGATGGCCGAACGCACCGCGGCGCGCGTGGTCACCTACGGACTCGCCGAGGACGCCGACGTGCGCGCCACCGACGTGGTCCTGGAGCCGACCGGGGCCCCGTCCTTCACGCTCCACCTGGACGGCGACTCCGTGCGGGTGCGGTTGGCGCTGGTGGGCGCCCACCAGGTGCACAACGCGCTGGCGACCGCGGCGGTCGCCGACGAACTCGGCATGGACATCGCGGCGATCGCCGACGCCCTGGGCGCGGCGACCCCGATGAGCCGGTGGCGCATGGAGATCACCGACCACGACGGCGTCACGCTCGTCAACGACGCCTACAACGCCAACCCCGAGTCCATGCACGCGGCCCTGAGCACCCTGGACTCCCTCGCGCGCGGTCGTCGCTCCATCGCCGTCCTCGCCCACATGGCCGAACTGGGCGAGGACGGGTACGCCGAGCACGAGCGGGTGGGCGAGTTCGCCGCCCGGATCGGCGTGTCCCACCTGATCGTGGTCGGAGAGCAGGCCGAGGGGATCGCCGTCGGCGCCGAACGCGCCGCCAGAGAGGGGCGGTGGCGCGGCGAGACCGTCCGGGTGCCGGACGCCGGGGCGGCGGCCTCGGCGGTGCGCGAGCGGATGCGCACAGGAGACGTCGTCATTGTGAAGGGATCGCGGGTGGCAGCGCTCGAAAGGGTTATCGACCTCATCACCGAGGGTGATGTCCAGTGATCGGCATCTCCCTCGCGGCGGCGATCTCGCTCATCGTCTCCATGGCGCTGATGCCGCCGCTGATCAAGCTCCTGTACCGGTTCAAGTTCGGCCAGGAGGTCCGCGACGACGGCCCCGAGGGCCACAAGACCAAGCAGGGCACGCCCACGATGGGCGGCATCGTCATCATCCTCGGCGCGGTCGTGGGCTACTTCGGTTCACACCTGGTGCTGTGGCTGGTCCAACCGGGCTCCAGCGGCCCCACCGCCTCCGGCCTGCTGGTGATGTTCCTCTTCGTCGGCATGGGCTGCGTCGGCTTCCTCGACGACTTCATCAAGATCTACAAGCGCCGCAGCCTGGGCCTGCGCAGCGGGGCCAAGATGGTCGGCCAGGCCGTCGTCGGCGTCGGCTTCGCCTACGGGGTCACCCAGTTCCCCAACGGCTACGGGTACACGCCGGCCTCCCCCAGCCTGTCCTTCCTGCGTGACTTCGGCCCCACGCTGATGCTCCCGCTGTTCATCCTGTGGGCGCTCTTCCTCATCGTCGGCTTCTCCAACGCGGTCAACCTCACCGACGGCCTCGACGGCCTGGCCACCGGAGCGACGATCCTGTCGCTGGTCGCCTACGTCTTCATCGGCAACTGGCAGCTGCGCCAGTCCTGCGTGTCCTACCTGGCCACCAACTGCTACACGGTCCGCGACCCCCTGGACCTGGCCGTGGTCGCCTCGGCCGTCCTCGGCTCGTGCATCGCCTTCCTGTGGTTCAACGCCCCGCCCGCGAAGATCTTCATGGGCGACACCGGCTCCCTGGCGTTGGGCGGGCTCGTCGTCGGACTGGCCATCGCCACCCGCACCCAGCTCCTGCTGCTGCTCATCGGCGGTCTGTTCGTCATCATCACCCTGTCCGTGATGATCCAGATCAGCTCGTTCCGCCTGACCGGCAAACGCGTCTTCCGCATGGCGCCGCTCCAGCACCACTTCGAGCTCAAGGGCTGGGCCGAGACGACCATCGTGATCCGCTTCTGGATCATCCAGGGCCTGTTCGTGGCGATCGCCATCGGACTGTTCTACCTGGAATGGATGCCAAGGTAGAGGCATGCCGAACCACGAGAACCCCGACACCGCGTCCGCCTTCGCCGACCGCACGGTCTGCGTCGCCGGGCTGGGCGTCTCCGGTCCCCCCGTGGCCCGGGCGCTCCTGGCGCGCGGCGCCCGCGTGGTCGTCGTCGACGGCCGCGACGACGACACCGTCCGCCCGGTGGCGGCCGAACTGACCGCCGCCGGAGCCGAGGTCGTCCTGGGGGACACCCCGCTGCCCCAGGGGTGCGACCTGGTCGTCACCTCACCCGGGTGGCGTCCCGACTCCCCGCTGCTGCTCCGCGCCGCCGAGGCGGGGACCGAGGTCATCGGCGACGTGGAGCTGGCCTGGCGGCTCAAGCCCGCGGACCAGGTCTGGCTGGCCGTCACCGGCACCAACGGCAAGACCACGACGGTCCGGATGCTGGAGGCGATGCTGCGCGCCGACGGCCGCGACGCGCTGGCCGTGGGCAACGTCGGCACCCCGATCATCGACGCCGTCCTGCCCGACGCCGACGGCCACGTCCACGACGTCCTGGCGGTCGAGCTGTCCAGCTTCCAGCTGCACTGGTCCGCCAGCGTCCGGCCGCACGCCGCCGTCGTGCTCAACGTCGCGCCCGACCACCTGGACTGGCACGGGGGGCTCACCGCCTACGCCCGCGCCAAGGGCCGGGTCTTCGCGCGCGGCACCGTGCGCGTGGTCAACACCGCCGACCCCTGGTCGGTGCGCCTGGCCGAGGAGGACGGCGACCCGCACACGCCGATGGTGGGGCTGCGCCTGGACACCCCCAAGGCGGGGGAGCTGGGCGTGGTCGAGGACCTGCTGGTGGACCGGGCGTTCGTCGCCGAGCCGCACAGCACCGCCGAGGAGTTGGCCCTCCTGGCCGACGTGCGCCCCGCGGCGCCGCACAACGTGTCCAACGCCTTGGCCGCCGCCGCGCTGGCCCGCTCGATCGGTGTGGCCCCGGAGTCGGTGAAGGCCGGGCTGACCGCGTTCGTCCCCGAACCGCACCGCATCGCGTACGTGGCCACGGTGGACGGCGTCGACTACGTCAACGACTCCAAGGCCACCAACCCGCACGCCGCGGCGGCCTCGCTCAGCGCCTACCGCTCGGTGGTGTGGATCGCGGGCGGACTGCTCAAAGGCGCCGAGGTCGACGATCTCGTCGCCCTGGCCGCCGACCGGCTGCGCGGCGCGGTGCTCATCGGCGCCGACCGCGCCCGGCTGCGCGAGGCGCTGGCCGAGCACGCGCCCCACGTCCCGGTGGCGGAGGTCGAGGGCCCGGCCGAGGACGCCCCCGAGGGGCACACGGTCATGGACGCCGTGGTGGCCGCCGCCGCGGGGTTGGCCGAGGAGGGCGACACGGTGCTCCTCGCACCCGCCGCCGCCTCCATGGACATGTTCACCAACTACCCCGAGCGGGGCCGGTTCTTCGCCGAAGCGGTCCAGCGGAGACTCTGAGTACTGGGTCGGCGCCCGTGCGTCACGAAAACACGCGCGGGCGCCCCCAGTGTGCCCGGTACCACTCGTCCGGGCGCCGAAGATAGCCAACACGCGGGAAATGTCCGCGGTTTCGCACCCACCCGTACGCCAGTATTGAGGCGCTGATCGTGCGGAGGGTGTGGATGGCGGCGACGACAACGGTCCCAGGGGTGACCCGGCCCCGGGGACGCGCGGCGACCAAGGGGCGCGAACGTGCGCTCTGGCGTGAGTGGGCACGGTCCCTCGACCGTCCCCTCACCTCCTACTACCTGATCCTGGGCACCGGGGTGATGCTCATCGCCCTGGGCCTGGTCATGGTGCTGTCGTCGACGATGGTCAACTCGATCACCGAGACCGGGTCGGCCTTCTCGATGTTCCAGCGCCAGATGGTGTCGGCGTGCATCGGCCTGCCGCTCATGCTGCTCGCCTCCCACCTGCCCCGGTGGGTGCTGCGCATCGCGGGCTACCCGGCGATGATCATCTCCGTGGCCCTGCTGCTGCTCACCACGTTCCAGGGCACCGAGGTCAACGGAGCCATGCGCTGGCTGGAGATCGGCGGCCTGACCATCCAGCCCTCGGAACCGGCCAAGCTCGCCTTCGCCCTGTGGGGCGCCAACGTGCTCGCGCGCAAGGAGGAGCTGGGCGAGCTCACCGAGTGGCGGCACCTGCTCTTCCCGCTGCTGCCCGGGGTCGGGCTGCTCGCCCTGCTCGTGCTGCTGGGGTCGGACCTGTCCACCACGCTCGTCCTGCTGCTGGTCTTCCTGGCCCTGCTGTGGGTGGTCGGCGCGCCCGGGCGCCTGTTCGTGGCCATGTTCGGACTGGTCACGGCGCTGGCGGTGATCGTCATCGCGATCGAGCCCTACCGCATCACCCGTGTCACGGCCTTCCTCGACCCTGGGTCCGACCCCACCGGCGACGGTTTCCAGTCGCTGCACGGGTTGTACGCGCTGGGCACCGGCGGGGTGTTCGGCCTCGGCATCGGAGCCAGCCGGGAGAAGTGGGGCTTTCTGCCCTTCGCCGAGTCGGACTTCATCTTCGCGATCATCGGCGAGGAGTTCGGCCTCATCGGCACGCTCGTGGTCATCTCCCTGTTCGGCGTGCTGGGGTACGCCGGACTGCGTGTGGCGCGCAGGGTCGACGAGCCCTTCGCGCGCCTGGCCGCCATCGCGGTCGTGGCCTGGATCCTCGGCCAGGCGATGATCAACATCGCCGCGGTCATCGGCCTCGTCCCCGTCACCGGGATCCCGCTGCCCCTCGTCTCCTACGGCGGTTCGGCGCTCATCCCGACCATGGTGGCCCTCGGCGTCCTGCTCTCCCTGGCCAAGGCCGAACCCCAGGCGAGGAAAGCCCTGGCGGCCCGGGGTCCCAGTGGGGCCCAAAGGGCTCTAAGCTGGCTGGGCCTGGAAAATGTCGGCGCCGCGGTGCACAAGCGGAGCGGCGCCGCGGTCCCCAGGCGCTCCACCACGGCGCGCGACCCCCGGACGGCGGGCCCCCGTGGTGACAGGACGACGGCCAAGCACAGGAGCGGACCGGTCCCGGCGGGTGACCGGCCAAGGAGGAATCGGCGACGATGAGGGTAGCCCTAGCCGGAGGCGGCACGGCCGGGCATATCGAGCCCGCACTCTCCCTTGCCGACGCGCTGAGGCGCGTCGACCCCAGCACGGAGATCCTCTGTCTGGGCACCGAACGGGGGCTGGAGACCAGACTGGTCCCCATGCGCGGCTACGAACTCGGCCTGATCCCGGCGGTTCCCCTGCCGCGCAAGCTCACCCCCAAGCTGCTCACGGTCCCGGGCAAGCTCGCCGGCGCGCTCAGCGCCGCCGGTGAACAGCTCGACCGGCTCCAGGCCGACATCGTCGTCGGCTTCGGCGGCTACGTGGCCACCCCCGGATACCTGGCCGCGCGGCGGCGGCGCATCCCGATCGTCGTGCACGAGGCCAACCCGCTTCCCGGCCTGGCCAACCGGCTGGGGGCGCGACTGACCCCGCACGTGTACACGGGGCACCCGCACACCCAGATCCGCAACGGCCGGTTCATCGGCATCCCCCTGCGCGAGCAGATCACCAAGCTGAACCGGCTGGCGATGGGCGACAAGGCCCGCGCCTACTTCGGCCTGCGCCACGACCTGCCCACCCTGCTGATCTTCGGCGGCTCCCAGGGCGCCCAGCGCATCAACGAGACCGCCTTCGCCGCCGCCCCGTACTTCCGGCAGAGCGGCGTCCAGGTCCTGCACGTCGTCGGCCCCAAGAACGCCGAGGAGCCCCAGGACCTGACCCAGGACGGCATCCCCTACGTCGCGGTGCCCTACGTGGACCGGATGGACATGGCCTACGCCGCGGCCGACGTGGCGATGTGCCGTTCCGGCGCGATGACCTGCGCCGAACTCACCGCCGTCGGGCTGCCCGGCGCCTTCGTCCCGCTGGCCATCGGCAACGGTGAGCAGGCGCTGAACGCCGAACCGATCGTGCAGGCGGGCGGCGGCCTGATGGTCAACAACGCCGACGTCTCCGTCGAGTGGATCACCAGCCAGCTCATCCCGCTGCTCACCGACACCGACCGGGTCGTGGCCATGTCCGAGGCTGCCGCCCGGATGGGCCGCAGGGACGCCGACATGGAACTGGCCCGCGAGGTCATGGCGATCGCCCGCGGCGACAAACCCACCCCGGAACTGCCCGTCGACGACATCGACGGCGACGGTGACGAGGTCCTCTACGACGACGGGAAGGACGCCCGATGAGCCTGGTTCCTCCCACCGACCCGGTCCCGGTCGGCAAGCTCGGCCGCACCCACTTCATCGGTCTGGGCGGGGCGGGCATGTCCGGTATCGCCCGCGTCCTGCTCCAGTCCGGGGTCGAGGTCTCGGGCAGTGACGCCCGCGACAGCGAGACCCTCCGCGAACTGGAGGAGATGGGCGCCAGGACGCACGTCGGCCACGCGGCCGAACACCTGGGCGCCGCCGAGACGCTCGTCGTCTCCTCCGCCATCCGCGATGACAACCCCGAACTGGTCGAGGCCCGCCGGCGCGGCCTGCGGATCCTACCGAGGGCCGCCGCCCTGGGCGCGCTGTTGCTGGGCCGCGAGGGCATCGCCGTGTCCGGTACGCACGGCAAGACCACGACCACGTCCATGATCGCCGTCGTGCTCCAACACCTGGGCGCCGACCCCGGGTACGTGATCGGCGGCAAGCTGGTCACCACCGGTCTGGGCGCCGACGCGGGGATCGGTCCGGCCATCGCGGTGGAGGCCGACGAGAGCGACGGCTCCTTCCTCATGCTCTCCCCGAAGATCGCCGTGGTCACCAACGTCGAGGCCGACCACCTGGACAACTACAGCGGTCTGGACGAGATCCACGCCAACTTCGCCGCGTTCGTCGACCGCGTCGAGCGCACCCTGATCGTCGGCGTCGACGACCCGGGCGCCCGCCGGGTGGCCGAGATCGCCCGTGAGCGCGGCAGGCGCGTCGTGACCTACGGGGAGGCGGGCGACGCCGACTACCGGATCACCCGTACGGTCGCGCGCGGCTTCACCACCGAGTTCACGATCGAGACCGCCGACGGCGACCCGGTCGACGGCACCCTGGCGGTCCCGGGGCGGCACAACGTGCTCAACGCGGCCGCCGCGCTCGCGGTCGCCGACGAACTCGGCCACGACCTGGACGTCGCGGTGGAGGGCATCGCCGACTTCGCCGGGGCCGCGCGCCGCTTCGAGCTCAAGGGCGAGGCGGACGGGGTCGCGGTCTACGACAGCTACGCCCACCACCCCACGGAGATCGAGGCCGACCTGCGCGCCACCCGGGCCGCCCTGGAGTCGGTGGCCGGGGAGGCGGCCGAGCAGGGGCTGCCCCAGGGGCGTGTCGTCGCCCTCTTCCAGCCGCACCTGTACAGCCGCACCCGCTTCTTCGCCGACGAGTTCGCCGCCGCGCTCAGCCTCGCCGACGAGGTCGTCGTCATGGAGGTCTACGCCGCCCGGGAGGACCCCGAACCGGGGGTGACCGGCGAGCTGATCACCTCCAGGGTCGCCCACGACCGCGTCTGGTACGTGCCCGGCCGGGACGAGGTCGTGCGCCGTGTGGCCGAACTCGCCCGCCCCGGGGACATCGTGCTCACCATGGGCGCGGGTGACGTCACCGAACTGGGGCCGCGGATCGTGGAGGCCCGCGCCGAGGCCGCGGAGGTCGCGGCGGGGTAGGCCCTTCGGGCGGGCGGGCCGAAGCGCAGCGGGGGCCCAAGGCAAGCAGGGGGAGACACGTGAGCGCTGACCAGGGTGGGACGAGGACCGGCACGAAACCGTCCCCGAAGCCGGGCACGAGGGTGCGTCGGAAGTCCGACCCCTGGAAGCTGGCCTTCATGGCGCTGCTGGTGGTCGCCCTGGTCTGCGTGGTCACCTGGGTGCTTCTGGGGTCCCGACTGCTCGTGGTGCGCGACGTCGCCGTCACCGGGCTGGACCGGGTCTCGGCCGAGGAGGTCGTGGCCGCCGTCGACGTGCCCACCGGCACGCCGCTGATCCGTGTCGACCTGGAGGGCGGGGCGGAGCGGGCCGAGTCCATCGAACTGGTGGAGTCGGCCACGCTGACGCGCGGTTGGCCCGCCACCCTCCGCGTGGAGGTGGTCGAGCGCCAACCGCTGTTGGCGGTCCGCGCCGGGGACGAGTACCGCCTCGTGGACGGGGACGGCGTGCGCATCGAGGACTCGGCGACGCGTCCGGGCACCCATCCGGTGGTGCGCGTCACCGGGGAGGTCGAGGGAAACGAGGCGGTCCGGGCGGCGGCGGACATCGTCGAGCGCGCACCGGACTCGCTCCTGGCGCAGATCCAGCTCATCGACGCCACCGAGACCGACGAGATCACCCTCGACCTCGGTGACGGATCCCTCGTCGAGTGGGGCGACCCCTCCGACACGGCCGACAAGAGCGCGGTCCTGCGCGTGCTCATGAGTGAGCACCCCCCGCAGGAGGGGCGGGTCTACGACGTGAGTGTTCCGGACCTGGCCATCGTTCGGTGAAGCGTCACCCAGAGCGAGGAAAAGGAACGGCAGGGTCGCCTCCCGTCGTCCGGGGGAGTGTCGTGGGCCACCTCGCGGGGTGCTTTACCGACCGGCGCGGACATTCCAGACGCGACGCGCCGAGTGCGCACATCGCTTCCCCGTGTTATGCGCGGTTAGGCTGATCCCAGCACGGTTGCCCGTACTCGGCAGTCCGCTTACTGTCGGGAAGCACAACCACCGTCAAGAACGCAGCAAAACACGCTTTTCGGGGTACGCAGGAACCGTTCTCATCCGTCCACGGGGCGGAGGGCACCGGCCGGTCGGTCGGATGCGGAACGGGATCAGGTGGCCCCGGGTCCCCCGGCACCGGCGTCGTGGACGCCGCGGTGTGGGGAACCCGAAACGCACATGGAGTAAACCGGATGCCGAACCCGAGGCGTCTCCGGCGGCCAGGGCCCCGGACACGGTGAGGGGACGGCTCATGCGAGCGGAAAGGCCCCTCGTCGTGGCAGCACCGCAGAACTACCTCGCGGTCATCAAAGTCGTCGGCATCGGCGGCGGCGGTGTCAACGCCGTCAACCGAATGATCGAAGAGGGGCTCAAGGGCGTCGAGTTCATCGCCATCAATACCGATGCCCAGGCGCTGCTGATGAGTGACGCCGACGTCAAGCTCGACGTCGGTCGTGAGCTCACCCGCGGTCTGGGAGCCGGAGCCAACCCCGACGTCGGGCGCAAGGCGGCCGAGGATCACCGGGAGGAGATCGAGGAGGTCCTCAAGGGGGCCGACATGGTCTTCGTCACGGCTGGTGAGGGCGGTGGGACGGGCACCGGAGGGGCGCCCGTCGTCGCCAACATCGCCCGTTCCCTCGGCGCCCTCACCATCGGTGTGGTCACCCGCCCCTTCGGTTTCGAGGGCAAGCGGCGGGCCACCCAGGCCGAGTCGGGAATAGCGATGCTCCGTGAGGAGGTCGACACACTCATCGTGATCCCCAACGACCGGCTGCTGTCCATCTCCGACCGCCAGGTCAGCGTGTTGGACGCGTTCAAGGCGGCCGACCAGGTCCTGCTCTCGGGTGTCCAGGGCATCACCGACCTCATCACCACCCCCGGCCTGATCAACCTGGACTTCGCGGACGTGAAGTCGGTCATGCAGGGCGCCGGGTCCGCGCTCATGGGCATCGGATCGGCGCGCGGGGACGACCGCGCGGTCGCGGCGGCGGAGATGGCGATCTCGTCACCGCTCCTGGAGGCGAGTATCGACGGGGCGCACGGGGTCCTGCTGTCCATTCAGGGCGGTTCCGACCTGGGCCTGTTCGAGATCAACGAGGCGGCGCAGCTGGTGGCCAACTCGGCTGCGCCCGAGGCCAACATCATCTTCGGCGCCGTCATCGACGACGCGCTCGGCGACGAGGTACGCGTCACCGTGATCGCCGCGGGCTTCGACGAACCCGAGGTGACCGGTCCCGTGGTGCGGGAACAGCGCCCCGTGGACCCTCCTGAGGCCGCCGCCCCCAAGGCGATCACCGAGCCCGGACCGGAGGCGCCGAGGGAGCGGGCGTCCTCCGCGGCGGACACGGGTGGGGCGACGGCCGGAACCGCGCAGTGGACCGCTCCGACGCGCCCCGAACCGACCAGCGCCCCGGAGCCGGCCCGCCCGCAGGCCCAGCCCGTCCAGCCGCCGGTCCAGCACCGGCCGGTGGAACCGGAGCGGCCGGCACCGACCACGCCGGACACCTCGTCGGCCCCGTCGGCGCCGGTCGAGCCGGAACCGCGTGCGGAGACGCCGTCGCACGCTCCGACCTCCCTTCCGGAGACCCACGCCGAGCCCGCCGCCGAGGCGGCTCCCGCCCAGGAGCGGCCGGTCGAGCGGGACACCGAGGAGCCCGCGACGCGGGAGGGACGGAGCGGCCCCATCCACGCCGTCACCGACTCCACCGCCGAGCGGCGCGGCGAGGTCCCCACGCCCCGGCGCCGCGTCATCTTCGACGACCCCGACGACCTGGACATCCCGGAGTTCCTGAAGTGACAGGACCCGGTCCCGGTAGCATCTGAGTGTTGACGGCCCCGCCCTCCGCGGCGGGGCCGTCGTCGCCCCCGGGGACTCGTCCGAACGGCCGTACCTCCCCGCGCGGGCCGAGGGATGCGGAGGGAAGGACGGGGATGGGCAACGTCATCGACCTGGGCCGTGGTCTGCGCGCGGCCGTGACCGAGCGGAGCGGCGGCGTGAGCGCGCCGCCCTACGACTCCCTCAACCTCGGGCTCGGCACGGGGGACGATCGCGAGGCGGTCCTGGCCAACCGGGAGACCGCCGCCCGCAACCTCGGCTTCGAGGTGGAGCGGGTCGTGTGGATGAACCAGGTGCACAGCGCCGACGTCCTCGTGGCCACCGAACCGGGGAGCGTGGGCACCTGCGACGGGGTGGTCACCACCCGTTCCGACCTGGTCCTGGCCTCGATGGCCGCCGACTGCCTGCCCGTCCTGGCAGCCGACGCCGCATCCGGGGTGCTGGGCGCGGCCCACTCCGGCCGCCTGGGGACGGCGGCGGGCGTGGCCGCCAACCTGGTGGAGAGCATGGTCGCCCAGGGCGCCGACACCGACCGGATCACCGTCTTCCTCGGCCCCGCCATCTGCGGCAAGTGCTACGAGGTGCCCGAGCACGTGCGGGACGAGACCGCCCGGAACACGCCCGAGGCCGCCTGCGTCACCCGCCGGGGCACGGCCGGCGTGGACATGCTCGCCGCCGTCACCGCCCAGCTGCGTCGCGCAGGGGTCACCGACATCACCGCCGACGGCCGCTGCACCCTGGAGAGCCCCGAACTCTTCTCCCACCGCCGCGACGCCCCGACCGGACGGTTCGCCTCGTTCCTCTGGCGCGCCTGAACCCCGGACCGGGCCGCCCGGTACCGTCGTCGAACCCGGGCGACGGACCCTCAGGCCGTACCCTGTGTCTGCGGTGGCGGGCGGGTCCGACGGGACCGGAACCACCGCGGGCCGACTCCAACGACTCGATTCACCCCCACCCTGCGGGGGACGGAAGGGAAACAGTGTCACACCCCGACCCCGCGCGCGTCGCCCAGGTCCGTGCGAACCTCGACGCCGCACGGGCCAGGATCGACGCCGCGTGCGCCAAGGCCGACCGCGACCCCGCCGAGGTGTCGCTGGTCGCCGTCACCAAGACCTACCCGGCCAGCGACGTGCGCGTCCTCGCCTCCCTCGGCGTCACCGACGTGGGGGAGAACCGCGACCAGGAGGCCGCCCCGAAGGCCGCCGAAACCGCCGACCTGGATCTGACCTGGCACTTCGTCGGTCAGTTGCAGACCAACAAGGCCCGGTCGGTGGCCGGTTACGCCGACGTCGTCCACTCGGTGGACCGGGCGCGCCTGGCCCGGGCCCTGGGCGAGCGCGCCGCGGCCGCCGGACGGCGCCTGACCTGCCTGGTCCAGGTCAACCTCGACGCCGACTCCCAGGCGGGCGTGATCGGACCGCGCGGCGGGGTCGACCCGCGGGACGCTCTCGACCTGGCCGACCGGATCGAGGAGCAGGAGGCGCTCACCCTCGGGGGCGTCATGGCGGTGGCTCCGCGCGGGGGCGACGCCCACGCCGCCTTCGCCCGGCTCCGGGAGGTCGCGGAGCGGGTCCGCGACCGCCATCCGCAGGCCACGGCGATCTCGGCGGGGATGAGCGCGGACCTGGAGGCGGCCGTCGAGCACGGTTCGACACACCTGCGACTCGGCACGGCGTTGCTCGGCGACCGGGCGCCGATCGTGGGGTAATGTCCCCACATAGACCTTGGGGCCCGTCTGTGGAGTTCGCCCGAATGGGCGCTCCGCTCCGCGAGGGCGGTAGGGGACGGGTGAAGATGGAGGAGCTGGCTGCGGTGAAGGCCGCGGGGACGACGGAGGGTATGGGATGGCCGGCGCGATGCGCAAGATGGCGGTCTACCTCGGCCTCGTGGAGGACGACCGTTACGATCACCGCTATGCGGACGAATATGATGAGTTCGACGAATTCGACGAGGGGTCGGATGAGGGGCGGGTCGGTGACGCCGACGCCCCGCGGGGCGAGGAAGCACGGGGCGACTCAGTGACGGACACCGACGACTACCTGGGTTCGGGCGACCGGCGTGGTGGCTCGACCACGGTGGCCTCCACCGCCGACCTCGCGCGGATCACCACGCTCCACCCCCGCACCTACAACGAGGCGCGTACCATCGGAGAACACTTCCGGGAGGGCACGCCGGTGATCATGAACCTGACCGAGATGGTCGACAGTGACGCCAAGCGTCTGGTCGACTTCGCGGCTGGTCTGATCTTCGGTCTCCATGGCAGTATCGAGAGGGTCACCAACAAGGTGTTCCTGCTCTCTCCGGCGAACGTCGAGGTGACCGCCGAAGACAAGGCGAGGATCGCTGAGCGAGGGTTCTTCAATCAGAGCTAGACCATCACACCTGTCCAAAGATTGGGTCGGGGAACGACCGTGAGTATCGTCCTGTCAGTGCTGCTCATCGCGCTCCGGATCTTCCTCTTCGTGCTGATCGCGAGAGTGGTCCTGGAGATGGTGCAGTCCTTCTCCAGGACGTGGCGCCCCACGGGGTTCGTGCTCGTGCTCGCTGAGATCGTGTACACGATCACCGACCCACCACTGAGGTTCCTGCGTCGGTTCATCAAGCCGGTGCGGCTGGGGAGCATCGCACTCGACCTGAGTGTGTTGATCCTGTTCATCGGCGTGTGGCTGCTGATGAACGTACTCGGGGGCCTCGCAGCCACGGTCGCGTAGGGATACACAGGGCAACGAGACGCCCCTGATTCCGTTATGTGGTCTTGGTCATGATCTGGATTGCCGTAAGGTCACGATCAGGTAGCGTCCCTACGGACAGACTCCCAAGCGCGCCAAGGAGACGAAGATGCCGCTGACACCCGCGGACGTGCGGAACAAGCAGTTCAGTACCACCCGGCTCCGACCGGGATACGACGAAGAAGAGGTCGATGCCTTTCTCGACGAGGTCGAGTCCGAGCTGGACCGCCTGATCCAGGAGAACGAGGAACTGCGCGGCAAGCTCGCCGAGTGTCTGCGCGGCAAGGTCCCCAACGCCGGCATGCAGGACTTCCAGCAGGAGGCCGGTCCCGAGCCCCAGCAGCACGCCGAGCAGATGCGCCCGGAGCCCGTCCAGCCGCCGCAGGCGGTCGAGGCCCCCCAGCCCCCGGCCCAGCCCGCCCAGATGTCGATGACCGGGGCGAACCTGGCCATGGGCGGCGAGGAGAACATGGACACGGCCGCCCGCGTCCTGGCCCTCGCCCAGCAGACCGCCGACCAGGCGATCTCCGACGCCCGCCGCGAGGCCGACGAGACGCTGGGCCGCGCCCGCCACGAGTCCGAGGACATCCTCGGCAAGGCGCGCCGCCAGGCCGACCAGATCATCGGTGAGGCCCGCGCCCGCTCCGAGAACCTCGACCGCGACGCCCAGGAGCGCCACCGCCAGGTCATGGGCAGCCTCGTGCAGCAGCGCGAGGAGCTGGAGCACAAGGTCAACGTCCTCAAGGACTTCGAGCGCGAGTACCGCAGCCGCCTGAAGGACTACTTCGAGCGGCAGCTGCGCGAGCTCAACGAGGAGGGCAAGTCCGGTGAGCCCAACCCGAACACCACGGGCGGCTTCCAGACGATGGCACCCCAGACCGGAGGGTCTCCGGCGCTCCAGCAGCACGGCCCCGCGGGCAACCCGTTCGGCCAGCCCGAGCCCGCCCAGCACGGTGGTTTCCACCCGGGTGAGGCTCCGCACGAGCGCCGCTGAGCTCGGCGGTATGCGGTTCCGAACAACTGAAGACTCCGGCTCAACGCGTGTAAAGGCCCTGGTCGACCCGTGATCCTTAGCATCATCGCAACCGTGGCGGTGCTGGCGGCCATCGCCGTCATCGCGGCTGCCCTGCTGTTCGCCGAGACCACGCTGGTGTACGTCGCGCTCGGACTCGGCGCGGTCAGCGCCCTCCTTCTGGTGGGGGCGGTGATCCAGGGACGGCCCGGCGGGGGAGGATCGCAGCGGGAACGTTCCGGGACGGACGGTTTGGGGAAGTCGTCCGTCCCCGTGCCACCCCCGGCCCCCCACGGACGGCCGGAGGACCCAGGGCCCGTGCCCGCACCGGCGCCGGAGCCGGTGCGGGAGGCCACCGCGGCCCCGGAGAGCGCGCTCCGGGGCACACGGGTCGCCGAGGAACCCGGCGAGCCGGAGTTCGGCCCTTCCCGTCCGAAGACGCCCGCGGCCGCCACGCGGCCGGAACCGGACACCGGGGATTCCGCCCCCGAGGACGTCCGCGAACGACCGCCCGCGCCCACGGCGGTCCCCGGGAGCGGACAGGACGCGGCACACACCCGGGAGGCCGCGGCCGACGACGAGGCGGCCCCCGCGCCCTCCACCGAGCGGGACGCACCCTCCTCCGAGACCCCCACGGACGCTTCCGACACCTCCGCCCCCTCCGAGGAGGAGGTCGGCGCCACCCCCTTCAGCTACCGGATCCCGAGCCTGCGGGAGACGGTCGCCGCGGCCGCTCCGGCTGCCACGGCCACCGACGCCGAGACGGCGCGGAGCGACACCGAGGAGCGAGCCGGGACGCGTCCCGAACCGGCCGCGGACACCGACGTGACCGACGAGGCCGCGGCCCCGGGTACCGGCGGCTTCGACGTCGAGGAGGGGGACGCGGACCCCGTCCCCGACGACACGACCCCGAAGACGGTTCCCACCGCCGCGGACGAGGACGCCGACCGGGTCGGCTGAACCCGGCCCCGAACACACGACGGGCGCCGCTCCACCCTCCGGAGCGGCGCCCGTTCGCCGCGACCGTCAGACCCGGCGGAACCCGAAGGTCACACCGAACTCCTCGGACGAGGCGGTGAACAGGTCCTGGCCCGTCTCACCGGCGACGAACGCGTCCGCCAGGACCTCTTTGGCGATCGCGTCCCCGTGCTCGACCAGAGCCTGTTCGGTGGTCTCCTGCGAGGCCGACCACCACACGTGGATCCGGTCGGAGACCTCCAGGCCACTGCGCTTGCGCGCCTCCTGGAGCATCCGGACCATCTCGCGGGCCAGACCGGCACGGCGCAGCTCGGGGGTGAGTTCCAGGTCCAGGGCGACGGTCTCCCCGGCCTCGGAGGCCACCGCCCATCCCTCCCGGGGCTGCTCGGTGACCAGCAGCTCGTCGGCGCTCACCTCGACGGGCTCGTCCTCGACCCGCACCTGCGCCCAACCGGTGTCGCGGATCCGGGCGACCAGCTCAGCCGGGTCGGCCGCCTGGATCGCCTTGGCCACCAGCGGCGTGCGCTTGGCGAACCGCTTGCCCAGGGCGCGGAAGTTCGGCTTGACGACGTAGTCCACCAGGTCACCGCCCACGGAGGACAGCGCGTCCAGCCGCTCGACGTTGAGCTCGTCGGAGACCTGGTCGCGCAGCTGGGCCGGCAGGTCCGCGAACCCGGGGGCGCCCACCAGGGCACGGGCCAGCGGCTGGCGGGTGCGCACCGCCGAGTCGACCCTGGCCGACCGGCCCAGTTCGACGAGACGGCGGGTGAGCCCCATCTGCTCGGACAGCTCGGTGTCGATCAGGTCCTCGTTCACCGTCGGCCACGACGCCAGGTGCACCGAGTCGGGGGCGTCGGGCCGACGCAGCGCCGACCACACGTGGTCGGTCAGGAACGGCACGATCGGCGCCATCAGCAGGGTCACCGTCTCCAGGGCCTCGAACAGCGTCGCGAACGCGGACGCGCCCTCCGGGGTGCTCGCCCCGCCCCAGAAGCGGCGGCGGGAGCGGCGCACGTACCAGTTGGACACGTCGTCGACGAACGCGGTCAGGCGCCGCCCGGCCGTGGTGGTGTCGAAGGAGTCCATCGCCTCGGTGACGTCGCGGACGACCTCGTTCAGCTCCGACAGCAGCCAGCGGTCCAGCAGGGGGCGGTCCTTCGGCGCGGGCGCCTGCGCCAGTTCGGCGTGGTTCCAGCCCTCACCGGCGTTGGCGTACAGGGTGAAGAAGGAGACCGTGCTGTAGTAGGTCAGCAGGACCTTGCGGACGATCTCCTCCAGGGCCGCGTGGCCGACCCGCCGGGCCGTCCACGGCGAACCGCTGGCGAGCATGAACCAGCGCAGCGCGTCGGCGCCGTGCCGGTCCATCACCGGGATGGGCTCCATGACGTTGCCCAGGTGCTTGCTCATCTTGCGGCCGTCCTCGGCGAGGATGTGGCCGAGCACGACCACGTTCTCGAAGGAGTTGCGGCCGAACACCAGGGTGCTCACGGCCAGCAGCGAGTAGAACCACCCACGCGTCTGGTCGATCGCCTCGGAGATGTACTGCGCCGGGAAGTTCGCCTGGAAGGCGTCGGCGTCCCGGTGCGGTGCGCCCCACTGGGCGAACGGCATCGACCCGGAGTCGAACCACGCGTCGATGACCTCGGGCACGCGGCGCGCCACCCGCTCCTCCTCGGGCAGGGAGGGGTCGGCGTCGGGGTCGGGGATGACGACGTCGTCCACGTAGGGGCGGTGCGGGTCGAGGCCGGACAGGTCCTGTCCGCTGAGGCGGCTCAGCTCCTCCAGGGAACCGACGCAGATCTGGCGGCCGTCGGGGAACTCCCAGATCGGCAGCGGCGTGCCCCAGTAGCGGTTCCGGGACAGCGCCCAGTCGACGTTGCCCCGCAGCCACTCGCCGAAGCGGCCCTCCTTGACGTTCTCCGGCACCCAGTTGGTGACGTCGTTCTGGGCGATGAGCTCGTCCTTGACCGCCGTCGTCCGGATGTACCAGGACGGCACGGCGTAGTACAGCAGCGCGGTGTGGCAGCGCCAGCAGTGCGGGTAGGAGTGCTCGTAGGACTGGTGGCGGAACATCAGGCCGCGGGCCTTCAGGTCGCGGACCAGGGTCCTGTCGGCCTCCTTGAAGAAGACCCCGCCCACCAGGGACAGGTCGGCCTCGAACGTGCCGTCCGGACGCACCGGGTTGACCACCGGAAGGCCGTAGGCGCGGCAGGTGGTCATGTCGTCCGCACCGAAGGCGGGGGCCTGGTGGACCAGGCCGGTGCCGTCCTCGACGGTGACGTAGTCGGCCAGCAGGACGTAGTGCGCGGGCTCGTCGAAGGACACCAGGTCGAAGGGGCGCTGGTAGGTCCAGCGCTCCATCTCGTCACCCTCGAACCGCTCGCCGGTCAGCTCCCAGCCCTCGCCCAGGACCTTCTCGAAGAGGGGCTCGGCCACCACCAGGCGCTCGGTGCCGTCCGTGGCCACCACGTACGACACGTCCGGGTGCACGGCGACGGCCGTGTTGGAGACCAGCGTCCACGGGGTCGTGGTCCACACCAGGAGCGACGTCGGGTGCTCGGGTGCGGCCAGCGGCCCCGAGGTCACCGGGAAGCGCACGTAGACGGACGGGTCGGTGACCGTTTCGTAGCCCTGGGCGAGCTCGTGGTCGGACAGGGTCGTCCCGCACCGGGGGCAGTAGGGGCTGATCCGGTAGTCGCGGACCAGCAGCCCCTTCTCCCAGATCTGCTTGAGCGCCCACCACACGGACTCCACGTACTGGGGGTCCATGGTGCGGTAGGCGTCGTCCATGTTCACCCAGTAGCCCATGCGCTCGGTCATGGCGGTGAAGGCGTCGACGTTGCGCAGGACGGACTCGCGGCAGCGGTCGTTGAACTCGGCGATGCCGAAGCGCTCGATGTCCTTCTTGCCGGACAGGCCCAGTTCCTTCTCCACGGCGACCTCGACGGGCAGACCGTGGCAGTCCCACCCGGCCTTGCGGTCGACGTGGTAGCCGCGCATGGTGCGAAAGCGCGGGAAGACGTCCTTGAACGCCCGCGCCTCGACGTGGTGCACGCCGGGCTGTCCGTTGGCGGTGGGCGGCCCTTCGTAGAAGACCCAGTTGGGGCCGCCGCGGGTCTGGTCGAGCGAGCGCTGGAAGACGTTCTCCTTCGACCAGCGGCCGAGGATCTCGCGCTCCATCGCGGGTAGATCGATCTGCGCGGGCAGCTGGGGCAGCGCGCGGGATTCGGGCCGGGGGTCGTTGGCCACCGTCGTACCTTTCCATCAGGGGTGTGCCTGACGGAGGGACGAGGCTCGGGCCCCGCGGTACCACCCTCCTTGGAACCGCGGCCGGTCCGCTGGGCGGTCGGCGGCGGGTCCCTCTTCGTTGCGCTGGTGCCGGTTCTACTGGGGAGCGCGCTGCTCCCGTTCCTCCGGCGGCTCCGGGGTGATCTTCGCGCTGGTCGTGCCCCCGGGCTCCCACCGTCCCCGGGTCGCTTGGACGGAGTGGGCCCTCTAGGCTGTGTCCGTCCGGTCGGGGCCAGCGTTACTCGTCCCCATCGACGCCTTGAGAGTCAGGATAACGCAGCGCGGTGCGGCGCACGGCGCGTTTTCACCCGGGGGAGGGTTCCGGTCATGTCGGAGGGCACGCGCGGAGCGGTCATGGTGAGCCTGCCCGACCGCGAGGACGCCGACGAGTTGGCCGAGCAGTTGCTGGAGCAGGGGTACGAGCCCTGCCACGTGCACCGGGACATGCTCGCCGGTGAGGACGACGCGGAGGACGTGGACTGGGTGATCGAGGTGCGCACCGGTCCCCACGGCGGACCGGCCGTGTTCGACGAGCCCCACCTGTCCGCGCTCGCCGAGGACTACGGCGGGTTCGCCACCGCCGACTAGCCCGGGGAAGCACCGGGGCTTGGCCGTCGTTTGAACCAGGTGAGACGAGGGCGCACCGCCTGGATCATTGCCTTGAGCTCGCGTTTTGCCTAGGCTTCCGGCACCGCTCGCGCAACGGCCCACGTGGGGGAGGTCCCGCGGTCGGCGGGGCACGGGGCGGGCGAGCCCGTCTGGGAGGGGAAGTGCGATGAAGGCCACCGAAGCCGCCAGGCTGCCGGTCCGTCCGGGGGAGGAGCCCTGGACGCCGGAGGAGATCGCCGAGGTCCGCGAACGGCTCCAGAACGAGATCGCGGCCCTGCGCGAGGAGATCCGGGAGAGTGAGGACGAGCTCGCCGCCCGGCTGAGCGACCCGGTCGAGGGCGCGGGGGACGACCCCGCCGACACCGGGGCCAAGGCCTTCCAGCGCGAACACGATCTGGCGTTGGCCTACAATACTCGTGACCTGCTCGCCAAGAGCGAGCGGGCGATCGAACGGATGGACGCGGGAACCTACGGGGTCTGCGAGTCCTGCGGTCAGGCCATCGGGAAGGCACGTCTGCAGGCCTTCCCCAGAGCCACCCTGTGCGTCACCTGCAAACAGCGCGAGGAGCGTCGCTGACTGAGGTAGAGCCCTCCGGGGACAGCAACATGACCACGCCCGACACCGCCGAGGCGCGACCGCGCAGGTACCTGCTCCTGTTGTCGGTCGCGCTGGCCGCGGTCCTCGCCGACCTCGCCACCAAGCAGTGGGTCCTGTCGACCTTC
Organism: Nocardiopsis sp. FIRDI 009; assembly: GCF_003386285.1. Lineage (GTDB taxonomy): Bacteria > Actinomycetota > Actinomycetes > Streptosporangiales > Streptosporangiaceae > Nocardiopsis. The sequence continues at coordinate 283,084 of NZ_QPNC01000009.1, forward strand.
TCCGAGGGGGAGAGCGTCGACGTGGTCGGCGGACTCCTCCAGTTCACACTGGTGTACAACACCGGGGCCGCGTTCTCGCTGGGCACCGACCACACGTGGGTGTTCACCGCCATCGCCACCGTCGTGGTGGGCGTCATCGCCTACATGGGCCTGCGCGTGCGCAACGTCTGGTGGGGGGTCACCCTCGGTCTGATGATGGGCGGGGCGGCCGGGAACCTCCTGGACCGCCTCTTCCGCGACCCCGCCCCCTTGCACGGCGCGGTCGTCGACTTCATCCGCGTGCCGTACTGGCCGGTGTTCAACATCGCCGACTCCTGCGTCGTGGTGGGTGCGTGCCTGGTGGTGCTGCTGACCTTCCGGGGGATCAACCTGGACGGCAGTCTGGCCGCGGACGAGAAGAAGGACGGCCGGGCCGGGCGTTCGGACGAGGACACCGACGGGGGGAGGGGCAAGTGACCGACACACGGAGCCTGCCGGTGCCCGACGGGCTGGAGGGTGACCGGCTCGACGCCGCGATCGCCCGCATGTTCGGCCTGTCGCGCACCCGCGCGGCCGAACTCATCCTCGACGGCAGCGTCCTGGTCGACGGATCCGAGGCGGGCAAGTCCGACCGGGTCCAGGCCGGGGCCTGGCTGGAGATCACGCTCCCGCCGCCGCCCACCGCGCCGGTGCCGCGCCCCGAGCCCGTGCCGGGTCTGCGGATCGTGCACGAGGACGCCGACATCATCGTCGTGGACAAGCCGGTCGGGGTGGTCGCCCACCCCACCGTGGGCTGGACCGGCCCGAGCGTCCTGGAGGGGCTGCTCGCCTCCGGTGTCCAGGTGGCGACCAGCGGAGCGGCCGAGCGGCAGGGGATCGTGCACCGCCTGGACGCCAACACCACCGGTCTGATGGTCGTGGCCAAGAGCGAGACCGCCTACAGCGTGCTCAAGCGGGCGTTCAAGGAGCGCACCGTGGACAAGCGCTACCACACGCTGGTCCAGGGGCACCCCGACCCGCTGCGCGGCACCGTCGACGCGCCGATCGACCGGCACCCCTCCGGGGACGGGCGCTGGGCCGTGGTCGCGGGGGGCCGCCCCTCGATCACCCACTACGACACCCAGGAGGCGTTCCGGGCCGCCAGCCTGCTGGAGATCAAGCTGGAGACCGGGCGCACGCACCAGATCCGGGTGCACATGTCGGCGCTGCGCCACCCGTGCGTGGGGGACATGCTCTACGGCGCCGATCCCACGCTCGCCGAGCGGTTGGGCGTGCGCCGCCAGTGGCTGCACGCGGTCCGGCTGGGCTTCGACCACCCGACCGAGCACCGCCCGGTGGAGTTCACCAGTCCCTACCCGGACGACCTCGCGGCGGCGGTGGAGGCGCTCCGCGAGGACTGAGCCGCCACACGCTCCGGGGGGCGGTCGGACGGGGGTTCCCGCCCGGCCGCCCCTCACGTGTGCCGGGACGGGACGCGCCGGGTGCGCAGAACCCCCTGGCACAGGGCCGCGCCGAGGATGATGACCGCGGCGCCCAGCGGCTGGTTCCACGTCAGTGTCTCGCCCATGAGCACGATGCCCGCCGCGATCGCCACGACCGGCGCCACGTAGGTGACCGTCGTGGCCACGGTGGCGCCCGCGGCGCGCACGATGGCGTACTGGAGGATGTAGGCCAGCCCGGTGCCCAGGGCGCCCAGCGCGACCACCGAGACGACCACCCGCCAGTCCAGCTCCGTGGGCGCGTCGGTGGTCAGCGGCACCAGGACGGCCAGCGGTACCGCGCCCAGCAGGAGTTGGAGTGTGCTCAGCTCCAGGGCGCCGTGCGAACTGCCCGCCACGAAGCGCCGGAGGTAGGGCGTGCCGAGCCCGTAGCAGGCGGTCGCACCCACCACGAGCAGCATGCCGACCAGCGCGTCCCGGCCGCCGACCGACACCTCGCTCAGGGAGTTCCACACCCCGAACACGGTGAGGACGCCGACGAAGCCGATGGCCAGCCCCAGGAACCGGTCGCGGTCGGGACGCTCGTCGGCCAGCAGGAGCATGGAGAACACCACGGCGAACAGCGGCGTGGAGGCGTTCACGATGCCCATGAGCGCGGAGGGGATGAGCTGCGCGGCGTAGCCGAACAGCGTGAACGGCACGGTGTTCAGCAGCAGCGCGGTCACCAACAGGTGGCCCCAGAGCCTGGGTGAGCGGGGCAGCCGACCGCCGCGCAGCAGGAGGACGGCCAGGAGCGGGAGCGCCCCGCAGACCATCCGCCCCAGGGTGAGCTGGGCCGGAGCCAGAGCCTGGGCGCCGATCTTGATGAAGACGAAGCTGGTGCCCCAGATCAGGGCCAGGAGGACGAACTTGACGCGCCAGTCGGACAGCACGCGGGCGGTGGTCCCGGACGTGGTCGGGGGCGGGGAGAGCACGGACATGCGACCGTTGTACCGTCGTCGGATGTCTTAGGTCTACTTATAATTCCTTAAGTCATGAATTAGAGTCGCTTACATGCTTAGTGTCGACCGGCTCCGGGTCCTCCACGCCGTCGCCGCGCACGGATCCCTCAGCGCGGCCTCCCAGGCCCTCCACGTCACCAACTCCGCCGTCTCCCAGCAGCTGACCAAACTGGAACGCGAGGTCGGCCAACCCCTCGTGGAACGGACCGGGCGGGGCGTGCGCCTCACCGACGCCGCCGAGCTCCTCGTCGAGCACACGGCCCGCATCCTGTCCCTGGTCCAGCGGGCCGAGGCCGAACTGGAGGCCCACCGCGACGACGTCGTCGGGCACCTGCGCCTGTCGGCCACCCCCACCGCCGTGCGCGGACTCCTGCCGCACGCCCTGGTCTCCCTGCGCGAGGCCCACCCCCGGCTGCGCCTGGAACTGCACGAGGAGGAACCGCACGAGAGCCTGCCCGCCATGGCGCGCGGGGACGCCGACCTGGCCATGGTCGTGGACTGGGACGGCGCCCCGCTGGATCTGCCCAGCGGTATGAGCCGGGCGCCGCTCATGGAGGATGTCGGCGACATCGCACTGCCCGCCGACCACCCCCTGGCCCACCGCGAGCTGCTGGACCTGGACGAGATCCTCACCCTGCCGTGGATCAGCTGGTCGCGCAGGTCGATCTGTGACGACTGGCTGCACGACATGATCCGCTCACGCGGCGCCGAACCCGTCATCATCCACAACGTCGAGGAGCACCAGACCAAACTGGCGCTCATCGCCGCCGGGATCGGCGCCGCGGTCATGCCCCGACTGGGGCGGGGCCCCGTACCCGAGGGGGTGCGGATCGTGCCCGTCCAGCCCGCCCTGGTCCGCCAGGTGTACGTGTTCTGGCGGAGCGACGGCTCGCGGCGGCCCGCCATCCGCGCCGTCGTGCGCGCGCTGCGGGAGTCCGCCGCGGCCTACGCGGAGTGAGAGTGCCTGGGGCGGGCCCCGTCGCGTCCGGGCCTCAGCCCGCCCCCCACCACCGGAGCGCGGCCGTGGTGGCCGCCGCGGCCACCACCACGACGAGGAAGGGCGCCCGCAGGACGAGGGCGAGCACGGCGGCGCCGAGCCCACCCATCCGCGCGGTGTCCCAGGCCAGCGCCTGGCCCTCGCCCCGCAGCGCCTCCACGGCGATCAGCGCGGCGAGCAGCGCGATCGGCACGGCCGTGGCGAACCGCTGGAGCCAGGGGATGTCCAACAGTCGGCGAGGGGCGGCGAGTCCGGCGTACTTGAGCAGGTAGCACCCGGCGGCGGTGGCGATCAGCGAGATCCACAGGGTCATGGCCGGCCCTCCTCGACGGACACGCGGTCGGGCCGGGACACGGGTTCGGCGCCGGGACCCAGGAGTCCGACCAGAGCGGCCGCGGCGGCCAGCAGCACCGGCACCCCGGGCGGCAGCAGGGGCGTGGTGGCCAGTGCGACACCCGCGCCGAGCAGGGCGATCACGCGCACCCGTGCGCCCCCGTCGCGGAGCCGGGGCCACAGCAGCCCGAGGAAGACCGCCGGTCCCACCGCGTCGAGTCCGAACGCGGACACGTCGGCCACCCGGTCCGTGGCCAGCGATCCCACCAGGGTCGTGGCCGTCCAGAACGCGCCCAGGACCACGTAGGTGGCCGTGAACGCCTCGCGGGCCGCGGTCCGGTCGGTGTGGGGCAGGGTCATCGCGGCGGTCTCGTCGATGACCCCGTGCGCCGCGACGGCCCGCCGCACACCGCGCCACCCCAGGACGTCGGCCAGGCGGAGGCCGTAGAGGGTGTTGCGGGCGCCGAGCAGCAGGGCCCCGAGCACGCCCGCGACCAGACTTCCGCCTCCGGCGACCACGCCGACCAGGGCGAACTGGGACGCGCCGGTGAAGGTGAACAGACTCAGGAACACCGCCTGTGCGGGGGAGAGCCCGGCGGTCACCGCTGCGGTGCCGAAGGCCAGGCCGGCGGCGCCCACGGCGACGCCGAGCCCGATGCCGTCGCGCACGGCGGTGGAGCGAAGGAACGAGGGAGCTTTCACGTCCACCGACGGTAGGTACGCGCACCGGTCCGGGTCTTGAACGTTCTTGCGCTCTCGGCTGGGGTCATTCGGGGGGAACGGGGGAGGTGATGGGGGCATGCTTCACGGCCACGCGTTCCGGCGTTTGGGGAGGATCCCATGGAGCGGGCGACGAATGACGACCACCCACACTTCTCCGTCGACCACTACGTCTCCGGCAAGGAGCGCCGCCGGGTGGGGGGTGGGGCGGCAAGCCATCGACGCCACCCTGTACGACGTGGAGGGACGGTCGATCGAGCTGTCCTCACTGTGGCGTGAATGGCCGGTCGTGATCGAGTTCGGCAGCATTAGCTGCCCGATCTTCGTGGACAAGCTGGAGCCCATGGCCGCGCTGGCGCGGCGGTTCTCCGGAGACGTCGACTTCTACGTCGTCTACGTGCGGGAGGCCCACCCCGGGCGGAGGTACCCGGCCCACAGGGAGTTCGACCAGAAACTGCGCCACGCCCACGACCTGGTCAGACTGGAGAGCATGGCGCGCACGGTCCTCGTCGACGACGTCGAGGGGACGATGCCCCGCGACTACGGCGCGCTGCCCGACTCGGTCTTCGTCATCGGCGTGGACGGGATCGTGTCCATGATGGCCGACTGGAACGATCCGTCCCGGTTGGCGGAGCACCTGAGCGAGGTGGTCGAGCGGGGCGGTAGGGGCGACGCGGTGCACACTCTGCGACTGACCGACAACTTCCAGCGGCCGAACCTCCGATTGCTGCGGCAGCTCAACCGGGTACTGAGCCGGGTGGGTGCCCCTGCCCTTCGTGACTTCCTTCGGCAGGTTCCGGCGCTGCTGCGCGAACGCCTGCGTGCGCGGGGTCCGCGCCCCGGCGGCTGGTGACCCGCCGGGCGCGTCAGGAGGCCAGGATCGCCCGCTGGTAGGTGCCGGGCGGTACCCCCAGGTGGCGCTTGAAGTGGCGGGTCAGGTGCGGTTGGTCGGCGAAGCCCACCTCGGCGGCGACCTCGCCCACACGGCGGCCGGAGCGCAGCAGGGACCGGGCCCGGTCGATTCTGAGCTGGTTCAGGTAGGCGTGCGGCGGCAGGCCGTGGGCGGCCCGGAAGGCCCGGGCCAGCGCGAACGGACCCATCCCCACGTGCGCGGCCAGTTCCTCCAGCGTGGGCGGGTCCACCAGCCGCTCCGCCAGCACCTCGCGGGCCAGGGCGACCTGCGGCCGGGCGGCGTGTCTGGTCGGCTCGGCGGCGCGTTCGCGTCCGTGGGAGCCCAGCAGCAGCCCCAGCCCCCGGCGGGCGTGGGAGGAGGCGGCCAGCGGTTCGCCCCGCTCGGCGGCCAGGTGCGCCCGGGCCAGGACCCGGGCGGCCTCGGGCGCGTGGATGCCCGAGTCCGTGAAGGCGGGCGTGCCGCGCATCCCCAGTTCGCGGGCGACGTCCTCGACCACCGAGGGGGAGGGGTAGAAGACGCGGTAGCTCCATCCCTCCGGAACCCCGGCGTGACCCGTGTGCACCTCGCCGGGGCCGACCACGGCCAGGCCGCCCGGACCCACGCGCGCGCGGCCGCGCGCGTGGGTGTACTCCTCGATCCCGTCCGTGATCACCCCGATCGTGTAGGTGGGGTGGGTGTGGCGGACGAACGTGGTGGTGACGAACCGCGCGGTGAGCAGTTCGGTGTCCGCAAGCCCGGAGAAACGCCAGTAGCGCGCGTGCTCCACGCGCGGGTCCTCGACACGGGGGTGGACGGTCTCGGGCTGGCCCATACCCCAAGACTAGGTGGGGCGTCCGGGGGTCGCCCGGTTCCGGGGCCGGTTAGTCTGCGGACATGACCAGTACCGAACCCCTGATCCGCCTGGCCGTGGACGAGCGCGACCGCGCCGCCGTGTTCGTCATCCGGGGCGCCGTGTTCGTCTGCGAGCAGCGGGTGCCCATCGAGGAGGAGTGGGACGAGCGCGACGCGACCGCCGACCACCTCCTCGCCCTAGTCGACGGTGTCCCCGTGGGCACGGTCCGGCTCGTGGACCAGGGCGGGGGGGTCGGCGTGCTCGGTCGGCTGGCCGTCCTGCCCGAGGGACGGGGGACCGGTACCGGCGCGGCCCTGGTGCGCGCCGTGGAGGACCGCGCCAGGGAATGCGGGCTCACGACGGTCGAGCTGCACGCCCAGACCCACGCGCTCGGTTTCTACGAACGGCTCGGCTACACCGCCCACGGCGAGGAGTTCCTGGACGCGGGCATCCCCCACCTGCACATGGTGCGCCACCTGGGCTGACCGGTGTCCGTGGGACGGGGTGTGGCCGAAAGCGCAGGGCACGAGACGTCTTCCTGGAATACCACCGAGTAGGATTCGGTTTTGAGTTCGTGCCCCCCGCCGCCCCGTGCACACCCGACCCGACGAGGAACACATGACGGTCAACACGCAGCCGGTCTCCGCACTGCCCGACCCCCGGGAGTTCGGCCTCCCCGTCGTCAACGGCGCCGACATCCCCCCGGAGCTGCGCTCCCTGGTGGCCCGCGTCCACGACCTCCTCGACGCCGTCGCCAACACCGAAGCGGACCCAGCCACCCTCGCCGAGGCCGCCGCCACCGTCGAGACGCTCACCGACCGACTCAACGTCGCCCGCCGCCAGGTCGGCGCCATGGTCGAGCGAGACCTGCGGGACGGCACCACCGAGTACGGCACCATCACCAACATCGTCGCGGGCGACACCAACCCCGCCGCCCCGCCGCTCTCCCTGGAGCGCACCGCCGAGGGCCTGCGCGGCGAGGTCACCCTCAACACCGTCTACCAGGGGCCGCCCGGGCTGGTCCACGGCGGGTGGGTCGCCGCCCTGCTCGACCAGGCCGTCGGCAGCGCCGCCGCCGTCGCGGGCATGCCCGGCCTCACCGCCAGACTCGAAGTGGACTACCGCAGACCCACCCCGCTGTTCACCCCGTTGGAGATCACCTCGCGCGTGACCGGCGTGGAGCGGCGCAAGGTGTTCGTCTCCGGCGAGATCCGCGCCGGCGGCGAGGTCACCGCCGAGGGAACCGCCATCATGGTGCAGCTCAAACTGCCCGAGGCCGGCTCGTAGCCGCCGGGGGAGACAAGACGGTAGTATCGGCGCCATGATCCACCGCTATTTCGTGTTTAGCCAGCCGACGGTCCCGTCGGCCGCTGACACGTAGGCGGACACAGGGATCGTCGGCAACGGAGCACTCGGGCAACGCCCCGGTGCTCCTTCGTCTTTCAGGCGGCCGATGCTCCCCATCGACGGAACCCCGGCGGGACGTTCGGCCGCACCACGTCCACACCCGTTGGAGAACACCGTGCACCGTCCGGCCACCACGCCCGAGCCCACCGCCGACGAGCGGATCAGCCACCTGCGCGGCCGCATCGACCAGATGGACGCCGAACTCGCCGAGCTCCTGGAGCGCCGCGCCCTCGTCGCCGCCCAGGTCCAGCGGCTCAAGCCGGTCGGCTACTTCGCCGGACGCGACGAGCGCCGCGAGCGCGAACTGGTCGAGCGCATGGCCGAACACGCGCCGCGCCTGGGCGCCGACCGGCTCGCCGCGATCATGGACAGCGTCATCAGCGCCGGGTTGGCCGCCGCCCAGGAGGAGGCCGAAGGGCGGCGCTGACCGGCTCCGATTCCACGATTCGGGGAACCGTCCGGTTCGGAACCGCGTCCCATTCCCCGTGGTCCGGATCCTGTCCCCGCACGGGCCGCGGAGGGAGAGAGTATGGCCCGGTCCCGGCGACGGAGGAAGTCCGTCCCCCCCGAGCCGCCCTCGGAGGCAGGGCGGTGCCGGGACGGAGAGCGCCGTGAGAAGTTGCGCAGGGAGGCGAACCGCTGGCTGCTCCCCGCTCTGCTGTGTCTTCTCGTGGGTCTGGCTGCCGTGGTGTTCGCTGGGGTCTGGGTGTTGGAGAACCACGCGCTCGATACCCGGGGCGAGGACGGTACCGCGCGGGCCATCTGGTTCCTCGCTGACGACCAGTACGTGTGGCACGAGTGGAACGGGGAGTGGCGTGCCGATCCCGTCCTCAGCGACGCGCCCCGTGCCCACGGATCCCCTGTCGCCGTCGAGGTGGTGCCCGGCCCCGACCCCCTGGTGGCGATCGACGGGGCTCGGCGTCCGGTCGGGACGGCCGCCGCCGTCGCGGCCGTCTCACTGGCTCTCGGCGTCGCTTTCTTCCTTCTGCACCTGAGGGTGTCCAGGGACCAACGCGAGATCCCCGGACAGCGCGGTGTGATCGACCTGTCACTCGACACGTTCCTCAGCGACCGGGGAATACTGTTCTGTTTCATCACCCTGATCACGTTCGGTGTCCTGGTGCCCATCGCCGTCGTGGACCCGACCCCGGTCGACAACCCCAGGCTCACCACGGCCACGGTGGTGGACGTCTGGCCATGCAACGGGCGCGGGTGTCGGAACGAGGACGGAGAGATCTCCTACGTGGTGCGGGGCACCGAGTATGTGCGGGAGGTCGACAACCTCGCCTCCGACGTGGAGGAGGGGGAGGAGATCGAGGTCTTCCGGAGCCACGACGACCCGGGCGACGTCGTGACCGTGAAGGACGTCGAAGGAGCTGACGCGTGGTTCGTCGCGCTGATCGTCACGGCCGTCCCCCTGACCGCTCTCGCCTTCTACGGGGTGGTCACCCAGCCGCTGCGGGTGCTCTGGAGACGTCGACCGAAGAGGTCCTGACCCCACCCGCTCAGGGGCGCCCCACGTCCACCCACACCAGCCGGTGGTCCGAGCTGGGGAAGGGGTGGTCGCCGGTCAGCCGGAACAGCGGATCGTCCGCCGCGGGCCAGAACACTCCCGCCCGCCCCACGGGCAGTTCCGCCGACGGCAGCACGTAGTCCGCGCGCAGGTGGCCCTCGGGTGGAGCCGCCCCCGCGTCCAGGGCGGCGGCACCGAGGCCGCCCCGGCTGGCGGGTTCCACGTCCCGCACACGGGGATGCTCCAACAGCCGGGTGATCGCCTTGGAGTGCCCGTCCCCCGCCGCCGGGTCGGCGTTCAGATCCCCCGCGACGACGAACGGGGCTTCCGGCGCCAATCCGCCCCGCCGTCCCCCGTCGTCGTACAGGTGCCCGGCGTCCGGGGACAGGTAGTCGACCCAGAACCGGATCTCGTCGTGGTTGCGCAGCACGTTCCGCCGCTCGGGGCCGTCGAAGGCGGGCGGGGTGGGGTGGCTCGCCAGCACGTGCACCGGACGCCGTCCGCCCACGTCCACCGGAACGTCCCAGTGACTCTTGGAGGACAGGCGCAGGACCTCCAGCGCCTCCTCCGAGTGGAACGGCGCGCCCGTGCCGGGGCGCACCGGCAGCAGCGCCCCCGGCAGGTCCGCCCAGCGGAACGTCCGGAAGGTGCGCACCCGGTCGGTGAGGATCGGATACCGCGAGAACAGGACCATGCCGTACTGGCCCGGGAACAGCCCGAACCCGAACGCGTCCCCGGCGTAGGCGGCACTGCCGGGTTCGGTCACCGCCCGGCCGTCGCCGTCCAGGTCCACCCCCGAGGCCACCCCGGTGTTGACGGGCGCCGTGTACACGTACGGGTACTCGATCCCCCGGGCGCCGCGGTGTCCCACCGACAGGTAGCGGTCCTGGAACAGGCGCGGCCCGATCCCGTCCGGGTCGTGGTCGAACTCGTTGACGAGCAGGACGTCGGGGCGCACGCGCTGGACGATCTCGGCGACGTTGCGGAGCTGCGCGCCGCCCGGCCCGGCCAGCTCCGCCAGCAGCGCTTCGGCCGCCGGGCGGGTCAGAGCGGTGTTGAAGGTCGCGAACCGCACCTCACCGGGGCCGGGCGGGCCCGGAACCGAGGGCGAGACCACCGACGCCGCGGGCATCCGGGGCACACCCGAGGAGGCCAGCACCAGGGTGGCGGTCGAACGCATGGAAGGACCTCTCGCTGGGGAGGCGGGGCGAATCCGCTCTGTCCGCCGGACGTTAGCAGGTCGGCCGTCCACGGGCGCGCGGAAACCGGTTGTCCCGTCCACGACCGCCCTGTTTCAATGCCGCCTCATGGAACCGATCCGCCCCTTCCGCTGGAACATCGCCCGTGGCGACCGGCTCGGCTCGCTGCTCGACGGGCTCGACCACGCCCACCCGTACCTGCCCTGGATCATCGAGTGCGCCGCCAAAGTTCTCGCCCGCAGCCTCGACGGTGACCTGTACTTCGTCGGCCGGTCCGCCGACAGCGTGTTCGACCTGCTCAGCGGAGCGCTCGCGGACACCCCTCACACGTCGCGGCTCAACCAGCTCCCCCTGTCCCTGTACGGTCTCGACGGGATGGGGCTCACCCGGCAGGAGCGCGCCCGACTGCGCGTCAACCTCGCCGCCTCGGGGCTGTCCCCGGGGGAGCTCGCCGCGCGACGCCGACCGGTGGTCTTCGCCGACCTCGTCCTGCACGGGTCGACGTTCACCAACCTCCACCGCGAGCTGCGTGACTGGATCGATGACGAGCGCGCCTCCTGGAACGTGATCCGCGCCAAGATCCGCTACCTGGGGATCACCGCCCGTGGAAAGACCAGCCCGAACACCTGGCGGTGGCAGCAGCACAAGGACTGGGTCGGGGAGCTGCCGGGCAGGGCCGTGCGCAACGTCTCGATCGAACTGGGGCTGTGGCAGTACCTGGGCAACCACCAGCCCAAGACCGCCCACTCCTTCCGGCGGACCCGTTGGGCCGATCCGGAGGTGACCGCTCCCCGCCATGACGAGGAGGCGCGCAGGGGGCTGGCCCAGGCGGTCGCCCTCTACCGGCACGGCCGCACACGTGAGGTGCGCGAGGAGATCCACGCGATCCTCACCGGTGAGCCGACCTTCCGCGAGTCCTGGCTGCGCGACGTCGCCCGCGCGGTCCGGGGACGTTAGTCCTCTGGGATCGGCTCCGGGGCCGGGTCGATCCAGGTGACGTATGTGGTGTCCCCGCCGTACCGGAAGAGTCGGAGCGCGGAGTCCAGGGAACCGAACGTGCCGCGAATCGGTGCGGTCTCTCCGGTGAGGACGACACGGCCGTCTCCGAAACGCGGTCCCCAGGCGAGGATGACGCCGTCCTGCTCGTCGTGGTCCAGGGCGAGGATGGCGAACCGTCGCGGTGCCTGTTCGGCGGCCAGGGCGTCGGCCTCGGATCGTAGGTCGTCGTGTGTGATGGCGAAGGGGTGGACGCGCTGCGCGGTGGTGTTCTCCATGCGTCGAGACTGCGACAGAGGTGTCACCCTGCGCTACTGGTTCCTGCTCACCCATTGATCAGTGGATTCCCGTCCGAAATGCCGCAGGGGCCTGTGGAGTGTTGTGGTTTCGCGCGATCCACTGTGAGCGTGGCCGGAGCGACTGTGACCAGGTGACCGAACCCGGCCTGTGGAAAACCTCCACCGAAGGTGATCACGGAACTACGCTGAGATTGCCGATTCATCGGGGTCGGTGTCACCCCTCACCCCCTCCGGAGAGCCAGCCATGACCGATCTGCACCTCGTGCCTGATGAGGAAGCGGACGAACCGCAGCGCGCGACTCCGCTGGCTCTGCGGTACTACGCGAGTGAACTCAAGCGGTACCGGGAGGCGGCGGGGCTCACGCAGGCCCAGCTCGCCGACCTCATCCCGTACTCCAAGTCCATGGTCTCGATGATCGAGACCGCCAAACGGTCGCCGCTGGACGCCCGCGAGGGGGACAGGGTCACGTCCAGGTTCACCGAGTACTGCGACCAGGTGCTGGACACCGGGGGTGCCCTCAGCCGGATACTGCCGCTCCTGGAGAGCGCCAACGACCCCTAACCCTCGTGGTTCAGGCCCTATGCCGTGCTTGAAGCAGAGGCCACGTCCATCTACGCCTTCCAGTCACAGACAGTGCCAGGGCTTTTCCAAACCGAGGCATATGCGCGAGCTGTCCTCAGCTGCGATCGCCCATACATGGGTGACGATGAAGTCGAGCGGCGGACCACGGCTAGGGTCCAGCGTCAGCACATCCTTCGACGCGAATGCCCGCTAACGGTGTTCGCAGTCATCGATGGGACCGTAGTCCGACGTCCGATCGGTGGCGCTGCCGTGCTGAGAGAGCAGATCGAACGGCTCATTGAGCTGGTCGAGAATCACGTTGTGAATCTCGGGATCGTGCCGATCGAGGCGACTGAACATGCCGGGCTGGATGGGTCGTGGAACCTCCTCGACTTCGTCGACGATGACCCACTGCTGTACATCGAGGCTGGCGGGGCTGCCACAATGTCCAACCAGGCGAAGGATGTCCTCCCGATGCGACAGGCGTTCGATGTTCTCTGCATGCAGGCATTGGCGCCCCGTGCCTCTGTTGAGCTGATGATGGGGATTGCGAGAGACCTATGACCAAGCCACGGAAACTTCCCGAGTCTGGGTGGTGGAAGTCCAGCTACAGCGGGAGCAAGGGTGGTGACTGCGTCGAGGTCGCGTTGGATTGGCGGAAGTCCTCCTACAGCAGCGCCCAAGGCGGGGAGTGCGTGGAGGTGGCCCAGGGTGACTGCCACATGAACCTGCGGGACTCCAAGAACCCCGGGCTGGGCTACTTCTCCTTCGGCGCGGGGGAGTGGGACGCCTTCCTCGCCTCTGCCAAGTGCGCCTGATCCCTCTCGTCGGCTGGTGACCGGGGCCCCGGTCACCAGCCGACGTGTTCCGTGACGGTGCCTCCCGGGGCTCAGGCCATGTGCCGGGGGACCTGAGCCCAGAGCGGCCAGCCCTGGTCACAACCCAGCCGTGAGCGGGTGGTCGAGATGCCCGAATCCCCTATGGCCGCTCGTGAGCGCGGGGCCGTCATTGTGAGCAGGGAAGACGTGTTCACTGCTGTTCGCGGGGGCACCGATACGGCAGCCGCGAGCAAGAGGTCACTCCCCTGCTGCGGAGGCCCGCTGTTGGCGGAGAACCGAGGAGGTTTCGTGCACGACCTGTACGACATCAACCTGAGTGGGGCTGACTGGGTGAAGCCCTGCGGTGGCAACAACGACTCCGACGGTGACGAGGAGTCCTGCGTCCTCGTCGCGAACACCCCCGAGATGGTCGCCATCCGCGACTCCAAGAACCCGGTGGCCGAGCCGCTGCGGTTCACGAAGGGCGAGATGGACGCCTTCGTCCGCCACTACGTCCGTGAGAACGATGTCGTGATCTAGATCGCGGCTCGTCGGGCGGGTCCCGCGCTGATCAGTGGGGGACCCGTTTCGGTTGTCCACAGGGGGCCGCGAGAGTCGTGGGAAAGTCGTAGGCTCAGGAGCATCACCCGTCCGTCGACCCTCCTGGGGGCACCCGAGCCATGGCTGACTCCTTCACCCATCTGCACGTCCACACCGAGTACTCGATGCTGGACGGCGCCGCGAAACTCAAGCCCCTGTACAAGGAGGCCGCGCGGTTGGGCATGCCGGCGGTCGCCATGACCGACCACGGCAACATGTTCGGGGCCTACGAGTTCTTCCAGCAGTCCAAGGGCACCGGGGTCAAGCCCATCATCGGGATCGAGGCCTACGTCGCCCCGGAGTCCCGCTTCCACAAGAAGCGCGTCTTCTGGGGCCGGGCCAGCGGCTCCGACGACGTCGCGGCCGAGGGCGGCAAGGACATCTCCGGTGGCGGCCGCTACCTGCACATGACGATGCTCGCGGAGAACGAGACCGGGCTGCGCAACCTGTTCAAGATGTCCTCCCTCGCCTCCATCGAGGGCTACTACATGAAGCCCCGCATGGACCTGGAGCTCATGGCCGAGCACAGCGAGGGCATCATCGTCAGCACCGGCTGCCCCTCCGGCGGTGTGCAGACCCGTCTGCGCCTGGGCCAGGAGAAGGAGGCGATCGAGTACGCCGCCAAGCTCCAGGACATCTTCGGCCGCGAGAACGTCTTCCTGGAACTGATGGACCACGGCGTGGACATCGAGAAGGAGGTCCGCGACGGCCTGCTCAAGGTCGGTCGGGAGCTGAACATCCCGCCACTGGTCACCAACGACTCCCACTACGTCTACGAGAGCCAGGCCGCCGCGCACGACGCCCTGCTGGCCGTGGGTGTGGGCAAGAACCTGGACGACCCCACCCGGTTCCGTTTCAACGGGTCGGGCTACTACCTCAAGAGCGCCGACGAGATGCGCGGCATCCTCGACTTCGACGAGTGGGCCCAGGGGTGCAAGAACACCCTGCTCATCGCCGAGCGCATCGCACCGGACGCCTATGACTCGGTGTTCGCGCACCGCGACCTGATGCCCGCCTTCCCCATCCCCGAGGGGGAGACCGAATCCTCCTGGCTGGCCAAGGAGGTCGAGAAGGGACTCCACAACCGCTACCCCGACGGTCCGACCGAGGAAGCGCGCCGGAGGGTCGAGTACGAACTCGGCATCATCAACGAGATGGGTTTCCCGGCCTACTTCCTGGTGGTCGCCGACATCTGTCAGCACGCGCGCAAGACGGGGATCGCGCTGGGGCCGGGCCGTGGTTCGGCGGCGGGCTCGATGGTCGCCTACGTCCTGGGCATCACCGACCTGAACCCCCTGGAACACGGTCTGCTGTTCGAGCGGTTCCTCAACCCCGAACGCGTCTCCATGCCCGATATCGACCTCGACTTCGACGAGCGTCGGCGCGCCGAGATGATCGACTACGTCACGGATCTGTACGGCGAGGAGCGCGTCGCCCAGATCCTCACCTTCGGCACCATCAAGGCCAAGGCCGCGATCAAGGACTCCACCCGCATCCTCGGCATGCCCTACTCCACCGGTGACCAGATCACCAAGGCGTTCCCGGCTCCGGTCGGCGGCAACGAGATTCCGCTCGACGCCGTGTACAACACCGAGCACGAGCGCTACCCGGAGACCACCGAGCTGCGCAGCCTCATCGACAACGACCCCCAGGTCGCCAAGGTCATGGAGACCGCTCGGGGCATCGAGGGTCTGACCCGCGGCACCGGCGTGCACGCGGCGGGCGTCATCCTGTCACGGGACCCGCTGCTCGATGTCATCCCGGTGCACAAGCGCGACACCGACGGCGCCATCATCACCGGCTTTCCCTACCCTCAGTGCGAGGACATGGGTCTGCTCAAGATGGACTTCCTGGGTCTGCGCAACCTCACGATCATGGACGACGCGGTCAAGAGCATCAAGGAGTCCGAGGGCGTCGACATCGATCTGGGGCAGGTCCCCCTGGACGACAAGAAGACCTTCGACCTCCTCTCGCGCGGCGACACCCTGGGCGTGTTCCAGTTGGACGGCGGCGCGATGCGCAACCTGCTGCGCCGGATGGAGCCGAAGCAGTTCGGTGACCTGACCGCCGTGATCTCCCTGTACCGACCCGGTCCGATGGCGGCCAACGCGCACAACGACTACGCCGACCGGTCGAACGGGCGCCAGGAGATCACCCCGATCCACCCGGAGCTCAAGGACGCCCTGGACCCGATTCTGGGAGAGACGTACCACCTGATCGTCTACCAGGAGCAGATCATGGCCATCGCCCAGCAGTTGGCCGGGTACACGCTGGGCGGCGCCGACCTGATGCGTCGCGCCATGGGCAAGAAGAAGAAGGAGGCCCTGGAGGCGGAGGAGGCCAAGTTCTTCCCCGGCGCGGCCGAACGCGGATTCTCCAAGGAGGCCACCCAGGCCCTGTGGGACGTCATGCTCCCCTTCGCCGGGTACGCGTTCAACAAGTCGCACGCCGCCGGGTACGCCCTCGTCGCGTACTGGACCGCCTACCTCAAGGCCAACTACCCCGCCGCGTACATGGCGGCGCTGCTCACCTCGGTCAGTGACGACAAGGACAAGATGGCCGTCTACCTGGCCGAGTGCCGGGCCCAGGGCATCAAGGTCCTCCCGCCGGACGTCAACGACTCCGGTCTGCGCTTCACCCCGGTCGGCCGGGACATCCGCTTCGGTATGGGCGCGGTCCGCAACGTCGGCGCCAACGTCGTCAACTCCATCATCAAGACCCGCAACGAGAAGGGCCGCTACACCTCCTTCACCGACTTCCTGTCCAAGATCGAGCTGGCCGCCTGCAACAAGCGGGTCATCGAGTCCCTGATCAAGGCGGGCGCCTTCGACTCCCTGGGCCAGCCCCGCCGTGAGCTGTACCGTCACCACGAGACGGCGGTCGACGGCATGATCAGCTCCAAGAAACAGGAGGCGCACGGCCAGTTCGACCTGTTCGGCGGCGGTGACGAGGGCGGCGACTCCACACCGATCGGGCTGAACATCCAGTGGGGCGACGAGGAGTGGGACCGTAAGACCAAGCTCGCCTTCGAGCGCGAGATGCTGGGTCTGTACGTGTCCAGTCACCCGCTGGCCGGGGCCGAACGCATCCTGGCCCGCTCGCGCGACACCTCCATCGCCCAGATCGTCGCCGGTGAGCTGAGCCGGGAGCGCGGTGAGGTGCGCATCTCCGGACTGATCTCCAAGGTGGACAAGCGCGTCAACAAGGCGGGCAACCAGTGGGCGATCGCCACGGTGGAGGACCTGGACGCCAGCATGGAGGTCCTGTTCTTCCCCAAGACCTACCCGCTGTACGTCGAGGCCCTGCTGGAGGACACCGCGGTCACCGTCAAGGGCCGTCTGAACGAGCGGGACGGCACCTACTCGATGTTCGCCTCGGAGATGTCGATCCTGGACATCTCGCACGTGTCCGACGGCGAACCGCCCGTCCTGCTGACCGTGGACGAGAAAAGGCTCACCGCGGAACTGGTTGAGGACCTGCGCCAGGTCCTGAACTCCCACAAGGGGGAGACCCCGGTCCGGATCCGGGTGGACAACCCGGTGAAGTCGCGGATCTACGCCGTGGACCGCTACTCGGTGCGGATCTCCCCGGAGTTCAACAGTGAGATGAAGAGCCTGTTGGGGGCGTACGCGGTCGACTACTGACGTCTGAGGGCCCGAGGGGTCCCGTGTGCCGGTTCGCGGCACGCGGGACCCCTTCGTCGTGTCCGGGGCCGCTTCTCGGGGGTCGGGCCCTTGCGTCGGCCGAGTTAGCGATATATCTTTGACCTATCAGAACAAAGAACGACTGTCGTTGAGATAACCAACAGTCGCTTCGTGTCGCTACACCGACGGAGGAGTACCTATGAGTGCCATGGCACTGCCCGGCCCCTGGTCCTGGGAGGGGCGTGGCCGTCGCCCCGTCCGCGGTCCGTGGTTCTGGCGGCCCACCGACACCCCGCGCGGCCACCACGACCACCACCAGGACCACCACGAGGCGTCCGACGAGGGACGCCATCAGCACCCCCGTGCCGAGTTCGGCCCCCGTCCGCCCCACCCGCCCGGCCCTCCCGTCGTGCCGCCGGGACCGCCCTCGCCCTGGGGGGAGTCCCCCTTCCCGCCCGGATTCGGGGGGTTCGGCCCGCACGGCGGCTTCGGCCACGGCCGGGGCCGCCGGGGCGGCCCGCGCGCCCGGCGCGGCGACGTCCGCACCGGCATCCTGCTGCTGCTCGCCGAGGAACCGCGCAGCGGATACGAGATCATCCGCGAGGGCCGTGAGCGCAGCGGCGGCATGTGGCGGCCCAGCCCCGGCTCCGTCTACCCCATACTCCAGCAGCTGGAGGACGAGGGCCTGGTCAGCCAGATCGAGGGGGAGGGGCGCCGCCGCCCCTACCGGCTCACGGAGGAGGGCGTCGCCCACCTGGAGGAGCACGGCGCCGACCTCACCCCGCCCTGGGAGGCGGGGGCCGACGCCCACGCCGACACCCGCTCGCGCTACGAGGAGATCGGCGAGCTCGCCTACCAACTCAGCGCCGCGGCGGCCCAGGTCGCCCAGGCGGGCACCGCCGAGCAGGTGGAACGGGCCAAGCGGCTCCTGAACGAGACCAAGCGGGGTCTGTACCGGATCCTCGCCGAGGACGACGCGGTCACCGACCGACCCGACACCGACGAACCGGACGCCGGACGGTGAGGCGCGACGGGCTCTGACCGGGGGCGCCCGCCGACGGAGCCGTCCTCCGCCGGCGGGCGCCGACGTGTCAGGCGCTGTGCAGGACCTCGGCGTGGCGCATGTCGTGCACGGTGGTGATCTGGCCGAAGAACTCGGCGGCGGCCTCGTCGGAGGGCATCTCCTTCGCGGCGCGCTCCGCGGTCTCACGGGACCCCCACAGGATGACGTCACCGATGCTGCCGTCGTCGTAACGCACCAGCCGCGCGCTGACGAACGCGTCGCCGTAGCGCTCCCTCAGGCGGCGGACGAGCCGGTCGCGGCTGGCGGTCAGCGCATCGGAGTCCCTGGTCTCGAAGTGGACGTACTCAAGCGTCATGGGGCCATCCCGTCTCTGGAGAGCAGACATGTCACGGATTTGTATGTCCAAACCCGTGACGAGAAGGTATCACGGATTCAGGGAGGAGAATCCGGTAGCTTGAGGGGATGACGCTGCGTGAGTTCTACGACATGCCGTGGATCGGCCACGAACACCCCGTCCTCGACCTGACCAACACCATCGTCATCGGCGCCGGTCCCGGACGCGGTGACGTGGACTTCCTCTCCGATCCCGGGCTGACCGCGGCGTGGCGGGAACGGCTCGGGGACCGGGCTCTGGCACGGGAGCCGCTCGGTGCGCTGCGCGCGCTCCGCACTCCGCTGCGGGCCGCGGTGGACGCCAGGGCGAGCGGTGAGGACATCCCGGACCAGGCGCGGGAGAAGCTCAACGCCCTGGCCGCGAACGCCCCCGTGACCATGCGTCTGGGCACCGACGGCGACCTCGTCCACGAGGAGGCGGCCGACGACGCCGGTGCCGCGCTGGCCAGACGGGCGCTCGTGCTGCTGGCGGGGGAGGGGAGGGAGCGGCTGCGCCGTTGCGACGCTCCCAGCTGCGGCATGTACTTCCTGCGTACGCGCAGGGACCAGGCGTGGTGCACGGTGATGTGCGGAAACCGGGCGCGTGCCTCCCGGCGGCGCCCGGTCGCCTGACCACAGGGGGCGGGGCTATTCGCCGGTCACGCCGTCGGCGAGTTCGCGCAGCACGTCCAGATGCCCGTTGTGCCGGGCGGTCTCCTCGATCATGTGCACCAGGACCCAGCGCAGCGTCGTGCGTCCCCGGTGGTCGGGGAGGCCACGGGAGGAGCTGCCCAGCTCCAGACGGGCGGTGATCTCCCGCGAGCGCGCGCACTGGACGTCGTACTCGTCCAGGAGTTCGTCCAACGGCCGATGGGCGCCGATCCGGAACTCCGCGTCGGGATCCTCGGGCGAATACGGTCCGCCATCGGGCTGGTCGAGCATGACCGTCTCGAACCAGAACGCCTCCACCCAGCGCAGGTGCGACACGATGCCGCCCACCGTCATCAGCGGCGATGTCGGCAGTCGGACCGCGCCCACGTGCTCGGGGGAGAGCCCGGCGCACTTGCGGCGCACGGTCGCGCGGTGCCAGTCCAGCCACGACGAGAGCATCGTGCGCTCGTCGGCGGCCATCGGAGGGTCGATGCGGGCGGGTTCGGTCAGGGGCGAGGGGGCGGTGGCGTCACTCATGCGGGTATTCTCCTTCCGGCCCGTGCCCCGCGGCCAGTGTTTTTCCGGGGCGCCGACGGGCCCGGGAGAAGGGGGAACATGACCGGTCACAGTCGTGCGGAAGCGGCGCGCCGCGCGCTTCTCGTGGGCGCGTGCGTCCTGGTCGGCATGGCCCTGATCGGCGCCGCCCTGGGCCCGGTGTGGTGGTTGCTGGCGCCCGAACGCGCGGTGGGCACCGCCCTCGGCGACGGCGGGGTCTTCACCGGCGCCGCGCAGGAGGTCTTCGCGGGGGAGGCGTACTTCGCCCTCATCACGGGGGCCGCGGGGATGGTCACCGGCTACGCCGCCTACATGGTCCAGTTCTCCCTGGCACGCCGCCGGGTCCAGGACCTGCGCCTGGTCTGCCTGGTCGCGGGCGTCCTGGGGGCGGTGGCGGCGGCCGTGCTCACCTGGCAGGTCGGAACCCTGCTCGACGCGCCCCTGCACGCGGCCGCGGCCGCGGCCGAACGCGGGGAGTCCGTCCCCGTCGGCCTCGAACTGCGCGCGACCTCGTTCCTGACGGTCTGGCCCTTCCTCTTCGTCCTCCAGTACGGACTGTTGGACGGGATCAGCGCCCTGCGCTCCGACCAGCCGGGTGTGCTCCCGCCCGGCCCGGAGGCGGGGGCCCCGCGGGACGCGGAGCGCCCGGGGGACCCACGAAGACCGTCCGCGACCAGCGACCCCGGCCGGACCGACACGCAGGACCCCGCTTCCTGAACCCCGGTGTCACAGACTCTGGACGGTCTCCTCGTACATGCCGTCCAGCAGGTCACGGTACTTCTCCTCGATCGCCCGCCGCCGCATCTTGAGACTGGGCGTGATCTCCCCCTCCTCCACCGACAGGTCGTTGGGCAGGATCGCGAAGCGCTTCACGGTCTCGTGCCGGGGCAGGTCCCGGTTCAACGTGTCGATGGCCTCCTGCACGACCTCCCGGACCGCGGGCTCCCTGGTCAGCGCCGTGTAGTCGAGCCCGCCCAGGCCGTTGTCGGCGGCCCACCCGGCGATCGCCTCGGGGTCCAGGGCCACCAGCGCCACGCAGTACGGCCGCCGGTCCCCGTGCACGACCAGGTTGCTCACGTACGGGCACAGCGCCTTGAACCGGCCCTCGATGCCCTGCGGCGCCACGTACTTGCCCCCGGAGGTCTTGATCAGCTCCTTCTTGCGGTCGGTGATGCGCAGCCGCCCGTCCTCCAGGACGCCGATGTCGCCGGTCGCGAACCAGCCGTCCTCCGTCAGCACCGCCTGGGTGGCGCCGGACAGGTTGTGGTAGCCGCGCATCACCCCGCCGCCGCGCAGCATCACCTCACCGTCCTCGGCGATCCTGACCTCGGTACCGGGCAGCGGCCGCCCCACGCTCCCGAACCGCACCTCGCCCGGGCGGTTGACGAAGGTGGCTCCGCTGCTCTCCGTGAGCCCGTACCCCTCCAGGATCGTGATCCCCGCGCCGTAGAAGAACCGGCCGATCTCCGGTGCCAGGGGCGCGCTGCCGGAGACGAAGAACCGGAGCCGCCCACCGAACCGCTCCCGCAGCTTGGCGAACACCAGCCGGTCGGCGACACGGTGCTGCACGGCCAGCACGCCACCGGGTTCGCGCCCCCGCTCGCGCTCACGCGCGACCCGGTCGGCCACGCCCGCCGCCCACCGGAAGATCCGGTACCGCACCGCGCCGCCCTCCCGGGCCTGCATCACCACCCGGTTGTACACCTTCTCGAAGATGCGCGGCGCCGCCGCCATGAACGTCGGCCGGACCACGGCCAGGTTGTCCACGATCCGGTCCATGCGCCCGTCCACCGCCGTCCGGTAACCGATGCGCAACTGCCCCACCTGGATGACCTTGCCGAACACGTGCGCCAGCGGCAGCCACAGGTACTGCACGTCGTCACCGGTCAGCAGCGCCCGCCCCTGCGCGCGCAGCTCCTGGTCGAGGGTGTGCAGGGCCTCGGCCTCGTACAGCCAGTTGGCGTGGTCGAGGCGCACCCCCTTGGGCCTGCCCGTGGTGCCGGAGGTGTAGATGAGGGTGGCCAGGTGTTCGGGGCGCACCCGCGCCACCAGCTCCTCGAACAGGCCGGGCCGCTCGGCGGCCAGCCGCGCGCCGCGCGCCTCCAGGTCGGCGAGCGAGATCACCCACTCGTCGTCACCCCCGGCCTCGCCCTCGAAGGCGATCACCCGGGACAGACCGGGCATCCGGGCGCGCTGCTGGAGCAGCTTGTCCACCTGTTCGTCGTTCTCGGCGAAGGCGACCATGCTGCCGGAGTCGGAGACGATGTAGGCGCAGTCGGGCGGGGTGCACGAGGGGTAGATGGTCGTCGTGGCCCCTCCCGCGCACAGCACGCCGAGGTCGGCCAGGATCCACTCGATCCTGGTGCTCGCCGCGATCGCGCACCGGGCCTGGGAGGTCACTCCGAGCGAGTGCAGTCCCAGGGCGATGTCGCGGACACGGTCACGGGTCTGGGTCCAGGTCAGCTCGGCCCAGGTCTCACCGTCGCCGGACGGGTCCGGGACGGGGTGGGTGAAGGCCACCGCGTCGCCGGATTCGGCGACGCGGGCGGTGAACATGGCGGCGATCGAGGGAAAGGGGGATGAACTGTTGTTCATGTCACAACGCTACCCCCGGGTAGGGGGACCGGCAATGACCCGCGACCGACTGTGCGCGGAAGCACCGGCCCCTGTGGCACGGGGGATGCGCGGCCGTGCCCGACGTCACGCCCCCGCTCAGGGGGCGCCGATCGGAGCGGTGACCGCCTCCGTCAGCCGGATCAGGTCCCGGGGCGCCAGCTCCATCTGGAGCCCGCGCCGACCCGCCGAGACGTAGACCGACGCCAGCTCCGTCACCGACGCGTCGATCACCGTCCGCAACCGTTTGCGCTGCCCCAACGGGCTGATGCCCCCGCGCACGTACCCGGTGACCTTCTCGGCCCGGGCCGGGTCCGCCATCGTCGCCCGCTTCCCCCCGACCGCGGCGGCCAGCGCCTTGAGGTCCAGCGACGTGCTCACCGGCACCACCCCGACCGTGAACACCCCGTCCACCTCGGCGATCAGTGTCTTGAGGACCCGTTCGTGCGGGACCCCCAGCGCGTCGGCGGCGTCGGTGCCGTAGGAGTGCCCGTCCGCGCCGCCCCCCACCTCGTAGGGGTGCAGGGTGTAGGCGGTCTTGGCCCGCCCCGCGGCCACGGTCGCGGGTGTGCCCCTTCCACTCATGCCGGGGATCTCCTCAACTCTCACGCGGTCACGGACACGGGCATCGGACACGCGTCGCGCGCGGCGACCGCGCCGGCCCGCACCAGCAGGTTAACGCCGTCTAGTTGAAGGAGACGCCGTTGTTCAGGAAGGGGCCGGCGGGCAGGTTGGGGAGAGTGGGAGCGGCCACGATCCGGTTCTCCCGGCGCAGGAACCGCGCGGCCACCGCCAGGCGGGTGGCGGCGTCCTCCGCCTCCAGCAGCCGCTGCTTCTCCGCCTGGTCCAGCACCACCGACGCCGCCACCCTGTAGGACAGCGCGATCGGGTCCTTCGGCAGCTCGGGGTGGGTCTCCGGCGCCATCCCGATGTCGGCCAGGCGTTGGCAGTACGTGTCGTACAGGTCCCGGACCCGTTCGGCGTGCTCCTCGGCGTCCGGGCCCACCGGTTCGGGCAGGAACGACACCGACGCGGTCGAGTACTCGTCCGGTGAGGAGGGGTCGACCTCGGACAGGTCGGTGACGGTGAACCGGGCCCCGCCCTCGACGACCAGGTCGTAGCGCCCGTCCTCGTAGGTGCGCACGTCCCGCACGACCGCGGTGCACCCCGTCCCGCTCACCCTCGGCAGGGACACCTCGCTCCGGCCGGTCGTGGGCACGCCCGTGTCGGCGCCGCCCGACCCCTGGCCGGACTCGCTGGCCACCTCGTGACCGAGTTCGATCCACACCACGCCGAAGCGGTGCGGGCCGCTCCGGTGCGTCGCACCCTCACCCCCGGTCAGGGTGGGGCCCAGGAGTTCGGAGACGAGGCGGCGGTAGCGCCGCTCGAACACGTGCAGGGGAACGCTCATACCGGGGAACAGGACGGTGTTGAGCGGAAAGATCGGCAGTGCCACGGGCATGGTTCCAGTATGCCCGCGGAGGCCGCGCACGGCACGGCCCGGGCGGCGTCCGGCCTCCCCTCAGGACCGGACGTCCGCACCCGGGCCGCCTGGAGCGGGTCCCTCCCGTCACCGGGACGGACCCGAGGTCAGGACACCGACGGGCCCGCCGTCTCCGGCGCGTCCTGGCTGCCGTGGTCCTCGCTGGGCATGTCGCGCGCCACGAACGTCTCCACGTCGAAGAGGTTGCCGTCGGCGCGGTCGACCACGTTGAGGAGGGTCGACATCTTGGCGACCTCCTCCGTCTGCTCCTGCACGAACCACTGGAGGAACTGCTCGCCCGCGTAGTCGTCCTCGTCACGGGCGACCTTGGCCAGGCGGTGGATCTGGTCGGTCACCTCGCGCTCCTGGCGCAGGGCCAGCGCCACCAGATCGCGCGCGGTGTTGAAATCGGTCTCGATCTCGTCCACTGAGGGAAAGACGAAGTCCACGTCGCTGTCGATGAGGTACCGCACGATCATCTGCGCGTGGTCGCGTTCCTCCAGCGACTGTTCGTAGAAGACACGCGCCAACTGCGGCAGGTCCCGGGAGTCGAACCATGTCGCGATGGCGACGTACTGGTGCGACGCGGTGTACTCGTGCCGCACCTGGTCAACCAGGAGTCGGTGGAACTTGGAAAGGCCGCTGTCGCCGCTCTTGCTCGAAGTCATGACATCACGATAACGCATTCAAAAGCATTATGCGATACGTCGAAAAACGTGTCGGAATTTGTTAGGCAAGCCTTTCTGAAGTCAACTGAGGTTAGGTATTCCAAACTAAGGCGAAGCTTATCGGGAGCATTTGCGGCGGACTGTTCGGCGATGCCCCCGAACGCCGCGACGCGCCGGAGGCGCACGCGTGCTGTCCAACATGCGGACACGACACCCTCGGTCACGGGGGAAGCGCCCTAGACTGGGGCCGTGATCAGTCGAATCGACCTCCGAGGCACCCAAGGCGACCCCCGCGAAGCGCTCCCGCGCGCGGAACTGGACGTGGCGGACGCGGCCGAACGCGTACGCCCCCTGTGCGAGGACGTGCGCCATCGCGGAACCGAGGCGCTGATCGAACTCACCGAACGCTTCGACGGCGTCCGCCTCACCGACATCCGGGTCCCACGCGAGGCGATCGACGCCGCCCTGGCCGACCTCGACCCCGCCGTGCGCGCCGCGCTGGAGGAGTCCATCCGCCGCGCCCGCAAGGTTCACCGCGACCAGCGCCGCACCGACCACACCACCCGGGTCGTCCCCGGCGGCACCGTCACCGAGAGGTGGATCCCGGTCGGCCGCGTCGGCCTCTACGTGCCCGGCGGCCGCGCCGTGTACCCCTCCAGCGTCATCATGAACGTCGTCCCCGCCCAGGAGGCGGGCGTGACGTCCCTCGCCGTCACCTCACCGCCCCAGCGCGAGTTCGGCGGGCTGCCCCACCCGACCATCCTCGCCGCCTGCGCCCTGCTCGGCGTCGACGAGGTCTACGCGGTCGGCGGCGCCCAGGCCGTGGCCATGTTCGCCCACGGCGCGGGCGAGTGCGCGCGCGCCGACATGGTCACCGGCCCCGGCAACATCTGGGTGGCCGCCGCCAAGCGCCTGCTCAAGGGCGTCATCGGCATCGACGCCGAGGCCGGGCCCACCGAGATCGCCATCCTGGCCGACGCCACGGCCAACGCCGACTACGTCGCCGCCGACCTCATCAGCCAGGCCGAGCACGACGTCGTCGCCGCCTCCGTGCTGGTCACCCCGGACGAGGCCCTGGCCGACGCCGTCACCGAGCGGCTCGCCGTACGCGTCCCCGCGACCAAGCACGCCGACCGCGTCCGAGAGGCCCTCGGCGGACCCCAGTCCGGCATCGTCCTGGTCGACGACGTCGAGCACGGCCTCGCCGTCGTGGACGCCTACGCGGCCGAGCACCTGGAGATCATGACCGCCGACGCCGCCGACGTCGCCGCCCGCGTGCGCAACGCCGGGGCGATCTTCGTCGGCGACCACTCCCCGGTCTCGCTCGGCGACTACGCCGCCGGATCCAACCACGTCCTGCCCACCGGCGGGTGCGCCTGCCACAGCGGCGGACTGAGCGTCCAGACCTTCCTGCGCGGTGTGCACGTCGTCTCCTACGACGCCGACGCGCTGGCCGAGGTCGCCCATCACGTCGTCACCCTGGCCAACGCCGAGGACCTGCCCGCGCACGGTGAGGCGATCACCGCGCGCACCGGCGACGGCGCGACCTGAGCCCGACGGACGACCCGACACACCAAGAGCGTGCAACCGTGAGCCTCACACCGAACGACCTGCCCCTCCGCGACGACCTGCGCGGCCAGTCGCCCTACGGCGCCCCGCAGCTGGACGTGGACGTGGCACTCAACACCAACGAGAACCCCTACCCGCCCTCGCCGCGCCTGGCCAAGGCCCTGTCCGAGGTCGTCGCCGACACCGCGCTGGGCCTCAACCGCTACCCCGACCGCAACGCCGTGTACCTGCGCGAGCGGCTCGCCGACTACCTCGGCCACGGGCTGGGCGCGGACCGGGTCTGGGCGGCCAACGGCTCCAACGAGATCCTCCAGCAGATCCTCCAGGCCTTCGGCGGCCCCGGACGCACCGCGATGGGCTTCGAGCCCTCCTACGCCATGCACCCGGTCATCTCGCGCGGCACCAACACCGGGTGGGTGTCCGTGCCCCGCGACGACCGCTTCCGCGTCGACGTCGACGCCGCCCTGGCCGCGATCGCCGAGCACCGGCCCAGCGTCGTGTTCCTCACCTCGCCCAACAACCCCACCGGCACCGCCCTCGACATCGCCGACATCCGGCGGATCGCCGAGGCCGCCCCCGGTGTGGTCGTCGTCGACGAGGCCTACGCCGAGTTCCGCCGCGAGGGCACACCCAGCGCCCTGACCCTGCTGCCGGAACACCCCCGGCTCGTCGTCTCGCGCACCATGTCCAAGGCGTTCGCCCTGGCCGGAGCCCGCGTCGGCTACCTCGCCGCCCACCCGGCCGTGGTCGACGCCCTTCAACTGGTCCGCCTGCCCTACCACCTGTCCGCCGTCACCCAGGCGGTCGCCACCACCGCGCTCGACCACGCCGACGAACTCCTCGCCGCCGTCGCCGACCTGCGCGCCGAACGCGACCGCCTCGTCGACTGGCTGCGCGAGCAGGGCTTGTCCGTCGCCGACTCCGACGCCAACTTCGTCATGTTCGGCGAGTTCGAGGACCGCACCGGGGTCTGGAACGCCATGCTCGACCAACGGGTCCTCATCCGCGAGGTCGGCCCGCCCGGATGGCTGCGCGTCACCGTCGGCACCCCCGACGAGATGGCCGCCTTCCGCCGCGCCCTGCTCCAGGCCACCGGCCGCTGAGTCCACCCGCCGCCCACCGTCGCCGTGGACGCCGTCCGTCGGGGGCTTCCACCCCCGGCGGACGGCCTCGGGCCACAGCCGTCCACCCACCACCGAGAGAGTCACCATGAGCCGCACCGGACGCGTCGAACGCACCACCAAGGAAACCAAGGTCCTGGTCGAGATCGACCTCGACGGCACCGGCGTCGCCGACGTCTCCACCGGCGTCGGGTTCTTCGACCACATGCTCGACCAGCTCGCCAAGCACGGCCTGTTCGACCTCACCGTGCGCACCGAGGGCGACCTGCACATCGACTCCCACCACACCATGGAGGACACCGCGCTCGCCCTGGGCGCCGCCTTCCGCGAGGCACTGGGCGACAAGCGCGGCATCCGCCGCTTCGCCGACGCCAAGGTGCCCCTGGACGAGGCCCTGGCCGAGGTGACCGTCGACGTGTCCGGCCGCCCCTACCTCGTGCACAGCGAACCCGAGGGCATGGCGCCGATCATCGGCCGCGACTACGACACGACCATGACCCGCCACATCCTGGAGTCGTTCGTGGCCCAGGCGCGCGTGGCCCTGCACGTCCACGTGCCCTACGGCCGCAACGCCCACCACATCGTCGAGTGCCAGTTCAAGGCCCTGGCCCGAGCCCTGCGCACCGCCACCGAGAGCGACCCGCGCGTCACCGACATCCCGTCCACCAAGGGCGCCCTGTAGATGGACACCGACCTGTGGGCGCTGTTCCTCGTCGTCCTGGGCGGTTTCCTCATCGGGGGCGCCTACTCCCTGTGGAAGGTCAACCGGATCGTCGCCGTCGCACTGGGCGCGTGCGCGGCCCTCGCCGTGGCCTCCGGGGTGCTCCGGTTGGGCTACTTTTAGGGCGTGTGTGGCGGACACTCGCCCTGCTGCGCGACGCCCCAGCACAACTCTCGCGGCGTTCTCGTCAGTCGACAGGACACCACCCTGACTCCTTCTTCGGCCTCGCGAGAGCCGCATCGGATGCGCCGCTCGCGACGGGCAGCATCCACCACACACGCCCTAGCGGAAAGGCAGACCTCATGCCGTCACGAGTGGTCGTCCTCGACTACGGATCGGGCAACCTGCGCTCGGCGCAGCGCGCCATGGAGCGCACCGGCGCGGACGTGACCGTCACCTCCGACCCGCACGCCGCCCTCGACGCCGACGGGCTCGTCGTGCCCGGTGTGGGCGCCTTCAGCGCCTGCATGTCCAGCCTGCGCGCCGCGGGCGGGGACCGGATCATCGGCAAGCGCGTGGCCGGGGGCCGCCCCGTCCTGGGCATCTGCGTGGGCATGCAGGTCCTCTTCGAGCGCGGCGTCGAGCAGGCCGACGCGCGCGCCGAGGACGTGGCCACCGAGGGCTGCGGCGAGTGGCCCGGCACCGTGGAGCGCCTGCGCGCCCCCGTCGTGCCGCACATGGGCTGGAACACCGTCCGCCCGCCCGAGGACACCCGCCTCTTCGCCGGGATCGGCCCCGAGGACCGCTTCTACTTCGTGCACTCCTACGCTGTGCGCACCTGGGAGTTCACGCCCACCAACGCGCGCATCCCCGCGCCGGGGGTGACCTGGTCCGAGCACGGTGAGCCGTTCGTGGCCGCGGTCGAGAACGGACCCCTGTGCGCCACCCAGTTCCACCCGGAGAAGTCCGGCGACGCGGGCGCCCGCGTGCTGGCCAACTGGGTGGGCACGCTCGGGTGACCCCGGCATCCGACCGACTCATCGACACCGACCACGGGAAGGCCCCATGACTGACACCGCGTCGTCCACCGCACTCGAACTGCTGCCCGCCGTGGACGTGGCGGGCGGGCAGGCCGTCCAGCTCGTCCAGGGCGAGGCGGGCTCCGGCGGCCGCTACGGCGACCCGCTCACCGCCGCCACGCGGTGGCAGGAGGCGGGGGCCGAGTGGATCCACCTGGTGGACCTCGACGCCGCCTTCGGCCGCGGCCACAACCGCGACCTGCTGCGCGACATCGTCGGCCGCCTGGACGTGAAGGTGGAGATGTCCGGCGGCATCCGCGACGACGAGTCGCTGGCCGCCGCCCTGTCCACCGGCTGCACCCGGGTCAACATCGGCACCGCCGCCCTGGAGAACCCCGAGTGGTGCGCCAAGATCATCGCCGAGCACGGCGACCGCATCGCCATCGGCCTCGACGTGCGCGGCACCACCCTGGCCGCCCGCGGCTGGACCCGTGAGGGCGGCGACCTGTTCACCACCCTGGAGCGGCTGGAGTCGGAGGGCTGCGCCCGCTACGTCGTCACCGACGTCAACAAGGACGGCACCCTCAAGGGCCCCAACCTCGACCTGCTGCGCACCGTCTGCGCGCGCACCGACAAGCCCGTCGTGGCCAGCGGCGGCGTCTCCAGCCTCGACGACCTGACCGCCATCGCCGCCCTCGTCCCCGAGGGTGTGGAGGGCGCCATCATGGGAACGGCGCTCTACGAGGGCGCCTTCACCCTGGAGGACGCGCTGGCCGCGGTGAGGGGGGAGCGGCGGTGAGCCTCGCCATCCGAGTCATCCCCTGCCTGGACGTGGACGCCGGGCGGGTGGTCAAGGGCGTCAACTTCGAGAACCTGCGCGACGCGGGCGACCCGGTCGAACTCGCCGGGGCCTACGACGCGGGCGGCGCCGACGAACTCACCTTCCTCGACGTCACCGCCTCCAGCGGCGACCGGGAGACCACCTACGACGTGGTGCGCCGCACCGCCGACCAGGTGTTCATCCCGCTCACCGTCGGCGGCGGAGTGCGCACCACCGACGACGTCGACACCCTCCTGCGCGCGGGCGCCGACAAGGTGGGCGTCAACACCGCCGCCATCGCCCGCCCCGAGCTCATCGGGGAGATCGCCGAACGCTTCGGCCGCCAGGTCCTCGTCCTGTCCGCCGACGTGCGCCGGGTCCGCGACGGCGACCAGCCGACCCCGAGCGGGTTCGAGGTGACCACCCACGGGGGGCGCCGGGGCACCGGCATCGACGCCCTGGAGTGGTGCGAGCGCGCCGCCGACCTCGGCGCGGGGGAGATCCTGCTCAACTCGATGGACGCCGACGGCACCAAGGAGGGGTTCGACCTGGAGCTGATCCGCGCCGTGCGCGCCCGCGTCGACGTGCCGCTGATCGCCTCCGGCGGGGCCGGGGCCGTGGAGCACTTCGTCCCGGCGGTCGCCGCCGGTGCGGACGCGGTCCTGGCCGCGACCGTCTTCCACTTCGGCGAGTTCACCATCGCCGACGTCAAGGCGAGCCTGCGCGAGGCCGGCTACGCCGTGCGCTGAGCCCGGCGCCGCTCCCACGGGGGCGGCGCCACGGGAACCATCCGTGCCGCGGGGCGAACGGTACGCCCGGAACGGTCATCCCACGGAGTGCCGGAGGACCGCCCACATGTCGGATGCGCGGCGTAGCATTCCTAGACAGGAAGAGGAGAGGAGTCGCCATGACCGCCCACATCGACATCGAGATCTCCGTGGCCACCGACGAGGACGGTGCGTGGTGCGCCAGAGCCGAGGTCACGGGTGGCGGCACGGCTTACGGCGAAGGTGACACCAAGGCAGAAGCGCTCGCTGACCTCCGCGCCGGGCTCGCCGCACTGTTCGAGGTGATCGAACTCCCGGACGTGGAGGTGGCCGCGTAGGTGCCTCCGCTTCCCTTACTTCCTCCTCGTGTCGTTCTCAAGGCACTCGCGAAAGTCGGCTACCGACTCGACCGTGTCACCGGAAGCCACCATGTGCTGGTGCATCCGGACAGGCCACCCGTGTCTGTTCCCGTCCATAAGGGACGGGACATGAAGAAGGGGACGCTTCGCGGGATCATCAGGGATACCGGCCTGACCGAGGCCGAGTTCCTCAAGCTCGTGTGATCAACCCGTTCGATCCGATTCGAGGCGCGGCGTCGCACCAGCGCTGATCACCTGCCAGGACTACGACCGCTGACCGCCGTTCCACCCTGGGCCACCCGGAACGCCCGTCCGCGCCGCCCGCCCGTACACCCCGCCGGGGTGTGCCGCGACACATCCCGAAACCGGGTGACACAGGTGGAATACCCCCCACACGTCCGGCGCTGAAACAACTCGGTGGAACCTGTCGGCACCGCTGGATAGGTTGGCCCGACGAGCGCCCCGACCGCCTCCGGCACGACCGGAGCCGTGCGGGGCGCCACCGGTCGGCCCCCAACCGGGCCGACCGCACGCGGACGTGAACGGGGGGCGTATGGCGCAGGAGACGAGGACCACGGCACCGGACGAGCGGGAGGGCGCCGCCCCGACCGCCGCCCCCGAGGTCACCGACGACCCCTCCTCCGCCCCACGCGCCGCCGGCGAACGCGGCGACCGGATCTTCACCCGGGGGATGCGCGTCCTCGGCGTCGCCATCCGCACCGAGCCCTGGGTGTTCCTCATCGCCGTCGCCGGAGCCATGCTGCACGCCGCGATCACCGTCGGCTCCGCCGCCGTCCTCGGCCACCTCACCGACGAGACGATCCTGCCCGCCTTCGAGAACGGCTCCACCACCCTCGCCGCCCTCCTCGGCGCGTCCGCCCTGCTGCTGGCGGTCGGGCTCGGCAAGGCCGTCGGCCTGGCCCTGCGGCGGCTCTTCGCCGGACTCATGCAGTTCCGCATGCAGGCCCGCTACCGGCGCGCCGTCGCCCGCAAGTACCTGGACCTGCCCCTGGCATGGCACCACCGCCACCCCACCGGGCAGCTGCTGTCCAACGCCAACGCCGACGTCGAGGCCGCCTGGCAGCCGCTCGCACCGCTGCCGATGGCCGTCGGGTCCGTGTTCATGCTCGGCACCGCCGCCGTCGCCATGATCGTCACCGACCCGGTCCTGGCCCTGGTCGCCTTCGTCGTCTTCCCCGTCCTGACCGCCGCCAACGTCGTCTTCCAACGCCGGATCTCACCCATGGCCTCCCGGGCCCAGGCCCTGCGCGCCGAGGTCAGCGGCGTCGCCCACGAGTCCTTCGACGGCGCCCTCGTCGTCAAGACCCTCGGCCGCGAGGACACCGAGACCGAACGCTTCACCCACGCCGCCCACCGCCTCCGCGACGCCCTCATCCAGGTCGGCCGCATGCGGTCCATGTTCGACCCCTTCATGGAGGCCCTGCCCAACCTCGGCGTCCTCGCCGTCCTCCTCCTGGGCATGTGGCGGCTGTCCACCGGCGCGGTCGACCCCGGCGAACTCGTCACCATCGCCTACCTGTTCACCCTCATGGCCCTGCCCATCCGCTCCTTCGGCTGGCTCCTGGGCGACCTGTCCCGCACCGTCGTCGGCTGGGACCGCGTCCAGTCGGTCCTGCGCTCCGAGGGCGCCATGAGCCACGGTGACCGGACCCTGGAGGACACCCCCACCGGCATCGCGCTCACCGTGCGCGACGTCACCTTCTCCTACGCCGACGCCTACGACGGTGACGACCGCGTGCGCGACCTCATGGACGGGACCGGGAACGAGCCCCGCACCACCGTCCTCGACGGCGTCGACCTCGACATCGCCCCCGGCCGCACCGTCGCCCTGGTCGGCCCCACCGGCGCGGGCAAGTCCACCCTGACCACCGTCCTCACACGGCTGGTCGACCCCGACTCCGGCACCGTCGCCTACGACGGCGTCGACACCCGCGACCTGGCCCGCGGACAGATCCCCCGGCACGTCGCGCTCGTTCCGCAGAGCACCTTCGTCTTCGAGGACACCGTCCGCGACAACATCACCCTCGGCGCCGCCGACCTCGACGACGACCAGGTGTGGGCCGCCCTGCGCCTGGCCCGCGCCGACGGGTTCGTCCGCGAACTCGACGGCGGGCTCGACGCCCGACTGGGGGAGAAGGGCACCACCCTGTCCGGCGGCCAACGCCAGCGCCTCGCCCTGGCCCGCGCCATCGTCCGCCGCCCCCGGCTGCTCATCCTGGACGACGCCACCTCCGCCGTCGACCCCCAGATCGAGGCGCAGATCCTCGCCGGGCTGCGCGAACGCGACGACGCCGCCACCGTCGTCGTGGTCGCCTACCGCCGCGCCACCATCGAACTCGCCGACGAGGTCGTCTACCTGGAGGGCGGCCGCGTCCTGGCCCGCGGCACCCACGAGGAGCTCCTGGCCGCCTCACCCGGCTACACCCGGCTCGTCACCGCCTACGAGCGCGCCTCCGCGGAGAACGGCGCCGGACGCGAGCCCACACCGGAGGATCCTGGTCCACCCCGCCCCCAGCGGACACCCGCGGTGCGGTCCGCCGCCGCCACCGCCCACCAGCACGCCGCCGCCACCGAGGAGTCCAGCCGATGAGCGCACCCGCCCAGCCCCGCACCGGGCGGCGGCCCGCACCGGAGGCCGACCGCCCCGACGCCGACCGGGCCGCGACGCCCACGCTCAGCAGGTCCCAGGACTCGGCCATCCGGACCCTGCGCCGCGGACTCCAGCTGTCCCCGGAGTTCGCCCACGGCCTGTGGCTGACCCTCGCCCTGGCCGTCGTGGCCACCGCGGGCAAGGTCATCGTGCCCGTCGCCGTCCAACAGATCATCGACAACGGGCTCTCCGGCCCCGACGGGCCCGACCTCGGCTTCGTCGCGCGCATGGTCGGTGTGTGCGCCGCCCTGCTCGTGATCACCATGATCTGCTCCTACCTGATGAACGTGCGCCTGTACCGGGCCACCGAGTCGGGCCTGGCCACGCTGCGCCGCAAGGCCTTCCGCCACGTGCACGACCTGTCCGTGCTCACCCAGAACAGCGAGCGCAAGGGCGCCCTGGTCTCCCGCGTCACCGGTGACGTCGACCAGATCAGCACCTTCATGCAGTGGGGCGGCCTGCTGCTCATCGTCAGCGCGGGCCAACTGCTCGTCGCCACCGCCCTCATGGCGGTCTACTCCTGGCAGCTCACCCTCGTGGTGTGGATCTGCTTCCTGCCGCTGCTCTTCGGCGCCCGCTGGCTCCAGAAGCTGCTCTCCCGCGCCTACCTCAAGGTCCGCGAACGCACCGGCGACATGCTCGGCGCCATCGGCGAGACCGTCATGGGCGCCGCCGTCATCCGCGCCTACGGCACCGAGGAGCGCACCGCCCACCGCATCGACTCCACCGTCCTGGCCACCCGCCGCGCCCAGGTCAGGGCGCAGCGCCTGTCCATGGCCGTGTCGCCCTTCGCCGAGATCATCGCCGCCGTCGGCAACGTCGCCGTGGTCCTGGTCGGCGTGTGGCTGGGCATCGACGGCCAGCTCACCGCCGGACAGCTCGTCGCCTTCCTCTTCCTCATGACCCTGTTCGTCATGCCGATGATGATGGCCACCGAGATCTTCAACGAGGCCCAGAACGCCATCGCCGGGTGGCGCCGGGTCCTGGGCGTGCTCGACACCGTCCCCGACATCGCCGACCCCGGGGAGGCCGGGCGCGTGCTGCCGCGCGGCCCCGTCGAGGTCCGCTTCGACGACGTCACCTACGCCTACCCGGACGGGCCGGTCGTCCTCGACGGGATCGACGTCCGGATCACCCCCGGCACCCGCCTGGCCGTGGTCGGGGAGACCGGTTCGGGCAAGACCACCTTCGTCAAGCTCCTCACCCGCCTGATGGACCCGGTCGGCGGGCGCGTCCTCCTCGACGGCGTCGACCTGCGCGAGGTGGCCTTCTCCTCCCTGCGCAGCCGGGTCGTCATGGTGCCCCAGGAGGGCTTCCTGTTCGACAGCTCCCTGGGCGACAACATCCGCTTCGCCCGACCCGAGAGCACCGACGCCGAACTGGAGGCCGCCCTCGACGAGCTCGGGCTGGCCGACTGGCTCGCCAGCCTCGCCCACGGCCTGGACACCCCCGTCGGGCAGCGCGGGGAGTCCCTCTCGGCGGGGGAGCGACAGCTCGTCGCCCTGGTCCGCGCCTACATCGCCGACCCCGACCTGCTCGTCCTGGACGAGGCCACCTCCGCCGTGGACCCGCACACCGAGGTGCGCATCCAGCGCGCCCTGGACCGGCTCACCCGCGGCCGCACCTCCGTGGCCATCGCCCACCGCCTGTCCACGGCCGAGGCCGCCGACCGGGTCCTCGTCTTCGACCAGGGCCGCGTCGTCCAGAGCGGCACCCACGACGAACTGGTCGGGCGGCCGGGCGTCTACGCCGACCTGCACGCCTCCTGGGTGCGCTCCTCGGCCTGAACCCCGGTAGCGGGCCGCAGTGGCGCTCAGCGACCGGAGGCGCGCCACCAGTGCGCCGCCACCAACTCCGCCACCAGCGGCTCCACCAGCAGGCTCACGTCCGGGTCCCGGTCACCCGGGTAGCGCACGGTCAGCTCCGCCCCCGGAACGCTCTCGCGTTCGGGGGCGGCGCCCACGGCCACGAACCGTCCCCGCAGCTGCCCCAGGTGCTCGGCGAACCGCTCGTCGTAGGCCGAGCCCGCGAACAGCAGCGCGCGGTAGTCGGTCACCGCCGCCAGGTAGCGGTCGGTGTGCGACCACTCCCCGGTCTCGACCGCGTGCGCCACCCGCACCGGCCCGCCGCGCAGCACCCGCACCCCCTGGCCCGCCGAGGCCAGCCGCTCGGCGGGAGCCACCAGATGCACACCGTGCGGCGAGTCCAGCACCCGCGCCGCCTCCGGGACCCACCGCTCCGCCTCGGCCAGCAGCGTCTCCGTCGCGTTGGCCGCCCGCCGCAGCAGCCCCGGGAAGTTCCGACCGCCCCCCGGCACCGGCGCGCCCAGACGGTGCCCCAACAACAGGGTCAGCGCCATCGCGTGCTGGTAGGAGCGGCAGCCCAACCCCGACGACTCCTCGCCCGCGTGCAACGGCACCACCAGGTCCGCCAGCCGGGCTACCACCGCGTTCGGGTCGGGTGTGAGTACGATCACCGGGGAACGTGCCACGTAGCGGTCCAGCACCGTGCACAACTCACGCTGACCCCCGCCCAGGCTCACCCCCACCACCAGAGTCTCCGGGCCGGCCGGGGGCTCCTCGGCCGACGAGGCGCGCTCGGCGGTCGCGGCGATCCCCGCCCGCCGCAGCCGGGCCGCCGCCGTCTCGCACACGCGCCGGGCCGCGCCCAGGCCGAGCAACCGCACCGCCGCGGGTTCGTCCTCCAGGAGCGCGGGCAGCGCCGCGTACGGATCCCACCGGGGGAAGCGCTCGGCGAGGGCGGTCAGGGCGGCGGGCTTTCCCGCCAGGTCGGCGGACAGGGACTCGGCGCTCACGGGACTCCCCTCATCGGGACCGTCGGAACGGAAGCGGTGGCGGACGGACGAACCCTACGCCCTCCGACCGCCCCGGCGGTGAACTCCGGGACCGGACGCAGACACGAACCGCGCCCCGGTGCACGGCGGCCGCCCGGCGGCCATAACCTGAAGAACATGAGCGTCTCCAGCCTCGACCCGGACATCGCCGCACGCCTGAAGCGGAACCCGGACGGCCTCGTGCCCGCCGTCGTGCAGCAGCACGACACCGGGGAGGTCCTCATGCTCGCCTGGATGGACGACGAGGCCCTGCACCGCACCCTGACCACCGGCGCCGCCACGTACTGGTCCCGCAGCCGGGGTGAGTACTGGGTCAAGGGGGCCACCTCGGGCAACACACAACGTGTGATCTCGGTCGCGCTGGACTGCGACGGCGACACCCTTCTGGTGCGCGTCGACCAGACCGGGGCCGCCTGCCACACCGGCGACCGCACCTGCTTCGACGCGGGACGGCTCCGGTGAGTTCCACCGAACCCCGCGCGCGGAGACGCCGCGAGTACACCGTCGTCACGCTCGCCCTGGCGGCCGGGGCGGGGCTGCTGCTCGCCGCGGCCGGCAGGGTCTGGGCCACCGGGGAGATCGCCGTGCCCGGCCCGGTCGAACCCGTACCCGTCGAACTGACCGGCGGCGACCTCACCGGTGTCCTGTCCGGGATCGGCTGGGCGGGACTGGCCGCGGTCGTGGGGCTGTACGCCGCACGGGGCTGGGCGCGCCGGGTCGTCGGCGCGCTCGTCTGCCTCGGCGGGGCCGGAGCGCTCGCCGCCGTCTGGAACGCGACCAGGACCGACGCGCTCGTGTCCGAACTCGCCGACCGCGCGGCCGACGGCGCCGGTGCGGCGCAGATCACGGCGGACCCCCGGCTCCTGCTCCTGGGGCCGCTGGCGGCCGGGGCGGGAGCCCTGCTCGTCACGTTCACGGGGGTGGTCGCCGTCGTGCGCTCCCCCGCCTGGCCGGGTATGGGCACCCGGTACGATCGGGACGCCGCACCGCGTCCGAACCGGGCGGACACACCCGCCGACCTGTGGAGATCGCTGGACGCCGGTGACGACCCCACGCTCGACGCCCGCGGTGGCGACGCCGCGGCCGACGCCGGCCGCGCCGACACCGAGGGCGGCACCGCACCCGCACCGCTGGCAGCACGGCCAGCCGAACCGAAGGAGAACCACTGATGGCTGACGAACACCACGACGACCACGGCAACACCGTCTCCGCCTGGTTCCTCACCATCTCCTGGATCGCTGCCTGGTCCGTCGCCGGCGTCGCCATCATCATGGGGGGCGCACTGGTCACCTGGACCGTGATCGCCCTCGGCCTGAGCGTCGTGCTCGCGATCATCGCCGGTGTGATGAAGAAGGCGGGGCTGGGCCGCAAGGAGCCCCGCCCCGTGCCGCCCACGCGCGAGGAGTGGGAGGCCGCGAGCAAGGCCGCGGTCAAGAAGGACTCCGGCGCGAACCGTGAGGTCGCGGCCACGGCGAGCAAGTCCTGAGGCGCTCCTCACTCTCCGGAGAACGCGCAGCTCACAACGAGTACGTAACGGAAAATGGACGAAGGTTCGGTGGGGAGGGTAGATTCTCCCCACCG
The DNA here is from genome assembly GCF_003386285.1 of Nocardiopsis sp. FIRDI 009. Lineage (GTDB taxonomy): Bacteria > Actinomycetota > Actinomycetes > Streptosporangiales > Streptosporangiaceae > Nocardiopsis. The sequence goes on from NZ_QPNC01000009.1 coordinate 321,124, forward strand.
GCCCGGTCCGCCGCGTTGGATTCCGTCGGTGAGTGTCTGACCGATCTGGCATGATTTCTGCCCGCGGTGTGTGTTCGCCGGTCGACCCGGCCCTGCCCCCGCACCGGACCGGTGCGTTCTCTGCGCACTCCGGTCCGCTTCCCCTGTCCGCTTCAGGAAAGATGTTTCGAACATGAGCTACGGTCCCCCGCCCCCTGGCAACCCCGGCCCGCCCCCGCCGCCCCCCGGCAACGGCGGCTACGGCCCGCCCCCCGGCGGCACCGGCGGCTACGGGGCCATGCCGCCCTCGGCCGAACCGCCCAAGAACTTCCTGGTGTTCAACATCCTGGGCCTCTTCGGCTGCACGATCCTCGCCATCGTCGGCCTGATCTTCGCCCTCCAGGTCAACGGCAAGTGGCAGGCGGGTGACTACGCGGGCGCCGAGTCCTCGGCCAAGGTCGCCAAGATCCTGGGCATCATCAGCTTCATCGGCTTCTGCCTCATGATCGTCTACGTGCTCTTCCTGATCATCGTGGGCATCGCCGCGGGCGCCAGCGGCTACTAGGCCCCAGCGCGTTCCTCCGTTCTGCCCCCGGCCACCTCGGTGTACGGGGGCAGACGCCGTTCCCGGGCGACAGGAGCGAACCGTGGCCCCCATCCCGAACGCGTAGTCTGTCCCCGTGCGACCACAGCAGACCGAGCAGCCCGTCATCCCCCGGCGTGCGGACGCCGCCCTCCGCTCCCTCGCCGACCGGATCCGCCACCGCGCCCAGTCGGTGCACCCGGCCGTCTGGCCCGTCGGACTCGGCTCGCTGGGACTGGTCGGGGCCACACTCGTCCACTTCGTGGACCCCAACGAACCCGGGAACTACCCCACCTGCCCCTGGCTGCTGTTGACGGGGACGTACTGCCCCGGCTGCGGCACGACGCGGGCCGTCGCCCTCGTGACCCACGGGGACATCCTCGGGGCCGTCAGCATGAACCCCCTGCTCATGCTCGCCTTCGGGCCGTTCCTGCTCTATACCTACCTGCGGTGGTTCAAGGACAGCCTCACGGGACGCCGGACGCCCCGCAGGGCCGCTCCGATGTGGGTCTACTGGACCGTCGTCACCTCGGTCTTCGTCTTCTGGGTCCTGCGCAACCTGCCCTGGTTCGACTTCCTCGCGCCGGGCGTGCCACTGTTCCCGGGCTGGTGACCCGCGGACCCTCGCGGGAACCGACGCCCTCTCCACGGCGTCCCATGTGGAGACGCCCACGACCCTTAAGGAACACCCCATGAGCTATGGTCCCCCTCCGCACGGCGGTTACGGCACCGGCGGCTACGGCGCGACGCCCCCCTCCGCGGAGCCGCCCAAGAACTACCTCGTGCACAACATCCTGGGCATCCTCAGCTGCCTGCCCCCGGTGGGGATCATCGGTCTGATCTTCGCCCTCCAGATCAACAGCAAGTGGCAGATGGGCGACTACGCGGGGGCCCAGGAGTCCGCCAAGGTCGCCAAGACCATGGGGATCATCAGCCTCGTCGCGTTCATCCTCGGAATCGTCGGCATCGTGCTGTACATCCTGTTCATCGTGGTCATGATCGGTGTGGCGGCCACCGCGCCCACCTACTGAGCCCCCGGGGTCCCCGGACGCCGACGGCGCTCGGCCCTCCGGCGCACCGGAGGGCGGAGCGCCGTTCCCCTGCCACCACGACACGTCCGCCACCGTCATCCGGGGGTGGCGGCCCCCGAGGCCCCGGGGGTGGATACGATGACGGTCAACACGGTGCGTGCGCGGTCGACCGGTCCCGCCACGCGGCCGAGCCCGCGTACGCGGGCCCCGACCATCCCGACCGGCCACACCACGAGGGAGCGGTAACTGGTGAGCGTGCTCGACGAGATCCTCGACGGAGTACGCGCTGACCTGGCCCGGCGTCAGGAGGCCCTGCCCCTGGACCGCCTCAAGGCCCAAGCCGAGTCAGTGCCCACTCCGCAGGACGCCGAGGCCGCCCTGCGCCGTCCCGGCGTCCACGTGATCGCCGAGGTCAAGCGCGCCAGCCCCTCCAAGGGGCCGCTCGCGTCCATCGCCGACCCCGCCGCCCTGGCCCGCGACTACGAGGCCGGTGGCGCCACCTGGATCAGCGTCCTCACCGAGGAGCGCCGGTTCAAGGGCAGCCTCGCCGACCTGGAGGCGGTCCACAAGGCCGTCGACACGCCGCTGCTGCGCAAGGACTTCGTCGTCAGCTCCTACCAGCTCTGGGAGGCACGCGTCCACGGCGCCTCCGCGGTGCTGCTCATCGTCGCCGCCCTCCCCCAGGAGGCCCTGGTCTCCCTGGTCGAGCGGGCGCGCTCGCTGGGCCTGACCCCGCTGGTCGAGGTGCACGACGAGGACGAGGTCGCCCGGGCCCTGGACGCCGGGGCCACCGTCATCGGCGTCAACGCCCGCAACCTGAAGACCCTGGAGGTCGACCGGGACACCTTCGCCCGGCTCGCCCCCCTCATCCCCGCCGACCGCGTCAAGATCGCCGAGTCCGGGGTGCGCGGCCCGCACGACCTGCTGGCCTACGCCGGAGCCGGAGCCGGAGCCGTCCTGGTCGGGGAGAGCCTCGTGCGCGGCGGCAACCCGCGCGAGGCCGTCGCCGACCTGGTGACCGCCGGCGCCCACCCCGCCCTGCGCGACCGGAACTGAGCCCGATGACGACGACGGCGAACCTCCTCCACCCCGGTCACCGATGGCGTTAGGGTGCGTTCCGCGGACACGTACTCTGCTGCGCGACGAGCAGCGTCCACGGAACACGCCCTTGCCCCAGGGAGCCCGCACCCACGCCCGCACGGGTGAGCCGCGGGTTCCCGACACCGCGTGACCCAACAGCCCGAACGCGCCGCCCCGCGGCGCACGGCCGGTCGTCGCGGGCCCCGAGGCCGTGCCCGGGGCGCGCCCCGCGGTCGGCCCCGTACCAGGAGACCCAGCCATGAGCCACGCTCAACCCGTGCCCGACGCGCACGGGCACTACGGCCGCTACGGCGGCAGGTTCGCCCCCGAGGCGCTCATCGCCGCCCTCGACGAGGTCGAGGCCGAGTGGGACAAGGCCCGCCAGGACCCGGACTACCTCGCCGAACTCGACGAGCTGCTGCGCAGCTACACCGGTCGGCCCAGCCCGGTCACCGACGCGCGCAACTTCGCCGAGCACGCCGGCGGCGCCCGGATCCTCCTCAAGCGCGAGGACCTCAACCACACCGGCTCGCACAAGATCAACAACGTGCTCGGCCAGGCCCTGCTCACCAAGCGCATGGGCAAGACCCGCGTCATCGCCGAGACCGGCGCCGGACAGCACGGCGTGGCCACCGCCACCGCCTGCGCCCTGCTCGGCCTCGACTGCGTCATCTACATGGGCGAGGAGGACACCCGGCGCCAGGCGCTCAACGTCGCCCGCATGCGCATGCTCGGCGCCGAGGTCGTCCCCGTCACCATCGGCAGCCGCACCCTCAAGGACGCCATCAACGAGGCGTTCCGCGACTGGGTCGCCAACGTCGACCACACCCACTACCTGTTCGGCACCGTCGCGGGCCCGCACCCCTTCCCCAGACTCGTGCGCGACCTGCACTTCGTCGTCGGCAAGGAGGCCCGCCAGCAGGTCCTGGAACTGACCGGGAAACTGCCCGACGCCGTCGCCGCCTGCGTGGGCGGCGGATCCAACGCCATCGCGATCTTCGCCGCCTTCCTCCCCGACGAGTCCGTGGCGCTGTACGGTTTCGAGGCCGGGGGAGAGGGGGCCCGGACCACCAGGACCGCCGCCTCCATCACCGCCGGCAGCCCCGGCGTCTTCCACGGCGCCCGCACCTACGTGCTCCAGGACGAGTTCGGGCAGACCCTGCCCAGCCACTCCATCTCCGCCGGGCTGGACTACCCGGCCGTCGGCCCCGAGCACGCCTACCTCGCCGACACCGGCCGCGCCACCTACGAACCCGTCACCGACGCCGAGGCCATGGAGGCCTTCCGGCTGCTGTGCCGCACCGAGGGCATCATCCCCGCCATCGAGAGCGCCCACGCCCTGGCCGGGGCCCGCAAGCTCGGCGAGCGCCTCGGACCCGACGCCGTCATCCTGGTCAACCTGTCCGGGCGCGGCGACAAGGACGTCGACACCGCGGCGACCTACTTCGGTCTCGTGGACCCGGAGGGACAGCGATGACGACCACCACCCTGAGCACCGCCCTGGCCGCCGCGCGCGCGGAGAACCGCGCCGCGCTCATCGGCTACCTGCCCGCGGGCTTTCCCGACGTGCCCTCCTCCATCCGCGTCATCGAGGCGATGGTCGAGGGCGGGTGCGACGTCATCGAGGTCGGCCTGCCCTACTCCGACCCCATGATGGACGGGCCCACCATCCAGCGGGCCGCCGACCGGGCCCTGGCCGCCGGCACCACCACCGACGACGTGTTCCGCGTCGTGGAGGCGACCGCCGCCACCGGAGCCGCCGCCGTCGTCATGTCCTACTGGAACCCGATCGAACGCTACGGCGTCGACCGGTTCACCGCGGGGCTCGCCAAGGCGGGCGGGGCCGGGGTGATCACCCCCGACCTCATCCCCGAGGAGGCCGACGAGTGGGTCGCCGCCTCCGACGCCGCCGGGCTCGACCGGATCTTCCTCGTCGCTCCCTCCTCCACCGACCGGCGCCTGGCCCTGACCACGGACGCGTGCACCGGTTTCGTGTACGCGGCCTCGCTCATGGGGGTCACCGGCACCCGGGCCCAGGTCGCCGACACCGCCGAGACCCTCGTGCGGCGCACCCGCGAGGTCACCCGCGACTCCGGGCTGCCCGTCTGCGTGGGCCTGGGCATCTCCACCGGAGCACAGGCGGCCGAGGTCGCCGGGTACGCCGACGGCGTGATCGTCGGCGCCGGGTTCTGCCAGCGGGTCCTGGACGCGCCCGACCTGGAGACCGGGCTCATCGCGGTCCGCTCCTTCGCCGAGGAGCTCGCCGCGGGGGTGCGCTCGCGAGCCTGACCCCCTCCCGACCACGGCGGTGGGCCGTCCCCGGCAGCGGGGCGGCCCACCGCCGTCGCGTGCGCCCGCCCTCCACCGGAGCGGCCCGCGGACAAGGCACGGTCAACGGAGCCAGGTTAAAAGGGTGAGAATCCGGTGAGAGAGCCGCCCCGATCCGCCCTACGGCCTCCCCCGAGCGTGTTCTGGTGGTGTGATGGAGGTCGGGGGAACGTGGCGCGGGCACCCGTGCGGACCTGTGCGTTCACAGCCCAGTGTCACGAGTCGCCCACAACGAGTAGGATCTGTGTTGTCACTCAGAGAGACTTCACGGACACCACACGTCATCGGATCGACCGGTCAACCTCCTCCCTCCCGAAGGCCAACACGATGGACACAGCCGACGCGACCACCGCACCGCCCGCCCGCGACCGCACCCCCCGCTGGCGGGCCGTCCAACCCTGGTTGACGCTCGCGTGCCGGGTCGGGCTCGCGGCCGTCCTCATCACCGCCGCCGTCAGCAAGTACCCCCCCGCGCTGTCGGTCCAGGCGGTCGAGGCCTACGACCTGTTCCCCGCCGACCTGGCCCGGCTCATCGGCTACACCCTGCCCCTGTTCGAACTGGCGCTGGCCGTCCTGCTCCTGGTCGGCCTCGCCACCCGCTACACCGCGGCCGTCACCACGCTGCTCATGGTCGCGTTCATCGTGGGGATCGTCTCGGCCATGGCCCGCGGACTGAGCATCGACTGCGGGTGCTTCGGCGGCGGCGGACAGGTCGACCCGGAGGAGACCACCTACGGCCTGTCCATCGCGCGCGACATCGGCTTCGCCGCCCTGGGCGCGTTCATCGCGATCTGGCCACGATCCCCCTTCGCCCTCGACCGCCCGCTCGGGCTGTTCCGGTGACCCCGGAACCCCGCACGGCGGCCGACCACGTCCAGTAGCAGGAAAAGGAAGAGACTCATGGGGAGTGCAGCCCGCCAGCGATCTCGCGAGCGGCTCAGGGAACAGCGGGAGAAGGACAGGCGCAAGGCCGCGCGCATGCGGACCCTCGGCGTCATCGGCGCCGCCCTCGGTGTGGTCATCCTCATCGTCGGCATCGGCTACGCCGTCCTCAACTCCGACCGCAGCGGCTCGGAGTTCGACGGGGCCCTCGCCCCGCAGACCGTCCAGGAGGACGGCAGCGTCGTCATGGCCCAACCCGGCGCCGAGGCCCCCGTCGTCGAGGTCTACGCCGACTACCAGTGCCCCGCCTGCCGCCAGTTCGAACTCCTCAACGGCGACGTCCTCAAGGAGACGGCGGCCGCGGGCGAGGCGATCGTCCACTTCCGCCCGGTCAGCATCTTCGCCCAGCAGGCCGTGCCGATCAGCAGCAACTCCCTGCGCGGCGGAGCGGCCGCCCGCGCCGCCGCCGACCACGGCGTCTTCGTCGAGTACAACGACCTGCTCTTCGAGAACCAGCCCGCCGAGGGCCAGGCCGGGTTCACCGTCGACGAACTCAAGGAGTGGTTCCGCCAGACCAGCGCCTCCGAGGAGGACGCCGCGGCCTTCGACGAGCGGATCGACGCCGAGGCCGCCGTCGTCACCCAGTTCACCGAGGACTACCTGCCCGCCCTCACCGAGGACGCCCTCGACCAACTCGGGCAGGAGAACCTCAGCACCATGGTCCTGACCGACCTGATGGCCTGGGGCGCCGACAACGGCCACGACCCGTCCTTCCTGGACGGGACCTACACGGGCGAGATCATCGACGCCACCGGGAACGCCTACACTCGCTACAGCGGAGACAACGCGTTCCGCGCCACGCCCTCCGTCTACATCAACGGTGAGCTGCTCGACAACAGCACGACCATGACGGTGCGCGGCCTCCAGGGGGCGATCGACGAAGCCGGCCCCGGCGAGGTCCAGACCGAACCGTTGACCGACGGGGGCGGCGAGGAGTAGCCACCAGACACCCCCCGCGTGCGGGGCGAACCCGAGAGCAGAGAAGTGACTTTGTCGTCGACAGCTTCCGAGGGCGCGGCCGAGCTGGGCCGCGCCCTCGCGGCCATCCCCAGTCCCCAGGTGAACTCGATCCCCATCGGTCCGCTGGAGATCCACTTCTACGCCCTGTGCATCCTCGCGGGTGTCATGGTCGCGGTGCTGTGGAGCGAACGCCGCTGGGCGGCCATGGGCGGCGAGAAGGGCACCATCGTCGACATGGCCGTGTGGGCCGTCATCCTCGGCCTCGTCGGCGGGCGGCTCTACCACGTCATCAGCGACGCCCAGCTGTACTTCGCGCCCGGCCGCGAACCGATCCGCGCCTTGTTCGTGTGGGAGGGCGGCCTCGGCATCTGGGGCGCCATCCCCATGGGCGCGCTCGGCGTGTACCTGGTCGCCCGCAAGCGCGGCCTGTCGATGTCCAAGCTGTCCTTCGCCATCGCTCCCGCGCTGGCCCTCGCCCAGGCCATCGGCCGCTGGGGCAACTACTTCAACCAGGAGCTCTTCGGCCGCCCCACCGACCTGCCGTGGGCCCTGGAGATCTACCCCTACCCCGAGGGCGGGCTCCGCCAGGGCATGATCCCCGGTGAGACCACCTACCACCCCACGTTCCTCTACGAGTCCCTGTGGACGCTGGGCCTGGCCGTCCTCCTCGCCTACCTCGGCCGCCGCTTCGAGGACCGGCTCCAGGGCGGGCGCCTGTTCGCCCTCTACGTCATGGGCTACTGCGCGGGCCGCTTCTGGATCGAGTACATGCGCATCGACCCGGCCAACGAGTTCTTCGGCCTGCGTCTGAACAACTGGACCTCCCTCGCGGTCTTCCTCGCCGCCCTGGCCTACTTCGTCTGGGCCGGCCGCCGCCTCGACTCCTTCTCCAGCGCCGTCGTCCCGCACGGCCACGACGCCGGAACCCAGGTGATCAAGTCCACGGCCGGGGGCGAGACCGCCGGCGACAGCACCGTCTACAGCGCCGTGGACACCGACGACGACTCCGAGATCGACTCCGTGACCTCCGACTCCACCGAGGCGGGCACGGAATACCACCCCAGCCCCGAACGATCTAGTAGCGAGGGCTCGACGGAGGACGGCGCCGACGACACGGGCGCGAACTCCGAGGCGAAGCCCGACTAGGGCGGGTGCGGCGGATACCGCACACGACCCGGGGCCACCCGCGCGAACGGTCGACCGGACGCATCCGGTCAGACCGTGCGGCGCCCACTTTCCTGTCGAGCAGACCACGGGTTGACGATTGAGAAGGACCGTGAGCAGAGCTGAGTCCGGCCACCGCCGGAGAAGTCGGCGCGGCGGTCGGCGCCGCACCGAGGAAACCCACGTCGAGGAGTACGCCGAGACCCGGGGCCACGACGTCGGCCCCGAGGACGACTACGACCCCGACGAGGACTTCTCCGCCGAGTACGGCCACACCCACACCCGCTCCGCGGACACCGTCGCGGGTGCCGACGGCGTCGAGCCCGCCGACGAGCAGGACACCGCGGCCACCGGACGCCGATCCCGCCGCTCCCGTCGGCGCAGGGACAAGGGCGGCGACCGGAGCGCCGCCCCCGGCCGACGCGGCGGGGTCGACCGTGTCTCGGCCTTCTCCGCCTCGGCGATCAAGCGCGTCTCGGTGCTGGGCGACCGACCCAACCAGATCGTGTACACACTCGCCGAGCAGAGCAGGCGCAAGCGCGGCACCGCCGTCCTGGGCGTCCTCATGGGCGCCTTCGGCGTCGCCCTGGTCGCCCTCCTCGGCCTGCTGATCTACCAGCTGTTCAGCCCGACCCAGGGCGCCATCGCCCACGGCGAGCAGAGCATCGTCGCCCCGCCCGAGGGGCACGGCACGCTCACCCCCGAGCAGTTCCTGTTCGGAGCCAACCTCGAGGACACCTTCGGCCCCATCAACGGGCGCCCCGAGGGCGCCGAGCCGATGACCGAGGAGGCCGTCTTCGGCGACGCCGAGGAGGTCGAGGTCAACGGGATGGAGCTGTCCCTGGCCGAGGGGCGCGTCACCGAGTCGTGCACCTCGCTCGTGTGGGGTGAGGACCTCGGCCAGAGCCTGATCGACGCCAACTGCTCCAGCGCCGCCACCGGCGTCTACACCGACCCGGACGAGGAGTACGTCGCCCAGGTCACCCTGTTCGACCTGGTCGACGCCGAGGGAGCCACCCGGGTCGCCGAGGCGCTGGACCCGAACAACGCCGAGACCGGCGCCGGGTTCCTGCTCGCCGACACCGGTGACGTGCCCGGCCTGGAGGAGGGCTTCAGCCAGGCGTCCACCCAGGTGATGGGCCACTACCTGGCCGTGTTCTGGGTCGCGCGCACCGACGGTTCCCCGCCCGGCGACGACACGGACATGGCGTCCGTGCGCGTGGCGGCGATGGACACCGTGCTCCTGCCCTACGAGGAGGTCGTCGCCAGGAGCCAGGCGGAGGAATGATCCCGGTCAGGGGGTGTCGGGCGCCCCGATAGGATCTCGGACGGATCGACCCGCGCGGGGGCGCCCACGGGCGCCCCCACGTCATCCGGTGGGCCGGTGTCCACGCACCCGGCCGGACCCCTGGGCGCGGACCGCGATCCGTCCGTCGACGTCCACACTTTCGAGGCCCGATGTACCCGGAACCGAACAGGCGAGCCCTCCCCGGGAGCGCCGCGCAAGAACCAGTCCAACGGACCGAGCCCGACCCGGAGCGGAGCCGCGGGGGCGAGGGGGGCCGCCACGGTGAGCCGGACGGGCGCGGCGCGCGGTCCGGTGGCCGCCGCCGCGGGGGCGGTCGGCGCAAACGGGGCCCGCGCCGCCGCGGCCCCCTCCTGGTCGTCATCCTGGCCGTCGTGGTGGTCCTGGCGCTCCTCGCCGTCGGCGCCGTGTTCTACCTCCGCTCCTCCGACGAGGGGGGAGCGGACGCGGCCCCGGTCCAGACGCGCCCGGCCGTGTACCGGATCGTCGACACCGGCCGCATGAACGACGTGCTGGCCTCCCGCGAGGTCGACAGCCTCCCCCTCAACGAGGGTGAGCTGTTCGAGCGCAACAACACCGAGATCTCCAGCCAGAGCATCGACTTCACCCTGCGGGACGCGGACCTGACCGACGACTGCTCGTCGGCCGTGTGGGGCCAGGAGCTGACCCAGGCCGTGGCGGACGCCGACTGCACCCAGGTCGGCCGAGCCACCTACGTGTCGGACACCTACTTCGGCGTCACCGCCGTGTTCAACCTCGCCGACGTCGACGCCAGCCGCCAGCTCGCCGCCGCCATGTCCGACCCCGAGGAGGAGACGGGGGAGGACACGGCCGCCGCCCGCGGATTCGTGCTCGCCCCGTCCGGCGCGGCCCCCTTCGACCGCCTCGGTGAGGGGTACAGCGCCAGCGACGCGATCATCAGCGGCCACTACCTCGTCGTGGTCTGGGTCCAGTCCACCGACTCCGAGTCGGTGGAGGACCGCGTCAGCCTCGCGGGCCCGCTCGTGGCCCTGGCCAACTTCCGCGATCCGCTCTACCGGCGCATGGTCCAGCTCGACGACGGCTCCGACGAGGGCACCGGCGGCACCGGGCAGACCGACGGTACCGGGCAGACCGGCACGGAGGGCGGCGGCGCCGGCCGGACGGACACCGGACAGACCGGGGGGACGGGACAGACGGGCACCGGCACCACCGCAACGACCGACCCCGACGGCATCACCGGAACCGACTAGGACACCCGCCCGGGGGTGCGCCCCCGGGCTCCGTGTCCTCCGGGTCCGTCGCCGCGCCCCGGCCGCCACGCCCCGCTAGCCGGACTCCACCCGCCCGACCAGGTCCCGGACCACACCGGGCAGCTCCGCCCACCGGTGGTCGGGCAGGTCCAGCGCCGTGTGCCCCGCCAACCACGCCGGAGCCGCGGCCACCGCGTGCCGCGACGTGCGCTTGTTGATCGGGGTGCCCATCCACGCCGCGACCTCGGTCAGCCCGCCGCGCAGCGTCGCCCGGAGCATCCCGTGCGCGCGCTCCTGCACGTGGGCGAGCAACCGGTCCGCCGCCGTGGCCGCCTCCGCGCGCCGGGTGAACCGCACCGCCGTCAGGTTCCGGGCCCCGAACCCCCGCAGGAAACGCACCTCGAACCGCGGCTCCACCATCGCCCGCAGCGCCCGCTGTCCCGCCTGGTCGCGCACGGCCGCCGAAGCCGACGGCACCAGCGCGTACACGGTGTCCGAGGCCGCCGCCAGGGCCGCCCGGCCCACCAGACGCTCCCACCCGCCGGTGAGGTTGACCACCGCGTGCTCCGTCGCCGACGTGGGCGCCGTCACCCACGTCGACAGCCGGATCCGCCCGGCCCCCGCCGCGCCGCCCATGTCCGTGGGCCACTCGCCCACCAGGGTCAGCGCCCGCGCGTCCACCCCGCCGTCCAGGTCGTCGAGCACCGCTCCGACCACGGCGTCCGCGCGTTCGGCGTCCAGGCCGCCCCGCGCCTCCTTGGCGTTGACGCCCTGGCTGTACACGCGCGAGGCGTCCCCCGACGGGGCGGGCGCGGTACGCGACAGCGGCCGCAGCACGTACAGGTCCGAGGCGGCGCCGATCGACTCCGCGCCGTGGTACCGGTTGAAGTCGGGCCAGACCGCCTCGATCAGCAGGTCCATCCGCACCATCCGCGCCTGCGTCGCCGCCGCCAGTCGCGGGGTGGTCTCACTGGCCCCGTAGGCCACCAGCACACGTCCCCGGCGGGGATCGGCCATCCCCTCCAACCCGCGTCGCACGAACAGCTCCACCCCGTCCGGGGTGTACGGCGGGTCGGTGAAGACCAGGTCGGCGCCGCCGCGCAGCGGCGACGGCAGCCCCAGCCGCAGGTCCGCGAAGTGCGTCCGCACCGCCAGCCCCTCCCGTTCGGCCACCGCGTCGATGTGGGCCAACACACGCTCGTCCACGTCCACGACCTCGGCGCGCGCCCTCGGGCACACCAGGGTCACCGCCAGCGCGGTCAGGTCGTGGTCGCCCACGCACAACAGCATCCGGTCGTCGAGGTCGAACCGGGTGCTCAGGAACAGCGCGCGCCGCAGCGCCGTCTCCGCCGTCGCCGCCACGTGGTCCAGGTTCGGGTCGGAGGAGGGGCCCTCACGCACGGCCCGGGCCAGGATCGCGCCCGCCCGCGCGTGCCGGGGGAGCAGGTGGGCCACGGGATCGGCGAGTTCGTCGGCGGCGGCGCCCCGGTACTCGGAGGGGGCGACCAGACGCACCCTGCGCCGCCCGTCGCCGGTCTCGGTGTCCAGCTCCCCGGCCTCGTCCAACTCCCTGAGCGCGGCCGCCACCACCGCGTGGGCGACCCCGCTGGCGCGCACGAGGTCGTTGGCGGTCCACCACCGCCCGTCCGAGAGCAGGGCGAGGACCCGCCGGACCCGGGGCGCGTCCACGCCCTGGTCGAGCAGCAGCCGCAGGGCCGCCTGCGGCAGTGGCTGCGGTGTCTGGGAGGTGACCGAAACCGGTGACCGTGGGGAGTGGGCGGTGGGGTGCGCGTGGGCGGCACCGGGGTGGTCCGGGCCGGGGGAAGTCGGGTGTCCTGCCATGCCCCGATCGTCCCACGTACCGGAGGCGGGGATGGAATCGCTGGTCAGGGCGGTTCGGGGTAGATGAGGGAGATATCACTCACGGGTGGGCGGAGCACCCCTTGGAGGTGGCGTTAACACCGGGGTAATGTGGGTGTGCGGAGCGCCATGTTCACGTTCTGATGTGGAGGGGACCCGGCCACCAGTCGGGGTTTAATCCACTTTGGGAGGTTTAGTCGGGTTCCCAGGTGGAACAACGGCTAGGCCAGCTCTCATCGGAGAAACCTCTCCGAGAGGGACCCGTGCCGCCTCTCGGAAGGAGGCCCAGCCCCGGAGCGAGGGCGCGCCGCGGCTCCACCTGGTCTAGACCTGCGATTCGCATCGCGGCTGGACCGGCATGTATAAGAGAACCTGCCCGAACACGGGCGACCCTCCGCCGCCGCGGTCACGAGGACGTGACCGCCCCGACGGTAGCGGACAGGGACGCCCCGCACACGGGAACCGGCCGCAACCCGGCCACACAACGTAAATCTCGACGCAGCAGGGCCAATGTCGTCCCGGATGCGCTTTTCACGAAGCCGACGAAAGACGACAGGAGGGTAGATGCCTGCTGCTCAGGTGCGGCGTTCGTCCGTCCGAACGAACGCGGAAACCACGTCCCAGGGCCTGTACGACCCCGCCTTCGAGCACGACGCCTGCGGTGTGGGCTTCGTCGCCGACCTCACCGGCCGCCGCAGCCACGACATCGTCCAGAAGGCGCTCACCGTCCTGCGCAACCTCGACCACCGGGGCGCCTCCGGGGCCGACCCCGACGACGGCGACGGCGCGGGCATCCTCACCCAGATCCCGCACGAGCTCTACACCGAGGTCTGCGACTTCGACCTGCCCGAAGCGGGCGCCTACGCCACCGGCATCGCCTTCCTGCCCGTCGACGCCGCCGAGCGCGCCGACACCGTCGCGCGCATCAACGCCATCGTCGCCGACGAGGGCCTGACCGTCCTCGGCTGGCGCGAACTGCCCTTCGAACCGCAGTACAGCGGCCCCGCCGCCCGCGCGGCCATGCCCTCCTTCGGCCAGCTCTTCATCGCCGGCCGCCAGGGCACCCCCACCGAGGGCCTCACCGGCATCGCCCTGGAACGCTACGCCTACTGCGTCCGCAAGCGTGCCGAACACGAGACCGACGTCTACTTCCCGAGCCTGTCCCCGCGCACCATCGCCTACAAGGGCATGCTCACCACCCCGCAGCTGGAGCCGTTCTTCCCCGACCTGTCCGACCGGCGCTACACCTCCGGCCTGGCCCTGGTCCACTCCCGGTTCTCCACCAACACGTTCCCGTCCTGGCCGCTGGCCCACCCGTTCCGCTACGTCGCGCACAACGGCGAGATCAACACCGTCAAGGGCAACCGGAACATGATGCGGGCGCGCGAGGCCAAGCTCGCCACCGACCTCATCCCCGGCGACCTCGACCGGATCTTCCCCATCGTCGACCCCGACGACTCCGACACCGCCTCGTTCGACGACGCCCTCGAACTGCTCCACCTGGGCGGGCGTTCGCTGCCGCACGCGGTGCTCATGATGATCCCCGAACCCTGGGAGAACCACACCGAGATGGACCCGGCCGTCCGGGCCTTCTACGAGTTCCACTCCACCCTCATGGAGCCCTGGGACGGACCCGCCTCGGTGTCCTTCACCGACGGCACCGTCGTCGGCGCCGTCCTGGACCGCAACGGCCTGCGCCCAGGCCGCTACTGGGTCACCGACGACGGCCTCGTCGTCCTGGCCAGCGAAGCCGGCGTCCTCGACATCGACCCGGCCAACGTCGTCCGCAAGGGACGCCTCCAGCCCGGCCGCATCTTCGTCGTCGACACCGCCCAGGGGCGGATCATCGAGGACGAGGAGATCAAGGCCGAACTCGCCGCCGAACACCCCTACCAGGAGTGGATCGACTCCGGCCTCGTCCGCCTCGGCGACCTGCCCGACGCCGAACCCACCCCGGTCGCCGAACTCAACCTCGCCCAGCAGGTGTTCGGCTACACCGAGGAGGAACTGCGCGTCATCCTCACCCCGATGGCCCGCACCGGCGCCGAACCCATCGGATCCATGGGCACCGACACCCCCGTCGCCGCCCTCTCCGACCGCTCGCGCCAGCTCTTCGACTACTTCTCGCAGAACTTCGCGCAGGTCACCAACCCGCCGCTGGACGCCATCCGCGAGGAGATGGTCACCAGCCTCAACACCCTGCTCGGCGCCGAGGGCAACCTCCTCAAGGCCGAGGTGGGCGACACCCGGCGCCTCGTCCTGCCCACACCCGTGGTCGACCAGGCCCAGCTCGCCGCCATCGTCCAGGCCGGAACCACCAACCCGGCCCTGCGCACCTTCACCGTCGACGGCACCTACCCCGTCGACGGCGGCGGCGACGCGCTCTCCGCCCGCCTCGACCAGATCAACGCCGAGGTGTCCCAGGCCATCGCCGACGGCGCCCACATCCTCGTGCTCAGCGACCGCCGCGCCGACGCCGCCCGCGCGCCCATCCCGTCGCTGCTGCTCACCGGCTCCGTCCACCACCACCTCGTCCGCGAGAAGACCCGCACCGAGGTCGGCCTCCTCGTCGAGGCCGCCGACGTGCGCGAATGCCACCACGTCGCGCTCCTGGTCGGCTACGGCGCCTCCGCCGTCAACCCGTACCTGGCCCTGGCCACCGTCCGGGACCTCGTCGAACGCGGCGTCATCGGCGGCATCGACGCCGACCAGGCCGTCGCCAACACCGTCAAGGCGTTCGGCAAGGGCGTCCTGAAGATCATGTCCAAGATCGGCGTGTCCACGGTCAGCTCCTACACCGGTGCGCAGATCTTCGAGGCCCTCGGCCTCGGCCAGGAGGTCATCGACCGGTGCTTCACCGGCACCACCTCCCGCCTGGGCGGCGTCGGCTTCGACGTCCTCGCCGAAGAGGTCGCCATCCGCCACCGCCGCGCCCACACCGCCAACCCCAACGCCCACCGGCGCCTGGAGGTCGGCGGCGAGTACCAGTGGCGCCGCGAGGGCGAACCGCACCTGTTCAACCCCGAGACCGTCTTCAAGCTCCAGCACTCCACCCGCACCCGCCGGTACGAGATCTTCAAGGAGTACACCTCCAAGGTCGACGACCAGGCCGAGAAGCTCATGACCCTGCGCGGCCTCTTCCGCCTCAAGGAGGGCGTGCGCGAACCCGTCCCGATCGACGAGGTCGAGCCCGTCTCCGCCATCGTCAAGCGCTTCTCCACCGGCGCCATGTCCTACGGCTCCATCTCCGCCGAGGCGCACGAGACCCTCGCCATCGCGATGAACCGCCTCGGTGGCAAGTCCAACACCGGCGAGGGCGGCGAGGACCCGGCGCGCTTCACCCGCGACGCCAACGGCGACCTGCGCCGCAGCGCCATCAAGCAGGTGGCCTCCGGCCGCTTCGGCGTCACCTCGCACTACCTGTCCAACGCCGACGACATCCAGATCAAGATGGCCCAGGGCGCCAAGCCCGGCGAGGGCGGCCAGCTGCCCGGCCACAAGGTCTACCCGTGGGTGGCGCAGACCCGCCACTCCACCCCCGGCGTCGGACTCATCTCCCCGCCGCCGCACCACGACATCTACTCCATCGAGGACCTCGCCCAGCTCATCCACGACCTCAAGAACGCGAACCCGTCCGCACGGGTCCACGTCAAGCTGGTCTCCGAAGCGGGCGTCGGCACCGTCGCCGCCGGCGTCTCCAAGGCCCACGCCGACGTCGTGCTCGTCTCCGGCCACGACGGCGGCACCGGCGCCTCCCCGCTCACCTCGCTCAAGCACGCGGGCACCCCCTGGGAGCTCGGCCTCGCCGAGACCCAGCAGACCCTGCTGCTCAACGGACTGCGCGACCGCATCGTCGTCCAGACCGACGGCCAGATGAAGACCGGCCGCGACGTCGTCATCGCCGCCCTGCTCGGCGCCGAGGAGTACGGTTTCGCCACCGCGCCCCTCGTCGTCTCCGGCTGCGTCATGATGCGCGTGTGCCACCTCGACACCTGCCCCGTCGGCGTCGCCACCCAGAACCCGACCCTGCGCGAACGCTTCTCCGGCAAGGCCGAGTACGTCGTCAACTTCTTCGAGTTCATCGCCCAGGAGGTCCGCGAGTACCTCGCCCAGCTCGGCTTCCGCAGCCTCGACGAGGCTATCGGCGCCGTCGACCTGCTCGACACCACCGAGGCCGTCGACCACTGGAAGGCCCAGGGCCTGGACCTGACGCCGATCCTGCACGAGGTCGAGCCCTGGGCGGGCGACCACCGGAGGCACACCCGCGCCCAGGACCACGGCCTGGAGAAGGCCCTGGACAACACCCTCATCCAACTCGCCGAGGGGGCCCTGGACTTCGGTCAGCCCGTCAAGCTCGAACTTCCGGTACGCAACGTCAACCGCACCGTCGGCACCATGCTCGGCCACGAGGTCACCAAGCGCCACGGCGCCGACGGCCTGCCCGAGAACACCATCGACATCACCTTCACCGGCTCCGCCGGCCAGTCCTTCGGCGCCTTCGTGCCCAAGGGCGTCACCCTCCGCCTCGAAGGCGACGCCAACGACTACGTCGGCAAGGGCCTGTCCGGCGGCCGCATCATCGTCCGCCCCGACCGGACCTCCCAGCTCGTCGCCGAGGACCACATCATCGCGGGCAACGTCATCGGCTACGGGGCCACCTCCGGCGAGATCCTCCTGCGCGGCATCGCCGGCGAACGCTTCTGCGTCCGCAACTCCGGCGCCACCGCCGTCGTCGAGGGCATCGGCGACCACGGCTGCGAGTACATGACCGGCGGCCGCGCCGTCGTCCTCGGCCGCACCGGACGCAACTTCGCCGCGGGCATGTCCGGAGGCATCGCCTACGTCCTCGACCTCGACCCCCGCCGGGTCAACCCCGAGATGGTCGAGATCGAGGAACTCACCGACGAGGACCGCACCTTCCTCACCGACGTCCTCACCCGCCACCGCGACGAGACCGGCTCCGCCGTCGCCGAGCGACTCCTCGCCGACGGCCCCGCCGCCCTCGACCGCATCGCCAAGGTGATGCCGCGCGACTACAAGCGGGTCCTGCTCGCCCAGGCCGAGGCCGAACGCGACGGCCGCGACGTCGACGAGGCCGTCATGGCCTCCGCGCAGTCCTGAGCGTCAGCGAACACGAAAGGAGGAACACACACCATGGCTGACCCCAAGGGTTTCCTGAAGATCACCGAACGCGAACTGCCCGCCCACCGCCCGGTGGACGTGCGCATCCAGGACTGGCGCGAGGTCCACGAGGACTTCGACCGGGGCACCGTCACCAAGCAGGCCTCGCGCTGCATGGACTGCGGCATCCCCTTCTGCCACAACGGCTGCCCGCTCGGCAACCTCATCCCCGAGTGGAACAACCTCGTCCACACCCACGACTGGGCCGAGGCGATCGAACGCCTGCACGCCACCAACAACTTCCCGGAGTTCACCGGACGGCTCTGCCCCGCCCCCTGTGAGTCCGCGTGCGTGCTCGGCATCAACCAGCCCGCCGTCACCATCAAGAACGTCGAGGTCTCCATCATCGACCGCGCGTGGGAGGAGGGCTGGGTCAAGCCCCTGCCCCCCACCACCCGCACCGGCAAGAAGGTCGCCGTCGTCGGTTCCGGCCCCGCCGGCCTCGCAGCCGCACAGCAACTCACCCGCGCCGGACACGACGTCACCGTCTACGAGCGGGCCGACCGCATCGGCGGCCTCCTCCGCTACGGCATCCCCGAGTTCAAGATGGAGAAGCGGCACATCGACCGCCGCCTCGCCCAGATGACCGCCGAGGGCACCACCTTCCGCACCGGCGTCGACGTCGGCGTCGACATCACCGTCGACCGACTCCGCGCCGACCACGACGCCGTCGTCCTCACCGGCGGCGCCACCGCCTGGCGCGACCTGCCCGTCACCGGACGCGAGCTCGACGGCATCCACCAGGCCATGGAGTACCTGCCCCTGGCCAACCGGGTCCAGGAAGGCGACTACGACACCCCGCCCATCACCGCCGAGGGCAAGCACGTCGTCGTCATCGGCGGCGGCGACACCGGCGCCGACTGCGTCGGCACCGCCCACCGCCAGGGCGCCGCCTCCGTCACCCAGCTGGAGATCATGCCCAAGCCGCCCACCAAGCGGCCCGACCACCAGCCGTGGCCCACCATGCCCATGCTGTACAAGGTCACCAGCGCACACGAGGAGGGCGGCAAGCGGATCTACTCCGTCAACACCGTCGAATTCCTCGGCGACGACAACGGCCACGTCCGCGCCCTCAAGCTCGTCGAGGTCAAGCGCACCGACAAGGGCTTCGAACCCGTCGAGGGAACCGAACGCGAGATCCCCGCCGACCTCGTCACCCTCGCCATGGGCTTCGTCGGCCCCCAGAAGGAGGGCATGCTCGAACAGCTCGGCGTCGAACTCGACGGACGCGGCAACGTCGTCCGCGACGCCGACTACCACACCACCGTCGACGGCGTCTTCTGCGCCGGAGACATGGGCCGAGGCCAGTCCCTCATCGTCTGGGCCATCGCCGAGGGCCGCTCCGCCGCCGCCGGAGTCGACCGCTACCTCAGCCAGACCACCACCCTGCCGGTCGCCATCCCGCCGACCGAACGGCCCCTGGTCTGACCCCACCACCGGCGCCGGGCACGGGGACACACCCCCGCGCCCGGCGCCGCCGTACGCCCTGGACCGGACGTACGGTCCACCGCCTCATCGGTGACGCCGCCACGCCGACCACCCACCCGGCGTTCCTCCTCCATGTCACCCTCGGCGGCCTTCCTCACCTGGCGCTGACCCCACTCGCCGTCGCCGCGGTCGTCCTCATCCCCTGAGCCGGGCTGACCGCATTCTTCTACTCGGCGCGACGCAAAAAGAACACGCAGTAACCGGCGTAAAGATCGCATATATTGCACGGCCGACTATTCTCCGCGACGATCCGCCGGTCGTACCGTCGAAGACATGAGCGTTGTGACCTGGGACGCATACCACGCAGCAGAGCACTTCACCATGCGCACCGCGCGCCTGATCGACCGCCACCGCTTCGCCTACCACTTCCAGAGCGGCCCCGCCGCCCCGATCCGCTCCGCCCTGGCCGCCTACCGCAACCTCGACGGCGGCTACGGCAACGGACTCGACCCCGACATGCGCGGCCACGCCAGCCAGCCCGCCGCCGTCGCGATCGCCCTGCGCTACCTCGACGAACTCGGCCCCATCCCGCACAACATCGGCACCGGCACCTGCCAGTTCCTCGCCAACGTCTGCGATCCCGACGGCAGCGTCCCCCTCGTCCTGCCCACCATCCGCCACACCGAGGCCGCCCCCTGGCTCCTGGAGACCGAGGACTTCTCCGGCCGACTCGACATCACCGCGCTCATCTGCGGATACCTCCACAAACACCACATCACCCACCCCTGGCGCGACACAGCCACCGCCTACTGCTGGAAACGCATCGACACCCTCGCCTGGACCGACCCCCACGAGGCCATCGGCGTGTGCACCTTCCTCCAACACGCCCCCAACCGCACCCGCGCCATGCAGGCGGTCAACCGGCTCTCCACCATGATCCGCGCCGTCATCGACGTCCACCCCCGGGTCGAGGGCCACGCGCACACCCCACTCGACCTGGCCACTCACCCCCACCACATCGCCCGGCCGCTGTTCACCGACGCCGAGATCCGCCGCACCCTCGACGTCTTCGAGGAACAGCAGCGCCCCGACGGCGGCTGGGACGCCGCCCGCGACCACTGGGACCCCGCCGCCACCCTCGAACACGAGGGCATCCGCACCATCCAGCGCCTGCGCATCCTCCGCGCCTACGGCCGCATCGGCACCTACCTGCCCCAACCCAGGCACGACCGGTAGCAGTGCTCGCCCCGGACCTCCGCGCCTGACCCAGCGCCAGGAACCGCACCCCGGCCGCCGCCGACGCCTCCCGGTCCACGCCACCGGCCGACCGGCCGGTCACCGCACGCACCGCGGCCCCAGCCGCCGCCCCGCCCGACCACACCCCGGGAACACCCGCTCCAACGCCCCCCGGTCCGCGGCGCCGAACACCAACCGCGTCACCACGGACAGCGCCTCCCCGGCCGTCACGGCTCCCGCCCCAACGCGTCCGCCAGATCCCACCCGTGCAGCACCCCACCTCCACCACACGCGTCACCAGAAAGTCCCTCAGACACATGGGATCACCATGCCGCGTGAACACCCGACGTCCACCGTCCCCAGCCGCCAGGCACGCTCTCAGCGCCCCCCAGCCCTCATACAGCACTCGCCTCGGTTCCCCGGAGTCGGCCCACCGAGCCACAGCCTCCACCGCCGCCGACCCCGACAGACCCCCGGAGAGCCGCCGTCTCCGCGTCCAAAGCCGCCACGACCTCTTCGTACGCGAACACCACACACCCGCCTTCCGCACACACCCCACAGACACCGCCCGAACCACAGCGAACCCCGCCCCACCAGGGAGAACCAGAGGCCACCACCCCCACCCCGTTCCCCCCGCCGCAGCCAGACATACGTCCATTCGCAACCTGGTTTAGACCACTGCACCCACCAAACGCTCTAAAGTTGGGGGTGTGACACGTCGAGCAAAGATCGTCGCGACCCTCGGTCCCGCCACCTCGAGCCCGGAGACACTCCGCAAGCTCGTCGACGCCGGACTGGACGTCGCGCGACTCAACCTCAGCCACGGAACCCACGACGACCACAGCGCCAACCTCGCCAACCTGCGAGCCGCCGCTGAGGCCGCACAACAAGCCGTCGGCGTCCTCGCCGACCTCCAAGGACCCAAGATCCGCCTCGGCGCCTTCGCCGACGGACCCCACGAACTCGCCCCCGGCGACGAGTTCACCATCACCACCGACGACATCCCCGGCGACGCCACCCGCGTCTCCACCACCTACAAGGGACTCCCCGGCGACGTCCGCCCCGGCGACCGCGTCCTCATCGACGACGGCCGCGTCGTGCTGGAGTGCACCAAGACCACCAGCACCGACGTCCACACCCGAGTCGTCTACGGCGGCGCCGTCTCCAACCACAAGGGACTCAACCTCCCCGGAGTCGCCGTCAGCGTCCCCGCACTCACCGACAAGGACGAGGCCGACCTGCGCTGGGCCCTGCGCAACAACGTCGACATGGTCGCCCTCTCCTTCGTCCGCAGCCCCGCCGACGCCGAGGAGTGCCACCGCATCATGGACGAGGAGGGCGTCACCGTCCCCCTCATCGCCAAGATCGAGAAACCCCAGGCGGTCGAACGCCTCCACGACATCATCGAGGTCTTCGACGGCGTCATGGTCGCCCGCGGCGACCTCGGCGTCGAACTGCCCCTGGAGAACGTTCCCATGGTGCAGAAACGCGCCATCGAACGCTGCCGCGACAAGGCCAAACCGGTCATCGTCGCCACCCAGATGCTCGAATCCATGATCGGAGCCCCCCGGCCCACCCGCGCCGAGGCCTCCGACGTCGCCAACGCCGTCCTCGACGGCGCCGACGCCGTCATGCTCTCCGGCGAGACCAGCGTCGGAAAGTACCCCATCGAGACCGTCGAGACCATGGCGCGCATCGTCAGCGCCGCAGAACAGGAATCCCTCCGCGCCTCGCACATCCTCACCCGGGTGCCCGAGACCACCGGAGGAGCCATCGCCCGCGCCGCCGCCGAGATCGGAGCCACCGTCGGCGCCAAGGCACTCGTCGCCTTCACCATGTCCGGCGAGACCGCACGCCGCCTCGCCCGCTACCGGTCGCCCATCCCCCTCATGGCCTTCAGCACCGAGGCCAGCACACGGGGTCTGCTGTCCCTCGTCTGGGGCGTGGAGACCAACCTCGTGCCGTGGGTCGACAACACCGACGACATGGTCCGCCAGGTGGAGGCCGAACTCCTCCAGCTCGGCGAGTACACCAAGGGCGACAAGGTCGTCATCGTCGCGGGCAGCCCGCCCGGAACCGTGGGGTCCACCAACTCCCTGCGCGTCCACAGACTCGGCGACGCCGTCGCACTGAACAAGTAGCCACACCCAGCCACACCGGAGCGCCCACGAGGCGCCCGCAGACGGGCCGCATCAGGTCCGGCCCGGAGGACGGCGCATGAGCCACGCCGACCATCCGGGCCAGGACCGGTGCGGCCGACGCGTATCCGGAGCTAATGCTCCTGACCGCTGGACACCCCGCCCTCGGAGATCACCCGCTCCAACGGCATGTCCCACGGCAACAGGTTCCACGGACTGGCCGGATCCTCCGTCAACAGCCCCAACGCCGTCCACACCCGGTCGGCGCCCCCGTACTCACCCTCCACACCACGCTCCGGCCACAACAGGTAACCGGCGTGGAAGGCCAACGACAACTGGTGCCACGACGAGTAGCGGCGCTGGAGATCGGAGGCCACCCGACGCAACATCGTCTGCGTCTCCACCGGACTCAACCAGTCCAACGACGCCCCGCCGCACACCAGCCGGATCACGTGCACCGACTTCCACCACTGGAAGGCACCGATGATCACCGTCTCGTCGGCCTCCGGGGCGTCGGCCACCGAACGCAACCGGTCGATCTGCTCCGGGGTCAGCCGCACGTTCGCGCCCGTGGCGTGCCCCCCCTGCTCCTGGGGCAGCCGCGACTTCGCCACACCCGCGCGCAGATCGACCACCAGGTCGAGGGACGGTCCCGAGTGCAGCTCCGCCTGGAGCTCCTCGACCGCGGCCAGCAGGGACTCGCGGTCGGTCACGTTCCACTGCTGTTCCAGGACCCGCCGGTAGCGGCGGCGCAGCGACGGCCGGGCCACCACGTCCCAGGGCTCGGCGAGCGCCACCCGGAACGGGGCCGCGACCGCGGCGGCCCACCGCTCGGTGCTCAGCGGGGCCTCGGGATCCTTGGTCCGGACGGCGGGCGACTCCCGCGCACCGACGACCAACTCGGCGAAGGAACCGGCGACCAGGGCCACGACGGGGAGGAACGCCCACCCGGGCTGGCCGACGGCGACGAGCAGGACGATGAGGAGGGCGAAGGGCGCCAGCAGCCACGGCAGACGGCGCCGGGACCCCCAGGCCACCACGACCCAGGCGCCGATGACGAGTGCGCCGATCACCCCGGCGACCGCGGTCAGCACCCGCTTCTCCTCTCCTGGAAACCTCTCTGCACAACAAGGATCGGTGACGCGGGGCTCGAACGGCGCCCGAACCCACGGGTTGTACCCAGGTTGTGGCCGTGATGTGACCGGTTCAGCCTGGTTGCCCCGGCATAAAGTGACAAAAGGCCCAAGTGGGGTCGAACTGGCCGGGTAGATACCAAGGTTCTGGCCCGAACCTTCGAACCCCGCGCGCGGTCAGTACTTGGGACCGACGAAGGAGTCCATCCGCGCCACGGCGGCCTTGGTCGAGATGGAGACCACAGTCTGGTCGTGGACCCCCGTCGTGGCTTTGACATGACTGCGCCAAGGGATGTCCAGGCGGTCGAGGGTGGCGGTGAGCAGGTTGACGATGTCCCTGGATGCGTTGGTGAAGTGGTAGCGAGGGTACTCGTACCACTTCTCCCCGCCGTCTGGGAGCTTCTTGCGTATGCGGTTGGTGACCCGGCACCCGTCGGAGTGGATGAGACCTCGAACGAGCGCTTCGCGGTGGGCGTCGACGATCTGTTGTTGCCACGGCTCCAGGGCGATGGTCCGGTGATGCTTCTTGCCGGGGCCGTGTTGGGGGAAGAGGCAGGGCCAGTGCTTCCAGTCTCCGTAGACCTCCGTGCACCCCGTGCACAGGGCCGTGTTCACGCGACGTCCCGGGTGGACGCTGGCCATGCTCGACGAGCACTGTTCGATCAGACCGGGCCAGGAGTCCGAGCAGAGGATCCGCAGGCGATGGACGCCCCGGCTGCCGTCCCCGGTCCGTGAGATGCAACCGTCGCCCAGATAGAGGCCGAGGAGATAGCTGTAGGACTCCGCGTCAGCAGGGGGTCGGGGTATCGGTTCGCACCGGGGGCACGCGGAGTCCTGGTGCTTGTCGACCGATGAGGGGTCGGTTCGCCAGGCGCGCAGTGTCGACCGGTTGATGCCGAGGCGTCGACTGACCTCGCTGTAGAAGATCCCGGAGTTCAGCATGTCCACCGCCGAGCGGCGGATGTGAGGTGCGTACATGAAGTGAACAATCGCTCACGCATACGACATTTGGCTGATGGTCGGGGATGCTCCGGGTTGTGAAGGGCTCTGAACAGCGAAAAGCCACCCAGAAGGGTGGCTTTTGGTGCCCTGAGTGGGACTCGAACCCACACTGGACGAGGTTTGAGCTCGCGGCCTCTGCCGAATTGGGCTATCAGGGCTAGTTTGTGGTGATCTTGGTGATACTACCTTCTTGTCCGTTTTGTCGGCTTCGGGGGTCAGTGCTGTGCCAACACTGACGTCACGATTGACACGCATTGCCGGTCCCGACGTCCAGCATCCTAGCGGATCTCGGTAACCTCGTGTACGTGACGAGGACGCAGAGCCGCGTGGTGATCGCGGAAGACGAGGCCCTGATCCGCCTGGACCTCAAGGAGATGCTCGAAGAGGACGGCTACACCGTCGTCGGCGAGGCCGGTGACGGCGAGACCGCTATCCGGCTTGCCCAGGAGCTGAAGCCCGATCTGGTGATCACCGACATCAAGATGCCGGTGCTCGACGGCCTGTCCGCCGCCGAGCGCATCGCCGCCGAGCGCATCGCCCCGGTCGTGATCCTCACCGCCTTCTCCCAACGCGAGCTGGTGGAGCGGGCGCGTGAGGCCGGGGCCATGGCCTACCTGGTCAAGCCCTTCAACAAGTCGGACCTGGTTCCGGCGATCGAGATGGCCACCTCCCGCTACGCCGAACTGGCCGCGCTGGAGGCGGAGGTCAGCAGCCTCCAGGACCGTCTCGACACGCGCAAGCTCGTCGAGCAGGCCAAGGGTCTGCTCCAGAGCCGCCACGGCATGAGCGAACCCGAGGCGTTCCGATGGATCCAGAAGAACTCCATGGACCGCCGACTGACGATGCGCAAGGTCGCGGAGACGGTCATCGAGACGCTCGGCGGCAAGCAGGGCTGAGCGCCGGGACCCCAACCTCTCGCGGGGGCCGCACCCGAGTCGGGTGCGGCCCCCGTCTGTTCTCCTGCGCACCTGGGGCGGAGGAAACGTACAGATCAG
The DNA here is from genome assembly GCF_003386285.1 of Nocardiopsis sp. FIRDI 009. Classification (GTDB taxonomy): domain Bacteria; phylum Actinomycetota; class Actinomycetes; order Streptosporangiales; family Streptosporangiaceae; genus Nocardiopsis. The sequence goes on from NZ_QPNC01000009.1 coordinate 346,702, forward strand.
CTGGTGTTCGCGGCGAAAACCAGACACTCGTTCAGGGTCAACCGGGTGGACGTACCGGTTCGGTCTCGGTTTCACACAATGGGATGACGGTTGCATCACGTGGCTTAAGCGGTGCTGAATGACCTGCCTAAACCGGGCTAAACTCACCGCACCGAACAGCAAAGGACAACGGTGTCGAATGCGCGCATTCGGCGCCGCCAACCTCAGATGCGCAAGGAGCGCGCGTGCGCACACGTCTCGTGACCGTGCTGCTCGCCCTGATCACCGCCATCCTGGTGATCCCCGGGCCAGCGGCGACGGCAGACGAACAGGGCGGTGAGTCGCTGCACGGTCGGATCCTCAATCCGCAGGACCGCGATCAGGGTGTCGAGGGCATCCTGCTCACGGTCTTCGAGGGCGAGGACGAGATCGCGGCGGCCGAGACCGGCCCTGATGGAAATTGGGAAGCGGAACTGCCCGGACCGGGTGAGTACCGCGTGGTCGTGGACCAGGAGTCCATCCCCAGCGAGTTCGCGCTACGGGAGAGCGTCATCGTCGTCGACGGTGAGGCCGTGGTCGAGGTCGAGGCGGATGACCGGCGACCGTTGATCATCGCCTTGGACGTGGCCGGCGCCGCGGACGAGGGCACGGGTTCCCCCTCTCCCTCGGAGGAGGGGTCGGACGGCTCCGACGGGGGTGACGCCGCGGCCGACGACGCCGTCGCCACGGGCGCTGACAGCGGCGGCTCCTTCGGGGACCGGTTCGCCCAGCTCACCGCGTCGGGTCTGCTGTACGGCCTGGTGATCGCGGTGTCCGCGATCGGCCTGTCGCTGATCTTCGGGACCACGAAGATGATCAACTTCGCCCACGGCGACATGGTCACCTTCGGCGCGATGATCGCCCTGCTGTTCAGCACGGGCGCGGCGGGGATGGGCAACTCCCTCCTGGCGATCTTCCTGGGGCTGGCCGCGGCCGTGGTCCTGGGCGGCTTCTTCGAGAACAGGCTCGCGCGCGTGCCGCTGGTCGTCGCCCAGTGGACGGCCATCCTCCTCGGCATCGTGCTGGCGACGGTGCTCGGTGTGATGGGCGACTCGGTGGGCTGGCAGGTTCCCCTCTGGGGCGCGGCGGTGATCGCCGTGCTGATGGGCGGGGTCCTGGGGGCCGGTATGGAGCGCTACATCTGGCGTCCGCTGCGGCACCGAAACGTGGCGCTGATCCAGATGTTCATCGTCTCGATCGGTCTGGCCCTGGTGGTGCGGCACGTGATCCTGGTGCTCTTCGGCGCGGGCCGTGAGCGTTACGCGGGTTACCAGATCCAGGACCCGGTGAACCTGGGGCTGGTCGAGCTGCCGCCGCGTGACCTGGTGGTCATGGGCGTGGCCGTGCTCGTGCTGGTGGGGGTGGCCTGCCTGTTGCAGTTCACCCGGATCGGCAAGGCGATGCGCGCGGTGTCGGACAACCGGGACCTGGCGGAGTCGTCGGGGATCGACGTGGACCGCGTGACGCTGTACGTGTGGGGGCTGGGCGGCGGCCTGGCGGCGCTGGGCGGTGTGCTCTACGGGCTGAACCAGATCGTGGAGTACGAGATGGGCTTCCGTCTGCTGTTGCTGATGTTCGCCGCGGTGATCCTGGGTGGTCTCGGTACCGCCTACGGCGCGATGGTCGGTGGTTTGGCCGTGGGGCTGGTGGCGATGCTGTCGACCCTGTGGTTCCCGACGCAGATGATGCAGGCGTGGGCGTTGGCGCTGATGATTCTGATGCTGCTGGTCAGGCCCCAGGGTCTGCTCGGCCGGCGCGAGCGGGTCGGCTAGGGGAGGCAGGACGATGGATATTGTTTCGATCCTCGCGGAGTCGACCCGGTCGGCCTTCGGTCCGATCGCGGCGATCTACGCGTTGGCGGCGATCGGTCTGAACCTGCACTTCGGGTACACGGGCCTGCTGAACTTCGGCCAGGTCGGGTTCATGCTGGTGGGCGCCTACGGTGTGGGCATCAGCGTGGCGGTGTTCGATCTGCCGTTGCCGGTCGGGTTCGCGGTCGGGTTGCTGTGCGCGCTGGTGTTGGCGCTGCTGTTGGGTATTCCGACGCTGCGGTTGCGGGCGGACTATCTGGCGATCACCACGATCGCGGCGGCGGAGGTGATCCGCCTGGTCTATCGGGCGGGGTTCGCCGAGCCGCTGACCGGTGGTGTGTACGGTCTGCAGAACCTGGCGGACGGTTTCCGGGTGCTGAACCCCTTCGACGGCGGTGAGCGCTACGGTGTGGGCGCCCTGTCCTACAACGGCAACCACATGTGGGTGCTGGTGGTGACCTGGGGCCTGGTGGCCCTGATGTGCGGTCTGGTGTGGATGCTGATGCACAGCCCCTGGGGGCGTGTCATCAAGGGCATCCGGGAGGACGAGGACGCCGTCCGCAGTCTGGGCAAGAACGTGTTCGCGTACAAGATGCAGATCCTGGTCCTGGGCGGTCTGATCGGCGCCCTGGCGGGGTGCATGTTGGCGGTGTACCAGGCGTCGATCCAGCCGGACCAGTTCAAGCCGCAGGTGACGTTCTTCCTGTGGGTGATCCTGCTGCTCGGCGGCGCGGGCCGGGTGTTCGGTCCGGTGCTGGGGGCGATGGCCTTCTGGTTCCTGATGAACTTCACCGACGGTCTGCTCCGGGGTATGGGTTCGATGGGTTGGTTCCCGTTCCTGCAGGGGCCGGACTACGGTGCGATCCAGCTGGCCTTCGTCGGTGTGCTGCTGGTGGTGCTGATCGTGTTCCGGCCGCAGGGTCTCATCGGCGACCGCAAGGAGATGTTGATCAATGTCAAGTGAGGCGACGAACTCCTCCGCGGGTGTCGAGGCCGACCGGATGGCCGGTGCGGAGCCGGTGCCGGGTTCGGGCAAGTCGGATCCGATCCTGGTCGCCGACGGTGTGCGCCGTTCGTTCGGGGGGCTGACCGCGGTCGACGTGGAGCACCTGGAGGTGCAGCGCGGGACGATCACGGCGTTGATCGGGCCGAACGGTGCGGGCAAGTCCACGCTGTTCAACCTGTTGACCGGGTTCGATCGGGTGGACCGGGGCACGTGGACGTTCGAGGGCGTTGGCATCAACGGCAGGCCGGGCCACAGGGTGGCGCGTGCCGGGATGGTGCGGACGTTCCAGCTGACCAAGGCGCTGACGCGGATGACGGTGCTCGACAACATGTTGTTGGGCGCGCAGGGCCAGGTCGGTGAGCGGATGGCCGGTGCGTTCCTGCGGAACGTGTGGGCCGGTCAGGAGCGTGCGAACACCCGGCGGGCGCTGGAGTTGTTGGAGCGGTTCAAGCTCATCGACAAGCGTGACGAGATGGCGGGCGCGCTGTCGGGCGGTCAGCGCAAGCTGTTGGAGATGGCTCGGGCGCTGATGACCGATCCGTCGATGATCATGCTGGACGAGCCGATGGCGGGTGTGAACCCGGCGTTGGTGCAGTCCCTGCTGGAGCACATCACGTCGCTTCGGGACGAGGGCAAGACGGTCCTGTTCGTGGAGCACGACATGGACGTGATCATGGGGATCAGTGACTGGATCGTCGTGTTGGCGCAGGGACGGGTGATCGCGGAGGGCCGTCCGTCGGACATCCGCTCGAACCAGCAGGTGATCGACGCCTACCTGGGAGCCCAGGAGGACGACTCGGCCGAGGCCCGGGGGAGTGGTGATGACTGAGAGGGACGGTCTGGGACCGGAGAAGGCTCCGTCGGAGGTCGAGGTCTTCGAGAGGCACCGGGAGGAGGTCCTGGAGCACGCGGGCGCCGAGGCGGTCGGTGAGGTGGGTGGTCCGGACGACTACCTGCTGTTGGCCAAGGAGCTGGTGGCCGGGTACGTGCCCGGGGTGAACATCCTCAACGGGTGTACGTTGACGCTCACCGAGGGTGAGGTCGTGGCGATCATCGGGCCGAACGGCGCTGGTAAGTCGACGCTGATCAAGACGATCTTCGGGTTGATCCCGGTGCGTGAGGGCGGCCTGACGCTGCGGGGTTCGAGTATTCGGGGTCTGGCGGCGCACAGCCTGGTGGAGCGCGGTGTGGGTTACGTGCCGCAGACGCAGAACGTGTTCCCGTCGCTGACGATCGAGGAGAACCTCCAGATGGGGGCGTTCCTGCGGCCGAGGTCGTTCGCGGCGCGGTTCGCGGTGGTGGCGGAGCTCTTCCCGCTGCTGGGTGAGCGGCGCAAGGCGAAGGCGGGGTCGCTGTCGGGCGGTGAGCGCCAGATGGTGGCGATGGGCCGCGCGTTGATGATGGATCCGTCGGTGCTGCTGTTGGACGAGCCGACGGCGGGGCTGTCGCCGATCTACCAGGAGGAGGTCTTCCAGCGGGTCAAGGAGGTCAACTCCACGGGTGTGTCGGTGATCATGGTGGAGCAGAACGCCCGTCGCTGCCTGCAGATCTGTGACCGCGGTTATGTGCTGGACCAGGGCCGTAACGCGTACACGGGGTCGGGGCGGGACCTGTTGAACGACCCGAACGTGATCGAGCTGTACCTGGGGACGCTGGCCAGGGACTGAGCCGGTCGTCGGTGAGGGGCGGGGCCGTGCGGCTCCGCCCCTTCGTCGCGCGCGCGGCCGGGCGCGGGCGGTGTCGCGGTGGCGGGGTCGGGGCCGGGCGTCCGGGGCGGTGTCCGGCGGTGGTCGCGGGGCCTGGTCCGGTGCGGTCCGTGGAGCCGGGGCGGTGGTGCGGGGCCGGTGGCGGGCGCTGTGGCTCGTGCGGTGGCCCTGACCGGTTCGGGGGCGGGTGTCCCGGGCCGCTCCGGGGCGGCGGGGGCGTCCTCCCGGCGTCCGTCGGCGTCGTTTCCCACCCTTGGCCGGTTCGGGGCCGTGAGGGGTCGGCGGGGCCGTCCGGGGGCGCGGAGGTGTCGCGCGTACGGCGAGCGCCCCGGGACGGGTGTCCCGGGGCGCTCGGTCGTCGGTGCGGGTCGGGCGGCGGGGCCGTCCGGTGTCCGTGCCTAGTCGTTCAGGGAGTGCTCCTCGTAGGCGAGGACCTCGTGGCCGTCGTCTCCGAAGGCGAAGATCTCGAAGGTGGCGGCGGTCGGGTCGCCGTTGTCGTCGAAGTCGATGTTGCCGCTGACGCCCTGGTAGTTGATGTCCTCGCCGTCGGCGATCAGTTCGGCGCACTCGGCGAAGCTGCCGCACTCGGTGCCCTCGGGGCGGCTGACGTTGGGCAGCTCGGCCACGTAGTCGGCCGGGTCGACGCTGCCGGCGGCCTCGGCGGCCAGGGCGATGACGGTGACGCAGTCGAAGACCTGCGGGGCGAACTGGAAGACCTCCAGCTCCGGGTTGAACTCGGCCAGGCCCTCGGAGAACTCGGCGTTGTCCGCGGAGGGGGCGACGCCGGTGACGCCGTTGATGACGTCGGGGTCGTCGGAGTTGACCTTCTCGCCGAGTTCGGGGTCGTTGAGGCCGTCGGTGATGAAGAGCTGTTCGCCCTCGACGCCGCTCTCCAGCAGTTGGGCGATGACCTGGGCGCCCTCCTCGAAGGCGATGAGGGCGACGGCGTCGGGCTCGGAGCCGTTGACGCTGCTGACCACCGAGTCGAAGGTGGTGGCCTCGGGGTCGTAGGTCTCGCTGACGGCGATCTCGGCGCCCAGGGCCTGAAGTTCGGCCTCCAGGTTCTGGGCGTAGCCGGCGCCGTAGTCGTCGCCGCGGGCCACGACGGCGACGCTCTGGTTGCCGGCCTCGACGAGCTTGCGGGCCATCACCACCGCGGAGAGGCTGTCGCTGGGCGCGGTGCGGAAGTAGTAGCCGTTGTCGTCGATGTCGCTCAGGGCCGCGGAGGTGTTGGAGCCGGAGCACTGGACGATGTTGGCGCTGGTGATGGTGTCGTAGGTGGCCTGGGTCATGCCGGAGGCGGCGGCGCCGATGACGGCGTTGACCTCGTCGGCGACCAGGTTGTTGGCGGCCTGGTTGGCCTGGGCGTTGTCGCCGGCCTCGTCGCCCTGGATGATGTCGGGGACCTCGGTGCCGAGGATGCCCCCGGCGTCGTTGATCTCCGAGACGGCGTACTCGGCGGCGGTGATCTGGGGCGGGCCGAGGAAGGCGAGGTTACCGGTCTGGGGGTAGAGGATGCCGAAGGTGAAGGCTTCGCCGCCGCCTTCACCGCCTTCGCCTTCTCCACCGTTGCCACACGCACTGATCCCGAGTACCAGGGCCGCGGTCGCGGCTGTGAGGCCGAGCAGCTTCTTGCTTGCCATGGTCGTGGTCAACTCCGTTCAACCGAAGAAGCACGGGCTGCGTGACGCAGGCGTGCCGTGGTGCTGTGCGTCCTGTATGCCCGCGTTGTGTGGCATTGCTTAATCAGGAGCGTTAGCGGAGCTTAATCACGTAAGTTCCTGGCGCGGAAGCTCGGGTCCGGCGTTGGTGCCGACTCGCCGTCAGGCTGTTATGGGTCCGTAGTCATCGCAGCTCGTCAGGGCCGTGGCCGTTGGACGGACATCGCTGTTTCGTGACCGCGGAGTGGCGATGTGTCGTGGTCCGCGGGCATGACGAGGCCCGGCCGTCGAGGTCCGCGGTGCCCCGTGGGGGTGCGCGGCGCCGTCGTCGGCCGGGCCCGGTGGTGTGGTCCGCGTGGTGCCCTCCGCCTGGAAGGGATCAGCTGCCGGGCATCTCCCGCAGCATGCAGGTCAGCCGGGAGGTGCACACCTTCTTGCCCTGATCGTCGGTGATGGTGATGTCCCAGGTGGCCAGGGTGCGTCCGAGGTGGACGGGGGTGGCCACGCCGGTGACGTGGCCTTCGGACGCCGCGCGGTGGTGGGTGGCGTTGATCTCGATGCCGACCGCGACGCGTCCGAACTGGGCGGCGTGGATGGTGGAGCCGACCGACCCGAGGGACTCGGCCAGGACGGCGGAGGCGCCGCCGTGCAGGAGGCCGAAGGGCTGCTGGTTGCCCTCCACCGGCATCCGGCCGACCACGCGCTCGGCGGAGGCCTCGGTGAGCTCGATGCCCATACGTTCGGCGAGGGCGCCCATGGGGATCGTGCCCTGGTCGAACTGGGTGCGCAGGGACTCGATGTCTGTGGACATGGTGGTGCCTTCCGACGGGTGCCCCATGGGGGGTGCTTGTGCGTGGTGTCCTCACCGATCTCCCGGCGATGGCCACGGATTGTCTGGTCCGCATCTTAGGATTTGCCTGTGGTGACCAAGCGAGAGACCCCCGACCAGAATTCCCGTGCCAGCGCCGGGGCGGGCAGCGCCTCCCCCTCGGCGGGTGGTGGTGCGCGGCCCCGCCTGCTGCTCCTGGACGGCCACTCGATGGCCTTCCGCGCGTTCTTCGCGCTTCCGGTGGAGAAGTTCGGTACGAGTACCGGACAGTCGACCAACGCCATCTATGGTTTCACGTCGATGCTGGTCAAGCTGTTGCGGGATGAGGAGCCCACGCACGTGGCGGTGGCGTGGGACCTGTCGGGCCCCACGTTCCGGCACGAGGAGTACGCCGAGTACAAGGACGGGCGGTCCGAGACACCCGAGGGGTTCCCGTCGCAGGTGCCGCTCACCCAGGACCTCATGCGGCTGATGGGGGTGGCGAACCTGTCGGCGCCGGGGTACGAGGCCGACGACGTGATCGCCACGCTCGCCCACCAGGCCGGTGAGGCCGGGATGGAGGTGCTGATCGCCTCCGGTGACCGGGACGCCTTCCAGCTGGTGACACAGGACTGCACGGTGCTCTACCCGGGCAAGAGCCTGTCGGACCTCAAACGGATGACCCCGGAGGCGGTCGAGGAGAAGTACGCGGTCCCGCCGGAGCGGTACCGGGACCTGGCCGCGCTGGTGGGGGAGAAGGCCGACAACCTGCCGGGCGTGCCGGGGGTGGGCCCCAAGACGGCGGCGAAGTGGATCGCCAAGTACGGGTCGCTGGACGAGCTGGTCGCCCACGTGGACGAGGTCACCGGGAAGGCGGGCCAGAACCTGCGTGACCACCTGGACGACGTGCTGCGCAACCAGCGGCTGAACCGGTTGGCGACCGACGTCGACCTGGGTGTGGACGTGACCGAGCTGAGCATCGGGGAGGCGGACCGGGCCGGGATCGACGCTTTGTTCGACAACCTGGAGTTCGCCTCCAACCTGCGTGAGCGCCTGTACGCGGTGATCCGCTCCGGGGAGCCGGAGGGTGGGGCCGGGGCGGCGCCGGAGGGGTTCTCCGTCGACCTGACGGTCGCGGACACGGGCGCGGTGGCGGCCTGGCTGACCGAGCACGCGGCGCCCGGGACGCTGACCGGGGAGGCGCCCGCCGGGGTGGCGGTCGAGGGGACGTGGGGCCAGGGGACCGGTCGGGTCGACGCCCTGGCGCTGTGCGTGCCCGGCGGGGCCGCCCTGTACGTGGACCCCTCCGTGCTGGACCCGGCCGACACCGAGGCCCTGGCGGAGTTCCTGGCCGACCGGGACCGGCCGAAGGTCGTGCACGAGTACAAGGGGTCGCTGCTGGCGCTGGGGGCGCACGGGTGGTCCCTGGGCGGCGTGGTCAGCGACACGGCGCTGGCGGCCTACCTGGCGCAGCCGGGGCAGCGGCGGTTCGACCTGGCCGACCTGTGCCGCAGGTACCTGGGGCGGGAGCTGGAGGAGGACACCGACGGCGCGCAGATGACCCTGGACCTGGGGACGGAGGCCGAGGCGGGCGGGGGGCGCCGGCGGCTGCTGGCGGTGCGCGCGGCGGCCACCCGCGACCTGGCGGGGGTGCTGTCGGCGGAACTGGACAAGCGGGGCGGCAGCCACCTGCTGCACGAGGTCGAGCTGCCGCTGGTGGACGTGCTGACGCGGATGGAGCGGGCGGGGATCGCCGCCGACCTGCCCTACCTGGAGGGGCTCCAGGGCGAGTTCGCGGCCTCGGCGCGCGGCGCGGTGGAGCGGGCGCACGAGATCGTGGGCCGCGAGTTCAACCTGGGTTCGCCCAAGCAGCTCCAGCAGGTCCTGTTCGAGGAGTTGGGGCTGCCCCGGACGAAGAAGATCAAGACGGGGTACACCACCGACGCGGACGCGCTGGCGTGGCTGGCGACGCAGACCGACAACGAGCTGCCGGCGGTGCTGCTGCACCACCGGGACCAGACCAAGCTGCGGACGACGGTGGAGGGGCTGATCAAGACCGTCTCCGACGACGGCCGCATCCACACGACGTTCAACCAGACGGTGGCGGCGACCGGGCGGTTGAGCTCGACCGACCCCAACCTCCAGAACATCCCGGTGCGCACGGACGTGGGCCGGCGGATCCGGCGGGCGTTCGTGGTGGGTGAGGGCTTCGAGGAGCTGCTCACCGCCGACTACAGCCAGATCGAGCTGCGGATCATGGCGCACCTGTCGGGTGAGCAGGCGCTCATCGACGCGTTCAACAGCGGCTACGACTTCCACGCGCACATGGCGGCGCAGGTGTTCGGCGTCGACGTGGAGCAGGTGGACTCCGAGGCGCGGTCGAAGATCAAGGCGATGAGTTACGGCCTGGCCTACGGGCTCAGCGCCTACGGGCTCTCGCAGCAGTTGGGCATCCAGCCGGACGAGGCGAAGAAGCTGATGGAGGACTACTTCGACCGGTTCGGCGGGGTGCGTGACTACCTGCGGTCGGTGGTGGACCAGGCGCGCCGGGCCGGGTACACGGAGACGATCCTGGGCCGGCGCCGGTATCTGCCGGACCTGACCAGCGACAACCGTCAGCGGCGGGAGATGGCGGAGCGGATGGCGCTCAACGCCCCGATCCAGGGGTCGGCGGCCGACATCATCAAGGTGGCGATGCTCCAGGTGGACGCGGCGCTGACCGAGGGCGGGCTCGCGTCCAGGGTGCTGCTCCAGGTGCACGACGAGCTGGTGGTGGAGGTCGCGCCGGGTGAGCGGGAGCGGGTGGAAAACCTCGTGACGCACGAGATGGGCACGGCCTACGATCTGCGTGTCCCGTTGGCGGTGTCGGTCGGCAGCGGGCAGAACTGGCACGACGCCGCGCACTAGCGCGGGTCGCGGCCCCGATCGTCGTGTGGAGGTGGGAGACGGTGACGGACACGGGAGGATCCTCCGTGACGGGCGGGCTGAGTGTGGGTTCGGTCACCGTTCCCGCCGACGCCCTGGTGTGGCGCTTCTCCCGGTCCTCGGGGCCGGGAGGGCAGCACGTCAACACGTCGGACACGCGGGTGTCGCTGTCGCTCGACGTCGCCTCGTGCGGGGCGCTCGGCCGGACACGGCGTCAGCGCGCCCTGGAGCGGTTGGCGGGTCGCCTGGTCGACGGGGTGCTGACGGTGTCGGTGCAGACGCATCGGTCCCAGGCGCGCAACCGGGTCGAGGCGCGGGAGCGGATGGCCGCCCTGCTGGCCGAGGCGATGGCGCCGCCCGCGCGGCAGCGGCGGGCGACGCGGCCCAGCCGGGCCGCCCGGCAGCGCCGTCTGGACGCCAAGCGGCGGCGTGGGGACGTGAAGCGTTCGCGGTCGCGTCCTTCGTGGGACTAACGGCCTGTTTCGGGGGTGCTCCGGACCCTCGTCCGCTACGTTCCGCCATGGGGTCGCGGCGTGGTGACACCCGCTCGGACATGGGGCGGTGTGTAGTTGATCTTGACCACCACGCTCGGGTAAATTGCGCCCAACACGGCCTTCGTCGGCTTGGCGGCCCTGGGTTCCGATTGACCAGGACGCCCATGTCTCATATTCTGGCCAGAGCGTTGTGGGTTCGTGCGGGCGTCTGTCGTCCCCGGTTCGGGGTTCGGTGATCGCACCGCTTCGGTCAACACTCTGGACCCGGCGGCTGTGGCCACGGATGGTTCCGCCTTCCGTGACCGCGGTTCTCACTTCTGGACGACGGATCGACGGGCTCGAACTCGCGGCGTGCCCATTTTCTGAACCTGTCCGTATCCGGAGTCCACCCACAAATGACGAGCAGCACCGAGGCCACCTCGACACCCCAGGTAGCGGTCAACGACATCGGGTCCGAGGAAGCCTTCCTCGCGGCGATCGACGAGACCATCAAGTACTTCAACGACGGTGACATTGTCGAGGGCACCATCGTGAAGGTCGATCGAGACGAGGTCTTGCTCGACATCGGTTACAAGACCGAGGGTGTCATCCCCTCCCGGGAGCTGTCGATCAAGCACGACGTCGACCCCGGTGAGGTCGTCGCCGTCGGCGATCAGGTCGAGGCCCTCGTTCTCCAGAAGGAGGACAAGGAAGGCCGCCTGATCCTGTCCAAGAAGCGCGCCCAGTACGAGCGCGCCTGGGGCACGATCGAGAAGATCAAGGAGGAGGACGGCGTCGTCACCGGCACCGTCATCGAGGTCGTCAAGGGTGGTCTCATCCTCGACATCGGCCTGCGCGGCTTCCTGCCCGCCTCCCTGGTCGAGATGCGCCGCGTCCGCGACCTGCAGCCCTACGTCGGCCGCGAGCTCGAGGCCAAGATCATCGAGCTGGACAAGAACCGCAACAACGTGGTCCTGTCCCGCCGCGCCTGGCTGGAGCAGACGCAGTCCGAGGTGCGTCAGACCTTCCTCAACACCCTCCAGAAGGGTCAGATCCGCAAGGGCGTCGTCTCCTCGATCGTCAACTTCGGTGCGTTCGTGGACCTGGGCGGCGTCGACGGCCTGGTGCACGTCTCCGAGCTGTCCTGGAAGCACATCGACCACCCGAGCGAGGTCGTCGAGGTCGGCCAGGAGGTCACCGTCGAGGTCCTCGACGTGGACATGGAGCGCGAGCGCGTCTCCCTGTCGCTCAAGGCGACCCAGGAAGACCCGTGGCAGCAGTTCGCCCGGACCCACCAGATCGGCCAGGTCGTTCCCGGCAAGGTCACCAAGCTGGTTCCGTTCGGTGCGTTCGTGCGCGTCGAGGAGGGCATCGAGGGCCTGGTCCACATCTCCGAGCTGGCCGAGCGCCACGTCGAGGTGCCCGAGCAGGTCGTCCAGGTCGGCACCGAGATCTTCGTCAAGATCATCGACATCGACCTCGACCGCCGCCGCATCAGCCTCTCGCTGAAGCAGGCCAACGAGGCCGTCGAGCCGGGCCAGGAGGAGTTCGACCCGACCCTCTACGGCATGGCCGCGGACTACGACGAGCACGGCAACTACAAGTACCCGGAGGGCTTCGACCCCGAGAGCGGCGAGTGGCTCGAGGGCTACGAGGCTCAGCGGGACGAGTGGGAGCGCAGCTACGCCGAGGCGCAGGCCCGCTTCGAGGCGCACCGCAAGCAGGTCGAGGAGGCGCGTGCGGCCGAGGCCGACGCCGCCAGCGCCCCGGCCGAGGAGGCCGAGGAGGAGTACACCGGCGGCCAGGGCGGCACCACGCCCAGCTCCGAGTCCACCAGCGGCGCCCTCGCCTCCGACGAGGCGCTGGCCGCCCTCCGTGAGAAGCTCGCGGGTGGCGAGGCCTGATCAGCCGGTGGGGCTCGACGAGGCGGTGAGACGTGACCCGCCTGGTCGGCCTGGCCGGTAGGTCCGCGAGGATCCGCTGACAGCCCTGAAGGGCCGTCCCCGTTGCGGGGGCGGCCCTTCGTCGTGCGGGCGGTGTGCTCCGCGTCGGGCGGTGCGCTCCGTGCGGGTGGGTGTTCCGGGTGGCCGCACCAGGGTGGAGGAGGTCCGGGCGCACCCGGGTGCGCCCGGGTGGGGCCGCCCCGATGCCCAGCATCGCGCGGACCTGGCGGGGCGTGCCGCGACCGGAAGCGCTCCTGTGGAAGACTCGCCGTACTGCTGGAGAAAGCCCCCTGTGAGGGCGCCCGAGGAGGCGACGTGTTCGACATCCACCCGGCCACCCCCGCCGACGCGGGCGAGCTCCTGACGCTCCAGCGCGCGGCGTTCGTCGACGAGGCGCAGGCCTACGGGGACCCCTTCATCCTTCCGCTCACCGAGGGGCTGGACCGGATCGACCGGCTCCTGCGAGACGAGGACGTGCTCGTCCTCAAGGCCGTCTCCGGGGCCCGGATCGTGGGGGCCGTGCGCGCGAGCGCGGCCGGTGCGCACGGGGTGATCGGCCGTCTGGCCGTCGCGCCCGACCAGCGCCGTCGCGGGATCGCCCGGGCGCTGCTGTCCGCGGTGGAGGAGGAGCTGCGGTCCCGCCGCCCCGGGCTGACCGCGCTGACCCTGTTCACCGGGGCGCAGAGCGCCGACCAGCAGCGCCTGTACCGCGAGCGCGGCTACGGTGAGACGCACCGCGAGCGGGTGGCCGACCACCTGGTCATGGTGCACATGCGCAAGGAGCTGGCCCCGGTCGGGGCGCCCGCCGAGCCGGTGTGACGGCCGGTCGTGAGCGGCCCGGGGGGATGTTCTAGGGTCGGTGGCATGCTGACAGTGGGACTGACCGGGGGGATCGGCTCCGGTAAGAGCGCGGTCTCGGCGGAGCTGGAGCGCCTGGGCGCGACGGTCATCGACGCCGACGCGATCGCGCGCGAGGTGGTCGAGCCCGGCACGGAGGGGCTGGCCGAGGTCGTCGAGGAGTTCGGCGAGGAGGTGCTCACCCCCGAGGGGCGGCTCGATCGCGCGCGGCTCGGTGAGATCGTCTTCGCCGACGAGGAGCGGCTGGCCCGGCTCAACGCGATCGTGCACCCCCGGGTCGGGGAGCGCAGCGCTGAGTTGATGGAGCGGGCTCGGGAGTCGGGTGCCCGGGTCGTGGTCTACGACGTCCCGCTGCTGGTGGAGAACGACCTGGGGTCGCTCTACGACGTGGTGGTCGTGGTGGACGCCCCCGACGAGACGCGTGTGGAGCGGGTGGCCGCCGACCGGGGTATGCCGCGTGAGCAGGTGTGGGCGCGGATCCGGGCGCAGGCGGACCGGGAGGCCCGGCTGGCCGCGGCCGATCTCGTGGTGGACAACTCGGGGACGCGTGAGGAGCTCTCGGCCCGGGTGGCCGAGCTGTGGAAGGAGCTGCTGGCCCGGGCCTGAGCCGGGATGTCGGTGGTGGTCGGTAGCGTTGGAGGGAAGGCAGACGTGGGCGCGGGCGGCCCACCGCGGTGAGGCGAGGAGTGGCGACGTGCGACCGGTCAGCGACATCAAGCGCAGCGAGGCACCGTTCGAGGTCGTCTCGGACATGAGCCCGGCGGGTGACCAGCCCGGGGCGATCGCCGAGATCACGCGGCGGGTGGAGTCGGGTGACGCGCACACCGTCCTGCTGGGCGCGACGGGTACGGGTAAGACGGCGACCGTGGCGTGGACGGTGGAGCGGCTCCAGCGGCCCACCCTGGTGATGCAGCCGAACAAGACGCTGGCGGCGCAGTTCGCCAACGAGCTGCGGCAGATGCTGCCGAACAACGCGGTCGAGTACTTCGTCTCGTACTACGACTACTACCAGCCCGAAGCCTACGTCCCGCAGAGCGACACCTACATCGAGAAGGACTCGTCGATCAACGACGAGGTGGAGCGGCTGCGGCACTCGGCGACCAACTCGCTGCTCACGCGCCGGGACACGATCGTGGTGGCGTCGGTGTCGTGCATCTACGGTCTGGGCACGCCGCAGGAGTACGTGGACCGGATGGCGCAGCTGTCGGTGGGCATGGAGGTGGACCGCGACGAGCTGCTGCGCCGGCTGGTGGAGATGCAGTACTCCCGCAACGACGCCGCGTTCACCCGGGGGACGTTCCGCGTACGCGGCGACACCATCGAGATCATCCCGGTCTACGAGGAGCTGGCGATCCGCATCGAGATGTTCGGCGACGAGGTGGAGCGGTTGATGACCCTCCATCCGTTGACCGGCGAGGTGCTCGGTGAGAGCCAGGAGATGTTCATCTTCCCGGCGTCGCACTACGTGGCCGGTGAGGAGCGCACCGAGCGCGCGATCGCCTCGATCGAGGCCGAGCTGGGGGAGCGGCTGGCCGAGTTGGAGGGCCAGGGCAGGCTGTTGGAGGCGCAGCGGCTGCGAATGCGCACCACGCACGACCTGGAGATGATGCGGCAGCTGGGGACGTGTTCGGGGATCGAGAACTACTCGCGGCACTTCGACGGCCGTGAGCCGGGAAGTGCGCCCAACACCCTGCTCGACTACTTCCCCGAGGACTTCCTGCTGGTCCTGGACGAGTCGCACGTGACGGTGCCGCAGATCGGCGCCATGTACGAGGGTGACGCGGCGCGTAAGCGCACCCTGGTCGACCACGGGTTCCGACTGCCGTCGGCGCTGGACAACCGTCCGTTGAAGTGGGAGGAGTTCACCGAGCGGATCGGGCAGACGGTGTACCTGTCGGCGACGCCGGGCCGGTACGAGCTGCGGCAGAGCGGCGGTGACGTGGTGGAGCAGGTCATCCGCCCGACGGGGCTGGTCGACCCGGAGGTGCTGGTCAAGCCGACCGACGGGCAGATCGACGACCTGGTGCACGAGATCCGGGAGCGCGCCGAGCGTCAGGAGCGGGTGCTCGTCACGACGCTGACCAAGAAGATGGCCGAGGACCTGACCGACTACTTCGCCGAGCTGGGCATCCGGGTGCGCTACCTGCACAGCGAGGTGGACACGCTGCGGCGGGTGGAGCTGCTGCGTGAGCTGCGCGTGGGCGAGTTCGACGTGCTGGTGGGCATCAACCTGCTGCGGGAGGGCCTGGACCTGCCCGAGGTGTCGCTGGTGGCGATCCTGGACGCGGACAAGGAGGGGTTCCTGCGGTCGGAGACCTCCCTGATCCAGACGATCGGACGCGCCGCGCGCAACGTCGCCGGCCAGGTGCACATGTACGCGGACAACGTCACCGACTCGATGCGGGCGGCGATCGACGAGACCAACCGGCGCAGGGACAAGCAGTTGGCCTACAACGCCGAGCACGGGATCGACCCCACGCCGCTGCGCAAGCAGATCGCGGACATCCTCGACTCGTTGAACAGGGAGGACGTCGACACCGAGGAGCTCATGGCGACGGGGTACCGTAAGGGCGGCGCCAAGGGCGAGTCGGCTCCGGTGCCCGCGCTGGGTGAGCGTGCGGTGGACGCGAAGGGTATGCCGCGCGCGGAGCTGGCCGGGTTGATCGACCAGCTGAGCGCCCAGATGCACCAGGCCGCGACCGACCTGCAGTTCGAGCTGGCGGCCCGGTTGCGCGACGAGATCAAGGAATTGAAGCGTGAGCTTCGCGGTATGGACGAGGCCGGGGTGAAGTGACGGCAGGCCCTGCGGGGCCGGTCCTGCCGGGTGTGCCGACGCCCTCTCCAGGTCTCGAATCGGGAACGTTTGCACAACGAACGGGTCGCGTGGTTACCTTCGCGTGACATACCCTTGGGATCGCCCAAGGTCATGTCGTACATTCCGGATATCCGGTCGCGGGGGAGTCCATGAAGGTTCAGCTGTTGGCGACGACGGGTGTCCTCCTCGTCGGGGTGTCCTTGCTGGTCGGCGGGTGCGCCCTGGGACGGGGAGGGGCCGAGGTCGCCGGCTCCCCGGGCGTCCCGGCCGCGCCGACCGGAGTCGACCCCTCCCCCGGGCCCGTGAGCGACGAGGACACGCTGGTGGTGGACGACGACGGGGCCGAGGTCCACCAGGACTGCGACGACCGTGAGATCGTGGTCAGCGCCGACGACGCCGTCGTCGTCCTGGACGGCCCGTGCGGCCTGGTCAGGGCCACCGGCCGGGGCACCACCGTGGACGTGGGATCGGCCGAACGGATAGTTCTGGTGGGCGTGGACAACACGATCTCCTTCGCCTCCGGGGAACCCGAGGTGATCAACCACGGGCGCAACACCTCGGTCGTCGAGGGCGGGGTAGCCAGCGAGTCATCGCGTCGGACCGTCGACGCGGAGGGGACTTCCGTGTCCGCGGATTGACCGCCCCGACACCCACGGGCTACCCGCGATCCGTTACCGTGGTGCGCGGCCGTGCCCACGCGAAGGCCGGGGCACGGGTGAGGGACCGGACGGGCGCACCCGCGCGGAGCGGATCCGCGGGCTCGGGGCGCCGTGGCCGTGCCCGTCATGGAGTGCTCCGGGCGAGAGACCCGCTAGGGGAGGGGTGGATGAGCGGATATGTGGCGCGGGTGCGGCACGACGAGTCGCCCGGGGGCGATCTCGGTCTGGACCCGCTGGTACGGTCCGCCGCCCAGCGTTGGGCCGAGGCCGACCCGCTCCTGCCCGAACCCGTGGGTTTCGCCCCCGGTTCCTCTCCGCTCGTGACGGTCAGCGACGAGGACGGCAACACCGTCGCGGCTGGGAGCATGCACTACACCTGGTACCAGCCCGGCGAGGTCGGCCGGATCTGGGGCGTGCCCGACCAGCACTGGCTCACCCCCATCGTCGGCGGCCCGGACCCCGGCCGCGCCCTGGACTCCCTCCTCACCAGTTGGCGCGACCAGTTGGAGGAGCTGCCGACCGGTACCGGTTCGGAGTCGGCCGCCCTGGTCAGCTGGCCAGCCCGTGACGTGTGCGGGATCATCCCGCTCCAGCGGCACGGCCTTCAGCCCTACACGGTGCTGGCCGCCCGCCAGCGCCGCCGCGGCGTGCCCCCGTCGCTGCCCCCGCGCGACGTGACCATCCGGCTGGCCGACCGCAGCGACCTCACCCAGGTCGTCACCCTTCTGATGGAGGAACACCGCTACGAGCAGCACTTCGGCGGGGTGTTCCTGCAACCGGACACCGCCGAGCAGACCCGCAAGGTCGCCGCGCGGGCGCTGAACCGGTCCCGTTCGTGGATCTGGCTGGCCGAGCGGCGCGGCCGGGCCGTGGGCCTGTTGTGGGTCTCGCCCCCGGAGCGGTCCCGGTGGGCCAAGTCGCTGGTCAACGCGCGCCCGATCGCGCACATCGGCTACGGCGTGGTGACCGCCGCCGAGCGCGGCAACGGGATCGGCACCGCACTGGTGGGCCAGGCCCACCAGGCGCTGGACAGCCACGGAGTGGGTGTGTCCGTGCTCAACTACGCGGCGATGAACCCGCTGTCGGGGCCGTTCTGGCACCGGATGGGCTACCGCCCGGTGTGGACGACCTGGGAGGTCCGTCCGGCCCTGGCGCTGCGCTGACCCGGCGTCCGCGGTGGCGGCCCCGGTTCGGCCGCGGCGAAGGGCGCTCCGTTAGCCTGGCCGCAGGACGCGACGGAGCGTGGAAGAGGTGGACCGATGGCCGTGGACGAGCGCGGGCCCGAGGGCGCGGAGCACGTGGAGATCGTCGAGGTGGGGCCGCGTGACGGCCTCCAGAACGAGGACACCGTGCTGTCGGTCGAGGACCGGATCGAGTTGATCGACCGGGCGGTGGAGGCCGGTGTGCGGCGGATCGAGGCGGTCAGCTTCGTCAACCCCAAACGGGTGCCGCAGATGGCGGGGGCCGAGGAGGTCATGGCGGGGGTGCGCCGGACACCGGGGGTCTCCCACATCGGTCTGGTGCTCAACCGGCGCGGTCTGGAGCGCGCGGTGGCCGCCGAGGTGTCGGAGGTCAACGTGGCGGTGCCCGCCACGGACGGGTTCTGCACGCGCAACCAGGGGTGCACGGTCGGCGAGATGTTGGACGTGTTGGCCGCGATCGACGCCGACCTGGCGGGGACGGGCATTCCGCTGAGCGTGACGGTCTCGACGGCGTTCGGCTGCCCGTTCGACGGTGAGGTCGCCCCGGAGCGGGTCGTGGAGGTGGTGCGGCGGATCGCCGACACCGGCGCGGTGGAGATCGCCCTGGCCGACACGATCGGGGTGGGTGTGCCGCGCCAGGTGGCCGGGCTGCTGCGCGCGCTCGGCCCGGTCGTTCAGGGGCGGACGTTGCGTTGCCACTTCCACAACACCCGTAACACCGGCTACGCGAACGCGCTCGCCGCGGTGGACGGGGGTGTGCGTGTGCTCGACTCCAGCCTGGGCGGCTTCGGCGGATGCCCGTTCGCGCCCGCCGCGACCGGCAACATCGCCACCGAGGATCTGCTGTACATGCTGCACCGCAGCGGACTGCGCACGGGTGTGGACCTGGCGCGGGCGGCGGCGCTGGGCGACTGGATGGGCGAGCGTCTGGGCAAGCGGCCGCCCGCCTACCTGGGGCGCGCCGGGGGCTTTCCGGCCTGACCGGTCCTCCGGTCCCCCCGGGGGGGAGGGTGTCTTCCGTTCCGGGTCGGGGTCGTGTGTGGTGTTGGTCGCGGTCGGGGGCGTTCGGCGGGCGGGAGCGCCCGGTGTGGCACGGGGACGGCGGATCCGTCCAGGTCGGAGCCGGAACACCGGGGAGGTGACTCGCGTTCCCAGGTGTAGGCGCACGGAGGGCCTGTTATCCTGGTGCCCCGTGGAGTCCGACGGACCTGGCGAGGAACCTACCGCCCGGCACCGGACCGCCGCACGGCCGCTCAGTTCACCCGGGCCCGCCGTAGCCACTCAACCCACGGGAGCATCACTTTGGCATCCGCCGCGAGTACCAAGCACATTTTCGTTACTGGCGGCGTCGCCTCCAGTCTTGGTAAGGGGCTGACCGCCTCCAGCCTGGGCCGACTCCTGAAGTCGCGTGGCCTGCGGGTCACCATGCAGAAGCTGGACCCCTACCTCAACGTCGACCCGGGGACGATGAACCCCTTCCAGCACGGTGAGGTCTTCGTCACCGACGACGGCGCCGAGACCGACCTGGACGTGGGCCACTACGAGCGGTTCCTGGACACCGAGCTGTCCGCCTCGGCCAACGTCACCACCGGCCAGATCTACTCCAGCGTCATCGCCAAGGAGCGCCAGGGCGCCTACCTCGGTGACACCGTGCAGGTCATCCCGCACATCACCAACGAGATCAAGTCGCGCATCTACGCGATGGACGCGCCCGACGTCGACATCGTCATCACCGAGATCGGCGGCACGGTCGGCGACATCGAGTCGCAGCCCTTCCTGGAGGCGGTCCGCCAGATCCGCCACGAGATCGGCCGGGACAACTGCTTCTTCCTGCACGTGTCGCTCATCCCGTTCCTCGGCCCGTCCGGGGAGATGAAGACCAAGCCGACCCAGCACTCGGTGGCCGCGCTGCGCAGCATCGGTATCCAGCCCGACGCGATCGTGTGCCGTTCGGACCGGCCCATCACCCAGAGCCTCAAGTCCAAGATCAGCCTCATGTGCGACGTGGACGAGGCCGGTGTGGTCTCCACCCCCGACGCCCCCTCGATCTACGACATCCCCAAGGTCCTGCACCGTGAGGGACTGGACGCCTACGTCGTCCGCCGTCTGGGCATGCCCTTCCGCGACGTGGACTGGACCGAGTGGGACGAGCTGCTGCGCCGGGTGCACCAGCCCGACCACGAGGTCACCATCGCCCTGGTCGGCAAGTACATCGACCTGCCCGACGCCTACCTGTCGGTCAGCGAGGCCCTGCGCGCGGGCGGTTTCGCCACCAACACCCACGTCAACATCCGCTGGGTCGCCAGCGACAACTGCGCCAGCCCCTCCGGCGCCGCCGCCGAGCTCGACGGTGCGGACGGCGTCCTCATCCCGGGCGGGTTCGGCGTGCGCGGCATCGAGGGCAAGCTCGGCGCCATCCGCTACGCCCGGGAGAACGGGGTGCCCCTGCTGGGCATCTGCCTGGGGCTCCAGGGTCTGGTGATCGAGTACGCCCGGAACGTGCTCGGCCTGGAGGGCGCCAACAGCGCCGAGTTCGACGACAAGGCCGTCGACCCGGTGATCGCGACGATGGCCGACCAGACCGACGTCGTGGCCGGTGAGCGCGACATGGGCGGCACCATGCGGCTGGGCCTGTACCCGGCCGACCTGGGTGAGGGCACTCTGGTGCGCGAGCTCTACGACGGTGAGCAGCAGGTCTCGGAGCGGCACCGGCACCGCTTCGAGGTCAACAACGCCTACCGGACCAAGCTGGAGGAGGCGGGCCTGGTGTTCTCCGGGCTGTCCCCCGATGGCAAGCTGGTGGAGTACGTCGAACTGCCCCGGGAGACGCACCCGTTCTTCGTCGCGACGCAGGCGCACCCGGAGCTGCGCTCCCGCCCGACCAAGGCGCACCCGCTCTTCCGCGGCCTGATCTCGGCCGCCCTGGAGAGCCGGGAGTCCTGAGCCGGTCCGGGCGGGGCACGAGCCTGAGAGGCGAGCACATGGCCAGTGACACCCGCCCGGCGACGGTGACGGGGGCGGACGCGAAGATCGCGGACGCCCCCGCGTCGTGGCCCGTGGAGCGCTCCGAGGAGCGTTTCCGCGGCCCCAAGTGCGGTATGCGCACGGACTGGGTGCGGATGCCCGCCGTCGACGGGGAGGGCACCACCGTGGCGGCCCGTGACTACATGGAGCACCCGGGGGCCGCCGCCGTTCTGGCGGTGGACGGGGACGGGCGGGTGCTGCTCCAGCGCCAGTACCGCCATCCCACGGGTCACACGATGTGGGAGCTGCCCGCCGGGATGATCGACGTGGCAGGGGAGGGGCCGCTGGCCACGGCCCGGCGCGAACTGGTCGAGGAGGCGGGTCTGCGCGCCGAGGAGTGGTACGAGCTGCCCGACTTCTTCCCCAGCCCCGGGTTCTCCGCCGAGCGGATCTGGCTGTTCCTGGCCCGGGGCCTGTCGGAGGTGCCCGCCGAGGAGATCGACTTCGTCCGCCAGCACGAGGAGACCGACCTGGCCGCGGAGTGGGTGTCCCTGGAGGAGGCGGTGGGGCTGGTCATGGGCGGCGCCCTGCACAACGGAGCGACCATCATCGGCATCCTCGCCGCCCACGCGGCCGCCCGGGACGGTTTCGCGTCCCTGCGCCCGGCCCGTTGACCGTGGGCGGGGAACCGGGCGGCGCCGAGCCCTCGGCGGTCGGGACCGTCGGGACGCTGGCGCGCGCCAGCCGGGCCTTCCTCGACCACCTGTCCGCCGAGCGCGCGCTGGCGGACAACACCCTGCTGGCCTACCGCCGCGATCTGGCCCGCTACGTCGACCACCTGGCCGCTCTGGGCGTGGCCGATCTCGCCGACGTCGGTTCCGGACAGGTGGCCGGGTTCCTGCGCGCCCTGCGCCGGGGCGACGACGACCACCGGCCGCTCGGCGCCGCGTCCGCCGGCCGGGCGCTGGCCGCCGTGCGCGGGTTGCACCGGTTCGCGGTCCGCGAGGGCTGGACGGCGACCGATCCGGCGGCGGAGGTCGTCCCGCCCGCCCCGCCCCTGCGGCTGCCCAAGGCGGTGCCCCTGGAGTCGGTGGAGCGGCTCCTGGCGGCGGCCGGTCCCGCCGACGCTCCGACGTCGGACGACCGCGCGGCCCTGCTCGCGTCGCGTGACCGCGCCCTGGTGGAGGTGCTCTACGGCACGGGGGCGCGGATCTCCGAGGCGGTGGGGTTGGACGTGGACGACGTCGGCGACGCCGTGGACGCCGACGACGGCGTCGGGCTGGTGCGCTTCCGGGGCAAGGGCGGGCGTGAGCGGGTGGTACCGCTCGGTTCGTACGCGCGTCGCGCGCTGGACGCCTACCTGGTGCGGGCCCGGCCGACGCTGGCGGCGTCGGGCCGGTCGGGGGCGGCCGTCTTCCTGAACGCCCGCGGCGGCCGGCTGACCCGGCAGGGCGGATGGGCGGTGCTCAGCGCCGTGGCGGAGCGGGCGGGGGTCGACGGTGTCTCCCCGCACACACTGCGGCATTCCTTCGCCACCCACCTGCTGGACGGCGGGGCCGACATCCGGGTCGTCCAGGAGCTGCTGGGGCACAGTTCGGTCACCACCACCCAGATCTACACGCTGGTGACCGTGGACCACCTGCGCGAGGTGTACGCGTCCAGTCACCCCCGGGCACGGCGCTGACCCGGTGCGGGGACCCCCGCCTGACGCGGGTCGGACCCGTGTCGGAGCGCGTGCGGAGGGGTTTCTTCGATTGGTTCGTGTTGAAGTGCGTCGTGTCGTCGTTCTAGAGTCGCCGCACAGAGGTACGTTGCTGTCGACATATTGAGTTTCCGACGGCGGCCGGGCGCAGGGGAGCAACGCCCCTCGGGCCGTGGCCGGTCCGTGGGGGAGGTCAAGGGTTGTGAACTGGTCGGAGAACGACGCGGATGCGAACACCGCACCCGTCGGCGGGCAGGACCCCGCCGACCCGGTGAGCAACCCTTGGGGGACGACACGCAACACGGGGGCGGAACTGCACACCAAGAGACCGGAGTACCAGTTTCCGGTGCCGGAGCCGCTGGACGAACACGGCCCGGCACGAATAGTAGCACTCTGTAACCAGAAGGGTGGGGTCGGTAAGACCACCACCACCATCAACCTCGGGGCGGCCATCGCCGAGTTCGGCAGACGGGTCCTGCTGGTCGATTTCGACCCGCAGGGCGCACTCTCCGTCGGCCTGGGCAGGCTCGACCCGCGCGAGCTGGACCTGACCGTCTACAACCTGCTGATGCAGCGGGACGTGTCGGTCGAGGACGTCCTGCTCAAGACCGACATCGACGGCCTGGACCTGATTCCGAGCAACATCGACCTGTCCGCGGCCGAGGTGCAGTTGGTCGGCGAGGTGGCCCGCGAGCAGATGCTGGCCCGGGCGCTGCGGCCGGTGATCGACGACTACGACGTCGTGCTCATCGACTGCCAGCCGTCGCTGGGCCTGCTCACCGTCAACGCGCTCACCGCGGCCGACGGGGTCATCGTGCCCCTGGAGTGCGAGTTCTTCGCACTGCGCGGAGTGGCGCTGCTCATGGACACCATCCAGAAGGTCCAGGAGCGGCTGAACGAGCGCCTGGTCATCGACGGCTTCCTGGGCACCATGTACGACCCGCGCACCCTGCACGCGCGCGAGGTGCTGTCCACCATCGTCGACGGCTTCGGCGACAAGGTCTACGGGACGGTCATCAACCGGACCGTGCGCTTCCCGGACGCCACGGTCGCCGGGGAGCCCATCACCAGGTTCGACTCGTCCTCGGCGGGCGCCAACGCCTACCGGGAACTGGCCAAGGAGGTGCTGGCGAGGTGGCCTCTCAGCGGTCACGGCGCGTGACCCTGCCCGGGGCGGACGAACTGTTCTTCCGCCCCTCCGGCCCCGAGGCGGAGCCGGACGAGTCGGCCGGACGCCAGCGCACGGCACCCGAGCGCGAGGCGCGGGCGAACGGATCCGAAGGCGGTGCCAAGGGTGGACGCGGCGCCTCCGGAGGGGCCACCAGGGTGCGTCGTGCTCCCAAGCCGAGCGGTCGCCAACGCCACGACGAGAAGATCACCGTGTACGTCTCGGCGGCGGAACTGCTGGCCCTGGAGCAGACGCGGCTGTCGCTGCGGGCCGAGCACGGGTTGTCGACCGACCGAGGCCGCCTCGTCCGTGAGGCCGTCGCCGTGCTGCTCGCCGACTTCGAGGAGCACGGTTCGGCCAGCATGCTGGTGCGGCGGCTCAGCGAGGACTGAGCGCCGGGCCCGGTGCCGGGGGAGCGCCGGGCCCGGCGGCGCGGGTGTCACCGGCGGGGTCTGGCCGGTGACACCCTTGTACGCATGAGTGAGACGAAGCGGAGCCGCCCTCATGGCGGCTGATCAGGAGGCGAACCCGCCCCCGGAGGAGACCGGTGAGGGTGACCCGAACGCCTTCCAGGTGCACCTCGACAACTTCGAGGGTCCCTTCGACCTGCTGCTGGCGCTGATCTCCAAGCACAAGCTGGACATCACCGAGGTGGCGCTGTCGAAGGTCACCGACGAGTTCATCGCCCACATCCGTGAGCACGGTGAGGCGTGGGACCTGGACCAGGCCAGTAACTTCCTGTTGGTCGCGGCGACCCTGCTGGATCTGAAGGCGGCTCGGCTGCTGCCCAGGGGCGACGTGGAGGACGAGGCCGATCTGGCCCTGCTGGAGGCCCGTGACCTGCTGTTCGCGCGGCTGTTGCAGTACCGCGCCTACAAGGAGGTCGCGGCCTTCATGAGCGACCGTCTGGCGTCGCAGGGCCGCCGGTACGCGCGTGCGGTGCCGTTGGAGGAGCGGTTCGCGGCACTGCGTCCGGACGTGCTGTTCCGGTTGGGCCCCCAGGAGTTCGCGGCGCTGGCGGGGCGGGTGTTCACCCCCAAGGAGCCGCCGAGCGTGCCGGTCACCCACATCCACCAGACCAGGACGTCGGTCAAGGAACAGGGTGAACTCGTGGTGGCGGCGCTGCGCGAGCACGGGACGCTCACGTTCGCCGAGCTCACCGAGGGGTGCACCGGTACCTTCGAGGTCGTCGCGCGCTTCCTCGCCCTGTTGGAGCTGTACCGGGCCTCGAACGTGGGCTTCGACCAGCCGGAGCCGCTGGGCGCGCTGACGGTGACGTGGACCGGCGGCGAGGGCGAGGTTCGGATGGAGACCGACTACGACGACGCCACGGACGAGGAGGGGGAAGCGGAATGAGCGGGGAGTCCACGACGGCCGGTGTGGGGGATGTCTCGGCGCCGCGCACACTGCGCCGCGACCTGGAGGCGGTGCTCATGGTGGTGGACCAGCCGGTCGCCGAGTACGACCTGGCGCGTGCCCTGGACGTGCCCCTGGAGGTGGTGACCCGGACGCTGGAGGAGCTGTCCAGGGAATACACCGAACAGGGCCGCGGTTTCGATCTGCGTGCGGTGGCCGACGGGTGGCGCGTGTACACGCGGCCCGAGTGCGCCGACGTCGTCGAGCACTTCCTCAAGGAGGGGCAGGAGGTCCGCCTCACGCAGGCCGCCCTGGAGACGATGGCGGTGGTGGCCTACCGCCAGCCGGTCTCCCGTGGCAGGGTCTCCGCCGTCCGCGGTGTCAACTGTGACGGAGTTATGCGTACCCTCGTACTGAGGGGGCTGATCGAAGAGGCCGGACACGACTCCGAATCCGGCGCACTGCTGTATCGGACCACCTCCTATTTCCTGGAACGGCTGGGCCTGCGCGGCCTCGACGAGCTGCCTGATCTGGCGCCGTTCCTCCCCGACGACATCGAAGGTCTAGACGACACCGGTGAGCACACCCAATGACAGTTCCCGCGGTGCGCGGGACCACGCCCCGCGCGGTGAGCGCGGCGACAACAACGACAACCGCCGACGGGGCGGACGAGACTTCCACGGTCGGGGCGACCGTGACGACCGGGGCTTCCGAGGCGGAGGCGACCGGTCCTTCCGGCGGGACGACCGCGACCGCGGGGGGTTCCGCGGACGCGACGACCGGCGTCCGTACGGCCGTGACGACCGGGACCGCCGTGACCGGGGTCCGCGTGAGGACCGCGGTTTCCGTGGCCGGGACGACCGCGACTCCCGTGGCCGGGACGACCGGCGTTCGTTCGGTCGTGACGACCGGCGCGGTGGTTTCCGCGACGATCGCGGGGAGCGGCGTCCGTACGGCCGTGACGACCGCGATTTCCGTGGCCGCGATGACCGTCGTGGCGGGGGTCCGCGCGAGGACCGGGGCCGTGGCGGCTTCCGGGGTGACCGTGACCGTGGCGGCTTCCAGGGCCGTGACGACCGGCGCGGTGGTTACCGGGACGATCGCGGGGAGCGGCGTCCGTACGGCCGTGACGACCGCGATTTCCGTGGCCGCGATGACCGTCGTGGCGGGGGTCCGCGCGAGGACCGGGGCCGTGGCGGCTTCCGGGGCGATCGTGACCGTGGCGACCGGCGTTCGTTCGGTCGTGACGACCGTGACTTCCGCGGCCGGGACGACCGTCGTGGCGGGGGTCCGCGCGAGGACCGGGGCCGTGGCGGCTTCCGGGGCGATCGCGACTCCCGTGGCCGGGACGACCGGCGTTCGTTCGGTCGCGACGACCGGCGCGGTGGTTACCGGGACGATCGCGGGGAGCGGCGTCCGTACGGCCGTGACGACCGGGACCGGCGTGACCGGGGTCCGCGCGAGGACCGCGACCGTGGCCACCGCGGTGACCGTGATCGGCGCGGCGGCGCCCGCCAGGACCGCGGTGGCCGCGGTCCCGCCTCCGGGCGCCGCGACACGGCTCGGTCCGGTGGTGTCCAGCACGAGTCGCAGCTGTCGAAGGCCGCGCGCGAGCGGCTCAACGCCCTGCGCGCCGACTATGACCCCAAGGACGAGGACCGCCACACCGGCGAGGACCGCGACACCTACACCGACGTGCCCGGCGGCATCCGCCTCCAGAAGGCGCTGGCCGCCGCGGGCGTGGCCAGCCGCCGCGCCAGCGAGGAGATGATCGCCGCCGGTCGCGTGAGCGTCGACGGTCAGGTCGTCCGCCGTTTCGGTGCCCGGGTCGACCCCGAGGTCTCCGAGATCCGCGTCGACGGCATGCGCGTCGTCACGGCCCCCGACAAGCTGTACTTCGCGCTCAACAAGCCGCGCGGCGTGGTCAGCACCATGTGGGACCCCGAGGGCCGTCCGACCCTGGCCGACTACACCGGCCAGACCGACGAGCGCATCTTCCACGTGGGTCGGCTGGACACCGAGACCGAGGGCCTCATCCTGCTCACCAACGACGGAGAGCTCGCCAACCGGCTCACGCACCCGCGCTACAAGGTCGTCAAGACCTACGTCGCCAAGGTGCCGGGCCCGATCCCGCACAGCGTGGTGCGCCAGATCCGCAAGGGCGTCGAGCTGGAGGACGGTCCGGTCGAGGTCGACTCCTTCCGGGTCGTCGACAACGACGACCCCAGGGCCATGGTGGAGATCCGCCTGCACGAGGGGCGCAAGCACATCGTCCGCCGCCTGATGGAGGCCGTGGGGCACCCGGTCGCGGACCTGGCGCGCACCCAGGTCGGCCCGATCGACCTCAACACCCTCAAACTGGGCACCATGCGGTCGCTGACGTCGCGCGAGGTGAGCGAACTCTACGAGGCCGCTGGCCTGTAGATACAGTTGACGGCGGTCACTGCCCGGCCCTCCGGCCGGGTGGCGGCCGCCGTCCTCCCGTCCGGGAGGGCGGCCCGAGGTACGACGACGAGACGGGAACGAACGTGGCGGTACGGGCCATCCGTGGTGCGGTGCAGGTCGACGCGGACGAACGTGAGCAGATACTGGAGGCCACCGCGGAGCTGGTCTCCGAGGTGATGCGGCGCAACGGACTGGAGACGGACGACGTCATCAGCGTCCTGTTCACGGCCACACCCGACCTGACCAGTGAGTTCCCCGCTCTGGCCGCGCGCCGGACCGGCTTCGTCGACGTCCCGCTGATGTGCGCGACCGAGATCGACGTCCCGCACGCCCTGCCGCGCGTGGTCCGCCTCATGGCCCACGTGGTGACCGACCTGCCCCGCTCGGAGGTTCAGCACGTCTACCTGCGCGGGGCCCAGGCGTTGCGCCTGGACATCGCGCAATAGTCAGGAGGCGGCCCCGACCAGGGGAGTCGTAGGCTGGTGTGGACAGGCACGTGTGGAGAACGGAAGAAGCAGTGGGTGAGAGCTGGGACGGGGCCGGAGACCGGCCCGTCGTAGGCCGTGTCACGGTGATCGGTACCGGACTCGTCGGGACCTCCGTGGCGCTGGCACTGCGTGCCCGCGACGTGGACGTCACGCTGTCCGACCCGGATCCCGCCTCCCTGCGCCTGGCCTGTGAGCTGGGCGCCGGTCGGCCGCTCGCCGAGACGGGGGGTGAGCCCGCCGACGTGGCGGTGATCGCCGCCCCGCCCGCGGTCATCCCGGAGGTCCTGCGTGAGGCGCAGGACCGGGGGCTGGCGCACGTCTACACCGACGCCGCGAGCGTGAAGGCCAGCGTGCTGGCCGGTGCGGACCGGCTCGGCTGCGACATGGCCACCTTCGTGCCCGGTCACCCCATGGGCGGCCGGGAGAAACACGGCCCCGGGGCGGCCCGCGCGGACCTGTTCCTGGGCCGTTCCTGGGCGTTGTGCCCGACGGGCAAGGCCGACGCCGAGACCGTCGCCGTCGTCGCCGAGCTGGCGCGGATGTGCGGTGCGGTCCCCCGGATTCTGGACGCCGACGCGCACGACCGCGCCGTGGCGCTGGTCTCGCACGCGCCGCACGTGGCCTCCTCCGCCGTGGCCGCCAGCCTGTTGGGCGCGGACGAGGCGGCGCTCGCCCTGGCCGGTCAGGGGGTGCGCGACGTCACCCGGGTGGCCGGGGGCGACCCGGCCCTGTGGACCGAGATCCTCACCCACAACGCCCTGCCCGTGGCGGAGGTTCTGTCGGGTGTGGCCGAGGACCTGGCCGCCACGGCCGAGGCGCTGCGCGCCTTCGGTTCACGGCCCGTGGAGCGGACCGAGGAGACGCTGGCCCCGGTGCGTGACGTGCTCGCCCGGGGGCGCGGGGGCCAGGGGAGTCTGCCCGGCAAGCACGGGGCGGTCCGGCGGCCCGCCTACACGGTCGTGCCCGTGGTCATCCCGGACGAACCGGGGGCGCTGGGTCGCCTGTTCGCCGCGAGCGACGAGGCGGGGGTCAACATCGAGGACGTGCGGATCGAGCACACCCCCGGCCTGCCGTTGGGCGTGTGTGAGCTGTATGTGCTGCCCGAGGCCGAGGACACGCTCGTCCGGGCGCTGGCCGACGGCGGGTGGTCGGTGCACCCCAGTCGGTGATCCGGGTTCCGGGCGTACCGGACCGCGTTCGCGCGCGGGTACGCTGGGTCGTCGGCAGAAGTGAACGTATGCGGGAGTCAGGGCCAGTGAGCGCGCAGGGCAGCACCGAGGGCATCGTCGTCGCGATCGACGGTCCCTCAGGGTCGGGCAAGTCGAGCACGTCCAAGGGTGTGGCCAAGGCACGCGACCTGCG
The DNA here is from genome assembly GCF_003386285.1 of Nocardiopsis sp. FIRDI 009. Lineage (GTDB taxonomy): Bacteria > Actinomycetota > Actinomycetes > Streptosporangiales > Streptosporangiaceae > Nocardiopsis. The sequence goes on from NZ_QPNC01000009.1 coordinate 376,072, forward strand.
GTACCTCGACACGGGCGCCATGTACCGGGCGCTGACGTGGTGGATGCTGGACAAGGGGGTGGACGTGCACGACCCCGCCGCCGTGGCCGCGGTCGTGGAGCGTCCCGAGATCACGATGGGCACCGATCCGTCGGCCCCCGCCGTGGCGGTGGACGGCCGCGACGTGGCCGTCGAGATCCGGGGCAAGGACGTCACCGACAACGTGTCGGCCGTCTCCGCCGTCCCCGAGGTGCGTGATCTGCTCGTCCGCGTCCAGCGCGAGATCATCGCGGCCGCCAGGGCCGAGAGCGCGGGCATCGTGGTGGAGGGCCGCGACATCACGACCGTGGTCGCGCCGGACGCCCCGGTCAAGCTCTACCTGACCGCCAGCGCCGAGGCGCGTGCCCAGCGGCGCAGCAAGGAGGTCCGGACCAGCGACGTCGCCGGGACCCAGGCCGACCTGGCCCGGCGTGACCGGTTGGACTCCAACCGGGCGCACTCGCCGCTGACGCGGACCGACTCGGCGACCGAACTGGACACCACGGGCCTGACCCTGGACGAGGTCGTCGCGCTGGTCGTCAAGCTCGTCGACCAGGCCCGGGAGCGGTAGCCGGGCCGACACTCGCGGTCTCCCCGTCCGGGGGCCCGCGCACGGGGGAGCGTCCTCCGTGGCCAGTACACGGGTGCGGTCGGCACCCGTGCCATCACGTCCGGGACCGCGGCCCCAGGGGAGAGCGGGACCGGGCGTTCATTCGATCCTCGCGGCACGCGTCCTGGGCGCGCGGGGATCTGGAACCGGGAGCAGTACATGAGTGACTTCGACGTCTCCGATGTCGGCTACGAGGGCGAGGAGGGCACGGAGGCGACGCCCCTGCCCGTGGTCGCCGTGGTCGGCCGCCCCAACGTGGGCAAGTCCAGCCTCGTCAACCGTATCCTCGGCCGCCGTGAGGCGGTCGTGGAGGATGTGCCGGGTGTGACCCGAGACCGGGTCGCCTACGACGCCGAGTGGCAGAACACCAGGTTCACCCTGGTCGACACCGGTGGCTGGGAGACCAGCGTGAGCGGGCTGGCCGCGATGGTCGCCCGGCAGGCCGAGTACGCCGCGCAGACCGCCGACGTGATCCTGTTCGTGGTCGACGCGACCGTGGGCATCACCGACGCCGACGCCGCCGTCACGCGGGTACTGCGCAACACGAAACGCCCCGTGGTTCTGGCCGCCAACAAGGTCGACGGTGAGATGCAGGAGGCCGACGCGCTCGGCCTGTGGAACCTGGGCGTGGGCCAGCCGTATCCGATCAGCGCGCTGCACGGCCGCGGTACCGGTGACCTGCTGGACGCGGTCGTGGACGCCTTCCCCGAGCGGCCCCAGGGCGAGGCCGAGGACGACGACGAGGGCGGGCCGCGCCGGATCGCGCTGCTGGGCCGTCCCAACGTCGGCAAGTCCAGCCTGCTCAACCGGCTGGCCGACGAGGACCGCGTGGTCGTGGACTCGGTGGCCGGGACCACGCGCGACGCGGTCGACGAGCTCATCGAGCTCGGCGGCCGGACGTGGAAGTTCATCGACACCGCCGGTATCCGACGGCGGTTCCGGGCCCTCCAGGGAGCCGACTACTACGCGACGATGCGTACCGGCAGCGCCCTGGAGCGGGCCGAGGTCGCGGTGGTGCTGATGGACGTCAGCGAGCCCCTGGCCGAGCAGGACATCCGGGTGGTCGAGCAGGTCGTGGAGGCCGGGCGCGGCCTGGTGCTGGCGTTCAACAAGTGGGACGTCCTCGACGAGGAGCGCCGCACGTACCTGGAGAAGGAGATCGACCGCCAGCTGTCGCGGGTCTCCTGGGCTCCGCGGGTGAACATCTCGGCGAAGACCGGCCGCCACGTGGAGAAGCTGGTTCCGGCGATCGAGACGAGCCTGCGCGGCTGGGAGCAGCGGATCCCGACCGGGCAGCTGAACAACTGGCTCAAGGAGCTGGTCGCGGCGACCCCGCCGCCGGTGCGCGGCGGCAAGCAGCCCAAGATCCTGTTCGGGACGCAGGCGGGGGCGCGTCCGCCGCACTTCATCCTGTTCACGACCGGGTTCCTGGAGGACAACTACCGGCGCTTCATCGAGCGGCGCCTGCGGGAGGACTTCGGGTTCGACGGGTCGCCGGTGCACATCAGCATGCGGATCCGGGAGAAGAGGAACGGGACGGTGGGGCGCGCCTCGAAGGGCAGTGTCCGGCCGGACCGCAAGCCGCGCGGTCGGCGTTAAAGCCGTCATCGCACAGGGGAGGGGTCGTTCGGGGACGGACGGCCCCTCCCGTCGTCTCGGCCCTGTGGAGTGTGCGGTATCCGGCGGGGCGGTAGCGTGGTGACGGGTCGAGGAGGCAGCGTGCGCAGGGTGTTGATCAGTTCGTGCCTGGTGGGGCGCAGGGTGCGCTATGACGGGGGCGCCAAGACCGTCGTGGACGACGTGCTCGAACGGTGGCGGGCCGAGGGGCGCCTGGTCCCGTACTGCCCGGAGGTGGCGGGCGGGCTGCCCGTCCCGCGTCCGCCCGCCGAGATCGAGCCCGGTGCGACCGCCGCCGACGTCCTGGAGGGCAGGGCGCGCATCCTCACACCCGACGGGAGGGACGTGACCGAGGACTTCGTCGCCGGCGCGCGTTCGACCCTGGCCACCGCCCGCGCGCGCGGTGTCGCCGTGGCGGTGCTCAAGGAGGGCAGCCCCTCGTGCGGCGGCAACGTCGTCTACGACGGGACCTTCGGCGGGCACCGCGTCCCCGGTGAGGGCGTCACCACGCGGTTGCTGCGTGACCACGGCATCGAGGTGTTCAGCGAGGACGAACTCGCGCGGGCGCGCGAGCGCCTCGACGAGTTCGACCGGGCCTGACCCCTGGCCGGGCACCCGCGTCGCGGGTTCGGCGGCCTGGGGGAGGGGAGCGATGACAGGTGCCGGAGGCCACGGGCGCGGCGCCCAGGCGTGGTGCGAGCGCACCGGAAAGTACGGTAAGGTTTCACCCGTTGGCGGCGCCGGAGGCGGTGTCCGGCCGACGGACGGGACGTGGCGCAGTTTGGTAGCGCACTTGACTGGGGGTCAAGGGGTCGTGGGTTCAAATCCCGCCGTCCCGACAGAGAAGTAGCAGGGCAGAGAGAGGTTCGCCAGGTGGCGGGCCTCTTTCTTCGTCTCGGGTGGGGTTGGAGTGGGGTTGAACCGGGGTCGGGTGGGGTGTCAGTCCACGTCGTGCAGGATGGCGTCCATCGCTTTGGCCGGTGACCGGCGTACCGGCCTCAGTTGGTGGCGGTAGACGCGTTCTGTGGTGTCGGTGCCGTCGTGGCCCACGAGGAGTGAGATTTCCTCGATGCTCACGCCGTGGTCGGAGAGCAAGGACACGAAGGTGTGGCGCAGTTCGCGCGCGGTCCATTCGTTCTGGTCGAGTCCTGCCTTTCTCATGATGGTGCGCAGGTCCCGCAGGACGTTGTGGTGATCCAGCGGTGTCCCGTGCCTGGTGCAGAACACCAGGTCGTTGTCCTGCCACAGCTCGGCCGCCGCGAGGCGTTCACGGGCCTGCATCGCCTTGTGGTCGGTGATCGCTTTGACGGCGATGCGGGGCAGTTCCAGGGAGCGCCGTGACCGGCGGGTCTTGGTGTCCCCGTCACCTCGCACCGAGGTCCACACGTGGATCGTGGGAACCGCGCTGCCGGTGTCAACCTGCCTCCCAGGTGAGCGCCCGAATCTCCTCGGTCCGCGCGCCGGTGACGATGGAGCGCATCAGGTAGGCGTACCACCTCGTGCCTTCCGCCGCCTTGAGCACCGCGACGGCCTGTTCCAGGTTCATGGACTTGGAGGGCCGTCCGGGCTTGTCGCCTTTGAGCCTGCCCCGCTGGTCGAGTCGGGCGAGTTCGGCGACGTTGCGGGCGACCACCTCCTGGACCTGTGCGTAGCGGATGGCGCGTTCCAGCAGGTTGAGCACCAGCCGCAGCGTGCGCGACGACAAGTGCTTCTTGCGTCCCCGCAGCCATGCCAGTACATCGGCCACCCGAAGCTCCGCCAGCAGGTACCGGCCGAGGTAGGGGGTGATGTGGGTATTGGCGAGCCGTGTGTAGTTGTCGCGGGTGGTAGGTGCCAGGTCTGCGGTCTGGTCCCGCAGGAACTCCGCGACGCAGGCGGCGACGGTGTAGCGGGTGGGGGAGTTCACCCCCTGGTCCAGCTCTTCCAGGACCGTGGACAGCTCGTCGTAGAGGGTGTTCTTGTTCTTGCCGCTGACCTTCTTGACCTGACAGCGACCGGTGTGCGGGTCCTGCCTCAGACGGATCTCCGCTCGCCAGAGCTTCTTGGCCCGGTCGAAGTTAGACCGAGACGCCCTGCCGGTCGACCAGGGATGCCCTGGTGGGCTTGTGTGGCGTCCTGGGCACCACTCCTCGTCTTTCCCGGAACGGTCCCGTGCAGCCTACGCCGATGCCTGGTCCTCTACGAGGCGGTTGATGTACTTCTCCAGCGCGGAGCGGGGAATCAGCCTCCTGCGCCCCATACGCACCGACGTGAGCTCGCCTGTGGCCACGAGCTTCTTGACAGTGGGTCCTGCCCAGGGTCAAGGACTGCGCGGCCTCCTCCATCGAGTACGCGACCTTCTCACCCAACGTGAGTCCGCCCCCTTCCGCTGAACGATGCCCTCACTATCAGTTGCGATCGGGAAGGCGGAATGGGATCACGCTTCGTGGGTCTGTGTCGGGATCGTTGCGTACGCGGTGCGGACAGCGGAGAGCCCCGCCGCTGGCGTGCGGCGGGGCTCGTGTGAGTGCTGGATCAGGTTTTCCAGTGCACCGCGCGTTCCACGATGTAGGGGTCCAGACCGGTTACGGTCGCTCCGCACACGTGGTGACGCTGGATCTCGACCAGCGCCGACGCGATCAGGATGGCGCTCCGTCGGGCCTCAACCTCGGTGTCCCCACTGGGGATGACGGTGCGTACGTGGTTGCACTGGGCACCGTCGATCTCGTGAACGAGTCCGACGACGTAGGTGCGAGCCAGACGCCGAAGCGCCACGGGGCGGGGGATGGGCTGGTGGAACTGGCAACAGACCCGTGTGCCCTTGGCGTCGACGGTCTCGGCCTCGAAGGTGATGGTCTGCCAGTCCTCGGCGACCTGCTTCACCTTGGCGTTCATGGACCGTGCCCATGCTTCGAGCACCGCGCGGTTCTTCGCGGTGAACGTGGTGGTGCCGGTCATCGCTGCTCCCGCATGGCCAGGTAGCGGCGGGTCAGCGCGGCGAGTTCGTCGAACTCTCCTGGCTGGTGCTGCGTACGCGCGATCCTCGACAGGGCGTCCATGCCTTGGTGCTGCTGGGGCGTGTGGCGCTGTCGGCGGGGGAGCGGAGGCACCCCCGTGCGGTGGTGGAGCCCTCGGGGGCTCGTCAGTGGTTGTGTCAGCCTCGCCCAGATGCGGGCGATAGTGTTCCTCATGTCAGCGCTCCTGCGAAGCGTTGGCCGTGCCCCGGGGCGGTCCTACCCGTCGCCGGGGTCTGCTGGAAATGCCACTGTGCTTCGTGGAAACTGATTTCGGATCTGCCTGTCTGTAGGCCAGTTTGTAGGCCACCATGGATGTATGGCCCCCGAGACGTTCCCCCAGATGCTGAAGCGCCATCGCAAGGACCGTGGCTGGTCACAGCAGCGGCTTGCCGACGCGTTGTGCGAGGAGTCCGGTCGGGCCACGGTCGCACGTCAGGACGTCTACCGGTGGGAGTCCGGCCGTAGGGCACCGAAGTTCTGGCGCCCGTATATCGCAGCGGTTCTCGGCGTCACTCTGGAAGAACTGGACCGCGCCATCGCGGCGTCGTCCGAACCCGTACCCAAGCTGGAAGATCTTCTTCCCGGCGATGGCCCAGCCGTGGCGCTGCCGATGGGTGGCGGCCGTCGCGTCGGCAGGTCCACCGCTGACCAACTCATGGCCCGGGTGCACGCGCTCAGACTCGCTGACGACGTCATCGCTGGGCAGGACCTCATCCGCCCCGCTCTCCGTGAGCTGGATGCCGCAGTCACGCTTCTGCGGGAGAGCACCCACACCGAAGCCGTGGGTAAGGCGCTTCGTGTGGCGGTGGGGGAACTCGCACAGATCGCCGGGTGGATCGCCTCAGACGCGGGACAGCACGACCAGGCGGAGCGGGTGTACCTCCTCGGGTTGTCCGCCGCTCGCGAGGCCGGAGACGCCACGCTTGCCGGACAGCTCGCGGGCTCGCTGGCCTACCAGTGGAGCAACATCGGTCGCGAATCCGAAGGCGTGGAGTTGGCGGAAGCGGCGCTGGCCGAGGCCGGACCTCACGCGCCCCCTCGTGCCCGTGCTCTGTTCTGGGACCGTGTCGCGTGGGCGCACACGAAAACGGAGGACGTTCGTGCCGCGATGCGTGCTCTGGGAGAGGCTTCCGAGGCTCTGTCCCAACACGGAGGCGAGGACGAACCCACCTGGCTGTACTGGGTCGACGCCGGGGAACTCCAGGTGATGGAGGCGCGGGCCTACACCGAGCTTCACCGCCCACTCCGCGCGGTTCCGTTGCTCAACGACGTCCTGTCGCGGTACGACGCGACCCACAGTCGTGAACTGGCGTTGTACCTTTCCTGGCTCGCTGTTGCGTACGCAGACGCCAACGAGCCGGAGGAAGCCGCCAGCGTCGCGAGGCGGATGCTGGATATCTCCGATGGTCTGGGGAGTGAGCGCACCAACGAACGCGCACGCGTAGTACGGGAGTCTCTCGCGCCGTTCCGGGACGTGCCCGAAGTCCGAGAGGTGCTTGGCGTCGCGTAGAGCGGAGTCTCTCCGATGCCGAGGACGGGCCATGTCAGCGTGCACGGGAGGGGCGCGAGTGACATGACACCTGGTCAATCAGGTGGTCGATCAGGGGATCCGTGGGGTGGTCCGTTTGAGCGACCGGGTCATGCGTATGTCTTCACCCGGGTCAGACGAGGTTCTACCCCGGTCAGTACCCCACCCGACATGTGAGGTCTTCGCCATACATTCCTGGGAAGGGCGGGGTGGGTAGGCGTGAATAACATACTCAAGTGTGGGTCACGGTTCAGTCGGTTATCATCACGGCGACCTGTACCACCTCCTGTACCTGTCGCTGGTATCCGAGTGAGAGTCCGATTTATTTTGATTGCAGGGCTTGCAGAGTAGTTGAATATTACTGAGATCGTTCAATCCGTAATTCGCGAGTGGAACGATATGATCAAACTGCTCGTTGGGTAGTGCGTCCAACAGTCCAGAAACGTCCAACCCGCAGAACGCGCAGCGTCCGTACTCGCGAAAGTACACTGCTCTCTTGACCCACCTCGGTATGCTTTTTCTTTTCAGTGAGCCTCTTTTGGTGAATATCTCTTTAATCTCAACCTCCTGCATTTCAAGGTTTCTGCTTATTTCTTCGATATGCATGGAAAAGTAACTGTTGAGGCCGCGCATGGTCACACGATCTCTGAAGATGACGTGGAACACCTCGTCAGCCATCCTGGAGAGCAAGTCTTCGTAGGCATAGCTGTCTCTAAGGTCTTCGACAAAGTAGTCGTAGCATGCGTTGGCTACTTTTGCTGACTCCTGCCAAGTGGTCATATTTCGGGCAACTCTAACAACTTTTCCGTCTGGAGGTGGAACTTCAAATGGGGTGTGTTCGATTCCGTATCCCTGAAGTGCTAGATCAATAGGAAGATACCTCTTTGGTTGAAAGCCGTTTTCTGGGTCGTAGATTGTCACGTATGGACCGTCGGTGTCACTTAGAAAAATTTCGTCTGCCACCACTTTTGCTAGCTTGTGAACCAGGGTATCTTTTTGCCATGGTGGGATCATTTGCAAGATACCTTCGTTGACATGGAAGTCTTCCATGTCAATTGCGGTGGAGGAGCCCCGTGCGAACCTTGTTAGAGTGTCTGCGATTTTGTATGTTCGGAAGTATTTATGGTTAATCCATTCTGGGTCATTTTCCATTATGTTCCTGTGGTGTTAGTTTAAGTGGAAGGCTTCGGAGTTATATCTGGGCTGTTTGGTGGGGTGAAGGTGGGGTTGGGAGAGGAGCACCCGTGGGTGCCCCTCGGTGACCGTTCCCGTCGTCTGGTGGCCGGAACGTGACTTCTGGCCAGGGATTTCTTGTTGCTCGGCGACCTCCGGTGACCCCTGGTGGCCACGCCGTGCGTGACTGGGGGTCAAGGGGTCGTGGGTTCAAATCCCGCCGTCCCGACAGAGACCGGGGGGTCCACCGAAGGGTGGGCCCCGTCACGTTTCCGATTCGCCCCCCGAGGGGCGGGGTCGCGGAGCCGCGCCCTCGGCGCCCTTCTGACGCAGGCCGGTCAGGGCGATCACGGCCAGGGCGACGGTGATGGCGCCGCACGTGTACCCCACGGTGGCGAAGGCCGTTCCGAAAGCGGCGCTGGCCGCGGTGGCCACCTGTCCGGCGACCTCGGGCGGCAGTGCCCCGGCCGTCTCCCGGGCGGCGTCGACCCCCTCCCGCGCCGCGGCCAGGGTATCGTCGGACAGGCCCTCCGGGAGCAGGTCCGGCAGGCGCAGCCGGTACACCGCGGTCGCCAGGCTGCCCATGACCGCGATACCGAGCGCCACGCCCAGCTCCCCACTGGTCTCCGACAGGGCCGCCGCCGATCCGGCGCGCTCCTCGGGCGCCGACGCCACCACCAGGTCCGTGGTCAGCACCGTCGTCGGACTGAGGCCGAGCACGGCGAGCGTGCCGCCCGCCACCAGGACCCACAGCGGGTCCCCCGGGCCGACCTGGGCCAGAACCAGGTAGCCGACCAGGGAGAGCGCCGCGCCGCCGACGATCACCGTCGACGCCCCCCAGCGGGCGGACAGGCCGGGCGCGGTGAGCGAACCGGCGATCGCGGACAGCGCGATGGGCGCGGTCAGCAGGCCCGCCCGCAGCGGGGAGAGCCCGGCGGCGGACTGGAGGAACTGCGGGATCAGGAAGTTCGCCGACGTCACCGTGAAGACCCCGACGACGAGCAGGGCCAGTGCGGCGCGGAAGGCGCGGGAGCGGAAGAGGGCGGGGTCGATCAGCGGCGTCGTGAGGGTGCGCTGCCGGCGGATGAGGGTGGTGCCCAGGACGAGTCCCGAGAGCAGGGCGGTCACGTCGAGGGTGTCTGGCCCGGAGTCGACCAGTTCCTTGAGGCCGTACACCAGGCTGAGCACGGCGGCGATCGACAGGAGCACGCTCACGGCGTCGATCCGGGCGGGGGAGGGGTCGCGGCTCTCCGGCAGCAGGAGGGGGCCGAGCAGCACCACGACCGCCATGACGGGCACGGCCACGACGAACACCGAGCCCCACCAGAACGCCTCCAGCAGGGTGCCCCCGATGAGCGGGCCCAGGGCGACGCCGACGGAAAAGGTCGTCATCCACACCGCGACCGCGGTCGTGCGCTGGCGTTCGTCTCGGAACATCGTGCGGATGAGCGCGAGTGTGGACGGCATCAGCGTGGCTCCTGCGGCGCCGAGGAGGGCGCGCGCCGCGATGAGTGACAGGGGGCTGTGCGCTGACGCCGCCCACAGCGAGGTGACGGCGAAGGCGGTCGAGCCGATCAGCAGCAGCCGTCTGCGTCCGACGCGGTCGCCAACCGAACCCATGGTGACGAGAAGTCCGGCGATCATGAAGCCGTAGACGTCCATCGCCCACAGCCACTGGGTCGGTGTCGGTCCGAGGTCGGCGGCGATGTGCGGCGCGGCCAGGAACAGGACGCTCGCGTCGATGGCCAACACGAACAACGGCAGCGCGAGCAGGCCCAGCCCGAGCCACTGACGTCGGCCCGCGCGTGCCGGTACCTCCGTGACCATGCTTGTTCTCCGTCCTTAGTTTAGATACGATACGGATCGAATTGAATCTTAGGTAGGAAGGAACGGGAGCGTCAATGGGTCAGCGCTCCGTCGCGGGCGGACGGCCTCGCGACACGCACATCGACACGGCGGTGCTGGACACGGTCTCCGCCCTCCTGGAGGAGGACGGTTACCGCGGCCTGGCGATCGAGAAGGTGGCGCGCAGGGCGGGGGTGAGCAAGGCGGCCGTCTACCGGCGTTGGCCCAACCGGCAGCTGCTCGTCCTCGCCGAACTGGAGCGGCGGATGGGCGAGGTCGAACCGCCGCGCACCGGGTGCACGCTGTGCGACCTGGACGAGGCGCTGGCCCTCTTCGCGCGCACCTTCCGGTGCATGGGGCCGGAGTTCTTCGGTCCGCTGCTCGCCGACTGCTCAGGGGACGAGGAGCTGCACCGTCGGTTCATGGACACGCTCTTCACCCCGCCCCGGGCCGCCGTGCGCGACACCCTGGAACGGGCGCGCGAGCGCGGGGACCTGCGCGACGACGTCGACCTCACCCTGGCGGTCGACACCCTGGCCTCCCTGGTCCACTACCGTCTGCTCTTCGGTCACGCCCCCGTGGAGGGGCGGGAGACCGCCCGGGCGGTGACGACCCTGCTGCGCGGTCTGGCGCGCGACTTCGCCGCCCTGGAGGCCGAGGCGGCCGGACACTCCGAGGGCGCGCACGGTGAGGGCGGTTCCGGTTCGGGGCCCCGGTGATCGCAGATCCCACTCCGCTCGGAGGGCGAACCCGGCCACCGGGTTCGGTAGTCGGGTTCGCCCCACGCGGCCCGTCTCCGTATGCTGCGGGGAACACCGGACGCCGAGGCGCCCCTCCCGTCGCGCCGTGTCTGCGCGGGTATTCCCGGCATTAGGCATATTGGGTCAATTTCTCGTATCGTCTTCGTAGTACCCCTCGCCCCACAGGCACCATTCCGCGAGCCTCCGTGCGCGGAGGGCGACGGTTCCGGCCCCCGACCTCCTCACCGACGCACGGGCTCGCCAGCGGTACCACTCATGGAGCTGACATGACTCGCAACCTCGGATCCCCCTCCTCGCGGCCCCGGCGCCGCCGTGGAGCCCGTGTCCGACTCGGCGTCGCCGCCGTGTGCGCGGCCGCCGTCGTCACCGTCCCCCAGGCCGCCCACGCGGACCCCGAGGGCCTGGACATCGACGAGCTCAACGCCCGGGCCGAGGAGCTGGAGGAGACCTACGACGGTGAGCTCCTCCAGTTCAACGAGATCGAGGAGCGGGCCGAGCAGGCGCAGCAGGACCTGGAGGAGGTCGAGGAGCAGCTGGACCGGTCGCGCTCCGGGGTGGCCCAGATCGCGGCCAGCCAGTACATGAGCACCGGGTTCGACCCCACCCTGGACGTCGTCTTCGGCAGCGACCCCGAGGACTTCTTCACCGACGTGGCCATGGTCGAGCAGGTCGGCCGCAGCCAGGCCGAGCAGATCTCCGGCCTGGTGGAGCTCAGGGAGGAACGGGAGGAGATCGCCAGGGAGGCCGAGGAGGAGCTCGCCGAGGCCCGGGAGCTGATCGAGGACCTGGAGGAACAGCGCGACGAGGTCGAGGCCCTCATCGAGGAGTACGAGGCCGCGCAGGTTCCCGAGGAACCGGCGACCCCCGCCACCGGCACCATCCCCGCCAGCGTGCGCGGCTGGGGCTTCGACGGAGCCACCCCGCGCATGGCGGCCATCCGCGACGAGATCATCCTCAACGTGGGCGTCCCCTACGAGGTGGGGTGCGCCCGCAACAGCAACGACGACCACGGGACCGGTCAGGCCTGCGACTTCATGGTCGCCGCCATCGGCACCTACCCCTCCGGCGGGAACCGGAGCACGGGCAACGCGATCGCCCAGTACGCGATCGACAACGTCGACCGCCTCGGCGTGAAGTACGTCATCTGGGAGCAGCGGATCTGGCACGCCCAGAACCGCCAGTGGGTCGGGATGAACGACCGCGGCAGCGTCACGGAGAACCACTACGACCACGTGCACATCTCGTCGTACTGACACCGGCCGGCACGGGCCCGGGTGTGGTCCGCCGGGAGTCGGGTAGCGCTGTCTACGAGGGCCGTTCCCGCGGACACGGACGCGCCCGCGGCACAGCACACGCGGCCCCGCGAGGGGGACCCGCCATGGCCGAGCACGAAGTGGCCGTGGAGACGGCCGGTGTGTCACTCAACGGAAACCTGACCATCCCCGACGACCCCGTCGGCGTGGTGGTCTTCGCCCACGGCAGCGGGAGTTCACGGCACAGCCCCCGGAACCGGATGGTGGCCTCCGTCCTCCAGGACGGCGGGTTCGCCACCCTGCTGTTCGATCTGCTGACCGAGGACGAGGAACGGATCGACCGCGTCACCGCCGAGCAGCGCTTCGACATCGACCTGCTGACGGGACGGCTGTCCGGCGCGGTGGCCTGGCTCGGCGGCCGCGAGGACACCCGGACGCTGCCGGTGGGGCTGTTCGGGGCGAGCACGGGGGCGGCCGCCGCGCTGCGGAGCGCCGCCGACCACCCAGACCTGGTCGGATCGGTCGTGTCCCGGGGAGGCCGCCCCGACCTCGCGGGGGCTGCGCTCACCCGCGTGCGCGCACCGGTCCTGCTCATCGTCGGGGGAGCGGACCACCAGGTGCTGGCGCTCAACGAGGATGCCGCCCGGCGGCTCGGCGGGCCGCACGAGGTCCACGTCGTCCCGCACGCCACGCACCTGTTCGAGGAGCCCGGAGCGCTCGACCGGGTGGCCGAAGCGGCTGCGGACTGGTTCGCGCGGACCCTGCGCGCCGAGAGGGGAGCGGCCTGAGTCCACACCACGCGCGGACGGTCCGAGCGCCCCCGGGAATGCGATAGGGTTTCACCTGTTGGCGGCGTCGGGAACGGCGCCGGGCCAGCGGCACGGGACGTAGCGCAGTTTGGCAGCGCACTTGACTGGGGGTCAAGGGGTCGTGGGTTCAAATCCCGCCGTCCCGACAGATGAGGGGCGTTCACGCAGGTGAGCGTCCCTTTCGCATGCGATGGGGCGGGCGCCTGTGGGGTCGCGTTCCACATTCGTTCCGCACGAATCCGAAAAACCGTGCCCCTTCACGCCGTCTGGCCAGGCGCGCCACGGCCTTCTTCCGGCCGGTGTCGATCACGTCGGCCTGGGCGGCGGCAGCGAGCGAGACCGCGGTGTGGCGGAGCTTGTGCGGTGTCAGGCCCATCCCGTCGAGCCCGATCTCCTTGGCCGCCCCGTCGAACTCACGCGACCGCAGGTTGGCCGCACCGGTGCGCGGGCTCAGCGGTAGTCGGGGTTGTCGAAGTCGCTGCGGCATCCGGCGTCCCAGACCGAACGTTGGTTGCCGTAGGCGGGCACGCCCCCGGCGGCCTTGAGCATCGCGGCCAGGTGCATCAGGTTGTAGGTCATGAACGCGGCGTTGCGGTTGGTGAAGTCGTTCTCCGGTCCGCCCGATCCCTCGTCCAGGTAGGACGGCCCGGGGCCCGCCTCACCGATCCATCCGGCATCGGCCTGGGGCGGAATGGTGTACCCCAGGTGCTGGAGGCTGTAGAGCACGTTCATCGCGCAGTGCTTGGCCCCGTCCTCGTTGCCGGTGATCACACAGCCGCCCACCCGTCCGTAGTAGGCGTACTGGCCCCGCTCGTTGAGCAGGTGCGAGCACCCGTACAGCCGTTCCACGACCCTCTTCATCACCGAGCTGTTGTCACCGAGCCAGATCGGCCCGGCCAGCACCAGGATGTCCGCGGCCAGAACCCGCTCGTACACCTTGGGCCAGGCGTCGACCGCCCACCCGTGCTCGGTCATGTCGGGATGGACCCCGGTCGCGATGTCGTGGTCGATCGCCCTCAGCGTGTCCACCGCGACTCCGGATGACCGCATCAGGGACACACTGCGTTCGAGCAGGCCCTCGGTGTGGCTCAGCTGTGGTGACGGTTTCAGAGTGCAGTTGATGAACAGCGCCCGAAGTCCGTCGAAGGACGGCGCCGGATCGGTGGCGGTCTCGTGCGCGGGCATGGTCGGCTCCTTCCCCACAGGCGATGGCCGACCACCAGTTGATCACGACGGGTGCCCGGGTCATCGCCATGCGTACCGCGAGTCCCGGTTCGCATCTCGACCTCGGTGAATTCCCGGCCCACGCGCCTACCCCTCGGGCCTGGGCATGGGGTGAACGTGTGCGGACGTGGCCGTTCTGCTCAGCCCCGAGGGTCCGATGCCGCGTGATCGCCCCCTCGGTGTTCGTGGCCGCCCGGCATCGCGCCTGCGTTGGGAGACGCGGCGACGCCGACCCTGAACAGTCCCTGAACGCTACCCACTGGTACGAACGTTCTGTGAGAACTTGGTGGGGGCGGATCACAGGCGAGACCGGGAACGAGCGGGGCCGAATGCGCAGGTCATCGTGGTGTGGAACCGGGCTCGTGCGTGGATGTGCCCGCACGGCGGTCCCGGCGGGCTGATGGACGACCTCAGGCTTTGACCCACAGCGAACTGATCCGGCCCCGGATGACGCTCGGAATCTCGAAGGTGGAGTACTTCTCCGTCACGGACCGTCCTCCGTAGTTGCTGTGTTCGTAGAGGGTGGTGAGGCGGCAGTTGTTGAACAGGCGGTAGGAACCGATGCGGTCGTTCCACTCGTCCCCGACGTAGGCCACCCCGTACCCCGAGGAGTCGCACGGACCGGCGCTTCCGCGCAGTTGCGTGCTCGATCCGTTGTAGTAGTTGGACGAGTACCAGGTCATCAGCAGGGTGCTGGCCGCTCGGGCGTCCTGGAGAACGGCGGCCTGGGGGTCGGTGTCGCAGAACTGGGAGGCGACGCGGCTCTGCTCGGAGCCGGGTGCGGGGGCGTCCAGGGTGATCACGCAGTGGGTGGTGGTCTTGACGGCCTCGGCGTTGGCCGTTGTGGTGGGAAGGGCGCTCACCAGGACCAGGGCGATGGCCGCCACGCTCCACGTCCGGGGTCGGAGGCCGGGGGCGCTGTGTCGTTCGGGGGTGTTCATGTTGGTTCCTCCTATGAGGGTGTGGTCCGGGTGTGCGGGAAACACGATCTGAAGCTTTCCTTCACCGTTTCCACTCTGCGCGGAGGAAAACAACCCTTGGTGGGGCGTGACCGTGCGCCTCGGCAGGCCGGGTCAGGCCCTCAGGGGCCGGGTCGGGGCGCGGACGCTCGGATCCGGGTTCGCCCCGGTGGACGATCCGGGTCTGGAACAGCCGGTCAGGGGGTGGCAAGCGTAAGTAGCCGCTGGTGTGTGAAGGACGGGGCCCGGAACCTGCCACAGCCGTTCGTTGGTGTGGGTCCGGTCCAACCGAAGCCCTCGCTCCCCTGGGGCGGGTCTGGGAACCGCCGCCCCTGTTCGCTCAGTCCGCCCTGCCAACGGTTTGGCACAGTGAGCGCTGATTGTTTTCGCGGGGCAGGGCGTTGTTATGAGAGGTCAAGGGGGCGTTCCTCCTCGCGTTCCAGCGCGAGCACGAGCAGGGTGATCATGCGGGTGGCGGCCTCCCACTGCTCGACCGTCAGGCCGGGGAACCGCTCGCGCGGCAGCGGGGTGGACTCGATCTCCCATGCGACGTCGCTCAACGGGACGTCGGTGCCCCGGATCCTCAGCCCCGACACCGGGCGAGGGCCGGGGCCGGATGGTGTGAAGCGCGAAGCGTACTCGATGTGCGAGGCGCAGGCGAGGTTGTCCGGGGTGTCGGACCCCAGGGACAGGAGCTCACGCGCGAGGGCGCGGGTGAGCTCCTGCGCGTCCGCGCCGGAGTCCGCGTCCACAAGCGTACGGATGAGTCGTGCACGGGGGCCGGGGTCCACCATGGGGCCGATGATACGGACCGCGATGCCGTGACCGCGCCGTCGGCCTCCGTGGGCGGAGTCGACGATCCCTATCCGCCGCGCAGGTGGTCGCGCAGCGCCCGCGCCACCCGCGCCATGAGCGCGTCGGCCTCCGGCTGCACGACCGCCGACACCCGGGACTCGGTGAGGGCGGCCACCGCGAACGCCTGACCGTCCTCGTGCTCCACCACGCCGATCTCGTGGCGCAGGTGGAGCAGCGTCCCGGTCTTGGAGGACCACCGTGTCGAGTCGGAGGTGAAGTCGGGCGCCAACCGGTGCCGCAGCATGTTGGCGCCCATCAGCTCCCGCACCCGCGCGGCCACCTCGGGCGGGATCCTCGACGGGGTCCACAGCGCCGCCAGCAGGTCGACGCAC
The DNA here is from genome assembly GCF_003386285.1 of Nocardiopsis sp. FIRDI 009. Classification (GTDB taxonomy): domain Bacteria; phylum Actinomycetota; class Actinomycetes; order Streptosporangiales; family Streptosporangiaceae; genus Nocardiopsis. The sequence goes on from NZ_QPNC01000009.1 coordinate 392,052, forward strand.
GCCCGCGCCGAGGCGGTGTTGGTCCGGGTGACGTCGAGCTGGGGGACGGGGTGGCCGCGCCCGGCGGTGCCCGCGCGGATCGCCAGCGCGTGGGCGAGGTGGGCGTCCGCCGGGGCCAGGCGGTCCTCCGGCGTCTCCCGGAGTTCGCGGATCGCGTGCCGCACGGTGACGCCGCCGATCCCGAACGTCCGCAGCACGCGGGCCACCTCCTCCGGCGGGACCCGCTCGAACAGCAGGTTGGTCGCCTTGTTGTCGCTCAGGCACAGACTGAGGTAGATCAGGTCCTCGACGGCGATCCGTACCGGGTGCCGGAACCGGCTGAGCCCGAACGGCCCGACGACGCCCACGTCCTCGGGCCTGACCTCGACCGGGGCGGCGCCGTCGAGTTCGCCGCGCCTGACCAGCTCCAGCACGGCGATCGCCAGGGGCACCTTGACCACCGAGGACGTGGGGTACTCCAGGTCGGGCTCGATGCCGACCTCCCGTCCGGAGGCCAGGTCCCGCACCAGGAACGATCCGCGCAGGCCGCCCTCGTCCAACTCCTGGCGCAGCTCCCTGACCAGGGCCGTGTCGCTCATCCGCCGTCCCCTTTCGTTCCACGGGCGCCCAGGCAGCGCGCGATGTCCCCGTCCAGCCTCTCGCGGATACGTTCGGCCTCGTCCCCCGTCACGGCCCCGAGTTCGTAGCCGCGCACGAGCCGCAGCTCGCCGAGCGGCCGCCAGCGCAGGCCCAGCTCGGCGGACTGGAGGCGCGAGCACAGCAGCAGGTCCCGTGACCCGAGCACCTCCGCCACGGCCGCGGTCAGCGCGGAGGCGACCGTGACCTGCGCCGGACGCAGCCCGACGGTGTCGCGCACACGGAGGACCCGGTCGCGTACGTGCGGCACGTCGTCCTCGGGCTGGACCCACACCCGCCGGGGCGCCGACCGCTCCGCCCGGCCCGCCCGCAGGGATTCCAGGTAGACCGTCCTGGCCTGCGGTTCCTCCGCGCCCGCCAGCCCCAGCGGCACCGTCCACCGCGCCTCGTCCCCGGGCACCGCGGTGACCGCGGCCCGGACCTGTTGGGTGCGCAGCAGTTCCGCCCTGCGCTCCGGCGGCGCCGGGTGGAAGTCCAGGTGCAGCCCGTGCAGGCGCGCCGCCGCGTCCAACCGGGCGAGGGCGGGGGTGGGGCACAGGTCCGGGACGGCCAACCGGACGGGAGCGAGCCGGGCGCGCTCGGCGTCGTGTTCCATCGCCTCGGCCAGTTCGACCAGGCGTCGTGCCGACGGCAGCATGTCCCGGCCGAACTGGGTCAGGGCGGCACCGCGGGCGGAGCGGTCGAACAGCCGTGCCCCCAGGTGCCGTTCCAGGGCGGCGATGCGGCGGCTGGCGACGGGTTGGGGGATGCGCGCCGCGGCCGCGCCGAGGGTGAAGCTGCCGCGGTCGCTCACGCTGACGAACGCGCGGCAGGCGCCGACGAGGTCCATGCCCGCACAGTATGCCGGAAACGCATGGAAACCGTCGTTCGTGTCTTGGACAGCATGCCCCGGTCCGGGTGAGACTGCCGGACACGGGCCCTCCGGCGAGGGGCGTGCGTGTGCGCGCGGCACGCGCGTCCGTCCCGGGACGCCGCCGGTCGGCAGCGGGGCCCGGCCCATCGGCACACCCCACCACAGGGGAAGGAAGGCGTATCCGCCATGTCGCATCACCTCTCACGTCTGGCCAGGACCGCGGCTGCCGCCGCGCTGGCCCTGGCCCCGCTGGTCGGCTGCGCGACGACCGGCGGGACCGCGTCGCAGTCCACCGCCGCGCCCTCCGCCGCGTCCGTGTCCCCGGAGGAGTACGCGGAGCGGTTCGCCGCCCTGGAGGAGCGCTACGACGCCCGGCTCGGCGTCTTCGCGGTCGACACCGGGACCGAGGAGACCCTCGCCCACAACGCCGACGACCGGTTCGCCTACGCCTCCACGCACAAGGCGTTCTCGGCCGCCGCCGTGCTGCGGCGCAGCACGGACGAGGACCTGGAACGGGTCATCACCTACACGGAGGAGGACCTCCAGGAACACGCCCCGATCGCGGAGGAGAACCTCGACACCGGGATGACCCTCCTGGAGGTCTGCGACGCGGCGGTCCGGTACAGCGACAACACCGCCGCCAACCTGCTCTTCGCCGAGCTGGGCGGGCCGAGCGGACTCCAGGAGGAGCTCCGGGAGGTCGGTGACGACGTCACGCACGTCGACCGGATCGAACCCGAGCTGAGCGAGGGGGCGCCCGGCGACATCCGCGACACCAGCACCCCGCGCGCGATGGCCGCCACCCTGCGCGCGTACACGCTCGGCGACGTCCTGCCTCAGGACCGGCGGGAGATCCTCGTCGACATGCTCCGGCGCAACGTCACGGGCGACACCGTGATCCGTGCCGGTGTCCCGGACGACTGGACGGTCGGCGACAAGACCGGCACCGCCGGCTACGGCGGCCGCAACGACATCGCGGTCCTGTGGCCGCCGGAGGGCGCCCCGATCGTCCTGGCCGTGATGAGCAGCCGTGACACCGAGGGCGCCGAGCGCGACGACGCGCTCATCGCCGACGCGGCGGCGATCGTGGCCGAGGCCATGAGGTAGGCGCTCCCGCACCGTCCGGGGCGGTTCCGAGCGGCCGCCCCGGACGGTGGCGCGGACACGGGGGCTCGACACTCCGAGGCCGCGCGGTGGGCGGTCGCGTGCACGATCCGGGCACCGCGGGTGGTCCCGGGGCGCGGTCACCGCTCCCGGGCGTGCTCCCGCAGGACGCGGACGGCCTCGGCGACGGCGGGGCGGCGCGAGGTCCCCTCCCGCCACAGGACGGACACGCCGCGGACCGGGGCGGGGTCCAGGGGCCGCACCACGACGGAGTCGGGGACGGCGCCCCGGCCCAGCCGCGGGACCATCGCGATCCCCAGACCGGCCGCGACCAGCGCGACCTGGGTCTGGTACTCGCCCACCAGGTGGACCACGTCCGGCTCGACGCCCACCGCGCGCAGCGTGCGCATCAGCCAGTCGTGGCACACCGTCCCCGGCGGCTGGCAGATCCAGCGGGCGGAGGCCACGTCCCGGCGGCTCAACACCGGAAGACGCGCCAGCGGATGGCCCGGGGGCAGCAGGACGTCGCACACGTCGCGCCCGATCCTCGCGCGCGCGACCCCCTCCGGAACGCTCATCGGCGCGATGTCCCAGTCGTGCACCACCGCCAGGTCGACGACCCCCTGCGCGACCATACGCGGGGTGGCGTGCGGATCCTCCTCCACCAGCCGCGGGTCGAGGGCGGGGTGGGCCGCGGACAGTTCGGCCAGCACCCCCGGGAGCAGGCCGCGGGCGGCGGTGGAGAACGCGGCGACGGTCAACCGACCGCTGGGCCTGCCGCGCCGCTCCTCCAGGGCGACCTCGGCCTCCTCCACCAGGGACAGCACCCGGGCGGCCGTGTCCACGAGGAGGACGGCCGCGTCGGTGAGCACGACCCCGCGCCCCTGCCGTTCCAGGAGCGTGGCGCCGGTCTCGCGTTCGAGCTTGGCCACCTGCTGGGAGACCGCCGACGGTGTGTAGCCGAGAGCCTCGGCGGCGGCGCCGACGGACCCGTGGACGTGTACGGCGTGCAGGGCGCGAAGCCTGGCGAGGTCGAGCACGGGCGGTCCTTCCGGCTGGGCGTACCCGGACAATGTAGTAACGCTGAATCCAACCATGTAGAACTCTTCGCTGGTGCTGAATCCACATGGTCGGCATCATCGGACCCATGCGTCCGGCTCACATCGCCCTGGCCGTACTCGTCGCGGCCGTGTGGGGCGTCAACTTCGTCGTCATCGAGGTCGGTCTCGACCACGTCCCACCGCTCCTGTTCTCCGCCCTGCGCTTCCTCGTGGCGGCGGTCCCGGCGGTGTTCCTGGTGCGCCGACCCGGGGTCGCGCTCGGCTGGGTCGTGCTGGTGGGGCTGGTGCTGGGCGTGGCGAAGTTCGGCCTCGTCTTCACCGGGATGCACCTGGGCATGCCCGCCGGGCTGACCTCGCTGGTCCTCCAGGCCCAGGCGGTGTTCACCGCGCTCCTGGCCGTGCTGTTCCTGCGGGAGCGCCTGGGACCCCTGCGGTACACCGGGATGGCGGTGGCACTCGGCGGGATCGGTGTCGCCGCCTACGACCAGGGCGCCTCCGGGCCGATGGTCGCCTTCCTCATGGTCGTGGCCGCCGCCGCGTTCTGGGGGCTGGCCAACGTCATCACCCGTCGGGCCGCGCCGCCCGACGCCCTGAGCTGGATGGTCTGGGTCAGTCTCGTGCCACCGCTGCCGCTGTTCGCGCTCTCCCTCCTGCTGGAGGGGCCGGAGGCCGGGCGCGCGGCGATCCGGGAGATGGACGCGGCCGGGGTCGGAGCGGTCCTGTTCGTGGCGTGGGGCGCCACGGTCTTCGGGTTCGGCGCCTGGGGTTTCCTGCTCCGTCGCTACGACGCCTCGGCGGTGGCGCCGTTCTCGCTTCTGGTGCCGGTGTTCGGCATGGCCTCGGCGGCGCTGCTGCTGGGGGAGGAGATCACCCCGTTGAACCGGGTCGCCGCCGTCCTGCTCGTGGGCGGGGTCGCCCTGACCTCGCTCAGCGGCCGCGCGCGGAGGTCCGCACCAGTCTCCGCCGACGCCTCCGGGCCCGGGCGTGACCCCAGACCCGCCCCCGAAGGCGCGACCGGCCCCTCGCGCTAGCCCCCGAGCGGCCGGCGACCCCCCGCGCCCCGTGCGGCCCTCCGGTTTTGCTCATCGACCGCTCACCTCCCCGGCCGCCGAGGGGCCTCCGCGGGATTCCCGCGGGGACCGCCCTGTGGCGGGCCTCGTACCTCGCACCGAACCGCCGCGCCGACGGGACCGGTCCGGCCGCCGTGCCGGGGCCGGTCAGGAAGGACACCGTGCTCACCACGGCTGCGGTTCGTGTCCGCATGGGACCAACGTAACCGGGATCGGCCGATCGCGACAGGAGGGGCGGACGGGTCGGGGGAACGGCCCGTCCGCCCGGGGAAACCCCTGGTTCTCCTCGGCAGGAGTGGGGGAGGGTTCCCGCGGTCCCGGGTCCGTCGGATCCGGGCTCCGCGGTGACGGCGACCCTGCCTGGAGGAGACATGATGGCCGAGAACGACCACGACCACGACGTCCTGGTGGTCGGAGGCGCGGGGGTGGACACGATCGTCCGGGTACGGGAGCTGGCCCTGCCCGAGGGCGACGCGGTGTTCGTGCCCCCCCGTACGCGACTACGTGGGGCACACCGGCAACGGGGTGGCGCTGGGCTGCCACACGCTGGGTCTGGCCACGAAGTTCATCGACTTCCTCGGTGACGACCCCCAGGCCGGATGGTGCTGGAGTCCTACGCCGAGCGGGGACTGGACTTCAGCCGCGTCGTCTCACCGCACGGCACGCCGCGCGGTGTCAACCTGGTGGACGCGCGGGGGCGGAGGTTCTCCTTCTTCGACGGACGCCACTCCCCGGACCTGCGGGTGCCCCGCGACTTCTACCTCCCCTTCGTCGAGCGAGCCCGGCACGTGCACATGTCGATCATGAACCACAACCGCGACATGTACGACGACCTGGAGCGACTGGGCGTCAGCAGCTCCACGGACCTGCACGACTGGGACGGGGAGGAGACCCACCACCTCGACTACGCGCTCCGCTCCGACCTGGTCTTCCTCAGCGCGGCGGCGATACGGGAACGCCGGGCGCGGGTGATGCGCCGCGTCCTGGACGAGGGACGCGCCCACCTCGTCGTGGCCACCGACGGTGAGAACGGCTGCCACGTCCTGTCGGTCGCCGGTGCGTTCGCCTGCGGAGCCCACGGCACGCACGCCGAGTTCGTGGACCCGCCTACGCTCAGACGCCTGGTCGGTGCCGCCGGGGGTTCGGGGGTGCCCTAGGGTGGCCGCTGGGAGGGGCGTTGAACCACGAGATGCCAGAGCGCCGCGTCCGTGGGGGCGCGCGTGTTCGGGGAGAGGCGGACGGGACGTGCTGAGACTGCGCGGTCGGGAGTACGGGCCGGACGCGACGCTGGTCATGGCGATCGTCAACCGGACCCGGGACTCCTTCTACGACAACGGCGCCACCTGGGACGACGCCCCCGCCTTCGAGCGGGTGCGCGCGGTGGTGGCCGAGGGCGCCGACATCGTCGACATCGGGGGCGTCAAGGCCGGTCCCGGCGAGGAGGTCGACGCCGAGGAGGAGAAGCGCCGCACGGTGGACTTCGTGGCGGCCGTCCGCGCCGAATTCCCGGACCTGGTGATCAGCGTCGACACCTGGCGCGCGTCGGTGGGCCGGGCGGTCTGCGAGGCCGGCGCCGACCTGCTCAACGACGCCTGGGGCGGCCACGATCCGCGACTGGCCGAGGTCGCCGCCGAGTTCGGCGTGGGGCTGGTGTGCACCCACACCGGTGGCCTCGCCCCCCGCACCGGGCCTTTGCGGCCCTCCTACGACGACGTCGTGCGCGACGCGATCGACGCGACCGTGGCGCTCGCCGAGCGCGCGGTGTCGCTGGGCGTGGACCCGCACTCGGTGCTGATCGACCCCGCGCACGACTTCAACAAGAACACCTGGCACTCGCTGGAGCTCACCCGCAGGCTCGACGAGATGACCGACACCGGCTGGCCGGTGCTGGTCGCGCTCTCCAACAAGGACTTCATCGGCGAGACCCTCGACCTGCCGGTGGGGGAGCGGCTGACCGGCACGCTCGCCGCGACCGCGGTGTGCGCCTGGCACGGCGCCCAGGTCTACCGCGTCCACGAGGTCACCCCCACCCGGCGGGTCCTCGACATGGTCTCCGCCATCCGGGGTGTGGCGCCCCCCGCACGGACGGTTCGGGGGCTGGCGTGAGGAGGAGCGCGTGATCGTCGCGACCGCGGTGTGCCCGCACCCGCCGCTGCTGCTGCGGGAACTCACCGGCGCCCAGGACGTCGCCGCCGACCTGCGCGGGGTCTGCGAGTCGGCGGTGTCCGTCCTGCTGGCCACGCCCGACCTGGACCGGATCGTCGTCGTGGGCGGCGCCGACGCCTCCGGCGAGGGTCTGTCGGGCCGCGTGCCCACACGGCTCTACGCGGGCGCCGCCCAGCGCGGCCTCAGGGCGGGGAGCCGGGGGCGGGACACCCGTTCCGGGACCGGTGAACCGCTCCCCCTGAGCCTGGGGGTCGCCCGGCGCCTGCTCGACACGGTGGCGCCCGACACGCCCGTCGAGACGGTCGCCGTCGCCTGGGACGCCTCCGCGGCGGAGGTCGAACGCGTCGCCCGCTCCGTCGCCGGAGGGGCCGAACGGGTCGGACTGCTGGTCATGGGGGACGGCGGGGCCCGCTGGGGGGTGCGCGAGCCCGGGCACCTGGACACCGCGTCCGTCGACGTCGACGAGGTGGTGCGGCACGCGCTGGCCGACGGCGACACCGGGGCGCTGGCCGCCCTGGACCCGGAGGAGGCCGCCGACCAGATGGTCGCCGGTCGCGCTGCGCTCCAGGTGATGGCCTCGGCCGTGGCTCTGGGCGGAGCCAGCGTCGGAGCGGAACTGCTGTACGCCGACGCCCCCTTCGGTGTCACCTACTTCGTGGCGGTGTGGTCGTGCGCCTCCTGCTGAACGACGTCGTGCCCGGCGCGGCCGACCCCGGCGACCGGCTGGGGCCGGACGACCTGGAACGCCTCTACGCCTATCCGGACGTGACCGCGCGCCCCTGGGTGCGCGCGAACATGGTCGCGACCCTGGACGGCGCCGCCGCGGGCAACGACGGCAGGACCGGCTCCATCAACACCGCCGCCGACCTGGTGGTCTACACGCTCCTGCGCGACCTGGCCGACGTGATCCTGGTGGGTGCCGGGACGGCCCGGAGCGAGGGGTACCGGCGCACCCCGCCCCGGTCCGCGCGCTTCCTGGACCGGGCCGCCGCCGAGGGGCGTCCGTCGTGCCCGGTGACGGCGGTGGTCAGCGGTGCGGCGCAGGTGCCGCCGCTGTTGGCCGCCGACGCCCCCGACCACGGCGACGTCCTGCTCGTCACCTGCGCGGGCGCGGGGCCGGAGGCGCTGGACCGGGCGCGCCGCCTGCTCGGTTCCGACCGGGTGATCGTCGTCGGCGCCCAGAGCGTGGACCTGCCCGCCGCCGTCGACGCCCTGCACGCCCGCGGCCTGCCGCGAATCCTGTGCGAGGGCGGGCCGCGCCTGCTGCGCGACGTGGCGGCCGCGGACGCGCTCGACGAGCTGTGCCTGACCGTGGTGCCCCTGCTGGCCGCGGGCGTGCAGCAGCGCGTCACGGCGGGGGCCGGGGTCGACCGGGCACTGGTGCCCCGGCTGGTGATCGAGCAGGACGGCACCCTGCTGCACCGCTGGATGCGTCCCTGACTCAGGTCCCGTCCAGGGCCGCGCGGTCCTCCGCCGCCGCGAGCATCCGCTCCTGCCGATCCAGCACCGCCGGCTGCTCGGGCCGCGCGACGTCCTGGGCCGCCCGGAGCCGACCGTGCCGGGTGACCAGGGCGACGGCCGCCGACCGCCGCATGCCCACGGCCTCCCCCTCGGCGGCCAGTGCGCGCCGCATCCGGCGCCGGTAGGAGCGCCGCACCAGGACGTAGACGGCCATCGTGCTGGCGAAGACCGCGGCGACCTTCACCAGGACGGCGGCGATCCCCTCACCGAACAGCGGTGCGTCGAGCAGCCAGTGCTGGCCCATCGCGAGCAGGACGAGCAGGGCCGCGAGCACCGCGCGCCGCCGCTCCGGCCGCCAGCGGGCGGCGGCGAGCAGCCCCACGGCGGTACCGGCCACGGCCGACATCGCCCAGTGCGAACCCAGGCCGGTGAGGCCGACCCGCACCACCGTGGTCGTGGCCACCGCCAGTGCCGGGTCCGTGGCCCCGGCCCGGGTCACGGCCTGGAACGCGTAGACGAGGTTCTCGCTCACCTCGAACCCGAGCCCGACGAGCGCGCCCAGCACGAAGCCGTCGACCGGGTCGCGCAGCGCCCGGGGGAAGACGACCGCGACCAGGACGATTCCCGCGAGTTTGAGGAGCTCCTCGTTGACGGGCGCGGTCAGCGCAGCGTCCCAGGCGCCCGTGACGTCCAGTCCCAGGAGCTTGGACCAGACCGCGCTGAGCCCCCCGTTGGCGACGATCCCCGCGCCCGTCGCCGCCGTCATCCCCCACACCGCGGCGACCGCGCTGGGGACCGGGTCGGGGGCGCGCACCGGGCGGATCCGGCGCAGGATCCAGAACCCGAACGCGAACGTCGCCGCCGCGAACGCCAGGGCCAGCACCGCCGCCCACGGGAAGACGCGGATGTGCCCGGTGAACTGGACCACCTGCAGGACCAGTCCGGCCAGGCAGGCCGTGGCGATCACGACGGCACCGACCAGGGCGGGGAGTCGGTGCGGGCCCTGCGGTGCGGGGGCCGGGCCGCGGGGTTCGCGGGGCGCCTCGGTCACGCCGACCCCCCCTCGGAGAAGGCGATCGACCGGACGACGTCCTCGACCGCGGCGAGGTCCGCCGGGGTGGCGTCCGGCCCGGACAGGACCAGCTGCACCGCGAACACGCCGTCGGGGGAGGGGTAGAGGGCCGCGACCCCGTCCTCGTCGCCGCTCAGCGGACCGGTCAGCCCCGGTGCCCCCGCGTCGGCGGCGACGGGGCGCGGATCGCCCAGCCGGGCGTCCGGATCCTCGGTCCGGACGATCCTCCCCAGTCCGTGCCACAGCTCGGTGGCGCTGGGCGGTGTCTCCTCCACGGGGACGACGGAGCGCACGGTCAGCTCCACCGGTCCACGGCTGAACAGGTAGGACCGGTCGGCCGTGCTGGCGGCGGGGTGCAGCTCCCACCCGCCGCGCTCGAAGGTCAGCGCCGCGTCGTAGCCGCCCTCGGACCCGACCCGCAGCGCCTGACCGGAGCGCACCGGCTCGGTGTCGGGCAGGGCGGCGTTCAGCAGCGGCCAGACCGTCACCAGCAGCACGGTCACCGCCGTGGCCGCGCCCAGGGGGACCCAGGCGCCCGGGCCGTGGTCCGGTGGCCGCGGGCCTGGGTCCCGTCCGTCCGTGTCCGCCATCGCGCCCCTCCGTCTCCGTGGCCCGGTGCCGGTTCCAGAGAAACACCCGGATGTGCGGAGGAAGGGGATGAAAGCGCCACTTGGTGCATGTTTGCTGGGGATTTCACCTGACCGGGGGAGGTCAGAGCGTCGGGATCAGCCCTCCGTCGACGCGGACCGTCGATCCGGTGACGTAGGCGGCCTGCTCGCTGGCGAGGAAGGCGGCCACCGCGCCGTACTCCTCCGGGTCGCCGTACCGCCCCGCCGGGATGGCGGCGCGCGAGTCGGCCTCGACCTCGGCCAGGGGGCGGCCCTCGCGTTCGGCCCTCGCCCGGTCCAGGGCCTCGGTGCGCGACGTGGCCACCCGTCCGGGCACGATGACGTTGGCCGTCACCCCGAACGGCGCCAACTCGCGGGCCGCGGTCTTGGACCAGGCGTGCAGCGAGGAACGCAGGGTGTTGGAGATCCCGAGGTTCGGGATCGGTGCGACCGCGCCCGACGAGGTGCTCGTGATGATCCGTCCCCACCGGCGTTCGCGCATGCCGCCCACGACGGCGTCGGTGAGCGCGATGACCGGCAGGACCATCGCCGCGTACTGCTCCTGCCACAGTCCCGTGTCCTGTTCCAGGGCGGGGGTGGGCGGCGGCCCGCCGGTGTTGTTGACCAGGATGTCGACCGGGCCCAGCTCCTCGGCCACGCGCGCGGCGACCTCACCGGCCCGGTCGTGGTCGGACAGGTCCCAGACCGTCCCCGTGGCGCGGACACCGCGTTCGGCGCAGGCCGCGACGGTGGCGTCCAGTCGCTCCCGGTCGCGGCCGGTGACGGCCACGTCGACCCCCTCGGCCGCCAGGGCGACGGCCATGGCGCGACCGAGCCCGGAGCTGGCGGCGGTGACCAGGGCGACCCTTCCGGCGATTCCCAGATCCATGTGATCCTCCGATTCCTGCTCGTACTCACCGCATCCTGGCAGTCCCACCGCGCGGCGCGCGTGCCGGGGCCACCGGTCAGCCCGTGTCGGCCCCCACCGGCGGGTTGGCGCGGGAGTACTCGGGCGCGCCGGGGGAGAGCAGCCCGGCCCCGGGGCTGGCGACCACCTCCTGCACCGTGAACTCGACCGAGCGCCGGGCCCCGGGGGTGTCGTCCTCCCAGCGGACCCGTGCCGTCCCCGTGAGCTGGAGCAGGTCTCCGGTCTCCCAGTCGGGCACGAGGAGCCCGGCCCGGGGGTTGACCCAGAGGTTGCCCAGGGTCATGAACATGGCGTTTCCGACGTAGTCCGGCCAGCTGAGCAGCTCGGGCGAGTGCACGGCCAGGAAGCCGGGGGCGCCGCCCCGGTGGCTGGCGTCGGCCGCGCCCGAGTCGCTGGCGGTCGCGACGAAGAACGTGTCCGCCCGGCGCAGGACCTCCTGCTGCGCTCCGGTCAGCCGCTCGCCCCTCGTCGGCGGGGCGTCCGCCGGGACGGAGGGCACCGGGTCCCGCCGCTGGATGTACTTCGGGCAGTTGGCGTACACCTGGTCGGCCGTGATGCGCAGACCCTCGGGGCCGCGGGAGCGCGCCGTGCCGTTGACGCGCATGCGGCGTCTGGCCACCGGGTCGAGGGCGACCGCGCCGACCTGGACGGGGCCGTCGCTGAGGACCCCGGCCAGGGGGTCGCCGTCGCGGAGCGCGGCGGCGACGTCGACGGTGCGCTCGTCACGCGCCCGGAGGAACCCGGGAGCCCCGGTGAGGAGCGAGGACCACACGCGGCCGTCGCGGTCGGCCGCGCCCAGGACGAACACGCGTCGTGTGGCGAGGAACCGCGCGGCGACGTCGGGGATGGTGTCGCGGACGGACCGTCCCGCGTGGTCCGCCGGGGCCGTCAGGCCGCTGCGGGCCTGTACCGCCCGTTCTCCCGGATGGTAGGTGCCCATGCCGTCGTCTTTCCTTCGTGGCGGGGGCGGCGCCCCGTTTCCGGGGCACCGCGAAACGGGGGTTCCGGTCAGAAGAAACCGCAGGTGGGAGCGGAGGCGACGGGGGCCTGGGCCCCCTCGGCGCCCGTGGGCGCGTAGACCTCCAGCCGGATACCGTCCGGGTCGTGGAAGAACACGCCGCCGGAGGAGGCGCCCTCACCGTGCGGGACCACGCCGTCGTAGGCGAAGCGGACTCCCGAGGCGCGTAGCCGCGTCTCCACCTCGCGTACCTCCTCGACCGTCTCCACCTGGAAGGACAGGTGGTGCAGACCGGATGCGTCCTTCCGGAACGGCTCCGACGCCTGCCGCCACAGGGTCAGGGCGAGTTCGCCGTCCCTGCCGAGGAAGGCGAACGCGCGGCCCTCCTCCGTGCCCCGGCCCATCACCTCGAACTCCAGGGCCAGCGTGTAGAAGTCCACGGAGCGCTCGATGTCGGTGACGTTGAGACCCACGTGCCCGGTCTTCACCTTGGTCAGTGCCACAGCACACCTCTCTCAGGGTTCGCCGGATTGGTCTAACCGGCTAAATGGATATTAGAGGGTTAGATCGTGGTGTGCAACCGTTAAAACGAACTTGAGTGGTTAGATGGTGTCACTGGTACGATCCAGGCGGTCCCGCGCGGACGCGGGCCTGGGACGACGCACGAGGCGGGGAGCGATGGCTTCGACGGTCACGAGGCGGCGACCGCTGGTCGGCGAGCCGGTCGCCGTGGACCTGCTCAACACCCGGTGGGTCGAGGGAACGACTCGGCGCGACCTGCTCGACGGGGTCGACGGTCTGCGCCAGTGGCTGGGCGAGGCGGGCCTGGACACGCGGTTCGACGCCGACGTCCGGACGCTGGACCGGGTGCTGCTCGCCCGCGGCGCCCTGGCCGTGCTCGTGGACGCGCCCGAGGACGCCGAGGCGACCGCGCGGCTCAACGAGGTCCTCGACCACGGCTTCGTGCGCAGACGGCTGCGCGACGGGGCCCCGGCGGTCACCGTCGAGTTCGACGACCCCGCGTGGGGTCCGGCCTGGACCGCGGCCGCCGACTACCTCGACCTGCTCGACGCCCCGGACCGCATCCGCGGGTGCGCCAACCCCGCCTGTGTCCTCCACTTCTTCGACACGTCCAGGAACGGCACCCGACGCTGGTGCTCCATGTCCGGGTGCGGCAACCGGGCCAAGGCCGCGCGGCACCACGCGCGCGCCGCCGGCCGCCGGTAGACCTCCGGGGCGTGCGCTACCCCGAACCGGACGAGGGCCCGTCCGGTTCTCCGGGTTCCCCGTCCGACCCTTCGGTCGGGGATTCCCCCGGCTCGCCGGGCTCCTCCCACCCGGTCGGGTAGCGTCGCCCGTCCGGCTCCTCGTCCCAGTACTCCGGCGACGCGTTCCGCCGGGCGCGGGCCTGTTCGAGGGAGATGACGCCGATGACGATGAGGATCACCACGACCGGGACGGCCAGGGCCACCAGTACGCCGATCAGCCAACCGAGAGTCGGCCATTCCACGGTCCCTCACCACCCTCCCGGGAGACGGGTCCTTCCACTACCCGGCGCCCCGGCGGACAAACGCCGACCAGGGCGCCCGGACACCGGGTCAGTCCGCCCGGGCGTGCGGTTCGATCTCGGCGAGTTCGGCGCCGGTGAGGTCCAGCGCGCACACGGCGGCCACGTCCTCCTCCAACTGGGCGACACCGGTGGCGCCGACCACCGCCGAGGTGACGCGTTCGTCGCGCAGCACCCAGGCGAGCGCCATCTGCGCGAGGGTCCGCCCCCTCCGCTCGGCGACGCCCTCCAGGGCGCGGACCCGCTCCCACACGCTCTCGGTGATCGTCTCACCCGGGGGGAGGGGAGGCGCGTCCCCGCCGGGACGGGACCCCTCCGGCGCGCTCCGCAGATGGCGGTGGGAGAGCAGCCCCCGCGCCAGGGGCGCGTCGGCGACACATCCCGCACCGAGGTCGTCGAGCACGTCCAACAGGCCGTCCTCGGCCCGCCGGTCGAACATCGAGTAGGGCGTCTGGTGGACGAGCATCGGCGTGCCCAGGCGGCGGAGGACCCCGGCGGCCCGCCGGGTCAGCTCGGGGGAGTAGCCGGACACCCCGGCGTACAGGGCCTTGCCCTGGCGCACGGCCGCGTCCAACGCGCCCATGGTCTCCTCCAGCGGGGTGTCGGGATCCGGGCGCTCGTGGTGGAAGACGTCCACGTGGTCGAGCCCCAGCCGGGCCAGGCTCCGGTCGAGACCGGCCAGCAGCGTCTTGCGGGAGCCGCCCTCTCCGCACGGTCCGCGCCACGCGGAGCCCCCCGCCTTGGTCGTGACGACCACCTCGTCCCGGTAGGGGCGCAGTTCGCGGGTGAGCACACGGCCGAGGACCTCCTCCGCGGCCCCGGCGGGCGGTCCGTGGGTGCCCGACACGTCGAAGTGGGTCACGCCCAGGTCGAAGGCGCGCAGCAGGACCGCGCGCTGGGCCTCGAACCCGCGGTCCTCACCGAAGCCGTGCCTCAGACCGAGTGACAGCACCGGAAGGCACAGGCCGCTGCGGCCGCACCGGCGCCGCGGCATCGTGTCGTAGCGGGCGGGAGCGGCGACGTAGATCACGGAAGGACCCCCTGACGTCGGCGGACTCGGGTCGCGACCATCCTCGCACCGGCGGCGGCCCAGGACGGGGAGACCGGGCGGGGGCTGGCCCGGGCTTTACCCGCTTCCACGGGGCGCCGGGTGTGCGATGCTGGAGGTGAGGCGGTGCGGCCGACCACGGCCGACGGGCCGAGGAACGCATGGCCGCACCCGCATCCCCGGCCTGACGACCAGGGAGGAGGACGGACCATGCGCACCCGTATCCGCGACGCGGCCCCGCGCTACCCCGATCCGATGCCGCCGGACCCGTTCCCCCCGACACCCGTACCGCCGCCCCCGCCGGACCCGGAGCCCACGCCGCCCGGCCCCGTGCCCGAACCACCGGGACCCGAGCCCGAACCCGAACCGGCCTGAGCGCGCTGGGCGCATCCGGCACCGGTCAGGCGGAGGCCCGCGTGAGCCGGGCCGCCTGCTCCTCGGTCAGCTCCAGGGTGTGGACCGGGAGCAGGTCCGCCAGCTGGGCCGTGTCGCGCGCGCTCGCGATCGCCGACACCACGCCCGGACGGCCGGCCAGCCACGCCAGGGCCACGGCCGCCGGCGACACTCCGTGCTCGGCCGCGACCGAGTCCAGGGCCTCCAGCACGCGTGCGCCGCGCGGGTCGTCGAGGTAGGTGCGGGCGCTTCCGGCGCGCGGGCTGTCCACGTCCGGGCCGCCGGGTCGGTACTTGCCGGTGAGGAAGCCCCGGGCCAGACCGAAGTAGGGCAGCAGCGCCAGCCCGCGTTCCCGGGCGAGGGGGACCAGGTCGGTCTCGATGTCGCGTTCCATCAGGTTGTAGTGGGGCTGGACGCACACCGGCGCGTGCAGGCCGCGGTCCGCGCAGATGTCCAGCCACTCCCGGATCCGGTCCGGGCTGTGGTTGGACAGCCCGATGTACCGGATGACGCCCTCGTCCACCAGGGACGAGAAGACCTCGGCGCTCTCGGCCAGCGGCGTGTCGGGGTCGTCGAAGTGCGCGTAGTACAGGTCGATGGTCGCCACGCCCAGCCGTTTGAGGGAGGCGTGGGCGGCGGCCCGGACGTTGTCGCGGGACAGGCCGCGGAACTCCGGGTGCTGGCTCACCTTGGTCGCGATGACCAGGCCGTCGGGACGGCCGCGGGCGGCCAGCCACGCCCCGATGACGGTCTCCGACTCGCCGCCCCGGTGGCCCTCGGCCCACGCGGAGTAGGAGTCCGCGGTGTCGACGACGGTGCCTCCGGCCGCCGTGTAGGCGTCCAGGATCCGGAACGAGTCGGCCTCGTCCGCGGTCCAGCCGAAGACGTTGCCGCCCAGGCAGAGCGGGGAGACGTACAGGTCGGAGCGGCCGAGCCTGCGGAGTCTGGTGTCGTTCATGCTCACCGTGTTCGGGTAGGAGGTTCGGTGGTCGCGGTCAGGTTAGGGCAGTGGGGCCTCGGGCTCCACGCCTTTTCCCGGGGCTCCTCGTGTCCGGTGGACGGAACGGCCGGAAGCGGCCAACGCGGTCGCGCCGGCCGGTCGGTGCGCTGATACCGGGTGTCGCATGGGTACGCTGCCCATGCCCCCAGCCGCACAGCGTCCGTGAGGTTCCCCGTGAGTGACGACCAGTTCGACGGCCAGCGCCCCCGAGCCTCCCACGAGGTCAGCAACCGGGCGGGCGGGGTGTCGGGGAACGGCACACAGGTCCAGGCCGCGACGATCGGGGCGGTCCACTTCCACGGCGGCGGTTCCGAGGCGGCCGCCGCCGGTTTCGGGCCCTTCGCCCCGCCGCCGTTCGTCGACCGTGAGGGACCGCTCGCACGGTTCCGGAGCGTGGTGGAGGAGGGAGAGGAGTACGCGACCCTGCTGACCGTGGTCGCCGAACCGGGAGGGGGCGCGAGCGCGTTCGCCCTCAAGGGCCTCTTCGACGCCTACCGGCGCGACCGGGGCCGGTTCCCCGGAGGGTTCTTCTTCGTCAATCTGTTCAGGGAGAGCACTCCGGTGGCGGTGGGCGAGCTGCTGCGGGCGGCGGGGGTCGACGAGAGGGACGTTCCGGCCACCCAGGAGGCGCGGGTGCGCCGCCTGCGGCGAACCTACGCGAACCTGGTGCAGGAGGGGCGCCCCTTCGCGGTCCTGGTGGACAGCCCCGCCACGCCGTACGACCTCCTCCCCTTCGTCGCCACCGGTCCGGGCTGTCTCACCGTGGTCGCCACGTCGGGGGCGCTCGACCCGCGCACCCTGGACCCCGAGGGGCGGGCCCTGATCCGCCACACGCGCAAGCGGGGCATCACCCTGGACGGGCTCCCGCCCGCCGACGCCGAACGGATGTTCCTGGCGGAGGCGGGCGTCGACCCGGTCACCCCGCGCGAGCGGGCGATGGTCGCCGACTTCGTGGCCGGAGCGGACGGCAACCCCGGGCGGATCGCCGACCTCGCCCTGGACGTGGCCATGCGCGCCCTGGGCGGCGACCCCGACCCCCTGGCGTCGGCGCACCGGGAGCTGGTCGGTCCCGCGACCGTGCCCGGACTCGGCCCCCGGGACCGGGCGGACCTGGGCGGGCTGCCGGAGGAGCTGCGCGGTCTCGCCGTCGCCCTGGCCCGGCTCCCGGACACCGACCTCGGCGTCGGGATGGTCGCCGACGTGGTGGAACGGGGGGCGGACCCGGCCCGGGTACGCGAGCGGCTCGACGCTCTGGTGGCGTACCGGGTCCTGGGCCCCGCGAGCGAGGACACGCGCCGGTACCGCTTCGTCTCCGCGGCCCGGCGGCGCTCCCTGGCCGAGCACGGCGCGGGAGGGGCGGGTGTGCTCCGCGCCGCCCTCACCCACTACTTCGGGCTGGTGCGCGCCGCGCACGACGTGCTGCTGCCGCACCGGTGGCTCCAGACGGACATCGACGGGTCGAGCGCCTTCCCCGGCGCGGGGCTCCCAGCCGACACCGGGGGCGGCGGACGCGCGGCGGCCGCCGCCCGCGTACGGGGCCTGCTGGACCCCGAGCGCCGCGCGCTGCGCGCGGTGGTCCTGGCGGCGGTCGAACCCGACGAGCTGCGCGCCGCCGCCGAACTCTGCGAGGTCGCGTGGGCGTACTGGTTCACCGGCGGATACTTCACCGACGTGGTCGACACCCACTCGGCCCTGTTGGACCGCGCGCTGGGCACCCCGCACGTCGACCCCGCCCGCCTGGCCCGCCTGTGCGTGCAGTCGTCGATCGCCCACCGGCGCGACGGTGAGCTCGCGCGGGCGCGCGACCGCGCCGAACGCGCCGTGGAGCTGGCGGAGGGCACCCACCCCCTGGCGGAGTACACCGCCAGGGAGGCGCTCGCCGACGCCGTCTGGGCCGGGGGCGACTCCGCTGCCGCCGCCGACCGGTTCGCCGAGGCACTGCGGGCCGCCCTGGACATCGAGCCCCGCGACGACCGCGCACTGGGTATCGCCGAGCGCAAGCTGGCCCGGGCCCGGCTCGAACTGGGCCGCCTGGACGCGGCCGAGGAGCTGCTGATCGGAGCCCTCGGACGGTTCCGCGACGACGACCACCAGAACCTGGCCCGCGTGCGCACCGTCCTGGGCGAACTGCGCGCCCGCCAGGGGTGCCTGGCACAGGCCCTGGCGGAGTGGGAAAGGGCCGTCCACCACCACACCGTGCTGGGGGACCGGCGCCGTGTGGGGGACGTGTACGTCGTCCGGGCGAACGCGCGTGCCGGGTCGGACCCGTCGGCCGCGCGCGCCGACCTGGAGATCGCGCTGGAGTGCTACACGGACGCCGAGGCCGTGCGGGAGGCGGAGCGGGTGCGGGCCCGCCTGGCGGAGGGGGTCTAGAGGGGCTCGATCCGGACGGTGAGCGTCGCGTCGCCGCAGTGGACGGTGAGGTCGTCCCGCGGTGGCGTCCCGTCGGCGTGGAGGTGCCACAGGGCCGAGGCGAACACGGTCGGGTCGAACCCGCGGGGGCCGAGGACGTGGCGGAGGCGGTACCGCCCACCGTCGCGGGTGGCCGCGAGGCAGTCGTCGCCGTCGGCGAGCGCGGCGACGCGGGCGCGGGGGTGGTCGTCCAGGGCGGCGGAGATCCGCTCCCACATCGCGCCCTGGGCGGGCCCGCACACGATCACGGTGGCGGTGTCGCGCCAGCGCGCCTGCGGTTCGTCGGTGGCCGCGACCACGTGCGGGCGGTGCAGGGACAGGCGCCCCGTGGCGACCAGGTCGGCGGGGTGGCGGCGGACGCGGACGCCGTCGGCCGAGCCCTCGACGGTCGCCATCAGCGGTGTGTGGTCGGGGGCGTCGGGCCAGCCCCGGCGGTGGGGGACGGGTGGCTCGGGCGGTGCGGTGCGCACGTCGCGGGCGGGTTCGGGCAGGTCGAGCAGGGAGTAGAACGTCGACCGCAGGACCTTGCCCGACTCTCCAGGCAGGGAGGTCAGCAGCCGTGTGGTGGCCTCGAACCGGTCGGGCGTGTGGCGGGCGGCGTCCGCCCGCAGCTGCGGCAGGAGCGGCCGGTCGGCCCGTAGCCGCGCGGCGCTTCGTCCGAACTCCGCGATGGGCGACTCCGGGGCCATCTCGTGGTGGGGGAAGGCGCCGAGCATGGTGTGGGCGCCCAGGGCGGCCCCGTAGAACGTGACGGAGCCGTGGTCGCCGATGACGTGGTCGGCGGCCACCAGGGCGGCCTGCCAGCCCTGGCGGGGAGGCAGCACGCGCAGCCCGGCGCGTTCGCAGTCGGCCAGCCAGGCGCGCACCTGCCAGGGGCCGTGGCCGTGCCAGACGTTGGGGTGCAGGGCGAGCGCGATCCGGTACTCGTCGACCGGAAGTTCCTCCAGGAGCCGGTTCAGGACGCCCGGCCACGCGCCGAGCAGTGAGGTCGGTCCCCAGGTCGAGCTGACCAGGACGAGTGCGCGGCCGCCGACCTCCAGGCGGTCGCGGTAGCGGTCACGCCAGGGCAGTCCGGCCAGGATGCGGTCGTAGGTGGGGTCCCCGCCGACGACGGCCGAGTCCACCGCCTCGGGGCACGCGGCGTCCAGCCGGTCGAGCTGTTCGGAGTGGGAGAGGACGAGCGTCCCGGGGACCAGGCGGCCGTCCCGGACGAGGGTCTCCCGGGAGAGGCCGAAGACACCGTTCCCGGCGGAGTCGGATTCCGGGTTTCCCGTTTCCCGTTTCCCGTTTCCCGTTTCCCGTTTCCCGTTTCCCGTTTCCCGTTTCCCGAGTTTATTGTACCCGGCGCCGTGGGAGAGGACGACGAGCGGGGCCTTGAGGAGGTGCAGGTCGTCGCCGTAGCTCGCGGCGATGGCGAGGTCGAATTCCTCCTCCAGCGCCTGCTCCCAGGGCGCGACGACGGCGCCGATGTCCTGGAGGAATTCGGTGACCCCCTCGCGGAAGTTGGAGGTCCGCGCCCGGGTGAACACGACCTGGACGCGCGGGTCGGATTCCAGCAGGGGCAGGATGTCGAGCAGCCGGGTGAGCGCCGTGACCGTGTGCGCCACCACCAGGACCCGGCGGCTGTCGGGGGCGGTGGACCACGCGGGGGCCGCCCCGATCGGTACCCGTAGCCGCTCGTCGACCGACATGCGTCCTCCGTCCGTTGTGCCCCACCTGGCGACGGGACAGCGTACCGAAGCGGCGCGCGGGTCGGTCGCCGCGGCCGGGTCGTGTCCGCGCCGCCGATCCGCCGAGACATCCCATGTGTGGGGCATGCCACGCGCTGAGCTGGGCGGAACGTAATTTCCTACCAAAAGGGTGGGATAGTCTCTTGTGCGGACGGGTCCACCCACAGCCGGCCCCGGCCCACGGGTGTCCGGAGCCCCACCGGCCCCGGCCCCTCCCCTGATCCGCCACCCCACGATCACGAAGGAGCGCACCATGCGCACGACCCCGACCGTCATCGGCGCCGCAGCCGTCACCCTGGCGCTCGCCGCCTGCGGTGCTCCCAGCGAGCAGGCCGCCAGTGAGGCCGCCGAGGCCGGGGCGCTCCGGATCGGGGTGAGCCCCGTGCCGCACGGCGACATCCTCGCCTTCATCGACGAGAACCTCGCCGAGGAGGCCGGGCTGGACCTGCGGATCGAGGAGATCTCCGACTACAACACCCCCAACGCGGCCCTGGCCGAGGGGGAGCTGGACGCCAACTACTTCCAGCACCGCGCCTTCCTCGCCGAGTGGCAGGAGAACGGCCCCGACGCCGAGTTCGCCTACGTCACCGACGTGCACATCGAGCGCCTCGGCCTGTACTCCGAGAGCGTCGAGTCCCTGGAGGACCTGCCCGAGGGCGCCGAGATCGCGGTCCCCAACGACCCCGCCAACCTCAACCGCGCCCTGCGCGTCCTGGAGGCCGAGGGTCTGGTGGAGATCGACCCGGAGGCCGGGGAGACCGCCACCGAGAAGGACATCACCGACAACCCCGAGGACCTCGTGGTCACCCCGCTGGAGGCCGCCCAGCTGCCGCGCTCCATCGCCGACGTGGACGCCGCGATCGTCAACGGCAACTACGCCATCGAGGCCGGGCTGACCGAGGACGCCAACGTCCTGGCCTGGGAGCCGGAGGGTGAGGACTACGTCGAGACCTACGCCAACGGTCTGGTGACCCTGGCGGAGAACGCCGAGGACGAGCGCATCCTCCAGCTGGTCGAGCTCCTGCACGACGAGCGGGTCCTGGACTACATCGAGCGCACCTGGCAGGGCGTCGTCCTGCCCGTCGACGCCGACGGCGCGGTCGTCGAGACCGAGGGCGTCGTCGAGACCGAGTAACGACCGCGACGACCGCGCGCGCAGGCGCCCGGAACCGGCGCGGACCGCCGGACGCGCCGCGTCCGGCGGCGACCCAGCGAGGGTGGCGGAGCTCCCCGGCTCCGCCACCCTCGCGTCGTGTTCGGGGGCGGTCCCCGTGTTCCGGGCTGGGTGAGGCGGATCACTCTTTCGGCGGCGCGGGGTGCGCACGGGGCGGGAGAACGCGTTCGGTGGCCGGTGGTCGGGGTGTCGCTCTCGCCAGCTCGGCTGAACTGCGGTTTTCTTCGAGGGCGGGGTCACTTTGGGTGGCCACCCGGGGTCGTTCGGGCTGGTCGCGGTGTCCGGGGAGACTCCGCGCCCGGCTTCCACAAAACCTACTTATTAAGTAGAGTTTCATCTGACCTCGACAACGGCCGGAAAGGGGCCTCCTCTCATGCGACCGCCCTCGCGACCGACGGGAGTGCTCGCGGCCTGCCTGGCCCTGGCCCTGACCGTCACCGGATGCGGGGCGCTCACGGAGGACGACGGCCCCTCCCTGACGCTCGGCTACTTCCCCAACATCACCCACGCCCCGGCCATGGTCGGTGTGGAGCGGGGCACCCTGGCCGACGCCCTCGGTGACGGCGTCGTCTTCGACACCCGGGTGTTCAACGCGGGCCCGGACGCGATCAACGCCGTCTTCTCCGGGGAGGTCGACGTCGCGTTCGTCGGCCCCAACCCCGCCGTGAACGGCTGGGCCCAGTCCGAGGGGCGGGCGTTGCGCGTCATCGCCGGGGCGGCCTCCGGAGGAGCCGGCCTCGTCGTCCGCGACGACATCGAGAGCGTCGACGACCTGCGCGGCGGCACCGTCGCCAGCCCGCAGCTCGGCAACACCCAGGACGTGGCCCTGCGCTCGTTCGCCGACGCACGGGGGTGGGACGTGGACACGGCCGGAGGCGGCGACCTGTCCATCCTCCCGCAGTCGCCCGCCGAGATCGTGGACGCCTTCGAACTCGGCGAGATCGACGGCGCCTGGCTGCCCGAACCCCACCTGAGCCGACTGCTCACCCGCGGCGACGCCCACCTGCTCGTCGACGAGGCCGACACCTGGACCGAGACCGACGGCGCCTTCGTCACCGCCCACCTGGTGGTCGGCTCCGAGTTCCTCGCCCGCGAGCCCGAACTGGTCGAGGACCTGCTGCGCGGTCACCTGGAGACCGTCGACTGGATCAACGCCCACCCCGACCAGGCCCGACGGGTCACGGGCGACCACCTGGAGGAGATCACCGGATCCCGGTTGCCGGACGAGGTCGCCGCGGCCGCCTTCGACCGGATCACCTTCACCGTCGACCCCGTGGCCCCGTCGCTGTTCACCGGGGCAGAACGGGCCGAGGCCGTCGGCCTGCTCGACCCCGTCGACCTGACCGGAATCTACGCCCTGGACCCGCTCGACGGCCTCCTCATCGAGGACGGCCGCGATCCCGTCTCCGGACTGGAAGGCTGATGAGGCCCATGACCACCATCACCGACACCCCGACGCGCGTCAGCGCCGTGGAGGTCGACGCGATCTCCAAGGTCTTCGGCGAGGGCGCGGGTACCGTGACCGCCATCGACGGTATGTCCGTCTCCGTCGGCGAGCACGAGTTCCTGTCCATCGTGGGCGCCTCCGGATGCGGCAAGAGCACCCTGCTCTCCCTGGTGGCCGGGCTGGACCGGCCCACCACCGGCAGCGTGGACACGGCGGGCCACAAGGTGGCGATGATGTTCCAGGAGGCCGCGCTCTTCCCGTGGCTGACCGTGGGCGCCAACATCGAGGTCCCCATGAAGGTCAACGGCGTCCCCCGGGCTCGGCGGCGCGAACGCGTCGCCGAACTCCTGGAGCTGGTCCGGCTGACCGGCTTCGCGCGCAAGCGGCCCCACGAGCTCTCCGGCGGCATGCGCCAGCGCGTGGCCATGGCCCGCGCGCTGGCCCAGGACGCCGACGTCCTGCTCATGGACGAGCCCTTCGGCGCCCTGGACGCCATGACCCGCGACATCCTCCACGACGAACTGGAGCGGATCTGGCAGGAGCGACGGCTCACGGTCCTGTTCGTCACCCACAACGTCCGGGAGGCGGTGCGCCTGGGCGACCGGGTCGTCCTGCTCTCCAGCCGCCCCGGCCGCGTGATCGACGAGTTCCCGGTGGAGGGCGAGCGCCCCCGCCGGATCGACTCGGCGCTGATCGCCGGCCAGGCCGCGGTGATCACCGACCGACTCCGCCAGGAGGTCTCGCGCCATGCCTGACACCGACACCCGGGACCGCCAGGTCCAGGGCCTCGACGCGCTCGAACTCCAGCCCGAGCGCGGCAG
Organism: Nocardiopsis sp. FIRDI 009; assembly: GCF_003386285.1. GTDB lineage: Bacteria > Actinomycetota > Actinomycetes > Streptosporangiales > Streptosporangiaceae > Nocardiopsis. The sequence goes on from NZ_QPNC01000009.1 coordinate 415,561, forward strand.
ACGCGGCGCGGGCGAGGTCGCGCGGCGCGTCTGGTCGGCGTCCTGGCCCAAGTTGGCCGCCGTGGCCGTGGTCCTGCTCGCCTGGCAGGCGGTCGTGTGGTCCGGATGGCGGTCGGAGTGGGTCTTCCCCGGACCGGACCGGGTGCTGCCCGTCCTGTTCCGGGAGGTCTCCACCGCGGAGTTCTGGGAGGCCGTGGGCGTCACCATGCGGCGCGCCCTGTCGGGCTTCGCCCTGGCGCTGGTGGTCGGCGTCCTCGTCGGCCTGGCGGTGGCCCAGGTGCGCCCGCTGCGGGTGGCGATCGGGTCGCTGATCACCGGTCTCCAGACGATGCCGTCCATCGTGTGGTTCCCGTTCGCGATGCTGCTGTACGGCATCAGCGAGTCGGCGATCATGTTCGTGATCATCCTGGGCGCCGCGCCGTCCATCGCGGGCGGGCTGGTCTCGGGGATCGACTACGTGGCGCCGTCACTGCTGCGCGCCGGGCAGGTGATGGGGCTCCGGGGGGTCCAGCGGTACCGGCTGCTCATCGTGCCCGCCGCGCTGCCGATGTTCGTCGGCGGCCTCAAACAGGGCTGGGCCTTCGCCTGGCGGTCGCTGATGGCCGGTGAGCTGCTGGTCATCATCAACCAGCAGAACTCGATCGGCTGGGCGCTGAGCCAGGCCCGCCAGCTCAACGACGCCGAGCGCCTGCTGAGCTACGTCATCATCGTGCTGATCGTCGGCATCCTCATCGACGTGTTCTTCACCTGGGCGGACCGCTCGCTGCGGCGCCGCTGGGGTCTGGCCGCGGCCTGAGCCCGTCCCTGCCCCCCGCCCTCTGACGAGACACGGCCGCCGCCGCGCGTGATCACGCGCGGCGGCGGCCGTCGTCGGTTCCCCATGCGCGGCGTGGCCTCCGGCATGGCTTCCGTCGGGACTCGGTCAGACTCCGACCTCGGCTCCGGTCTCGGCCCGCAGCCCGACGGACTCGATACCCGCCAGGAGCGCGAGTTCGTCGTTGGCGGACGTGTCTCCGGTGGCCCCGCAGGCGCCCAACAGGGTGCCCTGGGCGTCACGGACGAACACGCCGCCGGGGACGCTGAGGATCCGGCCCTGAGCCAGGGCCGCGACCGAGGTGAAGAACTCCGGCGAGGACTCCGCGCGGGCGGCGATCGCCCGGTTGTTCATCCCGAGCCCGAGCACGCCCCAGGCCTTGGCCACGGCGAGGTCCGGCCGGAGCAGACCCGAGCCGTCCTGACGGGCCAGGGCGACGAGGACGCCGCCCGGGTCCAGGACGGCGACGGTCAGTGGCTGGAGGTCGTTGGCGGCCGCGTACCTCACGGCTCCGTCGATCAGTCCCTGAGCCTGCTCCAGAGTGATGGCCACCAGGCGCATTCCCTTCGTTCGGGTCTCCCGTGGGAGACGTCGGCGTCGTGCCACCCACGGAGGCGCCGACCTCCGTGCCGTCCTCCGGGCACCGGGTGCTCGGCCCGGTACCCGGAGTATGTGATGGTCACCACACGAGGCTAATGCATGCTAAATCAGTAGTGAATGTGGGGATACGCCTGATCCGCCCACCGAGAGGCGGTCCGTCTTCGTGGGAAGCTCCAGGGTGGAGGGTGCACAGCTTTCCAACAGCCCCGACAGTCACACCGGTCCCGGTCTCAGCGGGCGTCGAGCGCCCGCACGGGCTCACCCGCGCGGGCGTCGTAACGCTCGCGCGCCTCGGTGATCTCGTCCATGTGCTCCTCGGCCCATACCCGACAGGCATCCATGAGCACTCCCAGGTCCCGGCCCAGCGGGGTCAGGGAGTACTCCACCTGGGGTGGGGTCGTGGGGAACACCCGGCGGTCCACCAGCCCGGCGCGCTCCAGGTCGCGCAGGGTCCGGGTGAGCATCTTCTGGGTGATGCCGTCCAGGCGGCGGCGCAGGGCACCAAAGCGCATCGGACTGTCCGAGAGCGCCCCCATGACGAGGCACACCCATTTACTGGACAGCAGGTCGAGGACGTCTCGGGAGGCGCAGTTGCGGAGATAGGCATTGGCTCCGCCATATTCTCTCAGTTCAGGGGTGGTATACACGGGGTACCTACCATACTTTCAAGTGCCTTCTATACAGCGGATACCTTATCCGGAAGGCTTGGGGACATGACAGAGCAGATGCGCATCGTTCAGCAGCGCGAACTTGGCGGTCCCGAGGTCCTGGAGATCGCGAAGGTGCCCGTTCCCGACCTGGGCGCCACCCGAATCCTGGTGCGCGTGCACGCCGCCGGGGTCAACCCCGTCGACTGGAAGCTCCGGCAGCACGGATACTGGCTCACGCCCCCCTTCGCCCAGGGGTTCGACGTCTCCGGCGTGGTTGTGGCCGTCTCCCAGGGATCGAGTCGGTTCTCGGTCGGTGACGAGGTCTACGGGATGCCGAACTACCCGGACAGGCCCGACGCCTACGCCGACTACGTGGCGGCCCCCGCCCGGCGCTTCGCACGCAAACCCGGGGGTCTCGACCACGTCCACGCCTCCGCCCTGCCGCTGGCCGCGCTCACCGCCTGGCAGGCACTGGTCGACACGGCCGGGGTGGAGGACGGCCAGCGCGTCCTGGTGCACGCCGCCGCGGGCGGGGTGGGCCACCTCGCCGTCCAGATCGCCAAGGCTCGGGGCGCCCACGTCATCGGCACGGCCAGCGCCGCCAAACACGGGATGCTGCGGGAGTTGGGCGCCGACGAGCTGGTCGACTACACCGCCGTCGACTTCGCCGAGGCCGTCCGCGACGTCGACGTGGTGCTCGACGCCATCGGCGGTGACTACCTGGAGCGGTCGCTGCGCGTTCTCCGACCGGGCGGGGTGTACGTCGGCGTGTCCAACCCGCTCGACGAGGAGATGATCGTGGAGCGGGCCACCGCGGTCGGCGTACGCGGCGCCACTGTCTGCGTCGAACCCGACCACACCCAGTTGGAGGAGATTACCGCCCTCGTGGAGTCCGGGAGGCTGCGGCCCGTCGTGAGCGAGACCTTCCCGTTGGAGGACGTCGCCAAGGCGCACGAGCACAGCCAGAGCGGACGCACCACGGGCAAGGTCGTCCTCACCCTCATCTGATCTCGGGGCCGCGCACGCGAACGCCCCGCGCGGACCCGCCGTGGGGGCGGGCGCGCGGGGCGTCGGCGTCCGGTCGGCGCCCCTCCGGGTTCAGGTGTGCACGAGCGGCGTGTCCACCAGGTGTTCGGCGAGGAACCACGCCTGGAGTTCGTTGGTGCGGATGACGTCGGAGACCAGCACGTCGTTGGTGCCGTCGTCCCCGTTGTCCTGGCACCGCGCCGCCGCGTCGTGGCAGTCCTCCAGGATGGTCTCGTGCGCCTCCAGCAGGCGGGACAGCATCGCCGGGACCTCCTCAGCCCCGTTGGGCGGGCGCGGGACGTTGGTGATCTCGGCGACGTGCCGCGGGTCCCCGACGGCCACACCGCCCAGGGTCTGCACGCGCTCGGCCACGGTGTCGATCAGCTCGGCCTGCTCGCCGGCGTGCTTGTCCATCAGAAGGTGCAGCTGGTAGAAGGTCTGCCCCCGCATCAACCAGTGGTGCTTCTTGTACAGCGCGTGCAGGATCTGCGTGTCCGCGAGCACCTGGTTGAGCCGCTGGCACGAGTACATGCGCGTGTTGTAGGACATCCCCACCGGGAGCTGGCGGACGGTGCCGTACTCCTGGATCTCCTCCCCCCTCTGGTGCAGCCACGGCTGGCTGCTCCGGGGCTTGGGCGTCGCGCTCGCACGCTCTTGGGTGGTCACGGCTGGTTCCCCCTCCGGTTCGGATCGCTCGGGGCGCGCATGGAGGCGCCCCGGGAGCCAGTCTCGGACACCGACCGTCGTCGGAGCAGAAAACACACACCATCCCCGGGCAAGACTTTGCCGCCCCGCCCCGGTCAGGGCGCGTCGAAGCGCACCGGCAGGGCGAACAGGCCGTGCATGATCATGCTCGGCCACCACCGCAGCTCCTCCTCGGGCACGGCGAGCCGCAGTCCCGGCAGCCGGTCCAGGACCGCCTCGACCGCCACCCGCGCCTCCATCCGGGCGAGCTGGGCGCCCACGCAGTAGTGCGCGCCGTGCCCGAAGCCCAGGTGCGACTCCCCGCGCCCGGGGTCGAAGACGTCCGGGTCGGCGTAGCGCTCCGGGTCCCGGCCCGCGGCCAGCAGCGACACCAGCACGGGTTCGCCCGCCTGGAGGGTGACGCCGCCGACGGTGGTGGCGGTCCGGGGGAAACGCCAGGTGGCGTTCTGCAGGGGGCTCTCCAGCCGCAGCGTCTCCTCGATGGCCGAACCCACCAGGGCGCGGTCCCGGCGCAGCCGCTCCAGGTGCTCCGGGTGCCGCAGCAGGGACAGCAACAGGTTGCCGATCAGCGCGACGGTCGTCTCATGCCCCGCCACCAGCAGCAGGAACGCCGTGGAGGTGACCTCGTCGCGGCTGAGGCGGCCCGAACGGTGCGCCTCCACCAGGTCGCCGAGCAGGTCGTCGGCGGGCTCGGCGAGGCGGGCGTCGACCAGACGGCCCAGGTAGTCGTCGAACCAGTCCGTGGTCTCCCCGATCGCCGCGATCTCCTCGGGCGCGGAGGCGTCGATCACGGCGGCGCGGCGGTGGAACTCGGCCCGGTCCTCGGGCGGGACGCCGAGGATGTCGCAGATGATCGCGATCGGCAGCGGGTAGGCCAGGTCGCGCACCAGGTCCGGTTCGGACGAGGCCGCGATCCGGTCGAGCAGGCCGGCCGTCACCCGTTCCGCGCTCTCCACCAGGGTCCGGACCCGCCGGGGGCTGAACGCGCCCCCCGCCACCTTCCGCAGCCGTGTGTGGTCGGCCCCGTCCACGTTGACCATGCTGCGCACGAGGCTGGGCCGGTGGTCGAAGGGCAGACCCATCCCGGCCTTGCGCCACACCTCGTTGCCCCGGGCCGGGTCCTTGAGCATGTCGGTGTCGGCCAGGACGGCGCGGGCGTCCCCGTAGCGGGTGACCAGCCACGCCCAGGCCCCTCCGGGCAACTCCACCCGGTGCACGGGGGAGTGTTCGCGCAGCCAGCGGTAGGCGGGGTGCGGGTCGGCGTCGAAGGCCGGACCGTGCAGGGGCGGGGGAGAGGGGACGGACATGTCCCACCTTTCGTGTCGGGAGGCGATCCTCCGAGTCCTACCCAGTGTCCGTGGCGGGTGAACCGGCCTCACCGCGCGATCGCGCAGGCGGTCTCCAGGACGAACCGGGGCCAGGGGCGGTGGGGGTCGTGCCCGGTCAGTTCGCGCACCCGGCGCAGCCGGTAGCGGAGGGTCTGGGGGTGGACGTGCAGGACGTCGGCGGCCGCGGTGGCCGCGCCCTCGCGGAAGTAGGCGCGCAGCGTGTCGAGCAGGTGTCCGTGCGAGTCCGACAGCAGTGGCCCCAGCACCGCGCGGCGGACGGCCCCCGGAGTGACCGGACCGCCGTTGAGCAGTGCCAGGACGCACGCGTCGGCCTCACCCAGCAGACCGTTGCCCCCGAACGCGTGCGGGGGCGCGGCCTCCACCGCGTCGTCGGCCAGACGGTAGGCCGCCGCCATGTCGGTGAGCGCGCGCGGGGCCAGCACACAGGCCCGCCAGGGGCGGTCCCCCAGGGGGCCGGTCACGCGGTCGGCGGTCCCGGGGGAGACCAGCAGCACCACCCGTCCGGACCGGGTGGTCGCCAGCGCGTCGGCGTGGCCGACCTCGTCGAGCAGGTCCATCCCGGCCCAGGCCGCACCGCCCCGCGGCGGGTGGCCCGCCTCGGCGCCCGGCTCGGCCACCACCAGCACACCCGGGTCGGGAGGAGAGATGCCCAGGGTGCGGGCCCGGTCGCGGATCGCGCCGAGGGAGGCGTGGCGGCCGGTGAGCAGGTCGTCGAGGAACACCCGGCGGGCCCGCTCGACGTCGGCGTCCAGGTGCCGGGCCGCCTCGGAGTGCCCCGCCACCAGATGCTCGGAGATCTGGTCGATCGAGGTCAGCCACAGTTCGCTCAGGGCGAACACGTCGGCGGCGGTCGCCCGGTCCCCGACCAGTTCCGAGAGCAGGCGCACCGCGGCGGCCGAACCCACCCGGTGCGCCCGGACCACCGCCCCGATCGAACGGCCGTCGGCCGCCCGCGCCCGGCCGATACCGCGCAACCGCTCCAGGTCCTCACCCGGCAGCCGCACCGCGCCCTCCACCCACAGCTCCAGCGAACGGGTCACCAGCCAGGCGACGATGGCACGGACCTCGGCGAGCTGCGAGCCGTGCAGCCCCCGGTAGGCGGGCACCTCCGCGCACACCGCGTCGACGATCCGCTCCACCAGCCACGCGCGGTCCCTGGACAGTTCGGCGCCGACGCTGGCGCGCTGCTCGCGGCCCATCGGCCCACCTCCGCTCCGGGACCGACCAGGGTAGCGGTCCGGTGCGGGGCCGACGGTAAAAAGCCCGTGGTCCAGCGGGGCGGCACCCGCGAAAGACCCGTGGCGGCGTGGCAGTATGCGGTCAGGGCAGGCCCGACGGGGGAAGGGGAGAGATGACGGTTCCCGACGTTACTCTGAGTAACGGTGTGCGTATGCCGCAGCTGGGCTTCGGTGTGTGGCAGGTGTCCGACGAAGCGGTGGTGGACGCCGTGGCGACCGCCCTGGAGACGGGGTACCGCAGCGTCGACACGGCCGCGGCGTACGGCAACGAACGGGGGGTCGGGGAGGCGCTGAGCCGGTCGGAGCTCGACCGCGACGACGTGTTCGTCACCTCCAAACTGGCCAACCCGGAGCAGGGTTACGACCGCACCCTGCGGGCCTTCGACGCCAGCCTGGAACGCCTGCGCCTGGAGACCCTGGACCTGTACCTCATCCACTGGCCGCTGCCCAGGAGGGACCTGTACGTGCCCACCTGGAAGGCGCTGGAGCGGCTGTACGCCGACGGGCGGGTCCGCGCCATCGGCGTGTGCAACTTCCAGGCGAGCCACCTGGAGCGGGTCATGGAGGAGGGCGGGATCACGCCCATGGTCAACCAGATCGAACTGCACCCGCTGCTCACCCAGCGGGCGATGCGCGAGTTCGACGCCAAGCACAACATCGTCACCGAGGCGTGGAGCCCCCTGGGCCAGGGCAAGCTCCTCGACCACCCGACGGTGACCGCGATCGCCCAGGAGCTGGACCGCACCCCGGCTCAGGTATTGCTGCGCTGGCACGTCCAGCTGGGTAACGTCGTCATCCCCAAGTCGGTGACCCCCGAGCGGATCCGGTCCAACTTCCAGATCTTCGACTTCGAGCTCTCCGAGGCGGACATGGACCGCATCAGCGGGCTCGACACGGGCAGCCGGTTCGGCCCCGACCCCGACGAATTCGACGGAGAGTAGGCGTCCGGTCCCGGGCCGGGTGTCCGGACCGTTACGCCCCGCCCAGATCGCGGCGCTTGCGCGCGTCGGCCAGGACGGCGTCGGTGCCCCTGCGCCGGACCCGGACGACGTAGACGGCACCCCCGACGAAGATCGCGGCGACCAGAGCCAGCACGGCCACGAGGGCGAGGGCGGACAGCAGGAAAGTGATCGACATGCGCTCATCGTAGCCGCACGTCCGGCGGTGTTCCCCTCGGGGCGTCGGCGGTCGTGTCGGACCGGTCGCGGTGGGCGGCACGTGAAGTTGAGGGGACGCCGATGGACCGGACACCGCACCAGATCGTCAATCCGCTGTCGCTGGCCGAACCGGTGGGCTTCTCCCACGCCCTCCTGGTCACTCCCGGCCGTACGGTCCACGTGGGCGGTCAGGTCGCGCGCCGCCCGGACGGGGGAGTGGTCGGCGACACGGTGGTGCAGCAGTTCGACCAGGCGCTGGCCAACATGGTCGAGGCCCTGCGCTCGGCCGGGGCCGAGCCCGTCCACGTGGTCAACATGTGCGTGTACACCACGGTCGTGTCCGCCTACCGGGTCAACCTGGCCACCCTGGGCTCGGTCTACCGCCGCCACATGGGCCGCTACTACCCGCCGATGGCCGTGGTGGGCGTGACCGGGCTGCTGGACGCCGACGCCCTCGTGGAGTTGGTGTGCACCGCGGTGATCCCCCGCGGCGAGGACACCGATCTGTTGGAGGCCGCCGAGGCGCAGGAGCTGGTCGAGGAGGTCGAGGGAAGCCTGGCGCCCAACCCCTTCGTCGTACCCGACCGGGCGTAGCGGGGAGAACGGGGCGGATGCGTCGTGCTCAGCCCGCGCGGACCCGCTCGGCCGACTCCGCCCCGGCGGCCCGCCCGCCGCCGAACACGAGCGCCACCGCGCCCGCGCACACGGCCATCCCGGCCAGGGCGCCGGCGCCCACGGCCTGCCCGAACATGACCCACGCCCACACGAGCGCGGTCGGCGGGGTGAGGTAGAGCAGCGCCGAGACCCGGGCCACGCCGAACCGCGCCAGACCGACCCAGTAGAGCCCGTATCCGCCCAGCGTCGACAGCACCACCACCCAGGCCACCGCCCCCCAGAACCCCGGCTCGGCGGGAGGCGCCAGCGTGCCCGTCGCGGCGGCCGAACCGGTGAAGAGCACGGCGCTCACCGCGCACTGCACCGCCAGCGCGGTCACCAGGGTCCCGCCGGGCCGGGCCCGCCGTTCCACCAGTGTGGCGGCGACCAGCGACAGCATCGCGCCGAACGGCAGCGCGTACGCCCACCGGGGGGCCGCGTCGGCGCCCAGCAGGTCCGTGCCCACCACGAGCGCGACACCGCCGATCCCCACCGCCGACCCCACCAGCCGCCGGGGGCGTACGCGCTCGCCCAGCAGGGGGACGGCGAGCGCCGTCGCCACCAGGGGCTGGAGCGCGGCGACCAACGCGCTCGTGCCCGCCGGGACCCCGGCCTCGGCGGCGGCGAACACGCCGTACAAGTAGCCGACCTGGGCCAGGGCGCCCAGCACGGCGTGCACCGCCAGGTCCCGGAGCGGCAGCCGTTCCCCGCGCCAGAGGCACCAGGCCGCCAGCGGGACGGCGACGATGACGAAGCGCCAGGCCAGCAGTGTGGTCGTGGGGGCGTGGCGGGTGCCCAGTTCGGCTCCGACGAAGCCGGAGCTCCACATCACGACGAGTCCGGCGGCGAGCAGGAACGGTATCGGCGAACGCGGCACGGCGGTCTCCTCCAGGGTCGCCCTCATGGGTACCCTGGTGAGGTAACCACACCGGTAGGTATACTCGCGATGGAGCAGACACCCCGAGAAAGGCAGGACACATCCGATGACCGCCGTCGCGACCAGGCCGCTCACCCCCGCGGCCCGCAGGATCCTCGCCGTCGCGAGTGAGCTGTTCTACACCCGTGGGATCAACACGGTCGGCATGGAACTGGTCGCGGAACGGGCCAGCGTGACCAAGAAGACCATCTACGACCGCTTCGGCTCCAAACAGGAGCTCGTCGTGGCCTACCTGCGTGTCCGCGACGAGCGGTGGCGCGACTACGTCACCGACCACCTGGCCGGGGCCCGCACACCGCGCGCCCGCGTCGTCGCCACGTTCGACGCCCTGCACACGTGGATGGAGGCGGAGAACCCGCGCGGCTGCGCGATGGTCAACGCCTACACCGAACTGTCCGACCCCGAGCACCCCGGCAGGGCCGTGGCCGAGGGGCAGAAGCGCTGGCTGCGCTCCCTGCTCACCGAGATCGTCGCGGACGCGGGCGTGGCCGACCCCGCCGCGCTCGCGGAGTCCCTCGCCATGCTGCACGAGGGCGCGGTGGTGGCGCGCAGCGTCCTCGGCGACACCCGGGCGGCCCTGACGGCGTGCGCCGCCGCGCGGACCCTCATGACCGCGCACGGGATCGCCGCCGACGCCTCCGAGGCGGCGGGTCAGAGGTAGCCAAGGCGGGACAGCTCGACGGCGGCGACCTCGTTGACGTCCCCGTACTCGTCGCGGGAGAGCCGGTCGCGCCACCGGCCCACGGCCCAGGCGCGCGCGTCCATCAGCTCCGTGGCCGACACGCGCGCGCCGGTGAACTCGCGCAGCCGCCGCGCGGTCGCCATCTCGCCGCCCCGGACGTCCTCGTAGCGCATCGTCATGAGCTGGTCCTCGCCGATCGCCTGGCGCAGCCGCGCGTGCATGCGCACGGCGCCCCGCCACCGCATCGCGCACTTGGCCGCCTCGGAACCGTTCCGGAACGCCTCCAGGTCCGACTCGTCCTCCAACCCGAAGAAGTCGTTGGGAAACTCGTGCTCGGCCGACAGCAGGCCGGGCCTGAGCCAGGCGAGGGCGCGCTCGTCGTCGAGCATGCCCGCCACGACGTCCCGGCCGTCCCTGATGACCTGGACGAACAGGGCGTCGGGGAAGGCCGTGTGCAGGGCGTTGGCGCAGAACAGCAGGTCGGGGCTGGCGTCGCCGTACCGTCGGGCGTCGGCGCTGTGCTCGCAGGGTTCGGCCGAGGCGTTGGCCGGGACGCGCGCGTACGGGCCGGGGCACCGGGGGCAGGTCAGGGGGGTGAGCTGCCACGCCTCGGCGTAGGCCTCGCGCAGCAGGCTCGCCGTCCCCGACACCCTCTCCTGGGCGAGGGAGGGGCGCCGGGCGACGGCGTGGACGGCGTTGAGCACCCCGGAGGACCCCGCTCCGACGTGGAACCCGGGGGCGCGGGCGAGGGCGCGGGCGATCTCGGGGACACCGGAGTGGGGCGCGCCCAGGACGAACACGGGGCGTCGCACCGTGGTCCGGTTGACCACGAGGATGTAGGACGGCTGCTTCATGGCTGTGTCGATTTTGGCACCCTTCGCCCGCCTCGTGTGCATCGGCGGGGTATTTCGCCCCGCGTCCCACACGTTCCCCGAGGTTACGGGGTCCCGGAGCCCATCGTGGCGCTGCGAGGGCAACGCCGGAGGAAAGAAGCCTCAACGTCGCTGCAACAATGGAGTATGGCCTCCACCACCACAGACACCGCACCGCTGGCCGACCCCGAGGGGTTCGAGCGGGCCGCCGACCTGCTGTCCGCCGCCTCGCGCGTCACCGTGCTCACGGGGGCGGGCGTGTCCACGGACTCGGGCATCCCCGACTACCGGGGCCCGAACGGCCTGTGGACCAGGGACCCGGCCGCGGAGGCCATGGCCGACATCGACAGCTACATGGGCGACGTCGACGTGCGCAGGCAGGTGTGGCTGCGGCGCCGGACGCACCGGGTCTGGGAGGCCGAGCCCAACGCCGCGCACCGTGCCCTCGCCGATCTGGAGGCCACCGGCCGACTCCGGGCGCTCGTCACACAGAACGTCGACGGTCTGCACCAGAGCGGTGGGATGCCCGCCGAACGGGTCATCGAGGTGCACGGGACCATGCTGTGGGTGGTGTGCATGAGCTGCGGGCTGCGCACCCCCAGCCCGGAGGTCCTGGCGCGGTTGGACGAGGAGTCCGACCCCCGGTGCCCTGAGTGCGGCGGCATCCAGAAGTCGGACACGATCTCCTTCGGGCAGCGGCTGAACCCGGAGGTCCTCGATGCGGCCGCCCGGGCCGCACGCGAGTGCGACGTGTTCCTGGCGGTGGGCACCTCCCTGACCGTGCACCCGGTGGCCGGGCTGTGCGACGTGGCGATGATGGCCAGGGCCAGCCTGGTCGTCGTCAACGCCGAGCCGACCCCCTACGACGACTTCGCCAGCGCCGTCCTGCGCGACCCCATCGGCACGGTCATCCCCGCTCTCGTGCGTCGTGTCGCGGAGGCCGCGCGGAGTTGACGCCGACCTCGCCCGCCGGGATCCGCTGAGGGGTGTTCTGCCCCGGGCCGCCGCTCCCACCGGGCGGCGGCTGTTCGGCGCGCCGGGCGGCCCGTTTCGACGTGCTGGCCCCGTGCTTGTTCTTGCCGGCCTTGTGTTCCTTCCTGGTGCGCTTCGGCTCCTGTGGGCTGGTCTCACGCTTCGGTGCGGTGGTGTCGGCTCCACCGCCCGCGCCGGGAGCGTCGGCGTCCCCGACCAACGCGCGGACTCCGTCGAGGACCTCGTCGGGCACATGGGGATCCAGCGCCCGAAGGACCGGCTCCACCGACTCCGCACGCAGACGGGGACCGGTCACGACGGACCGCACGCGGTCGAGGAAGTCGTGCAGGGCGCGCGGCAGGAGCGTGTGGAGGTCGGAGCCGCCGGGTGCGAGGGCCAGGTCCTCCACCGCCTGGGTGAGTACCAGCAGTTCGCGACGGCCCAGGGCCTCCGTGGACAGCAGCCGTCGGTAGGTGGTGAGGCGTTTGCCGGGGTCGACCGTCGCGGGTTCGAAGCGCAGCCGCATGACCTCGTGCATCTCGGACCAGGGACCCTCGTCGTCCGGTCCCTGGAACCAGGTGGCGAGGTCGGTCGAGACGTGGCGCAGGTAGGGCAGCAGCCCCAGCGTGAACCGCGCCGCCGTGCCGTTGACCCGCATCGCCATCGACCGCAGCAGACGTGATGTGATCGACTCGAAGGGCACGGTGATGCCGTAGGGGTCGACGACGTCGAAACGGAAGTCTCCGCCCACCCGCAGCTCGAACCCCACGCACTCGCCTACGTCCACGGGGGAGCCGTCCTCCAACCCGATCACCGTGCGCACCCCCTCCTCGCTCCAGCCGTCGAGGTGGCGCACCCGCAGGGTCGACAGGATGCTGAACCACTCCGCGCCGGGCAGGGTCCGCCACAGGGTGGTGCTGTGTTGCAGGGCCTGGTCGGGTTCCGCGGCCTCGGGGAACAGCTCTCGGGCGTCCACGGGGTCCTCGCGTACGAGGCACAGCAGGATGACCAGGTTGCTGGTGTAGTTGGCCTCGCGCTGGGTCTGCGGCAGCCGCACGGGCTCGTACTCGGTGTGGGAGCGGTTGGGAGCCGGGAAGGGGGCCTCCTGGAACAGTTCGACGAGGAGTTCCCCGTACTCGGCGCGCAGCCGCGGGTCCTCGGCCAGGCGGTGTCCGACCAGTTCCCGGAGGAAGTCCACGACCCGGTCGCGTCCCCCGTAGCCGGCGAAGGAGGACAGGGCGTACAGTTCGCCGTCGTCGGGGCGCACGCCCCGACCCCGGCGGCGGGAGGAGCGCGCCCGTGACTCCGCCGCCTCCTCCAACGCGGCGACCACCGCCCGGGCCACCAGGTACTCGCCGAAGGTGGAGTGCAGGAACTCGAACACGCTCGCCCGACCGTCCGCGGCCTTGGCCCGGGACTCGTGGACGAAGAAGAACCGCCCCAGCACCTGGGCGGCCGGGGCGATCGCGCCGTGCAGGTCGGTGTCGGAGGGGCGAACGGCCGCGTCCGGCATGAGCACGGCCAGGTCCCGGTCCAGCTCGGCGGCGCTCACGCTCTGCCTGCGGCGGGTGAACATCGCCAGGGCGGCGACCTCCAGCCGCCGGAGTTCGTCCTCCACGGCCTCCTCGAAGTCCTCCGGGCTCAGCCCGGACCGGTGTTTGTTCACCTCGCGCCGGGCGAACATCCGCAGCAGGCGTTCGTACAGCTCCGTGTTGGACAGGGCCTTGGCGGCGTGCTGGAGCGCGTTGCCGTCGGCGTCGTAGATGAGCAGCATCAGCAGCAGCAACGGCTGCTCGGCCAACTCGCGGTACCGGGTCAGGGTCTTCGGGGTGAGCGGTTCCAGCCCGGACTCGGTGAGGGAACGGGCGTTGCTGTGGTTCCACACCTGCAGCATCCGGGCGATCCGCGCGTCGTCGAACGGTTCCAGACGTATCACCACGGTGCCGTTGGGGAAGCGGGCGCGGTCGGCCACCACGGTGCGGCTGGTGACGATCACCGCCACCGGCTGACCCATCGCCTCCTGCTGGTGCTGGAACTCCTGGACCCGCTCCAGGTAGTCGGAGCGGTCCACCCCGGTGGCCTGGAGGAGCTCGTCGAAGCCGTCGAGGATCACGACCGGCAGGGCGCCGTCGGCGGAGTCGGCCAGCTCCCGCCAGGAGACCCGGGTGTGCAGCGCGGCGGCCAGGCCGTCCTCGATCTGGACGTGGATGGGGGCGTTCGGCTCGACCGCGCGCAGCTCCACCCGCACGGCGAGGAAGTCGGCGGCGGGCAGCTGGGCCGCGAGCATCTCGGTGAACTTGGACTTGCCCGAGCCGGGGTGGCCGAGGACGACCGTGGGGAACTCGGTCGCGAACGGGTGGACGAGGTGCGCGGCGATGACCGACTGGAGGTCGTCGATGACGGGGAGCCGCTCCCACCACTCCTCGCCGGAGGGGTTGCCGTCGTGCACCGCGCGAGCCGCACGGCCCCGAGGGGCGATGTAGGCGTCCTCCAACGTGGGGAGGACGAGACCGGGAGGGGCGTCATCCGAGCGCAGCACGGGCTGGCGCAGCACCGCCCGGTACCCGGCGGCCAACTCCCGGCGCCGCGTGTCCACGTCCCGGTGGGAGCCGATCTCCTCCAGCCGCCGTCGCAGGTCGCTCAGTCCCGCCCCGAGGACCGCGCGGGTGCGGTCGTGTTCGTGCAGGTGAACCCACATGCCGAACTCGGGGACCTCGGCGGACAGGCGGCGGTGGGACTCCGCGTACCGCTGGGCGGCGCGTTCGGGGACGAGCCGCCGCAGCTGTTCCGACACAGGGCCGCCCTCGGCGAGGGCCTCGTGTCCACCGGCCGGGGCGGTCGCGGCCAACACCCCGCAGAAGTCCCTGACCAGCAGGTCCGAGGAGACGAAGGGCACCAGGTCCGTGCCGAGGGACAGCGACGGAACGGCCGCCGCGCGGTCGAGGACGCGGTTCACCACCTCGGCCTGCTCGGCCTTGGTGATCCTCAGGTCGGCCAGGGTGAAGGGCGCCTCCAGTTCCTCCAGCGACTCCTCCACCGCCTCGAAGAACGCCACGGTCACCAGGATCTGGTGCGCGGCCTGGATACGCTCGGTCCGCGACATCCGACTCCGCCCCCGGAGCTTGTCGCCGATGCCCTCGATGGCCTGGCGGCCCTTGCCCACCAACATGCCGCGCACACCGAACAGGTCGGGTACCCCCACCAGCGCCAGACCGCCGTCGGTGAGCTTCTCCGCGAAGTCCAGGACCTGTGAGTCGTTCTCGCCGAGCACCTTCAGGGCGTCGGCGTAGGTGAGCTGTCTGGCCAAGGGGGGTACCGCCTCTCTCGCTGCGGGAGGACACGACCGGACCCGGCGCCGGGGCCGGCGCCGGGTCCGCAGGTCGGTGGGGGGTCGGGGGTTCGGGGCGTTCTCGTTCCCGGGATCGTGTGACGTCCTAGGGCAGCTGCCAGTTCACCGGCTCGGCGCCCTGCTCCCGGAGCAGTTCGTTGGTGCGGCTGAACGGCTTGGAGCCGAAGAAGCCGTTGCGGGCCGACAGCGGGCTCGGGTGCGCGGACTCCACACACGGCACACCCGGCATCATCGGCCGCAGGTTGCGCGCGTCCCGCCCCCACAGGATCGCCACCAGCGGCTTGCCGCGCTCGGCCAGCGCCCGGATGGCCTGTTCGGTCACGGCCTCCCAGCCCTTGCCGCGGTGCGACCCGGCCTTGCCCGGCGCGACCGTGAGCACCCTGTTGAGCAGCAGCACGCCCTGCTCGGTCCACGGCGTGAGGTCGCCGTTGGAGGGCATGGGCACCCCGAGGTCCTCCTGCATCTCCTTGTAGATGTTGCGCAGGCTCGCGGGCAGCCGCACGTCCGGCGCCACGGAGAAGCTCAACCCCACCGGGTTGCCCGGCGTGGGGTAGGGGTCCTGGCCGACGATGAGCACACGCACGTCGTCGAACGGTTGTTGGAAGGCGCGCAGGACGTGCTCTCCGGCGGGGAGGTAGGTCCGGCCCTCCGCGACCTCCTGGCGCAGGAAGTCGCCCATCGCGGCGATCTGCGGGGCGACCGGCTCCAGGGCCTTCGCCCAACCGCTGTCCATGATTTCGTTCAGATCCCTACTCGGCATGGCCAGAACACTAGCGGCAGACGGCGACAACCATGACCGCTTCGGGCGATCCGGAGCCCGTCCCGGGGCCGGTCCCCGCCAGGTGGTCAAGAGGGGCGGGGCAGTTGACCACATCCGGCCACGGGGTGCTCACACAGCGGCACTGGCGATAACTTGGGGTCGCTGTCGCCACACCGGGAGCACAGGGCTCCACAGGGACTAGCGACACCACGAGGTGAATCACACGTGCGCGTCCGCCGCCTGGGGCTGCACGTCCCCGAACCCGCGGATCCACAGCCGTTCCGGCAGCACCCGCCCTCTCCGCGCGGCGTGCCCCCCTCCGTCTAGGAACCCGACACCGGACACGCGTCGCCGTCCGTGACGCCGTCTCCGGTGCCCGCTTCCGAATCCACCGCGCATCCTCCCTCCGCGCCGCCGAGGCACTCCGGCCACCACCCCTCGCGCGGTGACGCGCGGCCACGGGAACCCCGTGTCCGTGTGCGCGGTGCCCCCGGCACGGCCCGTCCGCCATCGCGGACCGGCCGTCGCGCCCGACCACGTCGCCCCGCGCCCACGTCCGCGTCCGCGGCGCCGTCCCCCTCGCCGTTGTGACCACTGGCCGAAAGCGCGCGAAAGCAGGAGGCTCCACCATGGGAACTTCCGTCCCCACGATCACCATGGCCGAGTTCGAGGCCATTCCCTTCACCGTCAACTGCTCCGTCGTCTACGACCGGGGAGAACACCTCCTCGTCGGGGCGAGCCCGGGAAACGGGTACTTCACCCGCGAGCGTGTCTCCGCGCTCCTGGCGTGGGCACGGCCCCGATTCGACTCGGTCGACGTCGTCTACGCCGACCGGGAGGTCGACACGATGCTCGTCGCCCTCGGGTACGACCCCGACCGGGCGCGCCGACGCGCCACCAAGGACGTCCGCGCTCTGCGGAGGAGGATCCTCCAGGGCATCGAGATCTCCGGATCCGACGCGCGCTGCACGGCGCTCTCGGCGTTCGAGGACGATCCCGCCTACCTGTCCCTGCGCGCCGACGTGGAGAAGGCCATGCTGGACGACCCGGAGTTCAGGGGCGTCTGCGAACGCACGATCCGCCGCTTCCTCCTCCCTCGGCGGGGTGAGGCGGAACCCACCGCCGAACAGTGGGACGCGGGGATGCGTTATCTGGCCCGCGAGCTCCCGTTCTTCCTCGACACCCCGGCCATCCTCGGCGTCGGTTCCTCCGTGAGCTGCTACCACGTCGAGATGCCGCCGACCGAACTCCTCTTCACCCGGGAGCGCGGCCTGCGCGCCGCCGCGTCCCAGGCCTACGCCACCATCCGACCGCTGCCCCGCGAGGGAGTCCGCCGATGACCATCGATCTCACCTTCCCCCTGTCCCGGGACGGCAGGACCGTGCCCGTGGAGTGCTCGTGGCTGCGCGAGCACCGGCCCGTCGCCCGCGTCCGCACGATGACCGGGGACCCCGCCTGGCTGGTGAGCACCCACGCGCTGGCCACCACCGTGCTGGAGGACGAGCGGTTCAGCCTCAAGGAGACCTCGCGACCCGGGGCGCCCCGGCAGTACGCGCTGACCATCCCGCCCGAGGTGGTCAACAACATGGGCAACATCAACAGCGCCGGGCTCAGGAGCGCGGTGATGAAGTCGCTGCGGCCCACCGGAACGCTGGCCGGGTGGATGCTCGCCGAGGCGCACGCGCTCATCAACGCACTCGTCGGCCAGGGGCCGCCCGCGGACCTGCGCGACGGATTCACCGAACCCTTCTCCGCGGCCCTGCACTGCAAGATCATCGGCGTTCCCGTCGGGGATTGGCGGCGGCTGATGCAGGGTGTCGACGTCGCGTTCCTGACCAGCCCGTCCCCGTTCGAGGGCGCTGGGGCCAACTGGAACAAGGACCACGGCTACATGCTCGACCAGCTGCGCTCCGGTCCCCGGTCCGGACTGCTCGGCAGGTTCGCCGACCTGCGCGCCACCGAGGGCCTCGACGACGAGCTGCTGGCCACGGTCGCCGTCTCGCTGTTCGGCGCGGGCGCGGTGAGCACCTCGGCCTTCCTCCTCCACGCGATCCTCGCCCTCGCCGAACGCCCCGAACTGGTCAGGCGCCTGCACGAGAACCCCGGGGACGTGCCGCGGGCCGTGGACGAACTCATGCGCTACAACCTGTCCATCGGTGACGCCCTGCCCCGGATCGCCACCGAGGACGTGTGGCTCGACGACACCCTGGTCCGCGCGGGCGAACTCGTGCTCGTCCTGGTGGAGGGCGCCAACCACGACCCCGCGGTGTTCGACCGTCCGGAGGTGATCGACATCGACCGGGAGAAGAACCCGCACCTGGCCTTCGGCGGCGGGCGGCACTACTGTCCGGCGTCCGCGCTGGGCCGCGCCCACGCCGAGGCGGCGCTGACGGCGCTGGTCGCCCGGCTGCCGGAGCTGCGGTTGGCGGTGCCCGCCGAGCAGCTGGCGTGGCGGCCGGGGTTCATCAAACGGCTGCCCGAACGGCTGCCGGTCCTGTGGTGAGGCCGCGGTGCTGAGGCCACCGGCACCGGAAGCGGGTGCCGGTGGCACCGGACTCGGTCGGGCGCGGGGCGCCGCCCCCTCCGCCCCGGAGCCGGACGCCCCCGACGACGCGGACCCGGGGACCACCCTGCCCACCCGGCTCGGACAGGTCGACCGGGACGGCCGGTGGACGCACGACGCGGGTCGCGCCGAGATGAACGCCCAGGTGTACAGCCGCGCGCTCGTCTCCCCGGACGTGTGCGGGGACGACTACGCCGACTGCGACGGATGGGTGGACCACACCCTCAGCCGCGCCCACACGTCGTTCACCGCCACGGTCGGCGTGGACGACACCTCCAGCGCCTCCGAGACCGTGACCTTCACCGTCTACGCCGACGACGAGTCGCTCATCACCGAGACCGTCCGGCTGGGGGAGACGATCGACCTCGACGTGGACGTCACCGACGTGCTGCGCCTCCGGTTGGAGGTCGAGCCCGGTGACGACAGCGTCTACCCGGTCTGGGCGGAACCCACCCTGACCGGCTGACCGCGTGCGCCGTCTCCGGGCGGGGACGGCGCACGCGGCCGTCGGCTCGGGTCTACTCCGCGCGCCAGCCGCCCTGGCGGTCGGCGAGGTTGAGCGCGGTGGTCACCAGCGGCACGTGGCTGAACGCCTGCGGGAAGTTGCCGACCTGGCGACCGGCGTGCGGGTCCCACTCCTCGGCGAGCAGCCCCAGGTCGTTGCGGAGCGACAGCAACCGCTCGAACAGCTCCCTGGCCTCCTCCTGGCGGCCGATGGACAGCAGGGCGTTGGCCATCCAGAAGCTGCACGCCAGGAAGGCGCCCTCGTCCCCGGGCAGCTTGTCGGCGGAGGTCTCCAGGTCGGTGCGGTACCGCAGCACGAAACCGTCGACCATGAGGTCCTTGCGGATCGCCTCGATGGTGCCGATCACGCGCGGGTCGTCGTAGGGCAGGAAGCCCACCTCGGGGATGAGCAGCAGCGCCGCGTCCAGTTCCTTGCTGCCGTAGTACTGGGTGAAGGTGTTGCGGTGCGGGTCGTAGCCGTACTCGCACACCTCGGCGTGGATGGTGTCGCGCAGGGCCCGCCACCGTTCGATGGGGCCCTCCTTGCCGAACTCCTCGATGCTGCGCACCGCCCGGTCGGCCGCCACCCAGGCCATCACCTTGGAGTGCACGAAGTGCTGGCGCGGGCCGCGCACCTCCCACAGGCCCTCGTCGGGTTCGTCCCAGCACCACTCCAGGTAGTTCACCAGTGAGCGCTGGAGCCCCCACAGGTAGTCGCCGCCGCGAATGTTGGACCGGCGGGCCAGGTGCAGCACGTCCATGACCTCGCCGTACACGTCGAGCTGGTACTGGCCGACCGCCGCGTTGCCGATCCGTACCGGCCGCGACGCCTCGTACCCGGGCAGCCAGTCGGCCTCCCACTCGGTCAGCCTCCGCTCCCCGCGGATGCCGTACATGATCTGCATGAGCTGCGGCTCACCGGCCACCGCCCGGACCAGCCACTCACGCCAGGCGAAGGCCTCCTCCTTGTACCCGGAGCGGATCAGCGCCTCCAGGGTGATGGTCGCGTCCCGCAGCCAGCAGTACCGGTAGTCCCAGTTGCGCACCCCGCCGATCTCCTCGGGCAGCGAGGTGGTGGGGGCGGCCACGATCCCGCCGGTGGGCCGGTAGGTGAGGGCCTTGAGCACGATGAGGGAGCGCACGACCGCCTCGCGGTAGGGGCCGTCGTAGGTGCACTGGTCGACCCACTTCTCCCAGAACCGCTCGGTCCGCGACAGCGCCTTCTCCGCGTCCAGGTGGTCGGACTCCTCCACCTGCGAGGGGTGCCAGGTCATCACGAACGGCACGCGCTGACCCGCGGTGACGGTGAAGGAGGCGTCGTGGGTGAAGTTGTGGCCCTGGAGGGCGACGGGCGCGCTCAGCCAGATGGCGTCGGGCCCGGCGATGGCGACCAGTTCGGTTCCGGCGCGGTGCATCCACGGCACCACGTGGCCGTAGTCGAACCGGATCCGCATGGTGGTCTCCATCCGGACCGATCCGCTGATCCCCTCGACGATGCGCACGATGTGCGGTGCTCCGCCGCGCGGCGGCATGAAGTCGATGACCCGCACGCTCCCGGTGTCGGTGTCCCACTCCGACTCCAGGATCAGCGTCTCCCCCCGGTACCGACGCCGGGTGGCGTCAGGTCGGCCGTCAGCGGGCCGGAGCGACCAGCTGCCGTTCTGGTCGTCGCCCAGGAGGGCGGCGAAACAGGCGGAGGAGTCGAAGTCCGGCAGACACGCCCAGTCGATGGAGCCGTCCCGCCCGACCAAAGCGGCGGTTTGCATGTCGCCGATCAGTGCGTAGTCCTCGATCCAGCCGGGCACGCGGCTCACCCCCAACGCGTCGTCATGGTCTGTGCGGTCGGCGCGAGAACCCGTGTGGGGACGGGGTCGCGCCGCGCCTTCACGGTCGCACCGCGCACGCCCGTGTACGCGCCCCGTCGGGGGTCTCCGGCCCGTCCCGGCGCCGGACGTGGTCCAGGGCCGGGAAGGGGCGCCGTCCGGGTCATCGGCTCACCTCCCCCGCCCTCGCTTGCCTCCCGTATACCCGGTTATGTGCCCAGGTGGGGGCAGGCTAAAGAGGCGGACCGAAGGGAGTGGCCGAACCCGTCTTCCTGTCGTTCACCGCGGTCCCCATCTTCCCTTCTTCCCGGGGTGTGCGCTACCCGCAATTGCACGTGCATGTGAACACGCAGGGTGTTATGTAACGAATTGCGGGGTTTGTGGTTCCAGAAGTTATGACGCGGTGATCAACTGCGAATGGCGGCCCGGTCAGCGGTGAGACGGAGCCCGGGCCCACGGCGCTCGGTCGGGTACGCGCATCATCGGCAGGAACATCTGGGCGAGCGGGCCGATCGCCAGGGCGTACACGATCGTCCCCACCCCCAGCGTCCCGCCGAGCAGGGCACCGGTGACCACGACGGCCACCTCGATCACCGTGCGGGCCACCCGCACCGACCACCCGCGCTCGGCGAGTCCGGTCATCAGGCCGTCGCGCGGGCCCGGACCGAGGTTGGCGCCGATGTAGCACCCGGTGGCCGCACCGCACACCAGCACGCCCAGCGACAGCGCGCCCACCCGCAGGAGCAGGGGCTCGGGTGAGGGGAGGAGCCACAGGAACAGGTCCACCGTCGTGCCGACGACGACCACGTTGCTCAGCGTCCCCAGACCGGGACGCTGCCGCAGCGGGATCCACAGCAGCATCAGCGCCGCCCCGACGACCACGCTCCACGTGCCGATCGACAGTCCCGTGCGCCGCGCCAACCCCTGGTGCAGCACGTCCCAGGGCATCGCGCCCAGTTCGGCCCGGACCAGCAGGGCGCCGCTGAGCCCGTACAGCACCAGCCCCAGGTACAGCTGCACGAGGCGCCGCGCCCGCGGCCGGGGCACGATCCGGGCGAGTCGGCGCCACGCCGCGGCGGGGGCTGGCCCCTGGTCGAGGGGCTGGGGGTGATCGGCCACGCGGTTCTCCTGGTCCTCGGGTGATGACGGGCATGGTGGACCGTTCGATGGGGCCATGAACGGTGCCACATCGGTATGGTGGCCAAGGTGGTGCTCGAAATGAAGCGCCAATCAGAGCAAGTGGCCCGAAACTCGGACACGGGGGAGTGTCGGCATGGCGCGGCAGAGCGGTCACCGCGGGACGGAGCGGACCCCCACGGGGGGCGGCAGTCGGCGGATCAACGGCCGCCTGCTGGCCCGCCTCATCGGGGAGGCCCCCGTCGAACGCCCCTACTACCTGGCCATCGCCCGGTCCGTCAGCGGACTGATCCTGGACGGCCGGGTCCCCACCAACACCCGTCTGCCCGCCGAGCGCGACCTGGCCAACGCCCTCGGCGTCAGCCGCAACACCGTCACCTCCGCCTACGCCTGGCTGCGCGACAACCGTTTCCTGGACAGCCGTCAGGGCGCGGGCAGTTGGACGGTCCTGCCCGACACCGGCACCAGCGAGCTGTCACCGTTCACCCCCGTCGCCGAGCACATCGACCTCGGGGTGGCCGCGCCGCCCGCCGTGGAGGGCCTGCGCGCCGCCTCGTTCCAGGCCGCCGAACAACTCGCCGCGCACGTGGGCGGACTCGGCTACTACCCCTACGGCCTTCCGGAGCTGCGGCACGCGATCGCCCGCCGCTACGTCGAACGCGGGCTGCCCACCACCCCCGAGCAGATCTTCGTCACCAACGGAGCCCAGCAGGGGATCGCGCTGGCCCTGGACCTGCTGCTGCAACCCGGAGACGAGGTCCTGGTCGAGTCGCCCACCTACCCGCACGCGGTGGACGCGGCCCGCAGGGCGGGCGCCCGGATCCGGACCGTCGGCGTCACCCCCCAGGGGTGGGACATGGAGTACCTGTCCGACGCCTTCCGTCAGTGGAAGCCGGGACTGGCCTACCTCATCCCCGACTTCCAGAACCCCACCGGCGCGCTGATGGACGACGAGGAGCGCCGGGCCCTGGTCCGTGAGGCCCGCCGGGCGGACACCCACCTGATCATCGACGAGTCCGTCGCCGAACTGGCCATCGACTCCGGCGACCTGCCCGCCCCGGTGGCCGCCCACGACACCGACGGCCGGGTGCTGACCGTCGGTTCGGTGGCCAAGCTGCTGTGGGGCGGGCTGCGCGTGGGCTGGATCCGCGCCACGCCGCCTATGGTGGCGCGACTGATGTCCGCCCGCCAGCGCTTCGACCTGGCCGGGGCGGTGCTCGACCAGCTCACCGTCACGCACCTGCTCGCCGACGTGATGCGGATCCGCGCCGAACGCAGCCGCCAGCTGCGGCGCAACCGCGACGCCCTGGTGTACGCGCTGCGCGAGCGGCTGCCGGACTGGCGGCCCAGTGTGCCCGGGGGCGGCCTGGTGCTGTGGACCACGCTGCCCCACCCGGTCGCCGGCGCCCTGGCGGTGGCGTCGAACCGGCACGGCGTGCACCCGGCGGCGGGTCCGGTGTTCGGTGTCGACGGGACCCTGGAACGGTACGTGCGCCTGGCCTACACCCAGCCGCCGGACGTGCTGTCCGACGCGGTGGACCGGTTGGCCGCCGCCTACGCCGACACCCTCGCGCACCCGGTCCAACCGCGCGGTCAGCTCTTCGTCTGAGGGGCGGACCGCGGCGCCTCCGACCCGACCCGGCGGGCTTTCGGGGTCAGCCCCGGCGGTCGCCGGCGAACCGGTGGGCGAAACGGACCACCTCGGCCAGCGCCTCGTCCCGGTTGGTCTCGTTGAACAGTTCGTGCCTGGCCCCGGGGAAGATCCGGACGGTCACGTCCGAGCCCGCCAGGCCGTCGACGCCCGCCCTGCTCCCGGAGAGCGGCACTAGGGCGTCGTCGGAGCCGTGCAGCCACAGCAGCGGCAGGTCTCCCACGGTGCCCGCCGCCTTGACGCGGTCCAGTTCGGTGAGCATCGCCTCGATCGTGGGCCGTTTGAAGGGACCGTGCCAGACGAGTTCGTCGGCGGTGTAGGCGGCGCCGACGTCGGGGTCCCGGGAGAGCGTGGCGGGGTCGATGGGCACGTCCGGGATCTGCTCCAGGGAGCGCAGCGTCTCCAGCGCCTCCCAGCGTCCCAGGACCGGGGAGGCCACGACCAGCGCCCGGACCTCCTCGGGGTGGGTCTGGGCGTAGCGGGCGGCGATCAGACCGCCCATCGAGTGCCCGATGAGGACCAGCGGGAGCGAGCGGTAGGCGGTCCGCGCCTGGGTGATGACGCGGTGGAGGTCCTCGACCACACCGGCGAAGTCGTCGATGAGCACGCGCTCACCCGAGGAGCGTCCGTGTCCGCGGTGGTCGGCGCCGTAGACCACCGCGCCCGACGCCACCAGGTCCGCCGCCACCCGTTCGTAGCGTCCGAGGTGTTCGCCGTAGCCGTGGACCAGCACCGCCAACCACGTCGGTTCGCTCTCCGTGGACGCCCACGCCCGTGCCGCCAGCCTCCCCGAACCGTCGGGTCCGCCCGCCAGGGCCCACTCGCGTGTGGTGATCACGGCGCTCCGCCTCCTCGTCTGCGACGATCTGTGGGAACACCCTACGGCGGCACGGTCCGGGCACGTGCACCGGCTGGGACAGCCGTCAACCACGGTGACACGAGTGAGACCGGGGGGATCGGCCGTGCCGCGGGCATCAAGCGTATAACGATCGGCGCGTCCGTTCGTAGCCGCGCCCCAGGCGGGCGGTCCTCCGTTCGTAGAGGGGAACGAAATACTCCATAAGGTGCGATGTTATCTACTCCACATAAAAGGTGATCTTCTACGCTAACCAGTGGGTATCCCTCGGACGGGTCTATCCGAGTCCGACCCGTCCGGTAACTCAGACTGGAGAGGGTGACGCTCGTGCTGGCCGACTCCTACGGGCGAGTGGCGACTGACCTGCGGGTGTCGCTCACCGACCGCTGCAACCTCAGGTGCACCTACTGCATGCCGCCCGAGGGCCTGGAATGGCTGCCCAAACCGGAACTGCTCACCGACGACGAGATCCTGAGCCTGATCCGTGTCGGCGTCACCCGCCTCGGCATCACCGAGGTCCGCTTCACCGGCGGAGAGCCCCTCCTCCGCCGCGGCCTGCCCGGCCTCGTCGCCGGGACCACCGCCCTCACCCCCCGCCCGCAGACCGCCCTCACCACCAACGGCATCGGCCTGGCCCGCATGGCCCCGGCCCTGGCCGAGGCGGGGTTGGACCGCGTCAACGTCTCCCTCGACACCCTGCGCCACGACCGCTTCGAGCGGCTGGCCCGCAGACGCCGCCTCCAGGACGTCCTCGACGGGATGGCCGGTGCGGCCGAGGCCGGACTGACCCCCGTCAAGGTCAACGCGGTGCTCATGCGCGGAGTCAACGACGACGAGGCCGCCGACCTCCTGAGCTACTGCGTCGAGCACGGCTACGAACTGCGCTTCATCGAGCAGATGCCGCTGGACGCCCAGCACGGTTGGCGCCGCGACACCATGGTCACCGCCGACGAGATCCTCGCCCGCCTGGAGGCCGACTTCACCCTGGAGGCCGCCGACGCCGACACCCGCGGCAGCGCCCCCGCCGAACTCTTCCACGTGCGCGGCGTCCGCTTCCCGGGCGGCGACCAGGCCACCGTCGGCGTGATCGGCTCCGTGACCCGGCCGTTCTGCGGAGCGTGCGACCGGGTGCGCCTCACCGCCGACGGTCAGATCCGCAACTGCCTGTTCGCCCGGCAGGAGTCCGACCTGCGCGCCCTGCTGCGCGGCGGCGCGACCGACGAGGAGATCGCCGACAGCTGGCGGGCGGCCGTGGCCACCAAGCTCCCCGGCCACGGCATCAACGACCCCGCCTTCCTCCAACCGGCCCGGCCGATGTCGGCGATCGGCGGCTGATCACCCGGTAGCCATCCGGTCCGAGCGGGCACGACAGGGGAAGGGGAGGACCACGACACAGCGGACCAGGAAGCCGTGACCATGCCGAGAACGGACGCCGGTCACCGGGCCACCGCCCACACGGCGGACCTGCGGGTGGAGGCGTGGGCCCCGACCCGGGAGGAGTGCGTCGCGCACGCCGTGGCCGCGGTGGTGGAGAGCGTCGTCGGCGCCGACCCGCCGCCCGCCACGACGACCGTCGAACGCGACCTGGCGGGCGAGACCGACGCCGACCTGCTCGCCGCGGCGATCGACGAGGTCGTCTACCTCCTGGAGACCAGGGGGCTGCTCCCGTCCGCGACCGAGGTGCGGGCCACGCCCACCGGGCTCCGGGCCCGGTTCGCGATGGTCGACGCCGACGCGCTCGAACCCGTCGGCGCGATCCCCAAGGCCGTCTCCCTGCACCGGCTGCGCTGCGAACGCGGCCCGGAGGGATGGTGGTGCACCGTGACGGTCGACGTCTGAGACCGGGTCCGTGAGCGGCCCGGCCACGAGCAGTGGTCCCTTCGACGCATCCGGGGGCGTGCCATGCGCATCACCGAAGAGACTCCGTACCGGTTCCGTGTCGAACGCGAGGGAGGGATGCGGGTACCGGGCATCGTGTTCGCGTCGCGACGGCTGCTGCCCGACCCGGCCGCGGACGAGTCACTGCACCAGGTGGCCAACGTGGCGACCCTGCCGGGCATCGTCGTGGCCTCCTACGCGATGCCGGACATGCACTGGGGCTACGGGTTCCCCATCGGCGGCGTCGCCGCCACCGACCTGGACGAGGCCGGGGTGGTCTCGCCCGGCGGGGTGGGGTTCGACATCTCCTGCGGCGTCCGGCTCCTCGCCGCCGACCTGGACCGGGACGCGTTCGAGCCGCGACTGGGCGCGGTCATGGACGCGCTCGACCACAGCGTCCCGCGCGGCATGAAGCGCGGCAGCGTGTGGCGGATGTCCGACGCGGCCAAGCTCCGTGACGTCCTGGAGGGCGGGGCGTGCCACGCGGTGGAGACCGGACACGGCGTGAAACGTGACCTGCTGCGGTGTGAGGACGGCGGGCGGATGGCGGACGCCGACCCGGGCGGGATCAGTCCCCGGGCGGTGGAACGCGGACTCGGGCAGGTCGGCAGTCTCGGCTCGGGCAACCACTTCCTGGAGGTCCAGGCGGTCGAGGAGGTCTACGACGCGCGGGCGGCGCAGGTGTTCGGACTGCGGCCGCGCCAGGT
Source organism: Nocardiopsis sp. FIRDI 009 (assembly GCF_003386285.1). GTDB lineage: Bacteria > Actinomycetota > Actinomycetes > Streptosporangiales > Streptosporangiaceae > Nocardiopsis. The sequence goes on from NZ_QPNC01000009.1 coordinate 442,445, forward strand.
CTGCGTGATGATCCACACCGGCTCGCGCGGCCTCGGGCACCAGGTCTGCTCCGACCAGGTGCGCGTGATGGAGAAGGCGATGCGGCGCCACGGGATCTCGGTCCCGGACCGGCAGCTCGCCTGCGTCCCGGTCGAGTCGGAGGAGGGGCACGCCTACCTCGGGGCGATGGCGGCGGCGACCAACTTCGCGCGGGTCAACCGGCAGCTGCTCGGCGAGGCCGCCCGGCGGGCCTTCGACTCCGGCGCGGGCTGCGGCCTCGACCTCGTCTACGACGTGTCCCACAACCTCGCCATGGTGGAGACCCACGAGGTCGACGGACGGCGGCGCCGGCTGTGCGTGCACCGCAAGGGCGCCACCCGGGCGTGGCCGCCGGGCCACCCCGACCTCCCCGCGGAACTGGCCGATGTCGGCCAGCCCACGCTCATCCCCGGCACGATGGGGACCGCCTCCTACGTGCTGACCGGCGTCCGGGGCGGACAGGCGTTCCACTCCACCTGCCACGGCGCGGGCCGGGTGATGAGCCGCCACGAGGCCGTGCGCAGGGTGCGGGGCAGAGCGCTGCGGGACGACCTGGAGGCGCACGGTGTCGCGGTGCGCGGAACGTCGTGGAAGGGACTGGCGGAGGAGGCGCCGTCCGCCTACAAGGACGTCACCGACGTGGTGGACGCCAGCGTCGGAGCGGGACTGTGCCGCAAGGTGGCCCGGCTCGTGCCGCTGGGCGTCGTGAAGGGGTGACGCCCGCCGTCTCCGCGGAAAATCCGGTTGCCACCTCCCGCTGACTCTGACTGGATGTACCCCGGCCGTGGTTCTGCGGGGCCTGCGCCCCGCCTCGGCCGAACCAACCCCGGGGGGCGAGGCGTCCCAGGGGGAGCGCACCAAGCCAGATCAGGAAAGGGAGGTGGCCTGTCATGTCCTACACCGAGGTCGCCGGTGAACGGGTTCCGATCCGCATGTGGGCCGACCCGGACCAGGTCGAGGCCCAGGCGATGGACCAGCTGCGCAACGTCACCCGGATGCCCTGGATCCACGGGCTGGCCGTGATGCCGGACGTGCACTACGGCAAGGGCGCCACGGTCGGCTCCGTCATCGCCATGCGCGACGCCGTCAGCCCCGCCGCCGTCGGCGTGGACATCGGCTGCGGGATGACCGCTGTGCGCACGGACCTGACCGCCGAACGGCTCCCCGACGACCTGGGCCGCCTGCGCTCGGCCCTGGAGGCGGCGATCCCCGTCGGCTTCAAGGCCCACGACGAGCCGGTCGACCCCGCGACCGTGCCCGGCCTGCGCAGCACGGACTGGGACCGGTTCTGGGGCGGCTTCGACGACCTCGCCGAGGCCGTGCACCCGCGGCTGACCAAGGCCCGCCGCCAGATGGGCACCCTCGGCGGCGGCAACCACTTCCTGGAGGTGTGCCTGGACGACGACGGCGTGGTCTGGCTCGTCCTGCACTCCGGATCGCGCAACATCGGCAAGGAGCTGGCCGACCACCACATCGGCAGGGCCCGGTCGCTGCCGCACAACCAGGGCCTGGTCGACCGCGACCTGGCGGTGTTCCTCGCCGACACCCCCGAGATGACCGACTACCGCCGCGACCTGTTCTGGGCCCAGGACTACGCGCGCCGCAACCGCGACGTCATGATGGGCCTGGCGTGCCGGACCCTGGCCGACCAGATCCCCGGCACGCGGTTCGAGCAGTGGATCTCCTGCCACCACAACTACGTCGCGGAGGAGACCTACGACGGCGTGGACGTGCTCGTCACCCGCAAGGGCGCCATCCACGCGGGGAAGGGCGCTTTCGGGATCATCCCCGGTTCCATGGCCACGGGCACCTACATCGTGCGCGGGCTGGGCAACCCGGACTCGTTCAACTCCGCCTCGCACGGGGCGGGCCGCCGGATGAGCCGGAACAAGGCCCGCAGGACGTTCACCAAGGCGGACCTGGAGGAGCAGACCAGGGGTGTGGAGTGCCGCAAGGACCTCGGCGTGGTGGACGAGATCCCCGGCGCGTACAAGGACCTGGAGTCGGTGATCGAGGCCCAGACCGACCTGGTCGAGGTGGTCCACCACCTGCGCCAGGTGGTGTGCGTCAAGGGCTGACCGGTACCGGGGCGCCCGACCGGGGCGCCCCGAGCAGGGAGATCAAGGGAACACGGCCCCGGGCCGGTCCACGGCGCCGACGGGTGAGCGCCCGCGGGCATACTGGGACTCGCCCGTGCCGTGAACGGGCCGCGCCCCCGCCCCCGTCCAGCCCGAACCCCAGGAGCCCGTCCAGCCATGACGACCACGACTCCGCCCCGCGGCATCGCCGACCGGGCGGCCCGGATCATCACCGAGGTCTGCGCGCCGGGGATCCTGGTCGTGGCCGTCCTCCTGGCCATCGGCTGGTACGCCGCACCCGGACCGGCCGGTCTGGGCTGGGGTGTCCTGGCCGCCCTGTTCTGCGGCGTCGTCCCCTACGGTCTCCTCATCGTCGGCGCCCGGCTGGGGTGGTGGACCGACCACCACGTGCGCGACCGCGGGCAGCGGCTCGTCCCGCTGCTGATCATCATCGGCTGTGTCGTCTCCGGTGTCGCGACCCTGCTCGCCCTCGACGCGCCCACGGCGATGCTGGCTCTGGTCGTCGCGATGCTGGCCACGTTGTTCGTCACCCTCGCCGTCACGGTCGCCGCCCGGTGGAAGATCTCGGTGCACACGGCGGTGGCCGGGGGCTCGGCCGTCCTCCTGGCGCTGACCTACGGTTCCCTCCCGGTGGTCACGGTCCCGGTGGTGGCGTTGGTGGGGTGGTCGCGCGTGCGTCTTGGCGACCACACGCCCGCCCAGACCCTCGCGGGGGCGGCGCTGGGGGCGACCGTGGCCGGGTGCGTCTTCCAGTGGGTGGGCTGACCCGGGAGCCGGCCCGGTCCCAGGTGGTCCATCCTGGGAGGGTGAGCAGCACACCGCCAGGGGGCCTGGACGCGGTCGTCCTCGCCGGAGGCGCCGCCCGGCGGATGGGCGGAGCCGACAAACCCGGCCTGACCGTCGCGGGGCGCACGATGCTGGAGCGGGTCGCCGACGCGGTCCGCGCCCACGCCCCCGACGCCCGCGTCATCGTCGTCGGCCCGCCCCGGGAGAGCCCACCCGCGCGCTACGTCCGGGAGGACCCGCCCGGGGCCGGACCCGTGCCCGCTCTGCGCGCCGGGCTGGCGCACGTGCGCGCGCCCCGGTTCGCGCTGCTGGCCGCCGACCTGCCGCGCCTGACCGCGGCTCACCTGGCCGAACTCTCCGCCGCCCGCACGGCGACCGACCCCGGGGCGGTGTACGTGGACGCGGACGGGCGTGAGCAGTGGCTGACCGGGGTGTGGCGCACCGACGCCGTCCGCGCGGCGCTCTCCGACTACCGGGGCCGATCCCTGTACGGTCTCCTCGGCCCGCTGGAGCCGCGCCGGGTCACCTTGGCCGACGACGGCGCCGAGTTCGACTGCGACACCCCCGAGGACCTCGCCCGGGTGCGCGGGGACCTGGAGCGGGACACCCCGGACGCCCCCTGAAGCGCCTGGACCGGCCCCGGTCCCCCATGACCGTGTCCCTCCCCCCCCGGCTGCGCCGCGCCTGCCCGGAGCGGCGTCCCACCGCGGCCCCCCGGCCGCGAGGGGGCGGCCGGGGCAGAGGCGGGGTCAAGGTTAGGAGGCACCGCACTTTCTGCACGTGAGGTCGCCGCCTTCGTCCCCGACGTGGACGTGGTTGCCTCCGCGGGGGCGCCCGTCCGGACCGAGGACGGGTATCAGGGGTCGGCAGCGGATTAGTCTGACCCCCATGGATTCCGAACTGCACGACCTCTCCTCCCGGTTCCCCCACGTGCTGTTCACCCGGCTCGCCCCGGGGGAGCACGGAAACGGGGCGGTGTGGCGGATCGAACCGCGTTCGGCGTCGAGTGTCCGCGCCCTGTACGCCCACACCTTCGAGGAGGCGGCGCGGTTGGCGTCGATTCGGGCGCTCTCGTCCGACCAGCGCTGATCATCTGTCGTCCCGAACCCACTGCCGGTGCGCCACGACCGGTGCCCGGTCAGCGGCCGAGCGGCACATCCCGTACCGGTGGACGGGCATCCGGTGGCAGAGGTGCCAGGATCCGTCCCACCCCCTCCCACCACCGCACTTGCGGAGCACCGGCCCCGTGGTCCAAGATGTCGGCCATGACGATCAGGAAGGGCGGTCTCCGCCCGGGCCGTTGAGCCCCACCCAGCCGACGCACGCGTCGGCCGTCCCGCTCCTCCAGTCCCTCGACCACACCGCCCCCGCCGCCCGAATGCGGCGCCTGGCGCTCTACGCCCGCGACCACGCGGGCACACCCCACCTCTCCGGGATCCTCCGGCGGCTCGAATCCGACGGTCACGCGCGTATCGCCCTGCACATGGCCATCGCCGCCCGCGACACCGACACCGTCGCCCGCCACCTGGCCGGTCCCGACCACGAACTGCGCCGCGCCGCCCTGCGCGCGGTCCGCGTCATCCCCGTGCCCGACGAGGCGGTCCCTCCCGCGCTGGCGGACGCCCCCACGGGCCTGCGTCGGGCGCTGTACCGCACCCTCTACGACGGACGCCGCGCCGCGCTGGCCGAGCGGCTCCTCGACCGGGTCGGACACGAGTACGGTGACGCCGAGGCCGCCGCCCTGCTCCCGGCCTGTTCGACGGCGGTGGTGGCGCGCCGCCTGCCCGACCTCGCCCACGCCGTGCGCTCCTGGCGGCGGCTGGCCCGACGCCACCCGGACGCCCTCCTGGGCATGCTGTCCGACGTCACCCCCCGTGAGTCGCTGACCCGCGACTGGCGACGGGCCCTGCGCGCCCTCGACCCGATCCGACCCGAGGCCGTCGCGGAACTGGTGGGGCCGTCCGACCCCCGCCGCTTCGGGTTCGCGCACGCGACCCGGGTGATCCACGCCGAAGGGGACCGTTGGCACTATCCGGCCCCCTACCCGGTGCTTCCCGACGGGAGCCGCAACATCCGGTCCCTCCGCAGGCTCATGACGTACGCCCCGGACACTGCTGGGCGCGTCCTGCGGGCGATGCCCTGGTCCGTGCGGCGCGAGTACCTGGAGCGCGCCGTGCGGCCCCGGCCCGCGAGGTTCGGCGCGGGAGCCGCGTTCTACCTCGACCTGCTTCCTCCGGAGCTGGTGGAGACCGAGGCCCGTGACCTGCTGGAGCGGGTCAGGCGGCTCCAGGCCGAAGCTCCCAAGGGCACCGACCCTCACGCGGACCTGGACGTGCTCGCGTTCCTTCCCCACGACGAGGTGGTCGACGAGCTGTCCCTGGCGGCCTCCTCCGGTGACGCCGGGCGGCGGGCCAGGGGATTGGCCGCGCTCGTGGCGGCCACGGCGAGGACGGGCGAGGCCGACCTGCTGCGCGGCGTGCTCACCGAACGCGTCGCGCGGCTGCGCGCCGAACGCGACCCCGTGCGGCGGGACCTGTTGCGGGCGCTGTGCCGGGTGCGTCCCGTGCCGCTGACCCGGGCGGCTGGGCTCCTGGACGCGGACACCTCGGTCCGTGCCGGGGCGGGACCCGGAGGATCCGCGCACGGGGAGCCCCGGCACGGCGGTGCGGGAACCCCCACCACGGACGTCCTCGACCAGCTCCTCGACCACACCGTGACGGCCCGTGACACCTCCGCGGACACCCGGCGGGCGCTGCGCGACCTGGCCGCGCGGCTGCTGCGGCATCCGGACACCTCCGCCGAGGGCGCGGTCCGGCGCTGGGGCGTGGAGGTGTACGCACGGCTGGCAGAGGCGTTCGGCCCTGACGGGTTCGGCGACCCCGACCGGCTGCGGCACGGGACGCCCTGGTGGTCACGCCGTTACCGCGGCGCCCCCCGTGCTCAGCTGGAGCTCCACCTCGACCAGGTTCTGCCACCGGGCTGTGAACACGACCTGTACCGGCGGCTCCTCCCATACCTGGACGCGGCACGCGATCGCGGCGATCACGCGGTCCTGGCCCGGTTGGTGGAGGAACTGGGCGGCAGGGCGGTTCACCTGGGCGATGCGTTCCGGCGCCGTCTGGCCGGTGTGTTCCTGCACGACCCCGCCTCGCGGGACGCGGACCGGGCCGCGCGGCTGTACCTGGCCGGACCCGAACGCGGCTCCCGCGCCTTCGAGCTCTTCGCCTACCGCCCCGAGTCCGCGGCGGTTCCCGCGGTGTGGCGAACCCTGGTCCGCTCGGCGGACCCCGCGTCGCTGGTCCGTCGTCTGACCCGGGTGGGGCTGCCCCGCCCGGACGGCGGGCGGGCGTGGGTTCCGGAGGTCATCGGTGCCCTCGCCCGGAACTGGCCGGAGCGGGCGCGTGAGTGGATCGGCGAGCACCTGGCGGCGGTCGCCGCCGACACCGGGGGCGTTCCCGACGACCGGGAGGCCGCTATCCGCCAGCTCGGCCGCCTCCCGGGGGCCGTCGACCGGCTCGCTCCCTTCCTGGATGGCGACGACATCGTGCTGCGCGAGGCCGCCCTGGGCGCGCTCGGCGGCTGCGACGAGCCCGAACGCGCGTTGGGGACGATCCTGGCCCACAGCGGCGGCCCCCAGTCCAGGGCGGCCGGACCCGCGCTGTCGCGGTGCGCCGTGCGCGTGGCACCCTCCCGCCTGGGACCGATCCTCATCGGCGCGCTGGACGGACCGGCCAAGGTGGCCGTGCGCAAGATCGCTGCCCGCCTGCTCGAACACCACCGACCGCCGGGCGCGGTCGAGGCGCTGGCGCGGGTGCTCGCCGCCGGGGCCCTGCACCGGGACGTCCGCGCGGCGGTCGCGGGCGCCCTCATGCGTGCCTGCGACCACCCGGCCGCACCGGCCGCCCTGGCCGAGCACGCCCCCGGCTTCACCGACGAGGAGGCGCAGGCCGCCGTGCTCGGCGCCGACCCCCTCACGTGCCCCCGGGACCAGCGGGCCCGGATGGCGGCGGTGGTCGCCTCCCTTCCCCCGTTGGAGCGGCAGAGCCCGCGGGTACTCCGGAGGGCGAACCGGTGGGCGCCCTGGTGGGAGGACGCGCTCGACGGGATTGTCGAGCGCGCGTGCGATCCGGGCTTTCCCTGGCACCGCACGGTGGGCGCGTTGACCGAGACGGTGCTGCGGGGGCGGGGCCGGGACCGCCTCGGCGAGGTCATCACCCGGCTGCTCGCGGCGGTTCCCGGCCCGGAGCACGGTGTCGCGACGGTCACCCGGCCCCCGTCGGATACCGCCTACCACCGGCTGGCCGAGGCGGTGGCACTCCTGGCCCGGCTCCGCCGCACCTCCCCCGAGGACGACACGGTGCTCCGCGACCAGGCGAACCTCGTGTTCGCCAGGCTGGCGGAGCGTCCCGAGTGCGCCCACCTGGCCGTCGAGCTCGTGGAGGCCGTGCTCCAGCGCGGTGTCCGCCGCTCGGACGGATCTCCCTCCGCGCCGTGGTTGGCCGGACGGCTGACGCTCGCCGCCCGGCTGTTGGCCGCCGCGCCCTCGTGGCGGGAAGCGGACCTGCACCGGCTGGTCACGTCCGTGGTCGGGTACGGCGGCGACCCGGCCGTCACCCCGGAGGTGCTGGAGGCCGTGCTGCGGAAGGTGCGCGCGGCGGCCGTCAGTGCCGACGGACGTGACCGGACGGCGATCGGTCTGCTCTACGTGGAGCTGGTCAGAAGGGTCGGCGGTGTCTCGGCGTGGCCCGCGCCCTGGCCGGATCTGCTCACCCTCGCCGGGGAGATCGGAGACGACGCGGTGCGGCACGAGGCCTGGCGGATCGCCGTCGGATGAGCTCCGGGTGGGGGTGTGGACGGCGCCCCCACCCGGGACCGGACCGGGAGGTCAGCGGCTCCGGTACTCGTCCAGGGGGACGACCTCGCGCAGGAACCCCCGGATGTCGAGGAAGTTCGACAGGTACTCGCGGTGCTCCTCGCAGGCGGTCCACACCTTGCGGCGGTCGGGTGTGTGCAGCTTCGGGTTGTTCCACACCAGCGCCCAGACGGCGTCCGCCTGGCAGCCACGGCGGGAGCAGCGCGGTTCCACGGCCGGATTACCCAATTCTGACCCCCAGCGGGATACGCGGCCCGAATGGTCAAGCCTCGGTCACGATCGGTTGTCGTCGCCGAAGTCGGCGGAGAAAAGGGCGACGCCGGGTGGCTACGGGGGCAAACCACCCGGCGTCGCTCACGATGTTCCGACGGGGGCTCGAAACATCGCCGCGCGCTCCGACGGGGGACCGAAGCGCTAGACCCCAATGTACACCGAGGCCCCCCGGGGTACGTCAAGAGTGAGTTACGACGTTGTCTCGGGAGAGTCCCACCAATCGAAGGTCTTAAGTCCCAGGTCAGGACCAATCTGACACTTCGCCCATGATGTGGTGCCCGCGTGCTCGGAACGGCGCCGCGACGGGGTCAACGCCGCGCCAAACAGGGGTGGGGACCGCCTCAGGGAACGGCAAAGCCGCACGACCGGGGCCGCCGGACACGGTCGATGGCGCGTGGGTGCGGTCGGTGTGATGGGAGGGGAACACGGGGAGGCAGTGACACGGGGGGTCGCGTTCGCGCGACCGGGCAACGGACAACGCAGGGGGTCGCTCATGTCCCACCACACGTACCGCGTCACGGAGATCGTCGGAACCTCACCGCAGGGGGTCGACCAGGCCATCCGCAACGGCATCGACCGGGCCTCGGACACGCTGCGGGGCCTGGACTGGTTCGAGGTCACCGAGATCCGCGGGCACATCGAGGACGGTGTGATCGCGCACTACCAGGTCGGGATGAAGGTCGGGTTCCGCCTGGAGGACTGAGCGGGGGCCCGCCAGGACCGGGTCCAGCGCACGCGCCGCCACCGGTTCCGTCTGGCGGACCGAGCCGAAGGCCCCGCCGGGGGTCCCGGGCACCGTGCCCGGAACCCCGGTGTCCGGGGAGCCTCCGGTTCGGTGATCCCGAGCCTTCCGCGCTCTCCGGGCGCCGCGCCGGGCGGTCTGTGCGCCCTCGCGCGCCGGTCGCCTCGCGCCCGCGTGCCACCGAGCCCCGGAGCACCGAGGCCGTGAGCCCCCGGAGCGCTCCGCCGCGGACGCCGAACCGCCGGGTCAGCCCGCGTCGGAGGGGTCGGCGCCGCGCTGGACGTCGACGTGCACGTGGTCCAGGTGGCGCAGGATCTCGTTGTCGGGGTCGGCCTCGTAGACGCGCCAGCCCAGCGACGGGTAGAAGGTGCTCCAGATCCGGTCGTCGAAGATGATCACGGCCACGTCGTAGTCGGGCGCGTGCGCGATCAGCCAGTGCGCCATGACCCATCCGGCGCGCCGGTTGTCCTCGCTGACCGGCCGGTAGAAGATGTCGATCGCCCGGCCCTCGTAGTGCGCCGAGTCGTCGCCGTGCCCGGTGTCGTAGCCGCCCGGGAGGAATCCGCCCAGGCTCAGGTCGGCGAAGACCCCCTCCATCCCGTCCCTGAGGTTCTCCGCGCGCGCCGTGAGCCCCGAGGGCTCCAGTTCCTCCTGGACCTCCAGTCCCTGGTCGTTGGTGGACCGGCAGGTGAGCGACGGCCCCGGTTCGTCCGGCGACCCCTCCGCCAACACGGTCAGCACCTGCGGGGGGATGTCGCCGGTGTCGGGCGCCTCGACGGGGGCGTCCTCCCCTTGGACGGCGACCGCGGCGGCGGTGGTCGCGCGCCGTGCCTGGTCCCGGTCGAGGGAGAAGCGCTCCTCACCCACCCACGCCGAGCACTCCGGCCCCCAGGGCGCCGAGACCCCCTGGCCTCCGGTGTGCTCGACCACCCAGCGCGCGGCCAGGACGATGACGACCGTGAGCGCCACCAGGATCGCCGCGGAGAGGACCAGTCCGTTCCAGCGGCCGGACCGGCGCGATGCGTCCGCCATCTCCCCACCTTCCGCACTCGTGCGCCGGGCCCGCGCGCGGACCCGGCGAGGGACACTGGTAGAACCTCAACCACGCAGGGGGCCCGCGCATTTCCGCCGTTGCCGACTCATTCCGTGAACCGTGCGTTGTGCTGGAGTCGGCCGGACGGGACCGTGAACCGTGCTTGGTGCGGCCGGTGCCCGCGGCCGTGCCCGCGCGACCGTGCCGCCGCCGATCGCGGACGGGCGCGGTCAGTCGCGGACGGGAGTCACGGGCACAGGGCGTCCAGGTCGCTGGGGTCGGTGCCGACCTGGCGTCCGGGGTCGGCGGGGGAGGGCTCGTCCAGCCCGGTGTACTCCTGCCACTCGGTCCGGTCCTCCTCGGGCTCGGTCTCCCCCTGGACGGGGTCCTCGATCGACGGGGAGGCGGAGGGGGACGGGTCGGCGGGGAGCCCGTCGTCCTCCGCCTGTCCGCCGATGGCGCTCGCGACCAGGCCGCGCACGGCCTCCCAGTCCGGGTGGGCCGTGTTCACCTGGGGCGGGGAGAGCTGGAGGGTGCTCATCGAGCCGGTGTCGGTGACGGTGTCGGCGAGCTCGATGAACGCGGGGACCTTGGTCTGGGGGATGTCCGTGCTCAGCGTGCGCTCGGTCGCGCCCGCCAACCGCCGGTAGCTGGTCAGGACGGTCGCCGGGTCGACCTGTTCGGCCACGTACTTGATCATGCAGCCCTGGCGGCCCATCCGGCCGTAGTCGTCGGACAGCACCCGGGAACGCCCGTACCAGAGCGCCTCGTGGCCGTTCAGGCGCTGGAGGCCGGGCTCCAGCACCCCGCCGTGCACGCCGTAGGGGATCGGCTCCTCGATGAGGACCTCGATCCCCCCGACCGCGTCGATCAGGTCGCGGAACCCCATCATGTCGACCATGGCGTAGTACTTGACCTCGAGGCCGATGTTGTAGCCGATGACGGTCTTGAGGGTGTCGGCGGACGGGTCGGCCACGGCCGGGTTGATCGCCAGCGTCTCCGGCTCCTCGGCGACCGTCTGGTAGACCTCGTTGAGCAGGTCGTCGAAGCCGTAGGGGGCGGGGTAGCGCTCGGCCAGGGCGGTGCCCGGCGGGAACTGCGCGTTCTCCAGGTTGCGGGGGAGGCCGATGAGCACCGTGTCGCCGGTCTCGGTGTCCACACTGGCGACCATCATCGAGTCGGTTCGCGCGCCGTAGCGGTTGTCCGCGGAGTCGGCGCCGATGAGCAGCACGTTGATCCGCTCGGCGCCGTTCCAGGGGTCGGCGGCGTTGTGCGGCTCGTCGTCGGGCTGGGGCGCGCCGAAGACCGTGGACAGGGTGCGCTGCGTCGTGTACCCGCCGTGCAGCGCCAGGGCCGCGGGCAGGGCGACCGTCAGGCACAGGGCGGTGACGACGACCCCGCTGAGCAGCCGCCGGCCGAGCGGGGCCTCCTCGGGCCGGGTGATCGCCCAGGAGTGCACGATGATCGACAGCCACAGCACCGCCACCACGAACACCGTGATCATGGCCGCCGTGAGCCACCTGTTCTGAACGGCCATACCGGCGAGGATGGCCGCGGTGCTGGTGTCGTTGGCCGAGAGCCACACCCCCCAGACCACGAGCGCGACGACGCCGAGCAGATACGTGCCCAGGATCGTCAGTCCCGCCCGCCGGAATCCCATGCGCAGGTGGGCCACGCCCGGCAGGGGGAGTGACGCGGCGGTCCACAGCAGGGCCCGCCCCGTGCCCGGTCGCGCGGGCGCCTCTTCCCGCTGGTCTTCTTCGGCTGCCACCGGCGATTCCTCTCCAGCCGTGGGGCGGAGGTCTCCGCCCCATGTGGTCGCGTCCGCCGCGGTCGCTGGGCGGAGGACGCGCTCGCGACGCCCGGGGTCGGCCCGAACGCCTCCGTCACGTACACGTACGAGGGCGCGGCCCCGTTCCCCCGGGGGCGGTTCGCGCCTTCGGACAGGTCACACGGCGCCTCGCACGCGCGCGGGAAGCGGTCCCCCGTGCGGGCGTGCGACGCGCCCGTGAGTTCAGTGTGGCGCTTTGCCGGACTTGTGCGCACGGAGGCCGCCTCATTAGGGATGTTCTATACAAGTCTGTTATGTCGTCGAGAGGTCGTCGGTGGGGGGTTGGGTGGTGCTTTCGGGTCGATCAAAGGGGTGAAACCGTCGATTTCTTTGGCGATCAGTAGTGAACCGGCGCGACAACTGCGATGATCTGGCCGCAGGAGGGGGCGTCGTCCGGGGGAAGGGCGACGTCATGGGAATGAAAGGCACCATCGTGCTCGATGCGGTTGACGTGGCGCTGATGCGCGCGTTGCAGGGGGACGGCAGAGCGACGTTCCAGGCGCTGGCCGACGGGGTCGGCCTGTCCCGGACGGCCGTGCGCGCCAGAGTGCGCCAGCTGGTGCACTCAGGCGCGATCAGGATCGTGGGCGTCCTCCACGCCGGGGTCGTCGGCATGGAGGTCCTCGGCCACGTCTCCTTCCGGGTGAACGGGCCCGTGGGGCCGTTGATGGAGGCCCTGGACGAGCGTGAGGCCGTGACCTTCGCCGCGCACTCGGCCGGGCGCTTTCCGGCCGTCGCGCAGGTGAGGGTGGCCGACGACGGGGCACTCACCAAGGAGCTGGCGGAGCTGCGCGCGCTGCCGGGCGTGGAGGGGGCGGAGGTCTTCCGGGCCAACGCCGTGTTCAAGGACGCCCACAGCAGCGTGCGGGAACTGCGGGACGTGGAGCTGGACGCCCTGGACTGGCGCCTGGTGCGCCAACTGCTCAGGGACGGCCGCGCCTCGTACGCGGACCTGGCACGCCAGGTGGGGCTGTCGCAGGCGGCGGCCCGCTCCCGGGTGGTGCGGCTGCTCAACTCGGGGGTGGTGCACGTCACCGCGATCGTGGACCCGTCGGCCGTGGGGGCCAACGAACAGCTCGGCTTCGGACTGCGGTGCCGGGGGGACGCCGAGGCCGTGGGAGCGGCCCTGGCCAACATGCCCCGGATGTCCTTCCTGGCCAGCGGGTTCGGGCGCTACGACGTGGTGGGGACGCTCACCGCGCCCGACCGCCACCAGTTGGTGGAGGCCCTGGAGGGGGTCCGGGTCGCCCCGGGAGTGGCCCACGTGGAGACGTGGGACCACCTGTCGGTACGCAAGGAGCGCCGTGGAGGCGAGCGTCCGTCCGGGTGGGTTCCCGTCTGACCCCCGTGCCGAGGTCCGGCGCGCACGTTCTCGGACCTCCCGTCCGGGGTGTGCGCGCCCGACACGGCTCGAATGTAACCGCCGGTAACATTTTTACGTGTTTCCGGGGCGTATGTCTTGCGTCACGCTTAAGTTACCCGTGAGTATGGATACGGGTCGGCGTGAGCCGACCGCACCAGGCGCGGGTGTAGTGGGAGGCTGACGTGGCGCTTGCGAGGACGTTGACGGCGGTGGGCACGGCGGCACTGGCCAGGAACGGAGGCCGCCCGTTCGGGACGCACCTGTTCTCGGTCTGGCCGGGGGCGGCGTTCGCCGCGACCGCCTTCCCGGTCCGCTGCGTCCCCGGGGACAATCTGGCCATCCACGTGGCCATCGCCCAGGCGCCGACCGGCTCCGCGCTGGTTGTGGACGTGGCGGGCGAACCCGAGTACGGGTACGTGGACGAGATCATCGCCGTGGCCGCGCGCGCACGCGGCGTCGTGGGCATCGTGCTCGACGGCTGTGTGCGCGACATCGCCGCCATCGCCCACAGCGAGCTGCCGGTCTTCAGCGCCGGGGTCGCCGTGCGCGAGGCCGGGCACGAGGCCGGAGGGGCGATCGGACAGCAGATCAGCATGTCGACCGCCGGTGGGCCGGGGCCCCTGCCCGTCCGCCGGGGCGACTGGGTCGTCGCCGACGACGACGGCGTGGTGTGCCTGCCGCGCGGCCAGGTCAGCGCGATCATCGCCGACACCGTGAGCGGCATCACCCGTGACCGCGCCCTCGTCGACGCCGTGCACGCGGGGGAGAGCACGCTGGACCTGCTCGGCCTGGACCCCTCACGGGTCTCGGGGTGGGAGGGCTCGGCCGACCGCGACGCCGTGCGGGGCGGCGGGCGCACGCGCTCCCGCGCCACCCGTCTCGACCAGGCCGCGCGCGGCGCCGACGGCCGTTCGGCCCTCCGGCCCGGCGTCGCGACCTCCCGGCGGGTCGCGGGCGACGTCTACGGCGGCGACTGACGGCCGCGGAGCGCACACGCGGCCCCGGGCACGGTCCGGGGCCCGCCGGGTGGGCGGACCCCGTCTCAGTCCTCGGCCAGGGAGATCAGCTCGTCGATGTAGCAGGTCGCCTCACGGGCCGCCGCCGTCGGGTCGGCCGCCCGGACCGCCTCGACCAGTTTGGAGTGGTCGATCCCCTCGGAGGCCGTGGAGGGCTGCCCCGCGGCCTCCTCGTTCTGCTCGTAGGCGGTGTGCGCGATGCTCGCGTAGACCACCTGCGCGATGTCGTCGTACAGGTCGATGAGCAGGGTGTTGTGCGTGGCGTTGACCACCGCCCGGTGCAGGGTGAAGTCCGCCTCCACGAACGCGCTCATGTCGCGGGCCCGCCAGGCCTCCTCGCGCAGGTCCATGGCGCGGTCGATGTCGGCCATGTCCTCGTCGCTGTGGCGCAGCGCGGCCAGGCGCGCGGCCTCGACCTCCAGCGCGCGGCGGACCTCCAGGTTCTCGCGCAGCCGCGAGCGCTCCAGGCGGCGGCGCAGCGCTCCGCCCAGTTCGCTGGAGGCGCGGACGAAGGTCCCGGCGCCCTGGCGGATCTCCAGCAGACCCGCGTGGGCGAGGGCGCGGACGGCCTCACGGACGGTGTTGCGGCCGACCTCGAGCTGTTCGGAGAGTTCGGACTCGGTGGGGATGCGGTCGCCGACGCCCCATTCCCCCGAGTCGATCTGGGCTCGTAACTGACTGATGACCTGGTCCACGAGACCGGTCCGGCGTGTCGAGGCGAGGGGCACGCTTTTCCTCCTAGGGGCGGGTCGCCGGATGACAGGGCGAGTGCGCGTGTTCGGATCGGTTAGGCGGGAGCTTAGACCAGTCGGGGCGCGGAATCGTCGGTGAACGGCAATGCGTTATCCTCATGAAGCACATTGGGTCATCCTATGAATTTGTGAGGCACTTCGCATGGGCGCCGCGCCAGCTCCACTGAAGACGCCGACGAGCGGTCACCCGGAACGGGAGACCGCTCCTTCGCGTTCCCGGTGGGCGGTTCCCCTGCTGGTCGCGGCCGGTATCGGGCTGGCCGCCCTCAACCTGCGCACCGCGATCACCAGCGTGGGCCCCGTGCTCGACGAGGTGACCGCGGGCCTGGGCATGACCGCGGTGGGCGCGGGCGTCCTGACCACGCTTCCCGTCCTGTGCTTCGCCCTGTTCGGCGGTCTCACCCCCACCCTGGCGCGCCGGCTGGGCGACCACCACCTCCTGGTGTACGCGCTGGTGGCGCTGGTGGTGGGCCTCGTCGGGCGAGCGGCGGCGCCCAGCCCCTGGCCCTTCCTCGCACTGAGCGTCGTCGCACTGGCCGGTGGCGCGATCGGAAATGTCATCCTGCCCGCCCTCGTCAAGTACCACTTCCCCCACCGGGTCGGTCTGATGACGACGGTGTACACCACCGCGCTCGCGGCCGGGACCGCACTGGCCGCCGCCGCGACCGTTCCGCTGGAGCAGGCCACGGGGGACTGGAGGATCGCCCTCGGCTCCTTCGCCGTGTTCGGGATCGTGGCCGTCCTGCCGTGGCTGCTCGTCCTGAGGCACGGTCAGCGCGGTGGCCGCAAGGGGCGCGGGCTGGGCGTGCGCGAGGTCCTGGGCACCGCGATCGGCTGGCAGAGCGTGCTGTACTTCGGGACGCAGTCCTCGGTGGCCTACATCATGTTCGGCTGGTACGCGCAGATGCTGCGCGACCAGGGGATGGACGCCCAGACCGCCGGCCTGGCCCTGTCCTACCTGGCCACGCTCGGCGTCCCGATGTCGCTGATCCTGCCGACCCTGCTGACCCGCGTGCGCGACCAGCGCCCGTTCGTCGGCGTGTTCGCCCTCGCCTACCTCATCGGGCTCGGCGGGATGTGGTTCTCCCCGATGTCCGGGGTGTGGGTCTGGACGACCTTCATCGGCGTGGGCATGGGCAGCTTCGTCTACGCCCTGACCGTCTTCGCGCTGCGCACCCGTACGGGCGAGGGCACCGCCGCCATGTCGGCGTCCAGCCAGAGCCTGGGCTACCTCATGGCGGGCGCCGGGCCGTTCCTGTTCGGACTGCTGCACGAGCTGTCCGGCGACTGGCGTGCGCCGCTGGCCCTGGTGCTGGGCCTGGTCGCGGTCAACGTGTCCGTCGGTCTCCTGCTGGGCCGCCCCCGCTACCTGGAGGACGCCATCGCCGAGCGGGAGCCTCGGCGATCGGTCGGGGCCGCGTCCCCGACGGGAGCGGCCGGGACGGACCCGCGTCGGCCCGGCTAGCCCGCGCCCACCGCGAAAACAGCGTGAAAATACGTACAAGGTCGATGAAAATACCCCACATGGACACCTACGTCACCGCTCCCGAGCGCCTCGGAGAGACCGTACTGACCGACGGCCGCACACTGGCCTGGGCCGAGTGGGGGCCGCGGGACGGCCACCCCGTCCTGTTCGTCCCCGGTGCCGCCACGAGTCGGCGTCTGGGGATCGGCGCGGGTGCGGCCGAGGCGCTCGGCGTCCGTCTGGTCTCCGTCGACCGCCCGGGGCTGGGCGCGTCCTCGCCCGACCCGGGGCACACCTTCGCGGACTTCGCCGACGACATCGCCGATCTGGCCCGGCGCCGCGGGCTGGGGCGCCCTCCGGTCGTCGGCAACTCCCAGGGCGCGCCGTTCGCCCTGGCCTGCACCGTGGCGGGTGTCACGGGACCGGCGGCGCTGGTGTCGGCGGCCGACGAGGTGGCACACCCCGCCTTCGCCGACGCCCTCCCCGACGACCTGCGCTCCCTGGTCGACCGCGTCGCCGCCGACCCGGAGGGCGCGCGGTCGTTCCTCCGCGGCCTGGGCCCCGAGGCGATGTGGTCGATGGTCACGGGCGGAGCGCCCGACAGCGACCTGGCCGTCTACCGCTCCCCCGCGTTCGAGGCCGCCTACCTGGCCGCGCTGGAGGAGGGGTTCGCCGGGGGCGGGGACGGCTACGCCCGCGACACCGTGCTGGCGATGGGCCGCTGGTCCTTCGACCCCGCGGCCGTGACCGAGCCGGTCGACCTCTGGTACGGCGCCGAGGACACAGTCCACTCACCGGACAACGGCGCCACGCTGGCCTCGCGTATCCCCGGCGCCGAGCTGCACGTGGTCCCCGGGGTCGGCGGCGCGGTGCTGTGGACGGAGGCCGGGCGGATCCTGTCCGTCCTGTTGGAGCGGGCGGCGGCCTAGACGGGGAGCCAGTCCAGCCGACCGATGAGGTGCACCGAGCCGACGAAGGCGACGACGTCGATGAGCGTGTGCGCCACCACCAGCGGCATCACCCGCCCGTAGCGGTGGTAGAACCAGCCGAAGACCACACCCATCACCAGGTTGCCGAAGAACATCCCCACGCCCTGGTACAGGTGGTAGAAGGCGCGCAGGACCGAGCTGACCAGGACCGCGCGCCAGGGCGACCAGCCGAGCTGGCCCAGCCGGTGCAGCAGGTACCCGACCACGACCACCTCCTCCAGCACGCCGTTCTTGGCGGCCTGGAGCACCAGGACCAGGGTGTCCCACCAGTTGCCGTCCAGGGTGCTGGGGTCGATCGTGACCGTCAGGCCGAGCCGCCAGGACACCACGTACACCGCCAGTCCGCCGGTCCCGATCAGGGTGGCGAGCGCGGCGCCGCGCGCCAGGTCGGACCCGGGTCGGCGCACGTCGAAGCCGACCGTGCGGGCGCTCTCCCCGGTGCGGTGCAGCAGGTGCACGACGAGCAGGACGGGCGCGAGCGCGAACACCACCGCGTACAGCTGCCAGGTCAGGTCCAGCCAGGGGCGCTGGTCGGCGCGGGGACGCACCAGGGTCGCGGTCTGCTCGGCCAGGGACTCCGGCGCGGTCAGCGCACCGACGAAGTGGATGGTCGCCGACACCGCGGCCGCGCCGAGGGAGAGCGCCAGGACGGTCGCGATCTCCCAGCGCAGCAGGCGCGGGGAGGGGAGGGCCGCGTCGGCGGCCGGTGCGGTGGTGTCGCTCGTGGCCGGTGCGGCCGTGTCACGGGTCTCGTCAGTCACGGTTCGACTCTAGGAAACGCGCGAGGGGAGTCGGACACGGGAAAGGCCGCCGGCCATGCGCGTGTGACACGGACCGCGCATGGCCGACGGCCAGGGGGGGACGGTCGTCCCGCCCCGCCCCAGCCACGAAAGCGGGGAGGGACGACCGTCGGGGAACGAAGACCAGCGTCAGTGAGCCGCTGAGAACTGGTCTTCCTCGGTGGAGCCGGTGAGAGCCGTGGTGCTGGCCTCAGGGGAGATGGTCGTGCTGATCGAGTCGAAGTAGCCGGTGCCGACCTCGCGCTGGTGGCGGGTGGCGGTGTAGCCCTGGGCCTCGGCCGCGAACTCGGCCTCCTGGAGCTCGACGTAGGAGGTCATGCCGTTCTGGGCGTAGCCCTTGGCCAGGTTGAACATCGAGTAGTTCAGCGAGTGGAAGCCCGCCAGCGTGATGAACTGGAACTTGTAGCCCATGTGGCCCAGCTCGCGCTGGAACTTCGCGATGGTCGCGTCGTCCAGGTGGCGCTTCCAGTTGAAGGACGGCGAGCAGTTGTAGGCGAGCATCTGGTCCGGGTACTCGGCCTTGATGCGCTCGGCGAAGTCGCGGGCGACCTCCAGGTCGGGGGTCGCGGTCTCCATCCACAGCAGGTCGGAGTGCGGGGCGTAGGCCAGACCGCGGGCCACACAGGCCTCGACGCCGTTGCGGAAGCGGTAGAAGCCCTCGGCGGTGCGCTCACCCGTGATGAAGGGGCGGTCGCGCTCGTCGATGTCGCTGGTGATCAGGGTCGCGGCCTGGGCGTCGGTCCGGGCGATGACCAGGCTCGGGACACCGGCGACGTCCGCGGCCAGGCGGGCGGAGTTCAGCGTCTTGACGTGCTGGCTGGTCGGGATGAGGACCTTGCCGCCCAGGTGGCCGCACTTCTTCTCGGAGGCCAGCTGGTCCTCCCAGTGCACGCCCGCCGCACCGGCGGTGATCATGGCCTTCATCAGCTCGTAGGCGTTGAGGACGCCGCCGAAACCGGCCTCGGCGTCGGCGACGATCGGCGCGAGCCACTCGGGGGCGCTGTCGTCACCCTCGGCCCAGGTGATCTGGTCGGCGCGCAGGAGCGCGTTGTTGATCCGCCGGACGACGGCCGGGACGGAGTTGGCCGGGTAGAGGCTCTGGTCGGGGTAGGTGTGGCCGGAGAGGTTGGCGTCGGCCGCGACCTGCCAGCCGGAGAGGTAGATGGCCTTCAGGCCGGCGCGGACCTGCTGGACCGCCTGGTTGCCGGTGAGGGCGCCGAGGCTGTTGACGTAGTCCTCGGTGTGCAGCAGGTCCCAGAGGCGCTCGGCGCCGCGGCGGGCCAGAGTGTGCTCCTCGGTGACGGAGCCACGCAGCTTGACCACGTCGTCGGCGGAGTAGGTGCGCTCGATACCGGCCCACCGGGGGTTGGTCTCCCAGTCGCGCTGGAGTTCGGCGCTGGCTTCCTGACGTCGAGCGCTCGTGCCCATGTTCGATCCCGCCTTACGTGTAGTCCCCAAGGTGTTCGCACCGGTCGAGGGAGGCCGATCCAGGGCCGGGGGTGAGCCCTGGGCGGTAAGTTCCCCGCCGGTAACTATGATTCTTGAGCAAGATCCACAGGTTTTCCACTCGAAATCGTGTGAAGAAGCTTGATTCTTTCCGTACTATGAACGCATGGCGTACTTTGGTACTGAAGAAATAACGTCTTTGACAGGTGACCTAGATCTCGTCACGTTCGGCCAGCGACTCCGTCATCTTCGCCGTGCGCGTGGACTCACCCTCTCTGACCTGGGAGAACGCGTCGGTCGTGCCCCCTCGCAGCTGTCCCTGTTGGAGAACGGAAAACGCGAGCCCAAGCTCTCCCTCCTCACGTCCCTGGCCTCCGCCCTCAACGTCTCGGTCGAGGAACTGCTGTCCAAGCAGCCGCCGAGCCGCCGCGCGCAGCTGGAGATCGCGGTCGAGGAGGCCCAGCGCGACCCCCTCTACCAGCAGCTCAACCTCCCCCACCTGAAGGTCGGCAAGCGGGTCCCCAACGACGTGCTCGAGCACATCGTGGGCCTGTACGACGAACTCAGGCGGCGCAGCGCCAAGCCGACCGCCACTCCCGAGGAGGCGCGCCGGGCCAACGCCGACCTGCGACGCCAGATGCGCGAGCGCGGCAACTACTTCGAGCACATCGAGAAGGCGGCGGCCGAGACCCTGGCCGCCGTCAACTACAGCGCGGGGGCCCTGTCCCAGGGGCAGATCCTCGCGATCGCCACCCACCACGGCTTCACCCTCCGGTACGTGCAGGACCTGCCCCGCTCGGTGCGCTCCCTGACCGACCACGTCAACCGGCGCATCTACCTCAAGCGCGAGACCTCGCTGGGCATGCACAGCCCCCGGACGATCCTGCTCCAGACCCTGGGCCACGTGATCCTGGGCCACCAGCAGCCGAAGGACTTCGGCGACTTCCTGCGCCAGCGTGTGGAGGCCAACTACTTCGCGGCCGCCGTCCTCATCCCCGAGTCCACCGCCGTCACCTACCTCCAGGAGGCCAAGCAGGCCCGCGACCTGTCGGTGGAGGACCTGCGCGACGTCTACTCCGTCTCCTACGAGATGGCCGCACACCGGTTCACCAACCTCGCCCACCGCCACCTGGACCTGGTCTGCCACTTCATCCGCAACGACGAGACCGGCATCATCTACAAGGCCTACGAGAACGACGGCCTGGTCTTCCCCACCGACGACACCGGCGCGATCGAGGGCCAGCGCATGTGTCGCCAGTGGTCGGGGCGGCAGGTCTTCGCCTCGCCGGACCGGTACTCGATCTACTACCAGTACACCGACAAGCCCAACGGGACGCACTGGTGCGTGGCGCACGTCGACCCCAGCCGGGAGCGCAACTTCGCGATCACCCTCGGCGTTCCCTACAAGGAGTCGCGCTGGTTCCGCGGCCGCGAGACCACCAACCGCACCCAGTCCAACTGCCCGTCGGGGGAGTGCTGCGTGCGGCCGCCCGCCGATCTGGCCGCCCGCTGGGAGGGCAACGTCTGGCCGTCGGCGCGCGCCCACTCCCACGTGCTGTCCGCCCTGCCCTCGGGGACCTTCCCGGGCGTGGACGAACACGACGTCTACACCTTCCTGGAGAAGCACAGCCGGGACTGACGGGGGCACTGCTGGTCGCGGGGGGCCGGTGCGCGGGTGGCGCGCACCGGCCCCCCGCGCGTGTGCGGACAGCGGGCCCGGGCCGCTCCCGGGGCGCGGCTTCGACACCCCGCCGTCCCCCCGGCCCGCCCGTGTGTGCGTCCGATGCTCCCGGGGCGGCGATTGTGCCCGTCCACCCTCCCTGTTACCGTTGGTAACACCTAACGGCCGACCCTCCCCCGGGAGGGAGCACAGAAGGATGTAAGCGCATGAGTGAGGCCACCGCGCCCGCCTTCAGCCTGGAACTGAACGAGGACGTCCGCGACGTCCGGGACTGGGCACACGGGTTCGCCGCCGACGTCATCCGCCCCGCCGCCGCCGAGTGGGACGAGCGGGAGGAGACGCCCTGGCCGATCATCCAGGAGGCCGCCAAGATCGGCCTGTACTCCCTCGACTTCTTCGCCAACCAGTGGCTGGAGCCGAGCGGCCTGGGCATCCCGGTCGCCTTCGAGGAGCTGTACTGGGGTGACCCGGGCATCGCCCTGGCCATCACCGGCACCGGGCTGGCCGCGGTGTCCGTGGCCGCCAACGGCACCCAGGAGCAGCTCTTCGAGTGGACGCCGCAGATGTTCGGCACGGCCGACGACGTCAAGCTCGCCGCGTTCTGCTCCTCCGAGCCCGACGCCGGCAGCGACGTGTCGGCGATCCGCACCCGGGCCGTCTACGACCAGGCCAAGGACGAGTGGGTGCTCAACGGGACCAAGACGTGGGCCACCAACGGAGGTATCGCCGACGTCCACGTGGTCGTCGCCTCGGTGGAGCCCGAGTTCGGCTCCCGGGGGCAGGCGACGTTCATCGTGCCGCCGGGGACGCCGGGGCTGAGCCAGGGACAGAAGTTCGCCAAGCACGGCATCCGGGCCTCGCACACCGCCGAGGTCGTGCTGGACGACGTGCGGATCCCCGGTTCGTGTCTGCTGGGCGGCAAGGAGAAGCTCGACGAGCGCCTCGCTCGCGCGCGGGAGGGCAGGCGTTCCAAGGGCCAGGCGGCGATGAAGACCTTCGAGGCCTCGCGTCCGACGGTCGGGGCGATGGCGGTCGGCTGCGCCCGGGCCGCCTACGAGTACGCGCTGGAGTACTCGACGCAGCGCGAGCAGTTCGGGCGACCGATCGGCGACAACCAGGGCGTGGCCTTCACCCTCGCCGAGATGGCCACCCGCATCGACGCCGCGCGCCTGCTGGTCTGGCGGGCCGCGTGGATGGCGCGCAACGGCAAGGACTTCGACCACGCGCAGGGCTCGATGAGCAAGCTCTACGCCAGCGAGACGGCCACGTTCGTCACCCAGAACGCCGTGCGCATCCTCGGCGGCAACGGCTACACGCGGGACTACCCCGTGGAGCGCTGGCACCGCGACGCCACCATCTTCACCATCTTCGAGGGGGCCAGCGAGATCCAGAAGCTGATCATCGGCCGGTCGATCACCGGGCTGCCCATCAGGTGACGTTTTGCCTTGTCAGAGCATCGTAATCGAATATGTGTTCTAGATCTCGAACGGGTTGCGTTCGGGGCGTGAGCGGCCAGTGAGTTACCCATACTTACCGGCCGTTCCCTGCTTCCTGGGGATGAGTGGTACCGCCCCTGAGACCGGTACCACGGGGGTGGTACCGCCCCCGGCTAGTAGGGGCGCTCGGACGCTTCTCAGCGCAGACAGGCAAGAGACCAGGTTCCTCTGGTTCCTGGCCTGCGTTGGGGGTTACAGCAAGCCCGTGTCCACGAGCGCCGCCGCGAGTTCAGAGGGTGAGTGATGGGCATCGGGGATCAGATCGTGGGTCGTGGGGAATCCGTGATCCCCTCGGGCGGGACACATTGAGCGCTTTTCATCGTGCTTCTCGGAGTTGAAGTACGAGCACGGCTCGGGTGATCTCTCCGGCCCGGTGCGGGCAGCACCGCAACCGGCGTAGGACATCCCAGTTCTTGAGTTGGGCGATGGCCCGCTCACCAGGTGAGCGGAGCTTGGCGTGGTCGGAGTCGGCGTCCTTCTTCCACCGCGGCTTGCCTCGGCCCTTGAACGGGCAGAACACCACCTCCGACAGGCCGACGTACCCCTTGTCGCCCAGTCCGAGCAGACCTGAGGCCCTGACGCGCTCGGCGATCTTCCACACCCGGGCGGCTCTGACATCGTGCACCGATCCCAGGAGCGAGTGCGAGGTCCACAGGGGTTCGCCGTCCGGGGCCGCGACGACCTGGATGTTCATGCCGTGCTGCTTGTGCTTACCGGAGTAGAAGGGGCGGTCGGCTCCCGCGCGGTCGCAGGCGATCAGGGCGGGCGTCGATGATCACGTAGGCCCACCCGTGACGCCGTGCGCGGCGTAGCCCCTGTTCGAGCGTGGGTGCCTGCTGGGCGAGTAGGCGGGTGGTCTCGCGTACGTAGCGCCAGGCGGTCGTGGTACCCACCCCGAAGCCTGCCGCGACCTGGGCGAATGGCTCGCCCTTGTACAGGTGGACCAACACGAGCAGGGCCTGCTGAGCCGGGTCCAGGCGCCGCCACCGGGAGCGGGTGTTCTCGCGGTGGGCGCGGATGGTGCGGGCGGCCAGGTTCAGGGTCCGGCGTGACAACGGCAGAGCGGCACAGTACAACAGCATCGGGCCCCCTGGTCGGGCGAGGATTCTTGGTCGAAAACTCCTCTACCAGGGGTTCCTTGCTGTCAGGGGTGGTTTCGGGAGGCTGGTGCAGGGCCATGATCTGCACCTTCAGGATGAAAAACGCTCAACATGCAGAAGCGCTCGAAACAGCCTGGAACCCGACTGCTGTACTCCAACGACGGACTGTTGTACGTCACAACGGATCATTACGAGACGGTCCACTTCATCGGAACCTACAAGTAGGTTCGTGGCCCTTCATATCTATTTTCCTCAGAGAGTACGATGATTATCGATTTGTCTGATGAAACGGAGGACGGCGAGGTCCGGGACATCCTCGGTACGGTCCTACGGGTGCCACTGGCGTCCCGGGGCGACTGGCCGACGCTGGAGCGGACTGTCCTCGATACCGGTCCCGTTCGCGGGGTCGTGCATGTCGTCGGATGGGGAGAGCTGACTGGAACCTGCCCCGAGGCCGCAGCGGGGATCTCCCACCTGCGGGACGCGGTGCTGCGCGCGTGGGACTCGGCGGTCTTCACCCTGAACGACTCCGCAGAGGTCCTCGACGTGACGATCGCCCTGCACGACGTGTCCTCAGCCCGTGGGCTCCAGCGCCTGTTGAAACAGGAGTTGGGCTTCCCGGACATGTACGGACACAACTGGGACGCGTTCTGGGACGCGATCACCGGACTGGTGCAACTGCCCGGGACGCTCCGCTTCACCGGCTGGGCGCACCTGGTGCGGACTCTTCCCGATGACGCGGAGTCTCTGCGGGAGTCACTGGAGCGGTATGTGGCCGAGTCTTCCCCGAGACCGCCGCTCCATCTGGTATTCGAGGACTGACAGTCAGGGCGTGCGGCGGCTTCTCTTACGGGCCTGAATCACTGCCTGGCGGGAGCTGATTGGTGTTCCGTCAGTGGATTTCTAAGCCCGTCGTGGGAGCCGCCGCACGCGCCTTGGCATCCGCGCGTCACTCGATCTTTCGCGCTCTGCTCTGGGCTGGTAGCCGAACCCTTGGGCGTGTGTCGGCGCCGTCTGCCACCATGACCCCCGACACTCCTTGCTTGTCCCCGCCGCCGCGCAGGGCTGTTTCAAAGTCGGGGTCGTGGTGCATCAGCGCTGATCACAGCCCTGTAGCGATCC